>CAKRJY010000001.1 GCA_934352055.1 uncultured Lachnospiraceae bacterium
ATCAAGAAAATTCGATAATGGCAATTTATAAACATTCCATTTACTAGACATCTCGACAAATCGGGCTTTGATGAGGTTGTCTAATTCTGAAAATTCCTGCTTTCTTTTTTCAATTACATTGCTAATTCCAGCGATAATATCTGTAATTTTTCGCTGTTCTTGCATTGTTGGAACTGGAAACAATTCCCTCCCTAGTTCAGTAGCAGAAATTGCCATTTTTACGCCGCTACCATTCGCTTCAGCCTCATGCTGCTTTAATCGGGATTTTAATAGCAAATTAAAATAGTATTTATCATAAACACCATCTTTCAATCTAATCTTCATAATAGAAGGATGCATAATACCAAGCGGAGCATTTTCAGGCACAATAAATGTTTCTCCAATAGTCCCTCTACAACTAACAATTATATCTCCGCCATGAATATTAAATCGTTTTAATTCATTATATTTTTTTTCATTAATATACCTAGTCTCCACATCCATTGTTTTCTGGATGGCGTGCTTTTGCTCATATACCATACAGTACGCATCATCTTCATCAACAAAACATTCATTTTTCAAATTGCTTCCAAATGGTCCGATGAACATTTCCTCAACATTCTCTCGGAGTGGAGCACATTTATATTCATTCATCTACATCATCCCTACAAATCTTTCGTTATTTTTTGCAGGCTCGATACCAGAACATATGTTTGTTATAATATATTTGGTGCTACCCTATTCGGTAGGCGGTTAGCCTTCTCCACAGGAGTTATAGCCTGTGTTTACATAGGAATCCACTTCTGGAAATCTTTTGAGGAGGTTTGTGCTTATGCTTACAACGGAGCTATTTATAGCCATTATCAGCTTATGTATTACTTGCTTTGCTCTTGGTTATTCCGTTGGGTCTAAGAGCAGTGATAAGACACAAAAATAACCGCCCTGTCCTGACAAAACTTGGCGGTTATTTTTAATCACATGTATCAGGGCTAACCGTCTATCGGTAGCACCTTCTTTATCATTATACTAGCATCTAACCGCATCTATGTCAAACATATATTCTGTTTTCAATCATCCCTACAAATCCGAATTTAATTAAGACTTGTTTTTCCTTTCTAAAGATTAAGAAGTTTCTCCAACTCATCCATCTCTTTGCCAATCTCCATCTCGATTTGACGGATATTAGCCATAATCTCTGATGTTGGTGGATACTCTACCTTCTGATACTCCACTTCTTTGTATTTATTAATTGAAAGATCATAATCATTATCTATAATATCCTGCTTTGGAACCATAAATGACTTATCCGTACGCTTTCTATCTGTTTCCTTATCCAGGTTCTTGAAGCGTTCGATGATATCTGGAATATCATTTTCACTAACCGGTGTACGCTTATCGTCCAAGCTATATCCATCAGCCGTCATATCATAGAACCATACGTTATCGGTTCCGCCGTGTCCGGTCTTTGTAAAGATAAGAATAGCGGTAGATACTCCAGCATATGGTTTAAACACTCCAGAAGGCATAGAAATAACTGCTTCCAATCGATTCTCTTCTACAATCTGCTTACGAATATCCTTATGCGCTTTTGATGAACCAAAAAGGACACCATCCGGAACGATACATGCACATCTTCCACCCACTTTTAACATACGAAGGAAAAGCGCCAAAAATAAAAGTTCTGTCTTTTTCGTCTTACATACTTTAAGCAAATCTCCGGAAACTGCATCCGCATCTAAACTTCCCTTAAAAGGTGGATTGGCAAGAATCAATGAATACTTATCATGATCTGCATTCTGGTCTGACAAACTGTCACGATATTCGATAAACGGATTATCAATACCATGTGTCATCATGTTCATAGCACCGATGCGAAGCATCGTTCTATCCATGTCAAAGCCATTGAACATAGAATTCATGTAGTGATCTTTTTTATCCTTATCAAAAAAGATTTCTTCTTTTTTTGTTTCCCTTAAGTACTCCGCAGCTGAAACAAGGAATCCGGAAGTACCACACGCCGGATCACAGATTACATCATCAGCCTTTGGATCTACCATCTCTACCATCATTCGAATGATATGACGAGGCGTTCTAAACTGACCATTTCTTCCTGCCGATGCAATTTTGTTTAGCAGATACTCATATACATCTCCACGAACATCTGACGACTGTGTAGCGTTCATAATCTCATAGATTTCATCCAAAGAATCCACTACCTTTGATAAAAGAAGTGGTGTCGGAAGTTTAAAAATCGCATCATCCATATATTTGGAATATGCACTATTCTTATCACTATGAAGATTCTTAATAAATGGGAACACCCACTCCTGCATTACCGTATACATTCTTCCTGCTGGAAAGTCATGAAATACAGACCACTTCAGCTGTGTTCCTTCAATAGAACGGTCACCGATTTTCACTTCACCCTCAAAGATGCTATGATATGGAAGGCCAAGCATAGCACTTTCTTTTTCACGCTTATTATCTACATCATCTAAGTCTCTAATAAACATAAGATATGTGATCTGCTCGATTACTTCCAATGGATTTACAAGTCCGCCTGCAGCAAACACATCCCAAAGTCCATCAATTTTATTTTTTAACTCACCTGTAATCATTTACTGTTCCTCCGTGTTCCATGTGTATTTCGTATAACGACCACCGCCGATTTTCTTTATTTCTCCATTTTTTAATAATTCTGAAAGAGTTCTCTGAACCGTCGTATCACTAATGTCCGGATTCATCTCCACTAGTTCTGATTTCGTAATCGTACCGATATGATTTTTTATCATCTCGCGTATACGATCCGATTTTGAAAAGTTCGGGTTTGTCACCAAACTCACCCTGGATTCGAAATCTTTATATGCGCTAACAATGACTCCGAGCATATAGTCTACAAATGGCTTATAATCGTTCTCATTCTCGTGCCAGCCTATAGAACTATCCTGAAGCACTTCGTAATATGTCTCTTTAGATTCTTCTATAATCTTTTCGATACTGATATACTTGCCAACGATAAATCCAAACTTATATAGTAGAAGCAATGTCAAAAGACGACTCATTCTTCCATTACCATCATTGAATGGATGAATACATAAGAAATCAAGAATAAACATTGCATTTAAAATCAGCGGATCTATCTCCCCTTTTGCTTCCGCATATGCTTTGCATAATTCATCAATAGCGGCAGGTGTTTCCCAAGCCGGTACGGGGCGAAATCTTACACGCTCATTTCCTTCCACATCCATTTCCCGAATAATATTGTCACTGGATTTAAAATTACCACCATCATTATTCGCAACAAATTTATATAAATCCCGATGCAACTGCAGAAAGTAACTAGCACTAATCGGTATATATTCATAACTCTCATGAATCGTATTAAGCACATCTCGATATCCGGCAATCTCTGACTCGTTTCTATTTCTTGGAGTTGTTTTTGCCTGTGCTAAGCTTTTAAATCTATCATCAGAGGTAAAAATGCCCTCGATTTTATTTGATGCCTCTGTACTCTGAATCTTTGCAAGTTCCACCAATTCTTTTAATTCATCCTTGTGTGCTTCGATAAATAATCTCTGTTCACCTTTGAACTCATGAATAAGAGTGAGCTTTTTCACTATTTCTGGAGTCAGTAGTTTTTCCCATTTGCCTTTATAATTGTAATCTCTCATCCAATTACCTCATTGCTCGTTTAATTTAGTCTTTTTATTCACAAATGACATAATGAATTTATTGTTATTCTATTACGATTTAATTTGGTCGTCAATAGCTTTAATTTAGTCATTTTAGTCATTTTGACTAAATTAAGATTCATTTATACAAAACATAAGTGGGTATCTTTATGTTTACTGATAAAAATAACGGGAACACGACACTGTCGTATTCCCGCTAAAATCAAGGCTTTGCGCCTATTTTTAAATTCACGTCACAGACTACTTGTTTGCGATTGCTGCCTGTGCTGCTGCCAAACGTGCAATAGGTACACGGAATGGTGAGCAAGATACATAGTCAAGACCAATCTTGTGGCAGAATTCAACGGATGAAGGATCTCCACCGTGCTCTCCACAGATACCAATGTGAAGGTTAGGATTTACTGGCTTACCAAGCTTGATAGCAGTCTCCATCAACTTACCAACACCTGTCTGGTCTAACTTAGCAAATGGATCGTTCTCGAAGATCTTTGCATCATAGTAAGCATTTAAGAACTTACCAGCATCGTCACGAGAGAATCCATATGTCATCTGTGTTAAGTCGTTTGTACCGAAGCAGAAGAAATCAGCTTCCTTAGCGATCTCATCAGCTGTAAGAGCTGCTCTAGGGATCTCAATCATAGTACCAACTTCGTAGTCTAATTCTACGCCTGCTGCTGCGATTTCAGCGTCAGCTGTCTCAACAACAACTTTCTTAACATACTTCAATTCTTCAACTTCACATACAAGTGGAATCATGATTTCAGGCTTAACATCCCAATCAGCATGTTCTTTCTGAACTTCGATTGCTGCACAGATGACAGCTTTTGTCTGCATCTTAGCAATTTCCGGATAAGTAACAGCAAGACGGCATCCTCTGTGTCCCATCATTGGGTTGAACTCATGAAGTCCATCGATGATTGTCTTAATCTGCTCTACAGTCTTACCCTGAGAATCAGCTAACTTCTTGATATCTTCTTCTTCTGTAGGAACGAACTCATGAAGAGGTGGATCCAAGAAACGGATGGTAACTGGGCATCCTTCAAGTGCTTCGTAAAGAGCCTTGAAATCTCCCTGCTGATATGGAAGGATCTTTTCAAGAGCTGCTTCTCTTTCTTCTACTGTATCAGAACAAATCATCTCACGGAATGCATCAATTCTGTTGCCTTCGAAGAACATATGCTCTGTACGGCAAAGACCAATACCTTCTGCTCCAAGCTCACGTGCCTTCTTAGCATCTGCTGGAGTATCAGCATTTGTACGAACCTTAAGAGTTCTGATTTCGTCAGCCCAAGCCATTACACGACCGAATTCACCAGCGATCTGTGCATCAACTGTCTTGATTTCGCCTTCGTAAATGTTACCTGTTGTACCATCAATAGAGATGTAATCTCCTTCGTGGAATTCCTTACCACCAAGAGTAAACTTCTTGTTCTCTTCGTCCATAGCGATGTCGCCACAACCAGATACACAGCAAGTACCCATACCACGAGCAACTACAGCTGCATGTGATGTCATACCACCACGAACAGTTAAGATACCCTGTGAAGCCTTCATACCTGTGATATCTTCTGGAGATGTTTCAAGACGAACAAGTACAACCTTCTCGCCACGCTCGTTCCAAGCTTCTGCATCTTCAGCTGTGAAGACAATCTTACCACAAGCTGCACCAGGAGAAGCGCCTAAGCCCTTGCCCATTGGAGTTGCAGCCTTAAGAGCTGCTGCGTCAAACTGTGGATGAAGAAGTGTATCCAAGTTACGAGGATCGATCATTGCTACTGCTTCTTCCGGAGTCTTATGTCCTTCATCAACAAGATCACATGCGATCTTAAGAGCAGCCGGAGCTGTTCTCTTACCATTACGGCACTGAAGCATGTATAACTTCTTGTTTTCTACTGTAAATTCCATATCCTGCATGTCATGGTAGTGGTTCTCAAGAGTCTCACATACCTCGATGAACTGCTTGTATGCTTCTGGGAATTTCTCTTCCATCTGAGCGATTGGCATTGGTGTACGAACACCCGCAACTACGTCTTCACCCTGTGCGTTGATAAGGAACTCACCCATAAGCTTGTTCTCACCTGTTGCTGGGTCACGAGTAAATGCAACACCTGTACCAGATTCATCATTTAAGTTACCGAATACCATTGGCATTACGTTAACAGCTGTTCCCCATGAATAAGGGATATCATTGTCACGACGATATACGTTTGCACGTGGGTTATCCCATGACTTAAATACTGCTTCGATAGCAAGCTTTAACTGTTCTACTGGGTCTGAAGGGAACTCTTCACCAATCTGGTTCTTGTACTCAGCCTTGAACTGTCCAGCTAATTCCTTAAGGTCAGCTGCTGTAAGTTCTACGTCATACTGAACACCCTTCTTTTCTTTCATCTCATCGATAAGCTGTTCGAAGTACTTCTTTCCTACTTCCATAACTACGTCAGAGAACATCTGGATAAATCTTCTATATGAATCATAAACGAAACGCTCGAACTTAGGATCTGGATTTCCCTTGATCATAGCCTCTACTACTTCGTCATTTAAACCAAGGTTAAGGATTGTATCCATCATACCTGGCATAGAAGCACGTGCACCAGAACGAACTGATACAAGAAGTGGATTCTCCAAGTCACCAAACTTCTTTCCGTTTACCTTCTCCATCCAAGCTACGCCTTCCATAGCCTGTGTCATAATTTCATCGTTGATCTTACGTCCATCTTCATAATACTGAGTACAAGCCTCTGTTGTGATTGTGAAACCCTGTGGTACTGGAAGACCGATTTCTGTCATCTCAGCAAGGTTAGCACCCTTACCACCAAGAAGGTTTCTCATGGACATGTTACCTTCTTCGAAGGTGTAGACCCATTTGTTTGCCATTTTTATTTCCTCCTAAAAAATACTTTGTGTTTTACTCACCCGTATCAAAATACGAATGCATGAAATACACCACTCCATGTGCTAAGTCGCACATAATTAATTGTAGCATAATTTCCAATTTATTCAATATCTAATCTTCTTTATTATGACAAATTTATCCAACAGGCTGAGCCATCTTCTTCTCTTTCTTATTCACCTTCCATAAATAAGTAAGAATTCACACAAGCAAAAACCAGCTTTTTAACACCTGTTTGTGTAAAAAGCTGATTTTTGATACATTATTTTTTAAAAACGATACTTACCACTGCCGATATTTTTTTTCTGTCCTTTCCAATAAACTGTTGCACTCGTATTACATGGAATTTGTACATCCAAGACATCCTGTGTCCATTCCACTGTAATTGGTCCTGCTTCGCTGACATAAGTACATTTGCATTGTGTCAAACGGTCATCCATATTTGGGCGGATGATAATATGGGAATATCCCGGTGTATCGGTGTCGATACCAGCCACATAACGGCAAATCCAATCATAAACACAACCGAATGCATAGTGATTATAACTGATATATGCTCCTGTATGTTTTGCATCATCTGCATCCCAGCCCTCCCAGATGGTTGTTGCTCCATGATCTACCTCATACAACCAGGAAGGTCTCTTATCCTGCCACAAAATCTCATATGCCAGTTTTTCTTCTCCCAACTGACACAACACATCCATCAGATACGGCGTTGCTAAAAAGCCGGTATCCAGACAATTTCCATTCTTTTTTACCAAAGAAATCAATTTTTCCTTATAAGCTTCTTTCAAATCATCCGGAACAAGATCAAATGCAAAAGCTAGCACATACGCCCCCATCAGATAATCTGGCAGCATATCCCGGCGGATGATTCCCCCGACAATTGCCTGCTTCATTTCCGCAGCAATCCCACCATAATAGGAAGACATCTCTTCATCTTCTAAAATATGGCAGATTTCCCGCATTTTAACCATAGTCATATAGCCAAAGAATGGGGCAATATAAAACGCCGACTCCTTACACATGCCATACGGGTCGCCAGTTGTATTCGGTCTGCTTGGCACCAGCCACTCTCCAAAATGGAATCCTGTATCCCATATTTTTTCATCATATTCCTTCGGAATACCCCAGGTTCCTTCCTTCTGTGATGCAGTTCTTATAATATTATCTGCCCACTTTTTCATAGCATCATAGTTTTCAGTCAGTACACTGGTATCTCCTGTCATCTGATACATATCATATGGAACCCAGACAATGGCATCACTCCATCCTGCAACACCGGTAATATCCGCATCACCAAAAGTCTGACAGACATTACGAAGCATACCATCATACAACTGCATATAAGGCGAAACAATCATAACCGTTCCATCTGCTGTCTGATCCATACGCACAGAGTGTAGCCAGCTCTTCAAAAATGGCGTCATCTGTTCGTTCAGCATTGCTGTTCTCGCATAAATCAGAATATCTCCCGTCCATCCGGCCTTTTCCCTGGAAGGACAATCGGTAGGAACCGACATCATATTGCTGTACTGTGACCAGCGAATATTCTGGTAAAGACGATTTAAGCGTTCATCCGAACATACAAAGTCTCCTGCATTTTCTTTCCGGCTTGTCAGTAAAACAGCCGTAAAGTCTTCCTTTCTTGCTTCCGGCATACCAGTTACACGAATATAGCGAAAACCATGAAATGTAAACAATGCTTCATGCTCTATTGGTCTGCCATCCGATATCACAGTATCTTTCTGTGGTGCAAACATGGTATTAATATAATTTCCATTTTCATCCAATGTCTCAAAATATTCAAAAACAACCTGCTGTCCCTGCGGTACATCTACGTGGATTCTGGCTCTGCCTGCCATAGTCTGACCAAAATCTACTACCGTTTCTCCTGCTGGCGTCACCATAAGATCAATTGCCGGAATCAAACGGTAAGGAACGACCGGATCCAATGGTTGTGCCTTTAGAAATTCATACCCATAGTCCTTAATATTAACCGGCTGCTCTTCCTGTTTCTCCAGCGTAAAATCCTGTTTCTCCCCTTGGTACAGATCCGAATAAACAATATAATCGGTCCGGCATGTCTCACTTCCATCTGAGAAAAACCACTCCCGGCTTTCATCCTCATATTCTACCCGCATCTGATAAATGACAGATGGTTCCTCATGATGTTCTTTCATAACCGGTCTTGCCTGGGCACTAAAGTACCACCCATCTCCTACATACATTTCCAATATATTTTCTGCATCCTGTAAGAGTTCTGTTACATCATATGTCTGATAGTACATCAGGCGATCATATGGTGTAAATTCCGGAGCCATTTCCCTGTTATCCGGTCTCTTTCCATTTACATATAACCGGTACACCCCATGAGCAGATGCATATAGAACTGCTTTTTTGACTTTCCGGTTCAACGAAATATTTCTGGTAAACATAACCGCAGGATATGTCGCACCAAATTTATACTCATTAGCAGCTTTCCTTGTAAACGGACATTCCACCCAGCTGGCTTTCCAGTCCTTTTTATCCAAAAAGGCAGTAGCAAAAGTTGATGTCTCCTCTGCCACATCTCCGTGATTATCCCAGACTTTGACACTCCAGGTGTAATCCTCACAGGATGCCAGCATATCGCCCTGGTATTTGATAAAATTCTGTTTTGACGATACGACAATCCCGGAATCCCACACAGTCTTTTGCGCATCTTTTACAATAATCTGATACTTTTCCTGCAATTCGTTCTGTACATCACTCTCTATCTTCCATGAAAATTCCGGCATTTCATCGATAACCGGTTGATTCCTGTGCAAAACTTTTAATTCGTGTAATTTCATATTATTCTAATCCCTTTCCAACTTGTTCCAAAAAGCAAATGCCCGTTCCACCCAGCCAACTGCCTCCGTATTTGTTCCCAATCCAAATCCATGCAATCCATGCTGTGGATGTTCATAACAACATGGTATCTGCAGTGCTTGCAATTGTTCTATGAACACCTGACTGTTCCATACCGGTACGGTTGGGTCGTCTTCTGCCTGCACCACAAATGCCGGTGGATATGTTATATCCATATGTTGTTCAACATTATAATCGTCACACACCTTCTGGCTATGATGCTTTCCCAGATAACCGGAAAGCATCATAACGCGAATAGGAAGCGGTGCCAGGGAGACTGTCTTCCATACATCAATCATAGGATATGCCAGGAGGATGATATCCGGTTTTGACACCTGATATGCAGCATATCCCAGTTCCGGTGTGCCCCAGCAGGCTGCCAGATGCCCACCTGCTGAAAAACCTCCGACTGCATAATGTTCCATATTGATTCCTAGTGCATCCTGATGTTGCATCAGGAACTGGCAGGCTGCACCCATATCCTCCATTGGACGTGGAAACAAAGCCTTGCCATCTGCCACCCGATAATTCAAGCAAAAAGCATCTACGCCAAGCTCAGCCAATCTGGCTGCCACCGGAAAGGATTCCACCATAGAACAGACACTTCCATAAGCGCCACCTGCTGCAAGAATAATCGTCTTTCGCGACTCCTTATTGCATTGTTTTGCAGGAAAATAGATTAGTTTTACGCATTCCTTATCCGGACTTTCCTGCACTTCTTTTGGATCATACACATCAAATATCACCTGACTGCCCGATGTACAGATTTGTTCCAATTGACGCAGACCATATACCATATCCTCGGCTGCCCAGGTCGGATTCTTCTTTTCTATCTCCTTCAGACATGTAGCATCTTTTTTAAAATTTCCGGCGCCATCTCCCGCATGATTATAGATAAAATAAGGAAACAATTCTTTCAAATCCTTATGTTCTCTAAGTTCTTCTATCTTCGTATTCTCTGTAATCATCAACGTAATCCCTTCTCTCTCAGTTCCTTCTGAATTTCTGCGATTCCATTTTTCTCCAGATCTATCTTATAAAAACATAATGCTGCAAGGGCAAATAAAATAGCCGGATAGAAACTGGACAATATGCGAATCATGAAAATGGCAGAGTCCGGCTGACTTACCAGCGTCTCAGCAGAACTGCTGACATATCCTGAAACCGCCAGCATAACGCCTGAAATACCTGCTGCCAGACCAATACCAATTTTTCCACCCATAGTAGCGGCTGATGAAATGGTTCCATCCATCGGTTTTCCGCAACGATACAATGCATAATCACAGATTTCACCAGTCAATGGGATTAATGAAATTGTAAATGGCACCACTGCTATACTGGCTACGGATTTTGCCAACATAAATAGTGCAAGATTATCGTTGGCAAAGAAAATAATCGTATGTCCAACAGCCGCAAGAAGCATACCACCAACAACACAGTTTCGTTTTCCAAATTTATTCATCATTGGCACAGCAAATGGAAGTAGAAAAATCATAATCATTCCCGGCAGATTGATGAGTGTCGTAACCCCCACATCATGGAACACATATTTTGCATAATAGGTTGCCACTGGTGCAGATGTCAGATTGTAGAGAATTGTTCCGAGTGCAAGGAAAATAAAATATTTGTTATGTAATAACTCATGTAAGGTCTCTTTCACCGGCTGCTTTTCTACCAACTGTTCCTTAGATCTTTCCGTAACTGTCTCACGAACACAAGCAACACCAATGATGGAAGCCACAATAGACATAACGGCAAAAATCAAGGTTGCCGTAGTATATGCTGCCTGGCTCTCATGCATAGCAGACAAGATCTTTGGAACCACCAATCCGATAATAACAACAGGAACCAAGGTACCATAAGCAGAAAATACGCCGAGTACACCTCGCTTTTTGGAATCTGCAGTCAAAAGGTTATTAAGCGTTCCACAGGAAACACTTGCCATAGTTCCAAAAAATGGATTAGCAAGGAAATACATCCCTGCACAAAATGCCACCTTTGCACCGGTAGATAGCGATGCCGGGCAAGAAAACAAAAGCATGATGGAAACACCAATTCCTATACCCCCTGCTAAAACCCACGGACGAGCCTTTCCTAATCTGGTATTGGTTCTGTCCACAATCATTCCCATAATAATATCTGTCACACCGTCGGTAATCTTTGTAATCATGAGAATCATTGCAACTGCACCCATAGAAATTCCTACTGTATCTGTATAATACAGATTGATATACCCAGGTACATATCCGGTTGCGACTGCACTGACCATAGCACAGAACATGATTCCGATTTTCTGATTCGCACCTAATTTTTCTGTCATTGTAACAGTTTCATCTAATTTTTCTTTTTTCATTCTTCTTCTCCTTTTTGATACTGATCCTCCGGTATAACAAAATCAAAAAATTCCACATCTTCCTCTGTTTCCCCTAACAGAATGCGGCGAAAGATTCTGCCATCCACTGGAGATTCCCATTTTTCCTGTGTGCTCGCAATATTGCCTCTTATATTTGCAATCATCCTTGCCGGCATATCTGCCGGGAGTTCCATATCATCATGGGCAGAAAAGACTCTTGCAATTGGCAATGCCTGCAAAGCCTCCAGATGCTGCAAATATATCTCTAATGGTGTCCAATCAGACATGCCATACAGTACCCTCCGTGTAACTGCATCTCCCCCAAACAAGGTCTTTGTCATGGCATCATAAAACACATAACAACCTCTTGTGTGCCCCGGCACATGAATTGGCAATATCTCCCGGTTTCCGAGTGAAATTGTCTGTTGATCCATCAACGGACGCAATTGGTAGGGAAGTTTGCCATCCTGGTATCCAGCAGGATCCGGGGCAATACCGCCGCCACAGGCAAGAGCCCAATCCTCTTTTGCCATATAGACCTCTGAAAACTGTGTGTTACATCCTATGTGATCGATATGTCCATGAGAATTGACCATAATAACCGGCAACCCAAAAGTTGTTTCTATACTGTCCCGAAAAGCAGGATTCTCCGGCACCGGACTATCAATCACCATAACTGCGTGACTTCCGGTTACAACCCAGCTTTGCATAATGGCTCCCCCTGCCGTCTGTCTCTGCATCCATCGTTCTGTACGCAAGGCATAAATTCCATTACCATATTCTGTAAAATAAATCTCATCCATGCTGCTCTATTTCTCCTCCTTCCCCCAGATGGAGGCAATCAATTCTTCTATCTTTGCACTAATATAGGATCCTGACCCATTCAGATCTGAGCGGTTTGTCATAAACACAACCTCCAGGTCATCTGCAGGACTGATAAAGAAATGGGTTCCAAAGGCACCACTCCATCCATAAGTACCTTCTGATACTGCAAATCCGCCTTTTTCCTTGTCCTGTCGAATTTTCATTCCAAGCCCCCATACAAGTCCCGGTTCCGGCTCCAAGTGTTCCTTTGGTGCTTCTGTATGTAACAGTTGTACAGTCTCCGGTTTTAAAATCTGCTTGCCATGATAAGAACCCTCGTGCAACAACATATCACCAAAATGATCATAATCATGCAGTGTGGAAAATAATCCGCCACAGCCATGCTCAAAAAGTATTTCTTTCTGATGCATAATGCCCTGCATATCATCTTTTGTTCCTGTAACATTTACCAGTTTGTCTTTCTTTCTTTTATAAACATCTACCAGGCGCTTTTTCTGTTCATCGTTCAAAAAGAACGTCGTATCCTTCATGTCAAGTGGCTGGCAAATCTCCTTTTGAATAAATTCTTCAAAAGACATGCCGGATACCACCGAAATCAGGTAGCCAAGTACATCAAAGCCAGCGACCGGTGAATATCCCGTTCCTCTTCCCGGCTGAAAATCTAAAACATGATTGGAATAGTGCAGCGCAAACTCCTGTAATGTTGCATATTGCTTTCTTTCCTTCATAAGAGCCAGCAACCCCGCCAGTCCCTGCTGCAGACCGGAAGAATGGGAAAGCAGATCCCGTATGGTCATCTCACGGTCAGCGTCTGTTCTCTTCACTTTATTCATAGAAAAGGTCAAAAGCAAAAGTGGTATCTTTTTCATCTTATCCATAGAAAATTCATACCGTGGATCTTCCATAACCTGCATTCCGGCAAATTCCGGAATATATCTGGATAATGGAGCATCTAGTTCCAACAATCCTTTTTCAATACAGATCATGACAGCCACAGCCGTAATACACTTTGTCATAGACATCAGTCGATATATGCTGTCTTCTTCGATTTCCTGATTCGTCTCACAGTTGCTATATCCCCACCGGTTCTCGTACAGGATCTCATCCCCCCTGCGTACCAGAAGTGCTGCTCCTGATACCTCCTGATTTTTCACATAATCTTGCATAACTTCATTGATTTTATCCATCTCCATGATTTTTCCTCCTTGTATAGTATTATTCTAATAATTCCGATTATCATATGCACATACCATCTTGCTCAAAAATCATATGATTTTGCGTTTTGTTTCAGTTCCTTTTTATTCTCATACATCATCTCATCCGCCTGCTCTATCATTTCCTGCAAGGTTGTCTTATCATTGCCTTCTGCATATCCCACGGCAATCTGAAAAACATAACGATGTTCCTGCTGTCGAATTCTTTCACATTCTTCTTGTAATTCTTCCAGCACACGCACAAAGGAATCTTTTGAGATATTTAAAAGCAACGCAACGAATTCATCCCCGCCGATGCGGTAGCATCGCCCATGAGGTTCTAAAACTTTACGGATGCTTGCTGCCGCTTTCATAATATAATCATCCCCGACCCTATGCCCCAAGATATCATTACATTGTTTCAGATTATTCAGATCCATCATAAGAACATAGGATGCTGCGTCTGTCTCCGGATTTTCCATCAGATATTCTTCATAGGCTGACCGGTTATATAAACCTGTCATCTCATCTATATACGCAAGCTGCTTATAAAGTTCTCCCTCTTCGACCTGTTTCAATTTATGATTACCCATCCAGAATGTAATCATAAATAACATGATATCAAGAGCCAGCAAAGCATAAAGATCCAGATACGAAAATAGTAAAACCCCAAGTATGGTGAGCAGACTCTTTAGCTTCTGCCCCAGATTCAACTGCTTGTAGTGAATACACAGACAAACGGTAAACATCAGACACAGACCTGCAAAAATCATATAAGAAACATACATACAGGCATCCAGTGAAAGTACACCGGCCATATGCAGACACAATATGCCAACAAAAAACAGATTCAACGCTTTTGTTAATATAGCTGCATGCTTTTTCTTCATATTGGTATTGCATTGCATAAAGCCAATAAAAGGCGTCACGCACAAAATCCCCTGTAGAACTGACAAATACAGAAATCCCATAGCATTATCATACATAATGGTGGTCATCCTGAAATCGTTAACCTTTACCAGGCTAAGCAAAATGCAGAACTTTCCAAAATATAGATTGCCACTGACTGCCTCTATTTCCGGATCCAATGTCTTAGATAACATAATAGAAATAACACCTAATATAATCGTTATGGTCAGTATGGCCATGCGCGTCATCTCATCTTTCAGAACCATGCGCATAAAGCCTTCTCCTGTACCATAATAGAACTGTATATTTTCAATTTCATCCTTACCGGCTGTCACAAGAACCTGGAGTTCTTTTCCGCCATCTGCTTGCTTAAGCGGAACAGATATAATGTAATCTCCTGTGTCCGAAAAATACCATCCATCCTCTTTCTCAATCTCCGGAGATTGATATATTATGTGATCATCTTTGTATATGGTAACACTGGCATTGCGCACATAACCATACAATGACATACGGTCATCCGGCAACTGAGGCATTGTATAATAAAGAATCTTCGTTTGTGTTTTTTCTATCAAGTGTCTGTCTTCTGCTATTTGTTCCTCTTGTTGTGGGTGCAGAATGTTGCAAGTCAGTTCTTCATTCCACATATCATATAAGCGGGTTTTGCCAATGGCGATTCCTACCATAACCACACATAGTCCTAGCAAAACCATATACAAACTATCCTTACCTTTTAACTTTTTCTTCATAACGTTCTACCTCACCGTCTCTAAACTTTTCCCACGCCTCTGATTCTTTTTATTTTAACTGCTCTTTTTCGGTCGGTTTCGCCCTTTCTTGCCTTGATTTCATAGAATGTTGCGCAATCCCATCTGACAAAAAAAGCGCAACATTCTATGACAGAACAGCAATTTTCTATGGTTCGTCCTCATATTTCTGCCACTATAATCACAGTGTAACCATACAATTACTATTTTTAGAAAGGGGTTTTCATGAAAAGGAGAAGAAAACAACTATGCAGCATCCTATTTGCTGCTGTCATGGTATTCATGACATTCGGGACCTGCGTAAATGCACAGGAAGTCACTAACACAACAACCATCAGACGTAACACGACCTGGTCCGAAGATACAGACATCTACGGAACCTGCGTTGTAAATTGGGGAAAACGCCTGACAATTCCAGAAAATGTAACCGTCACCATCCATAATGGTGGAGCCTTGCAAGGCTGGGGAGATATCATTATCAAAGGCCGGATCATCGTAGAGGCCGGCGGACATTTCTACCGTCACGAATATGGTGTTTACCAGCAGACAGTTGGACCGGAGTCTGACATCAAAGGTAGTATCTACATCCCGGTGCTAGCCATCAAATGTGGTTCTGTTATCATCAGTTCGGATACACTGACCATCACTTCCGGCTCTGCCGTAAAAGCAGCTCGTTCCAGTGCGAGACCATGGTTTGAAAAATGGAACTTAGAAGCTGAAGCCGAACTCATGTACATGGATGGTGTCAAGACCAATGTGCCAATTGTTTGTCCTGACTACACTACTAATCCGACCACTGATTTTTCCCGTCTCATTCTGGGAATCAACGCTTCCAACAATCAATTGAACTTAGATGGATTTTCTACCTACTACTGGATTTATGACTCCGTCAACGGTGGTGGAAAATGGTATAAATTGGATGGAATCAAACTCATGTCCGGCGGCAACACTTCTGATCTGTCCGGTGATGACCTGACATTGTACAATGCTTTTTTAGCTGCATCAAGACAAAATGAACCAGCGCCAACGGAGGATGAGGCAATCGTATTACGCAATCAGGTCTATGACACCAGTCGTGATACCAGAAACACCTATAATTTATTCATTCCAAAAAATGCGCCAAAGGATCGGCCAATTTCACTTATTCTCTACACCCATGGAGGAAGTTGGATTAGTGGTGATAAAGAATCCATGGACTATGCCTGTGGCAAAATGACACGTCAGGGTTATATCACTGCTGATATTGATTACCGTCTCTTTGAAGCAGAACGCAATGCAGCAACCAGTATGAATGACATCATGGATGATATGCAGAACTGCATCAACACCATTGTTGCACAGGCAGCCGAACTCGGTTATACCATTGATTCCGTAGCTACTTCCGGCTATTCTGCTGGCGGACACTTGGCTCTTCTGTATGCTTATAGCCGTACCAATAGTGCCTGTGTGCCTGTTAATCTTGTATTTGAGCAGGTCGGTCCGGCCAACTTATGTCCAGAGGCCTTTGCTCCGGGCGTGATGTCTTCATCATTGACCTTTAACGCATTTGCACAGAAACTAATTCCGAATTACCAAAACATGTCTGATGCAGAAAGAAAATCTGCACTGGCAGAGATTTCACCAATTTCCTATATTTCGCCACAGACAGTACCTACCATCATGGTATATGCAGATGAAGATATCATCGTCGGCAATGTACATGGTGCAAATATGAACGATGCATTAGCATCCAACGGCGTAGATTATACTTACCTGTATATGCCTCGTTCCAATCATACCTGCGAGTTTGACAGTGCTGTTGTGGATCAATTCTGGAATACCACGTATCAGTATGCCAATACCTATCTTCATAAATAAAACACTTCATGCTACATAACAAACAAGCGCCCGGCCATAAAGCCGGGCGCTTGTTTGTTATTTTTTGATTGTTATCCTGCCATATGGATAACAAGTTCTGTTATCTTATCTAATTGTTCTTGTACCGTCTGTATGCATTCATCAATATGCACATTATTGTTTTCCGCTTCGGATACAGAAGCAGATACTTCCTCGCTGCATGCTGATAAATCCGTCGATTGACTGGAGATGCTATAATTCATCTTATCCATATAATCCATCTGCTCACGTATCTTGTCCATACTGCTGCGGAACTGATTAAATTCCTTTTGCAGTTCATCAAAATCCTCTACCATGACAAGAATAGATGCACTCTGCTGATTTGTCACATTATTATTATCCGTTATCTGTGTATGAACGATATCCGCTCCATCACACAATTCATTCAAAAGATTGGAAATGCTTTCTGTAGCTTTTTTTGTCTGTTCTGCCAGCTTACGAATCTCTTCTGCCACCACTGCAAACCCTTTACCAACCTCTCCTGCCCGCGCCGCCTCAATGGATGCATTTAGGGCTAAAAGATTTGTCCGCGAGGAAATATTGAATATCGTATCGGTAATCGTACGAACCTCCTCCGTTTTGTCTTTTAACTGCGCAGATGCTTTTTTCATATTTTCACCAGTCTGCATAGACTGCTTCTCCTGATCCACAATCCGCGTCAGTACACCTGCGTTTTTATCAAAAGCTTTTGCTAACTGGTCAATATAGGTATCCGCAGTAGAGACCGTATCGTTTGTATGTACAATCACTTCCTGTATTTCTCCAGCCATCTCTGTTAGTTTTGTCGCAGCACCTACAGTTACTTCATTTCCTTCGCCAATGCTCTTCATATTCTCGTCAGAAATAGAAGTTGCTTCTTTTACATTCTGCAGACTTTCCTTCAGGGTATTCACTTCCTGGACAACGCCCTTTGCCTCATTTTTGAGTTTTTTTGCCCTGTCCTGATCATGGTGAGCGGCCTCAGCAATCTCATACATGTTTTCTGTGTTCTGCTTTACCAGACACCAGATTGTCAACTGTGCAAAAATAAGGCACATAAGCAATGGGGTAAAGACCATGGATATGGCAGCCTCGTTTTCTCCTCCTTTAGCCACACACACGTAAAAAATGGAATCAATAAGATATACTATGTTCATAGCTCCTACAAATTTACGATTCTGATATAGCATAGATACCATCACAACTACAACAGCTGTAGGCAGTTCACGCACGCCACTGATATTTAATCCCACAAAATAGATCAAAGCATATGCAACAACCGATACCGGCAAAAAAAACTTTTTTCCTTTTTCCAGATTTCCTGTCACAATAACCAGCAATAAAGCAATGACACTGCATATACTGAATATTCCAAAAATTGCTTCACCTTTTATGGCACGTATAATTGCGGTAAATAATCCCCCGGCGCTATATAAACACAATATGCCTACAAAAATCCTATTTGCCCTTGTCTCTTGTAGTCTGTTCATTGATTTACCTCCCACACACTATGTAAAATCATCCAATGACCACGTATCCATCCATTTTATATATGGTCTGTCTCCATCGAAAAGAATAGGCAGCCAGACATAATCTGCGATTGCTGTATTCTCTACTACTGCCTCTCCCATCATATCCGGACTGATTTCATCCCTACGCCCCGAAAACAAAAGTTCAAAAATCCGACTGTAATTTTCATATTTCCGATCCATATGCTCCGGAAGCCAGCGATCAGCACACGCGATATACAAATCCTTTTTCCCTTCCACCTTGAATACGGATGAAATTTGGGAATGAAAAGAAGTCTTACTCTCATCCTGCCTGTGAATAAGTCCCAGTTCTCTATATGGACCATGCCAGGTATCTGCCACAGCCACCTCGGATGGATTTGGATAATAGCCCGTCGTTCCCGAAGTAATCAGGTAATGCTTTCCATTTCGCATAAAGTGTGCTGGTGCCTCTCTTACAAAAGGCGGATATAGTCTCGGAAAATGGGTACTGTAATACCCCGTCACATTCGTATAATCCTCTGTTAAATCTGCGCAGATCAGTTCACTATGAACCCTTTCAAAATAATAATATGCCTTTCCATCCTCTGCCACAGCCAAATCAAAGTCACCCGCACTCATTCCCAAAGGACGTAATCCCGTACGAATAATCTGATAAGGGCCTAATATATCGTCTGCTTCCAAAATCGTTTCACTCTGACTTCCATCCTTTTCCATGATTTTGAGCCAACAGATAAATTTTTTTCTTTTTTGGTTGTAAATGATATGCGGTCTGTCCATGCAATTTTCAGGATATAGGGGAGACTCCGGATTTTCCGTATCCGGCGGAATAATGATGCCACAATCCTCCCAATTATATAAGTCGGAGGATTTATAACACCTTACCCCCCAATGCCAGATACCATTTTTTCCGTCCGTTTTTTCCTTGTTCTCCCCGTACCAATAATAAACATGATTGATGCAGATTACAGAACCTCCATGTGCCTGGATACGTTTACCATTGGTATCGAGCCATACACCACCTGGTATAAATTCTCCCATTTATTCATTCTCCAAACGAAAAGGGGCTTCCATCCCTTCTTCCAAAGTCTCACCTGTTTTCCTGTCTACGCGAACCTTCCGCATTTCTTCGGGTGCACACCCATCTTCTACCCATGCCATCAGAGCACGCATACCATCCGACTCTGTCAGACCAGGACCATTCCCCTGACAATTCCCATGATTATCCCCCGGCGTGATGTAAACACGCAGGAACTTGTCCAATGCTTTCCAACCACCGAAATGCTTCTTGACTTTCTGCAAATAATCTAATGTGCCATCTACCGGAATCAGAGGATCATCTATACCATGATCTATCATCAGTTTTCCGCCATGTTCAACGAATGCATCAATAGCCGGATTATCACCCAGATTGTCAGAAAACTTTTCCAGTCCTGTATCGTATAAAGTTTCATATTGTTTTCTTGTCATATGCTTGAAATTATCTTTCGGATGATTCGTAATCCATCGTACATAAATCGGTCCTAATGCAAATGGCTTGATCCGATGTCCAAAAAGTGGATAGTAGTAGGTGCCAATTGGAATTACACACTGCCAGTTCTGTACACCCGGGCGGAAGCCATACCACATCTGTTCTCCATTTGCTCTTCGCGGACCATCCAAGATTTCTTTCATAACCGCGGCATCCTGATCCGTAATGATACCACCTTTTGTCTTCGTTCCCACATACCTGTATGGATCAAAATCCTTACATGTATCCAGATGGAAATACTTGTCCCGTCCACCATTTTCATTCCAGACTGCTTCCAAAAAGAACTGATTCTTTTTTGCATTCAGAAAATGATTCTGTTCCTGCATCACAACTTCCGGCCAATATCCACCCAGCAGAAACTTATGCCAGTTAATTGCCGGACAGGATGCCCACACACCATCATAATCCTCCGGATAATTCTGCACCTCCATCAGACACTGTCTGCCACCGCCGGAACCACCATTCATATAAGAATAGCGTATTGGACGGTCGTGCAAAATCTCTGTCACGGCTTTTCCAAACATTGTCATGTTATGTGTACTGCGCAAACGCCAGTTTTCATATAAATCCTGTTGCAATTCTCCTGTCTTGGAATCAATCGTGTGGTCATTCCAGCCCTCGATATTTCCCGCATACATAGTAGCGGCTGAAAATCCATTCATAACTGCAAATGGTACGGTCCAGCCTCTCTGGGTATTATTCGGTCTGGTCAGATACCCCCTGCCGCCTATACCGGTTCCACCACCGGCGGTACCGGCAAAGCGGTCATTCCATGCCAAAGGACTCCAGACGATAAGCTGTTCTTCGTAATCCCCCGTCTTGTGAAAGAGTTCCACCTCGTAATAAGGCGGCAGATTCTCGATTGGCTTGCCACCACCAAAAAACTTCTCAATCAGGCTTACCTTTGCCTGATATCTGCCGGTATCGTTAAAAGATACCTGAATCCGGTTAAAAACTTCGCCCGGAAATCTACGTTCTAATTCCTTTCTGATGTAGGATACCTCTGCCCTTTTTTCTATGCCTTCTGTGTTTTTCAACGCTGATGTGTCAAAAAATTGGATTTTATCTTTTTCCAGCATGATTATTCATCTTCTCCCTGTGCTTTCTTTTCAAAATATGATGTCACACCCGGTGCATACTTTCCTTCTTCCAGATCCTTTTGGATATCATCATAGAATTTGTCCAAATCATATCGGGTAACTGCAATAATAGCTACAAATTCCAGAACAATCGGAATATAAATATAAATTGCCTTAAATCCCATAATAGCACTGGCAGGCTGCACAGCAAGACCAGCCACATATCCGGTAGCTGACATAATGGCTCCCATGACAATTGTACCCAGACTATTTCCTACTTTGTTGCAGAACGAATTGGCTGCATTTCCCATGCCAATCATACTAAAACCATTTTTCCACTCACCATATGTCAACGTATCCTGGATGACAGATGCAAATGCACAACCGGCAATACCATATCCAATACCTGCCATAACACCACCAAGCAGAATTGTCATCTTGCTGATATTAACTGCCATAACCAGTCCTCCACCAACACGGATAGCGAGTCCCAGTAAAACTGCGTTTCTCTTGCCCATTTTACGGAGCAAAACAAAGCCAAGCAGCATGGAAAGCAACATGGCAACCGCATTAACAGAAGCAGACACCTGATAGAAAGCCACATCCTTTAACACATAGGTACAAATCAAAGATGCAACCGTAGATTCCAGGCCCATCAAAAAGCTGATTACGAGTCCACACACCAGATTGATAATCCAGTATTTGTTGGTAAAAAGAGCTTTCATCGTCAGAAGGAAAGGAACATTTAAGGATTTTTCATGCGCCTTCTTTTTCTCATCTTCTGTCATCTCTTCCTGTGTTTCCATTACTCCGGTATTTTCCTTCACACGTTCTCTGGTGCCGTAGATCAGAATCAGTTCGCTGATAACATAAATAATCATATAGATCAGCACAACCATGAGCCATCCGCGACGATCACCATAGGCAGAATGCTGAACGTCCCCGCTAAACTTATGTAAGAAAGTGATAATCGTGGCATTACCAAGAACAGATAGAAGTACGGCTCCCATCATCTGCAATCCTGCATTCATACCTCGCGTCTTCTGATCTGTCGTGATCAGACCGTTAAGCGTCATATAAGCCACATACACCATCGTATAGCAGACAGTTGATGCAAGATTATATGTAATAAACATATATACCGCCTGAGCTGCTTTTCCCATGTTCATTGGCATCAGATACATTGAAAAAACAGATACGATGGTAAATGGTATCATTCGAAGCAGCCATATTCTGGCTTTTCCCATTTTATGATGGGTATTATCCAGGATTCTCCCCGCCACAAGGTCAGACAGACCATCCAGCAATTTGGATATACCAATAACAGAAGATGCCAGAAGCGGGTCAACTTTCATAATCTCTGTATAAAAAATCAGAATAAAACCAGCAGTAAAAAAATTGACGGCACTAGCGCCAAAAGAGCCTCCAAATCCATAGGCCAGTTTTTCTCCCGTGCCAATTTTTGCATTTGGCGACATGTCACGTTCTTTTCTTTTCATATTGTTCTCTCCATTCTGTCTGGCATCATTTACCTTCTCCACATTGTTATGCGATACCAGACTCTTGTATTTTTCTATACTTATCTTACTTCTCCAAAGCTTGTTTATCTCATGTCATCTTGTTGTCTTATCATATTATCTTGCTTTTTTTAATCTATCTGTTATGATAATAAAAAACATTTTAAGGAGGCATTCACATGGAAAATCTGTTCCCTGACATTCATTTTTTGACTACCGTATCCCAAGGACGCTTGTACTCCAAACATATTGATACGGCTTGTCTGACTGCAGAAGTAAATCAAGCTGCCGTGCGCAACACCAATTTTTGTATTTCCGGAAGTGTAGATGCTTTCCAGCGCCCACTTATTTCCGATTTTGCCAGACAGAATCTCTTCTATATGCAGGATTTTGATATTTTTCACTATCAGTTTGGCTCCTTTACAGAACGTTCCGGTTTTGACTCATTTTTATTGCTTTATACCTATGACGGTAGCGGTTCCCTTACATACGAAGGCAAAACCTATCCGTTAAAATCCGGCGATGGTTTCTTTATCAATTGCATGAACTACCATCTTTATCAGGTAGAGGGAAACCATTGGGATACCGGCATACTACACATAAACGGCATTCTGCTGCCAGCTTTCTATGAAATGTTTCAGGAACATTATGCGCCAGTTTTTCATGAAGAGCTTAATGGTCAACTACATCAGGATATCTATAAGCTTCTCAAAACCTATCAAGACCCCCAATACTATCGCGATTGGCAAGCCTCATCCTGTATCGACCAATTGTTAAACCACCTGTTAATCCTCTCACATGCCAGCAATGTTTTACATGATACGCCTGACAATATTCGTTATCTCGTCAAATATATCGAGAGTAATTTTGCACAGCCGCTAACACTGGACTCTCTTGCGGCATTTGCCAACACAAGCAAATTTTACCTTTCCAGAGAATTCAAAAAACATACCGGCTATTCACCAAATGAGTACATTATCTCCCTGCGCATAGAACGGGCCAAATCGCTTTTAAAGAACACAACTCTCCCTGTCTATGCCATAGCTCACGAGATTGGTATCCATGATATAAACAACTTTACGAATCTGTTTAAAAAACGGGTGGGCATGACACCCACCCAATATCGCAAATATTTATAAAAATCTTCCTAGTGTTCCTGATGTAATACTTTTTGAATATCCCAGAATGCCATTGCCACGATGCAAATGATACACATCAGAATTGGAAGACCATAAATCAATGCCGTTTCTGCAGTTGCAACCGATGCCGGCTGTACATCAAGGGCTCCATTATATTGACCTATGGCAAGTCCCCATCCAAGAAAAGCAGATGCCAGTCCCGTTCCGACTTTGACACCGACGCTATTGACAGCAGTAACCATTCCTTCAAATCTTTCCCCTGTCTGTACTTCCAACAAATCAACAATATCCGGTGCAAAGGTAAAGATTCCAGTAACATAAGGTGCCAGACCAAGGCCGGTAATCGCTGTAGCTAATAATACGAGCGGCAGATTTCGTGCACCAAGTAATCCAACAACACAACCTATAATATAAATAACGGAACCAAACATCAGTGTTCTGCGTTTCGTAAGTTTTACAAACATTTTCGGAGCAATCGCAATTCCAATGATAGTAGACACAACACTGACAATCGCAACAATGCTGTAGAAATCTGCGTTACCAAGCACATCTCTTGTAAAATAAACGTGTGCTGCCAAAACCAGTCCATTTAAAATATAAGTACATACAAAAACAATGATAGAAATGTAAAAATACTTTGTGTGAAGCAATGCCTTGAGGCCTACCTTAATATCACCATGTGGCATTTCTGCTGTGTTATCTTCGCCAACATCTCTTTTTTCCTTCACAGTAAAGAACGTAATTGCCTGCAAAATCAAACAGAGAATAGAGAAAATTAATGCCGTTTTTGTCCATGCCGCCTGCACCTTAGATCCACCATTTCCATTTAAGATGGCCGGTGTCATAATTGATAAGAGCAATCCTGCAAGAAAGGCAAATATGCCTCTCACAGAACTAACTTTAGATCTGTCATCCGGATCTAAACTGAAACGGGATAACATAGCATGATAACTCAGATTATTGATTGTATAAAAAACAACTGTCAAAAGGAAATACGTCACGATAACCCATACTGTTTTTGCACCTAAGGACGCCTGTGAAGGCACATTATAGACCAATAACTGGGTTACAACCAAAGGGATAATACTTGCACCAAACCATGGTCTTGCTTTTCCCATTTTAGTATGCGTCTTTTCTATCATAATCCCAAATAGAATGTCGCTAACGCCATCAAATAAGCGTAAGATTAACATCATTGTTCCTACCATACCCGCAGCTAACAAAACACTGTCTGTATAGTATAAAGTCAGCCAGGAAGAACAAAACGTCCATACAAAATTTGATCCCAGATCTCCCAATGCGTACGCCAGTTTTTCCCCTCCACTTGTCACACCATAAGGTCTTTCTTTTTTATTTTTCGCCATAGTAAAACCTCCTTTTACCATCATAGTTTTTTAAATTCTTTTACTATATAATCCCACGCCTGCTTTTTCTCTTCTGCTGTCTTACCTTGTTTGTTAAAAAGCGTTGAAATTGCCGAACTTTCTGTTTCCCATAATTCCTTTAATGTATAGTCTGGTGCATACTGGATTGGGACTGCTGCCACAAGATTAATATCATCTCCGATTGCTTTGTTCATGATTTCTACAGCCTTTGGATTAGATACCAGTTTTCCGATTCCGGTAATCACATTCCAGCCAAAAGGATCATGGCAAATCACTCGGATTTCCTTCGATAAAGCAATATCTCTGGACGAATTTCCAACTAAAATTCTATAGGTTCCGGGTTCTGTCACAAACTCTTCCAAAGCAGTGTGATAATGTGCAAGCTCCTCCTTTGACACACTCAGCGTAACTTCCGTTTTTTCTCCCGGCTGCAGATATACTTTTTGGAATCCTTTTAATTCTTTTTCCGGCTTGTCAAAGGATGATTTTGGAGAAGCCACATATAATTGCACAACTTCTGCTCCCACCATATTACCGGTATTTTCTACAGAAACCTTTACCATAATATCTTCTTTTTCCACGTCCGTATCTTCTACCTGCAAATCAGAAAACGCAAAACTTGTATATGAAAGTCCGTAACCAAATGGGAAGAGTGGTTCTATCTTTCTGGCATCATACCATCGATATCCTACATAGATGCCTTCTCCATACCAGACTTCCTTGTTCTCTCCACCATAGTTCTTGTATGACGGTGTATCACAATATGCTTTTGGCCAGGTATCCGTCAGTTTTCCAGATGGATTGTACAATCCAAAAATGGCATCTGTCACAGCCTTTCCTCCTGCCTGCCCTGCAAAATATGGGCACAGAATTGCATTACAGTCCTGCACATATTCCGTAAGTGTAATCGGTCCTGACGAGTTGCAGACCAGAACCAGTTTTCTATTATGCTCTTTTGCTGCTTTAATAGCATTTTGCAGAGCTTCCTGATCCTCGACATCCATATCCATTGTTAATCGGTCTGCCCCTTCCTGCCCGTCTGCTCCTACAACAGCAACATATAAAGTTGTATCTTCTGATGGTGTTTGATATGACACATTTTCGTTTCCTAATATTTCCACTGCCCGGTCATACGGATTGCTAATGAAACTGGAAGGTACCTTGCCGCTTCCTTCTGAATTAGCTGCAAATTGCTTTGCCCTCTTTCCATAAAAGCAAATCTTTGTCTGCTCTAATTGAACCGGAAGCGTTCCGTCATTCTTAAGCAGAATCATTGCTTCTCTGGCTGCATTTTCCACAATTTTCTTTGCTTCTTCTAAATTAAATGACACCTCTTTTTTCTCAAGCATGCCACTCTTTAAAATCACATACATGATACGACGACATGAATCATTTAAGACTTCTTCTGACAAACTTCCATCAGCAATCGCGTCCAAAATGCACTGAATACCACGAGGTCCCGGCATAGTAAGATCTGTTCCTGCAGCAAGTGCAGGTACCTGTTCATAAGAAGCTCCCCAGTCAGAAATTACACACCCTTCAAATTTCCACTCATCTTTTAAAACATCTGTAAGAAGCCACTTGTTCATTGCGCAGGACTCATCATTGATCTTATTATATGCACTCATAACAGTAAGGGCTCCGGCATCAATACATGCTTTAAATCCCGGCAGATAAATTTCACGAAGTGCCCGCATAGGAATCTTTTCATTAATCTTCAATCGATCTTTTTCCTGTGAGTTTGCCGCAAAATGTTTTGGATCGGCAATAACACCCTCATCCTGTAAACCACAAACAACTGCCTCGGCTATACGGCTGACCAGATATGGATCTTCCGAATAACTTTCTGTAAGGCGACCACATAACGGATCCCTATGAATATTAATATTTGGAGACAAAATCAAATCCACGCCATATTTAACAAATTCTTTTGCTACTGTTTTTGCACATATATTTGCCACTTGCGGATTCCAGGTGCTTGCCTGTGAAATTCCTGTTGGATAACTGATAACATCATGTGTCTTTTTTCTCTCTATACCAGCTGCTGCCTCTTCCTTTGCCTTTTTTTGCATTTCGTTTACAGTCACCAATAGTCCGCCCATCGTGCCAAACGACTCTCTATCAAATTGCTCTCCTTTTTCCTTCTTTGCAGCCTCCAGCGCACGATATGTCTTTTCTACTGTATACTGAAAAATATTTAAGCCATTACAACAGTCACTCGTCCATATACTAGGAATTCCATACTTTTCCATTGCCATGGAACTCATCGGCGATCCTCCTATCACCAGACTTGCTTTCTCTTCCAATGACATCTCATTCAGTATCGCTTCCACAGATGCCATATCTTTTAACTTAGTTCCCATAGTTTTCCTCCAATACACTTTCATTGTCCAATGAATTATTTAATCTAATCTCATTATGTCTTGAAAAATGCCTTTTCAATATCATATAATTGATATAAATATAATTTTTTTCACATTATACGAAGATTTTTAGTGAATACACGGAGCAATACAATGGAAAGAGAGAAAATCACCCTTAGCAAAACCTATTTAAATCAATATCAGGCTTCTTTTGAGAAAAGATACGAAGCTTTGGTTTTTGAACGACAAGAACATAGTTATCTTCATAATAGTGTAGAATGGGGAAACTGGATCTACGATTGTCTAAAACAAAATGATATTGATAGTATGATTGATGCCTTAAGCACTGTTACAGTTGATTATCATCCGGGCAGATTGGCTGTCAACGATCTTCGTTCCAAGAAAAACCTTTTTATAGGCCTCATAACAGCTGTTTCCAATTGGGCAGCCAGAGATCGTCTGGTTGATAATGAACTTGTACTTACTGCTGCAGATGTATGTATTCTCATGTGTGAAGAAACCAATTCCTATCCTGAATTATTACAATGCGCCTATGCCGGTCTTGCTAAAATCAGTGATTTAATGAAGCAATACCGGGAAAGACAATATCATCCGCTAGTCAAAGCCACCAAAGAATATATTTATCAGCACCTGCATGGCGACATAAAATTAACAGATATCGCATCCTATCTCGGGGTTACCTCCGGGCATCTGTCTCGTACCTTTCACCATGCAGAAGGAATTACTTTAAAACAATACATTACCGAAGAACGCATTCATCGTGCCAGAAACCTACTTCGTTACTCAGACTATCGTATCACCGAAATCGCTTCCTATCTTGCCTTTTCCTCACCTAGTCATTTTACCGAAGTATTCAAAGCTTCTACCGGCAAAACCCCTACAGAATATCGTAGAGATTTTTCCACCTCTCCTATAGAAAAAAATCCTCCAAAAAAATAAGGGAGAATCCTATCAAACGGATCTCCCTTATCTTCTTCTATTCAAGTGTCACTTTTACCTGATACCTCTTTTTTTCACCCGGCTTTATAAACTTTAACATACCTGTACGGCGCATAACATCCCTTCCATCAGGATAACAATTTCCGCACTCTAAACCCAGCACGTAATCCCGTACCCCCATCATTTTCCATTCCACAAAACCATCCAGTTCTTTTGCATCAAAAGATATACTAAGTCTTGTTTTCAGTTTCGGTTGATAAATGGTTGCCATTCCACGCGCATCTGCAAACCGGTGATAGTAACAGCGTTCCTGATAGCCTGCTGTTGGCTTTTCTATCTGCATCCAGTGCTCGATATCTTCTTTTGCATGTTCATTTCTTGGTCTTACTTCTACCGAAGGAATTATCAATTCACTGTCTTCATCCAGAAGCGGGTATCCCATATTCATATGATATAATATTTCAAATGGTATTTCCTGATCCCCTGTATTTTCAATTTCATCAGAAATTGTAAATGTATTCTCTGTCTTAGACAAACAAATTGTCCTTCTTAATGCCAGTTTTCTGCCAAAGATTGTTTCGTCGTATGTCACCAGATGCAAACAAATTTCTTCTTCATTCTCTGTCACATAAGACTGCGCACAGGGTTGATTTGCAATACTTCCATGCAAAGGAATTTCCTCTCCCTCATCACAACAGGGAGTACCTACGCCCTGCAATCCACATGTTGTCAAAAATCCTGCTGTAAAAGATTGAAGCCAGTGATCTCCTATAGCATCATAGTAGGCTGGGGCTACATAGCCACAAGGACTCATATAATTCATCTGTATACCCCGAAAACGTAATCTCGTAATATCTCCGCCACGATCAGGAGACACCGTCAATTCTATTCCTTTTCCATTATATGCTTCATAAAGACGCATACCATCACCTTTTGCTCCTACAAGTCGATGCTCTTCTACACCACAGACCTGACTTCTATGACCTATATAGGGATTCATTATTCTCTCCTCCTCTTCTTCACACCTTGCATTTATACCAACGGCCGGATAGCATCATACAATTTTTCATATCTTGCAAAATGCGCCATATATTTTTCATGCTGTTCCTTTCTTGGTTCATAAATCTTTGTTTTTTCTACCATATGCTGTGCTGCATCTTCCAGATCATAAAATATTCCTATGGCAATTCCCGTCATCATGGCACACCCCACAGTTCCGGCATCTACCGTGTTAAGCGCCACAAATGGAACATTTAATACATCTGCTTTCATCTGCATCCACACAGCAGAATGCGCGCCTCCGCCTGTTGCATGAAATCTTTTGTAACAAATACCTGTTGTTTTTAGGTATTGATAAGTCTGGAACATTTCATAACAAACGCCTTCCAGACATCCCATGTAAATCTCTTCCACAGTTGTATCGGTAGTCAACCCCAGCACAGCCCCCTTGGAACCGATATCCATATAGGGTGTTGCCGCCCCTGCAAAATGAGGCAATACTAAAAGACCGCTTGGTTCATCCTCTGCAAATCCCATTTTTTTCATTTTGGCAGCATATTTTTCTTCCAATAACATATTTACTGTTTTATTCTGTTCTTTTGCCTCTATGATTTCCTGCTTTGCCAAGGTTTTTGTACACCATTGTGTCAAGGCTCCCCCTGTATATGAAAATGCATAAGTCACATACTTACCGGGCACGACATAGGGAACTGTTGCAAAATATCCCTTGTACAATTCTTTTATATCCGGTCTGGCATCAAAAATAGGTGTCATACATTCCACCGTTCCTGCACCGTCCACAGCAACATCTGAAGTAAAAGCTCCGGCACCGATTGCGGCTGCCACCTGATCCTGCGCCACTGACACAATCATCGTATTTTCAGACAAACCTGTTCGTTCTGCCATTTGTTTTTTTATTTTCCCTGCTGGTGTTCCTGTCGGCACGACCTTGGAAAATAGTTTTTTATCTACATCTGCTGCACGTACAACCTCATCACTCCAGCTAAGATGCGTCACATCAAATGCCATAGAACGAGTAGCAAGCGAATAATCAATCTGCGCCACACCGCTTAACACAAAAACAATAAAATCTTCCACCTGAAACATATGCCTGGCAGCATAATAAATCTCCGGTTTATGCTTTTTCATCCACATCAGTTTACAGATACCATACATCTCATGAGGACGTAATCCTGTAATTTCAGCAATGTGCATATCTCCTAGCTTTTCTATCAGTTCCTGACACTCTTCTTTTCCTCTTGGATCTGTATAGAGCATAGCAACATCCAAAGGATTTCCTTCTTCATCTGTCAGCACAAAAGTTTCTCCAAAAGATGTGACACCCAGACCAATAATATCCGGATATCTGAATGCCATCTCAGAAACGACATGTAAAACTGCATCCCGAAGCACCCACATATCGATTTCATGGCCTGACATACTTCGCTTTACCGGGTAATCCTGATAAGCCTGATCCAGATACTTACCCCTTTCATCAAAAACCGTACATTTACATCCGGTTGTGCCAATATCAAGTCCAGCAATTTTCATCTTCTTCACCTCGCCAAGTACTTTTATGCATCGATATCTACCCACTCATAACCTAAATATGTCGTAAATGCCTCTTTTAAAATTTCTTTCATATGTCCAACACCAACGCAAGTATGATGTTTGAAACCTCCCCTTGCAAGTCGTATCATCTTGTCCTGCATATTTTCCATTTTACACACACCTGCACAGCCAAAATAAGCATCTTCAATTGGATCGTCCGTAAACTCTGCTTCGCTGGCATAAATCACAATCTTACCATCCACTGTCAGACAATTTGAAATTGTTGTCTTCATTGGACGGATTCTTCCTTCATTCGTTCCCCAACCAGAACCCGGATCCTCCTTTGCAAACATTTTATGCTCTGTGACCTTACCCTTTTCCGTCATAAGCCCCTGTGCCGTCGATCCACAATGGAATAAAATGACTTTATTTTCATCATCTCCATAATTATTATTCCAATCTAGAACTGCAGTTGGTTCTTCACTTGCCAATGCCATAGCACGCATAGAAATGGCGGACGTCAGATCAATCTCGCAAGAAGTCACAATACCTCTGTCGTTCAATTCTGATAACAGAACGCATGGACACACACGAAGGATTGTTTCCATTTCGTTCCAGCAACGAATGGCCAGCGCATCCAGATGATAGCTTTCAATATACGAATCGATGACAACAGAAATCTTTGCCAGAGTGTTCCTGTTTTCCTCCGGAACACCACTAAAATCTGCGTACTGCATCAAATGTGCTTTTTTTGCCAAAACAGCCTCGTCCTGATCAGACAGTGCATTCACTTTAAAGATTAGTTCTGACAGATCGAATGCTTCCACCGTAATTCCATTTTTCTGTAACCCCACTTCATCAAACCTTGTCGTCTTAAAAGCAGTTGTTCGAGCACCTATGCAGCCAATAGTAAAGCGTTTCATGCCATTAACAACGCGACAAATAGCTGCAAAATCCCGCAGATTTTCTTGGAACTTTGGTGACAATGGATGCACAACATGTGGCTTTAGTACTGTAAATGGCACCTGATACTGCGTAAAAACATCTGTCACAGAAAACTTGCCGCAAAAAGCATCGCGTCGATGTGCAAAATCCATTTTTCCTATTTCATCCGGATACGCCTGCATCAAAATTGGAACGCCTGCATCCTGTAAAGCTGTAATTGCACCATTTTCGTCTGCAAAAATTGGCATAGAAAAAATGACTCCATCATATTCTCCCTCATGTTTTTTTAGCCATTCTGCATACATAGCCCCCTCATCTCTGGTTTCAATTCCACCATATCTGGTGAGTTCTGCATCCATCGCTATATAGTCATATCCTGCTTCCGTCACCGCCTGAATCATATCCTCTCTTGCTCCGTAAATCAGTTCTCCCGGCATAAATCCCCTATTACAAAATGCAAGTGCAAATGTCATTTTCTTGTTCATTTTTCTTTCCATCCTTTCCTAATTTTTATTTTAGATTTCATAGCTATTTTACTAATGCAAACGTCTGCATAGCACTCTGTACATTTTCTTTCATTGCTTCTCTTGCCACCATATACATAGATGAAAAAAAGATAGGTTCCTTTTTCTCCTGCTTTGCAAGGTAATCTGCAACAGCGTTTCCACCTGCCTTGTCCATATAAGTAAAATAATTAATTTTTCTTACGCCGGCTTCCACTGCCTTATGATAATCCTCTGTGCTAACCCCCGAACCACCGTGCATAACGATAGGAATATTACCACACTTTTTTCTAACATTTCTGACTACATCAAAATCCAATCTTGGTTCGCACAGATAAATACCATGGGTCGTACCAAAAGAACATGCCAGCGCATCAATTCCTGTCTCCGTCACAAAGGAAGACGCCTGTTCCGGGTCTGTATAAATTTTGGTTTCATCTTCTTCACCACTATGGTCTCCACTTCCCGATTCTCTCCTTCCCATAGAGCCAAGTTCTGCCTCTACGCCAGCCCCATATTTTCTTGCCATTGCAACTGCCTTTTTTGTATTCGCAAGATTTTCTTCATATGAGAGGACAGACCCATCATACATAATGCCGGTAAAACCAATTTCAAGTGCCTTTGCCAGATATTCCAATGTTTCTCCATGATCTAAATGTACACAAACCGGTATGCTTGCCTTTTTTGCCATATTTACCATAATTGGTCCTATCGTATCCAATGGTACCCATGGTTCATGGCACTGTGCAAACTGGATAATAATTGGAAGTTGCAGTTCTTCTGCTGCAGCCAGTTCTGCCTCAATCGCTTCTAGCCCGGAAGCATTAAATGAGCCAATTGCAATCTTTTTCTTCTCTGCAATTTCCAAGATTTCCTTTAACGTTACTAACATTTCCTTCACTCCTTTATCCATATTTATATACTGCATCATAGACTTTGACATTGAAAAGAAATAGTGTATTATGTACTTAAAAACTGTAAATTTGTTTTGGAGAAATGCTATAAATGGATATGCTGACTTTAAATCTTAACAAAGATGCTTTGTTAGATCTTATGAAAAATTTTTATTTACTTACGAATATCAAAATCGCTCTTTTCGACTTGGATGGATATGAGATTCTGTCTTACCCAAAGGAACATTGTGCCTTTTGCGCCAAAATACGCTCTTACAAAAAAGGCAACGCTAATTGCATCCAAAGTAACCGGAATTCTTTTGCACGATGCCAGCAGACACAGACCTTAGAGATCTTTCATTGTCATGCCGGCTTATTAGAAACTACGGCACCACTCATTGACAACGGACAGATCATTGGCTATATCATGATTGGACAATTCACGGAAAATCCGGATCATGACAAACTCATTTCTTCCCTCCGCCTCTATCTGCAATCCTATACCTCTCATACTTTTTGCGATTCGGATCCTATTTTTAACATGGTATACAAAAGTTCGGAACAAATTCTAGCTACTGCCAAAATCCTTGAGGCATGTACTCTCTATGTATTATTTCGGGACATGGTATCCCTGCAACGTCAAAATTTTGTACAAAATCTGGATTGTTTTCTGTTGGCGCATCTGGCGGAGGATCTGTCAATCGAAAGACTGACAAAAGAATTTCATATCAGCAAAAATAAGCTCTATGAATCATGTAATAAATATATGCAAATTGGTATTGCAGAACATATTCGGGAATTACGTTTGGCGGAGGCCAAACGACTTTTAAAAGAAACAACCCTGTCCGTTCACGAAATATCAGACAGGGTTGGTTTTAATGATTATAATTATTTTTGTCGTATTTTCAAGAAGTACATTGGTACTTCCGCTGGGAAATATCGAAAAGAGCAGTCCAATTACCACTCAAATTTCTTAGCAAAGTAAGCATCAAGATCTTCGATCTTCACACGCTCCTGCTCCATGGTATCACGGTCACGAACGGTAACAGCACCATCTTCTTCTGAATCGAAATCATAAGTAACACAGAATGGTGTTCCGATTTCATCCTGACGACGATAACGCTTACCAATGTTACCTCTGTCGTCAAATTCACAGTTATACTTCTTAGCCAGCTGTGCATAAACGCTTTCTGCACCTTCATTTAATTTCTTAGAAAGTGGAAGCACACCAATCTTAACCGGTGCAAGTGCCGGATGGAAGTGAAGTACCGTACGCATATCCGGCTTCTCTTCTGTTCCAATGTTTTCTTCATCATATGCTGCACAAAGGAATGCTAAAAGCACACGGTCTGCGCCAAGAGAAGGCTCGATAACATATGGTATATAACGCTCGCCCTTTGTATCATCAAAGTATGTCAGATCCTGTCCGGATGTATTCTGATGCTGTGTCAGATCATAATCGGTACGATCTGCGATACCCCAGAGTTCACCCCATCCAAATGGGAATAAGAACTCGATATCTGTTGTTCCCTTAGAATAGAATGCAAGTTCTGCCGGATCATGATCACGCATACGCAGCTCTTCTTCTTTCATACCAAGAGAAAGTAACCAATCGCGACAGAAGCCTCTCCAATACTGGAACCATTCCAAGTCTGTTCCCGGCTCACAGAAGAATTCAAGTTCCATCTGCTCAAACTCTCTGGTACGGAAAATAAAGTTACCCGGTGTGATTTCATTACGGAATGATTTACCTACCTGGCCGATACCAAATGGTAATTTCTTTCTTGATGTACGCTGTACATTCTTAAAGTTTACAAAAATACCCTGTGCTGTCTCCGGACGAAGATATACTGTATTCTTAGCATCTTCGGTAACACCCATGAAAGACTTAAACATCAGGTTAAACTGACGAATATCTGTAAAGTCATGCTTGCCGCAAGTAGGACATGGAACACTATGCTCCTTGATGAATCCCATCATTTCCTCTGCACTCCAGCCGTCTACAGAAGTCTCAAGTGTAATGTCATTTTCCTGTGCAAAGTCTTCGATAATCTTATCTGCACGGAAACGTTCATGGCATTCTCTACAATCCATCAAAGGATCAGAAAATCCGCCCAAGTGACCGGAAGCCACCCATGTCTGTGGGTTCATGATAATCGCACTGTCGATACCTACATTGTATGGGCTCTCCTGTACGAATTTCTGCCACCATGCTTTTTTGATGTTGTTCTTCAGTTCCACACCAAGATTTCCATAATCCCAGCTGTTCGCAAGACCACCATAGATCTCAGAACCTGGATATACAAATCCTCTTGCTTTACATAAAGCAACAATCTTGTCCATTGTCTTTTCCATAATCTGATCCTCTCATTTCTTGTTCTATTGTGTACAGGCTATCTCCTGTATAACACTCTACTTATAAATAATGTATGTCAACTGTGTTGCATCTTCATTGCCGTCCGGCTGCGCAATTGCCACGGTATTTTTATCTACCATTGTCGTGCAGGCATCAGACACATAAAGAATCTCTCCATCTACGGTAACACTGATGTTCTCTTTGATCACTGCAACCTTTAATTTCTTTTGAGATGTAATATCAAGTGATTCTACCGATGTTCCCTTTACGCCATCTTTTACGCTCACAAATGCGTCTGCAAAATCGAAGCCTTTCTTTGCTGCCTGTTTTACTGTTCCTGTATATAGTCCCAGGCTTGTAAACTTGCTGTAATCATCTGCTGATGCATAGGTTATTTTAGCATATGCCACATCACCTTTTACTTTCAGACGATCCAGTTTAACAGTGTTTGCTCCGTTTTCTGCTGTGTATTCCTTAATCTGCTGTTTGATGAATGTCTTTAATTCTGTCTTAGAGTAATCCTTTTCCGAAAAATCAGTCACTTCTTCGCATACGATTTTGCCATCATCCATAATCGTGATCATGCTTTCGTCTGCTGTACTGTCAAATACACCTACGACCTTGCATACCACCGCAATGATAATTGCTGCAATTACCACAAGTGCTGCTATAAGCATTGCAATTCTGCGCTTTACAATCTTTGCATTTCTTGCTCTTCTCTTACTTGCCTTCACATTTTTTGCAGAATGTGTTTTCTTATTTTCCATGTATGATCGGTCCTCCTTGTTGTTCTAAGCACTTAACCGCACCATTATACTATGAATTTCTCCTTTTTTCAAGCCGCAGGGACGTTCCTTTTGTCACAAGGAGTGTCCCTTTTGGCACATGGACAAGCTGGCGCAGAACAGCAGGACGAGCAGCGTGCAGGATACCGGGAAGAAAACTTTGGAGCAGGTTAGGTGAGTCTCTTTGTGAAGTCTTTTCTTTTCATAAAATGTCTCTTGCGCAGCTTCGACTGACGTCAGGATGTGTCCACCTCTGACAGATATTCAGGGCTCCACTTATAAGAGATGCTAAGGACTTGGGCAATGTTTTAAACGATTAGTGGCAACCGGCGCAAACGAACATCCATGTGCGGTTGCGCCTCTCGGGTACATCCTTGTACCCGAGTTGCCACAGTATTTACAAGTCCTAAGCATCTCTAATTCGTTCTGCATTCATATCTGGCAGAGGTGAACATCATCCAAGACGGTTGTCGAACTTTGCAAAGACATTTTTAATCCCCAAAAGAAAAACTTCACAAAAAGAGACTCCCTGTTCTGCGACAGTTTCTTCCCTGCATTCTGCACGCTGCCCGTCCTACTGCTCTGCGCCAGCCATGTGCCAATGGGGACACTCCTTGTGGCAAAAGGAACGTCCCTGCGGCCGCGCACTACGGCAGAAATTTCTCGCTTTTAAACGTGTGCCCTACATAATGGTTCCGATACGACCGGAGCAGCTGCAAAAACTCTTCCTCTACCGCCGGTGTCAGTCGGAACGTGTATAATTTTTCCACTGGGGCAGAAATCACGTATTGAAGCGCATATAATGTAGAGCCGCCCAGCGGACTTCCTCCTGCACTCGACTGGCAGTTCGCACAAACACAGCCGCGAAGTCGCATACTGAAATAATCCAGATGTTCTTTTGTCCCACAGGACAAACATTCGAACACATTCGGATATTCTCCGCCAATGGTCAACGTTTTCAATTCATAAATTCCCCGAATGAGCGCAAAAGAAAACTTACGACTTTCTAACGCACGCAATGTCTGATACAAAAGCCGTAAGCGTTCCACTTCATCCGCATTTTCCTGCGCGTAGTATTCCGCCACTTCTAAGAAATAATACCCGTAGCAAACCATATCAAAATCTTCTGCTAATTCTCGAAAATAATTCTTAATTTCCGCCCGCACTGCGGTATATGTACTTTTGCCCTGATACACTTCAAACTGTCCAAAGGCAAAAGGATTTGCCGCCGCTAGAAGCTGGTTGCCCGAGCGGCGTGCACCTTTAGCAAAAGCCGTGATCTTGCCACGTTCTTTTGTCAGAATCGTTATTCTCTTGTCGTACTCTCCCACAGGAATCGCCGAAAGAACCATCCCCGTCAGAACAATATTGAATCCCATGGGACTCTTCCTCCGCCTTTTTACAATAAGCAAGATAATCACTTACCTTACCACTTGCCTCAAATTTTTCCCACCATTCATCCATCCTTGCCACCTCTTTTTGCTTGTCTACTCTTTAGACTCTCCAGCAAAAAAGAAGATATACCAGATAAAAAATGGAATTAGATTTCGTCCTTACGATAGCCAAAGTTCTTAATCAGATAATCGCTGTCGCGCCAATCCTTTTTCACCTTAACCCACAACTTCAGATTCACCTTGGCATCCAGCATCTTTTCACACTCATAGCGCGCATTACTGCCAATCTTTTTGAGCATAGCTCCACCTTTTCCAATAATAATGCCCTTATGGGAATCCTTCTCACAGATGATGGTCGCATCAATATCATACATACCATACTTACCCTCGCGCCACTTCATCTGGTCGATAGAAACGGCAATTCCGTGCGGCACTTCCTCAGAAAGCGCATGGAGTGCCTTCTCACGGATGATCTCTGCTACAATCTGACGCTGTGGCTGATCTGTTACCACATCCTCGTCATAATACGCCGGTCCATATGGCAAATATTTAAAAATCTGCTCCAATAAAATCTCACAGTTTTTTCCACGCAATGCAGATAGCGGTACAATCTCTGCAAAATCATAAAGCTTTCTATAGGCTTCAATAACCCCGAATACCGCATCATGCTCTACCGTATCAATCTTATTGATAACAAGAATTACTGGCGTCTTTGTCTTTTTCAACTGGTCTACAATATGACGGTCACCACCACCGATATAATCCGACGGTTCTACCAGCCACAGAATAACATCCACATCCTGCATCGTATGTTCCGCCACACTTACCATATATTCGCCCAGTTTGTTTGAAGCCTGATGAATGCCTGGCGTATCCAAAAAGACAATCTGTCCCACATCCGGATCTGTATAAACTGTCTGAATGCGATTGCGCGTCGTCTGTGGTTTATTGGACGTTATGGCGATTTTTTGTCCAATCAAATGGTTCATGAGTGTCGATTTTCCTACATTTGGTCGTCCAATAATCGTTACAAAACCTGATTTAAAATTATCCTGCATAGAGTTCTCCTTTGTTTACTCATATAAATTATATAACACATCAAACATATCTTTTGACGCTTCCAGTGTATCCTCATTTCCAACAACACAGAAATAATCCTGATCCATAACAGACTGTACCATCGGTGCAAGTGCACGAATATCCTCTACACTGGCATTTAACACTTCATCACGATACTTCTGTAATTCTTCAAATGTTGTTCCCCGCATATAACAAGCCAAGGCTCTCATTCCACGCTGCGCCGGTGTCAGTGGTGTATCCATCTCGCTGATCGTACCGATAATATATTTTGTCATATCACGCTCATCCGCATCAAACGCACGGATGTAATCTGCTGTATGTGCAAAAACATCATTTGTTTTTTCCAGATTTGGATCACGGTAAGATGAAAAATAGGTGTCTCCGTTTAAGTTAAACACGCCACGGCAGCCATAAGCTCCACCCTTCACACGGATATTAATCCAGAAATAATCATAACTGAGTGCCACTTTTAAGATATTCATCGCTCCATGAAATGTATAACCATCTTTCATAAAGTTTCCCGCACGGCAAACATACTGTACCTGCGATGCATCCTTAAATCCTTCTTTTTTGCGGATCAGCTTAATTTCTTTCTTTGGTGCCTCCTGTGTTGTCTCAAACAAATCTTTTGCTATACCCGGCAAATACGTCTCTACCTGTGCATAAGCCGTATCGTCCCCTGTTGTGCTGACAAGCAAATGGGCTGATGTAAACACCTGACGAACCAGCTGTTCACACTTCTTACGGATTTCTTCCTTTTTCTCATCATAATGCTCATCCAAATCTTTGATAAATTGATAATATGCAATACCGCTGATGCTGTCTGTAATAAGCGCCGGCACGGAAAAACATGCCATTGCACGTCCTGCCGCAAGCACATTTCCTGTATTGCTCATGCGCATTTCCAGACGGGATCTCTGTGACGCAATCAGTTCACGCATACGTGCCTCATCTGAAAAATCAGAATGCAGCATCATCTCTTTCATAAGTTGAATTGCCTTCTCTGCTTCTCCATACAAAAATTTTGCACGGACTTCACATGTAAAACGTCCCTCATGCTTTGGTGAAGAATACGTAGTAAGCCCGACATTGATACCACCGGTATAAATATTTACGGCATTTGCCAAATCTGCATAACTGTAATTTTTTGTATTTACAAGACCTAACATGCGGCTCATAAGAGACAGATACTGCCAGTCCTCCTGTGCCACATGCTCCACATCAAACACAAGGTTCAGATAATGGATACCATTGCTAAACACATTGTGATGTAAAACTTTGATGCCATCTACTTCTTTTTCAACCAGATCAATCGGGCGCGCTTCTTTTTTCAAATCACTTCTTTTTAACATCGGAAGACATTCTAAAGCTTCCTTAGAAGACGGTTCCTGCTGGTGCTCTTTTAATGCCTTTGTCTGCTCGATCAAGGCATCCATTTCTTCCTCTGACATGTTTGCCTTATATTCTGCAAGCTCTGCTTTTAACTGCTCTTCTGCTTCTGTTACCAGACCTTTTTTCGGCTCTACCATCAAAACAGATGCATGCGTATTGGCAAGCAGATATGTCTCGATTAACTTTTCAAAATAACCTGTGTCTACTTTTTTACGAAGTCCATCTAAAACATCAATGCCATGCATGTGTACAAACGGCTGGTTTTCATCATAAAGCCAGCTATCCATGCATTGCAGACCAAAAATAAGTCCCTTTGGAAAACTGCCAAAGTCAGCTTCTCTAAACTGAAACTGTGACGCATTGATTCCGGCAAGAAGTGCCTTTTTATCGATACCCTCTGCGACCTGATGAAGCAATACTTCCTGAACCGTATCTACAAATGCCTGCTTATCCTCCGGATTGGCTCCACGCGCCATGACAGAAAACATCGGCTGCAGCATACCGGTATCAAACGATCCCATGATGTCTTTTCCAATACCTTTTTCAAGCAATGTGGTACGCACAGGTGCACCCGGCGAACTGAAAAGCGCATATTCTAACACGCTAAATGCCTGGTACAGCTCCTGATCAAGCGCATCGCTAATGACAAAAGTATATGCTAAATACGTTGCATCTTTTTCATCTTCTGCAGATGAAATCGGATACGTCTTATCTACAACGTGCGGACGCGCAAACGGCTCCTGTTTTTTGATTTCAGAGTCCATCTCAATCTTGTCATATTTTGACAGATATTCCCGATCCAGATAATCGAGTCTTTCATCCATATCCATATTTCCATACAAATAGATGTAAGAATTGCATGGATGATAATACTTTTTATGAAATGCCAAAAACTCCTGATAGGTCAGTTCCGGAATCACTTTCGGATCTCCGCCGGATTCTACACTATACGTATTATCCGGGAAAAGAGAACTTAAAATTTCGCGGTATACAACATCATCCGGTGAAGAAAATGCACCTTTCATCTCATTGTAAACAACACCATTGATCGTCAAATCGTCATCACGGCTCTCTAGTTCATAATGCCAGCCTTCCTGCATAAAAATCTCCGGATCTTTGTAAATATTTGGATGAAATACGGCATCCATATACACATCCATCAGGTTTTTGAAATCCTGGTCATTACAACTTGCCACCGGATAAACCGTTTTGTCCGGATATGTCATAGCATTTAAAAAGGTGTTCATTGATCCCTTTACCAACTCGACAAATGGGTCTTTTAGCGGATACTTATCCGATCCACAAAGCACCGTATGTTCTATAATATGTGGCACACCGGTAGAATCCATAGGCGGTGTACGAAATGCGATATAAAAGACTTTGTTATCATCATCATTTTCAATCAGACTGATATGCGCTCCACTTTTTTTGTGGCGCAGAACATAACCTTTTGAGCCAAGATCCCCCAAATTTTCTTCTTTCACGAGTTCATACGCATTATGCATATTTATTTTCCTCCCATACTTTATTGCTATCTATTTTGCTTTTATTGCTTGATATTGACATCCACCTGTTGGAATGGAATAGAAATACCTTCCGCATCAAAACGAATCTTTATATCTTCTAACAGTTGCCAGCGCACCGGCCAGTACTGATCTGTCGGCACCCAGAAACGCAGTCCGAGATCGACAGAACTTGCGCCTAATTCCTTCACAAATACATTCACATCTTCCGGCAGACGTCTGTCTTCTGCGTCCACAAGCTCCATCAAAATATCTTTTGCTTTCTTAATATCTGCGTCATAACCAATCGGAACCACCAGATCCATTTGACGTCGGTCGCTCTTTGTTGCATTTGTCAAACTGTTATTGGCAAGCGTCCCATTCGGAACCACAATAATCTTATTATCAATTGTGCGCAATTTTGTATAAAATACACTGATTTCAATGACCGTACCTTCATTTTTATGCGTATCTTCAATGATATAATCGCCCACACGGAAAGGATGCAGCACTAAAATCAAAAGACCGCCTGCGAAGTTGGAAAGGCTACCCTGCAATGCCAGACCTGCTGTCACACCTAACGATGCCACGGCTGCGGCAAGAGATGATGCCGTAAAACCAAACAGACTAAGAATAATGGCAAACACAATAATCCACAGGAAGTATTTCAGCACCTGATCTGCGAACTGGCATACGCCTTCCTCTGCATTTCTTCGGTGCAGTGATTTGCCAAACATCCGGCGTACAATCGCAATGATTTTTCCACCAATGTAGGCCACCAGAAGCGCTAGTACAACGCTCCAGAAAAATCCAAGCACGGAAGGCAGCACCGATTCTAACCAGCTTTTTAATACACCTTCATCCAAATTTTTAATCAGATTATCCGATAATACCTGTGACATTAAAATCATATTTTTTTCCTATACTTTCTTCACTTATTTTATTTCCATGATATCAAAAAACATTTACTCTGCCATGTTACAACAGTCTGGATAAAACCACAAGGGAGAGCAACAAAATTGTCGCTCTCCTGCATTGTTTTCTTATTCATTTTACCAGATAAAAATTATTTTACCACGCGCACGCGAATCACATTATCAATCGCATTTAACTTTTCTACAACCTCCGGTGTTACCGGTGCATCAATATCCAAAAGTGCGTAAGCAAAATCACCTCTCGTTTTGTTTGTCATATCAGAAACATTGATATTTGCATCACCAAGAATCGTCGTGTACTGTGCAATCACGCCCTGGCGATTGTAATGCAAAAGTGCAATACGCCCCGCTGTCTGACAAATTCCCATCTGACAATCCGGATAATTCACAGAATGTGTAATATTACCATTTTCCATGTAATCCGAAATTTCCTGTACTGCCATAACGGCACAATTATCTTCTGCTTCCGCCGTCGATGCGCCAAGATGTGGAATAACAATCACGCCATCCTGCCCAGCTGTCGTAGGATTTGGAAAATCAGATACATATTTGCGAATCTTACCTGCTGCGATACCATCAAGTACTGCCTGTTCATCGACCAGAAGATCTCTTGCAAAATTTAAGATTACCACATCCTTTTTCATCATCTGGATGGCGCTCTTATTGATCATTTTTCTTGTTGCATCCATAAGAGGCACATGAATCGTAATAAAATCACATTCCTTGTAAATATCTTCTACCGCATCAATATGTTTTACAGAACGGCTCAGATTCCATGCCGCCTGCACAGAGATATAAGGATCATAGCCATAGACTTCCATTCCCAGATGTGTTGCAGCATTTGCTACTTTTACACCAATGGCACCTAAGCCAATCACTCCCAGCTTCTTTCCGGCAAGCTCAGTTCCTGCGTATGCTTTTTTCTGTTTTTCTGCCATTTTTGCAATATCAGTTTCGTCGCTTACGGATTTCACCCATTCAATACCACCGACGATATCACGGGATGCTAACAGCATGCCTGCAAAGACAAGTTCTTTTACACCGTTGGCATTTGCCCCTGGCGTGTTAAAAACAACAATACCTTCTTTTGCGCAGCGATCCAACGGAATATTGTTCACACCTGCGCCGGCTCTTGCAATGGCTTCCAGACGATTTGAAAATGTCATGTCATGCATTGCTGCACTTCTGACTAAAATGGCTTCCGCTTCTTCTGGTGTATCCACCTTCTTATAATCAGTAGAAAACTGATCCAAACCCACCTCTGCAATGGGATTTAAGCAATGATATGAAAACATGGGTAATTCCTCCTTTATGATTTATGCATTTTCTTCTTCAAACTTCTTCATAAATGCTACCAGTGCCTCAACGCCTTCTTTTGGCATCGCATTGTAAATGGAAGCACGCATACCGCCAACGCTTCGATGTCCCTTTAAGTTCTCAAGTCCTGCTGCTTTTGCTTCTGCAACAAACTTTGCATCCAAATCAGCATTTCCCGTAACAAATGGCACATTCATAAGGGATCTGTCTTCCTTGCGTACGGTTCCCTTGAAAAGCTTGCTTTCATCTAAGAAATCATAAAGAATCTTTGCCTTTTCTTCGTTGCGTTCCTTCATCACAGAAAGTCCGCCCATTTTCTTCAACCATTTAAATACTTTTCCACAAATATAAATACCATAACATGGCGGTGTATTGTACAAAGAATCTGCATCTGCCTGCGTCTTGTACTTTAACATGGTCGGTGTTCCCGGAAGAACATCATCGGTAATCAAATCTTCGCGGATAATTGCAATTACAACGCCCGCAGGACCAATATTCTTCTGCACACCACCATAAATCACGCCATACTTGCTGACATCTACCGGTTCTGACAAAAAGCAGGATGACACATCTGCCACCAATGTATGTCCTTTTGTATTTGGCAATGTCTTATATTTTGTACCGTAAATGGTATTATTCTCACAGATGTACACATAATCCAAGTCTTCAGGAATCGCAAGATCCGAACAATCCGGTATGTACGAGAATGTTTCATCTGCCGATGATGCCAATTCTATCGCCTCGCCATACATCTTTGCTTCCGCAAAAGCTTTTTTTGCCCATTGTCCGGTTACAATATAACCGGCTTTGCGGTTTTTCATCAGATTCATTGGAATTGCTGCAAACTGCTGCGATGCTCCACCTTGTAGGAACAGCACCTTGTAGTTATCCGGAATTTGCATCAAATCGCGCAAATCAGCTTCCGCTTCTTTTATAATCTGATCAAAGACTTTCGAGCGATGCGACATTTCCATCACGGACATACCACATCCTCGGTAATCCATCATCTCGTCTGCTGCTTCACGCAATACTTCCTCTGGAAGTACTGCAGGTCCTGCTGAAAAATTGTACACTCTGCTCATCTTACATTCCTTTCTTTTCCATATCTTTGTTATCAAAACAATCACTAATTGGTGCTCCCGGTGCAACCATTGGCCACACTTTGTCATCACAGTTAATGACACAATCAATTACCACCGGTGTTTTCATGGTAAGTGCTTTTGCAAAAACCTCTGCAAATTCTTCCTTACTGGTTGCACGATATCCCGTAGCTCCCATTGCCTCTGCCAATTTTACGAAGTCCACGCCATCGTTTAATACGGTGGATGAATATCTTTTTTCGTAAAACAACGTCTGCCATTGGCGAACCATACCAAGCACATGGTTATTAATCACAACCTCAATGAGCGGCAGCTGTTCCCGCACAGCGGTAGCCACTTCATTCATATTCATACGAAAACATCCATCACCTGCCACATTGATGACTTGCTTATCTGGATTTCCAATCTGTGCTCCAATGGCTGCTCCAAGTCCATAGCCCATCGTACCAAGTCCACCGGATGTAAGAAGTGTATGTGGTTTTGCATATTTAAAATATTGTGCTGTCCACATCTGATGCTGTCCTACCTCTGTTACCATGATGGCATCCCCTTTTGTCTGGCGGTAAATTTCTTCCACCACATAAGGACCTGACAGCCCATCGGTACAGTATGTTGCCGGATATTTTTCTTTTAAGGACAGTATATGTGCCATCCATTCTTTATGATTTTGTTTTTTTAACATCGGATTGATACGACGTAAGATTTCTTTGATATCACCAATCACTTCCGCAGTAACGACTACGTTTTTGTTGATTTCTGCCGGATCTACATCAAATTGCAGTACCTTTGCATCTTTGGCAAATGTTTTTGGATTTCCAAGAACACGGTCGCTGAAACGCGATCCCACCGTAATCAAAAGATCACATTCACTGACGCCAAGATTGGCTGTCTTCGTTCCATGCATACCAAGCATCCCGGTATAGGCTTCCTTGGTTCCATCGTATGCACCTTTTCCCATCAACGTATCGCACACTGGCGCGTCTGCCAGGGAAACAAACGTCTCCAGTTCTTCTGCTGCATCACTGATGACCGCGCCGCCTCCAACAAATATGTATGGTTTTTCTGCTGCTTCAATCAGTGCAGCTGCTCTTTGCAACGCTTCTTCCGTAATATCTTTTACCACGCGTTCTACCGGCTTTGCTTCCTGATAGGTGTATTCACATTTGGCTGCCGTCACATCCTTTGGAATATCCACCAAAACCGGTCCCGGTCTGCCTGTTTTTGCAATCCGGAATGCACGGCGCATCGTGTCCGCTAATTGATTCACATCTTTTACAATAAAATTGTGTTTGGTGATTGGCATCGTAATTCCTGCGATATCCACCTCCTGAAAACTGTCTTTTCCAAGAAGCGGTACATTTACATTACAAGTGATTGCCACCATAGGAACAGAGTCCATCTGCGCTGTCGCAATACCGGTTACAAGATTCGTTGCTCCCGGTCCACTTGTTGCAAGGCAGACACCCACTTTTCCTGTACTTCTGGCATAGCCATCTGCTGCATGACTCGCCCCTTGCTCATGGGAAGTCAGTACATGGTGTATTTCATCACTGTGTTTATATAATTCATCGTAAACATTTAATATGGCACCGCCCGGATAACCAAAGACCGTGTCTACATTCTGCTCTTTCAGGCACTCGATAACAATTTGTGCTCCTGTCAGTTCCATGATATTTCCTCTTTTCTCTCGACTTATTCTGGCTGTTTTAAAATGGCACCCATGTTACCGGAAGTAACCTGTGCAGCATAGCGTCTCAAATAGCCTTCTTTGATTCTTGGTTCTCTTGGCTGCCAAGCCTCTTTTCTCTTGGCAAGTTCTTCATCAGAGACATCCATATGAATCGTCATATTTGGAATATCAATGGAAATGATATCGCCCTCTTCTACCAGTGCAATCGGACCACCTACAGCTGCTTCCGGAGAAATATGTCCAATCGAAGCGCCGCGGGATGCACCGGAAAATCTTCCATCTGTAATCAAAGCAACGGTAGATCCCAATCCCATACCAGCAATTGCAGATGTCGGGTTTAACATTTCACGCATACCAGGGCCTCCCTTTGGTCCCTCGTAGCGAATAACAACGACATCACCATCTACAATTTTGCCGCCCTTAATCGCAGCGATGGCATCTTCTTCACAATCAAATACTCTTGCCGGGCCGGAATGTACAAGCATTTCCTCAACCACAGCCGAACGTTTTACAACACCACCATCCGGTGCAATATTTCCTTTTAACACCGCAAGACCACCTGTCTTAGAATACGGATTGTCTGTCGGACGGATAACCTCTGGATTTTTGTTTACCGCATTTTGGATGTTCTCTCCGACTGTCTTACCGGTAACCGTCATACAATCGGTATTGAGAAGTCCTATATCTGCAAGCTCTTTCATCACGGCATAAACACCGCCGGCCTCATTCAAATCTTCCATATAAGTAGGACCCGCTGGCGCAAGGTGGCAAAGATTTGGTGTTTTTTCACTAATTGGATTTGCATAAGAGATATCAAAGTCAAATCCAACTTCATGTGCAATTGCAGGCAAATGCAACATAGAATTTGTAGAGCAGCCAAGTGCCATATCTACGGTAAGCGCATTGATGATTGCTTCTTTTGTCATAATATCTCTTGGACGAATATCTTTACGATACATCTCCATAACAGCCATACCTGCATGTTTTGCCAGTTTAATTCTTTCAGAATAAACTGCCGGAATGGTTCCATTTCCACCAAGTCCCATACCAAGTGCCTCTGTCAGACAGTTCATAGAATTGGCAGTGTACATACCTGAGCAGGAGCCACAGGTCGGGCAGACCTTTTCTTCATATTCTCTGACATCTTCTTCTGTCATGGTACCAGCTTCATAAGCACCTACTGCTTCGAACATAGAAGAAAGAGAACGTTTCTGTCCTTTCACATGGCCGGCAAGCATTGGGCCACCTGATACAAATACCGTTGGCACATTAACACGCGCTGCTGCCATCAAAAGACCCGGCACATTTTTGTCGCAGTTTGGCACCATAACAAGTGCATCAAACTGATGCGCAAGCGCCATACACTCTGTAGAATCTGCGATCAAATCTCTTGTAACCAAAGAATATTTCATGCCGGAATGTCCCATGGCAATACCATCACAAACAGCGATTGCTGGGAACACGACCGGAACACCACCGGCTTCTGCCACTCCGAGCTTAACGGCATTTACAATTTTATCAAGATTCATATGGCCTGGTACGATTTCATTATAAGAACTAACAATACCAACCATTGGTTTTTTCATTTCTTCTTCCGTGAAGCCTAATGCATTGAAAAGGCTTCGATGTGGTGCCTGCTGCATACCACTTTTAACGTTGTCGCTTCTCATCTTTTTATTTCTCCTTTACTTCTGTCTGACGCCGTATTTCTTAGGTGCGATGGTTTGATTTCTGACACGTTCTCACTCTGTAAAAAACGTAGCCTCACTAAATTCGCTAACGCTCATTAAGTGACGACGTTTTTTAAAGGTCAGAAATCAAACCATCACACCTTATCATACGGCTGCATATACTAAAAAATGATGCCTCTCCCTTTATCTACTATTTACTCCACAATGTAGCGGCAGATCAGATCGCCCATTTCAGCGGTTCCAACCTGTGTGATGCCTTCCATAGATTCACCTTCGCGTGGCATAATGTCAATTGTACGATAACCATCACGAAGAACAGATTTGACAGCCTGCTCAATGGCATCTGCTTCCTGATCCAGATCAAAACTATAACGAAGCATCATAGCTGCACTAAGAATCGTTGCAATCGGATTTGCAATACCTTTTCCTGCAATATCCGGTGCAGAACCACCACTTGGTTCATAAAGGCCAAACTTGGTTTCATTTAAGCTTGCAGAAGAAAGCATTCCAATCGACCCTGTTACCATACTGGCCTCATCTGACAAGATATCACCAAACATGTTTTCCGTCAAAATGACATCAAACTGCTTCGGATCTTTTACAAGCTGCATCGCACAATTATCTACAAGCATGTGTTCGTATGTCACTTCCGGATAATCCTTTGCCACTTCTTCTACCACTTTACGCCACAAACGAGAAGTATCTAAAACATTCGCTTTGTCTACACTTGTCACTTTCTTACGACGCTTCATCGCAATATCAAAACCTCGTTTTGCAATGCGACGAATTTCGTCTTCATTATAGGTGAGAGAGTCATGTGCTGTCAAAACACCATCTACTTCTTCCGTACCTCTTTCACCAAAATAAAGTCCCCCCGTCAATTCACGCATAATCATCATATCGAATCCGTCTCCGATAATATCTTCGCGTAATGGACAGGCTGCTTTTAACTCTTCATATAAATAGGCAGGTCTTAAATTTGCAAACAAATGCAACGACTTGCGTAATTTCAAAAGGCCTGCTTCCGGTCTAAGTTCCGGTTTCAGCTTATACCATGGGGATGTTGCTGTATTTCCACCAATAGAACCCATCAAAACGGCATCCGATGCTTTTGCTGCTGCGATTGCCTCATCTGTCAATGGCACTCCCGTTGCGTCGATTGAACAGCCTCCCATTAAAATATCTTCATAATGAAATGTATGGTTGTAAACTTCACAGATACGATCCAATACCTTCTTTGCTTCCGAAACAATTTCCGGTCCAATTCCGTCACCACGAATGACGCCTATCTTATATTCCATCTTTTTTCCCTTTCCTTGCTGTCAACGCATCTTTTCCTTTAACAACTTTACACTTTACTATAATAAAGTATTTGTATTTGCATTTCAATAAAAAATTTAGCCGTAGGGACGTTCCTTTTGCCACAAGGAGTGTCCCCTTTGGCTTTTTTTCTAATATTATAATAATTTAACAATATATATAATTTCTTAATATCATATTTTTTCACCAATGGTAGACTAATAGTAACAAGGTATCACACAAATATATATTCAAGAAAAGGAGAAACAAATGAAGTATGGTATCAACCTTAGTTACGATGATTTACTAGACAACAATGAAGCACTTGCCATTGTTGCTCAATATCTGCCTGCCTTTTCTTCTATCAAAGAGCAACATCCACAGATGACGCGCCTTTCATTTTCCACCCTTGGAAAATATATGCCACAGATTTTTAGTGAAGAAACTTTACAACAGCTCGATCTTGCACTAAAAGAATATGGAAAAGATAAAGGATACACTGCCACTGAAATTGCCAAAATGAAAAAATATCAGGCCATGGAGGCATCCAGAAAAATCCGTTTTGCCCAAAAGAAAAAAAGTCCTACCAGCAACCGTTATACAGAATTTCACCCTGGAGAAGAATGGCTTGATACAAATGGAGAACCTATACAGGCACATGCCGGACAAGTTTTTTTCGAAAACGGAATCTACTATTGGTATGGTGAAAACAAAGAATTCACACGTGGAGAAGAAGAAGCAGATAATGACATCTGGACATGGGGAATACGGTGTTACCGTTCCACGGATTTGTATAATTGGGAGGATCTTGGTCTCATAGTGGAACCAGATTTAGATCATCCTGATGGTAATTTATTTCCCGACGCTTATGTAGATCGTCCACACATCATTAAATGTGAAAAGACCGGAAAATATGTCATGTGGATTAAAATTTCCGGAACAGAAGCTTGTTTTACCATCTTATCAGCTGACAAAATCACCGGTCCATATAAATTGGAAAAAGAGGATGTAAAACCGTTTCAATACGATATCGGAGACTTTGATCTGCTTGTAGATCCAACAACGCAAAAATGTTATATGACACTTGATGTATCCCACCAAAAAGTTGCAACACTGCTTTTGACAGAAGATTATTTAGCTGTTGATAGAGAACTCGCATCACAATATGAAAACCGTTTTCCACCACTAAACCGTGAAGGAATGACTATGACTACTCACAATGGAAAAAAGTATTTACTAACATCCGGCACAACCGGATACACGCCAAACCAATGTGATTATGCTGTAGGAGATACTTGGGAATCCGCATTACAACCAATGGGGGATCCTCACGCTGGAGATTGTTCTTTTTCCTCATTCAATTCACAGCCTTCACAAATTTTCCAGGTACATAACAGCGACACCTATATTTGTATTGCAGACCGCTGGATGCCGGATCATTTGTTGACTGGAGATATAGCTCTTCGGTTCCGAAACGCCATTGCACATCGCTATGAGCCTGATTCATATCCTGCAGATGACGAAGCGTTAGCTCTGTATGTTGCACGACCAGACCTTGAGCGATGCAACACTTCAAAATCACGCTACATTTGGTTACCAGTCAGCTTTCAAGACGATCGCATGCAAATCACCTGGCATGATCATTGGCAATATTAAATGCAGTGTGCCGCAGGGACGAACGTTCCTGCGGCACTGCGGCATACGGCCTACGCGGCCTAAGCTTCCCCTTCTGGGAAAATGATTTTATTTACGAAGAAGAAAACAACCATGGAAACCCCTCCGTTTAAGACGGTGGTTCCAATATTGTACAACCAATCCGGTACAAAAAGTGCTGCCACTGCAACCCAAATGCAGTTAATCGAATTAACAATGCAAGTAACAATGCAAAAGGCGATCAGATACCATAATCCCTGATACCAGATATTCCCCTTGCTGCGGAACACAAAGCTTCTTTGAATCGGGAAATTGATACATTCTCCCACAATCATAGCCACCATATAAGCGCAGAAATATGGCAGGCCACCATGTGCTGCATCATACCCTATGATGTTCCACTTAAATGTTTCCCCAAACAATGTGATGTCTATTCCTGGAAATCCAAAATCCACTTTTGGGAGTCCTGCAAATGCCAAAGGCAAAAACAGTAACATTAAATATTTAAATACCGTGATTAAGTTGCTGACAATGACAAACAATCCGCCTTCTCGAATCCACTTTGAAGCTCCCGGATGTTTTTCGGCAAATCCTGCCCATGCGTTTTTTAATGCGTTCATACTTCTCTCCTTTTATCCCTTAAATATTGCTGCAATAAAATGTCCCAAGCCAATAAAACCGCGTCCATTGACCATCTCAACCAGACCGTCAATCATGCCCTCATTCATAGCACCGCCCGTCATCTTAGAAAGCCCGCGGAATGGCATATTATAGATAAACAAAATATTCAGATTTGGCTTGCCTTTTTTCTCACTTGCTTTTTTTATGCTCCGCAAGATAAAACAAATAAAGCGTGCCAAGTAACTTTTTGCATAGTACATTTGGCAGATTGCATCGTTTTTATCCAGCTTACCCGACGTATCCCATTTTGCCGGCGGCAGTTCGCGACCGTACAAATATCTATATTCTTCATCTGAAACAGCCTTTACGTTTCCTGATGCATAAGACGGCAATTTTTCCATATCATACGGAAGTTCTGCTCCCGATGATTCCTTTTGTACCTGCCCCTGCAAACGGATATCTGTGGCATTTGCACCAACATAAATCTGATATTCTCCACCTTCCACTTCCCATGTATTTGTTTTCACATTAAAATAGCGGAATGTTTTATCATCGAATGCAATGGTCACTCGCTTACTTTCGCCTTTTTTCAAAAAGACTTTTACAAATCCTTTTAATTCCTTTTTCGGGCCAAACAGTGCACTTCGATCATGACCTACATACATTTGTGCGATTTCAGCGCCATCGCATTCACCTATATTTGTAATGGTAAATGTCACACCATTTGCATCCACTGACAAATCGCGATAGGTAAAGGTTGTATAACTCAAACCATAACCAAACGGGAAACGCACCTTTTTTTCAACCGTGTCAAAATAACGGTAGCCCATATAGAGTGCTTCACGGTATTCACTGCTTCTTTCGATTGCCGGATAATACGATGTGCTTGCCACGTCTTCTAAGGTATATGCATATGTCTCGTTTAATTTTCCGCTCGGACAGACCGCGCCTGTCAAAACATCTAACATTGCCGATGCTCCCGCCTGACCTCCTAAGTAACCATGCACGATTGCTGCCACCTGATCTGCCCATGGCATTTCTACAGAAGATCCCGCAGACATGACAACTACAACATTTTTATTCACCGCCGCTACTCTTTCAATCAAAGCGACCTGGGCCTGCGGCATACGCATATGGGTACGATCCAAGCCTTCCGATTCACTAATTTCATCTAGTCCTACGCAAAGCAGCACAATATCTGCTTTCTTCGCTAATTCGACAGCTTCCATCATCAGCTTCTCGTCCGCCTTTTTGTTTCTCACATAGCCTCTCGCATAATCAAGGTATGAAACCGGATAGGAAGCCATCAGATCCAGCATGTTTTCTGCTTCTTTCGTAGGATTTACCAAAGAAGATCCTGCGCCTTGATAACGTGGTGTTTTGGCAAAATCGCCAATGACCGCTACTGTTTTTTCTGACGAAAGCGGAAGAATATGATGTTCATTTTTCAAAAGAACAATACTCTGTGCAGCTGCTTTTCGGGCAAAATCATGATGTTTTTTCACATCAAATCCTTTTCCCTCATGCTCCGCTGTTGCTGTATGCGTATCAAATACCACACGAAGCAATTCATCTACACGCTGATCCAAAATCGCCTCATCCAGACGTCCTTCCTCAACAGCCCGAATCAGCTGTTTTGTTCCCATTTTTCCTGTAGAAGGCATTTCCAGATGCGAGCCCTGGCGCACCCCTTCCACATGATCATTACTTCCGCCCCAGTCTGATACAATCATGCCATCATATTTCCACTCATCGTACAAAATGCCTCCCAGCAAATGTTCACTCTCATTTGCATATGTACCATTGATCTGGTTATAGGCGGTCATAATGCCTTTTGCTTTACCTTCTTTGACTGCAATTTCAAATCCCGTCGTGTACAATTCTCGGAATGTTCGCTCGTCCACAACAGAATCCATTGCCATACGACGTTCTTCCTGTGAGTTTGCCGCAAAATGCTTCGGGCAAGCCGCCACACCCTTACTCTGAATACCGCGAATATATGCTGCAGCCATTTTTCCTGCCAAATATGGATCTTCTGCAAAATATTCAAAATTTCGTCCGCAAAGTGGACTGCGCTTCATGTTTAAGCCTGGACCCAAGACCATATTTACACCGAGAGCTGCCGCCTCTTCGCCAAGACATTCTCCTAACTGTTCTCCCAGATTTTCATCCCAACTGTTTGCCATCGTAGCCGCTGTTGGAAAACAGGTTGCAGGCAATGAAGCATTTAATCCCAAATGATCTCCTGCGCCCGCCTGTTTGCGAAGACCGTGCGGTCCATCCGACAAAAACATAGCAGGAATGCCATATTCTTTATAATCCTTTGTTCGCCATGTGTCCTGCCCTGACATCATAGATGCCTTTTGTTCCAAAGTCATTTTGGAAATAATTTCCTGATAATGCAACATATCCTTTTTCCTCTCGTTATCGTTGTTGATGGTATCATAACATGTTTTTCTCTGTATCTTATCTTTATGGCACAATCTGTACCTTTTGCGTCATAAACGGTAGTCCGTCAAGAGAGTTTACCCTTTTTTCTACTTTATCTTACGCTATTTTCAACTCTGTTTTTTGTGATTATGTTCTCATAATTGTAATTTTCTTGGATATACCACAGGGACGTTCCTTTTGCCACAAGGAGTGTCACTATTGCCACGAGGAGTGTCCACTTTGGCACATGGCAGGCGCAGAGCAGTAGGATAGGTAGCACGCAGGATGCAGGGGAAGAGACTTTGGAGCAGGTTAGGTGAGTCTCTTTGGGAAATCTTTTCTTTTCATAAAATGTCTCTTGCACAGCTTCGACTAACGTCAGGATGTGTCCACCTCTGACAGATATTCAGGGCGCCACTTATAAGAGATGCTAAGGACTTGGACGACTTTTTCGACGAAGAATGGCAACCGGCGCAAACGAACATCCATGTGCGGTTGCGCCTCTCGGGTACATCCGTGTACCCGAGTTGCCTCAGTATTTACAAGTCCTAAGCATCTCTAATTCGTTTTGCATTCATATCTGGCAGAGGTGAACATCATCCAAGACGGTTGTCGAACTTTGCAAAGACATTTTTTATCCCCAAAAGAAAAATGTCACAAAAGAGACTCGCTGTTCTGCGACAGTTTCTTCCCTGCATCCTGCGTGCTACCTATCCTGCTGCTCTGCGCCTACCTATGTGCCAATGGGACACTCCATATGCCAAAAGGGACGCTCCTTGTGGCAAAAGGAACGTCCCTGCGGCATAAACCTTACTGTTCGAACGACATCTGACTTGGATGTGATTCATCCAAATAAGCCGTTCTCTCTGCACCATATTGGGCAAAGAAATCTTCTTTTTCTGTCATAATACCACCCGGTAATTCAATCGGGTATTCCTCGATGCTATCTGTATCATATGACAAATTGTATCCTCCAACATCAGAATAACTATTGTAAACAATACGTGTTGCTTCTGATAACTTACATGCTGTTGCTCCGTCAGAAGAATCTCCCTTTTCATATGTACCATATGTCGTCACAGAAGTATGCGCAAGAAGCATATCATACGCATAGGTTGCTTCTGTCATCACCATTTCATATGTGCCATCTTCCTTCAGTGTCAACTGATATTCATCATAATCGGTTCCGCCATAGGAGTTTTCCTTATCTTCACCAAAAATGTATACACTACCATTTGCCGCACCTGCGTCAGATGCAGCGGATTTTCCTGCATTGCCGGAACTCTTTGTTCCTCCAATCAGCCTTGTTCCAAAGCCACCCACAAGAAGCCCGAGCAAAACAGCAACAATTACTAATACAACAACTTTATTCTTTTTCACAATATCATCTCCTTCTTCTTCCTGCTTTGGCAAAGTTTTAGCATATTTTGCCCAACGAATACTTGTCAGAATAATGAAAAGTCCACAAATACCAAAGACAACGATATCTAACATCAACAGCCCTATTTCCCATGGTGCTTTTTGGTTTGCTACCGTTCCATCTTCTGCAACGGTATCCATCGCATTTGATGTACCAACCGCATAAATGACATTTTGAGCTGCACGAGCCACATGATTCATAACTGTTGCATTTGTTGTCCAATCTGTCACGGTTCCATCTTCTTCCGCATAAGAATCCAGCGCCCAGAAACTCTTGTTTGTGTTGAGCCATAAGTCTGTTCCTGCTGCAAGTCCGGAAATAATGTCCTGATAGAACATTGCCGATACAGATGCCTGATCTGTAATGACCATGCCTTCAAATCCCCATTCACCGCGCAAAACATTTGTCATAAGACCTTTATGTGCTCCAACCCAACGTGCACCTATACGATTCATTCCTGCCATAGCTGCATTTGTTTTTCCTATGGTTACGGTATATTCAAATCCTTTTAAATAAAGCTCACGGATAGACTGCTCATTTGCAAACATCACTCCGCCATAGCGATTTGTCTCCTGGTCATTTAACGCAAAGTGCTTCATATAGGTAATGACACCTTTTTCTCTAGCTCCTTTTACTTCATTTCCAGCCAGTTGTCCGGACAGATAACCATCTTCTGAAAAATATTCAAAGTTACGTCCGCTATATGGTGAACGATGAATATCTACACCCGGAGCATACCAACCGGCAACACCTGTGTTGATAGAATCTTCCCCGAGACTAAGTCCCATTTCATACATCAAATCTTTATTCCATGTACATGCCATGACTGCTTCCACCGGATATGCCATTGCACTCTGTCCACCGACAAGAGTACCGGAAATACCTGATGTACCGTCTTTATCCGTTGTTGCCGGAAGTCCGATCGTATCCGCCTGAATGGTTGCATATCCACCCTGTCGTACCAGCTGCATTGCCTTTTCTGCGGACAGCTCGCTGACTAATTCAGACCATATAGCATCATCATATGCCGCATCTTTTGCATCCGCTACCTTCTGTTCTCCATCCTTGGAAAATTCCGGCATTTTGCTTCCATCATTTACAACATCATCGCTTCGATCCCATGCAAGATCTGCCAGCAGATCATCACTTGCTGTCATGTTGCCATCTGCATAAGTTGCAGGGAAAGTTCCTGTCCAATCATTTCTGGTCAGGTATGTAAATGTATCATCATAGTAACGAAGATCTACATCATCAAATTGATTTGTCACTTCCTTACCCGTTTCGGTTGCCTTTGCATAACTTGTTGTATCCAATGCATCTACACTTGTTTTATATGTCATTTTTGCATTGCCATCGGCATCCATACCGTTTTGTGTTGTATAGCCTTTGGCTGCTAAAATATTATTGACTGCTTCATGCGCATCACTTGCCGCTGTGAAGAAATAGTCTCCCGCATCAACCACATACGTCTTCGCATTTGCAGCATCATACGACTTCATAACTTCCTTATCTACAGTAACGGTAACGGTCTGTTCCTTGCCCGGTTCGATGGAATCTGTCTTAGTAAATCCGACCAATTCTACGGCTGATTTCTCAATGCCGTTTTCCTTGTCATAGTCGGTATATGGTGACTGCATGTAGACTTCTACGACATCTTTACCTGCAACATCGCCGGTATTTTTTACAGTAACACTGACTTCGTAAGTATTTTCCTTTTCTGCAACAGAATAGTCTGACCACGCAAAATCCGTATAGGAAAGGCCGTAGCCAAATGGAAACTGTACTGTCTTTGTATAATCATAGTCTCCTGCATTCCCTGTTCCCATAACTGCATCTTCATAACGTGTCTCATAATAACGATAGCCAACATAGATGCCCTCTGCATACGCAATATATTTGGTACCATTTGTCACATTGCTGTTTGTAATAGTGAAATCTCCGATATTCTGTGCAGACGGCGCGCTTAAAGAATCATACGCATAGGTATCTGCCAGATGTCCTGAGAAATTCGTTTTTCCTGCTAACGCTTCGGCTACTGCTTTGATACCTTCCTGACCAACACCGCCAACCCAGACACACGCTTTCACATTTTTATATGCTTCCTCGTCTAAAAATCCAAGTTCCATCGCATTGTTGGCGTTGACCAAAACAACGACATTATCAAAATTTTTGCATGCCATAGTAAGCATATCCCGTTCGTTCTGATCCAGTTCCAAATAAGTGTATCCGCTGGCAAGCGGTTCGGTTGGAATATCTGCACTTTCTCCACCGCTGCGCCCGATACAAACAACAGCCGCATCGTTATACTCTTTAAAACTGTTTTTCACATCATCGGTGTAAACATCCGCAGGAACTTCTCCCACCGAAAATTCTCCCGCGCCCGTTTCATCCGGAACACTTTTACGGTAATCTTTTCCTGCTCCTTTGTCGTAAAAGTCCCAGAGTGTCTCATTGACTTCAAATCCCGATTTTTCCATCGCTTCTTTCAGATTTAATGCCAGAGATGTATCTACCGAGCCCGAGCCGGCGCCTCCATAGACAAAATCCACGGAATCCTCTCCGAGCAAAGATACCTTGGCTCCTTCTTTCAGCGGCAATCCCTTGTCATTTTTTAACAAGACCATGCCTTCTTCCTCAATGGTCTGACAAACTTTTGCAGATTCATCTGTCGTAACCACATCAGAACCACTCGTATAAACCGTGATTAAGTCCTTGTACAAATAGGCAAAATAATTTCCTATCGCCAAAGCCACAATCAAGATTACACAAACCACATAAGTCACAATAGACTTTGTTTTGTTAAATGGTTTTGCTTTCATGTTTCTCCTCCTTCGATCACCTTTCGGTTTTTCTTTTCTGTTATGTAACATAATAAAAAATGCCAGGCCTCACAAGAGGTCTGGCACATCTGGACGTTTTTTGACACAAATGGTATCCCTTATTCTATTTTTACTGTTTTGCCTCCTTATAGAGACGTAAAAATTCACGTGGCATCGGCAGCAATATTTGCAGCGTAAACATATTGTCCGCTATACTGGTTGCCATGGATCCTCCATATTTTTTTGCAAGATGCCTCATACTCTTCATTCCAAATCCATGATAATCCTTATTGCGTTTTGTCGTCACCGGAAGCCCATCTGCAAACACAACGTTATCCTCGCAATAATTATTAATCTGTATACTAAGAAAATCACCTACCGCACATATCGTCAGACTAATGATACGCTTGTCTTTATCCGCATATCTGCTTACGTTTTCAATTGCATTGTCCAATGCATTTCCAAGTAGTGCGTAGATATCTAACGTACTCATAAAATCAAGATGGCTGGCGTCTACCATGCAGGAAAGACGTATGTCACGTCTGCCACAAATCAATGCTTTTTCCGAAATAATGGTATTTACAACCTCATTGCCTGTTTCTACAACAGCATCATATATACCAATCGCATCTTCCAGTTCGCGAATATAATCGCTGCGTTCCCCTTCGCTGACATGTTCTAATGCGCGAATCTGATGTTTTAAATCGTGACACTTATGATTGATGGTTTCAATGTTTTCGCGCGACAATTCATATTGACGCTTTCTTTCATATAACAGATGTTCGACAATCTCTTTTTCCTGGTTGATGTTTCGTATCTGCAAAATTCCATGCTGCACCCATAGAAGAAGAATGCAGATCAAAAAATCAACCGTTGCACCTATATAATTCACATGGTCATATGTATAGGAATTGCCCACAAAAATCGTCTGGCACATAAACGTTGCCAGATACACAAGAACAAACAACATCCCACAAAAAGCTACATTATTGGATGTATCTTCAAAAATACGTCCGCCACTCTCCTTTAGCTTTATGCGAAAGATACGATAAAAAATGGTATAGAAAAACAGCGTTGTAAATGCACACAACAAACCATACAACACCAATTGAGAACGCAATGGACGGCAAAGTCCCCGTGCCACGACCTCATTAATCACAACATACTCCATATGCTGTAAGCTATAAGCTCCTGCTCCTAAAAAAATAGCATCCGCTTTTGTCATCTCAAAACAGCGGTACATCCAAAAAACCGTCATCGCAGAAAGCATTACATACCACGCAATATTGACAACACCAATCCATATACCAGATACTCTTTTTATCAGTTCCAATACATACAACACATAGATCTGTGCCAGCAGACTGAACACAAGTATTCCTGCCGGAAAAAGCCACCTGTTTTCCTGTCTTCTTCTGGTAAAACAGTATGCAAAGAGAATTTCTGCTAATAAAAGTTCCCAGATGAACCGCAATTCTTCAAAAATATCAAGTGCAGACAACTGTATCATGATATGCCTCCTATATACCTTGTCAGTGCATCCACAAAGGATGCCTTTTTATTTCGACTGATTGGTAGTTCATCCTGTCCAACCACAACATTATTTCCCTGTATACACTGCACTTTTGCCAAATTCACGAGATAACTCTGATTGCAGCGAACAAAATGATACTGCGACAATTGACTTTCTACTTCTTTCATCGAGCCTCGTACTTCGTACACACCTGTTTTCGTATGATATTGCAAGTAATGACGAATCACTTCCACATATAAAATATCATCGATTGCAATAGGCTGCATTCCGTCTACTGTCTGCAACACCATCTGCTTCTTTTCATGACGACCCATGTAGCGTATTGCCTTTTTCATCTTTAGCGCAAACTCCTGATACCCTAATGGCTTGATGACATAATCAATGGCTTCCACCTCATATCCATGCAGTGCATATTGCGCCATATTCGTAATAAACATCAGAAGTACATTTTCATCTTTCTTACGAATCTCACGAGCCAAAGCAATACCATCCATCCCCGGCATTTCCACATCCAGAAGAATCAAATCCGCATTTTCCCAGCATGCTTGTAAAAAAGCAGCCGGGCAATCATAGCATTCCATTTGTATCTGCAATTTCTTCTCCTGTGCAAATTTTTCCAGATACGATGTTATTTCATTTCTTATTTTTTCTTCATCATCAACGATGATTACACGCATATCTCTATCCTTCCACAGTATATTTCGATGGATGGCAATTTTTTTACAATCCACGATTTTTCTTTCATATTAGAAAAAAGAGATGCCGTTTTCACGACACCTCCTTATTTTATCATGTATTATTTTACTTTTGCAAATGCCTGATCCAAATCAGCAATAATATCGTCGATGTGTTCTGTACCGATAGAAAGGCGAATGGTATTTGGCTTAATGCCCTGATCTGCCAGTTCTTCCGGTGACAGCTGCGAATGTGTTGTTGTAGCCGGATGGATGACAAGGCTCTTTACGTCTGCCACATTTGCAAGTAATGAGAAAATCTCCAGATTGTCAATAAATTCATGTGCTTCTTTCTGTCCGCCCTTAATCTCAAAGGTAAAGATGGAACCACCACCATTTGGGAAATACTTTTCATACAAAGCATGCTGTGGATGATCCGGTAAAGATGGGTGATTTACATGTTCTACCTGTGGATGATTTGCCAGATATTCCACTACTTTCTTCGTATTCTCTACGTGACGTTCAATACGAAGTGACAATGTCTCTGTTCCCTGTAACAGCAAAAATGCGTTAAATGGTGAAAGCGTTGCCCCTGTATCGCGGAGCAAAATAGCTCTGATATATGTCACAAATGCTGCAGGACCAGCTGCATCCACAAAGGAGATGCCATGATAACTAGGGTTTGGCTCTGCAATCGGTGCATATTTGCCGCTTGCCTTCCAGTCGAATTTACCACCGTCGACAATCACACCGCCCAAGCTGGTTCCATGTCCACCAATAAATTTTGTTGCGGAATGTACCACAATGTCCGCACCATGTTCCAGTGGACGAATCAAATATGGTGTACCGAACGTATTATCAATTGCAAGTGGCAGTCCATGCTTATGTGCGATTTCAGCAATAGCATCAATATCCGGAATGTCGCTGTTTGGATTTCCAAGTGTCTCGATGAAAACAGCTGTTGTATTATCCTGAATAGCAGCTTCTACTTCTTCAAGGTTATGAACATCTACAAATGTTGTTTCAATACCATACAACTTCAACGTATGTGCTAACAGGTTATAACTTCCACCATAAATTGTTTTCTGTGCTACGATATGATCTCCAGCCTTTGCAAGTGCCTGAATCGTGTAGCTGATTGCTGCTGCACCGGAACTAACTGCAAGACCTGCAACACCACCTTCTAATGCTGCAATACGATCTTCAAATACACCTTGTGTTGAATTGGTAAGTCTTCCGTAAATATTGCCTGCATCTGCAAGTCCAAAACGATCCGCTGCATGCTGTGAATTGCGGAACACATAAGATGTTGTCTGATAAATTGGAACTGCTCTCGCATCGGTTGCCGGATCTGCTTCTTCCTGTCCTACATGTAACTGTAATGTCTCAAATCTGTAATTTCTTTTTTCACTCATTTTCATTTTCTCCTTTATCTGCTCTTCGTTTTTTCACATCTTTCCTTATATCAACATCGCCAGGAGCACATTCGAAAATGAACCGCTTCATCAAAATAATTCATCTTTTTTCCTTTCCCTATATCTATACCAACTTGCTAGGAATTATGATATTGGAATCATATCCCATATTTCCTAGTATGTCAATAGGTTTTTTATATTTTTTAAAAAAGGACGCTCCTTGTGGCAAAAGGAACGTCCCTGCGGTTAAATCACGTAATTATTGGCCATCATACCCTGCTCTTCTTCCACAAGGTCCGCCAAAGTTGTGTTATCGATTACACTGCTGATTGCATCATCTAATTTTTTCCAAAAATGCAAGGTCACACAACTATCTGCACGATCACATTGGTTCACGTCATCGGCAAGACATGCAACAGGAACCATATCTCCTTCCGTCAAACGAAGGATCTGTCCCATCGTGTAATCCTCGGGATTTCGTGTGAGAACATAGCCACCTTGCGGTCCACGAATGCTTCTGACATAACCCGCTTTGTTTAAAATAGACACCACCTGTTCCAGATACTTGTCTGAAATATTCTGTCGTGCCGCAACATCTTTGATGCGCACAGGTTCTCCTGTATTATGAAGTGCCAAATCCAACATAAATCGAATGGCATATCTACCTTTTGTTGAAACTCTCATACCTATCCCTCTTTTTCCTGTAAATGACGAAAAGCATCCTGTTGTGCTCTCGCCCGCTTAATCTGCAAATAACGGTGTAGACAAATATCTATCACCAGAATCCGGAAGAAGTACCACGATATTCTTCCCTTTGTTCTCTTCTCTCTTCGCCACAATCGTAGCTGCCTTTAGTGCTGCGCCGGAAGAGATTCCAACCAGAACGCCCTCCGTTACAGCAAACTTCTTACCCTCAGTAAATGCATCCTCATTCTCGATTGGAATAATCTCATCATAAATGCTCGTATCCAAAGTATCTGGTATAAAGCCTGCACCAATTCCCTGAATTTTATGCGCACCAGCCTTTCCTGTGGAAAGTACGGCACTTGTCGCCGGTTCCACTGCAATCACCTGAATGTCTGGATTTTGTTCTTTTAAATACGCACCAACACCGGAAATCGTTCCACCTGTACCTACGCCGGCAATAAAGATATCAACAGCACCATCTGTCTGCTTCCAGATTTCCGGGCCTGTTGTAGCTTTGTGTGCAGCCGGATTTGCCGGATTCACAAACTGTCCCAACACAATGGAATCTGCAATCTCATTCTTTAGCTCTTCCGCTTTTTCAATGGCACCTTTCATGCCTTTTGCACCTTCGGTCAAAACAAGTTCTGCCCCATAGGCTTTCAAAAGATTACGACGCTCTACACTCATCGTATCCGGAAGTGTAATAATGGTGCGATATCCCCTTGCTGTCGCAACTGCTGCAAGTCCAATTCCTGTATTTCCGGAAGTAGGCTCAATAATGGTCGAGTCTTCCTTCAAGAGACCTTTCTTCTCCGCATCCTGAATCATTGCAAGCGCTACACGATCCTTCACAGAACCAGCCGGATTCAAGTACTCCAACTTTGCTAGGATGGTTGCGTCCTTGACACCGACTGCCTCGGTGTAACGATTTAATTTCAAAATAGGTGTGTTACCGATCAATTCTACTGCACTGTTCTTAATGTCTGCCATTTGCTTTTCCTCCTACAAATCCTGTCTGCTCACATCCGCTGATGCAGGCAACTAAGTATCAACATGTTTCATTTCATCACAAAATTCACAACTCCTATATTCCTAGTCAAATAGTAGGTTTTCTATGATTTGTAGTTTAAAGGATAGGATTTTATTTGTCAATACCTTTCTTTACCTTATCTCTGGCTTCTTTATACTCCTGCCTGTCCATCGGATAGATATAGCCACAACTTTCACACATAATGCCGCGTTCCTTTTCGATATTTACAACCGGTATCCAAAATAAAGTACCCTGGTTTAAGTGGCGGCACAAGGTCATATATGCATCGTGTCCACAGTTTTTGCAAATACCTCTTCCTACATGTCCCTCGCGTTTGAATACCATTTTCTGTCCATGTACTACTACCATTGCGCACCTCCGTTCAAGCGTGTGATCTGTTTCAGATTGGCAATCATACCGCTGAATTCCTCGGTCATCTTAGCGGCACTTCCCACCAGCGTTCGGCTGCCGTCGGCGGTTTCTAATGCTATGTAAATCGTCTCCTGGGGCTCGCCATCGACCATATTACAGCGGAAGACATTGTGAATCTCCTGTAAGTCTACGATGCGAAAGCCCTCCTTAGCCGCTGCAAAATCCAAAAGATACCGACGTCCGTATGCCACCTGATATTTTTTGGAAAATTTTGCTCCCATATAGGAAAAATCATTGTATAGGATTTGCAGACTCCCCTCCTCCTCCATTTCCCTCAACTGGGCTTTGATGCGCTTCTTCTTGGTTCCAGCTGTGCCAAACATCAGTATTGCAACAAAGGCAAAAATACCAGCCGCCAGAAGATATACATCCCCTTCGCTGTCTCCAATGCCCAGCAAAGCCAAAAAAAGTGCCAGAATAATAAATACCACGGTCGCTTTCACATTGACCTTGCACATTTCCACAAGTTTTTTCTTAAACTTCTCCATACATAACCTCCCGATAGATGATTTCCAGCAATCTGCTTTGTAGTCAATTATACTACCTGCCCGATTGGCCCGCAATCACTGGCAAATAGAAAATACGCAAAAAAAGCCATCCAATGCCACGATTATGAAGTTGGCACTGGACGACTTTCGTCTTTTTCTTCGATTGTTCTTATCCCCTGTCTCATCTTCTGCCTCTACTTCTCTGCTAAACCAACGTCAACTTACCCAGTTTAGCGCCGTAAGCGATGCAAGACCACAATCTAAAGTTGAAGTTTACTCTGAATCAGTTTCTTTACAGCATCAAAACTCTCCTTGCTAATGACATGCTCAATACGACAGGCATCTTCCAAAGCAATTTCTTTCGGAACCCCCAGTGTCATGAGTCCCTGCGAGATCATTTCATGGCGTTCGTAAATCATCTCTGCAATCTCACGTCCTGCATCTGTAAGATAAATATATCCTGCATCTGTTACCGTAATCTGCTCCTTTTCACGCAGATTTTTCATTGCAATACTGACACTGGACTTTTTGAAATCCAGTTCATTTGCAATATCAACTGCTCGAACAACCGGTAATCTCTTACTAAGAATCAAAATGGTTTCCAAATAATTCTCAGCTGATTCATTAATAAATGTTCGCATACAATTCCAACCTCCTAAAATCTATGACTGACTCTGAGAGTAGCAAATAATCTTTTTCAAATGATTCTGATGTCAAAACTCTTTAGATATGACTATCATAACATATTTAGGATAGCAGGTGAAGATATTTCTATGCTTCCTTTTACTCTGCTACTGTTTCATCTGCAATCGGCATGGCACCATGATCTTCGTTTTCGATTTCCTCTAGTGCCTCACTTTCAGCTTCTGCATCCGCGGTTTCCTCGCAATCCTCATCATATACAACGATTTCTTTGATTGCATGCTCATTTCCCTGCACCAGATACGTATGCTCGCTGCCACAATACGGACAGATCTTTCCATGTTCTACCGTGCCATATGTTTTTTCACAATCTTCACAGAATGTAACTGCCGGAATCATTTCGACCTCCAGCTCACAATCTTTTAAAATCTCACTCTTTGTACATTTCCATTTCCAACAGTCATCCAGATATTCCGGAATAACCGTAGACACTTCTCCAATCTGTAAAACAACCTTTGCTACATGATTTACGTGATTTTCTACAGCAAGTGATTCTACTTTTTTGGCAATGTGAAATACAATTCCTAATTCATGCATAATGTTTCCCTCTTTAATCTCTATATTCCCCGAACACACCATATCCCATATGCCGTATGGCATGCTTCGTACCACGTCTTTTCTAACAGACGCTGTATCAGTATAACACATCAGCCGCCCACTTGCATCTTTTATGCACATAGGCGGCTGATTTTCACCATTTTTTTATTTCTGGTAACTATTATTTCTTCTGTTTTGCTTCCTGAATCGCAGCTTTTTCTTCTGCTGTCTTTGGTGCAAATACAATCTTAACTGCACGCTTTAACTGGTAAGGAAGAATTGCTTTAAATTTATCCTCTGCAGTAATCATCGTTGAACATTCCGGATGATCTCTGTGAAGTGTAATAGCATCAAATGCACACTTGGTCGTACATACACCACAACCGATACACTTGTTGGCATCCACAATCGTAGCACCACAGCCGAGGCAACGTGATGTTTCAATCTTCACCTGTTCCTCTGTCAACGCAACATGCGCATCCTTGAAGGACTTGTTTCCAAGTGTCTCATCAAAGCCTTCTGACTGACGGGATGAATTGTCATAGCTTTCAACGAGAATATCATCCTTATTCAATTCAATGAATTCCCACTTATTACGTCCGATGGTCATATGACCGCCCTGTACATATCTATGTAAGGATTCGGATGCCCAATGTCCTGCTGCAATCGCATCAATTGCAAATTTTGGACCTGTCATTACATCACCGCCGATAAAGAGATCCGGAGCGCCTTCTACCTGATAAGTAAGACCATCTGCAACAAGTGCCGGTCCTCTAAACTGAACCTTTTCACTCTTTAACAAATCGCCCCATACAGACTGCTGTCCTACGGCAAAAATTACACGGTCACAATCAATCGTAATTGTCTCATTTTCATCATATTTTGGAGCAAATTTCTTACGTCCATCTACTTCTTCAAATACAGATACGCATTTCTTAAATACGATTCCGGTTACCTTACCGTCTGTAACTAAGACTTCCTTTGGTCCCCATCCGCACTTGATTGTAACGCCATCTTCGCCTGCTTCTCTTACTTCTTCATCCGATGCCGGCATTTCTTTTTCTGACTCGAGGCAAAGCTGTGTTACCTCAGAAGCGCCATTTCTAGCACTCACGCGTGATGCATCAATTGCAACGTTACCACCACCGACAACAACGACTCTGCCGTTATAATCAGCGCCACCGCAGTTTGCCACCTGTAAGTAATCGATTGCTGTAAAGGTGCCTTCTGCATCATCACCCGGGACTCCCGGGCGACGTCCTGCAGAACAACCAATGGCAAGATAGAATGCCTTGTAGCCCTGTGCACGGAGTTCGTCTAAGGAGATATCCTTACCAACTTCTACACCAGTCTTAATCTCAACGCCCATCTCGCGCATAACGTCGATTTCTGCTTCTATAACATCCTTTTCCAATTTGTAAGAAGGAATACCATAACGAAGCATACCACCTGCACATTCATTTTTCTCAAATACTGTTGGCTTATAGCCTCTTTCTGCCAAATAGAATGCACAGGAAAGTCCAGCCGGTCCACCTCCGATAATAGCAATCTTTTCATCCCAGCCGTCTCTATGAATGCTTGCCGGAACTACAATTGGAGGCACATATCTTGTATCTGCATGTAAATCGCGTTCTGCAATAAAGCGTTTTACTGCATCAATAGCGATTGGTTCATCAATAGTACCTCTTGTACATGCATCTTCACAACGTCTGTTACAAATTCGTCCACAAACCGCCGGGAATGGATTCTGTTTCTTAATAAGCGCCAAAGCTTCTGTGTATTCGCCCTGTGCTGCTTTCTTAAGATATCCCTGTACTGCAATATGCGCAGGACAAGCTGTCTTACATGGAGCTGTTCCTGTCTTATGCGTATTGATACGATTGTTATCTCTATAATCTGGGTCATAGAATTCTCTACCCCATTTTACCTTGTCCGGAAGTAACTGTTTTGGATAAGTCACTTCTGTTCCATCTGCCTTGCACAATTTCTGTCCCAATCGGGTTGCGCCTGCCGGACAGTATTCTACGCATCGACCACAAGCCACACATTTATCTTTGTCTACGTGTGCAACATAAGCAGAACGTGACATATTTGGTGTATTAAACAGCTGTGATGTACGAAGTGCATTACAGATATTTACATTACAGTTACAGATACCAAAGATCTTATTTTCACCATCGATATTCGTAATCTGATGTACAAATCCATTGTCTTCTGCACGCTGCAAAATCTCAAGTGCTTCCTCCTTTGTAATGTCATGACCCTTACCGGTCTCACGGCAGTAGTCCGCGAAATCGCCAACACCGATACACCAGCCATAATCGTCGTCTGCAACACCTTCACCGATTGCCTTACGTGAGGCGCGGCAAGAACAACGACCTACACCAATCTTGCCTTCATATTTGGATAACCAGTATGACAATTTTTCTATATCAATTGCTTCATTTTCCATGGAAATCGCTTTTTCTACCGGAATAACGTGCATACCGACACCGGCACCACCTGGAGGTACCATCTGTGTAATACCATCGAGTGGAATATAGGTCATTCTTTCAAAGAATGCTGCCAGATCCGGATGTGCTTCCAATCTTGGATTTGCATACTGATTCTCCGCATCCTCCTCCATGTTGAAAAGCTCCGCTGATCCCGGTACAAACATTGGAAGTGTGTAACGTCTTTCTGACTGTGGTGCTGTACGACCATTATGATCATAATGGTAACCATAATCATACTCGAGCAATCCAATATAACTCATTTCATCGAGTAATTTCTGAAATCCTTCTTTTCCTTTTGCCTCAACCATACCTTTGTTCATCTCACACAACTGATCAAACGTATAGTGCACACGTCTTTTCATGGTAAGACCAACCTCTGCCATCTCCTCTGTGATGATTTCAGCAAGCCCCCAATACTCTGGGTCCTCTGCCTTTACACCACCAATCATATGTCCGGCAACGTCCGTAATTCTCTTTCCTAATGCAAGAATCTTCGGACTTGGGTTCTGATCGCCTTTGTGGTTTGCAGGCCACTCGTTGTACTTATTCATGTCCATGTCTATACTCTCCTTTTCTTACTATTCATTACCTGTGTCTATTGTAAGCAAAATCTCATGCTTCACATTCTCTTATTCTACCTATGCGTGTTGTTCTCCCATGCCAAAATGCATCTCACGCAATCCTTCTACTTCATCGCAAATCTCCTGCAATCCACAGGAGCCACAGTCCATATTGACATCTTTTAACATATGGTCAATCGTCGCTGTAATCTGCTTTGTCTTTTTTTGCTGTTCCTGCAATCTGCCAAAGTCTGCCTCCGGTGCTGTGACAAAAATCAGTTTCACCGCTTCCACTTCTTTATGAAGATGTAAGGCTTGCAGCATCGCATTCCCAATCGCCGTAAAATTAAGCCCCTCGGCTAAAGATGTACGGGCTACGCGCACACTTTCCCGATCATTGGAGGAAGACACGCGCAGCATAAATCCTTCCGGATAAATGTGATAGCGGAAATACCCTATATTCTGAATCGTGTTATAGAGCTTATCCCCAGTTCCGATGCTTTCTTCCCGCACGCGCACAAATGCAATTCTCGCATATGGTGTATCCTTTGTTATTTGCGGCAAATCTTTTCCTATCAGCAGAATCTCGTCTTGTGGCACCAGCGACGCATTCGTTGTCACAAGCGTGTTTCCCACTGCTGCAAGATTTCTGCCCCCAAGTTCATACGCCATATCTGATTGCAAAATCATCATTGCTTTCCCCGCATCTTTCCAATGGCGGCTTTTTTCGTCTGCTGCCTCTCCCACCGGAAGTGATTGTGTCTGCTCCCCGACTAATGCTGCCAGGACATCATCCATAATCTCGTCATAAAGTCTCATAGATGCGTATCTCTTTCTATCTTGTCATAATGTTTTAACAGCAACGGCTCAATCGCAGCTGTCAATTTCATATCAAGATTGAAAAAATAGACAATAAAACTCAGAACAAATAAACAAACAAGCACAATTGCGATAATCAAAAGTACATGAAGAAATGTTGCCATATTAAACCGCTCCTTCCTTTGCCATTCCTTTTTGACGGGCAAATTCTGCTGCACCAAGTGCACCCATAAGCTGTGGATCAATTGGAAGATCAATTACCTTTAAATTCAAGACTTTTTCGATTGCTTCCTTCAATCCTTCATTCTTTGCACATCCGCCAGTCAACGTAATCGAATCTACTGCGCCGGCTTTCTTTGACATAACAAAGCATCGTTTTGCAACAGATAATTCAATACCGGCTGCAATTTCATCCATTGGCTTACCCTCACCAACCAACGAGATAACTTCTGACTCTGCAAATACGGTACACTGTGCTGTAATCGGAATCACATTTTTTGCCTTCAGAGACAGCTTTGAGAATTCAGATAAATCCATTTCAAAAGCCTTTGCCATAGCTTCAAAGAAACGACCGGTTCCGGCTGCACATTTATCATTCATTGCAAAGTTTAAAACGGTTCCATCGGAATCAATCGCAATTCCTTTTACATCCTGTCCACCGATATCAATAATCGCTTTTACATTTGGATCTGCCACATGAACCCCCATAGCATGGCAGGAAATCTCTGAAATGTTTTCGTCTGCTGATGGCACTTTATTACGTCCATATCCGGTTCCAACTAAGTATGCCAGATCATCTGCTGATGTAAGGTCAGGTACTTGCGCTACTGCTTTTTCAATGGATTCTTCGCAGGAAAGCACTGCATTAATACGACTGCGCAGTGTTACATCTGCTACCATTTTTCCTGTCTCATCAATGATGACACATTTTGTATAAGTTGATCCGGAATCACATCCGCCATAATATTTCATTTTTACTCCTCCTTTTTACCATGAATGCTCATCGTGTAAAACTTCAAGCGATGGGTCAAGTGGTTCTTCATTAAATACCGTTCTCATATAACGATTGACCTGATCACGTACTCCCTGACGTGATACAATACGTGGGTCAAACAAATCATGTGTAACCCAGATCAGATGAATGCCTTTTTCCCTGGCTTTCTCTTCGAACTGACCATGCATACCGTCAAGTGCCTTGCATGCCATATGCTCCCAAAGGATAACAACATCTGCATTAAATTCTTCACAGAACTCCCAAAGTTCGTCTAAAAGCACCTTATATCCGCCATGTGTACGGTTACGCATAATCATATTTTCTGTCAGCCATGCCATATCATAGTATGCCTTTTCACGATTTTCCGGTGTATCCTCTTCTGCAATCATATCCGTATTAATCATAGAAAGCATATCGGTCAGTGGTACAATACCCCAGCAATTTAAAATCCAAAGTAAGAAATCCATATAGAAATGAGACTGTACGCCCCAGACAATGGCACGATGACGATACTCTTTTGCCATCATCATCTTATCCTTGTAGGCTTGATTTGCAAGTGCTGTCAGCTTACGATCCACTTCAACAAACTGTGGTACTTTTCCACAGATTGCCATGTAGTTCGTCTCTGTGTACAGTGCTAAATTTGAGCCAAATATCTGCGGATAATCTGTCTTATTCATATCCAGCCATTCCATACGATGTCTGGTCGATTCATTGACACGTTTTGCACATTCAAAATAATAATCCCAATCCCACTTCTCGCCTGTCTTTTCTTCGATAAATGCGATACAGTTTTTGATTTCCTGTGCTGCATAATCCTGTACATCATCTTCTTTATGACGCATTGGGGAAGCCAGCTGGAAGATTGGAATACCATCTTCTAATTCCATACGTTTTGCAATACCACCATTACTCAAAAGAGAACCGTCACAGGTCGTATTACACTGTACCGCGCAAGCTCCAAGAATTGGGGCATCATCATCAATTGAAACACCAAGTTCCGCCTCCGGCATCGGACAAACATCACCCGCAAGGCCAAATTCCTGCGCAACGTCGATATAATGAAGTGCGGCTGTCTGGTTCAAAAGAACAGAGACATAAGTAGATGGTGTTTCACGCGAAAGTCCCTTTAACGTAGGAAATCCCATCATAACCGCTGTCATTTCGTTTTCATCTACAAGTACAACCTTTTTGGAAAACTCCTCATCATTACCGATACGACGGTCTCCACGGAACAGATTATCCAAAAGTTTTGCCACATCATAGACAACAAGATCCTGTTCCAAATGACACATACGAAGGTATGGTCCACGCAGCCCCTGTGTATGCTTATCCACCATCATAGGAACCGCCAGATAGTTTGCCATCCAACGATAACGGAACATTGCTTTGATATTACGAGGCTTGATAATAAAACCAGCCAATTGTTTCATAATGAAAAGCCAACGTGTGTAATCATAAAAAGTATCCTTAAATCCACGCCATTCACGTCTGCTTCGTACTTTGCCATCGGTAAAAAATCTACCCAGCGCTTCTGCGCCTATCTCTTTTGCCATTATTTCTTACCTCCTTGAATCTTCTTGATTTCAATGCTCTCTACGAATGCCTGCACACGTGTACGCATCTGTCCGGAAGAACCAATCGCATAAGGGCGATCCACAGCAAGTACCGGATATCCATGTTCTTCACGAAGAACAATGGTTCCTATCATGCGCTCATAGGCCCATGGATCACAGAATTTCATCTGTTCGTAGATAATGCCATCTGCGCCATATTCTTTTGCCAAATCCGCAACATAGTCGCGACGTCCTGTCATCTTCGCCATATCCCAATATCTCGGACATTGTGCTCTGTGCTGTACCTGACGGCAAATCTGTCTTACCGGTTCTTCGTCATCATTTAAAATAATCTCATCACGTCCAGGCAAGGAACCATAACAGAAACGGTCTGCACATACATATGCACCGGATTCCTCTACTAATTTGATGACATCAACGTCATCTACCTCAGATCCTACAAAGACAACGCGCGCACGATACTTGTTCGTTGCATCCGGCTCTCTTGTCTTGACTTCTTCTAATGTTTCACGAAGCTTATCGATAATCAGATGCTTCGGCGCCACATAAGTAACCAATGTAATAATATGGAATTCATATCCTGTAATACGAGGATTCTCTTCTTTTCTAAAATCACCAAGCTGTCGTATCAAACGACATACTTCATTATGTTCTTCCACGGCTTTGCGAATGGCTTCATCTGATGTATCAATGCCATATTTTTCAGCCAAAGGTTTTAAAATATGGTTGCGACACTGTAGTGTGTACAAATCCAGAGCGTTATCATCATCTTTCTGTGGAATCTCCATGTACTCCCAGAAAAATCCGTCTTTGCCCTCTCCCATAGTTTTTAAAAGTTCCATGTTTTCTACACAGCGGTTCATCATGGTACATCCATCCGGTGTAATCATACCATCTACAAAATTGTAACCACCTTCAATGGCACGCTCTAAAAGTGCTCTACTATATTCGCAGAGAAAACTGGTCATATAATAAGTAGCCATCTCCATAGAGCCTGTACGTGGTGCACGCAATCTCACGGAGAATGTTCCCGGAAGATTCAATAATGGTTCCGGCACATTTTCACAAGTAGTTGCGATACACTTAAGGCCTTGATTTTGTGCTTCGCGCACAAGTTCGTTATTAGCGTCATCCAATAATTTTTCGAAATAATATAAGTGTTTTAAGTCTTTCACGCTAACCCTCCTTTATACATGAAGGATTCCGATACCAATCAGGGCTTCTTTCGCTCCCCTGACGATTGCCGCATCGTCATCCAAATAAAATACACTTTCTCCCTTAAGGTCAAATTCTGCCAGCGAAGCATCTGATAATATGTACGAAAGTACCGGAATATCCCCCAGATCCATGTACTCTTTTACATCCAGATTTGGCAAACGATTTGCAATGACACCCACTTTATCATACATCACCAGTTCATCTGCCACTTTTTTTATCGACTGAACAACCTGCGTTCCTTTTTTAGAGGAATCCGTAATCAGCATCAAATGTGTGACTTTTTCCATAACGCGACGGTTAATCTGTTCAATACCGGCTTCCCCGTCAATCACAATATAATCATAATTCTCTGCCAGAAGACCAATGACTTCCTTCAGATAACTGTTGATTTTGCAGTAACAACCTGCTGCTTCCGGTCGCCCAATGGCGATGAACGAAAAGCCATCCATCTCAACAAGTGCGTCAAAAATGCGATATCTGGCTTCGCCTAACAACTCAATTGCTGCTTTGGCATTGCCATCCTCCGCATTTGCAACCACCTCTTTGCGAATGTCGTCTACCGTCAAGGTCACATCCACACCGAGTGCGGTAGATAACCCCACTGCCGGATCTGCATCAATGGCGAGTATCCGTTTGCCTGGATATGCTGCCACCAGAAGCTTTACCATAACTGCTGCTAATGATGTCTTACCCACACCACCTTTACCTGCAACAGCAAGAATTTTTGCATCCATTTTTTTGTCTGTTTCCATTAGCTGTCTCCCTTACTAAACTTATACAACATCCCCCATACCAGGATATAAAAATTCTATCACAGTCTATAATTTTTTTCGACACATAATGCCACGATTGTGTAAAAATGTCATATTGCACAATTTGTGTCCATTAATTTCATACATAATTACTATGCGTCGTTTATACCACATATGTGTGCTTTTATTACAAAACTATTTTATAAGCCAAAAGGGACGCTCCTTGTGGCAAAAGGAACGTCCCCGATTTTAAAATCCCTGTATGAAAATAAAGATGATAAGTAATGGCAATATAAATTGGAAATAGCGTTTGAACTTTCTGGAAATCTTTAAGCCTTCTCCTGCATTGGCTTCCTCTAAGTATTGATCAAAGCCCCAGCCCCACTTCGTAACGCAGAACAAAAGATATACCAGAGAGCCAATCGGCAGCAACAGATTACTTACGATAAAGTCTTCACTGTCTAAGACATCACGTGCTCCAATGATATGCAGATCACTCCAGATGTTATATCCCAAAACACACGGAATACTTGCTACAAGAATGATGACGCCGTTAATTAAAGCTGCTTTGTTTCGGCTCCAGCCAAACATGTCCATAGAAAATGACATGATATTTTCAAACACGGCAATGACCGTTGAAAAACTTGCAAATGTCATAAACAAAAAGAACAAACTTCCCCAGATACGACCACCTGCCATATGTACAAACACATTTGGAAGTGTAATGAAAATCAGGCTTGGTCCGGCACTGACCTCAACACCATAACTGAAACATGCCGGGAAAATAATAAGCCCGGACATCAACGCAACAAACGTATCTAATCCACAGATACGGATGCCCTCGCCAGCAAGCGAATGTTCTCTTCCCATGTAACTACCAAAAATCTCCATAGCTGCCACGCCGAGGCTCAATGTAAAGAACGCCTGGTTCATCGCCGCCGTGATAACATTTTTTAAGCCGACCTGCATTGCCGTCTCCCAGTTTGGCACGAGGTAAAATGCAATACCCTCACCTGCACCGGATAATGTCAGACTATGCACGACAAGAACAATAATCAAAAGCAGTAAAGCACTCATCATCACTTTACTGATTTTTTCCAGACCATTCTGCAAGCCCTTGCTGCATACAAAAAATCCCAAAACTACGATTGCGACCATCCAAAACATCATCTGCTTTGGATCCGCCAGCAATGCATCAAAAGCGCCTGCTGTCTGCTCCACGCTCATGTTTGTCGAAAACTCGCCGGTCAAAAACTTAAAGAAATAACTGACCATCCAGCCGGATACGGTGGTGTAATACATCATCAGCATGCAGCAGCCAAAGATCGCTACCCAGCCGTGAAGATGCCATTTTGACCCCGGCTTCTCCAATGTTTTATAAGCCAGTACGGCGCTCTTTTTACTCGCACGTCCTACTGCCAATTCCATCGTCAATACCGGCAATCCCATAATCACCAAAAACAGCAGATAAAACAGTACAAAAATGCCTCCACCGTTTTGTCCGGCAACATACGGGAAACGCCACACATTGCCTATGCCAATCGCACAGCCAGCGCTCACCAATAAAAATCCCAACCGGGATTGAAATGCTTCTCGTTTCATTTTCATATTCCTTCCCTATTCTCTTTTATGCAAAGATGCTCTCCCATTTTAAAGGATTTTCGCCTCTTTTACAAGGCTTTGGGCATTTTCTATACATCATAAGAAAGAATCGGGAGGAAAATGTGCACCCTATATTCCTGCTTGTCATGTTGCACGTGCATCTGACCATGATGCAGCGCCACCATACGCTCACTGCTGCGAAGTCCGATATGGTTGCTTTCCACCTGTCCCACATCCTGCTTAATGGTATTGACAATCAAAATTCCAAGCATCCCCTGCTCAATCTTGCTGCGTACATAGACGTTCTTTCCTTTGTCGGCATATTTTAAGATATTGGAAAATAAGTTACTTGTCATCCGTTTTAACATCATTTCATCCGCATACATATAACCCTGCACATCCGCAAAATCCTTTTCCACCGTAAATCCTGCCAATTCTACAAATTCACAGTTTTCCTGCAAAATTTCTGCAATCTGCGCAATTTCTATTTTTTGCAAATCTGCCTGTTCATTTGTTTCATAAGCAAAAGCGTACTCAAACATATGATCTGTCAAGGCTTTGATATCCTCTGCTTTTTGTAAACACTTGTGTATATATAGTTCACGCTGTTCTTCATTGATTCGGTTTAACTGCAATACTTCCAGATATCCATTCAACACCGTAAGCGGTGTTCGTAAGTCATGTGAAATTGCAGAAATCAAATCCTGATTTGTCTGGCGGATTTCCTCTTCCCGCTTGATATTCTCGTCCAAAGTCTGGCGCAAAACATCCAGTTCTTTTGCCACAATTCCAACCTCATCGCCTCCGCACATTGGAATTTCGTGTTCCAAATCGCCTTGTGACATATTCACAATGGCATTTTTGATGCCATCAATGCGCTTAATCACACTGCGGATATAAAAAAGTACACCGGAAAAAAAGACCATAATGCAAAGGAATGCAGAGAATATAACATAGGGATACACAAATCGGCAGCGGCTATAAGAAGAGTACACCACCTGATATGTTCCATTTGCAAACGTCACCTGAATTTCGTTTGTATATTCTCCCATGATGTCAAAGCTGTCTGTGATGAGAGACCCGGAAATAAAATCATCTACAACCTGTGCATATCTACTTGTGCAAAACTGACCGTCTTCATTATAAATGTAGATGCCAAGATATTTATTGGAATACTTTTTTAAAAATGGTGCAATTGCTTTTTGTCCTGCCTTATCGCTTTCCTCCGGCACATTATAATGCACCGCATCCTCTCGTATATTTGCAATATATGCTTCTTCATCAAACCAACTGATAAGGTGTAGTCTCTCCAATCCTTCACATACGCGAAGCTGCGAATCCCACATATATCGAAAAAGCCACGTACTGATCAGTGCCATCACCACAATAATCAGCAGCAGCTTTGTTCGAATTTTCCATTTTTTCGGCTGATGGTCACTAAGAAACTGCGTCATGCGGTTTGTTTTTTCCTTAGTCACACCGGTACCCCCTTCCCCAGACCGTTTTTATGATGGTCGGATTCTTTGGGTCACGTTCAATCTTGCGACGAAGATTTCGCATATGAACCATAACCGTATTATTTGCGCCGTAATAATATGATTCCTGCCATACACTTTCATAAAGATGTTCTGCAGAAAAGATTTGTCTTCGATTGGTTAAAAGCAGATGCAGCAATGCATATTCCGTATCTGTCAGTTCAATCACTTTTCCATCACGGCTGACTTCTTCGCGCGCCTCATCTAAAACGATATCCTGATAGGACAAAATACGTTCTTTGGAAGTATCGGTATCCGCAGCCGTCTGCTTGGCGCTCGTTTGTTTCCCCTGATATACATGATAACGTCGAATCAATGCTTTCGTGCGACTTACAAGCTCATTATAGGAAAATGGCTTCACAAGATAATCATCTCCACCACTCGAAAAGCCTAACATTTTATCATCTTCCTGTGATTTTGCACTCAGAAAAAGAATTGGTGCATTGCTATGGTTCCGGATTTCCACACAGGTCTGATATCCATTTAATCCCGGCATCATAATATCTAAAATAATCAGATCAAATCCCTGTTTTTTTGTCTGTTCTATGGCATCCTCACCATTGATTGCTTCGGCAACCTCATAGCCCTCTCCACTCAAAAGAAGACGAATCACCTCACGGATTTCCGGATTGTCATCTACCACCAAAACATGTGAATTTTGTACTTCTTCTCTATTTTCTACCTGCATCTGTCACGCTCCCGGTTCTTTCTATATCTTTTCCCGTAACTTCCTGCGGCATCGGAATCCCTAACTCTTTGATTGCCTCCATAATGTGACTGGTTGAAATATCCTGAAATTCCAGCTCGTCAAACACACTAAAAAGCCATTCCACGGAAAGCTCCAGCCATTTTTCCACATGTGGATTAATCACCTGCGATGAACCGTCTGCGCATGCTTCGTTCGCAAGACTATAGCCGTGTGGTCCTTTCTGAAAAAGATGATATTCCAACAGACAGTTCTGTTCTTCATATGCCATCACAAGATCTAACGTTGATTTTCTTGTAAGTGTATCCTCCGCTGTTGTAAACATAAAAAGCGGTGGTGCATCCTTTGTCACAGCCTGCACTGGATTCAGCCACACACGTTCTTCCTCCGTAAGTTCTTTTCCTCCTGTAAAAAGCATCTGCATCAATTCTGAACCCTTACCACTCATATCCGTAGCTGGATAACCCAAAATCAAACCATTCGGGCGATTTTTACCAAGCAGACCACTCGACAACGCTAAATGCCCGCCTGCGGAAAATCCACAGGCAAGAATTTTATCCGCATCCACATACCACTCCTTCGCATGAGAACGAATCAAACCAATTGCCCAATCCATTTCGTTTAAAGGCTGAAATCCTTTAATATCCCATCCCAACGAATAGTGCAAAACAAATGCCTGTATTCCTTTTGCTGCATATGCCAGTGCTACTGGCTCCGCCTCACGAGGTGATAAATACACATAACCTCCACCCGGACAAATCACCACTGCCGGACGCATCATTTCCTGTCCCAGCTTCAAGCCACTATCTTGTATGTAACATTCCAACCAGACCTTTTCGCTGTCCGGATAATAAATCTTCTCATATTGCATATATGCATGCCTCCCATACCTAGCTCTTTTTAAATTCTATTATAACCTCCCCACAACATAATTGGCTACTTATTTGTATTCTTTGATGACTTCCCTGTAAAAAGCTGGTTATCTATGTCGATTGGCGCAAAACGAATTTTGACAGTTCTTTCTATATGAGCAGCAAAAATGTTCCCGCCACAATCAGTACCAGCCCTATGCCTGCTTTTGCTGTCAATTTTTCACGGAACACAATGTAAGAAAATGCAATGGTTACCAGGATGCTCAGTTTATCGATCGGAACGACGACGCTTGCCGGTCCTGTCTGCAACGCCCGGTAATAACACAACCATGAGCCTCCGGTTGCAAAGCCTGACAACACCAGAAAAATCCAGCTTTTTTTGTCAATATCTTTGATCGTATGCTGCTTTCTTGTAACGAAGACCACAATCCATGCCATAACAAGTACCACAATCGTTCGGATTGCAGTTCCGAGATTAGAATTGATATCAGAAATCCCTATCTTTCCAAGAATAGAAGTCAGACTCGCAAATACCGCAGAACCGATTGCATAGAGCAGCCACTTTTTATCTTCCTGTTTCGCTTCTGCCTGCTTCTTTTGAATCATCATGTATGTACCAATACCAATGCTGACCATCGCCACGGCTTTCATCCATGTCAACTCTTCGCCCAGCAGCACAAACGCTAAAAGCATCGTCAATACCGTACTTGATTTATCAATCGGCGTTACTTTATTCACATTTCCAAGCTGCAGCGCTTTGAAATAGCAAAGCCAGGATGCTCCTGTTGCAACACCCGATAGCACCAGAAACACCATCGTTTTCACGGATATACTGCTCATACCACTTTGTGCACCGGTCACAAAAACCATGAGCCATGAAAATGCAAGCACTACTATGGTACGCAGCGCTGTTGCAACATTTGAGTCCGTATTTCTTATTCCACATTTTGCCAATATCGCCGTAAGGCCTGCAAACAAAGCAGAGCCAAACGCAAACATTATCCACATATTGTGTCACTCCTTGTTTTTGTACATTGCACGAATTTTGGTAACAGTATTTTACCACTAATTATTTTTACTTCAATAGTCATTACGATTTTTGCGCATTTCCTAAAATTTTTATTCTCATGCGACACAAAAACAGCCATCTCCTGCCATGATGTGTGAGGGTTGCCTCAATCCTGCAGGAAATGGCTGTTTTCTGTTACATCTTATTTATTTTTTATCAACAATTTTAACGCTTCTTTTGCGTCTGTCGACTTCTGCGAAGTTCTACAATCAAAAGTGCAAATCCACCAACAATAATGAAGGCAAGTACCATGCAAGATACCGGTGAAGCTTCTCCGGTTACCGGTGCTTTGGCATTTACTGTTGTTTTCTGTGCTGCCTGTGAAACAGCCGGCGCTCCACCATTTGGCTGGACATTTGTAATGCCTGCGGTTGGAGTGGAAGGGGTTGGCGTTTCTGCAACCGAAAAGTTTGTTGTTGCTGTTCCACCAATTGACTGAATAGCAATCGTATGGCTTCCCTTGGATAACGTATCCAGGAAAGACTGTTTCAGACGTACAATCGTACTACCTTCAGACACATCATAATTGGATTGATCCACTTTCACACCATCAACCAATACAGCTACAAATTCACTGAATGGAGCATTAGAGCGGAAAGTCAATGTACCATCCTTACCAATGGTATGTTTACCATTGGCTCCATCAATTATTTTATAGGTGTTTGAAACCAATTTTTCGATTGGCTCAGTTTTGGTTGCTCCACATCCCGTACAAGTAAATGTCTTCACACCTTCCTCACTTGTTGTCGGCTGTTTTGTTATTTTTCCTTCATCCCATGTATGCTGATGATTTGCTTCATCGGCTGTTGTCAGCATAAGCATATACCCTACATGGCGTATCTTGTATTGCGTATCATCACTGACAATATGCTTGCTGTAATCTACATTAGGTGTTGCACTTGCTGCAGCAACAACAGGTTTTCCAGCCACAGGTTTGTCTTCTGTCGATACACCTATGATGCCACTGAATGGATCTGATATATCTAGTTTCACATATAACGTTTCATAACCACTTTTTTGTGTAGAACTTGTCATATAAACATTGTTATTTTTGCCACCCGCCTTATTGTCTATAACTGTGGCACTACCGGAAACATTTAGTTCAGCTGCTCCACCGGTATCATATGCACTAGCTCTTGCTAATGCGGATCCATATACCCCTCCGCCTTGATAAGTTGCCGTATTTCCGCATATTTTACCACCATTCATGAAAAACTTTGCTGTCCAGCTGACGTATACTCCACCGCCGTTACCATAACTAGACCATGTACTATCTGCGGTATTACCTGTAATTATTCCACCATACATATGAAATTCTGACGGCCCATGATCAACGATACGGCTAACTTCAACACCGCCGCCATTTTTGGCTATATTTCCGCTGATTGTTCCACCATACATATTAAATATGCTGGATTTGCTCCTATCTTCCACTCCTACTACACTGACACCGCTTCCACCAGTATCATATTCTGATGTATTGCCTGTAATAGTACCAGCATACATATCAAATGTACCACCTTGTACTTTTACCCCTTTTCCCTGGTATGTTGCGCCTGATGAATCCTTTGCATGCTTAATCGTTCCCGTACCTTGACAATCCGTCAGTGCGAAATGTCCCTCAACCATGACAGCATCTACATCGTCTGTTACTCCTTCTGGATTTTTCATGATAATACTATGACCATTCAAACAAAGTGCAACATCGTCTGATATTTTCAATCCACAATACTGATCTCCGCGTGTATATACACTGCTGTATGTATTAGTAGATGTGATTGTCACATCCTGTTTTAAGTAATAATATCCACCTGATTTAATTTCCGATAAATCATCAATACCCTGCCATACCTGATTCTTATTACAACTGTGCCCCTTCGTACTTAAATTGTTCGTGCCACAGACACAATGTGTATGTTCCGTAGGTGTCGGTTCTGGTGCGTCCTTCCCTGTTAACACCAGTTTCGTAGAATCACTACTATCGTGCATAATCTTATAGTTAGAACCATCACTGGTAATAATGTTACTATAGTCCTTATTTGCAATTGCTCCTTGAACAATAACAACCGGATTTTCAACAGTTGGCACCACTCTATCCGTGTACACGCCAATCGTACCATTCATATCACCATCGATTTTAATGATCTTTGTTACTCCTTCATTAGTGGTATATAAGCCAACATTACTTACACTATTATCTGCCCTTTTATTACCAGTGATGTTGGCATTGCCTGACACTGTCATGTCACTAACAGCGTACACTCCACCGCCTTCTTTTTCCGTAATATTACCTGTGATATTTCCACCATACATATAAAAATAACAGCCCCACTGTTTCGGTATATACACGCCACCACCATCACTAGCCGAATGGTTATTGGTAATTGAGCCACCATACATCTTAAACGTTCCAGATAAATACACGCCACCACCACAATTTCTACCATCAGATGGATTATTACTTGTAGCATCGTTTCCAGTAATTGATCCTCCATACATATTGAAGGTTCCCCCGCTGACATTTATAGCACTACCTGTATATGTTATTCCATCCTCATTCTTAGCATGCGTAACCCTGCCTTTATTCTTACAGTCCGTCATTGTAAATGTAGTATTACTCGTTACGAAAATATCATTACTCAGATTCCTACCTGTCGCTGTAATACTATGACCGTTTAAACAAAGTACTACACCATCAGGCACTTGCCAGCCACGATACATTTCCTCCGTATCTGTTGGCACATTAAGTACGACATCATTTTCCAGATAGTAATTTCCCGCAGTATCCGGCAGGCTATCCGTTTTTGTCCATGCCTTAAATGTGATTTCCGTTTCCGACGTATGGTCGCCAACATCTTTATGCATTGCTCCACATACACAGTGTTTGTGTTCACCGGCTGCCTTTACCTGCAATGCCTGACTTGGCATAAGTCCAAGTATCATTCCTAAGCATAGACCTGCGCCAAGTATTTTTCCGAATAACTTTTTCAACTTCATAAGCCTTCTCCTTTTTCCCGTTCCTTTGGTGTTGGTTTTCTTTCCATCCACCTTTTCTTGTATCTATCATACCTAATTTTTGGGCTGAAAATTTCGTTCGGCGCGAAGTGTAGATTTTGGGGTGCGAAAAGTAATAAAAAAAAACCACCACCTCGCAATGTCTTACAAGGTAGTGGTCTTATATAATATTACATTTATGCTTTATGTGCCTTGCGCAATTCTGCAATCAAAAGTGCAAATCCACCAACAATAATGAGAGCAAGTACCACACAAGATACCGGTGAAGTTTCTCCGGTTACCGGTGCTTTGGCATTTACTGTTGTTTTCTGCGCTGCCTGATTATTGGTATTTGATGCAGCCGACGTTCCACCATTTGGCTGGACATTTGTAATGCCTGCGGTCGGGGTGGAAGGGGTTGTACCAACACCAGTTCCACTACCTGTACCACTTCCCGATCCTGTAGCTTTAACAACTGTGAAATTTGCTGTGGCTGTTCCACCATTTGAACGGATTTCCAGCGTATGTATTCCCTCTGCCAAACTATCTAAGAATTCCTTCTTCAAACGTACGATGGTACTGCCCGATGCCAATTCATAATGTGACCTGTCTACGATAACACCATCTACATAAACCGCCTGAAAATCACTTAATGGTGCACTGGAACGGAAAGTGAGTGTTTCCATTTTGCCCTCAGTATATTGTCCGTTATCGCCATCCTTCATTACCGGCTTTTCAGGGGTTGGAGCCGGTGTCGGATTTGGATTCGGTTCTGGTTCTGGGTTTGGTTCCGGATTTGGTGTCGGTCCCGGATTTGGTTCTGGATTCGGATTTGGTTCTGGATTCGGATTCGGATTCGGTTCCGGATCTGGTGTCACATTTTCTTTGTTTGGAACAAACACTTCTATGATTGGCGAATCCTTTTTTGTAATATCTCCTTTTATACGCACTTCATATGTTGTACCAGCGGTAACTTCCTGACCTAAACTGCTATTCTGACAGGTAATCCAGGTATCTGTTCCTTTTTCACGATACTCCATTTTTGCATCAACGCCCTCAAGGTAACCCTTGCCACCTTCTTGTGTTGGCGCGATTCCGGATATGTTTTTCGGTGCTTCCTGCGATGCTTTTTCCGTTGCCAAAATCTGTACATCAACATCTGCTGTAGGTCTGCCATAAATCGTGATCTTGCTGACATTTCCGCTAGTTGACGATACCCCTATACCGACTTGTCTCATTGCGCTCTTATTCGCTTCGCTAAAGTAATGATTATCATCTGCCTGTAATTGCACCTCCTGAATATCATCATTTACTTTCTGCACCAAGTTACCGCCACTGATTTTACTTACGCTTCCATCTTCCGGCAAAACCAGTTTTACTGTATATTTTTTCATCTGTAAAATGGTCTTTCCATCTTCCTCGGCTATTTCATATGCCGCATGATCCGAAAACAAGCCGCTCATCAGATTAGTTTTATTTGCAATGATAATCGGTTTCTCTGTTTTGGGTGCCGTCTCGGTCGAAATGCCAATCTGATTTGAGCCATTAAGCTGCACATCCGTCAGTACAACATTGTCACGTAATCCCAGATTACTGGATTTATTATTTGCTAACGTGTTATCCTGTATCACAGCAGCATTTTTAACGCTAATCGTTAATGCGCCTTTACCAGTAGCAGTAGTATATTCATAACATGCCACCCCACCACCATATCGCGCAGCCTGATTTTCTTTGATCACACCGCCAGACATGGTAAAGGAACCCGTCGCTGTCGCTGATCCGGTGCTGTTGTTAACACCGCCGCCGGAAAGATTGTTTGCACGGTTGCCAATAATTTCTCCGCCCCGCATATTAAAAACAGAGTCTGAGTTATCTACACCGCCACCACTTTTTGCTTGATTTCTGCAGACACTACCACTTGTAATGGTACATATGGCATCCAAGTTAGATATTCCGCCGCCGCTTCCAGTTGTAGTGTTCTCAGAAATTTCTCCTCCTTGCATCTCAAATACTGGTTTTTGATACTTCGCATTGATTACAGCCGGTCCATTATGGACACCAGCGCCTCCACCATCACCGCCGGTTATGCTATTTTTAGAAATCAATCCCTTATTCATGACAACTGTTCCACAATTCACCACCCCAGCACCACTTGAACCTGGCATTGTATTATTTGTAATGCTACCACCATTCATGGTAAAAGTTGCTCCTTCGACAACCGATACCCCATGACCTCGATTATCGGAAATGCTTCCGCCATACATAGTAAAACGACATCTGGATGAAGACACATATACCCCGGCGCCATTCCACCTCGGATGGTGATCCACAGCATAATTGCCTCTGATATTGCCGCCATACATGTCAAACTTAGTATCTGTGTTAAAGAATGTCACACCTGTTCCACGACTTTCTTTTGCATGGGTAACACTACCCTTATTCTGTCCATTCTCATCCCGGCTACAATCTGTAAGCGTAAATTTTCCACTGTTAATCTGAATCGTTGCTTTTTCATCATTAGGGCGTGAGTAATCTTTGAATGTATTTGATATGCTGTGTCCATTGAGACAGAGTACGACACCTGGTTTCGGCTCCCATGTCTCTTTCATCTCAATATCTTTTGTCAGATAATAATTGCCCTCGTTCTTGATCTCATTCAAGTCTGATACTGGCTTCCATGTCACATCCTTATGCACATGCCCGGAAGAGTTCGCATCCTCTGTACCACATACACAATGCACATGCTGCTCGCTTGCACCTACCGCATAAGACAATCCATCTGTATCTGTAATTTCCAGCCAGATTTTGCAGGCAGATAAATCTATATTTGATGCCAAACTGAAGGCTGACTTAATATCTGAAGCATTTACCGTCTCTGCCCCTGTAATCTGTTTACTGTAATACCAGTCATTTGTTCCGTCATTGCCCTGCACTACAAGTGACACAGGTTGTGATGTACTGCCCTTCACCGCCTTAATAGCACCTGTTGTGGCATTATAGGTTACCGTACCAATACTCTTACCTGTTCCGTCAAATCTTAAAGTCATCGCCGCCCCCGACGCGATGGTTTTTGCCACCGCTGTATCAGATGATGCTGCTGTCGCAGCAGATGCAAAGAGAACAGATGACAAATCCAGATTGGAAGCGGGCTGAACAGCGCCGCCATAGTAAACCTCGTTGCAGTTGACCCAAGAATCTGAAGAAGTGAGCAACGCAACATCAGCCAAACCATCTCTAGGTGAACGCAACCAAAAAGCGGCACCGCTGTTCCAGTAATTGCTCGTGGCAAGTACTGTACTGTTATCACTTCCTGCTTTTATGGTTGAAGAACGATAAGCGTCTGCCGCCAGTGCATATAGCTTGTCTGTAGTGGTATAGTTATTACGATTCTTCGTGTCCTTCGTTGTCACTGTAGTATTATTCATCAAGTCCTGCTCGGCTGCGGTGAAGTAGGATGTATTCTTAGCCATAGTCTTTAATTCCCCACGAAGATTACTTGCTCCGTAGTGGTTTGCCAATACTTCTGTTACAGACACTCCACCATAATTACAATCTGACCATAGACTGACATCATTCTTATTGCTTCCACTTGATTCAAACTGCGTCGAATATACTATCGGACTTGCGGCAAAGATGATGGTATTATCCCCTAATACACCTTTATCCTTTCCTAAGATGTACCATTTCTGTGCCTCATCACTGATATTTTTACCAAATACCAGCTTTCCGATATTGGTTGCTTCTCCACTGGCATTTGGTGCAAATGTTCCATCCATCAACTGATCCTTCGTAGCATAGGTCGATACACTTGGTGACTTGGTTGTACCACCTGCGGCTTTTACACTGACAGCAGTTCCCGGCAGTGCCGGCATTAATCCAGCCAGCAGGGCGGCTGTGAGTGCGACCGCTGTACCTTTCTTAAATCTTTCTCTGATTGCTTTCATAATCGTTCTCCTCGTCCTTATTTACAATGCTTACGCATCTTGCAGACTCCCACAAGTATTACAACAAATCCTCCTGCAATAAGCAAAGCGAGCATCACAGATGCCATCGGCGATGCTTCTCCGGTTGCCGGTGCTTTGACATTTGCTGTTGTGTTCTGTGCTACCGGATTATTGGTATTTGGTGCAGCCTGTGTTTCACCATTTGTATTGCCTGCAGTTGGTGTTGCTTCTGGCGCTGGCGTCACAATCTCCACAGCCTTTTCTATGCCGCAGTAGATGCACTTTCCATCACTACCATAGGAATGCTTGCATGGCTGATAATAAACTGTATTCATCTGTGGTTCCTTAGAGCCATTTCCCAGATCAACATTTGGGCATCCGGCAAACATGTTCAGATTCCAATTCAAATTCGCAGTGGTATCCGGCACTGACCACGCTAAGGTATGATCTGCGTCCTTCGTGGTCGTAAGGGAAAGTCCGGTACAACCCTCAAACATTCTGTGATAACAAGCCACGTCCAATGTAGTTGCCGGTAATTTTGGAACCTGTGTCAGCGACGTACAATTTTTAAACATATAAACATAACATATATCTGATAAAGTCGTTGCCGGCAATTCCGGTGCCTGTGTCAGACTTGTGCAATTCTCAAACATATGTGCAAAACAATCATTAGGCAGCGTTACATTCGGGTCTCCGCCATTTTCGTCGATCAGGCTGGTCACACTGCCGGATGCTGCAATTTTACCGGTCATCTTTACATGATTGACATTGGCACTGTTATTTGCCACAAAACCTCTCGCCTTAAAAGAAACGCTATCGCCTACATTTGCCAATGTAATTGTCGTACCCCTTGCATAGGCAGACCATGTTGTGCCATGATCTGTACTGGTCTGAACATCACTTGCACTCGCCCATGACAAAGATAATGTCGATCCTGCCTCCTCTGCCGTAAAGGTCAGATAATTCGGCTCTGTAGCCGCCTTCACCTGTAATGCCCCGCTTGGCATACATCCAAGCAACATGCCCATGCATAAGCCTGCGCCAATTATTTTTCCGAATAGCTTTTTCAACTTCATAATCGTCTCCTCCGTTTCACTGGTGCCAAACATTGTGATAGCCACCATATCTTGTATCTATCATACCGAATTTTTGAGCTTAAAATTTCGCTCAGCGCGAAGTGTCGTTTTTGGGGTGTGAAATGCAATTGCCGTCATTGAAAAAGAATTTTACATATACTAAAATAGAACTATCACTGATAGATAATTTTTTGAGGGAATTATAAAAATGCAGGCACGGACAAACTTACGGATTGCCGTTTGTGACGACAGTCCCATCTTTTTAAACAAGACAAAAACATACATAGAAACATGGTCTGCTAACACCGGACATGCGGTTCAGATTTTTACCTATGACAACGGCGATGCTCTCATCGAAGCACACAAGGATTGTCATATGGACATCATTTTTCTTGATATCATTATGCCTCTGTTAAATGGGATGGATACTGCCCGCGAACTACGTCAGCACGACCGTGCTGTTCAGATTATTTTTTTGACATCATCGCCGGAATTTGCCTTAGAATCTTATGAAGTAAGGGCACAAGGATATATTCTCAAGCCCGTATCACAGGAAAAATTGACAAAAGAATTAAATGAGATTGCCATACAATTTGATGAAGAACCAAAGCACCTGATTTTAAAGACAGCCTTTGGCTATCAGAAACAATATTTTCACGATATTGAATATGTAGAGGCCCAGAACAAACGTGTTCTCTTTCATCTTTGTTCCGGGCAGATTTTAGAAGTTTCAGAGCCACTAAACCATTTTGAACAACAGCTATTGAACACAGATGGTTTCTTCAAATGCCATCGTTCCTATCTGGTTTATTTGCCCAATGTCAATCACTTTAACAATACCGAACTCACAACACGATCCGGGCAGACCATTCCGATTGCCCGAGGATACGGAAAAGCTTTCAAAGAAGCTTATTTTTCAACCCTTTTTGCTGAATGATTTTTTATGGAGATTATTGTATGATTTTAGGAATGCTGCAACTTACCCACAATGCGACTACATTACTTTTTGGTGTTTACCTCTCCGCTGCCTTTCTCGGCATTGTGATGAAACGCTCTAATATCTTGCGGTTACTTGGATTTTCCTGCATTGTCGGGCTGCTTTATCTCGGTGCATTTCTAAGCCTAGGCGAAGCCATGACGAGGGAGCTCTACCCTTTGATTGTACATCTGCCTTTGATTCTCGTTCTCATCTTCTATTATAAATACCGCCCTCTGGCAGCAGCCATTTCCGTTCTGACGGCTTATCTCTGTTGTCAGATTAGTAACTGGGTTGGCATAGCTTTTCTTACACTGACCCACGAACAGTGGTGCTATTATGCTATCCGCATCGTTGTGACCGTGACGGTTTTCTTATTTTTACTGCTGCGTGTAACGGATGCGACAGCAAGACTCTTGGAAAAATCAACCGAATCACTTGCCATTTTGGGTATCATTCCCTTTGTTTATTATATTTTTGACTATGCGACGAACGTCTATACATCACTTCTATATTCCGGAAGCAAAGTTGTCGTTGAGTTTTTAGGGTTTATTCTCTGCACCACCTATCTGCTCTTTCTCTTTTTATATTTCAAACAATACGAAGAGCAACAGGAAACCCTGCATCAAAATCAGTTGATGGAACTTATGCGCGACCAGTCTCAAAAAGACCTTGTCACCTTGCATCAGGCACAACAGTCTGTTTCCATCATGCGACACGATATGCGGCATTTTCTTCTTGCCATTTCTTCTATGATTGAAAACGACAAAAAAGAGGATGCACTGCACTATATCCATGAGCTCGTGACTACTTCCGATCAAATGGCAATCCAGAAATACTGCACCAATGAACTGGTCAATACCGTTTTGTCTGCCCAGGACGACCTCTTAAAAAAGCAGGATATCCATCTCGAACATACCATACAGATTCCAAATGCTCTGCCACTATCCGATGTTGATGTGACAGCCATCTTATCCAATGGTTTGGAAAATGCGATGCACGCTGTAGCCGAGCTTCCCATCGAACAGCGCGTTATTACACTCCATATGCGCATGCACGATGAGAAGCTGCTCATTTCCATCAAAAATCCTTGTGCTCATCTGCCTGAAATCAAAGATGGCATGCCACAGAGCAAAAAGCTTGGACATGGTTTTGGTACCAAGAGCATCCTCTACATTGCAGAAAAAGCAGGTGGAAACTGCCAATTTGCAGTGGATGGGAATTACTTTGTCTTGCGGGTGATTGTGTAGAGGGATACTATTTCTTCATACTTTGGCATTACTCTCAATGGTATTCTTTTGGAGGAATGCTCACAAAATTAGCAGCCTCCCCTCTAATCAACTACAATATCGTACTTCTGAATATTAACAATTGCCTTTCCATCACACACAAAACTAATTTCATCAGCCTCCATTGGCGTATAGAAGGTAGAACTAAAAACCTGTTGGCCATCGTTTAAAAATACCTCAGCCGAGTATTTATCTAATACCAGGCGAATCTGCAGTCTATCTGTGGATGTTTTTATCTTTGTTTTTCTGATGGCAATCGCATCACGAACCATTCCCGAATAGGTTCGATTAATTTCTATCATATTGTTATCTTTTTGTATTATAAAATCGGTATGATATTGTTCATTCTGAGCAAAAGAAATTGTAAATTGACGATACTCTCCACAAACAATTTCTACCGTCATATCAAGTACACGTCCCTTGATTCCCTGCATTTGGCAATGACCACTGATTTCCATGTTCTGATAGCGCACTGCATTCCTATAATATTTCTCTATTTCCCTAACCGGACTCTGTATTAATTTTCCATGTTCTATGCGTAGTTCTCTTGGTAATGTCATCATACAAGACCATTTCTGCTCAGCAGGGCGAATATTAGAATCCCAGGATTGCATCCAGCCTACCATAATACGTCTTCCATCCGGCGTCAGCATTGTCTGCGGTGCATAGAAATCCAAACCATCATCCAAGGAATAGACACTTTTATAATCAAATACATGCTGTTTTTTATCGTATGTTCCCAAATAGTACACCGAATTATTTCCATTATGAAATTCTTCCGTCGCACTTAAATCCTGTGGTGATGTGATTAATACATATGCATTCTCCAGACAAAAGAAATCCGGGCACTCCCACATGGTTCCAAGCTCTCCCTCTCTATCTCTTGCCAAAACAGATACATAACTCCATTTTATTGCATCTTCAGAGCGAAATAACACAACCTGGGGAACACCTTTGTCTGTCTTATTGCCCACTACCATATAGTAGCCATCTTCCTCTTTCCAAATCTTTGGATCTCTGAAATGTTCTCTGCTAAAATGTTCTGGTAACATATCTCCCGTTATTACGGGATTTTGTTCCAACTTGGTATATGTTTTTCCGTCTCCAAACGCAAGGCACTGGTTCTGGTATGTTACTTTTTCTTTGCCTGTTTCTTTTTCCATTACACCTGTGTAAACCAGCAGATGTCCCTTGTCTGTCTCAATACCAGATCCTGAAAAGCATCCCGCATCATCGTAAGTCTGATCCGGAGCCAACGCGACAGGTAGTTCCGTCCATTTGATAAAATCGTCTGTTTCATAGTGTCCCCAGTGCATTGGTCCCCAATTTTTGTCATATGGATGAAACTGATAAAACAAGTGTGTTTTCCCTTGATAAGAGGAAAACCCATTGGGATCATTCATCCATCCACAAGGTGGTGTAATATGGAATACCGGCAATTCCTCTCTCGGTATGTGATTCTCTTGAATGTATACGTTTGCCTTGTTTAATTTATCCATATCTGCTGCCTCCGTTTTCCCAATTTGAAACCATTTGTCGCGTAACATGAAATAGTTTGCCAAATTCCCCTTGAGTATATTATCTAAAAAACAATGTTCAAAGTAAAGCAATCATCACATTACATTGTATATATAGTTACGCAAAGATTCTTTGACATGCACTAGAAATTGCAATAAAACGGCTATCTATTCATTCCGGCTTCGTTTTTAATTGCCTCGAATTCGCTACAATTAAAATTAGGATGAACTGTCAGATGTCCTGCCAAAAGAGGATGCTTTTTTCAAGGAATTAATAAAATTGGTTTATAACGCATAAACTACTATCACCACTAAAAATCCATTTGACAGCCTTCGCTTTCGATGGTATATTATCTTTAGTGGTTGTGCTGCGGAAACTCGAGATGCCCGTGGCCCAAGGAGTCCATGCGTGGGCTCCTTTTTTGCATTTAAGAAAGGAGAATGATAGATGGCACAAGCATTTTTAACCTATGAGCAGCAGATAAATCTTCTGCAAAACGACAAAGCACTGTCTATATATGATTCTGATTTTGCCAAGACTATTCTTCAAAAAATCAGCTATTATTCTCTCATTGACGGTTATAAAGGACCCTTTAAACCACTTCGTTCTGGAAAGTTTTATTATGGTGTTACTTTTGAAGAAATTTTTTCTTTCTATACATTTGACGAGGAATTACGTTCTCTTTTTCTGAAATACATTCTTAAAGTTGAACAACATATGAAGTCAATGATATCCTATCATTTTTGCGAAAAATACGGCGAACATCAATCTGGTTATCTTACATGTACAAACTACAACCTTACTCGCAAAAACAATAGACAAATACAGCGACTTGTCAATTCGTTGTCGAAAGCTATTGCGACACCAAGTAAATATAAATATATCAATCACCATACTGCAACATACGGTAATGTACCATTATGGGTAGCCACTAATGCATTAACCTTTGGGCAGATATCCAAAATGTATCAATATGCTACATCCGACATCCGTACTAAAATCAGTAAAAACTTCGATAATATATCCGAAGTTCAACTGCATCAGCTTGTAACTGTGCTTGCTCGTTGTAGAAATGTATGCGCACACGGCGAACGTCTTTATGACTTCCATATCCGTGAAACAATTCCCAATATGCCACTACATAACAAGCTTCAGTTACCTACAAAGAATTACCAATATACAATGGGTAAACAAGATTTGTTTGCAGTCGTAATTGCCTTACGCTACCTTATCAATGCCGAGGATTTCAAAGCATTCAAATCAAACTTAACAAAACTTATCAACAAGGTGATTAAACAGTGCCCACATCTCACCCGTGCTCAACTCCTAAAGGAAATGGGCTTTCCTGAAAACTGGGAAAAAATTGTGCGCTATAGAAAATAGTTGCATGACATTGATATGCGATTCTTTCTTCTATCTGTTCCTGCTTTCCTGTCTGAACGGCAAAATAGCTCTGAGCAAAAGCAATCTCTTCTTTTCTAGGATCACCATTTTGTGCAATGAGATAGCAGACATATCTGGTAAGCATAATATCATCAACTTCTCTCCATCAATTCCCTGTCATACCAAAGCTCCACACTACCATCATCTGTTCCATCCTCACGTAATACTCCAGCAAGCGCAGGAAATACTTGGCACATGCTTTTTCCCATGCTCCCAATCACTGACTGTCATATATGGGATTTCAAAATATTCACAGAACTGTTTGCGATTCATTCCAGTACTTTCCCTCAGTTCAATCAGAATGTCCTTTGCTTCTTTTGGGTCAAATGAAAATGGAGCTTTTGTTTTCACACAAAAAGCTCCTCTTCTGTTTATTTATTTGAATTTATAATTTCTTCGTTCTCTCGACCACCGTAGAATATTCGTGCTACTGTAACTGTCCTTTCTTTATCATTGACAAGATAATACACAATAAAGTTGTCTACCGGAAGTTAATGCATTTTCATCGAATGCCAAACTCCTTTGCAAGTACCGCGTCAACTTCATCTGCAGAATATACCTTTCCTGCTTTGATGGAATCGACACCCTTCTGGAGTTCTGCATCAAGTTCTTCTCTGGTCATTGCACCAACAGCTAATGGCTTAGAAGAAGGAAGTTTCAATTCAAACATAAAATCAGGATCAAATTTCTCAATATTATTTCTCACCTGCTCATTAAATCTTTTATTTGTATACCCATATATTTCTGCTAAATCAGCATCCAACAATACCTTTTTCCCTCTAACCTCATAGAGTTTTTCTTTCAGGTATTCTTCTGTTACATTTATTACTGCAACAGCAATTTCCTTTTTTTTATCTTCTGCCATAAAACTCGTATAATCCAATTATCCTCTTTTGAGGGTAATTGGATTATACGTAGTATATGGAAATCTGTATGAAATATGTATAATTCAAGGGGGAAAAGACATCATCTATGCATGCTTGCATGCAATTCGATGTATGTCTTATTGACCCGCACTACACTGAGAAAGTAGCAATTTACTGCTTAAAGGCAGTAAATTAGCGGATTAAATATGTATCTATATCCATCAGCTCTCTCTCATCTGCAATATCTACATATACACAGTCATGCTTCTTTGCCACACTTCTGCCACCCTTATCACCCTCCAGTGATAAAAGTTGTGGTATAAGCGATGAATTAAATACACACGGGTTGCCTACAGCATCTCCACAACGAAGTGAAAACGCCAATCGCTTACCCCCTGTATTTTTAAGCACTCTGTCTATTAATTTAATCACGCTTTGACTTTTTAAATATGGCTGGTCAGCTACTGCAAACATGTAATATTCCTCTTTTTCGGCAGTATGATGCGTCACTTCACTGCTTTTCTTAAGCTTTTTCTGCTCCTGCACCGCCATAATTCCTGCCTTTATAGTGTAGGATATGCCTTTTTCGCTGTCCGGACTTATGACTGCATGGCAATCTGGGATACATGCGCAGTAGTCCAATATTTCCCGGTAACGGGTGACAACTGTTATATCTATGGTCTGGCTGTCTGATTTTGATTTATTATATCTATTTTTAATTTCCGCCAAGCGATCAAGCAAATGCCTGTACATAGGTTTTCCATACAGCTCATAAAACAGTTTGTTACTTCCAAAACGGCGGCTGTTTCCAGCCGCCATGTATATGATATGAATCATTTCACTCTAAGGTCCTTTTCGTGCCAGTTTGGGTCTACCATTCCCATAAGTATTTTTTCAGGGGTAAACGGAACTGTCCTGTGCCATACGCCTGTTGCGCGATAAATGGCATGTGCCAGCGCAGGAGCCGGTGTATTGATAACTATCTCACCGATTGACTTAACTCCGAATGGGCCTGACGGCTCATAGCTTGTCTCAAATTCGACATTGATATTGCCCACATCCTGTCGTGTCGGTATCTTGTACTGCATGAGGTCATTTTCTGCGATTTTTCCACCGGCATTGTAGGTGACATTCTCATAAAGCGCCATGCCTATTCCCTGACCTATGCCGCCCTCGGTCTGTACACGCGCGAGGTTTGGATTGACCGGAATTCCGCAGTCCACAACAGCCTGATAATCAAGTATTTTAACTGCTCCTGTCTCCTTATCAAGCTCTATCTCGACCATTCCTACCATGTATGGAGGAGGTGAAACAGGTGATGAATATGTCGCTGTGACATCTACAGGTATCGTGTTGTTGACCTGTGATTTTGTTGCTATATCGGAAAGACTTACGCAAACCTCCCCATTGTCTGCACCGTCCGGATTTATGATATACACCTCTTTGCCGTCAAAATCCACCTCTGATGCAGCATGGCCCAGCATCTGTGCACCGATTTTCTTTATGTTTTCACGAAGCTCAAGTGCTGCATTCTGTGTGGCCATTCCTGTAATGTAGGTGGTTGATGAGGCATATGAACCTGAATCATAAGGAGAAGCATCCGTATCCGCTCCAAACACGGTTATATCATCCGGCTCGCAGTCGAGTACCTCAGCCGCCATCTGCGCAAGTATGGTATCACAGCCTGTTCCCATGTCTGCCGCGCCTATCATCATATTGTAGGTGCCACAGTCTGAAAGCTTTAAGGTACACGATCCGACATCTACATTTGATATGCAGGAGCCCTGCATTGCAAGTGCCATGCCTGCCGCACGAACCTTGCCATTTCCCATATCGCGGACAGGATACTTGTCTGCCCAATGGAAATTATCCGCACAGTGCATTATGCATCTGTCGAGTGCACATGCATTGGCTGTCTCGCCAAAATATGCCGGCATAAACATGCCCTCACGGACGATATTTTTCAAACGAAGCTCAACCGGGTCTATATGCAGCTTTTCAGCGAGCTCATTGACAGTTGATTCAAGTGCAAAGATACCCTGTGTAGCTCCATAGCCTCTATATGCTCCTGCCGCCTGCACGTTTGTGTACACAACATCGCACGAAAATCTGGTTGCCTCGCAGCCTCCTGTATAAAGAGGGAGCGATTTATGACCTGAGAGTCCTACTGTTGTAGTGCTATGCTCTCCGTATGCTCCACCATTTGACAGCGTATAAAGATCTATCGCCCTTATATGACCATCCCTCATTGCTCCAAGACGCACGGTGACCTCCATCTCATGACGCGGTGACGCGATAGTCTGGCACTCTTTTCTGCTGTAGATTATCTTGCTCGGACGCTTTGTCTTCCAGGTAACAAATGCCGGATATACCTCACAGACCGCTGTCTGCTTGGCACCAAAGCCTCCTCCGATACGCGGCTTTTCAGCACGCACCATGGACTTAGGAATATCGAGTGCATTGGACAGTATTCGGCGCAGGTGGAAAACAATCTGTGTCGAGCTGATGCAGTGAAGCCTGCCGTATCTGTCTATCTCACAGTATGCTCTGCAGGTCTCCATATATGCCTGCTGCGCCGCCTTTATGCGATAGGTGTGCTCAATAATCTCATCGCACTCCGACAGAATTTTCTCTACATTTCCATGCTCATCCTCCTCATGATGAATGAGATTGCGCTTTACATCGCCTGTATTTATGCTGGATGACCAGTCATCCTCAGGATGCACAAGCACCTTGTTGTCCAGCGACTTTCTGAAGTCAAGCACCGGTTCAAGAATCGTGTACTTTACTTTTATCATGTTAAGAGCCTTGTCTACAGCCTTTTCCGATTCACCTACCACAATAGCGACAGCGTCACCTACACTTCTAACATGACGGTCAAGGATTAGTCTGTCGTACGGTGACGGCTCCGGAAAGGTCTGGCCTGCGATAGAAAAACGCTTTTTCGGAACATCCTCCCAGGTGTATACTGCGACCATGCCCGGTACCTTAAGAGCAATATCTGTCTTTACATCCTCGACAATTGCATTCGCATAGGGGCTTCTAAGAAGCTTTATGACAAGCGCATCACGCGGTGTGATATCATCAGTAAATACCGGCTTTCCGAGTAAAAGCTGGCTCGAATCCTTCTTCGGTATACATTTTCCAACTGCGTGGTAATCCCTTCTCGCGCGGTTGAAGCTGTTTACATTAGTTTGATTTGTGCTCATCCTGCCACTCCTTTCCGATATCCTCTCCGTAGACGCCTGCCTCGAGATTAAGAGGTGCGCCCTCCTTCTTACTGTTTAAGAAATTTCTGATTGAGCGGAGCTGACTCTGATATCCTGTACAACGGCACAGGTTTCCTGAAAGATATTCAAGAATTTCCTCATCAGTCGGGTCAGGATTTTCTCTCAGAAGTGCCACAATATTTACTATATAACCCGGATTACAAAAGCCGCACTGATCCGCTCCCTGTGCAGCAAAAAATCCTGTAAACTGCTTAGCTTCCTCCTCAAGTCCCTCAAGGGTATCCACGGCTCTGCCGTCTGCCCTGCCTATCGGCATGCTGCATGACAGCACAGGCTTTCCATCCAGAAGCACTGTACAAAGACCGCAGTTGCCTGACTCACAGCCCCTCTTCACTGAAAAGCAGTTGTGCTTGCGGCAGAAGTCCAAAAGCACCATATCCTGGTCAACCGAGTCGATTATTAACTTTCCATTTAATTTTATTTTAACATCCATATACATGAATTCCTTCCTACTTAATGCTCGTGCATTGATGTCATCACACTAATAAAGCTTCCAAAGTTTCCTGCATAACTTCCATGCATCCGGTAGCGATTACCTTATATCATCGCAGATGTCAAGCGACTGTGTGACAGCGCGGCGTGTAAGCACCCGGCAGATCATCTCTCTGTACTCGGCTCCTGCTCTTATATTGCTTCCAAAACGGATATGCTCTGCAACATATTCTGCAAATTTATCTATTTTTGCATTGTTCTCGGAGTTCTCCGTCAAAGCTACATTACCGTGCGTCTTTGCATCTACTATACCATCGAGTATGCCGTCCTTATCCCACACAGGCTCTGCCATATATGGTGATGCTCCGATGACCGCCACATACCTGCCGTTTCTATTTGCCACTGCACATGTGAGCACAGGAAAGTCTGTTGACTGGTTTCTCTGGCTTAAGTATACTACGCCCTTTGCATTTTTCGGCACTATTACTGATACGAGTACATCGCGCGTGGTTCTTGGAAGTGCCGCAAACTCGTCCAAATCCATAATTCCTGCCTTGTGAAGCTGCACCTTTGCTCCCAGCGCCCTGAAAATCGTCATGACATCTGAAAATCCAAATCTGCCCCAGATGCTTCCTCCGACAGTCGCCACATTTCTAAACTGCACTCCGACGATATGTCTGACCGACTCTGCGATTGCACCGTGTGTATATGCATTCAGGGCTTCATGTGTCTCTATCTGCCTGAGGGTTGCATATGCACCGATTCTAAACTCGTTTTCATCCTCATCAATCCGGTCAAGTCCGAGATCGCACAAATCAATTGCCGTGCCAAGTGTCTTATTTTTCATTTTGAGCCAGAGCATGCCGCCCAGCACAAAATTCGGTTTTTTCTGATAAAGCTCATAGGCTTCATCAAGGCTTTGCGCCCTCACATACTGATTGTAATAAAACATATTTTTCTCCTATATCAATACATTTCAAGCTCATACATGGCTTCCCACCTAATGTCCTGCTCCTTCATAAAGGCTATGAGGCTCTCCCTGTCTGAAAGCTCTGCACGCCATGCCAGACCACAGCCCGCCGATATAGCAGACGGAAGAGGAATCGTGCGCCCCGGAATACCACATGCCTTGCCCTTGATATCCAGCTTTAACGGCGCTGTGGTAGTCTCGAAGGTAATGATTAGCCGCTTTTTCTTTTCTCTTACCAAATTATTATCCATCACATCACACTTAATATAACACTAAGGACTCACAATAAGAGAGGCTGCAGCCATTTTCTCGGCGATATCATACATGTTCGTCACCTCTCCGACTGCAAGCTTATCTGACAGCTCATAGTAATTCAGACATGTTCCGCAGGTAAAGATTTTCACGCCACGATTCTTAAGCTCCTTTAAATCCTCAAGGCACTCTGAGCCATCACAGGTCAGCTTTGCTCCTCCATTGTAGAAAAGCATGGTTTCAGGCGGATTGTCCTGCTGCGAAAGTGCATAGATGAAGCCCTTTATGAGTACACTGCCCAGCTCCTCGCTGCCCTCTCCCATATATGAAGAGCGGATTACAACGACTCTGTTATCTGTAGCCGGCCTGCATGTGTACTGTGAAGCTTCGTCTGTATCCGAAAACGCTCCTGTGTTAAGAGTCTCAATTGTCAGCTTTACACTGTAGCTTCCGTCGTCGAGCTTATTGCTGTCGCAGCTATAGCCCTTCTGTGCAGCCATCTTTTTTAAATTTTCTACTGCAATTTCATTGTCCACAAGTGTCTCCACTGTGTCCGGCTGTGTGAGAGCCTCAATTACCTTCTTTGTCTTTACTACCGGGATTGGACATGTATCCCCGATTGCATTTACTGTAATCATATTTATAATCCTCCCTATGTTATTTAACTTGTCAACCCTCAAAATGCAGGGCATGCAGCCTGTCAGCATATTTACATAAGCTATGATAGCTTAAAATCAGTTCACATATATCGGCACATCGCAGCGCTTAACAAATCGTCCCACCTTTGCAGCCGGAAGCCCTGCAGCTTTAAGCTCATGCAAAAAGGTATCTGCCTCAAAGGCTTTTACTGCAAACAGCAGTCCTCCTGAGGTCTGCGGATCGAAGAGCACCTCCTCCATTGAGAAAGGTATATTTTTTGCAAAACGCACCTTGTCACCTACATGGTTTCTGTTGCGCTGCGCCGCTGCCGTGAGGAAAAACTCATCTGCGCATCGCAGTGCTCCGGTAATGACCGGGATGGAAATTGAGTCGATAAGTGCTGTTATATCATCATTTAACATCTCGCTCAGATGTCCTAAAAAACTAAAGCCCGTGACATCTGTGCATGCATGTATTTCGAAGCTGTGACTAATCTCTGATGCCGCGCGGTTTAGTGTGGTCATGGAGCTTACCGCATCCTCAATTGCACCTAACGGAGCTTCCCCGACACGGTTTGCGTTGCACACAAGCCCAACTCCGAGCTTCTTGGTCAGTATAAGCACATCTGACGGCTGCCCTGTATTGTTGCTGTAGATGTGTTTGGGATGAACTGTGCCCATGACAGAAAGTCCGTATTTCACATCGCTGTCTGCTATGGAATGACCACCTGCAAGTGTACCGCCTGCCTCTATCACCTTGTCAGCGCCTCCCTGCATTATTTTACCGAGTATATTCAAATCCATTTTCTCAGGGAAACAAACGATGTTCAACGCACTCTTAACTGTGCCGCCCATCGCATAGATATCACTGAGCGCATTTGCGGCCGCTATCTGTCCAAACGTATATGGATCATCAACCATCGGTGGAAAAAAATCAAGCGTCTGGACTATCGCCGTGTCATCTGAAATTCTGTACACTGCCGCATCATCGCTGCTATCATATCCGACGAGCAGATTGCTGTCTTTTTCGCCCTTTGGCAACTTTGCTAAAACATGACTTAATAAATCCGGACCAAGCTTTGCAGTACAGCCACCGCCTTTGCAAAACACTATTTCCTGTGGCATGTTTGCTCCTTTCAATTGTTTAATACTGTTTATCTCAATGCCGCAATCTGCATAAGCGCTTCAGCGGCCTCATTTATCTCATCATTTGTATTATAATATGAGAATGAAAATCTCACCATACCCTGTTTTTGTGTTCCAAAGAATTTATGCATCAGTGGTGCGCAGTGTATGCCGCTTCTTGTTGCAATGCCATACTCATTCATAAGTATATCCGACACCTCAGCAGAATCCATATCAGCTATATTTACTGAAACAATCGCACAATGTGCTCCATTATCGGGCAGCATGTCGAAATCCCCATATCTCCTGATTCCCGGGATTATCTTTATTTTCTTTAGAAAAGCCTTCATCAACATATACTCTTTAGCATATATGTTATCCACACCAATTTCTTCAATCGCCTTTATTCCTGCCAAAAGCCCTGCAATTCCCGGGCCATTTAAGGTACCGGCCTCAAGTCTTGTCGGAAGCTCCATAGGCTGGCTCTCAAGAAAGCTGAGCACGCCGGTGCCACCGCTTTTAACCGGCTTTATATCTGCTCTTTCTCCCACATAAAGTCCTCCGGTCCCCTGTGGACCCATCAGCCCCTTGTGTCCTGTGAAGCAGAGCACATCAATATTCATGTCTTTTACATTTATCGGAAGCACACCGGCTGTCTGCGATGCGTCAACTATAAATAAAAGGTCATGCTTTCGTGCGATTTGCCCTATTGACTTAATATCCACCACATTGCCTGTGAGATTTGAAGCATGTGTGCAGATGATGGCTTTTGTTTCCGGACAAATTGCAGCCTCTATATCCCGCGGGGAAATTATCCCTCTTTTTATTCCTTCATCACTGCATGGCACAATATCCACGCACACTCCCCTCTCCCTTTGCATATAAAGAGGTCTGAGCACCGAATTGTGCTCGAGCTGTGTCGTAATCACATGCTCCCCCGGCTCAAGCAGTCCGTGGATTGCAATGTTGAGCGACTCAGTGGAATTTGCCGTAAAAACAAGTCTATCCGCATCCTCCCCGCCGAAAAATTCTGTAAGGCACATTCTAGCCTCATATATTTTCCTTGACGCATCAAGCGATGCATCCGACATTCCCCGACCTGAATTGCCGCAGTGCTTCATTGCATCAAGCACAGCATCATATACCGCATCCGGCTTTTTAATTGTTGTGGCAGCGTTGTCCAGGTAAATCATAGTATGTCCTCATTTACTTCTCATCCAAGCAGATAAAATTTCTTTATATAAAGCTCATCATTTATATTTTTGCTAAGCATATTTGCTTCTGTATGCTTTGGAAGATTTGCATAAATTGTTGAATCATTATTTAATTCACACGATACTTCCCATGTTTTTAGTTCTTCAACTATTTTATAATCTTTAATCCTGATTATATTTTTATTGTTATATGCAAGTACCGATTTTGCTTTACTTGCAGATATTATTATATCCTGAGGGAAAACACCTATGTGTGATATGTTGTCCGTATCCATCGCAAGCTGTTCAATCTGCTCATCAGTGACCTCAAATACGCTATCCCATTCCACGGCAAGAACATGATGCTTATCCTGCCATTTCACCTGTGATATATTGTTGCAGCCCACAAGCAGTGCCTGCTCCACAGACATAGGCCGCATGAAGAAATCTTTTTTGTCGCGGACTGCACTCAGCATGCCGCTCTCAATACTTCCGATACGCTCTGCCAGACGATACACCTCATCGCGATTGTGTGACACAAAGATAACAGGATTGTGAAAATCGGAAAGCATCTCCATAAGCTCTGATTCCATACTTCTTTTCACATGCTCATCCAGTGCCGAAAAAGGCTCATCGAGCAGTATACACTCCGGTTTAGCCGCAAGCATGCGAAGCATTGCCACGCGCTGCCTCTGACCTCCCGAGAGATGATCCGGATATGTGTCTGCCATGCCATCAAGCCCATACCGCTTCAGCCAGACCTTCACCTTTTTTTCATCGCGATGTCCCATTGCTATGCATATATTTTCCATCACGGTCATTGTAGGAAAAAGTGCATAGTCCTGAAACAGATAGCCTACCCTGCGCTTACCGGGGTGCAGATTTATGCGATTTTTTGAGTCATACAGCACCCGGTCATTTAATGATATAAAGCCTGAATCAGGAGTCTCTATCCCTGCTATACACTTGAGTGTCATACTCTTTCCTGAGCCCGACATACCAATTACGGACACAATCTCGTCCGTAAGCTCCATGTCAACCGAAAGCATGAAATTATCCAACTGTTTTTTTATTTTTACTATGAGCGACATTATTTTTTTTCTTTCTCTTTATGCCCTTGCTTTTGCCGCATATCATATTTATCGATACAAGGCATGCAAACGAAATCGCTATGATTACTATGCACCAGAAGCCCGCTGTGGCATAGTCACCACTTTGGATGACCATTGCTATCTGCTGTGATATGGTCGATGTCTTTCCCGCTATATTTCCGGCAAGCATTGATGTGGCGCCGTACTCACCGATAGCTCTGGCAAAGGCCAGTGTGACACCCGATATGATGCCGGGCTTTGCCATCGGCAAACGTATTTTCCAGAAGACCTTCCACTCACTTATGCCGAGAGTTCGCGCCGCATATATGACATTTTCGTCTATCTGCTCAAATGCCGCTCTCGCATTTCTGTACATGAGAGGGAGTGCAATGATGGTCGCTGCAACCACACAGCCAAGCCACGTGTGTACTACCTGTATACCCATGCTATTGCTTAAAAAACTTCCAAAGGGACGTCTTGTACTGAAAATCCTTAAAAGGATGTATCCAGCCACGGTAGGCGGCAATACCATCGGAAGTGTCAGCAGTCCATCCCAGAATGCCCTCACTCTGCCCTTTGTGTTTATAACAAGCTCAGCAAAGGCTATTCCAATAAAGAATGAAAAAACCGACGCTACTATTCCTGTTTTTAATGTTATCCAAAGCGGTGCGAAATCAATCGTTCCCATTATTCATTTACCGTAAAATGATATTTCTCAAATACTGACATTGCCTCATCTGTCTGAAGATATGCAATAAATTCCTTTGCGGCTTCAAGCTCGTCTGCTGTAGTGTTGTCACCCTTTAAGGCTGCTATCGGATATATAACATCACCTGTTAAGCTGTTTGGAAGCTTTTCTATAATGTCAAGCTGATTCTCGTATCCGAATGTATCTGAGTAATAAACTGTTCCTATTTCGTTTGCACCCTCAGCTACGGCAGATGCAACTGCACCTACATTTGCACAGCTGTTGATTTCCAGACCGCCAAATGCCTTTGAGATATCAGAATCTGAAATATCCTGTAGCTTTGAAGCATCTCCTTCAACCATTTTTGAATTTACAAGTGCTACTCTGGTGTACTGTCCTACAGGAACTGTTCCGTCAGCAAGTGCCATATTTTTAGCCTTTGAGATGTCTGCAAAGCTGGTAACTGCCGTGCCACTATTCTTATATGTAACAAGGCACACCTGATTATTTAAAAGGTCAACACGAGTATCATCAACCACGCTTCCTGCTTCATAACCATTCTGAAGCTCATCCATCTGTGCCACTCCTGCTGAGAAAAAGATATTGCACTTCGCGCCCTCTTTAATCTGTGCCATCAGAGTTCCCGAACTGTCATAGTTGTTCTGGAAGTTTACATTTGGATGCTCCTTGGTGTAGGCTGCACAAATTTCATCCATAACACTGTTTAAGCTCTTTGCCGCAAAAATCGATAAATCTACATCTACATTACCGTTCTCTGTCTGCGCGCTGCTTGTCACAATTTTATCAGTAGCATTACCGCTCTCTGCAGTATCCTTCTTTCCGCAGCCTGCAAAAAGTCCTGCTGTAAGAATAAGTCCAAGCGTAAGTCCTGCATATGCTGCAAATTTTCTCTTTAAACCCTTGCGCTCCTTTACTGATTTATCAGTGCCTGTTGCTCTTCTTAAAATCACACTTTTAATCTCTCTTTTCTTTTTATTTATTCATCATCTGATCTGCTCCAGCAGCACTGAAATGCTACCTCCACACACCATTCCCTCATTCTCGGCATCGTCAGTATTCATGCTGACATCAATCAGCTCACATTTGAACTCCTGATTGCGAAACAGCCTCCTGCAGCGGCTTATAACTAAAGCCTCCGCACAGCCTCCGCCTATTGTTCCAACAATACGGTTGTCTGAGCTCACAAGCATCTGTGTGCCAACTCCGCGCGGTGCACTGCCGTTCTTTTTTATGATGGTACACAGTATGTACTTCTCATCCGGGGAGTGTGTAACTGATGCACAATGCCCAGCCACCTCAGTAAGTGCGTCAAGCACTTCGTTATCTATCTGAGTGCAGCTTGTACGCTCATTTTTACACTTTACTATCTCGCTTATCACCGAAAGAGCAATTTCCTCCGGTGTCTGTCCACCTATTGCAAGGCCTATCGGAGAATGTAATCCTGATATAATTTCCTGTGAAAATCCCGATTCTTCAAGGTCTTTTTTCACTATCACAGCTCTTTTCTTTGAGCCCATCATACCCACATAGGCATAGGACTTTGTGAATATCTCTGTGAGGCATTCCATATCGAAGCGATGTCCTCTTGTCATGCATACATAGTAATCATCCGCCTGCGGCTGTAGCTTGGCGAGAGTTTCTTTATAATCGCCGCAAATCACATGGTCTGCGCCTTGGCGCTTTGCATTGTCTGCAAACAAAGGTCTGTCCTCTATCACCCATATGTCAAATGCCAAAAGCGATGCCATGCGTACAAGTGCCGCCGATACATGCCCTCCACCGCAGATTATGAGACGTGGTCTGCTGCCTATCTGCTGTCTGAACATCACAATGGAATTATCATTGTCATCTATTTCATCTGCCCACACATTGCCGTATGCCACTCTTATTCTGCCATCTATATAGAGTGCCTTTGCCCCGGCATGTGCTCCTTCTATGACTGTCAAAAGCTCACAGCGGCTGTCCACAGGTCTGTCCTTTATCGAAGCATATATGTTGACCGGAATCAACTTCACCTCGTCACCGGCATGAATCTGACCACCTCTTACGACTACCGCAAACACACCCTCCTTTGGCATAATGCACTCGCCCATCCTCTTGTATATGGCACAATGCGAATGGCACTGCTTGCCTATCTGCGTCATCTCAAGGATGGTATCTCCTATGCAAAAGCGTGTACCAAGAGGCAGATTTCCTAAATCAAATCCTGAAATAATTAAATTTTCACCGAATGCACCGTTGTCTATCTGTGCCCCTCTTGCCCTGAAGTCATCTAATTTCTCCGCGGAAAGCAGGCTGACCTGCCTGTGCCACTTTCCGGCATGCGCATCTCCCATGATGCCGTAGTCTGCAACAAGCTCCGCCTGTGGCACCTCTCTCTTTTCAGTTCCTCTCTCTTTGCTTATATTGATTGCAAGAAGCTTTCCCATTATTTTCTATCAGCCCCCTATCCGGCTCATATTTCTTGCTGCATTTACTTCCGCAGCTTCTATCTCTGTAGTCTTTGTCTCTGTAGTTTTTGTATATGTCACTGCATTATCATTAAAATTGTGACACCTTGGCTTTGCCTTTATGGCAGCCCTTAGTGCCCGGACTATTGCAAAATCTTTTTCCACATCATCTGCAAAATCCCATGAATCAGGTACTAAATCCATCGTCACGCTGCTTCCCAGGCATGGCATAAGCCTGCCGTCAGCCGTAACACGTATGCGGTTGCAGGTGTCGCAGAACTTCCCATGAATTGCCTGAATCAGACCTACTCTGATACCAAGTTCCGGAAAAATGTAATACTCTGCCGGGCCGTTATCCGGAATTTTCCGTTTGTCATTTCCCGAATTAATTTCTTTTGTTTTTTCAGTATTTATACGGCAAGGTTCTCCATACAGTTTTGAAAGTGTACCAATAACCTTCTTATATGGCTCGACTCCGTTGGTGTGTCCTTCACCTACCGGCATCATCTCTATAAAGCGGATATCTGTACCTTTTTTTGCAACATATCGTGTGAGCGCCACCACATCTGTCTGCGGTGTGAGCACCACATTGATTTTCACTCTTATTCCGCACTCTATAGCGGCATTGATTCCATTCTTTACTTCTTCAAGCAGCGGTTTTTTTGTGATGCGTTCATATTCTGACGCATCTATAGTGTCCAGGCTCACATTTATGCTGTCTATGCCTGCTTCCTTTAACCACTTTGCATGCTGCACAAGCAGTACTGCATTTGTAGTAAGCGATACGCTGCTGACACCCGGTATCTTTTTGATTTGTAAAACTATTTCATCAAGCTGCGGATGCAAAAGCGGCTCACCGCCTGTCAGACGAAAATGCTTAATTCCAAGCCTTGTGGCTGCGCGGACTATGCAAAGCACCTCTTTTACGCTAAGTATATTTAGTGCATGACAGTGCTCATTATTGTCACAGGGATTGCAGTAATAGCAGTTTAAATTACAGCTATCTATCACCGATATGCGCATATAGTCAATCTCTCTGCCAAATCCATCGCGCATGTTAAAAGCCCTTTCCAAAACCACAGTTAGGAAACGTGCAGACATCACAATTCAGGCAGAGGCCGCCTTCTCCAAGTCCAGCAAGCTCATCTGCATAAATCATATCACGTGCCATAAGCCTAGGCAACACAATATCAAATATCGTGCGCTTATTGTACATGGCACAGCCGGGCAGCCCACATATCGGCACCAGCCTGTCACCTGCATCATAGTACGACAGCAAAAACATGGCTCCCGGCAGCACCGGCGAGCCGTATGACACAATCCGTGCGCCTGTATTTTTGATGGCAAGCGGCGTTTTATCATCAGGATCCACGCTCATTCCACCTGTGCAGAATACAATTTCCGCTCCGGCTTCTATCGCGCGTAAGCATCCGTCTGTGATTTTTTTGTCATCATCATCAAACACCTCATGAAACATCATCTGTGCGCCAAACTCTGCTATTTTTTTTTCTATAACAGGTGTAAATGCATCCTGTATCCTGCCATGGTACACTTCGTTTCCGGTTGTAATTATTGCTGCTTTTCTGACCACAAACGGCTTAATATCAAGGATTGGACCATCCTCACATATATTAGAAGCTTCCTTTAGCTTATCTTTTTTTATGACAAGCGGTATGATTCTTGTTCCAGCGAGCTTATCACCCTTTTTCACAGTGGTATTGCCGTGCCTTGTGGCTATCATCAGCTCTCCAAAGGAGTTGACCTTTTCAAGCTTTTTGCTATCCACCTTAAGCAGTCCATCACAGTCTGCGATTACCTCTATCTTGCCCTCCTTTACGGAGGACGGATGCATTTTACTCGCAGTGCCGCAAGAAACGCCTGATTGTGTGTCTGCTTCAATTTTCTTTGTGCCACATGCGCTCATACGATAAAGCACCTCCGCAGCCTCATTCTCGTGCATCATGGTCTCATCATTTTCCCATATATATATGGTATCTTTTCCGACACTAAGCAGCACCGGTATGTCCTCTTTTGTTATGATATGCCCCTTGCGAAAAACTGCATCCTTTTTCACGCCGGGAATAATCTGTGTGATATCGTGGCAGAGCACCTGTCCGACTGCCTCAGTTGTCTTCATAAGCTTCATATAATCCCACACTCCAATTATTATCTCTGTAAATATTAACTATTCCAAACCACACCTAGTACACCGACCGCACTCACTGTCATACTGCAGTAAAATATCAAGCCCATGCTCTATATTTCCCATCAGAAAATCCATGCTCTCCGACACTGCCTTCACACTGCCGGGCAGATTAACTATCAGTGTGTTTTTCCTAATGACGCAAACGCCTCTGCCAAGCATGGCGCGCGGTGTAAGACTCATGCTGTACGCTCTCAGTGCCTCAGCGATACCCGGTGCATTGCGCTGTGCAACATCCATTGTAGCTTCCGGCGTGATATCCCTAGGTGAAAAACCTGTGCCGCCGGTTGTAAGCACCAGATTGCATTTCATGTCATCACTCAACCTGACAAGCTCGTCTGCAATCTGTTTTCTCTCGTCCGGTATGATTTTATATGAAACCACCTCGTACTCATCTTTGGGAAGCATCTGTCTTATTTTTGGGCCGCTTTTATCCTCGCGCCGGCCCGCTGCGCCTTTATCACTTATCGTTATAATCCCTACAGTATACATTACATCACCCTGTTATCCTTGATTAAATGTGTATTTTTAACTATTCAGCTGTATAGTGTCCACTCTTTCCACCGGATTTTTCAAGCAGATGTATCTGCCCGATTTCCATTCCACGGTCTAGCGCCTTACACATATCATATATGGTAAGAAGCGCCACACTGACCCCTGTCATGGCCTCCATCTCTACACCGGTTTTGCCCACACAGGCTGTCGTGCAAATTGCCGTGATACTGCTGTTTTTTTCATCCAGCTCAAACTCAACATCACACTTTGTCATAGCAATAGGATGACAGAGCGGAATAAGCATGGAATTGTTCTTTGCTCCCATGATTCCTGCAATCCTTGCCACTCCCAGCACATCACCCTTTTTAGCCGTGCCCGTAGATACAGCCCTGTATACAGCGTCATTTACCTTTATCGTGCCGCAGGCTTTCGCCACGCGGTATGTGTCATCCTTTGCGTGCACATCCACCATGTGGGCTTCCCCTGCCTCATTAAAATGTGTGAGCTTTTCTTTATTTTGTTCCTGATTATTGATATCTAATCCGTTTTGCTGCGTCAATTAATTAATCCTCATTGTAACTGTTCAGTTACCATAATTTATTATCTATTAGTAACTGCACATTTAATAAATCCTTATGCCGTGCTCAAATGCCGATACCGCCTCAAGCACACTGCCTGCTATACTCCTTGCCTTGTCAGAGATCGTAAAACAATTTGAAAGCTCCCCTTCGCGTGGATCGATATCCGCTATCTTGAAGCCTTCCTTGAAATAATAACCCTCACGGATAAGACCTCGTATGATGCCTGTAATTGTAGTATTTACCGGAACATATTCAGACAATTTATTGTCATAGCTTCCTTTATCCGGATATATCCGCGCTATCTCATCGCCCTTTTGCACAATATCTCCGATTTTTCTGACATCATAAATATATCCTGCTGCCGGAGCGTGTATCACACGCTCACTTGTGAAGCCTGCGATATTTCCCGGAACCCCTGTGTTGGGCTGTGCCATGCCATCGGTAATGATGCGCGCCAGATTGTGCCCACGCATGGACTCAATCACCAGATGCACGTCCTTGCCTGCCGTAAAGCCCGGACCTACTCCTATCACAAGCGGTGCCATATTTATTGTGGTGCCCAGATTTTTCTTTGCTATTATGGCATCTACCACAACATCCGGTCTAAAAAGTGCAATTGATTCACCGGTTGGGTCTATGAGAAGCGGAACCTCTCCGGCTTCAAGCACAGCTTCCACAGCTTCGATAGCTGAGCTCTTCCACTTTTGCGATGCAATATGAGCTTGCGGTGTGTCATTTATCCCGGAAATTGTCTCTGCATCATTCAAGGCAGGAAGCAGTCTGGCTGTCAGCCCCTCTACAGTTGCGCTCCCATCATACACTGCCTCGCAAAAGGACACCTGACGCCGTATGGCTGCCGGATAGTCTGTCTCAAGCGCTATCACCCGATGTCCTGCACGGTGCAGTCTGTGGATGATGCCTGTCGCAAGATCGCCTGCACCACGGCATATGATTAACAAATTTTTCTTTTTTATCTGATTATTGCTCATATAATTAGTTACCCTGTTAACTTATTATTTCCATGTTTATCTGTAATATGTCGAAATCCGTCCTTCAAACCCGCTGTCGCGAAGCTTTTTGACATAGACCTGACGCAGCATGTCTATAACCGAGTCATCAACCACTACATCCTCTGCCATTCCTAGCTCGTTTTGCATAAGTTCATATCTGAACACAACGTCTTTACACAGCTTGCCCTTTTCCCACGTGCCAAGCACTATGATAACATCTGTGGTGAGCGGATATATGACAGGCTCATCCGCTGCCGGATATTTGAGAGAATGGTGCTTTGCTCCATCTGCTTCGATTATAACATAATCTAACGCCTGTGGCATGTCTTTAACCAGTTTATCAAGCAAATCATACGGCAGTCCGCACATTTTTGGCTTTGACTGTTCTGATATTTTCTGCCCCGCCATGCAATATCCATCTTTTATTATTTTATCCCTTAACGCAAAAAAATCGCAGGATAGGTCAGTGTCAGCTTCGACATACATGTGCGTTGTCGTTGTGACAAGCACACCTTTTCCCTTCCTGTGATATTCCCTTGCAAGCTTATGGACGAGTGTGGTCTTGCCACCTGCGCCCACTATTGAAATCACTTTTTCCATATATTTCCATACTTTTCCACAAGCAATAAAGCCGCCGGTGTACTTAATGCACCGGACGGCTTCAAAATCCTAAGCGTTAATCATCCACACGCTTCACATCATCTTTCTCGTCCATATCCCACATATATGGTGCGCTCTTGGATTTCTTCGGCAAAATAATATTGAGAAGAATAGCGCAAAGTGAGCAAGGCACGATACCTGAACCGCCAAATATAAGCTGTACATAGTATGGCAGATGTGATGTAGCACCGGTTGTAGCGCCAAGTCCGTAGCCTAAACCGATTGCAACTGAGATAATTGTAATCTCACGGCTGCCGATTGGCTCCTTTGTGATGAGCTCAATTCCCGAAATCAGGATAGAGGCAAACATCATAACAGCTGCTCCGCCGAGCACCGACTGAGGCATGATTGACATGAGAGCTCCAATCTTTGGGCAGAAGCCGCAGATAATGAGGAATATAGCTCCCATTGAAATAGCAAATCTATTGACAACCTTTGTCATTGAAACAAGACCTACATTCTGTGAGAATGAGGTATTTGGCAGTACTCCGAAAAGCGCTGCAAATGATGAACCAAGACCGTCACAGATAACACCGCCGGAAAGCTCTGAATCTGTAGCCTCTCTGTCCATTCCACCCTCCACACAGGCTGAGATATCGCCAACTGTCTCTATTGCAGTAACGACAAACATGATGCCGATTGGGATGATTGCATTGGCATGGAAGGAAATTCCCACATCTGAAAGCTTTCCAAAGCCTATAAAGCTTGGAACTGCTATCCATGCTGCATTTTTAACCTCGTCAAAGTTTACTACCCATGAATATGTGTATTTGACACCGTCAGCAGTCACACCTGTATGTGACATGGTAAGTGTCATAATGATTGCTACAACATATCCTGCCAGAATACCAAAAAGGATGGCAGATGATGAAAAAATACTGCGCGACGGTGCAAAATGCTTAAGAAGCACGATTACTATAAGTACAACCATTCCAAGAAAAAGGTTTGGCAGTGAGCCGTAATCATTTTTGCCTGTGCCACCGCAGAAGTAGTTGATTCCCACTCCAAGGAGTGAAAGTCCTATTGCTATAACAACTGAGCCTGTAACGATTGCAGGGAAAAACTTGCGTAAAGGCTTTAAGAAGGCTCCGAGTATGCCTTCGAAAATACCTCCTACAATGCAGGCTCCCATAATAGCTCCATATGCTATAACTCCGCCGCCACACGCTGCAACTGTATTATTTAATACTCCAAGAAAGCCCGAAGAGGTTCCCATAACGATAGGTACCTTTCCGCCGACCGGTCCGATGGAAAACATCTGTACTAATGTAACAATACCTGCGATAATCATTGCATTCTGTAAGAGAGCTGTTCTAAGCTCTGCAAAGCCTGCGTCCGCTGTGAGTCCGCACGCTCCCATAACAATGATAAGAGGTGTAAGGTTTCCGATGAACATAGCCATAACATGCTGCAGTCCAAGCGGAATAGCCTGAGACAGAGGTATTCTGCCCTCAAACTGGTAAGGTGAAGAGTTTGTTGTCTTTTTCATTGGTTCCTCCAAATATTTATACTCTTATTTAATAAAAAAATCACAAAATTATTTTACGTTCATAAGGCTATACGGTCAATTTAGTATTACTTATAATATAATATCCATCTACTTATAAATACATGCTATTGAAATTAGCTAAGGAAATGTTATTTCATCTATCTTTTCAAGTGCATGGCTTGCATCATAGAACTTATACACCGTATAATTCTCATTCGTCAGATACATCTCCAATAAATCTGCAATATCTTTATCATCATCAACCACTAATATATTAGCACTCATTCAAACACATCCTTTTTTTTATTATCTACCCTTTTATTATACCAGAAGAACCGCTTTTATTTCCTTGGAAATGGTTGAGAAATCATTAAGAATTTCCTAAGATGATCGGATAGAAAAAGACACCAACCATTCCATTTGGCCGATGTCTTTAACACATTCTTATTTAATCATCTGAAAGCGAGTCGATTATACCCTTGGAAAGTAAAACAACAGTTTCCACATGTGGTGTGCCGGCGAACATATCACAGCAGCAAATCCGCTTAACTTCGTAACCGCTTGCCTGCAGTACTTCGAGGTCTCTAGCCAAGCTCGTCGGTTTGCAGGAAATATATATCATTGACTCCACGCCATAGGCAATAATCTTGCCAAGTGCCTTTGGATGAATACCATCTCTCGGTGGATCGAGTACAATATAATCCGGTTTTTCCTCGATATCATCAATGACTTTTAATACATCACCTGCGATAAATTCACAGTTGGTCAGACCATTTTCTGCTGCATTTTTCTTTGCAGCCTCCACAGCTTCACTAACGATTTCCACACCGATCACATGTCCTGCTACCGGCGCCAGAATCTGCGCAATCGTACCTGTTCCGGAATATAAATCGTATACTGTCTTTCCCTCCAGAATATCTGCATCTTCTGCCGTAATAAAATCTCTTGCAGCTTCATACAGCTTCTCTGCTCCCAAAGAGTTCGTCTGGAAGAAAGAAAATGGTGTAATACGGAATCGAAGTCCCAACAATTCTTCATAGAAATAATCCTGACCATAAAGTGTTGTCGTCCCTTGATCTTCTACAACATCCGCTGTTCGATCATTTCTGGTATGTAATACACCTGTCAATTTGCCCTCAAACGCAAGGCTTTCCAAATGCTTACTCCAGCCCTGCAGCAATACCGCTTCCTTCGTACGCATATCTTCTGACATCATCGGTGCTTCCACATCATACGCTGCTGCGTCAGATTCCTTCGCCTCGCCAAGCAAAAATCTGGCATCCGAGCTGGTTACCAAATCTACCAGAATTTCTCCTGTCTTAACTGCCTTTCGCACCAGTAAATGACGCAGATATCCCTCATGACGCATCTTATGATAATAATCAGCGCCTGCATGCTGGAAATAAGAAAGTGTCTCCACCAAAACCTGGCGCATATCTGAATCAATAATCTGACATGCATCCACTGTCACAATATCGTAAAAGCTTCCGCGCTTATGCATGCCTAGGGCAAGCGGGCCGTCAAAATAGGCATCTCCAAATGAAAATTCCATCTTATTACGATAAGCAAACTGATTTGGGCTTTCGATCACACCCTCAAACAATGCATCAAAACGTTCTTCCTCCAATACCGGTGCCAAGAGACGTTTGATCTGTCTTGCCTTCAGCGCCACCTGTTCTTCATATGGCAATGTCTGATAACTGCATCCACCACATTCTCCAAAATGTTTGCAATATGGTTTTTCCACTTCAAGAGGCGATTTCTCTACGACTTCTAAAAGACGTCCCTCTGCTTTTCCTTTTCTTGTTTTCTTTATTACGCAAAGAATGCGTTGTCCCTCAAGCACATTCTTGACGGTGATAAAATCACCGTCATCTGTCTGCACGATTCCCTTATTTGGAAAATCTACTCGAGTAACAACGCCTTCTACTTGTTGACCTTTTTTCACTCTATTACTCTTCCTCTAAATCATCTACATCTTTTTCGGTATCGTCTTCAAAGAAATCTTCGTCGTCATCCCAATCATCGAAATCATCCATGAATTCATCTTCATAGTCTTTCTTGAAATAACGATAAATTGCAAATGCAACACCTGCTACTGCAGCAATCACACCTACAACACATGCAATTTTCTTCCAGTCACATGTGTGTTTTTCTTTTACTACGATTTCCTTCTCTTTCATATTGTTGAGCATATTTGTCAACTTTGTCAGGTCGATCAATTCCATTACATCTTCTTTTTTCATCATAAGGCTTCTCCTCCTAATTATGAATGCATGAATTTATTTATCCTTAGTATAGCATTTATTTTACCCAATTACCACCGAAAAACACTTACACTTTTTGTAATTTTGCAAAGGATGCAAACATCTTTTTACGCCCTGCGCCATCAAATTCTACCGTCACTTCAAAGTCCCGACCACCATCGTTGATTTGTACAACAGTGCCTTCACCAAACTTGATATGTTTCACACGGTCACCTTCGCCATAATCCAATGAATTCTTTTGGATTTTTGTGCCAAAATCTTTTGCAGCCTGGTAGGTCTGTGCCGCGAGTGGTGTTTTTTTCATTTTTTGCATCTTTTGACGATTGCTGATTGGTCGCTCCCCAAGAAATTCATCCCTTGGCTTCGGTTCCCATGTATTTCCCTGAATTAATTCCTGCGGAATCTCCTTTACAAAACGTGAAATGCCATGGAACTGTGTCTCGCCACGCATCATACGCATACGTGCGCCCGTAATTGACAAATGCTGCTTTGCTCTCGTAATTCCCACATAGCAAAGACGTCTTTCTTCCTCGATTTCCTCTTCGCTATTATCCGCTGTAATACTCATATAGCTTGGGAATAAACCGTCCTCCATACCTGACAGATACACATTTGGAAATTCCAGTCCTTTTGCACTATGCAAAGTCATAAGAACTACATATGACCCATCATCTGCCAGAGAGTCAATATCTGCCACCAATGCAACCTCTTCCAAAAATCCGCTTAATGACGGTTCCTCCGCTTCCTGCTCATAGGAAACAACCTTTGTAATTAATTCATCAATATTTTCAATACGTGCTTTTGCTTCATCCGTACCTTCTAACTGAAGCTCTTCCACATAACCGGTCTCATCGATGATTTCCTGTAAAAGAGCAGATACACCCTGATTCGCACAGACACTGCGGAAACGGTGAATCAGTGCAACAAATGGTGCTATCTTTCCTGCTGCTCTTCCAAGTGTTGGTATCTCATCTGCTTTCTCTAATGCCTCAAACAGATTCCATCCCATGTGATATGCATAGTCGCTCGCCTTGCCAATACTCGTTGCACCAATGCCTCTCTTTGGAACATTGATGATACGCTGTACTGCCAGATCATCCTGTGCATTGTCTACGACCTTCATGTAGCTAAGCAGATCTTTCACTTCACGTCTGGCATAGAAATTAACGCCACCAACAATCTTATACGGAATACCTGACATAATCAGTTTTTCCTCTAACATACGGGACTGTCCATTCGTTCGATACAAAATAGCACAATCTCCATATTGATATTCGCCTCTGCGTACACGTGCTGCAATATCTCTTGCAATAAAATCTGCTTCTTCATAAGCACTTTCAAACTGCTGGAAATATATTTTTTCTCCATCTCCTGCTTCTGTCCACAAGCGTTTTTCTTTACGCCCCTGATTGTTTGCAATGACACCATTGGCAGCATTTAAGATATTTGCAGTAGATCTATAATTTTGCTCTAATTTGATCACCGTCGCATTTGGATAGTGTTTCTCAAAATTTAAAATATTATAAATATTTGCCCCGCGGAACTTATAAATCGACTGGTCATCATCACCCACCACACACAGATTCTCTCTGCCCGATGCCAACAAACGCACCAGTTCAAATTGTGCTGTATTCGTATCCTGATACTCGTCTACCATAATATAATGGAATTTTTCCTGATAAAAACTGCGTACCTCTGTGTCAAATTTTAAAAGCTCGACCGTTTTCATAATCAGATCGTCAAAATCCATCGCATTGTTTGCCTTGAGTCTTGCCTGATACTCGCGGTAAACCTGTGCCTGTCTTGTTTTGTTAAAATCACCGACCGCATTCTGTGCAAATTCTTCCGGCGAGATCAATTCATTTTTGGCAGAAGAGATCACATTTAAGAATGTCTTTTCTTTATAAATTTTTGTATCGATTTCCAGACGTTTACAAATATCTTTCATAAGTGTCTTGGAATCATCCGTATCATAAATGGTAAAACTGTTTGCATATCCCAATCGGTCTGCAAAACGGCGTAAAATACGAACGCAGCTGGAGTGAAACGTAGACACCCAGATACTCTCTGAACCCATACCAATCATGGAATCGATTCGTTCACGCATCTCGCCTGCAGCCTTGTTTGTAAATGTAATCGCCATAATGTGATATGGAGCAACGCCTTTTTCTTCTATCAAATATGCCACGCGGTGCGTCAAAACTCGCGTCTTACCGGAACCAGCACCGGCTAAAATCAATACCGGACCTTCGGTCGTGAAAACGCCCAGTTTCTGCTGTTCATTTAATGAATCGTATGTATTCATGTCCATTCTCCTGTATTCTAATTTGCAACACTTGTTGCAAAATCTCTATTTTCCCTTGATTTTCCGTTATTCTTTGCCATTATATCACAAGTTAACCCTATATTCACTCCCCACTTTTTTACCATCAATTCTTATAAATTGGCATTTTCATTTTTGGTAATTTTTTTGTCAATAAACTTGTTGTTGCAAAAGAGTTTCCATTCTAAAATATAGGCATAGGGTTTTATTCAACGCATGATCACAGCCACAACGGTTTTGATCATCACAATTCATGTTAAGGGGGTTATCATGAAAAAAATTACAAAAACCAGACGTATTCTGGCACTCTCACTTATTCTTGCCATGGCATTCGGCGGCACGGTATTCGCTTCCGATTCCAACACAGCACTCGTCAATGCCACTTACCAGCAGTTGGCATCACGCAGCACTTACACCTATACCAACGTGTCCGAGCTTTCCCGTTTCGTGCAGTTGGGTTACGCATGTAACCAGCCACAGCATCAGGGTCCTTTTTCCATCACGCAAGGCTCTCTGACCACAAAGAACTGGTTTGGCAAAACATCATCCAAGGCGGTCTATATCATTGCCTTATCCGGCACCGATACGGATGTCAAAAACCAGTCCACCGGTTATTGGACAGACCTTCTGGTCGGTTTTGAGCAGGATAACAAGTACATCCAGAATGTCAGAAACGCTATTGTTTCCAATGTTCCTAAGGGTTCTAATCTTATCGTTACAGGGCACAGTTTAGGCGGCATGGTCGCACAGCAGGTTGCTTCAGACAGCACCATAAAAAAGAACTACAACGTCTTAAACACCGTGACCTTTGGTTCTCCTTTGATCAACGGCTTTCAGAGAGAAGGTACCGTAAAACGTCTTGGTGACACATCTGATCCGGTACCATATCTCAGTTTGACAAGCTTTACCAACATCATCTGGCAATCTGCCGGGCTCAACAAGGAAAGTGGAAACTATGGCAGCAACCTGCTAGGTGCACATTGTGAAAGTTACAATCGCGCCGATGTCTGGGGTGCCTACGACGTGACAGGCACCAAGAACGGCGGGGCTACGCTGACACTGAATATGGCAACGACCCGTTTCTATTATTCACCGGTTACTGTCAATGAGTAGTTACTGTTTTTGACCTAAGATATATATGATAAAAATAAGCCCGGAAGTCATGCGATCTCCGGGCTTATGCTTTGTCTGATTTATTATTTATCTTTTTTCTCTTTTACCTGATCGGCTGCCTCTTTCTTGGCTTCCTCAGCACGTTTTTCACTGTTAAGATCAATCAGTGATTCTATCATCATTTTCTTGATATATACATCAAATCCCAGCATACAGATAAAGCCAAAGTTACGCAGGAATTCCTGATCTTCCTCCGGTGCATCTGCAAAGGACTTTTGTGTTGCATTATACTTTGAAACTACATCCTTAATCAGTGCTTTCGCCTGTCCGTTGCCAAGTGCTACCAATTCCTCATACAACTCATAAAACGAAAGATCCGATTCCGTACCGAAATATTTTTCTGTCACAGGTTCTAACAATGCCTGAATGTCTTTGATGGATAAAAAGCTTTTCAGATAATAGATCAAAATCAGCATCAGCACATGGTCTCTGGAGTATTTCTTCTTATCCGGCGACGGCAACACATGATTTTTGGTATAGTTGTTAATCATCGTTTTCGTCAGAATTTTTTCATCCTCATTGCGCTTCATGGATGATAATTGTGATTCAATAAATGTTGTCACCTGATCCACATATAAATCAATATTTGGAATATCTTGCGGATGGACATAATCCAACTCCGCAAATTCTTTTAATATCAAATTGAGAGCTGCACGCATATCTGACTGCATCTTTATCCTCCTGACACATACCATGTGATAATACAATACATTATATAGTTATTAAAACCACATGACAAGTCCCAAGAATTATTTTATTCACTCTCGCTCTTCTTTGCTTCGTTTTGCAAACTACTTTTCTTCCTTTGCCTCTTCCAAACGGCGTAATATCATGTCATATCCGTCATTGCCATAATTCAATGCCCGGTTCACGCGACTGATTGTCGCTGTAGAAGCGCCCGTCTGCTCCGCTATATCCAGATACGTCTTTTCCTCTCGCAGCATTGCTGCAACCGCAAAACGCTGGCATAAAGATACTAGTTCATTTACGGTACACAAATCTTCGAAAAACTGATAGGCTTCCTCCTTATCTTTGAGAAGAAGAATTCCTTCCAACAAACGATCCATCTCTTCATTCCGAATTTGTTTGCTCATATTTTTTCCCCATGCTTTCTATAAAATAATGACGCCTCTGCTCTTAGCATAATCAATATCTTCCTGTGGCCATACAGACACCTGCACTTCTCCAATATGTGCCTTGCGCAAGAAGAACATACAGATACGGGACTGTCCAATGCCTCCGCCAATGGTATATGGCAATTTTTTCTCATATACTGCTTTCTGGAATGGCAGACGCAGCCGTTCTTCACAGCCTGCCAAAATCAGCTGTCGCTGCAACGCATCTTCATCCACGCGAATACCCATAGATGATAATTCAAGTGCAATATCCGTCACTGGATAATATACAAGAATATCACCATTGAGTGACCAATCGTCATAATCCGGTGCACGTCCATCGTGTCTTTCACCAGATGCTAATTTATCACCAATCTGAGAAATAAAGACCGCACCGTGTAATTTACAAATCTTATATTCTCTTTCCTTTGGTGTATCATTTGGATACATATCTTCCAATTCCTGCGATGTGATGAAAAAGATCTGTTCCGGCAAAATACATTCTATGTAATTGTATTTGTTTGCCATGTATTTTTCCGTTACACGAAGCGCATCATAAACAGATTTCACCGCATTTTGCAATTCTTCTACCGTTCTCTGCTCCTTTGTGATGATTTTTTCCCAATCCCACTGATCCACATAAATCGAATGGATATTATCGGTATCTTCATCACGACGAATCGCATTCATATCCGTATACAAACCTTCCCCAACAGAAAAACCATAGCGGCCAAGTGCCATTCTTTTCCATTTTGCCAAAGAATGTACCACCTCAACCTGACGGTCATCCTGCTCTTTAATGCCAAAAGTTACCGGTCTTTCCACGCCGTTTAAATTATCGTTCAATCCAGATTCCGGTGTAACAAAGATTGGTGCAGACACACGATGCAGATTCAATTCAGCTGTAATCTGTCTCTGAAAGAAATCTTTCACCTCTTTGATTGCAATCTGTGTCTCCTTTAAATTCAGAGCTGGAGCATAATCCTCTGGAATATACATTTTGCTCATTTTTGTTCCTTCCCTCCCATAAAAATTCCTAAAAGTCAAACTGTGCACACGCATTTCGCATATGCACAGTCATGGTACAAATTACAAATCGCAGTTTCCTACGGTTCTTGGGAATGGAATCACGTCACGGATGTTGCCCATTCCTGTCAAATACATAACACATCTTTCAAAACCAAGTCCAAATCCTGCATGACGTGCAGAACCATACTTACGAAGATCCAGATAGAATTCGTAATCTTCTTCATTCAGACCACACTCGATCATACGATTGCGAAGAATCTCATAGTCATCTTCTCTCTGGCTTCCACCGATGATTTCACCAATACCCGGAACCAGGCAGTCCATAGCTGCAACGGTCTTACCATCTTCATTAAGCTTCATGTAGAATGCCTTAATCTCCTTTGGATAGTCGGTTACGAATACCGGGCGCTTAAAGATTTTTTCTGTCAAATAGCGCTCATGCTCTGTCTGTAAATCGCAGCCCCAATATACCTTATAATCAAATTCATCGTTGTGCTTTTCCAATTCTGCAATCGCATCTGTATACGTGATACATCCAAAATCGGAATTTACCACATGCTCTAAACGCTCAATCAGACCTTTATCTACAAACTGATTGAAAAATGCCATTTCTTCCGGTGCATTCTCAAGCACATATGAAATCACATATTTTAACATACTCTCTGCAAGCATCATGTTATCTGTCAAATCTGCAAATGCAATCTCCGGCTCAATCATCCAGAATTCTGCTGCATGACGTGTCGTATTGGAATTCTCAGCTCTAAAAGTAGGTCCAAATGTGTAAATGTTCTTAAATGCCATCGCGTAAGTCTCGCCATTGAGCTGACCACTTACCGTAAGGTTGGTAGGTTTTCCAAAGAAATCCTGTGAAAAATCAACTGCACCATCTTTTTTCGGCACATCGTTTAAATCCATTGTCGTTACCTGGAACATCTCTCCGGCACCTTCACAGTCACTACCGGTGATGAGCGGTGTATGCACATACACAAAGTCTCTCTCCTGGAAAAACTTATGAATCGCATATGCAGTCAACGAACGCACACGAAATACTGCCTGGAACGTATTGGTTCTAGGACGCAAATGACTGATGGTTCTCAAATATTCAAAAGAGTGACGCTTTTTCTGTAAAGGATAATCCGGTGTAGACTCACCTTCAATAACAACTTCCTGTGCGTGAATCTCAAACGGCTGCTTCATCTCTGGTGTCACTTTTACCTCACCGGTAACAATCACAGCTGCACCTACATTTAATTTGCAAATTGTCTCAAAGTTATCTAATTTATCTGCGTAAACCACCTGAACCGGTTCAAAAAAGGTACCATCATTTACAACCATGAATCCAAATGTCTTTGAATCGCGAATGCTTCGCACCCAGCCTCCTATGGTTACAACTTTGCCATCATAATCTTTGTAGTTATGATGTAACTCCCTAATGTTAATCATTTCTTAATTCCTCCAAAAATATATCGTACAAAACTATTCCCTATTTTACCTCACTAAAGTGTGAAAATCAAGGTGTTGCACGACTTCTTTTTTTCGATATAATAAGAAGTGCTCACATTACACGGAAAGGATTTGTATTATGAATAAGAAAGAAGTTGCAGAATTAAAGCGACGTTTAAAAAAAGAAAGCTGCACCATCCAACATATGTGTGGATGCTATGTAGATGCTGAAAAAAATAAATTGGTTAAATTCTCTCAGAAATTTTTAAATCTGGAGGAAGATGAATTCTACAAGTACTTAGAGATTGCAGGGAAATCACTCTCTGGTACACTTGGAAACAATCTTCTTGATTTGGAATTTCCTATTGACGAAGAGGCTGTTGGCGGCAGACAACAGATTTTAATGGCTCTCCGCGCCAGCAAATTAGAAGATGAGGCTCTTCTTGACACCTATTATGATCTTATTATTGATTCTTATGATTACGTTGGCAATTATCTCATCACCTTATATTACGATGTATATGATGTTCCGCTCAAAGGAACGGACGAGCTTGCTATGGATGAATCTGATGAGGTCTATGAATATCTGCTTTGCTGCATCTGTCCGGTCGCACTTTCCAAGCCAGGTCTTGGCTATTTAGAAGGCGAGCACCGCATTGGTGCCAGAATCCGTGACTGGGTTGTAGGTCCAACCGATACCGCATTCCTTTTCCCGGCATTTAACGGACGTTCTGCTGACATCCACGCCACACTCGTTTACACCAAAAATGCCAAAGAACCACACGAAGAGTTTTGGGCAAATGGTCTCGGATGCAAAACAAAACATACTGCAACACAAAAACGCGATGCTTTTGAAAATATGGTGGTTCAGACTCTCGGTCCGGATGATGAAGATACCAAAGACACCGTTTTAGATGTGCAGCAAAACTTAAACGATTTTATTCTGGTTGAAAAAGAAAAGGTTGATAAAGACGAACCAATTATACTGGATGGAGAGATGATTGCAGAGATCCTTACCGATGCCGGTATTTCTGAACCAAAAGCAGAAAAAATCAAAAACTCCTATGAATCTTTCTTCGAGGAAACCTTGCCTGACGCACAGGAACTCTTAGATGCCAAAGCTATCAAGAACAACGAAGTACGTGTGGAGAAAAAGCAGCTGCAAGAAAAAGTGGTTGATCTTACCAAAAAATTAGAAGATGCCGGCGTCATCACAAAGGACGGCACCGACATCGATGTTGTTGTAAAGGTAAATCCGGAAAAAGCAGAAGAAATCCATACTGCTTTCGTTGATGGCAGACGTTGTCTTGTTATCCCTATGGAAGAAGACGAAGAAGCCAAAATCAATGGAGAAACCATGAGTTTTTAAATTTCTAATAAAAATATCCGCAGGAATCCGGCTGTTTCGTAATCACGTTTTCCTGCTCCAAGGCCAACCGCTGAAATCTTCACTGATTCCGGCAGTTGGTCTTTTGTTTTTACTGCTGCTGCAATCGCAGCTCCTGTTGGTGTCACCAATTCACCTTCCACCTCTGTCATATGCAGATGTAAATGATGCGAGCAGACAATATTTGTTACCGCCGGAACCGGTATTGGCAAAATTCCATGCTGGCATCGTACCGTTCCTTTTCCTTCCGCAATCTCTTTTACAATAATGTCCTGGATCTGCATTTTCTGACACAATTCATCAAAACATATGGCAAATGATGCAATATCTACGATGGAATCCACCGCTCCCACTTCGTGAAAATGCACCTCATCCGGCATAACACCGTGCGCTTTTGCCTCTGCATCCGTCAAGACAGAAAGGATACGCAATGCCACCTTTTTTGCGCCTTCACTCATGGCAGAATCGTTAAAAATCGCCGCAATCTCTTTTGGACCACGATGTGTATGCGGCTGGTGTTTGTCATGCTCATGCACCTGTTTCAGTGCTCCCTTTATGTCATGTTCCTGCAAGTGTCCATATAAATACTGCATATCATGATCATGCGTGTCCATCTCTTTGGGCAGTACCACATCAAAATCACATGTATCCAGCCCTGACTTTTTCACACGGCTGATGACAATCTCGTACGGTTCTGTAACCGGCAAAGTAGAAAGAGCCTGTCGCAAGTGCTCCTCTGATGCTCCCAAATCCAATAATGCTGCCACTGCCATATCGCCACTAATCCCACTGGCACACTCCAAATATAATACGTTACTCATTTTTTCTCCTACTCATTGAAATCAATATTATTCTGCCAGATGGTTAATCTGATTTGCAATGTAACCTGCGCCATATCCATTATCAATATTGACAACAGCGATACCATTTGCGCAGGATGTCATCATGGTAAGCAGCGCAGACAGACCTTCCATACATGCACCATAACCCACCGACGTCGGAACTGCGATTACCGGCTTATCCACCAGTCCCCCAAGAACACTTGCCAGTGCGCCTTCCATTCCTGCAACTGCAATCACACAATTGGCTGACTGAATGACATCTAATTTGGAAAACAAGCGATGTATTCCACTCACGCCAACATCATAAATACGCTCTACATGAGAGCCAAAATATTCCGCTGTCTGTGCCGCCTCTTCTGCCACCGGAATATCAGCCGTTCCAGCAGTACAGACCGCAATACAGCCGCTATGCTTCTTATCTTCTTTTTCTATCTTTAAAATATGAGAGTTTTCATCATATGAAACCTCTGGAAAGTGCTCCCGGATCAATGCATATTGCTGCTCATTTGCCCTTGTTCCAAACACTTCGCCATCTGCCTCGTACAGATGTGAAAAAATTGACAGCAAATGTTCATCTGCCTTTCCCTGACAAAAAATCACTTCTGCACAGCCTGAGCGTATTTTTCTATGCATATCTAACTTCGCATAGCCCAATTCTTCGTACGGTTGTCTGCGCAATAAGTGTTCTGCTTCCTCTAAAGAAACGTCTCCCTTCTGCAATTTTTCTAATATCTCTCTTGTATCCATTTTTGTATTTCCTCAACTAACTGTCCTGATGCCATGTCACATCATATTCTCCTGCAATGCCATGTGCATGATATAATCTTCCTCGAAGCCCGGCGTTTCTGCCAAAGACAATACCCGAATCTGCTTCGCAATCTCTTCCAGTTTTTTTGTTTCTGTCTTTGTTTGTTTCAGCAAATAAGTAATCGCACCTTGCAAAGAAGTATTCCCAACCGCTTTTGCGACCGGTAAAAATTCTTTTTGCAACAGTCCCACTGCAGCTGCTGCGCGTACATTTAAAAAGCTGCCCATACCTCCTGCGAGGTATACATGTTTCATGTCGGACGCTTTTCGTCCGGCCGCTCTCAACAGTGTCTTTTGCCCAACTGCAATGGCTGATTTTGCCATTTGAAATTGACGGATATCTTCCTGGGTCAAAACAATCTCTTTTTTGCTTCCCGGCGTTTGCAGCACAAATCCATCCGAACGCAGATTTTCTATGAATGTTCCATTTTCATCAAGTAGTCCTGCTTTTCGCATGCCACTAATCGCTTCTAACAAACCACTGCCGCAAATTCCGATTGCAGGTATACCGCCAATGGTCTTTGTATGAGAATGACATCCTGCAATCATCACACTACTGATTGCCCCCGGAACACTAGCACAGCCACATGTGATATTTCCGCCCTCAAAAGCCGGTCCTGCCGCTGCCGCTGTCGCAAAAAGCTGTTCACCTGTCCACAAAACCATCTCACCATTTGTTCCAAAATCCAAAAGCATCCATGGCTCTTTCTCGTCACTTACGGCGTAAATTCCGGAAACAATATCACCCCCAATAAAGGATGATGCTCCCGGGAAAATGGTAATTTCTATATCATCTTCTTTCCATTGTTCCAAAGCAAGATGACTCGGTATAAAAGGTGCCACACCAAGTGTTTTGCAGGAATATCCTCGCAGCAAATGGCACATCGTCGTATTTCCGGAAATCACAATATGTTTTATTGCGTTTTGCCTTAGTAAATCTCCACAAAGCTGCACAACACCGTCGCGCAAATCCTTTGTCACAGAGGCCTGCAGCTCTTTCTCATATCCCTCATTTGCACTCTGGATACGTGACAAAACATCGGCTCCATAACTGCGCTGTGTATTTAGGCGGCTTTGCGTGCAGCATACTTCTTTTGTCTGCAAATCCACCAGCGCAAATCCTATCGTTGTCGTGCCAAGATCAATTGCCACGCCATATGTTTGTTCTGTGGCAACTTCTTGCGCATGGAAATATGTTTGTTCATTCTTTTGCTGTTGTAACTGTTCTTGCGGTATTTCAAGCAAAATATCCGCTGTGACATGCATCTGGCATGCCAGCCGATATCCTTGCACTAATTGCTCTTCCGAAAAAAATGCGCGATCCGCCACAGATGGCTCTGCTTTTCCCTCAAGCACGCGCACAGCACATTTACCGCAAATTCCTTTTCCGCCACAGATATAATCCATCGCAATCCCATGCTCTCGCAGGGCATCTTTCACTGTTTTGTTGTATGTTTCGCCTGCTTTGAGTGATATCCGCATCTTTTTCCTCCTAATTTCTTCTTTCTGTATCTTAGCATTCACAAACCCAAGACGCAATTCCTCTTTTTTCCTTTTTCATCCTGTGCTATAATAAAAACAGCAAAAAGGAGTAACAAATGAAAATATCCATTATCAATGCAGATGGGACAACTACATACGTTGATCATATGACACCGGCTGTCACTACCGAGGATTTTTCGGAATCTTTAAATAGTGCCACCGAAGCATTAAATGATGCACAAGCTACAAACAATTCTGCTTCCGTTACGAATGCTACGGGTTCTGCTACTGCCGTGACTTCTACGACAGCATCTGTTCCAACAGATTTAATGAGCATTTTTCAGGAAGCTGCGCAGACTTACGGAGTTGATGTCAATCTTTTGACCGCAATTGCCAGACAGGAATCCAATTTTACTGCTACTGCTACCAGCTCCAGCGGCGCGATGGGAATCATGCAGCTTATGCCTGCAACTGCGCAGGGACTCGGTGTAAATGACGCTTATAATCCATATGAAAATATTATGGGTGGTGCCAAATATATCAGCCAGTTGCTCTCCCGCTACAATGGAGATGTTTCTCTTGCACTTGCCGCCTATAATGCCGGCAGTGGCAACGTCGCAAAATATGGTGGCATCCCACCTTTTGCAGAAACACAAAACTACGTTTCTAAAGTACTCGGATATTATCAAGATAGCACCGCTAATGGTACGGTAACAGGCAACAATGCTGTAGCAGCTAGTGATACTGTGAACGCTAACAATACTATGGCAGCTAGTAACACTCGCTTGAGTGAGGCAGAACGCCAGAACATTTACCGTCAAATGCTTAGTCTGACAAATCAACTGATTCTGGATCGTTTAGAATCTTAAAATACAATAACAAAATATAGTAAAAAAGACATCAGCCATGCTGATGTCTTTTTTATAAAGCTAGCGACGAGAGTTGAACTCGTGACCTCCTCACTACCAATGAGGTGCGCTACCACCTGTGCCACGCCAGCTTGTCGTTTACCGACTTGTATAATATACTATAAAGCCTTTGCTGTGTCAAGATTGTTTTTTCTGAAGTAAAAAACAGGATGCATCCTTTGATACACCCTGTCCTATCTTCTCAACGCTCTTATGATAATAAAGCTTCCATACGTTCCACGATCAAATCCAACGTCTCTTTTGGAATCGTCCCATCTGCATAAGCATCTTCAATACATGATTCACTGGCTAACAATGCTGAAACATCCAACCAAGTGCCTTGTTGAAATACATCATCAAAAATACCAAACACCTTTCGGTCCTGTAGCATTTGTGAAAAAGGTAATTTCTTAAAATCCATATACATCTCTCTACTTATACTCTAGATAAGTATTCCCCTGTTCTTGTATCGATCTTGATTACATCATTCTGCTCAACAAACAAAGGTACATAAACAGTTGCTCCTGTCTCAACGATAGCAGGCTTTGTTGCTCCTGTTGCTGTATCTCCCTTGAATCCTGGTTCTGTCTCAGTAATCTCAAGTTCTACAAAGAGTGGAGGTTCTACAGCAAATACGCTACCCTTATGAGAGCATACCTTAACCATCTCATTCTCCTTAACAAACTTTAATGCATCGCCGATATCATCTGTGCTCAATGCAATCTGGTCGTAGTTCTCTACGTCCATGAAGTAGTAAAGATCACCATCATTGTACAGATACTGCATATCCTTACGATCAATATGTGCCTGTGGGCACTTCTCTGTAGGACGGAATGTTTTTTCAACAACACCGCCATTCTTAATATCTTTTAATTTTGTACGAACAAATGCCGCACCCTTACCAGGTTTAACATGCTGAAATTCGATAATCTGATATACGTTGCCTTCTAATTCAATGGTAACACCATTTCTAAAATCGCCAGCTGAAATCATTCTTTCTTCCTCCTTAATACTATATGAGCCCGAGCCCACTTATACCCTATATTTTAATATATCTTTCCACATATTTCAAGTATTAGTGCAATCAGACATTGATAAAACGGTTTGTCTGCGTCGAGAGGTCAGAAATATTCCGGTTACTGTCGTCGATTTCCTTCATAATCGTTTCCATTTCGCCAACCAATTGTGTCGTATCTTCCGCTGCGTTAGCCACACCTTCAGCGCCCTGTTCTACTGCCGTAGAAACATCATTTACGTTTTCCACGACTTCATCCATAGTCTGTCGCAAATGTTCGACCGAATCTGTAAAGGATGTCATAACTTCATTAATATAGTCAGCATCTGCACGGTATTTGTGACCTGAATCCACAAAGCCATCATAATCTTTTAATACATTTTCATTGATATAGGCAACAATGTTTTCCGAATTTTTTACCAACTCTTCTACTGCAGTAACTACCTTTGCATTGATCTGTTGGATATTGCCTGCTGTCTCTCTGCTGCTGTCTGCTAATACGCGGATTTCATCTGCAACAACGGCAAAGCCCTTACCTGCTTCTCCGGCTCTTGCCGCCTCGATAGAAGCATTGAGTGCCAAAAGATTCGTCTGAGAGGAAATATTTAAAATTTCATCTGTCAATGCATTAACTTCTTCCACACTCTTGCTGTTCTCAATCGCCTGTTGCAAAGTGCTAAGGATCTCTTGGATCATAGTAGAAGTCGTGTTTTTGTTTGTAACTGCTGTATTTTCCAACTGTGTCGCACGATCCTGCATCTCAGTTGCATAGTGCAAGATATGTTCACTCTGCTCAGAGATACGATCCATGCCCTGTCCTGCCCTTTCCACACGTTCATTTACGTTGGCAAGTGTTGCAGATACTTCTTCCATAGTTGCAGAAAGTTCCTCCATGACAGCAGAAATATCCGTTGCATTTCCATTAACGGAAGTCACACTGTCAGTCACTGCTGCAAAGGCAGAATTCAAATGTACGGAGCTATCGCGAATTTCGGCGATCACATGCTGCAATGCCTCAATAAATGTATTAACCCCCTCAACCAAGCTGCCAATTTCGTCCTTTTGGTTGACAGAAATTCGTTTTGTCAGATCGGCTGCTGCATTGTTGACTTCATCCACCATATCTTCCAATTCTTTTGAAGATTTCTTAACCGGTGTTACAATCAAACGCACACTGACCAAAACAACAATAATAAAGATCAATATCGTAAACACAATTGAGCCAGCAATCGTCACATCAGACAGCGTCTTAGCCTGCTCCAATGCTGCCTTTGCTTCTTTTTCATCTGCCTGTATCAGCTTATCTAATTCCGAAATACAGGTAAGAATTTTTGTATTATATCCAGTTCCTGCCACTTTGACATCTTCCGGAATCTCTGTTCCGTAGACTGCATTCTGCATCTGCGCCTGTTGATAAGCATACATCGTTTTTAACGTATCTTGTAAATCCGTAAGTGTTTGCTTCTCACTTTTCGAATAAGCATATTTTTCAAAAACCTCAATGCTATTTTCCATACGCTCGTATGCCTGATCCAACGCCTTACTATAGCCATTCAGTTTTTCTGCATCCGGCTCATTCACAACATTTGACGTATAGGATTGCATCTTTGTATAGTCAGTATCCAAAGCCCCCGCAGCATCTACACAAGCTACAATCTGATTGGAAATCATCATCCCCTGGTTATACAAGTTTTGCACCGACATACGTAGTCCCATAACAGTAACCATTGTCACCAACGCCATCGTTGCAACCGGTGTAATGATTTTTGTCATCATACCAAATCCTTTTTTCATATTCTTAGCAGCCTGTGACTTCTTTTTCATCTCTCACGCCTCCATAAGTATCCTAGTTTGATGTTTATCATGTTATATTTACCACAACAGTTTCTTTTACGCATACAAAAAATAGCGAAAGTTATCAATATTTCGATAACATTCGCTATTTTATCTGCATATACTATTTTCAGAGCTCTCAGATATGATATTTTTCCTCAAATTCATCCAATGGAATTGGACGACAGAAATAAAAGCCTTGGAAACACTCGCATCCCATCTCTAACAGCTCCTGCACCTGCTGCTCCGTTTCAACGCCCTCAGTAATCACTTCCATATGAAGCTGTTTTACCAGACGGATCAACGAGCGCAAAATAGACTGGCTGCGATCCACATTCTTTGTTTCCTGCAAAAATCCCATATCAATCTTAATAACATCTGCTTTGATGTCTTTTAATATATTAAGAGATGAATATCCACTACCGAAATCATCAATCTCTACTTCAAATCCGTAGCTCTGCAAACGCTCTAGCATATTTTTATGGTTTTCAAGTTCAGACACAAAAAGTGTTTCTGTTATTTCTAATTTTAACTTACGTGGATCTATATGATATTTTTCCACCAAGCCGGTAAATACTTCATAGACATCCAGATAATATTGATCCTGCACGGAAATATTAACCGATAGATATAAATCATCCCTGCCTTTTTCATGCCATAGTGCCAATTGCTGTGCTGCCAGCTCCCACACAAACAAATCCAGCTTATAAATCAATCCCGTCGCCTCTAGTGTTGGAATGAATTCATTTGGTGCAATCAGACCTTTTGTCGGATGTATCCATCTAGCCAGTGCCTCTGCACCGGTAACTGTTCCATCCGCTTTTGTCTGCGCCTGCAGGTAAATCTGAATCTGCCCCAAATCAAGCGCCTGTTCAAACTCATTGATAATCATGTTCTTTTCCACTTCTTTATGTAAAAGAGCATCATCAAAATATGCCACACGCTTTGTATAATCACCCTTTATTGTATTGATTGCCAAATTACACTTGTCAATCATCATATACACAGGTTCTGTTACATCCGTAATTTCATAAACGCCCATATAAAGCTGTAAGCGGAAATATTCATTTTCAAACGATGCAATCACGCGATCCATTACATCAATAAATAATTCTTCCGCATAACGATCTTTTGGCATACAAAACGCAAATTGATCTTCACTCAAGCGACCATAAACTTCATCCTCTTTTGCGCGTTCCCGCAAATAATGCGCGTGCAATTTGAGAATCTCGTCCCCGCATTTGGTTCCCAGCATATCATTGACAAGCTTAAAGTCTTTAATATCTGATGTAATCATGACATACGGTTTTCCTGCTGTACGAAGTGTCTCTATCACGTGTTCTTCAAAGCACTGTTCATTATAAATACCGGTCAACATATCATGCGTCGCACGATAATGTTCTTCCCGATATTTTTCTGTCTCTTCTGTACGGTCAATACAAGTAACAAAATAGCCCAGGAAATTGTTCTCTTCATCGGTCAGACGCTGCACGGTAAATTCATAATTGAATGTCCTATCATCCGCCTCAAAATGTTCCATGTATACCTGTTCGCTGCAACCATCCTGCCAATGACGTTTTAACCAGCCATCAAAATACTGTTCTGCCACACTGAGTTCTTTGTCCAGAGAAATATGCTTATAACGGTAAAACATATCTTTTCCACGTCGGTTGACATAGATACACTTTCCACTAATATCCACACATCCTACGCCCATTTCTGCAATCTGCACTGCACGGGAAAGAATCTGATCAATCATCGCCTGCGGCACATAAAATTCCGTAAAGAAACAGATAAACAGTGCCAGTGCACAATAGAAAATAAGAGATATATCAATTGGTGGCTTCAAAGCCAGACCAATGGCATCAAACACAATCGTCGCGATAAAAGACAGTAAAATCGCCGTATATTTTTTGCGGTATAAACGTGCGGTATGCCTGATCTTATGTATCAAAAGAACACCGATTCCAAGCACCAGAACATAACAGTAAACCAGATGGATATAAAAAACCGGCGTATATCCAGTCGGATAAAAATATGCTCCGTAAGACTTTGAATACGCTTCCTGCAGCACAAACACATGATGAAAAATCGGATTAAGTATCATGCTGACCGTCTCAATTGCTGCCACCGCATAGCAAAGTAACATCCATTTTGCTCGTTTTTCCTCATGCTCCGTGTAATAATACACATAGCGGATCATATATAATAACACCCAGTCAATACATGACAAAAACACACTATGGAAAGTTGTAGCAACCGTCTTTTCATGCGACATGACAAATATACCGTTGGCAATAATGGCAACAACAGCCGCTGCAAAGAGCGTAAAAATCGTCCTGCTCACTTTATCATGTTTTTTGCTAATCGTCCTTGCAAATGCAACCACAAGAATTGTTAACGCAAAAAGGATTCCAAGGTAAATCATTTTCTGCATAGGCTTGTTCCTTTTCCCTTATGTGTTATATTACCGTTTATTCTCGATTTCATGGATCAGGGCAATACGTTTCTCATGACGTCCGCCTTGGAATTCTGCATCCAAATACGCTTTTACGATATCTTTTGCCACTTCTATACCAACAATGCGGGCTCCAAATGCAATGATATTTGCATTGTTATGTTCCTTTACCAGACGCGCTGTTGTTGTTTCCGAGCAAACGGCTGCGCGTACTCCCGGCACCTTATTTGCTGCAATGGATATACCTACACCGGTACCACAAATCAAAACACCACATTCTACTTCCTTCGCAGCAACAGCACGTCCCACGGCTTCTCCATATGCTGGATAATCGCAGCTTTCTTCCGTATAAGTACCGTAGTCTACTACTTCGTGTCCGAGTTCCTCCAAATATGCCTTGATTTCATTCTTCATTGCAACTGCTGCATGATCATTTCCAATTCCTATTTTCATTTTTATGCTCCCATCTTTTTCTTTCTATACCTGTCCATGCTTTATTTTACAAGGGCAGAAATTGTTTTAAATGCAGGATGCTTTGAGCTTCCTGCTAATTCATATAAAATAGCTTCCGCAGTGGTGATGATTGCACCTTCCTGTTTTGCTCTTTCATAGGCAAATGCCAAATCTTTATCGCTTCTGCTTGCCACACAATCTGCTACCAAAATCGTCTGGTATCCAGCTTCCTGCAAATCAATCAACGACTGCAACACACAAATATGTGCTTCAATACCACAAAGAATAACATTTTTCTTTCCATGTGGAATTGCTTGTCTTACCTGATCATTCTGATAAACACTAAAGGTATTCTTATCAATCGCATCCTGTACGCCCATTGCCTCTGTAATTGCAGGGACATTATCCCCCAGTCCCTTTGCATACTGCGTCGTCAAAACCATCGGTACGTCAAGTGCCTTAAGACCGCCAAGTAAAATCTCACTTTTGCGTAAAAGTGCTTCCTGACCACTCATTGCCGGCAATATCTTTTCCTGATAATCAATCACAATAGCAAATGTTTCTTCTGCTTTTATCTTCATTTTCTTACCTCACTCGTTATTACGATATTATGACAAAATATCACAACATAATTATAACAAATTACCTCTAAAACACAATATCTTCTCCTTCACTTTCTGACTTCTTTCTGCGCAAAGAGCGTAAGTAATCTTTTTGTTCCGGCATAATCCGATAACTCTCTATCGCCTTTTGTATGGTCTTGTTGTGTGTCCACACATCTAGTCTTTTTTCTTCTAAAATCAGGATAGTATCCTTATACTGTTTCGCAAGTGCTGTCGCAAAATACCAGGCAATCATCATCCGCACATAATATTCTTCCGACTGCACTGTCGCTACTTTTTCCAGATGTTTTGTGTCAAATGCTTCATCCAGATAAAATTTCATCAACATTTCTATGCCAAAACGTATGGTATAAGGATGTTCACTTGCCATCCATTCGTCAATCTGCGGTAATAGTTCTGGCAGATGCATTTTGAACACTTTGGGCGAAATCATGTCACATGTTGCCCAATTATCTATATACGGCAAAAAGCCGTTTAACTCAGAAACGACTTTTTCAAAATCTATGCCTTTTTCAATCAACATACCATGCAGATTATTCTCTTCATAATAGGTATGTGGTAATTCGTTTAAAAACGATTCATAATCCTGCGCCTGCAAGCGTTTTTTTGCATAAGCACGAAGGCGTGGGGTTCGAACACCAATGATGGTGTCTTTGTCAATATTTGGTATTAGTTTCGCATGAAAATCCCGGTATCCAAGATCCTGCATTGCAAACAAATCTTCCTGTATTGTTGTCATTTTACCTATTTTTCTTCTCCCATTATTTTTACAGCCGTTCCATATGCGATAATTTCGGCTGCTCCTTGCATCACCTGTGATGAACCATATTTTACATCAATAACCGCGTCGGCGTCCAATGCTTTTGCTTCATCCACCATACGTTTTACCGCAATCTGTCTTGCTTCATTCAGCATTTCCGTATAGCCGACAATCTCACCTCCAACCAATGTCTTCATTCCAGCCATGAAATCACGACCAATATTTTTTGTCTGTACAACCGTTCCTTTTACCATGCCCAGTGCTTCAATTTCTTTTCCTGGAATATAATTAATACTTAGCAGCTTCATCTTCTTCTCCTCCATCAATCTCTTTCATACGGTTAAAAACAGCAACAAGTGTGCCTGCTGCAATAGCCACTGCCACTGCAAGCAATAATAAAAATATGCCAATTGGCATTTCCGGATCTGTCATCCAGCCCCAAAAATCAAATAAAATCAAACCAATCATAAACACAAGCATAACGCCTGCGCCGGCAATGGCACCTACCTTTTTTCTTTTACGCCGGTCCAACATATTCACATTCAAAAAACTTGTTCCCTCCTTTTCCATTTTTTCCATTTCATCCAGCCAGAAATCGATATCTATATCCTGAATGGAAGGATTCTGCTCTAACATCTGTTCTGCCAGCATATGCATGCGCTCCACGTTCTTCTCTTCTTTTTCAAGTGCTACTTTCCGATGTTCTAAACACTCTGCCATGGAAATATTTCCTTGAAAGAGCTTTAAAATCTCATCTACCGGTGTTCCAAGTTTGCGCAAAAACTTGATACGTTTTAACAACTCCACATCTTCGATAGAATAATTTCGATATCCATTTTCAGAACGTTTTGGCTGCAACAATCCCTGTTCTTCGTAAAACCGAATATTTTTGCTGGAAATTCCTGCCAGTTCTTCCGCTTGTTTGATTTTCATCCTACCTTTCTTCCTTTCTGCCTGTCTGATGCCCTTTTTATACAACTTCCATAAGGTGGAAGGTCAAGTCTTTTTTAGAATTTATTCTATAGTAATACAAAATGATCATTTAACATAGCAAAAAAAGAGACTCCCATGTCCTATGAGAATCTCCTTATGTATAATCTTATAATGAAAAATCTTCTGCCCCACGTATTGATGGTGTAGCTGGTGTATTTGTTCCCAAATCCTGACCCACAAAATATTGATACTGGTGAATCAATTCATCTTTTTGCATATCCGATACTGCTTTTGCAACATCTAATGAACGAATATCACTATCTGCTCCCTTAAGCTCATAAGTAGCATCCGGTTCATACTGGCCTGCATAATCATATGCACCAAAGGTCTGTCTGCTTCTTGCAGCAACATCTTCTGCCTTCTGTGCTGCTGTCGCTGTATCCGCTGGAACCTCCGTAGCACGATTTGGCGCAATCTCCTGCGATACTACACTAACTTCTTCGGCTTGCTTTATGCTATTGTAATCATAAAATCCAACGGCTGGTCGGATACCTGATATGTTCATCTTACTCTCCTACTTCGCAAACACGAAACAATCTTCTTTACACATAATATATCGGATCGCGCGAAAAAATCTTAACCCTTTTATTTGTCTAACATTTTCTTCAATTCACTCATAAATGTATTGACATCTTTAAATTCACGATAAACTGACGCAAAACGTACATATGCTACGTCGTCTAAATCCTTGATCTTATCCATGACGATTTCACCGATTTCGTCACTTGGTATTTCTTTTTCTTCACGAGCAAAAATCTCTGTCTCTACTTCATCAATCAACTTGTTGATGTCATTCGCAGAAATCGGGCGCTTATGGCAGGCACGAAGTACGCCAGCCTCAATCTTGGAACGATCATACTGCTCACGGTTATTGTCCTTCTTAATAACAATCAGTGGAATCGTCTCTACTTTTTCATAGGTAGTAAAACGTTTGCCACACTCATCACACATACGACGACGGCGAATCGAATTGTTATCATCTGCCGGTCTTGAATCTATTACTCTGGTATTTTCACTACTGCAAAAAGGACACTTCATGTCTTTCCTCCATTTCTCGGCGAACTCACTTCGCCCAAACCACAATATATAGATTCATATTACACGTTTTTTGTAGGAATTGTCAAGCAATTCATACTATTTCCGGGCTGTTCCGGGGCTATTGCTATGGTTTATGCATCACTTCTTTTTCATTCACATCTACCAAGATCATATCCGTTCCAACGCGGCATACCTGGTTCCATGGAATCCAGTATTCACACTCATGAAAAAAGAAGCCACAAATCTTTCCTCTGGAGGGTACAATCAGTGTGCAGATGCATCCTCTTTTTTCATCCAATTCCAAATCCATCACGCGCCCTAAACATTTTGCTGTTTTTACATTAATGACATCTTTTGTCTGCAATTCACACAAAAGCATATCTTTTCCCGATAAAAAAAGACTCTTTACATTATATGTAAAAAGCCTTTTTCTGTCACAGTTCACTTTTACTATAAATTAAACATTAAAACGGAATAAAATCACATCGCCATCCTGTACGACATATTCTTTTCCTTCTACACGAACCAAGCCTTTTTCTTTTGCCGCAGCCGTGCTTCCACAATCCAAAAGATCCTGATAATTCACAACTTCTGCTTTGATAAATCCACGTTCAAAATCTGTATGAATCTTTCCAGCTGCCTGTGGAGCTTTTGTTCCCTTAGTAATCGTCCATGCACGTGTCTCATCTTCTCCGGATGTAAGATAACTAATCAGTCCAAGAAGCGAATAGCTTGCCTTAATCAGCTTATCAAGACCGGATTCTTTCATTCCGAGTTCTTCCAAAAACATTGCCTTTTCATCGTCATCCAATTCTGCAATTTCCTGCTCAATTTCCGCACAAATAACAAATACTTCACTGCCTTCTGTTGCTGCGAACTCACGCACTGCTGCAACACCGGCATTATCTGCACCATCATTTGCCACTTCATCTTCTGACACATTTGCCGCATAGATAACAGGTTTTGCTGTGAGCAATCCATATTCCTTAAAGAATGCTTCTTCATCCTCGTCTAATAATTCAAATGTACGAGCAGAATTTCCAGCTTCCATATGTGCTTTCAAACGTTCCTGCATTGCTGCTTCCTTCTGTAAAGACTTGTCCATACGAGCAGCCTTTGATGTCTTAGCATATCTTCTTTCCAAAATTTCCATATCGGAAAATAAAAGTTCCAGATTGATTGTTTCAATATCACGCAACGGATCAATATTTCCATCCACGTGTACAATATTGGTATCCTCAAAACATCTTACGACGTGTACAATTGCGTCACATTCACGAATATTTGCAAGGAACTGGTTGCCAAGTCCTTCACCCTTGCTCGCACCCTTTACAAGTCCGGCAATATCAACGAATTCTATCACTGCAGGTGTTACCTTTTTTGATTGGTATAACTCTGCCAATTTCTTCAATCTCTCATCCGGCACGGTAACCACACCAACGTTTGGATCGATTGTCGCAAATGGATAGTTTGCAGCAAGTGCTCCTGCCTTTGTCAGTGAATTAAATAAAGTAGACTTTCCTACGTTTGGGAGTCCAACGATTCCTAATTTCATATTGTATATATCCTCCTTAAAAACCTTGATTTTACGGGGTTTTTCGGCTCTTCAATTTCTTAGGTGTACCAATTGATGATTTTTTGCATCAAGATATATAGAATTACATTCCTGTCACACCACCTTCAGAGTTTCCGCCACAAGGTTAATTTCTTTTAATTTTTGTTTTTTAGTATAGCAACCGCTTCTTCTGTTAAGGGTATCATACGGTAACCTGATTTTCCCTTTGGTTCTCCGATATGCCACTCCTTTGCACTGTAACGGAATTCCATACTTCTGCGAATCTGGAAGTCCTAATACAGCATCTCGTATTATACCATAGCATCTTATTTTTGTGAATATTCATTTTCATACTTGCCTATCCAACTATTCTTTCTCGTAAATTAGTAGTTGCAAAAAGGGTCTGGCATCACGCCAGACCCTCATCAATAATATATCTTACATCATTTGCCATATTTTTCTAGTACTTCTTTTTGGATTCCGTCCAAAATCCCTTCTTCTTCATAATTTGCGCGCGTTGTCTTCTCTTGAAAGAGCAACATTTCATTCGCATCCAATGGATATTTCCCCCATATTGCACTGCACGGAACATACCAACTATCATCTTCGGAATAATCCAAAAACAACATATATTCTTTGTCCTGTTCCATTTTTCTATAACCTGCTACATGGTAAACTACATTTTCTGCCTTGTTATATGCTTCGTTTTCCAAAATTGGAATTTCATCGGAGATTTTTAAATCCTTTCCGCTCGTGTTTTTATAAATCTCTAAAATCTCCACATTACCAATCGTGCCGGTAAATCGTATGTTTTCCTCACTATTTTTTCTTATCATAGATGGATTTTCCGATACTTTTTTTGCCTTTACGATAATGCTAACTTTATCTTCAATCTCTTCTAGTGAGTCGTATCCGTCCACTTTTGCATCTATCACAACCTCTCCCGGCGGTTGCTTCTGATTCCACAGATAAAAGCCGACTCCAAGGCAACATACCAATATACCGCTTACAATGATTCCTATACGTTTCATAAATCCCCCTCCCTTCACAGTAAGTATACAATATCCCCCTTTGTTTTTTCAATAAAGCCACAAACCAAGCCTCCGGAATCTTGTGCAAAGAGACAATAGTGCGTCACGTAATCTTTCTTTTCAAAATCTTACTTTAACAGGTTCAATATATTCTACGATCAAGTGTTCTCTAATTTATTCTTGCAACTAAGGTTGCTTCTACTTTTTATATTCAAAAATATCCATATCTGCCACTACAGCTATCCCCTTTTCAACTGCGTCATTATAAGACACATCCTCGTATAAAAGCTTTTTTGTAATATTATTATAATCGGCTTCATAGAATCGACTTGAAATAATTTCCCTAAGTATCTCGGGAATGTTATATTCACGCTGCGCAGATGGATTATTCTTAGACTTCATCCGATCCTCACGCACCCTATCAATTAAAGAATCCAATTCAGGTGTAATCTCAACCTCTGGAAGTAACTTCGCAATATCATATAAATGTCTCGAATCACGATCCATCATATTTTGAATACGATAATCACAAACAGCAAATACCTTATCAATAAACGTTCTTTCTAAAGACTGCACATGCATACTTATCTTTGCTTCATCAAATGAAATCGGCAATGTAATTCCATTCTTCTCACAGAATCTCCCCACATAGCTATAAACATCATGAAGCTCTGTCGGATAAACATCCTGATAAAAGCTCGTTTCAATAATCATCTCCAACGGCACTTCACTAAAGAATGATTCGTATTTAAATACATATTTGTTATAACTATGGCGAGATTGTATATCCTCAGCATTAGCTAAAATCAGCCCCAAACTATCCGCCAAATTCAAAATTATATTCTTTGTCTGCTTCTTTTCGCCTTCTGTTGGCTTGCGATTCATAGATAAATCAATATCTTCGGAAAACCTATTAATAAGTCCATACGCTTTTGACAAAGAAGTACCTCCTTTGAACACAAATGGAAGATCACCTTGAGAAATGCCTGACAAAATCATAGACTGAATGGTATCTTTCTCAACCATCTGCGTTGTGCGGTGTTCTTCTGCTGCCACTGTTTCAATAATCTCTTTCCATTGTTCTTTATACTCTCTATACCAGTTCACCCATCAAGCCCCCCTCGTAAATATTTCTATATACCCTATCTGGATATAATGACAGGTATTCCTTTACAACGGAAAAATCCACTCCTATGGTGTTGACATAATCTTTTAGCTTTGAAGTATACTCCTGTCCAGAAATCTCGCTATACTTGTCAATCACAGACATCAAATCCAAAAACTGTAAGGCAAATTTATTCTTAGATGTAATCTCCGCAACTGGTTTATATACAACAATAGTATTCCCATCTATCTCTTGCTTACGCTGTTTTGTCGATGCTTCATTGCTACAAACTTCATAGCAGGACGGATTTTGCGTTGTAAATCCATATTTGTTTGCAATCTGTAACCCCGTTATATAGCCTAACACCTTTTCTTCCGAGCCAAGATACTTCTTCTCAATGTATTTATCCACAGAAACCTTTCCCTTTGTTCCTAAGATTGTAACATACGAAAGAAAATATACACCATTGTATAAGCGTTCCAACTTACCCTCATCCACAAGCTTTTTCATCTCTTGACGAAGATAATCTTTTGAATTGCCCGGTAACTCCGCCAAAAAAATCGGTTCACCTTTTTCGTAATTTTTAATTATATAATCATATACCATTTAGCCAACCTCACAAAATTGAAATCAAATATTTCAACTTCATATTATACCTGTTTGCCTGAAATTGCAAGATTTATCTATATTTTAATCAATGCCAAATATTTTCATCTATACCATTGTATTTAAAAGAAGCACCTCCCCATCTCTGGTAAAAGTGCTTCTAAAACTCTGCTATTTACTTTGTTTTAAGGTTCCAACATATTCTCCATTATTGTAGACGAACGGTCCGGCCTCGCCTTCCTCTCCGAAGTATTCCGGTCTGGCGGATAACATCGTAAGTAATTCATCCATGGAATTAATTTTTGTCACCTGATATGGCTGTTCAAAAGCAATTTTTTCAACAAACAAATCATAACCATCACATTTGATCAGAATACCCGTGTGTCCTACAAAGACTACCTTTTCATAAGGATCTTGTATGACAACACTGATCAGCGATATCTGATCACTGTCAATCTGATATCCATAATGATTCCAAGCATCTGAAAATGTCGTCTCGGGATGTGCTTCATCAACGATGGTCTTTTCTCCAAAGAGCGTTGTAAACATGTCTTTGTTTTCTCTAAGTAATGCATAGCGCTCCACGCCATCGATTGCCTCCGTGTCAAACATAAGATAGGTTCCCTGATAGTTTTCTTCTGTCGAATCAGCTTTTAACAAACCGTCCAGTAATAAAAATGCTGTCATTCTGCAATCTGCATCGGAAAAATCATGATTTTCTTCCCAACCATCCATACATTTGCTGATATCGGCATTTAATTTTTCCGGCTCTGACCATGTATCTTCCAGTTTTGCCTTTTTCCCAGCTGTATTTGCAAAATCAGACACCCATTCTTTAAAGGTATCTACATGAGAGACGCCTGCCGCATCCAGCTCTTTGCTCACTTCGGCAAGTGTTTTGTCACCGCCCATATATGTTGCAGCCGGAATCTTTGTGTTCTCTGCCGGTTTCACTCCTTTGCAGGCACTCAGTACTATGGCAAATACGAAAACAACCGCTATGATATTTACTTTACGATTACTGTTATTATTTCTTCTCAATAGAGAGCACCTCTCCCTCAAACGCATCCACTTCTGAAACTGTTCCTGTGTATTTTACCACTACAGTATCTCCATCTTTAACATTTTTTAAACCCTTTGGTGCTTTATCAAATGAAAATTCGTATGGCGTACCATTCTTGTCTGTAACAACAAACATGAAATCCTTGATCTCATCAATTGTTCCTTCAAGTTCTTTTTCATCCTGATTCTCTGTCGCACTGTTGCTTGTTGAAGAACCATTATTTGTTGACGCTGCCTGACCACAACCACTCAATAAACCAACACATAACATAACACTGATTACACTTACAATTAATTTCTTTTTCATTATTTTATATACCTCTTTCTCTCTCTATTTTCTCTGAGTCATGCCTCAGATTGTTTGCTCCATTATAGTAACCCATGTCAGCAATTAAGTCTCGCTTTTTAAGAATTGTTAAGAATTATTTAAAAAATCCCCGGTAGAAAAATCTACCAGGGACTTTATCATTTGTATCTTATAAATATTTATCTAACTGATGTGAAACATCAAGTACGCCACTCAAACGACTCTTTGCATTCTCTGCATGTGTCATATTGGTGTTGGAAAGTTCTGCAGCCTGATTTGATGACGCTGTAACTTCCTCCGTTGTCGCAGATAAGTTTGTGATGTTATCCACGATCTGATTATTGGCCTCAGACAGCTGTGTAAGACGCTCATCAATGTTCTCGATATGTTCAATCAATTCTGTTACATTTGCATTCATCGCTTCAAAGCTATCCGATGCTTCCGCAATCATACCATCCTGTGCATCGGTTGCGTTAATCGACTGTGATACCGCATTTGCTGCTTTTGATGCATTCTCTGTCAAATCATCAGAAATCTTACCGATTTCTTCTGTCTCCTGCTTTGTTCTCTCTGCCAACTGACGAATTTCATCTGCAACTACTGCAAAGCCTCTTCCTGCTTCTCCCGCACGCGCACTCTCGATAGATGCATTCAACGCTAATAAGTTGGTCTGTCCGGAAATGGCAAGGATTGTATCTGCGATATTGCGCACTTCCTCTGTCTTTTTCTGCAATGCTTCCATTGCCTCTGCCACATCTTTGTTTGTATGGGAAATGAGCTGTGACTGTTCTTTCAAACGGCTCATAACTTCCATAGACTGCTTGTTAATCTCACTAGACTGTTTTGCGATATCTACCATTGTTTCAGAATTCTGTAATGTCTGTTCAATGGACTCCTGAATATTTGCCGTCATGGTTGTCTGTGTCTGAATGTTTTCTGCTGTAGATAATGTACTCTCAGAGATATTCTTCATGGCACCATTTACAACCTCAGAAGAACCATTCAGATCATTTACGATATCCATGGCACTCTCTGTACCCTTACGTACCTCTGCCGCAACACCAATCACATCATCTAGCATGGTCTTCATCTTGGCATTTCTAGCCTGTACTTCGCCAAGCGTATCCTTGTTAAACTGCTCTGCGATATTTGTCATAACGACAAGTAAAAATAGCAGTACCATCACAATAACCACTACAAACAGCTGGTTGATTGCCGCGTCACCTTCCAGATTCTGATGCTGTGTAATCTTACCGATTGTCACAAGCACTTCCATCAAAAGGTATGCCACTCCACTAAAAAATGAGAACTTTCGATCAAAGAAAATCACACATCCTACCAATGGGAACATACCAAATACCTGAATAAATCCCTGGGTAAATGCAAATCCTGTCACATAACATGTCAAAAGAAGCAGTGGCACAGCAACTATTTTTAGCTTTGTTGATGCCGGATTCTTTTTATATACAATAAACAGAATCACAAATGATACAAGTTCAATAGCGGATACCAAACCGGTCAGTCCCATGGAACGAACCCCCATAGCACAACATGTCCACATAATTGCAAGCAATACAGCATAAAACACTGCGTATCCTATAATCAGAAAATGATTCGCCCTTTTTAACTGTTCTTCCTGATCTGCATATCTAAATTCCATAATCCATTCCTTTCACTAGAAACACATTTGTTTTAGTTATCATACTCTACTGTCCATTGTATGACATTTTTTTCCATTTTTCTAGCATTTTGTCATATTTTTATAAAAAATTACTTTGAACACAAAATCACAACGTTTTTCCCAATTCCCAAAATGCCACAGCGCTCGCTGCCGCCACGTTCAACGAATCTACGCCGTGCTGCATTGGAATACAGACCGTATAATCACAATCGGCAATCGTCGTCTGTGCAAGCCCATCGCCTTCTGTTCCAAGCACTACCGCCAATCTGTTTTCTGCCAAAAGTTTGGCATCATCAATTGCATACGAATCTTCTTTTAACGCCATGGCAACTGTTTTGTATCCCAATTTCTTTAGTGTCTCCCCTGTCTTATCATACCAGGCATCTTTGGGAAGATATGTCCATGGAATCTGAAAAACAGTCCCCATACTGACCCGACAGGCTCTGCGATATAAAGGATCCGCGCAACCATGTGTCAGAAGAATGCCATCCATACCAAGTGCTGCCGCAGACCGAAAAATAGCTCCGATATTGGTTGGATTTACCACTTCTTCTAGAATAGCAATCCGTCTTTTTCCTTGACAGATGCTCTCCACCGTCGGCATTTCTTTTCTTCGCATGGCGCAAAGCATGCCTCGCGCCAATTGGAATCCTGTAATCTGTGTCAGCACAGAAAGATCTGCCACATAGACCGGGATATCCCCCACGCGCTCTAATACTTCTTTTGCTTTTGTTTCCACCTGACGTTTTTCCATCAGAATCGATAACGGTTCGTATCCCGCCTCAAGCGCACGCAGAATCACATTGGGACTCTCCGCAATAAATACCCCCTGTTCCGGTTCATAATAATGAAGCAGTTGCGCTTCTTTTTTATCTACATACATATCCAGTTGTGGGATATGCAGATCTGTAATCTCTATCATAGTTCTCCTTATTACTCACGCGACTCCACAACAATAAGTGTCCCGTCTTCCACCGTGATCACCGCTTCTTCTTCCACAATTTCATTGCTGATGCCGAGCGAAGTAAACGGCTGCAGATCCACATGATCGAGTGGATAAAATACGCCGCGCTCACTCACACCTTTTGCTACACCGCAAAAAGGAATTACCGATACATAGCTTCCATATTGCATATCCTTACGGATACGGCATTCCTTTTGCACTAAGCGAATACGGTTATGCTCATCCAGCAGAAATATCTGCCGCTTTCTTTCAAAACCCTGCCCTAATATCGCGATATTTCCAAGCACATGATCGAGTCTTGTGCCCGTTCCGCCCAAAATGTAGATGTCTCCCTGCGTTTTTTCAAACGCAAGCTGCAGTGCCGCCTCCGAATCGGTATCGTCTTTGATCGGATTTAGTTTTGTCACATTGCGCTGATTGGCAAGAAACGCCTCTTTTACCGCAGGATCAATCGAATCAAAATCACCAATCACATAATCCGGTTCCGCCCCCACCGAAAGACATGCTTCTAAACCCCTGTCTGCTGCTATGATGACGGGGCTGTCATAACGCTCTATCTGTTCTTTTAAAAAAGGCAGGGATAAATGACCCCCTGCCAAAATAAATGTCACACTTTTCTTTTCCATCCTGTAACCTCAGTCACTTTTTTCTTACATATGCGTCAAAAATGCCTCCACATTTGCCTCAGCATCTCCGGAAAATACTGCACTTCCTGCAACGATAATGTTTGCCCCTGCAATCAATGCCTGATCCACATTATCCAGTGTAATACCTCCGTCTACTTCAATATCTAATTTGATGCCCTGTTCCCCTAAAATACGGCGCAATTCTGTCACCTTCTGCAACGTATATGGGATCATCTTCTGTCCACCATAGCCTGGATTCACTGTCATGATCAATACCATATCCACCTGTTCCAGTACATGACGTAACACTTCAATCGGCGTTGCCGGATTGATTGCAACACCTGCCATTACCCCCAGTTCTTTTATATGTGCAATGGTACGATCCAGATGACGACACGCTTCTGCATGTACGGTGATAATATCAGCCCCCGCTTTGGCAAAATCTTCCACATAGCGATCCGGTTCTTCAATCATCAGATGCACATCAAAAATGCGGTCAGTGTACTTGCGAAGTGCTTTTACTACCGGTGCTCCTAATGTAATGTTTGGTACAAACATACCATCCATAACATCAATATGAATATATTGTGCCCCTGCTTCATCAATACGTTGTATTTCTTCTGCTAATTTCCCATAATCTGCAGATAAAATCGATGGTGATAAACAATTCATTTTCTACTCCCTAGTATTTCTTATTCTGTATCAGTTCTTCATACAGTAATTTATAATTATCATAACGGCTCTGCGCAATCTCTCCGCGCGCCAGTGCCTCTTTTATGCCACAATCCGGTTCGCCGATATGGGCACAACCCTGAAATCTACATTCTGGTTCATGTGGTACAAACTCTGGAAAATATTCCCACAACTGTCCGGCTTCTATCTCCGGTACATACATGGAACTAAATCCCGGTGTATCCATAATAAACGAATCCTCTGCAATCGGAATCAGTTCACTATGCCTTGTTGTGTGTTTTCCACGGCCAATCTTTTCACTGATGTTGCCTGTCTCCATCGTTGTATGATCTTGTAATCCATTAATCAACGATGACTTTCCGACTCCGGAAGGTCCGGCTACTGTTGTTGTTTTTCCTTGCAAAAGTGCAAAAATTTCCGCTTCCCCCTGGCCGGTTGTTGCCTGCGTAAAATGCACCGGATATCCTGCTTTTTCATAAATCTCACGTAATTGCTGTTTCTCATCATCTGCGCCTAAATCTTCTTTGTTAAAGCAGATTTGCACCGGCACATCCTGATATGCCATCATCACAAGAAACCGATCTAACAAATTCAGATTCGGTTTCGGAGAATCCGTTGCAAAGATCACCAATGCCTGATCCACATTGGCAACCGCTGGACGTATCAGTGCATTTTTTCTCGGAAGAATTTCAACGACATTTCCCAAATGGTTCTCTTCGTTCAAAACATCGATTTCTACCAGATCACCCACCAATGGCTTGATTTGCTGTTTTCGAAAGGCACCTTTTGCCTTACATTCATAAATTCCGGATCCCGCTACGAAAACGTAGTAGAATCCGGAAATTCCTTTTACTATTCTGCCTGTCATGTGCATCCTTTATTGCTTTGTAAATGTAACCGTTTTTGTCTCGTTTACACCATCACCGGTAATTTCGATCGTTCCAGATGAAGTTGCAATATCTTTTGCACTGATGTTCAATGACTGATTTGCCTGCAAATCCCATGATGCAATTGCAACACCCTCTGCATCCTTTAATACAACAGAAACCGGTACTTCGTGTGTATTGCTGACAGTACCGGAATAACTATAGTACTCTGGTTTTTTACCATCACTGATCACAAGGTCTACCGCTGTTCCTGCATCCACTGTCTTGCCCTGGGTAACACTCTGACGGATGACACGTCCTGCCGCATAATTATCACTGTATTCTGTTGTCACGTTGCCAACTTGTAAACCAACGGCTGCGAGCTCATTTGCTGCTTCCTGCTGTGTCTTATTTGCTAAAGATGGCACCTGTACGGACTGGATACCTGCACTGACAACGATCGTTACCGTATCACCCTTTTTACCAACACCGGTTGGTGTCTGGTTGATGACCTGACCTTCCGCTACATCTGCGCTATACTCAAAGGTACGATTTGCTTTAAATCCCTTGTCCTTTAATGTCTGAATTGCAGAATCGCCATCCATACCTACGACGCTTGGTATTTCAAGATCACCCTCTTTGCATACGGTAATCTTAACTTTTTCTGTGGAAGGAATTTTTTCGCCTTCTTTTACACTCTGCTTGATGACATCACCCTCTTCTGCATCATCGGAAGATTCATAAACGATTTCATAAGAAACGCCAGCTTTCTTTAATGCAGAGGATGCCTCATCTTCTGTCATGCCTACGACTTTGATCATTTCGACCTGTTCTGCCTGTGTCTTACTGTCCTTATCCTTAGTATCGTTCTTTTTTGTTCCGAATTTGAAAAGTCCGAAGAAACTTCCCACAATATAAATCACGATCGCAATAATAATCACTGCCGCAGCAATTCCCATAATCGTGATGGCTTTATCAAGCTTTGGATTTACCGGACCTTCGTCCTCATCATCCTCGTCATCCATCAACTCGTCATCTTCATCTGCGTCGCCCGCAAGACCTTCCTTAATCTGTTCCTGCTCTTCCGGAGAAATAACACGTGTTTTCTCTACTTCCTCTGCTGAGCCCATGGTGACAAAATCTTCATTTGGGCTAACAAGTGCCTTTTTCAAATCTAGCAGTAAATCCTCAATCGCAGCATATCTGCGATCCGGGCTTTTCATTGTACATTTTAAAATAATCTTTTCCAGACTGATTGGAAGCTCCGGTGCATACGCACTTGGTGCAACCATTTCTTCCTGCAAGTGCTGTAAAGCAACCGCAACGGTTGTATCGCCGTCAAATGGCACACGACCGGTAACCATTTCGTACATAACAATACCAAGAGAATAGATGTCGCTCTTTCCATCCACATAACCATTTCTTGCCTGTTCCGGAGAAGCGTAATGTACAGATCCCATCACATCTGCATGAATGGTGTTTGATGATGTTGCACGCGCAATACCAAAATCTGTAACTTTTACCTTTCCTTCTGTGGAAATAATGATATTCTGTGGCTTAATATCTCTGTGGATAATGCCCTTATTATGCGCTGCCTCAATACCACGTCCCACCTGAATGGCAATACTGATCGCCTCTTTAAAATTCAGCTGTCCTTTTTTCTCAATATACGTCTTTAAGGTAATACCTTCTACATATTCCATGACAATATAATACATGCCATTTTCACTGCCTACATCATAAATGTTGACAATATTTGGATGCTCGAGTCCTGCTGCGGACTGCGCTTCTGAACGGAATTTGGTTACAAACGTAACATCCTCTGCAAATTCCTGCTTCAATACTTTTACTGCAACTTCTCTGCCAAGGATATGATCCATCGCCTTATAGACGTCCGACATACCACCTGTACCAATTTTATCAAGGATCTCATACCGATCCGCTAAATAACTTCCTTTTGTCAACATTTTTACACCTCATCAGAAAATGGTTCTATTATAATTACCGTAATATTATCTTTTCCACCGTTATCATTGGCAAGTTCTACCAAACGATTCGTTTTTTCCTGCAATGATACCGCACTCGCAAGTACTTCTTCGATTTGTTTCTCTTCCACCATAGACGTAAGTCCATCGGTACACATCAGCACCAGATCTCCATCTGCTAGAGTCTCATCAAAAAAGTCCACACGGATCTCTTTCTCAGCACCTACTGCACGTGTGATCAGATTACGCTTTGGATGATTCCTTGCCTGTTCTTTTGGCATTTCTCCTTTGCGCACCATCTCACCTACCACAGAGTGATCCTGTGTAACCTGCTGCAATTGTCCTTCGTGATATACATAAAGTCTGCTATCGCCAACATTGCCCACACACATATGATGGTCAAAAATCGTAGCTGCAACCATAGTTGTACCCATTCCGCTCTTTGTTGCATCCTGTGTGGCTTCTTCATATATGCTATTGTTTGCTGTTGTGATTCCCTGATTGATGATCTGAACTGGTTCAGATTCCGTATCAGACGCGACTTCACGTTTTACCAGAGCGATTGCCTGGTTGGAAGCATATTCTCCTGCCTTATGGCCTCCCATACCATCTGCGACCACGAAGAGATTCGGCAACGAACCTACGGCCTCATCTGTGGCAAATACTGCATCCTGGTTTTGGGAACGCGCACGCCCAATATCTGTCAAAACAGAATAGTTCATGTATTTTACCTTTCTTATGTCTCGGAAATATGTCTATGTCTTAGTTGTCCACAGGCACCGTCAATATCTCTGCCCATTTCCCTTCTAATAGTAACATTTTTCCCGTATTTTTCAAGTTTGTTTTTAAATGCTGTAATGGCTTCCTTTGTCGATTGCACATAATCTCTCTCTTTGATTGGATTTACCGGAATCAAATTGATATGACAATTGATGCCATCAATCAATGCACTCAATTGTGCGGCATCTTCCTCACTATCATTTACACCTGCTACCAGGCTATATTCAAATGTTACGCGACGGCCTGTCTTTTCAAAATAGTAACGGCAGGCATCAACCGCCTCATGAATATCGTATTTATTAGCAATTGGCATCAGTTCCAGACGCTTTGTTTGATTTGGCGCATGTAGGGAAAGTGCAAGTGTAATCTGTAGTCCTTCCTCCGCCAGACTCTTAATTTTTGGCACAATACCACAAGTTGAAACGGTAATATTACGCTGACTTAAGTTTTTCCCATGTTCATCGGTCAACAAGTGAATAAAACGCACTACATTGTCGTAATTATCCATCGGTTCACCTGTTCCCATCACAACCAGATTAGATACCTTTTCCTCTGTATCACGCTCAATCGCGTAAATCTGATCTAAAATCTCTGACGGTGTCAAATTGCGCTCCAGTCCGTCTAGCGTAGACGCGCAAAAACGGCAGCCCATACGACAGCCCACCTGAGAAGAAACACAGACGGCATTTCCATGATGATACCGCATCAAAACACTTTCTACCATATTGCCATCTGCAAGCGCAAACAAATACTTCCTCGTACCATCTTCTTTTGAAATCTGGCAATCCACTTTTTTCAGTGCCGTATACGTTGTCACTTCAGCGAGCTTTTCCCGGAATTTCTTTGGCAGATTCGTCATCTCATCATAAGATGCCACGTTATGTACATGCATCCACTCATATAACTGTTTTCCTCGAAAACGTTTTTCGCCCAACTGTTCTACCAGCTCTGACACTTCATCATAAGTCAGAGACTTGATATCTATTTTTTGTTCCATTGTATTTCCTATCTATTTCTCATTCTCTGCATCTTTGCGCACCAGCTTCGCATAGAAGAAGCCGTCTTTTTTTCCCATTTGTGGTAAAATCTGACATTGTTTTTCGCATACGAATTCCGGATGTTTCTGCAAAAACCATGCGACATTGTTTTCGTTTTCTATGGCTGAAATGGTACAGGTCGAATAAAGCAGCGTACCATTCCTTTTTACATATGCGCATACCACATCCAGGATATCCCGCTGCAGCTTTGCAAGATCTTTTTGCTTTTGCGCATCCATATGGTATTTGATGTCTGGTTTGCCGGCAACAACACCAAGTCCGGAACAAGGTGCATCACATATAACGACATCCGCCTGTTCTACAGAGTCCTCTTTTCTGATAGTTGCATCCCATTTCTCAGCTTTGATATTGGTAAGCCCCATACGCGCTATATTTTCCTGCAGCAAAGACACTTTGTAATCCGAAACGTCTCTGGCTTCTACCAGTCCGGTGCCCGCCAAAAGCTCTGCTGCATGCAGACTTTTGCCTCCCGGCGCTGCACATACATCAATAATATGATCGTTTGCCCGAATGCCCGCGCTATGAGCCACCATCATAGAGCTAAAATCCTGAATGTAAAAATCACCCGCTGCAAATTCCGGTATTCCACGCAAATGATCGTAACCACTGATATAAAGGGCATATGGAATTTCTTCACATGCTTCCACCGTAATGCCTTGTTCCTGCAGGCGATCTGTCAGCTGTTCCACTGACATCCGATTCGTATTAACACGGATACAGGTCTTCTTTTCTTCTAATAAAGCCTGTAAGATCTGCTCTACTGTTGCATCATCATACTGCTTTTTCCACGCATCAATGATCCATTGTGGCATAGAATACTGTTCCGACCAGTCCTTGTATACAATATCCTCTTTATGGCGCGAGATATTGCGAAGTACACCATTGACAAAACCGCCAAGGCCTCCGAGTCCATGTTTTTTTACCAGGCGCACTGCCTCATTACAAACAGCAGAATCCGGAACTCCATCCATAAAGACAATCTGATAGACACTGCTGCGCAGTACCGTTCGAATCATCGGTTTCATCTTCGGTACTTTTGGCTTTTTTACAAATTGATTCAAGATAGCGTCTATCTGTAACAATCGTTCAATGGTGCCCTGCGTCAGACGCGTGATAAATGCACGCTGCTGTTTCGAAAGATATTGATATTTATCCAATGTTGCTTTTAGTACCAGATGCGAATATTTTCCCTGCTCCAATACTTCATCCAGGATAGCAACAACGATTTCTCTCTGATTTGGATCAGTCATCGCGTCTATTTCCTCCAAACAAAATCACCAAACGCAGCAACTGCAGAATGGCTGCAGCCGCACTTGCCACATAGGTCAAAGCTGCTGCTTTTAATACTTTTCTCGTACTGCGCAACTCTTCGTGCGAAAGCATTCCCGTATCATTTAAGAAATGAAGCGCCCGGGAAGATGCGTTAAATTCCACCGGAAGTGTCACAAGCTGGAAAATAACAGCAAAAGAAAAAGCAAGGATTCCAATCATAATAAGATTATGTCCCATCTGGCTATTAAAAAGTAAACCGATCAAAATCAGCGGCCATGCCAATGTTGATCCGATATTTGCTACCGGAACAATTGCACTGCGAAGTGTCAGTGGCACATAATTGCGCTGATGTTGAATCGCGTGTCCACATTCGTGCGCTGCCACACCAATCGCTGCTACGCTCGTCGAATTGTATACCGGATCCGATAGATTGAGCGTTTTGTTTCGAGGATCATAATGATCGGTCAGATTACCGGATATATGGCGTACCGTTACATCATAAATGCCCGACATGCGAAGCATACGCTCTGCTGCCTGCGCTCCGGTCATACCGGATGCACTGCGCACTTGATTATATTTGTTAAATGTTCCCTTGACTCTTGCCGATGCCAACAGACAAATGATTGCACCAATGACAACCAAAACGTAAGTTGGATCCCAATAATATCCATAATATCCGTACATCATGTTCTCCTTTCATACTAGTCGCACAACATTGTTCCTACCGGAATATCACGACCACGCAAAAAATCTGCAACACACATGCGTTTTTTACCTTCCAATTGAATCTCTTCCATCACGAAAAGACCTTCTCCCGTAGCAACTGCAATACCGGATGCATCCGAAGACACTACTTCTCCCGGCTGTGCCTCTGTTTTCGTCTCTGTATCCACACGTGCTTTCCACACTTTTAATGTCTTATTTCCAAGATGTGTATATGCACTTGGCCAAGGATTGAGTCCTCGCACCAAACGTTCTAACTCCACGGCACTTCTGGAAAAATCGAGATTTCCCATACTCTTTTTGATCATACCTACATGTGTTGCCTGCGCCTCATCCTGTGGAATTGGCGTAATACTTCCTTCGGCTAATCCCTCGATGGTCTTAACACAAAGTTCTCCGCCGACTTCTGCCAGACGATCAAACAAGCTTCCACCTGTCTCGTCTTCCCGCAAAACCACTTCTTCTTTCAAAAGCATATCACCATCATCTAAGCCTACGCCCATCTGCATGGTTGTTACACCGCTCACCTGCTCCCCGTTCATAACTGCCCATTGGATTGGTGCAGCACCACGATATTTTGGAAGTAGCGATGCATGTACATTGACACAGCCAAGTGGTGGAATATCCAACACTTCTTTTGGCAAAAGCTGTCCAAATGCTGCCACGATAAAAATTTCTGCATCCTGTTTTTGCAAAACTTCTACTGCTTCTGCTTCACGAATCCGTTTTGGTTGGTATACTGGGATATCATGTTCAATTGCCCAAGTCTTTACAGCAGGAAATTGCATTTCTTTTCCCCTGCCTCTTGGCTTGTCCGGCTGTGTCACAACCAGCACAATTTCATGTCCTGCTTTTGCTATTGCATCCACCGTCGCTACTGCGAAATCCGGTGTTCCCATAAAAACAATTTTCATACGATTGCTCCTCTATTCGTCCTCTTCTCCATAAGTCACATCATGAAGTCCGCCCTCTACCTTTTCGGTATACATATGACCATCTAAATGATCAATCTCATGCAAAAGAGCTCTTGCTAAAAGTTCTTCGCCTTCCACTTCATATTCTTCCATATTTTCATTGAAAGCACGCACTTTTGCATAATTTGGTCGTGTTACCTGACCTGATTTTCCAGGAAGAGATAAACATCCTTCTTCTCCTGTCTGTTCACCAGATGTCTCAATTACTTCCGGATTCACAAGTACAATCGGACCTTCTCCGACATCAATCACAGCAATACGACGTAAAATTCCTACCTGTGGTGCTGCTAATCCTACACCGTCGTATTCATACATCGTATCAATCATATCCTCAATCAATGTTGCTATTCTTGGTGTAATCTCCTTTACCGGACGACACACCTTTTCTAACACTTCGTCTCCCTGTACTCTTATCTGTCTGATTGCCATACTATCTCCCTCTTTCTCTAAAATATGTTTAGGCCTGGCTCATTGGATCAAAATCGAACCATACCATTACTTTTGCAAAGCTTTGTTCTTGTTGTATACGTGCCATAATGCGGTCTTTTACACCAATCAACTGCTCGTAATCATGATGTTTGCAATAAATGACTTTCTTGTAAATATCATTTACTTTTGCCACCGCCGCATCCGACGGTCCTAAGCAAACGACATGTGAAGCTTCTTTTTCGATTGTCTCTGCCAGATCTTTTGCACACAAATCTGCATCTTCTTCTTTTTCAGAAGTCACCAGAACGAGCAGCATATGCGCTGCCGGCGGATAATCCATCAGCTCACGATATGCGATTTCTTCTTCATAAAAAGCTTCGTAATTCTGCTCTTTTGCTGCCACAATACTGTAGTGCTTTGGCTGGTATGTCTGCATCACAACATTTCCCGGTATTTCACCTCTGCCCGCTCGTCCCGCAGCTTGTGTCAATAATTGAAAGGTACGCTCTCCACTGTGAAAATCGCTTGCATTCAAGGATAAATCAGCCGCCAACACACCCACCAGCGTTACATTTGGAAAATCATGCCCTTTCACAATCATCTGGGTTCCAATCAAAATATCTGCTTCCTGTCTGCGAAATGCCTCCAGGATATCCTGATGTCCATGTTTTCCCCGCGTTGTGTCCATATCCATACGAAGCACTCTCGCTGTTGGAAACGTCTGTTTTACCACTTCTTCAAACTTTTGCGTTCCCGCTTTAAAACCACCAATATATTTGGAACCACAGGATGGACATACCTCCGGCTTTCTCGTCTCATATCCACAATAATGACATCGCATCCGATCCCCACGATGCAGGCTCAGCGAGACATCGCAATGGGGACATTTTATCACATAACCACAGGCTCTGCAAGAAACGAAGCCCAGCAGCCCCCGCCGATTGATAAACAACATCGTCTGTTCTTTTTTTTGCAAACGGTCCACCATCAGTTCCTGTAATCTGCGTGATAGTACAGAACGATTGCCTGCACGAAGTTCTTCCCGCAAATCTACAATCTCACACGTTGGCATTTCGCGTCCGGAAATTCTCGTCGGCAACGTCAGCATTTTATATTCTCCACTCTTTGCGCGCGAGAAACTTTCCACCGAGGGTGTTGCCGAGCCTAAAATAACCGTTGCCTGCTGCATCTTTGCCCGGGCAATTGCTGTTTCCCTGGCATGATACCGCGGCACCGTTTCACTCTTATAGGAAGGTTCGTGCTCTTCATCTATAATGATAATACCTAAATCTGAAAATGGTGTGAACAATGCGCTTCGCGGTCCCACCATAATACGAATCTCACCCTTTTTCGCACGTTCATATTGGTCAAATCGCTCGCCCGGTGACATTCTCGAATTCATAATGGAAACCTGCGCACCAAACCGCTGATAAAAGCGCATCAATGTCTGATATGTCAGTGCAATCTCCGGAATCAGCACAATGGCACTTTTTCCTCTTGCAAGTGTATGCGCAATCAGCTCCATATAGACCTCAGTCTTTCCACTTCCGGTCACGCCGTACAATAAATATGTCTTTTGTATTCCCGCTTCCCAATCTGCGCAAACACAATCCACTGCCTCTTTTTGTGCTTCCGATAACACAACAGGCTTACTTTCCTCCGTCATTGGCGGAACGGGATTTCGATACGCACGTGTTGTTCCAATGCGAACCCATCCATTCTTTTCAAAATCACGGATGATGGATGATGCTATCTGCATATCTCCTGTGATTTTTTCCCATGGAAGCTCCTTTTTCTCCATCAAAACACGAAGCAGATGTTCTTTTGCTTCACTGTGGCGCTTTCTGGCCATCAAGGTTGCCAGCTCATCTTTGGCACTTTTTTCATCCAGCAGAAAATATACCGTCTTTTTTTCCTTGATACCTTCCTTTTTCTTGATAGGAAGGACTGTTTTCAGCGCCTGATTCATCGTGCATCCATAATTGCGACGAATCCATGCTGCCAGCGAGATCAACTGTGATTCCACAGCAATGCTGCCTTTTGAAATGCCCAGGATCGGCTTGATGCGTTCCGGGGCAATCTTCGGCTCCTGTGACATGTCAATGACATATCCTGTAATGCGCCTGGTACCATTTCCAAAAGGAATCACAACGCGGCTTCCAATCTGTACCGCATTTTGCAAATGCTGCGGTATCTCATATTGAAAGGTTTTATCTAATTTTTCAAGCGATATGTCAATGATTACATCACCGTATAACATGTATCTTTCCTTCTATGACAATGCATCTTATTTTTTCCAACCCAATTCTTCCAACACTTCTGCAATCAGCACACGTTCATCCATTGGGTATTTTTTCCCTTTGATCTCCTGGTAATCCTCATGACCTTTTCCAGCCAGAACAATAATATCTCCCGGCTTTCCATGTTCAATGGCAAAGCGGATTGCCTCTTTACGATCGATAATCTCCACATATTTTCCGTCTGTCTTTGCAATCCCTGTTTTGATATCATCGATGATTGCCTGTGGTTCTTCAAAACGTGGATTGTCGGATGTAATGATGGTAAGATCTGCCAATTTACCGGAAACCTCTCCCATCTCATAACGACGCAGTTTGGAACGGTTTCCTCCACAGCCAAACAGACAAACCAGTCTTCCCGGTTCGTATTCTTTTAATGTGGTGAGCAAACTCTCCAAGCTCATTGCGTTATGCGCATAATCAATCATAAGTGTAAATTCATCCGAAACATGCACCATCTCGATACGTCCTTTGACGCTGGCATTTAAAAGTGCTTTTTTCATCACATCCACTGCGACACCATAATGATTGCAAATCGCTACTGCCGTCAGTGAATTATACACGCTAAATCTGCCCGGTACACTTGTCTCAATTTCACCGTTTACCAGCCCGCTCACATGATAAGAAACGCCCAGGTGTCCACCCTTTCGCACTAATTGCATATCCTTGGCGCAAATGTCTGCCTGCTCTGAAAATCCGTAAGACTGCACTTCGCAGGTATGATTCTTTAAAATCTCTGCAACATGCGCATCATCTGCATTGACAATACCCAAACGACATTTTTGGAACAGTTTCGCCTTACACTGTAAATACTCTTCAAACGATGCATGTTCATTCGGTCCGATATGATCCGGTTCAATGTTTGTAAAAATACCGACATCAAAGGTAAAGCCGTCCACACGATGCATCATCAAGCCCTGGGATGACACTTCCATCACAGCATAATCACAGCCGGCGTCAAGCATCTTACGGAAATACTCCTGCACCACATAAGATTCCGGTGTTGTATTATTTGCAGGTATTCTTTCATCTCCGATAATTGCTTCAATCGTTCCAATCAATCCTACCTTAAATCCTGCATTTTCCATGATGGATTTTACCATGTAAGTCGTTGTTGTCTTTCCTTTTGTTCCGGTAATACCAATGACTTTTAACGTATCGGCAGGATAATCAAAATATGCTGCTGCTAAATATGCCAGTGCAACTCTGGTGTCTGCAACCTTGATTACGGTTATCTGTTCCGGCACTTCTACTGCATCAGAAACCACCAATACGGTCGCTCCTTTTTCTACAACATCCTTTACAAATGTATGACCATCTACGGTTGCGCCTTTGACGCATACAAACATAGAATTTTCTTTTACTTTTCGAGAATCATAAACAAGCTCTGTGATTTCCTGTTCCACATTTCCCTGCAGGACTTCATAATCCAGCTTTTCCAGTAAATCTTTTACATTTTTCATATCGAATTCCTTTCCGTTACATGCTCAATTTCCATAACTTTTAGTATAACAAAAACAGCCCAAAAATCCCACCTTTTTTGGTATAGAAAGAACTTTTTCACAAGACGAATATCGTCTGAATTTTCTGAATATCACTTAATGATTGAAATTTGCACATCGCTATTATATGATAGAAAAAATACCAAAAAAACGGAGGTTTGTTATGCGTCATCTTATGAACCCTCTGGACTTTTCTACAGAGGAAATTGAGCAACTAATGGATCTGGCTGATGACATGAGACAGCATCCCGATAAATATGCGGAATCCTGCCATGGCAAAAAATTAGCCACATGTTTTTACGAGCCAAGTACTCGTACTCGTTTAAGTTTTGAAGCAGCAATGTTAAACCTTGGAGGTTCTACTCTTGGTTTTGCCAGTGCTGATTCCTCTTCCGCATCCAAAGGGGAAAGTGTTTCCGATACCATTCGTATTATTTCTAGTTACGCAGACATTTGTGCTATGCGTCATCCAAAGGAAGGAGCTCCTCTTGTTGCATCTTCCCATTCCAGCATTCCAGTGATTAACGCCGGAGATGGTGGTCATCAACATCCCACACAGACATTAACCGATTTATACACAATCCGTTCTTTACATGGATCTCTTGATAATCTGACAATCGGACTCTGTGGAGATTTAAAATTTGGTCGTACCGTTCACTCATTAATCAACGCCTTGGTTCGTTACTCTAACATCAAGTTCGTATTGATTTCGCCGGAAGAACTCCGTGTACCAAGCTACATCCGGGAAGATGTTTTGGACAAGAATCATATTCCTTATGTAGAAATGGAAAAATTAGAGGATGCGATGCCGGAGCTTGATATTCTCTATATGACCCGTGTACAGAGAGAACGTTTCTTCAACGAAGAAGACTATCTGCGTATGAAGGATTTCTACATTTTAAATGCTGAAAAAATGGCACTTGCCAAAGAAGATATGATTGTGTTGCATCCACTTCCTCGTGTAAACGAGATTTCTGTAGAAGTTGATGACGATCCAAGAGCCTCTTACTTCAAGCAGGCACAACTTGGTGTCTATATCCGTATGGCACTCATTTATACATTATTGGAGGTGGGATCATGTTAAATATCAGTGGTATTCACGAAGGTTTCGTACTCGATCACATTCAGGCAGGCATGAGCATGAAAATTTATCATGATTTGCATTTAGACCAATTTGACTGCACAGTTGCCATTATTATGAATGCAAAGAGTAATAAGATGGGAAAGAAGGATATCATCAAAGTAGAATGTCCGATTGATGCATTAGATCTCGATATTCTAGGTTATATCGATCATAACATTACTGTCAATGTCATTCAGGGCGATAAAATCGTCGACAAGAAAGAGTTGACACTTCCACGTGAGATTAAGAATGTCATCTCCTGCAAGAATCCAAGATGTATCACATCCATTGAGCAGGAACTCGACCAGATCTTTATTCTGACGGATGAAGAAAATGAAGTTTATCGCTGCAAGTACTGCGAAGAGAAACACAGCGGAAAGTAATCGTCACAGGGGCGCTCCTTTTGTAGGGGGCGTCTTTTTTGTTGGAATTTTATGTTAAGCGCTTGCGCGACGGCAGACAGTGTTATGAAAAAAGATTGGAATCAGATTCGTCGTGTCTCTCGAAAGAGGCATGGATTTATTAAACTGTCTTGGCACAGCTTAGACTGCCGCCAGGATGTGTCCGCTCTGGGCAGATATTCAGGGCTTCACGCATAAGAGGTTCAAAGGACTTGTGCAACAAAAAACAAACTACTTGGCAACCGGCGCAAACGAACATCCATGTGCGGTTGCGCCTCGCGGGCACGTCCATGTGCCCGCGTTGCCATTTGTATAACAAGTCCTATGAACCTCTAATACGCAAAGCATTCATATCTGCCCGGAGCGAACATCATCCAAGGCGGTTGTCTAACTTTGAAAAGACAGTTTTTATCAGATAATTCATGCCTCTTTCTTAGAGACACAGAATCTTATGACATTTTTTCATAATACTGTCTGCCGTCGCGCAAGCCCTACTATCAAAGTACAAAAAAGACGCCCCTACAAAAGGAGGGCCCCTGTAACTTCTTGCTATATGCATCGGGGTCCGAAGCAGCACATATTGCAGAATAAATTCAGCAGAAACATATTGAAGCACCATCTCGTCACACCTGCATATGGTCTCTCATAAGCAGAACCTCGCGTCTCATACCAGTCACTTCCAAATTCCAGATGCTGCTGGTACTGACGATACTGGAAGTTGCCCGGCTCTAATGCCACCGCACGTCGTGCAAATTCCTTGGCATCCACAACATGCCCCAATCCTTCGCTGGCGATTGCCGCATAATAATACCAGCGTCCGTTTCGTGCCGTCTCCGGCATACTATTTAGCACATGCATAGCTTCCGTAAAATGACGGCTGTTAATATAATTGGCTGCTGCACGCATCTCATTGGATTCCTGCGACTGCTGATAAGTCCCTTGTGATGTCTGCCCTCCAAAGCCACCATATCCATACTGATAACTGCCAAAGCTTGCGCCCTGCTGGCGCTCTCTCATAATCTGATCATACGCCTGCTGCACTTCCTTAAACTTCTCTTCCGCCTGATCCTTGTGCGGATTGTTGACATTTGCATCCGGATGATATTTCCGGCTCAATGTTCTATATGCTTTCTTGATCTCATCCTCAGATGCATCTCGCGATACGCCCAACACCCTATATGGATCTGACATAAACTTGTTCCTCCAACTCTATGGTTTCGTCTTTTTTTCTTTTAACTTCAGGTATTCATATTTGGTCCAAACACCGGAATATAAAATATTACGTAAAATCTCTGCATGCTCCAGAATCGGCATACGTTCAAAAGACTTTGCGCACTCCGCCATCAAACAGGTAAGTGTTGATCGGCAAAAAGTCTCGTATTCTTCTTTTGATTCCATGGACACGTATGCAAATGGATTGTAGCTGCCCTTTTTTTGATCCTTTTTCAAATCCTCGTAGGCATCCAGCAGATAGATGAATTTGCCCATATAAAAGCCCATACTATCTAAATCTTTTGCCCATTCATCCTGCTTCCACTGGAACAATTGTCCCAGCATTTCACCCGTATAGCCTGCCACAATATCTATATTGGACTCCTTGCGCTTTTCTGCCTCCGCAAGCTTTTTCATATAGTCTTCGACCGCCTGTACCTGTCTTGGGTAACGGATGCTGATTCGATTATAATCTTTTTGCAAAGCTTTTGCTATCGCCTGTTTTATGTGACTGCCATCATCCTCATAGTCATCCTGTAAACTATGATAACTCAAAACGATATCCATAGCTGCTGCATACTCTGTAGCCTCATTGATGTATGCTGTCTTTTTTGATGCCGGATGCACGGCACAGCGGTAAGATATTTCTTCATGCTCCAGTTCATACAAACCGGTCAAAAGAATCAATAAAAATGTCATATCATAATTCAAAAGCATTTGCCCCTTGATTCCCGCCTCATTCTTTAATTGGCGGCACAAGCCACAATAGTATGCCTGATACGTCTTTTCGTCCGCTTCTTTTAGTTCTTTACGATTTACATTAATATAGCCAAACATATCACACCCTCACTAGGTACGCTTGATAAATTCCATTTTGCATTTCGGACAGGTAATCACAATCTTACCCTTGCCCTTTGGTACACGGATTTTCTGCTTACAGGACGGACAATAATATATCTTATAAATCTTTTTCTGCTCTCTTTCGTAAACAGCTTTGCTTTTTTGATATTTTGCCTTAGCAGATGCTCCGCGAAACTTATCCCGAATCTTGTCTGTCATACGCAAATACTGCTGATTTTCGTAGTAGCGTTTTGACACATTGCGGGACATCATGCGAAAATAACTATAAATCAGTGCTGCAATCCCCAGCAGATATAAAATCGCATTGTGTGAAAACATCGTAATCACAACCAGCACCAGTGCCACATATAAAAAGAATTTTGAAAGCGCATCTGCGCCATTTCTCCCCACCATAAAACGAGCCAATTTTCCTCTCATAGTTCCTCCGTCTGCACGTCACTTCTTTTCGTACGCGCACGCTATTGTTTCTTTCAAATCAACTCTATCATTTTGCAAAACAAAGTCAATAAAAGGACAAATGATTTAATAAAGATTTTAGAATCTGTTTACAAATCATTTGTCCTGTTTATAATTTCGTCAAAAATCCATCTCTATTTTTTGAAAAAGAAGCAAGACTATGAGCCGGGTTATGTCGAGAGTAATCATCTATCTAGGACGACTGTCGCCAATCGCCTCAAGCGACCAACCTGAAACTAGCGGGCCACATACGTTTCCATTCGGTCTTGCTTCGGATGGGGTTTACAGGGACCCTTGCTGTTACCAGCAAAGCGGTGGTCTCTTACACCACCTTTCCACCCTTACTGAAAGCTTGCGCCCTCAGCGGTTTATTTCTGTTGCACTTTCCTTGGAGTCACCTCCACCGGACGTTATCCGGCATCCTGCCCTGTGAAGCCCGGACTTTCCTCGTCTGCTGCCTTTCGGCAATTGCAGCCGCGATTACTTATCTTACTTCTTTTTCGAAAACAGTATATCTTATTTTAAACGTTAAAACAACTTCCTCCGATAAATTCTCGCACAAGCGAATTATTACAAACATCATCCGCCGGCATGCCAAGAAAATAATCCAATAATTTGATCAATCGTTTTGCCTCTGCATACTCCGGGCAATTTTCATCAATGGCTAACAGCTGCGGCATAGCATAAATCTTTAGTACAGACATTTCATAAATGAGGGCTGAGTTAAACATCTCATCCGCCTGCTCCTGGAATGGGAAAATATTCTTTTCCTCTCCTCTTCTGACAGAATCCCACATTGCAATCGTCTCCTGCGCGCTTGTACCTCTTGTTCTTGCATCACGTACAATACGGCGAATCAATCTGCCATCTGTCGTAGAAAGTGGATTGTGTTCATCGATATTAAGCTGTGTCAATGCGCTGATATAGATTTTGAATTTACTTTCTTTTGGCAAGGATTCTGACATGCGTTCATTTAACCCATGAATCCCCTCAATCACTAAAATATCGCGTTCACCCAACTGCATATAGTGATCTTTGTACTCACGCTTACCTGTTTTGAAATTAAAACTTGGCAGCAGCACACGTTCTTTATTCAGTAGGCGTACCATATCTTCATTAAATTGCTTGATATCCAGGCCTTCGATACATTCAAAATCTTTTTGACCAAATTCATCCAGCGGAATCTGGTCACGATCGAGATAGTAGTCATCCAACGGAATTGGATGCGGTGTCACACCAAGTGCACGCAACTGTGCAGACAAACGATGAGAAAATGTTGTCTTACCGGAAGACGAAGGTCCTGCAATCATGACAAACTTTTTATTCGGATCTGCGACAATCTTCTCGGCAAGTGCGCCGACACGACGTTCCATATATGCCTCTTGCGAAAGAATAATCTCCCGCGTTTTCCCCGCACAAATAGCATCGTTCAATGCGCCCACTGACGGAATTCCCATATCTGCGCCCCACTGTTCGGAAGCCTGTAAAATATGGAATAGCTTGGTGGCTGGTTCAAACGGAGCCACTTCTGTCGATGTTTTTTGTGGGAATTGTAAAATAAATCCCTGTTCATACGGATATAGGGCAAAGTACGACAACATACCTGTGCTTGGCGCCATATATCCATAAAAATAATCGATGCAGCCATCCAATTCATAAATATTACAATTGGAGCTGGAACGATAATGCATCAAGCGTTCCTTATCCTGCATACCTCTTTCTGCAAATAATACGCGGGCATCCTCTGTGCGAATCGTCTTTTTACAGATTGGCAAATCCTGTGCCACGAGTGTCTGCATCTGCTCCTGCAGATTTTTTAACCACGCCTCATCTATGGCATCCTTTCCTACAATCCGGCAATAATAACCTGCGCCAAGAGAATGTTCTACCCGCAGCAGTGCTTCCGGGCAAAGGTTCTGTAACGCTCGCTGCATCAAGAAAACAACACTCCTGCGGTACGCACGTCTGCCATTTTTATCCTGCGTTGTCAAAAATGTAATTTCACCATCGCCAGGCACTTCTCTTCCAAGCTCCATTAATTTATGGTCGAACAATGCAAGGATAATGGTATCCTCATATTCTTTCTGCCATTCCTTCGCAATGGTTAAAAATGTCACACCTTGTTCATACACACACTCTTTTTTCTGTACTGTCACACGAATCTGCATATTCATCACCTCTAAACAATCCAAAAGGGTTCTGCAAAGGGCTCTGCCATGACCGCAAGGTCTGGTGTCTGTTCCTGCAACCACTCTTTCATATAATCCATATATATGTGTTCCACGCCATAATGTCCCGCATCAATAATGACCAGATCTTCTGCCACAGCATCAATGCCGGCGTGATGATCAATATCACCTGTAATATAAACATCTGCACGTTTTTGCTTTGCCAGGGCAATCTCGCTTTTTCCGGACCCCGGACATAACGCCACGCGTTTTACTTTGGTATCCGGATTTCCAAAAACTTTGACATGCGACAATCCAAAACGATCCCGCACCATCACAGCCATATCCTGTACACACATTTCCTGCGTCAGTTCTCCCACACAGCCTATTCCGCGTACACCTTCATTCTCACTTGTCACATCCAGCACTTCTACATCGGTAAGTCCCAGATAGCTTGCCGCCAGATTTCCCATCACACACACGTCAAAATTTGTATGCATCGCATAATAGGAAATATGATTTTGCACAAGTCCAATGATACGTCTGCCAATAAAATCGTCGGTAGACACATGCTTAATACCACCAAAAATAAGTGGGTGATGCGTCAAAATCAAATCCGCACCTGCTGCAATGGCATGTTCTAATACTGCATCGGTCAAATCCAATGCCAAATATACTTTATGTATCTGCTGCTCCCTATCTCCCACAAGCAGTCCGACATTATCCCAATCCAAGGCTTCACTTCTTGGAATCTGATTCTCTAGCTTTTTGATCAGATCTTTTAATTGCATTGCCAGATCACCTCTATTTCTGTTACCACAAACTTTGTTCCACCAGCTGCAAATATGCTTCTACTTCTTTTGTTCTCTGCATAATTGCCGGTGTCTGTTTCTGTGCTGCCAACTGCTTCAAAACGTCTTTTTGGATTCTTTGCTCCCGCAGCAAATAAGAATGCAACACGGCATGATGCCCCTGCAAAAGCATCGGTCCAAACAAAAAATCATCATCGGCCGGCTTAGGTCGCTGCACAAATTTCTCCGGTGCATAGCGCACCTTCATCATCGGATAATATTTACCATCCTCTAGAATCATATCTTCCTGCAAAAGTTCATAATTCTCAGAAAAAAGAAAACGACGCACCTCTTCCAGCTCCGACTGTGGCTGCAAAATCAGTTCTTTTGCTTTTCTTGCAGCGCTGCGTCCTTCTGTCAAAATATGTATCACAATACCACCGCCCATGCCGGCAATCAGTATCGTGTCTGTCTCGTCTTCCTTCATCTGTGCCAATCCGTCCGAGCGTCTTGTGGCAATTACCGTCTCCAGACCTGCCTCAGCAATATGCGTTTTCGCTGCCAAAAGCGGCCCTTCTCCAATATCCATAGCTATCGCAGAAGGAATCAGCTTTTGCTGTACCAGATAAATCGGCAAAAAGCCATGGTCGCATCCCACATCGCAAAGGCGGTTTCCCGGCGTGACCATACGCGCCAGTGCCTCCATGCGCTTTGATAAGTGCACCGCCATTACTCTAAGTAATCCTTTAACTTACGGCTGCGGCTTGGATGACGAAGCTTTCTTAATGCTTTGGCTTCAATCTGACGAATACGTTCACGTGTAACGTTAAATTCCTTACCAACTTCTTCCAAAGTTCTTGCTCTGCCGTCTTCCAGACCAAAACGTAAGATCAATACTTTCTGCTCACGTTCTGTCAAAGTTCCAAGCACTTCCTCTAACTGTTCTTTTAACAGTGTAAAAGTTGCTGCATCCGCTGGTACTGGAACATTATCATCCTGAATAAAGTCTCCCAAATGAGAATCTTCCTCTTCACCAATTGGTGTCTCCAAAGATACCGGCTCCTGCGAAATCTTTAAGATTTCACGCACACGCTCTACTGGCATGTCCATCTCTGCTGCGATTTCTTCCGGGGTAGGTTCACGTCCTAACTCCTGCAGCAACTGACGTGAAACACGAATCAGTTTGTTGATGGTTTCTACCATGTGCACAGGAATACGGATAGTTCTCGCCTGATCGGCAATGGCTCTTGTAATTGCCTGACGAATCCACCATGTCGCATACGTAGAGAACTTGTATCCCTTACGATAATCGAATTTTTCTACTGCTTTAATCAGACCTAAGTTACCTTCCTGGATCAAATCGAGGAAAAGCATACCACGTCCCACATAACGTTTTGCGATAGAAACAACAAGACGAAGGTTTGCCTCAGCCAGACGTTTCTTTGCCTCCTGATCGCCAAGCTCCATACGTTTTGCAAGTTCAATTTCTTCTTCTGCTGTAAGAAGTGGAACCTTACCAATTTCTTTTAAGTACATACGTACAGGATCTTCTGTACTGATACCATCCGGTACAGACAAATCAATTTTTTCTACTTCTACGTCATCATCATCCTCTAAGATGATATCGTCATCGTTGTCCTGCAGACGCAGCACATCAATATTGTTTTTCTCTAAGAAATCAAGAATTGCTTCAAACTGTTCTGCTGAAAGCTGCAATTCCTTAAAATAATCGCTGATTTCCTGATACTCTAAGACGTTCTTTCTGTCTTTTGCAAGTTCTAATAATTCAGCCAGCTTCTTTTGAAATGCTGCTTTCTTTGTGTCGTCAGACTTTGCATTTTCTGCGCCATCTGCTTTTTTACTGCTCTTCTTTGCAGTACTTTTCTTTGTGGTTGTCTTTTTTTCTTTCGCTTTTACGCTTTCTTCTACCACTTCTTGTGTTTCTACTGTGCTTTCGCTTTTTTTCGCCATTTTTACATCCTCTCTCATGTATTTTGCCCTTAATTAAAGGAAATATGCAGTTTCTCCAGTTCCTGAAGCCTGCGCTTATCATCTATAATTTGTTTCAGACCATTCATATCCGTAGGATCTAAATTACGTCTTCTTTGCTCCATACTGTTTTGCTTGATGCGAACAACCGTCTCCCTTATTGCCTTTTCCCAATCTGCATCGGTATTTACGCCTTGTACGCTGGTATTAAAAATCTCTGCCACCTGCCTCTGACTATCTTCGTCAGAAAAAAGGCTTACGATGCGCGCCGGATTCAGCTCGCTTCCCTCTGCAAATTGCTGAAACAATTCTTTTGCCACTGTCGCATAGATGCCTTCGGTAAAATCCTCAGCCTCGACATAATCCCGAATTGCCGTATAAATCTGCGGTCGTTCTACCAGCCATGTCAACAGCAACCGTTGTGATTGCATCATGCCATCCTCGCGTGTCTTTTTCTTTTGCACACCCGATTTTAGCTTCGTCGGTTCCGGCTCGTTTATGATGCCTCCCTTGGTGCCTAAGTTGTGCACCATCTGTCGCATATTTTCATATCCCACCTGATAACGCGACGCAACCGCTTCAATGTAGTTGTTGCGTTCCAGTTCTTCCGGGAAAGCCAGAATCCGTTTTGCCACTTCATAATAAAAAGCACTTTTGCTCTCCGGGTCTTTCATATCGTAATCGCGTTCCAGGATGCGAATGGTAAACATAAAACTGTTTTCAGCTTCATCAATCCTGCGTTGGTATTCTTCTGCCCCCAATGCCTTGATAAATTCATCCGGGTCTTTATGCGGACTCATGTTAATCACCTTACAGGTAATACCGGCTTCTTTTAAAATCGGTATTGCACGAAGTGCCGCCTTTACGCCCGCGCCATCAGAGTCATAGCTTAAATAAACATCTTTTCCATAACGCCGGATCATATTCGCATGCCCACTTGTAAGTGCCGTTCCAAGCGATGCAATGGCATTATCAAATCCCGCCTGATGCAGTGCAATAACATCCATATATCCTTCGCACAAAATAAACTGGTTTTTCTTTGTACGTCTTGCAAGCTGCAAGCCATATAGGGTACGGCTCTTATTGAAAATCATGGTTTCCGGGGAGTTTAGATACTTTGGTTCTCCCTCGCCCATGACTCGACCGCCAAACGCCACCACTTTATTGTTGGCATCCATAATTGGAAACATGGCACGATTCCAGAATTTATCATGTGCCCCTCTTGCTTCATCGATGGTCACAAGACCACTGTCTTTTAATATTTCGTCCGTATAGCCTTTTTTCCGCAAATACTGATAAAGATCGTTGCTATACTTATCCGCATAACCAAGACCAAACTTTTGCATCGTCTCCGGGGACAACTCTCTCTTGGAAAAATACTGATACGCCTGTTTTCCTTTTTCGTTGCGCAGCAGCATGTAAAAATATTTTGCTGCCTCTTTGTTGATTTCAAACAACTGGTTGCGCTTATCTGCTTCGCGTCTTGCCTCCGAGGTCATCTCCTGCTTCGGAAGCTCAATTCCGGCACGATCCGCAAGTGCCTCCATCGCCTCCGAAAAGGTAAAATTTTCATATTCCATCAGAAACGTAAAGACATTGCCGCCAGCGCCACAGCCAAAACAATAATACATCTGCTTCGACGGTGTCACAGAAAACGAGCCTGTTTTTTCACTATGAAAAGGACAAAGTCCAAAGTAGGACGAGCCTTTTTTTTGTAAATGAACATATTGTGATATCACATCGACGATGTCGTTTCGCGAACGCACCTCCTCGATGGTATCGTTGTCATAATACGGCATTTCTCCGCCTCTTTCTATTTCATGTGTCTAAGTTGCTTTCGGTCATGCACATTGCATGACCTCGTAAGGATGTTCTGTTCGTTAAGTTCATCCTTCGCTGGCGCTCGGATTCACTAAGTTGCTTTCGGTCAATACCCATCGACCTGCCATGAGACAGGCATAAAGAATTCGTTAAATTTGGTGACGGCATATTGATCCGTCATTCCTGCAATATAATCGCAGATTACACGATCTTTCGCTTCGTTCCCCTGCTCGATCATGCGCACATACTTCATCGGCAACTGATCCATATGCTCTGTATAGTATTCAAACAGCTGGCTCAACATACGCTGCGCCTTAATTTCCTCTGCCTTTGCAACCGGATTTTGATATACGTTGGAAAACATAAATTTTCGCAAGTCATACATTGCCTGTTCCATCTCCGCAGACATGGCAATCGGTTCTAGATCATTACGGCATTCTTTATCCATCACATCAATGTTGTGAAGACTGCTCATAATCACATCATGAATCAGATTGTCCAGTCTCTCTCTCGATGAATGGCCTAACGTATTGCGCAATTCTTTTGGTATGTCATCTTCTGTCAGAATCAAGCCACGAATTGCATCATCAATATCATGATTAATATAAGCGATTTTGTCCGACAAACGGACAATTTTTCCTTCTGGCGTCGCCGGTACAGTACTGGTCTGGTGGTTGCGTATACCATCACGCACTTCCCATGTCAGATTCAATCCCTCGCCATCTTTTTCCAAGTGTTCTACAATACGCACACTTTGTTCACTATGTATAAAGCCACCTTTACACAACTTGTTCAAGGTGCGCTCTCCCGCATGTCCAAACGGTGTGTGCCCCAAATCATGCCCCAGTGCAATTGCCTCCACCAAATCCTCGTTCAGCCGGAGTGCCTTACCAATGGTTCTGGCATTCTGGGATACTTCAAGCGTATGCGACATACGTGTACGATAATGGTCCCCTTTTGGTGTCAAAAAAACCTGCGTCTTATTTTTCAATCGTCGGAACGACTTGCAATGCAGGATGCGGTCACGATCTCGTTGAAAGACCGGACGAATATCACACTGCGGTTCCTCCCGGTCACGCCCCTTGGAATTTTCGCTCAAAGTGGCATAAGGACTCAAGTTTTCACGCTCCATATCCTCAATGGTTTCTCTTATGGTCATGGTCATGTCCTTTCCAAAATAAACACTCTCTTATATTCTATTACGCATCCATCCGCTTTTTCCTTTTTTAGGGACGTTCCGTACTACAGCAGGGCGCTAATCTTGTGAAACATAAGAAGGAAGTCCTCTTCCACATCCTCAAAAGGCCTTGTACTAAATGCTGGTCTTGTCAAAATTTCATGCTCCGGAATATCTAACTCTTCATTCATAAAACATTTAAATTCATGAAAAAGCATGGCATCATCCACTGACTTGATCTGTGCCATTTCTTCCTCTGATGGGCACTGCCCCAAAAACTTTTCAAAGATCATATTTTGCAGCTTCTCTTCTGCTTCCAAATACTCCGGCATATGTTGCTTGAGAGGTCTTGTAATATCTGCCATATAGGCTTCGCTCCCATCGTGCAGTAAGCATCCCAAAACCACGGCAGCACTATAGCCGCGCTCCAATGCCTCATACGCGCACTCTACACAGTGTTGACCGACCGAATAAAACTGACTAAAATGTCCGTTTGCACGTGTCATAAGTGATAACGCATGTGCAATATCATTGATATCAATATCCTCCATCTTTGGTTCCATAATCGTAAAATGTTTTTTTGTGTATGTTGTAATATAATCCTGCATTGCTTATCCGTCCTCTTTTATATCATGCCTCTCACACAGAGACGAGATACGCTCTGTGACTGCGAATCTCGTCTCTATAACAAAAAAGAAAAACCTCACCGCAATGTGTCAGATTTTTCTTCTTCGCGGCACTCTTCATTTTGAGATATATTCTATCATATATCCTATGTAAAAATGTGCCAAATTATCCTATAAATCATGCATTATTTTGTTTTCAAAAATGCATAATCTCTTATTTTACTTACGCTAAAAAAGATTTCAGTTCGCGATAAACCGAACAGACTGGAAGCCCCATAACATTGCTATAACTTCCTTCAATCCCAATAATATGCTTCGCAAAAATGCCTTGTATTCCATATGCGCCGGCCTTATCCATTGATTCCTTCGTTGCCACATAATCTGCAATTTCCTTGTCAGAAAGGGAGGCAACATGTACATCCGTACATTCGTAAAAAGTCTTTGTCTCTTCTTTTGCAATCAATGTCACTCCGGTAAAAACCTGATGGACGCGACCGGATAAAAGACGTAACATATGCGCGGCATCTGCCTCGTCTTTTGGCTTTCCAAGAATACAGAATCCTTCTGCCAGTAGCCCTTCTTCTCTTACTTCGTTTGCATTTTTCATCTCTGATGTTCTGGCACAAACAATGGTATCTGCACCAAGCACCACCGACGTTTCTTTTTCTTCATCTGTTAATGTATCCCATACCGCCTGCGCCTTAATCTTTGACAATTCCTGTGCGATATCTTCCGATTCCGTAGCCTGTGTGACTTCTTCTGCGCCGCTGGTTCGCACTTCAAAACAAATTCCAATCTGCTCTAACAATTCTTTTCTTCTTGGCGATGATGACGCTAAAATGATATGTTTCATCTTTTCATTTATCCCCTTATCTTTTTTTGTTCGGATTAATCATAATCTATTCCCACATGCTTTTCAACGATTCTTGCCCATAAAATGAGGTCGCAGGGAAATGATTTCTCAAATCCCTGCGACCTCTACTTACTACACTTCTTGTGAATACAATTCCTTATAAATGGCATCTACATCATAATCTGGTGCATATTTCTTACCAACATCATAAACTCTTTGGACTTCGGCAACATCCAGATCAAAGAGTTCTGCTATCTGACTCGTACTTTTTCCTCGTTCTATCTGGTGCATGATCACAGAAATCATCTGCTGTCTGCGTCCTTCTTCATGGTATATTCTCTTCAGTAGTTCTTTTTCTTCATATGCTCTCATATAACTCAGTCCTACCTTTCTGTTATCTTTTATCTGAGATACCATGCTCTGTAATTCACGCAAGTCTTCCGTCACTGCATTTTCATCTGTGGACTCTTCAAAATATGTAAGAAATTTCTGCAAATCCTCAGAGTAATTCCCAACGCTCCCCTTCGTATATAAGAAAATTGTCATCGCTCCATCCTCATATTCCATATCCGGTTGCTCGACGCAATAATTCTTAATTGTATAAACCATCCGGTTATATCCAAAAGGATCAAATGGCGTAATGAAAATCACATATACTTTTTTTAGTTTTCGATAATCCTCTCCACTAGGAAGTGCTGCATTATCAATCTTCGCATGGTAAAACCGAACCCGCTTAGGGAGTCCTTCTACTGATATTGTATCATGATTTTTCTCAGGTTCAATATCAAAAATCGAAGAATCATCCTCGATAATCTGCGCCATTTCTTCTGTTTGCCCATCGGCACTTATCGTCTCCTCAATATACACATCCAATCTGGCGCCGTGCATATCGGTGTCCACCCCATAAAATACCTTTTGTGGTGTAATCTGAATATCCGCGATTTCTTTTCCCAAGATAAGTTTAATCAACTTCCTCGAAAAGGGAATGCCTACGTCTGGGTCCGTCATCATGGCACCAAACAAAAAGTTGTCAATCAGACTTAAGTCCTGCAAAGTTTTCTTTTGCTTCATAATGCCTCTCTTTCCGGCAGCACAAGATAGTAAAATCGACCTGTCTGCCTAAACATAAAATTGTACATATACATTCATGGGAACATTGGTCGAACTGACCGGAGAATTCCTAGAAAGTGCATCTAGCATAACAAAGTGGCTTGTAAATTGCAAGCCACTTGAAGAAAAATATGTTTGTGTACAAAATCACAAAATTAAATTGCAAAAAGTTGTTGACATCCTTCATACATTTTGATATTATTATCAAGTCGTCGCGAGATGATATGCGGAAGTGTCGGAACTGGCAGACGAGCAAGACTAAGGATCTTGTGTTCATTGCGAACGTGTGGGTTCAAGTCCCATCTTCCGCATTCTTTAATAAAGTAGGAAGCCTGATAATTCAAGGCTTCCTGCTTTTTTGTTTGTACAAACACTCATCAAGCCTAGTCTTCTGACCAGTACTCCATTGGAATAGGCTCTATTACAACTGCAATTATATTATCATTCTGATCTACTCTAAATCTAAATGCATAAAAATACTCTTTTGTTGAATCAAGTTTCAAGAAGTAGTTGTAAGCTCCACAGTCATTCAATCCATCATGTGAAAATTCAGCCTTAATATCTGTAGAATGATATTCTGTATTCCCGTATAATTCCAATACTTTGTCTATACTATCTCCAAGCTTGATACCTCTTACTGTACTCTCTAATACACCACCATCATCTGTAAATCCTCCTGAGAGAATCATAGCTGCATTTTCTGCAACTATATATGCAGCTCCGTCATTTCCTGCCTCTACATATTCATTGTAGGTATTATATCCAAAGAAACTAAAGGCAAGGTCTTTTTCTGATAATGGCTCACCTTTTTCTATGTCTGTTGCTTCTATTGTCTCAACTTCTTCTGTATTTTCTACTGTCTCTGTACTCTCTGCGTCCTCTGTTTCTGTGGTCTTTTCCTGTACGGATTCAACAGTATCATTGAGGGATTCTTTACCAGCTGTGGTTTCCTGCTTGCCACAAGCTACGATTGATAATCCCATTACTAAGCTCAAGATTGTTACCAGAAATTTTCTTTTCATATTTTACTCTACTCTCCCTTTTAATCTTTTGTGAATTCTTCTTGCACATCACTGCGATTCCAATAAAAGAAATAATTGCGAATAGACATCGCAACACATAACACCAACATAGCGATCAGAATAAGAGCGCCTTCCATGGTAGAAAACAGCGTTTTCAACGATGCTGGTCCTGCCCAAAGGACGAATAACAGCATTTCCAATACTGCAGGCCAACATACATGCAGCAACCGCATCCATTTCTTTCTACCCGATTGGTACGCAGCATCTGTTTCCGGCGCATCCTTTCTTGTACATCGAACCACCGCTACCGGAATACCGTGAACAGCCGTGTAATTTCGTTCTGCAGTGTATTCCACCCCATCCATAATGAATTCCGGATACATCCCCTCTTTCGTTATGGTAATCTCCTTATCCCTCTCTCTCGCATAAGCATACAGTGCATTAGCAAAATCATACCTATCTTTAATCGCATCATCTGGTGTAAACGTAAAGGTTCTTTGGTGCTCATATTGAACCACATCCTTATAATCCGAAATCCACTTATCAAAATAATTGCCCGGCACCTTTTCCATCTGGTTGAGATACGAATCAACATTAATATCTGCAATTGTTTTATGCGTTTTTCTTAAATTTTCACAGAGATCAATCGCACACTTTGTATTTGCTAATTTTTTCTCTAATGCTTTTTCCTGTTTTACGAGAAGATTGTCAGGCTCATCTGTTTCACATAACATCAACTTAATCTGTTCGATAGGCATATCCAGCATGCGAAACATTTTTACCAGTTTTAGCAAACGGACATCTTCCTCATTATATTCTCGATATCCATTTTCTTCGTTACGTTTTGGATGAATCAATCCACTCTTTTCATAAAATCTAATATTTTGGCTTGAAATCCCTGTAAGTTTTTCTACTTGCTTGATGTTCATCATTTTCCATTCCTCCGTGTTTTGCTTTTTACACCTGAACTCTAAACCATATACAAACTACAAGGTCAATACTTTTACCATTTTTTCTACTTTTTTAGGATCTACCATCTCATATGCGTCCTTTTTTTCTGCATCATAAGAAAAATCTACATTCTGATGTGAGGTTGTCGCATCCACGTTCCATTTTCGACAAGATGTATGCACCTGCTCCACTTTCGTATATTCCATCAAATCAATGACATTTTCCGCATTCACGCCGCTTCCTGCCAAAAATGTGATTTCTTTTCCATATTGGCTTTGCAGCCATTGCAATTGCTTTCTTCCCGTCCATGCATCCGGCGCACCACCACTGGTAAGAATCCGGTCTGCTCCAAGAGAAATCAAAGTTTCCACTGCATGCTCCTGCTGTGCAACGCAATCAAATGCCCGGTGAAATACTGCTTCTTTCCCTTTTTCATGAACAAGCGCAATCATTTCTTCCGTCCGCGCAACATCCAGTGTGTGATCTGCTTGCAAAAAGCCAAACGCAATTCCGTCTGCTCCATGATCTAACAGTATGCGCGCATCCAAGAGCATCGTCCGATATTCTTCTTTTGAATAACAAAACCCGCCTCCTCTTGGTCGAACCATCGTCACAACGGGAATATCACATTGCTCTTTTGCGCAAATCAAATGAGCGAGTGATGGTGTCAGCCCGCCCAAATACAATGCACTATTAAGTTCCGCACGATCTGCACCATTTTCCCAGGCATTTTTCACATCTTCAAAACTGCCACAGCAAATTTCCAGCAATCCTTTCAATTAGCCCCCTCCTATCTTCTTTCTTTTCCGATTTTTTATCACCTCCATTATACCGTTTCTGATGCTTTTATCCAACTCATTTTCTATCCCATACGTTTTACATATCTTGCTCTATTTTTTCCCAAGGCTTCTCTTTCTTTTGCGTAATTTGTCCTTTCTCTGAAATCCCTTGACACCAGCCTGTAATAACCGATAAAATGGCAAGGATTTCACTAAATATAAAGGAGTTTTACCATGATACTATCCAGAACCAAAGATGATGAATTAGCGCAACAAATGTTACATCTGGTTGTACCAATCGCTATACAGCAATTTATGCTTGCACTTGTGAGCGCAACCGATGCCCTGATGTTAGGATTTGTCGACCAGACATCTCTTTCTGCTGTTTCTCTTGCAGGGCAGGTTCAATTTGTTCTCAATCTCTTTGTTGCCGGTATTGCTGCCGGCTGTGGCATCATGATTGCACAATATTGGGGCAAAAGGGACGCCGCTTCCATTGAAAAAGTCATGCCCGTTGCATTATATACCAACCTTTTATCCGGCGGAATTTTTACAGTGCTTGCCCTTATGATACCGGGTGGACTTATGCGCATTTTTACAAATGATCCTTTGCTGATTGCCAATGGTGCGTCCTACTTACGTGCGGTTGCACTTTCTTATGTTTTTTGTGGAATTTCACAGATTTATCTGATTCTTCTGAAAAACACAGGACATGCCGCGCTGAGTTCGAAAATCAGCTCTTCCGCTGTCATTCTTAATATTGTTTTAAATGCTATTTTGATTTTCGGTCTGTTTGGAGCACCACGCCTCGGCATTGTCGGTGCCGCTTACGCAACGGTTGCCGCTCGATTGGTTGAACTTGTATGGGCATATTTTGCCGTACGCCACGCTCATAATGTTGCCATCCGCTGGTCCGGCATTTTACACACCAGTAAAGTTTTAACGAAAGATTTTTGGTACTACACAACACCAGCTCTTGGTGCAGCTCTTGTATGGGGCATCGCCTTTGTCCTATACTCTGTCATCTTAGGGCACATGGGCAGTGATGCAGTCGCTGCAAATTCCATTGCCAGCATTGTAAAAAGTATGGTGCAATGCGTGATTCGTGGTGTCAGTGCAGGTGCCGGTATTCTTGTCGGCAATTTGCTTGGCGCAAATGAACTGGAAAAAGCGAAAAATTACGGAGGCAGAATCACGCGTATCTCCATTCTCATCGGTGTAGTAACCGGAACCATTTTAATCATCTTATCACCATTTGTATCTCACGTTGCTCCTATGTCGGACACCGCAAGAGGGTATCTGCAATTTATGATGGTTGTACTTGGATTCAACCTCATGGGGCAATCTGTAAACACCACCGTACTCGATGGTATTTTCTGTGCTGGCGGCGATGCCAAATTTGATATGATCGGTAATCTGGGTGCCATGTGGTGCTTTTCCGTACCTCTTGGTTTTATTACTGCGTTCGTTTTCCATGCGCCCGTCTGGCTTGTCTATATCATTATCAGCTTAGATGAAATTGTGAAACTTCCTGCCGTTTACAAACACTACAAAAAATATGTATGGGTTAGAAACATCACAAGATAAAGATGCCAAAAGGGACGCTCCTATGCGCCGAGGTTTTGACCCCAGTATCTTAAGGAACGTCCCTGATGTACTAAATTTCGAAATAACGTTTTGCGTTGCGATATGCAATGCCTTCTACAATCTTCTGTAAAGACTTGTCATCGGCTGGATATTCACCATTTTCTACCCAATTTCCAATCAGTTCACACATAATACGACGGAAATATTCATGTCTTGTATAAGACAGGAAACTTCTTGAATCGGTCAGCATACCGATAAAGTTACCAAGCAATCCTAAGTTTGCAAGCGATGTCATCTGCTCCATCATGCCTGTCTTGTTATCGTTAAACCACCATGCAGAACCGTGCTGGATCTTTCCTACAGCTTCTGCTGACTGGAAACAGCCGATAATGGTTCCAATGGCTGCATTGTCGATAGGATTCAATGAGTAAATAATTGTCTTTGGCAATTCATCTGTATAAGCCAGAGCATTTAAGAAATCTGCCAACTCATTGATTGGTGCACTCGTTGAAATACTATCAATTCCTGCATCCGGTCCTAAAGCTTCAAACACCTTACGGTTGTTATCACGTTTTACACCATAATGCAGCTGCATTACCCAGTTCAAACGATGATATTCTTTTCCAAGATGTAATAAAACGCCCATCTTGTATTTGCCGATTTCTTCGTGGCTCAAAGTCTCTCCAGCCATCTTCTTAGCAAATACGGCTTCTACTTCTTCCTCGGTTGTCTTTGCGTATGCTACATATTCCAAGCCATGATCGCTGACACAACAGCCTGCTTCTTTGAAGTATTCCATTCTCTTCGTAAGTGCTGTCTTCACATCTGCAAACGATGTGATTTTCATGCCTGCTGCATCGCCTAATTTTTCCATATAGGAAACAAAATCATCTTTTTCAATATTGACAGCCTTGTCTGGTCTCCAGGATGGAAGCACCTTTACGTTAAAACTCTCATCCGCCGCAATCACTTTATGCCAATGCAGATCGTCAATCGGATCATCCGTTGTACCAATCATTTCTACATTAGAATCAAGAATCAGCTGTCTTGCAGACACATTCTGTAACTTTTCGTTACACAGATTCCATACTTCTTCTGCTGTATCGCCATTCAGAGCACCGGTATAACCAAAGTATCTCTGCAATTCCAGATGTGACCAGTGGTAAAGTGGGTTTCCGATTGCCATTTCCAATGTTTCTGCCCATTTCTGGAATTTCTCACGGTCTGTCGCATCTCCTGTGATGTAGCGCTCTTCCACACCATTGGAACGCATCTGACGCCACTTATAGTGATCCCCACCAAGCCATACCTGTGTAATGTTTTCAAAATGAGCATCCTCAGCGATTTCCTGTGGGCTCAAATGGCAGTGATAATCGATGATTGGCATCTTTTCTGCAAAATCATGGAATAAATGTTTTGCTGTATCTGTTGTCAAAAGGAAATCCTTATCCATAAATTTTTTCATGTGTTTTGTCCTCTCTCTTCTTGTCGTTTTAGCCAAAAATCGCCCACGGATTCTATCATCTGTGAGCGATTCTGTATGAGTCTATATAATGAATTAAGCGTTCTTTACAAGGTCTACAGCGCTCTTTGTCATAGCCTTGATCTCGTCAAACTTACCAGCCTTAACAAGATCACCCTTTACCATCCAGCTTCCGCCAGCTGCGATGATCTTTGGCTCAGCAAGATACTCTAAAATATTTGCTTCGCTTACACCACCTGTTGGCATAAAACGCATCTGTGGGAAAGGAGCTGCCAAAGCCTTGATTGTCTTAAGTCCCCCAAACTGTGATGCTGGGAAGAACTTAGCAACTGGAAGTCCATGATTTACAACCATCATAAGTTCTGTAGGTGTACATACGCCTGGAAGAATTGGAATATTGTTCTCACAGCAGTATGTTGTAACTTCTTCTGAATATCCAGGTGTTACGATAAACTTAGCTCCACACTCGATTGCTTTCTTGCACTGCTCTACGTTTACAACAGTACCAGCACCAACGAGCATTTCTGGGAAAGCTTCGCTCATTGCCTTGATAGAATCAGCTGCAGCTGCTGTACGGAATGTAACCTCAGCTACTGGAAGTCCTCCATCAATCAATGCCTGTCCAAGAGGAACTGCATCCTTTGCATCTTCAAGAACAACAACTGGAACGATTTTCAGTTCTTCAACTTTTTTTAATAATTCTTGCATTTCCATTATATATTACCTCTTTTCTACTTTATAACATAACAACGTTTCATTTAAGGAAGTTCTGTTCGCTAAGTTGCCCTCGGTTTACACCCCTGAGTATGCAGAGAAGCCACCGTCAACTGGAAGAACAACACCTGTGATAAATCCAGCAGCTTCGTTGTTCAAAAGGAATAACAAGCTTCCGATCAACTCTTCTGATTCGCCGAAACGTCCCATTGGAGTAGCAGCAAGGATCTTGCCGGTACGTGGGGTTGGAGTTCCATCTTCGTTAAATAACAACTTTGCATTCTGCTTTGTTGAGAAGAATCCCGGTGCAATTGCATTTACACGGATGCCAGCCTTTGAGAAATGAACAGCAAGCCACTGTGTAAAGTTGCTGATTGCTGCCTTTGCTCCAGAATAGGCAGGAATTTTGGTGAGTGGAGTGAATGCATTCATTGAGGAAATATTTAAAATATTACATCCTTCTTTGTCTACCATATCCTGGGCAAAGATCTGTGTTGGAAGCAATGTTCCAATGAAATTTAGGTTAAATACAAACTCTACTCCGCTTGGATCCAAGTCGAAGAAAGAAATTGTATCAGCGTCGATATCACCATGCTCGAAGTATTCCTTGTCTGTAGTGGCACGTGGGTTATTTCCGCCTGCGCCGTTGATAAGGATATCGCATGTACCAAGATCAGCAACAACTGCTTCATGTGTTGCGATCAGGCTGTCTTTTTCCAAAACATTTGTCTTATATGCCTTTGCTACACCGCCTTCTGCTACGATTTCGTCAGCAACCTTCTGTGCAGCTTCTTCATTTAAATCAAGGACTGCAACCTTAGCACCAGCCTGTGCAAGTGCCTGGGCGAACATTCCGCAAAGCACACCGCCTGCTCCTGTTACAACTGCAACCTTTCCTGAAAGATCTGTGTTAAGTGGTAATTTAATCATTGTAAATTCCTCCTGTAATTTATTGAAATTGAAAACTATTAGTTGTTCTTATCAGCCTTTTCTACAGCCTCGAACAAACCATTGATATATGTTGCTCCAAGTGCTCTGTCATAAAGACCATAACCTGCGCGACCTGTCTCGCCCCAGATCATTCTTCCATGGTCTGGACGAACATATCCGGTAAATCCATTATCGTGAAGAGCCTTTACGATTGCATACATATCAAGGCTTCCACAGCTTGAAAGATGTGCTCTTTCTTCAAACCCATTGTCAAGAACCTGTACATTTCTAAGATGTGCGAAGTGGATTCTTCCCATCTTTGCATACTTAGCAGCCATCTTTACAACGTCATTTTTAGCTGAGCATCCCAAAGATCCTGTACAAAGTGTGATTCCATTGTGTGTATCATCTACAAGACCAAGGAAACGATCTAAGTTCTCTTCACAAGTAATGATTCTTGGAAGTCCGAAAATGCTCCAGCAAGGATCGTCTTCATGAATTGCCATGTTTACGTCACACTCTGCTGCTACCGGAATGATTTTTTCAAGGAAATACTGTAAGTTGTTCCACAAATCATCTTCTGATAATTCCTGATACTGTGCTACGATGTCCTTTAACTCTTCTCTGGAGTAGCTTGCGTCCCATCCTGGAAGTGTAAGATCACTGTCAGACTCTAATGGGTTAACCTCATCAACCTGCTCTTGATAATAAACAAGTGATGTTGAACCATCAGCGAGCGGATGATCAAGCTGTGTTCTTGTCCAGTCAAATACTGGCATAAAGTTGTAGCATACACACTTGACACCAGCCTCAGCTACACGGCGAATGTTTTCGCAGTAGTTCTCGATGTAGTGATCTCTTGAAGGCTTTCCTAATTTAATATCTTCATGAACCGGAATACTCTCGATTACTTCAAAATGAAGACCTGCATCTTCTGTCTGCTTTTTCAACTTTGCAATAGATTCTCTGCTCCAAACTTCTCCAACTGGAACATCATAAACAGCTGTTACGATAGAATCCATACCTGGAATCTGTCTGATCTGCTCCAATGTTACCTTGTCGTCTTCTCCATACCAACGGAATGATAATTTCATGTAGACCCTCCTCATATTTTAAAAAATTATTATGGGCTTTTTGTGCAGCCCTTATGTCTCATATCACTGTACCTATAATGTACAATCTTTCCCCAAATATTAAAATCATAAAACTTGTTGTAAACATTGCAAAAGTTGTTGTTGAGGTGTAAAATCAGATACATAACAACACATAGAATAAGGATGGTATCTTATGGCAAAGCATTATCATTCACAATTTGACGAGCGGCAGGAAATGCAGACCTCGGACTTTGAGATCTTTTATTATGAAGACAAAGAGGTATCTGACGTATCCATGCATCGCCATGATTATTATGAAATTTATTTCTTTTTGGAGGGAGATCTTTCCTATCAGATTGGGAAGAATGTTTATCCTCTGAAATATGGTGACATCTGTCTGATTCCCCCCGGCGTTTTTCACCGTCCGCAATTTCACAACAACGACAAACCTTATCGTCGTATGGTACTCTGGCTTTCGCCGGATTATTTTTCACGCCTGCAGACGTTACATCCGGATATTACCTACAGCTTTAATTATGGAAATCAAATTTCCTGTCATCATTTTTCCTGTGATTTTGCAAATGCACAAATTCTGTTTGACAAGCTGATTGATATTATCGAGGAACGCCAACGCGATGTTCCTTTTCATGAGCCTATGATTTCCTGCTATATTGCGTCCCTGCTTTTGAGTATCAATCGCATCGTTTATATTGGGGAGCAACCGACAGCTACGAAAAGCGAACAGGGCAGTCTTTTTACCAGACTGTGCGAATATATCAATACACATCTGGATGAAGATTTGAGCCTGAATGCACTTTCGCGTGAATTTTATGTGAGCAAATATCATATTTCCCATGTATTTAAGGAAAATATGGGTATGTCTGTCCATCAGTACCTATTAAAAAAGAGACTCTATGCCTGCAAGAACAATATCCTTGCCGGAGAGCCTCTGCGTGAAGTTGCCATGACTTATGGCTTCAAAGATTATACGAACTTTTTTAGAGCATTTAAGAAAGAATTTGGCATCGGTCCAAAGGAATACAAGGATTCCTTCGGCATTGTGGCACAGACGCACAAGGAAGCAACCGATACCATAGAACATGCTGTGTTTGATGAGATTTAGGCTTTGGGCTCTAAATCTCATGCTCGTGCAGTCTTACCCGCCGATAGATGGACCCGGGTCTTACGACCAGCCCATACGATGTAGTTCACTACATCAATATTATATGCATATAATAACATGACAATACCACATTTCAAGCAATATTTCTTTCCTCTTTCCACGAAAAATTGTATAAAAGCGCAGGATTATGTAAGACAACCTCCCTTGCATTTGTTAAAATATAAGCAAAAGAATACGAGGAGGTTTTTACTATGATCCAAAAATATATCTACGGCGATCCGATCGAAACGGATGCCGTCATAAAAGAGATCCCTGTAAGCAAGGGCAATCCTTCTTATGGCACGATCTCTACCCAAGATGGTTTTTCCTTTACCTACATCATGCAGCCGGAGGATATCGTCTATGGTCTGGGCGAAGCCAACCGCGGCATCAACAAACGCGGATTTCTCTATATCAGTAACTGCACGGATGAGGCCGTCCACACTGAGGACAAACTTTCCCTCTACGGCGCACACAACTTTATCATTGTTGACGGAATCAATCAAAGTTTCGGTCTTTTTGTTGACTACCCGACCAATCTGACTTTTGACATCGGCTACACCAGACAGGATACCCTGTCCATCACCTGTGCCGATGCAGACCTAAAACTCTACGTCATCGACGGAAGCGATGCCTATGACATCACACGCCAGTTCCGTCGCATCATAGGTCGCTCGTATATCCCGCCTCGCTTTGCCTTTGGTTTCGGTCAAAGCCGCTGGGGCTACGAAAAGCCGGAGGACTTCCGCAAGGTCGTTTCCGAGCACCGCGCTGCCCATGTACCTTTAGACATGGTCTATATGGATATTGATTACATGGATCACTACAAGGATTTCACAGTCAATACAGAGGCTTTTCCTGACTTCAAGGGATTTGTAGACGAGATGAAAGATGGCCATGTGCATCTGGTTCCGATCATTGATGCCGGTGTCAAGATTGAAGAGGGCTACGAGACCTATGAGGAAGGCCTCGTCGGTGATTATTTCTGTAAAAGGGAAGACGGCTCTAATTTTGAGGCAGCCGTATGGCCGGGTCTGACACATTTCCCGGATGTCTTGAACAAGGATGCCAGAAAATGGTTTGGCGAAAAATACGATTTTCTCCTGTCGCAGGGCATTGATGCCTTTTGGAATGACATGAACGAACCGGCGATCTTCTATACACCGGAAAGTATGGAAGAAACACAGGCATTGGCAAAAAGTGTCCTCTCCGGCGAATCGGAATATCCACCGGCAGCCCTGCCTTACATCTTCAGAATGTCACATAATATAGAAAAAGACTATGCCCGCATCTATCACAATATGGACGGAAAAAAGATCTGCCACACCAAGGTACACAATCTCTTTGGCTACAATATGACAAGAGCAGCCTCCGAAGCCTTTACCAGACTTGTCCCGGATCGACGTATCCTGCTCTTTTCCCGTTCTTCTTATATCGGTATGCACCGCTATGGCGGTATCTGGACCGGAGATAACAAATCCTGGTGGAACCATATCCTGCTCTGCCTCAAGATGCTCCCGGGGCTTAACATGTGTGGCTTCCTTTACAGCGGATGTGATCTGGGTGGATTCGGCGAGAATACGACCCGGGATCTGGTACTCCGTTTCCTTGGTCTTGGTGTATTTACGCCACTCATGCGCAACCACTCCGCGACCAGAACCCGCGAGCAGGAATTTTACCAGTTTGAGGATCCGCAGGATTTTGCAGCCGTCATCGGAGTGCGCTACCGCCTGCTTCCATACCTTTACAGCGAGTTTATGAAGGCAGCCCTAAATGATGATCTTTATTTCAAGCCACTGGCATTTACCTATCCAAAAGATGTGGTAGCCAGACGCATTGAAGACCAGTTGATGCTTGGCAATGAGATCATGATTGCACCAGTCTACACCCAGAATGCGACCGGCAGGCCGGTCTATCTCCCGGAAGAAATGATCTTTGTCAAATTCCTTGCAGACGGCACGATCTATCAGGAGACAATGGAAAAGGGCTGGCACTACGTTGATGTTGCCTTGAATGAAGTACCACTTTTTATCCGCAAAGATCACAAGATCCCGGTCGTCGATGTGGCAGAATACGTCGATGCTATTGATATGGATACGCTGCAATATATCGGATTTGAAGATGCAGACTACGAACTATACACGGATGATGGTATCACACCGATCGCATAAGGTAGATAAAAGACAGGCGGGCAAATGCCCGCCTGCTTGCTTTCTACTGTCACTGCAAAAGGCGTCCCATGACAACCTCCTGCTCGCCTACATGCAGTTGTGAAAAACCACACTTTTCATAAAAGGCGATGGCTCCGGTATTATCCTTTGCCACATCCAAAAGAAGACCCGGGATCCCCTGCTTTTTGAAATGCTCTGCTAAAGTATCCAAAAGCATCCTGCCGATGCCCTGACCCTGACATTCCGGCAAAAGATCAATGTGCAGATGTGCCGGATATTCCTTGGAAAAAGATGCGATCGCTTCCATGGAAGACGGTCCCATCGCCTGTGTGACCGGGTTTTGGCTCTTTTTCACAATATCTTCCATAAAGCGGGAAGCATAAGTCTCATAGTCTTTTGCCCCCAGCACATAACCTTTGACCTGATCATTCTCGTCAACTGCCACAAAGCAGTTTTCCGGTTCTTTCTCTATATAGTAGCGGCAGAATACATCCTGCAAAGCCTCCACAAAGAGGGAATTGTTTTTCCACTCATCATCTGCTAAGGCGATACAGACCTTCTTTACATCCTCCGCATCTTTTTCTTCAAATTTTCTCACCTAATACATAGCCACTCCTAACTCTTCATCATCTTCTCCGTAAAGGTCTTGGTAAATTCCTCCGAAACGGCTGCCGCCTCCACGGTAGAAGCCTTTACTTCCGGTGACATGCCGGTCATCATCTTCTTGGCATAGCCCATCTTTTCCGCAGTCTTTTTGAGTCCCTTTGGATCTCCACTGCCCCAGGATACCTTGGCAAAATGCTTTTTGAAATAATCCAGACGTTCTTCATAGTCTCCGTATGCTGCCTCTGTCGTATCCTTTTCTCCTGCCCAGGCATGCTCTGCCATAGCATAAAGTCTTGGGAATACCCGTTCCTCTAAGGCTTGCGGTGTCTCGATATATTCGGACCAGGTGCAGGCTTCATAGCCGATCATGGCAGGATGACCTGCATAGTCCTTACCATCGATCAGCGGACGACAGGTATAACTGCGCTTCATCGGAGACATGGCAGCCGGATAGTCATAGTAAAGATCAAACATATCCGAATAGATAAAATGTCCGCCCTTTTCTATAAAATCCGGCAACTGCTTTTTGTGCTCCAAGGACCAGTACTGCACGATCTCCTGTCCCTCTAAAAAGTCAACCGCCTCCAAAGAATCATTCCAGCAGATGACCTTTTTCTGATAGTTTTCTTCCAGATACTTTGCGATCTGCCTGGCAAAATAGCCCTGCAAAGCCACCTCGTCTGCAAGTCCCTTTTCCTCTATCCGTTTCTGGCAGTCCGGGCACTTTTTCCACTCACCCTTTGGTGCCTCATCACCGCCAATATGGATATAGGATCCCGGAAAGAGGGGTACAATCTCATCCAATACATCCTTTACAAAGGTAAAGGTCGCATCCTTTCCCGGACATAAGATAATGGGATAGATCCCGCCACAGGTCGCCAGTTTGACCGGCTGCCCGGAACAACTGAGGAAAGGATAGGCTGCCGTCATGGCTCTGGTATGTCCCGGCATATCGATCTCCGGGATCACCGTAATGCCGCGTTTCTTTGCAAAATCCACGACCTCCTTGATCTGGTCTTTGCTATAAAAGGCATCCCCGCACTGTCTGGTCAGTTCCGGATACTTATCAATGGCAATACGCCAGCCCTGGTCGTCCGCCAGATGCCAGTGCAGATAATTGATCTTAACCAGGGACATTTCCTCGATCACCTTCTTCATGGCTGCGGCATCAAAAAAGTGACGTGCCACATCCACATGCAGACCACGATAAGCATAGGCAGGTGCATCCGTGACCTGACCGTAAGGCACCTGACGCTTGCCGTCCATCATCTGATAAAGGGTCGTCAGACCATAGATGATCCCATCTTCATCGGATGCCTTGACTGTGATCTCATCTTCCTTGACTGACAAGACATAGGCTCCCTCTGCCAGACCTTCCACCCGCTCCAGAGATAGTCTTTGCTCGGCATTCTCTGCAATCTTGGTCTTTGTCCGCTGGCAAAAGGCCTCTATGGTCTCACCGGAAAAATCTCCATAAGAGACCGCAAGAGAATCTGCCAAGGTCAGACTGCCCTCTTGTCCTATATATTCTTTCACTTTTGGAATGATCTTCATATCGTCACGCTCCTCATTTTCTTCCAGTATATTCCCTGCGTCATTTTCGTACTTTAAATATTTTATGGTTTGTTACAAAATTCTACTTTTCTTATCCCCTGTGCAAGGAAATTTCCAGAAGATCAAGAGGACTTTGTCCCTCATAAACCAGATACATGCCTCCGACAGCCTTTGGCATCTTTATGTGTGCCTTATTCTCATGCCAATCTTCGCCGGAAGTGACCTGTATCTGTCCTAAATTCTTTCCATGTTCCTCTTCCCGCACAAAAATCCTGCCTTCTCCACCACGTGTAGAAAGGCTGATTTCGATTTCCGCCTGATCAGATCCATAGTTAAAATAACGATAGCCGATCACGGTCTGATCCACAACATCCGCAATATAACGGGTCTCTCCCTCGTTTGTGATATAGGGAATACCGCTGTATTGCTGCCGCTGATCAATATGCGGCATGCTACCCTTATAGAGTACACAGGCAATCACTGCCGGATATGTTCCCTCTGCCACCAAAGGTCCACCGTTGAGACCACAACTGGTCATAGGCACTTGGGCGATGGAACCATCTGCTGCAACCCGGATAGGCTCCGCACAGCCCTGCCGACTAAAACAGGTCTTGTGTGTCTGCCGATGATAAAAGATGTACCATTGATCCTTAATGCAAACCAGCCCCCCATGATTATTTCCAGTCATGGCCGCCCGTTCTTCCGGCTTTCGCCCCTGATAACCGATATCTCCATTCGACACGATCACACCTCGATAAGAAAAATCTCGATCCGGATATTTACTGGTCGCATAGCATAACTCGTGATTCACCTCAGATGAATACACAAAATAGTATGTGTCGCCTATTTTTCGGATAGAACTTGCTTCAAAAAAAGCATGTCCTTCATAAGGTCCCCCCAATGCGTCCACCTGCCCCGGCACAATGCGTTTCGGTTCACTCATAACCGTCAACATGTCGTCCGCCAAGGTCACCGTAAATGCCCCCTGAATACCTTCCGGCTCTGCCTTGATCTGTGCCTTGGTCTTATCAAACATCTTCTGTTCGACAACAGACATCATCTTGCGCATGAGTGCCTGCTTGACCTTGCTGCCTGTCACCAACTGGGGGGCTGCCAGTGCCCATCCATAGTACAGACGAATCGTACCATTGTCGTTGATCACGCCGGGGTCAAAGGTGATGTTTCTCCAATAAGGACTCCCATCTGCATTTTGCACACATCCATGATAAGTAAAAGGTCCATCCGGTGCATCACTGACAGCCACATGGATTGGACCGGTAAAAGCACCTCCTGCCAGTGCATAGTATAGATAATATCTGCCGTCATTTCCCTGTACCACGTCTGGCGCATACATATCCTTATACCTGCCATTTTCGTCCTGATCCGGATCCAACGTCTTGTCATAACTGATGCCCTTGCAAGACCAATCCGAAAGATCATCTACCGGAGCAGACCAGACTTCATAATCTAACATACAAAAACGCTGACCTGCCTCCTTATCATGGGATCCATATACATAAACGCGGTCGCCAAAAACGTGTGGCTCTCCATCCGGTATATAGACTGACAAAGGTAAATATGGGTTAAATGCTTGTTGTTTCATTTTGTTTCCTCCTGACATTTTTTACTATTGTATCGCAACCGCACCACACAGCATTATCACTTTTTTTCTATTATTGACAGTTTTTTTATATGATTGTATACGTGACTTTTTCTAAGCCCTCACCATAGATGGATATCTGAGCCTGTTTACTCTCTTTTGATAAAGCAAGTACCGCCTGCGCCCGTCCGAAGTATGTATGATATTTTCCGGTCAGATAATCGTCTTCTGTCTTAGGATTAGCACTGCCAAAAGCAAGAAGTTCTGCACCTTCCACCGATACCTCCAGCAAACGGTCTGCATTACATTCAATCTCTCCATTCTCTCCGACCAGTAACAGATCCAGATATACGATGCGCTCCTCCTCGCAGGCTGAAATCATGATCTCTTTCTCTGATGTCAGGAAGTCTTTTTCCTGCGTGACTTTAAGACCGGTCTGTCCTGTCGCTGATGTCAAATGACTCTCTCCCACGGCATTTCCATGGACATCATATGCCACTGCCCGGATCACACCACTCTCATAAGCCACCTCATACGAAGCCTGAAAATCTTCTAAGATCTTTCTTCCCAGACTTTTCTCATTTATGAATACTTCCACTTCTGCTGCCGCAGAATAGATTTCTACCGTGACCATTGCGCCATCACATCCCTGATAAGACCAGTGTGGTCTGGCATTGGTGCCGCGCCATACAGCACGGGCTAATTCCCTGCCGCCATGATTGGCAGGCGTTACTCCGATGTATGGTTGCATCTGCTTGGTAAAGACAACTTTGGCAAGTCCTGCCTCTGCCGTATCATTGCCTAAGATATCAATTGCCCCTGCATCCGCCAGTTTCCACGGATAGGACTTTTCAAAAGAAAAATCCTCAGGGTCATAGGAATAGCCACCGATACCGGCTTCTCCCAGATAGTCCCATGCCGTCCACATAAAATCACCAACTACATGCGGATATTTCTCCACGATCTGCCATGTTTTTCCCAATTCCTGACAGTAGGTTTCGGTTCCAAGCACCAGACGTTCCGGGTATTTTCTGCCATCTCTTTCATAGCGGTTGACACCATAGTTGTAGCCGGCGATATCCAAAGTATCCATGACTTTTTTTGATGCCATATCGCCCAAAAGTCCTTGGTTGACGCGGTTCATTCCGGTTCCTGCCTGCTGTATCATCTGGTTATATTTATCACTGTTCATTGGCTTATTTTCTTTTGGCTGATCCTCGGTTTCCTCGTCTTTTTTATTTCCTCCTGCAAACATTGCAATAGGATCGAAAGGAAGTTTAGCCATCAGAAGCAGTGTCACATTGATACCTGCAGTTACCGGTCTCGTAGCATCCAGCCTTTTCACGGTCTCCACCAACTTCTTTTCCATGGCAAGTCCCTGTTTCTTGGCAGGCTCTGTCACTTCGTTTCCAATAGAATACATGATAACGGACGGATGATTATAATCCTTGTCCACCATCTGCTGTAAGTCTGTCTCATAACGTTCTGAAAATCCTACACTACAATCATAAGGATTCTTCGCCTGATACCAGGTATCCCATGCCTCATCCAAGACATACATTCCCAATGCATCGCATGCCTCAAGCGTCGCACGGCTGATCGGGTTGTGGGCAGAGCGGATGGCATTATAGCCAAATTCTTTCAAACGGGCAATCCGCCTCCATTCTGCCTGCGCATAAGACCTTGCCCCCAGTATGCCATTGTCGTGATGGATGCAACCACCTTTTAATAGCGTTCTCTCTCCATTTACCAGAAATCCCTTTTTTGCATCCCATTCCAGTTTGCGGATACCGAAAGGCTCCCATACTTCATCCAACAGTTTTTCTCCATCCAGTAATTGCACATGGCAGCGATATAAATGTGGATGTTCAGCGTTCCATAATTTTGCATTCGGGATTTTTAGTGTGCTGTGTGTGCCCTCTGCGGACACAAGCAGATTGTCCCCATCATAAATATCCACCAAAATTTTTTCGCCAGATTTTTCGCCATCTGCTGTTACATCCACGGCAATCTCAGCCGGATCATAGGACTCCGTCGTAATACGAACACCATATGGTGCAATATGCCCCTTTGCTCCAACCATGAGCCAGACAGGTCGATAGATGCCTGCCCCCGCATACCATCGGCTGTTTGGGTGCTTGGTATCATCCACTTCCACCCGTATCTCATTTTCCTCGCCGGCGCAAAAATCAGTAAGTTCTACCAGAAAGGTCGAATATCCGTACTGACATCCTCCCACTTTCCTGTCGTTTAAATACACGCTTGCATTCGGATAAACGCCTTCAAATTCCAAATAGAGTCTCTTATCTTTCCACTCTGCCGGTATATCCACCTGCTTTGTGTAGGTATAATATCCGCTTTTATAAAATGCACCACTCCTGCCGGATGCCGCCTTAGGCTCTCTCCCTGCCTCCTGCATAGCGTCATGGGGCAGGTTAATCTGTTTTCTTCGTCCATCCCGGTTTTCAAAAAACCAGCCTTCCATAAATTGCGTACGTTTCATGTCTCGTGTCTCCTTCTACTTCTGCTCACTCTTGTGTCTTGCCTCCAGTTCCTCATGGATCTGCGGTAACTTCTTTTCCAGATTCAGGAAAAAGAAGAGAATGGTACAAATAATGGCTCCAATTGCCGGAAGTCCAAATGTGCCAAATGTCAGGAAATCCTTAACCGCCTGCGACTGTTCTACAAAACTGCCGTCTGCCGCCGGAGCAACATAACCGGTCAGAGAAAGTCCCAAGTTTAAGATTCCAAGACCAATGCCCGCGGACACCGTCAAAAAGATACTATATATGGAAGATGAAAAACCATCACAACGATAACCGCATTTCCACTCCACATGATCGAGTGCATCTGCGATCAGGGAGAGTACCACATAGGTAAACGGAAGCATACCGATAGAGCGGATGGTAAGGGCGATCAACGCCATCGTCAAATTTGTTGCATTCAGCACACCAAAAATACCGCCAAGAGCCGCAATCACGCCACCCACAATAAATACTTTTTGTTTACCCAACTTCTTTACCAGTGGCCACATGAAGAGGATGCCAGGTCCAAGCATAGCCTGTCCGATGATATTTAATAGCGTCAAGGTAATGCCATCGTTATAAGTTCCTACTACCCAGTTTGCATAATAAAGCATACTGTTGACACCCACAGCTGTCGTACAGACTAATTGTATCAAGACTATGAGCATGGTAAGGATCCAGTATTTACTGGAAAGGCACCCCTTGATCTGGTCTCTTAAAGAGATTCCCTGACTTTTCTTTTGCTCGTCGTTCTCCACCTCTTCCGTCACACGCTCCTTGGTGAAATAAAATTGGATCGTCGTTCCAACGATAGCAAAAAGCGAAACTACGGTCATCACGGTAACCCAGCGGTTCTGATCTACCCCCATGTACGGCAGGATAAAGGATGGAAATACCACAGCCAGAATAGCCCCCGGCACCATATTGATTCCCATAGACTGTGCCATAGCAAGGGTGTCACGTTTCTTGTTATCCCTTGTAGAAAGTGGCACGGTAATGACATTGCTCAAGTTGTACATGGTATAAGATATGCTAAAGAATAGATTGTAACTAAAGACAACCCAAATTGCCTGAACAACCATAGTTGTGTGCGGCACCGCAAAAAGCAGGATGGTCGCAATGAACATAAGCGGACCGGAAACCAGGATCCAAGGTCTTGCTTTTCCCTGTCTGCTCTTTGTGTTATCTACAATCTGCCCCATAATAATATTGGTGATGGCATCAATGATCTTGGAAATCACCGGCATCAGGGTCAGAAATGCTCCTGCTGCCAAGGCATTCAAGTGCAATACATCAGTATAGAAACTATTCAGATAACTGCCTCCAACGGCACCATTTACCGTTGCCACCAGAGCAGGACCTAAGAAATATCCAATCCACCTTTCCTTGTTTTTGATCTCATCGGTTTTGATACGCGTATCAAAAACCGGCTTTGACATAGCCTTAAATTCAAATATTCTCATTTGTTTCCCCTTTCTTTGCATCCTTCGTTGATGCATCTTGCCTTTTTTACTTGTCTCCATTATAATTCTTCTTGATATTGATATAAAACATCTTATTTAGGGTATAAATATGATTTTTCCAACATATCCACGACTATACAAGGAGAGCACATATGTATCTTTTATCCGATCAATATGACATGCAGCATTTTTTTCAAGCCTTTGGTCTTACCCCTGAGGAAATTGCAGATCTCTCTGACAAGGAGTTTGAACTTCTTTCCCATAAATATTCCTTAAAAGAGTTTTTCCGTACCGACTATAATGAGGTCTTACCCATTGCCCTCATGAATTACACCTACCGGCGCGACGATCCAAGCGCGCCTCTTGTTGCATCCCACCGCAAGCCTGACTCTTTCATTTATTTTTCGCAAAATAGACGCGAAGCAGATCTGTTCATCAACCATATCCAGATGCACCGTCACAACTTTTATGAACTGCTCTATGTGATCGACGGCTCCATCTATCAGAATATCGAGAATACCAGACATGTCTATACTGCCGGTGCCTGTTGTCTTATGAATAAAAATGTCCATCACAGAGAGGAATTTGATGAATACCACCGCATTGTATTTTTGGATTTTTCGGATGAGATCATCCAATATATCCTAGCCTGCCCTATGATCTTTCCCCAGATCCCACATCCCATCTTAGAACGCATCCGGCAGTTTTTTCATCAGGATATGGCAACTGATAATCGATCCATCAAGACTTTTTTGGACTTTATCCCCCGCCAGAACCACTCCAGACGAGACAAGATCTATCAGTGTCTCGAGTCTATAGGAAATGCCATGCAGGAAAAAACGGACACTTCTTCCATGGTCTTGTGCCAGTTAGTCTTGGAATTGCTCTGCTATCTTTTTAATGATGAGAATTTTGTCACCACCCCGATCAGTATGGGTACAGAAGCACAAAGAGAATTTTTTAACGAATTAAATACTTTCATTGAAAATAAAAATGGCTGCACATCCCGCAGCGAACTGGAAGATGTCTTTCATTATTCCGGAGACTATATTTACCGCATCATCGGGAAATACACCGGGCAATCCATTTCATCTTATTGCACGCAGGTTCGCTTAAAATGCGCAAGCCAATTATTACTTGGCACAGACCTGACCATCCAGCAGATCTGTACCAAGTTACATTTTAATAATACGACGCAGTTTTATGAGCAGTTCAAAAAAAGTTATGGGGTTACACCAAGAAAGTACCGGATGGAGCGCCGCTAAAACCCTTCTAAAACCTCCACGCCATAACCAGTCTCCCAGAAGTTCTGGAATTGGTTTAATTTCATAATATCCGGCTGGTGTAAAAGATAGGGCGTTGTAATGATGGGGTGGTCTCTCTGGTATTCCTTGGGCGATACACCCAATTTCTGCTTAAAGACGCGGTAAAAATTGCTCAGCCCCGAAAAACCACAGGCAAAGGCGATCTCTGTGACCGACTGCTTTTGGTTCTGTAGCATCCGGCACGCCGCGCTGATCCGCAGGGTCGTGATATATTCATTCAGATGCACGCCCATTTCCTTATAAAAGAGACGGTAGATGGTCGACTGGCTGACATGAAAGTGGTCTGCCAGGACCGCCGCCCCCAATTCCTCCGCCATGTGCTCGTGGATATAGCGGACACATCCACTGATCAGGGTCTCGTGCCTGCTCTTTTTGACATCTGTCTTTTTCTTGTACTTGGCTAAAATGGCAAGCAACTGATACTGGTAGGACAGATTTTGCAGGCTCTCTCTTTCCTCAAAGAGCAGATTGCCCGTCACCAAGGAAGATGCCAGTGCGCAGAGGATATGCCCGATTGCTTCTCTATCCTCCGGGCAGACGCTTTTATCCTCCTGCGTCGAGTTACAGTAGATCCAGTGATCATCCATAGCCTGTAGGGCATCCTTTCGGATAGAACAAACCACTTGCAGGCAGCCTTCTTCCTCGGCACAGGTTATATGCGACTGTTCGCTGTTGATCGTCACAAAATCCCCCGGTGCCAGGACATAGTCCTCATCTTCTATGGTCACCCGCACCTGACCTAAGATACATAAGATCATCTCGATATGTTCATGCCAATGCCTTCCGTTGTAAATGACATTGCCGGCAAAGGCAGTCACCGGCGTGCGCCAGAGGTCTGCCATCTGATTGACTTCAAAATATCCTTTGTCCATGCCTGTCCCCTCTCTTTAGTAGGATTTTACATATTATTTTCCATATTTTCAATGCGTTTGACAGAATATTGGAATATTTTGCGCCAATCCTGCAAGTTTTTTCTTCCTATATTTCATAGGATAAGATCAACAAACAGTTTTCTGATCGGAAAGGAGATTTTTTCATGGAAGCAAAACAGATCACGACCTTTGCCCTGCAGGGCAAGGCTCTAAAAGAAGAACAGACCATTCCTGTGACCGCGGAGGCAGACGAGGCGCGCCACTTGGAATCGGGTGTCATCAATTTATACCCGGAAATGGAATATCAGGAGATTGAGGGATTCGGCGGAGCTCTGACCGAAACTTCTGCTTACCTGTATTCTAAGATGAATCCGGCGGACAAGAAGCAGTTCTTAGAGGATTATTTTGGAAAAGAAGGACAGGGCTATCGTTTCCTTCGTATGCACATCGACAGCTGCGATTTTTCCCTGGAGGAATATCAGGCAGTGGCAGATCCTATCGCAGATCCTGACTTTACCACTTTTACCATTGACCGCGACCGCAAATATATGATCCCAATGCTCAAGGATGCCATGGCTATGACTGCCACCCCATTTTCCATCCTTTTGAGCCCTTGGTCACCACCTTTCCAGTGGAAGACCCCACCAGAGGCTCCAAAAAACGATGCCAGTGTCTACGGTGGTTCCTTCCTTGCAAATTTCATGCCACCGGTCGACTATGAGAAGCCACAGCGAAACAACGGCGGTAAATTAAAGAAGGAACATTACGGCGACTGGGCGCGCTATCTGGCAAAATACGTCAATGCTTATTTGGAAGAAGGACTGCCGGTTACCATGATGAGCCTGCAAAACGAGACCATTGCAGCGACCAACTGGGACTCCTGTGTCTGGACTGCCGCTGAGCAGAAAGAATTCTTGCGCGATTACCTCTATCCTGCTTTTGAAGATGCCGGATTGGTCGGCAAAGTCGGTCTTTATATCTGGGATCACAACAAAGAACGCGTCTATGAATTTGCCAAAGAAGTCTTGGACGACGAGACAAAGAAAATGGTAGAAGGCATTGCTTTCCACTGGTATTCCGGCGATCATTTTGACGGACTTAGCCTGGCACACGATGCCTTCCCTGACATGAAACTCATGTCCAGCGAATGTTGTCCTCTGCACGCTCCGGGACAGGGAAATATGCTTGCAGCCCTGATGGGTGGCGGCTCCAGTGTCGCTGAAACAGACTATCAGGATGCGGTCGATTATGCACACGACATCATCGGCGACCTTAATCACGGCATGAACCGCTGGATCGATTGGAACCTCTGCGTCGATGAACAGGGTGGTCCACGTCATGTGCCGATGGGCTTTGGTGCCTCTGTATGTGCAACACAGGATGGTTCTTATAAAAAAATACTGATCTTTGATTATATCGGACATTTCTCACGCTATATCAAACCGGGAGCCAAGCGTATCGGTTGTTCCCAGTGCGATGACAAGGTGGAAGTGACGGCTGCCAAAAATCCAGACGGAAGCCTGGTGGTAGTCGCTTTGAATAAGAGCGAGCACGATGCCTCCTATGCCATCCGCCTAAAGGGCGATATTATCCGCATCGAACTTCCGGCAAAAACCATCTCAACGATTTTAATATAAAATAGATAAATGTATCTTTTTTGAACCATAGATATTTTTATCATATACCAAAGCCGAGAAAATACATGAAAGAAATTATTAAATTTCTATAAACAAAAGGAAGTGCCTTGGCAAGACAAAGCACTTCCTGCTTCTACGCCACTGCGGAGGATGATCTGCCATCTAATAGCATTTTTATTTCCATCTCAGACCACCCCCTGATATAGAGCTACCCAGAAATCATTGACATTGGTACCGGTCGGCCCGGTGATTACCAGTCCATTGACAGTCTCTAGTCCATGATAAGCGTTGTTGTCCTGTAAGACTTTTTCATAGGAAAGCCCAGCATTTTTTAAAGCCGCATAGGAGTCTCCATCCACATAGCCACCTGCTGCATCTGTAGGTCCGTCCGTTCCGTCAGAGCCCACAGAAAAGATAGCTATATCTTTCTGCCCTGCAATCTCTTTCATGGCAGAAAAAGCCAGTTCCTGGTTGCGTCCGCCCAGACCTTTACCCTGCAAATGTACGACAGTCTCTCCCCCGGCGATCAGGGCAAGTTTTTGTTTTTCGCCGGATGCTTTTTCTGCTAAGATCTGTCTTGCCAGATTCTTTCCGACCTCTCTTGCTTCCGCCGTCACATCTTCGGCTAAGATCCTCGGCTCATAGCCCAGTTCATTACAGACTTTATACGCCGCCTTACACAACTGTCGTACGCTGCCAATGATCTGTGTGTGGACATTGCTGATTTCTTTTGGTGTTTCTTCTGCCAAACATTTCTCTGCCCCAACACTCAGTCGTAATTTGTATTTTTTTGCAATATTTCCTGCGTCTTTGCAGGTAGATGCATCCGGATATGCAGGACCAGACGCAATCATATCCAGTGGATCTCCCACAATATCAGATAATACAATTGCTTCCACCGCCGCAGGCATGCAGGCTTGCGCAAATCTGCCGCCTTTCACCTGTGATAATCGTTTGCGAATAGTATTCATTTCCACAATATCTGCGCCACTTGCCAGCAACTGCTCTGTAATATCCGAAAGCTCCTCACCAGAAATCTTTGGTTTTTCAAACAAGGCACTGCCACCGCCAGATACTAAAAAAAGCACCATATCCTCCTCTGTCAGATTTTGCACCATAGAAAGCACTTCTTCTGTACCTCGAAAGCTGTTTTCATCCGGCACCGGATGACCTGCTTCTACACAGGTGATCCGAGGCAATGGTCCCATGACATGACCATATTTGGTAAGCACCACGCCTTTTTCATAAGAAATATCATGTTCTTTAAAAAAAGTAACTGCTGCATCCGCCATCTGCCATGCGGCTTTTCCAATCGCTACCACATACACATGCTTTGAAAATGTAATATTGTGCATCGCACGTTTTACCGCCGCATCCGGTTTTACCGATGCAAGCACTTCTGCAATGATTTGATTTGCTTCATTTCTTAACTTCTGATTCATGTGCTTTCCTCCAGCCTCATGCAAAAAATCCCAGACATCACTGTCTGGGATTTTGTATGATAGTACGGGCAACAGGACTTGAACCTGCACGGTCTCCCACTAGAACCTAAATCTAGCGCGTCTGCCAATTCCGCCACGCCCGCACATATAACTTGCTATCGCAGTTACTAAAACAGATTATCATATTACGTTTTAATTAGCAACCTTTTTATACCCGATAGGGTGCATTTTTATATATCCATATCATTTTATACCCTTTCGGGTGTAATCTATTTCGTGTATGATGTCGTATCCACCAGCTTCCCGACTACTAGAAAACGTCGATCACTTTGACTGCCGATGCAGGTAGACAAAACTAGTAACTTGTCCTCCGCCGTTACTTCCACACCTTCTCTGACATGAGTAATGCTTCGCCCTTCTTCTGCACATGATTTCAGCGAATCCAAAAACTGCTGCACACCATCTGTTGATTTCAGATCAAACATTGCCGGAATATAATTATCATTGTAATTGTATACACCAAAAATCTGATACGTATAGAGCGCATCTGCTGTTTCAAATGTCATTGTCTCATTTTGCTGAAAAAATGTCTCCTCATCAAACAAATGCAAAGAACCAAACATGGTATCTGCACGCATATCGTGACCATACAATATGGTAATGCCATCCGTCATGTCCTCACTGTTACACTGATTGCTGTAAATTGCTCCCGCAATCGTCTGTACATGATTGATATCGTGATTGAGATAATAATTATCTTCCTCTGTCTGCAAAACCGGATAATCCACAATGGTATTTGGCACATTGACCCAACCATACACATCTTCATTCTGTTCTTTCAAAGATGCAAAATCGTGAAGTGGGGTTGCCACAGGCTCTTCTTTCTTTTCTTTCGGTTTGGTTTCTTTTTCACGCATTTTGGCATATTCTGCTTCCGCAAGGTCATTTTTATGTTGTTGATACATGTATCCACCAAAAAGCGCTGCCGCTGCAACCAAAATTACGATACTAACCATTCGTAAAAAGCGTACCTGTTTTGCATTATCCTTCTTATCTTTTGTCATTCTGTCATCACTCCTTGTGGCAAAAGGAACGTCCCTAACGTAAGTTCTCCAGAACTGTCTTTGCCTCTGTAAGATAGTCATTCTCTACTGCGTAGATTTCACCTGCATCTGCTGCCTTTGCAAATTTCTGATCCATTGGAAGCTTGCCGAGGACAGAAATACCGAGTTCTTTTGCAACATCCTCAATATGACTATCGCCATAAATATGAATCTCTTCATCGCAGTTTGGACATTTTACATAGCTGTAGTTTTCAACAACACCAAGTACCGGAACATCCATCATTCCTGCCATGTTGTAAGCTTTCTTTACAATCATCTGTACCAATTCCTGTGGAGATGTCACAATCACAATACCATCTACTGGAAGTGACTGGAATACCGTAAGCGGAACGTCACCTGTTCCAGGTGGCATATCAACAAACAAATAGTCCACATCGCCCCACTGTACATCTGTCCAGAACTGCTTTACTGCACCGGCAATAACAGGACCTCTCCAGATTACCGGCTGTTCCTCATCCTCTAAAAGAAGATTAATAGACATAATCTTTGTTCCATCTTCTGCTTCGATTGGGAATGTACCGTTATCATCACCAACGGCCGGACCGTGTACACCAAACATCTTTGGAATCGATGGACCTGTGATATCCGCATCCAAAATTCCTACCTTATATCCTGCTTTTGCCATCATAGATGCCAGTGAAGATGTCACAAACGATTTACCTACGCCACCTTTACCACTGACAATACCAATTACATGTTTAATACGTGCATTTGGGTTTGTTTCTACCTCAAATGGATTTTTTTTGTTTGCTGATGCGCAGCCGGCACAGCTTTCTTTTGAACATGTAGATGCACTGGCGCATCCTTTCTTTTCTTCTGCCATAATACTAATTTCCTCCCTTTTATATGCGTTTTTGCTTATTATCCATAATTGCTTTTAAAGACTCTGTATACGGAGCTCGTGCGACCCCATATTCTGTCACAATGCCTGCGATTAATTCATGGTCTGTCACATCAAATGCCGGATTAAAGATTTTAACATTTTCCGGTGCCATGCGCTTTTCATACCACATTTCTGCTATTTCTTCCGGTTTACGTTCTTCAATGACAATATCATCTCCCGTGGCGGTTGCCATATCAATCGTAGATGTCGGTGCGCAAATATATACCGGAACATTGTACTGCTTAGCCACAGCGGCAACAACAGATGTACCAATTTTATTTGCTGTGTCACCGTTGGCTGCGACACGGTCACACCCTACAAATACAGCATTCACCCAGCCGTTTTTCATAACCATTGCTGACATATTATCACAAATCAGTGTTGTATCCACACCAGATTCCTGCAATTCAAACGCAGTCAATCGTGCCCCTTGTAAAAGAGGTCTTGTTTCATCGCAAAATACATGCAAATGATAATCATTTTCTTCTGCCAGATAAATTGGTGCAGTTGCCGTACCATAACGTACTGCAGCAAGTTTTCCCGCATTACAGTGTGTCAGGATGCCATCGCCCGGCGAAATCAGTTCCATACCATATTCACCAATCTTATGGCATACTTCAATATCCTCATTGCGGATTGTGATTGCCTCCTGATGCAACGCCTCTATGATTTGTGGCAAAGCTTCTTCTTTGTGTGCTACTACAACAGCTTCCATGCGCTTTAACGCCCATGACAGATTGACTGCTGTTGGACGTGATGCATCAAGATATTCCTTATCTTTACAAAATGCATCATAAAATGCATCAAATGTTTTTGCGTTATATCGACAAGATAACACATACATACCGATTGCAGCTGCAACACCGATTGCCGGCGCACCACGTACTTGCAATAGATAAATGGCATCCCAGATTTCCTTTGCGGTTGTCAGAGATAACATCTCTATCGTTCCCGGCAATTTTGTCTGATCAATGATCACGAGAGCCTTGTTCGCCTCATCCAATGCGACTGTATCAATTTCTGTAATTTTACCATCCATCTCATTTATCCCCCTATTATTTTCAACACCTATATTGTACTGAATTTACCCGGAATATACAAATGTGTTCCTCGGAAAGTGCAAGTTTGTGCCCCTCATAAATTTCTGAGTACTCTGGTGCAGAAGCAGACGCAAAGACGAGCCGGTCACCTGACCGACTCGTCTTTTTGAAAATAAGAAATGATGGGAAAGCAATTATTATGCTAACTCAGCCTTTAAAGCTTCTGTTAAAGCTGGAACAATCTTCTTGAGATCTCCAACAATACCATAGTCAGCAACATCAAAGATTGGAGCATCTGCATCTTTATTGATTGCAATAATGATGTCAGATTCTTCCATACCGGCAACGTGCTGGATTGCTCCAGAGATACCGATTGCAAAATATACATTAGGACGAACTGTCTTTCCTGTCTGTCCTACCTGATAATCCTGTGCCAACCAGCCGTTTTCAACAACAGCACGTGAACAAGATACCATTCCGCCAAGAACATTTGCCAAATCTTTCAACATCTGGAAATTTTCAGCGCTACCAACACCACGTCCACCAGATACTAAGATCTTTGCGTCCATGATATTTTCAACAGTACCAACTGCCTTTACAATCTCCTGAATTTCAACATATTTGTTGTTCTTTGTAAATCCAGGGTTGTAGTTGATAACTTCAGCCTTTGCGCCCTTAACTGGTGTAATCTTCTGCATAACACCAGGACGAACGGTTGCCATCTGAGGACGGTTATCTGGACAAGCGATTGTTGCGATTGTGTTTCCACCAAATGCAGGTCTTGTCATAAGTAACTGACCATGCTTTTGTGTATCTTCTTTTCCTTCTGGAACAGTAAGTGGGAAATCACCAATCTCAAGTACTGTACAGTCTGCTGTAAGACCTGTCTTAACTCTTGCTGAAACAGTTGGTCCTAAGTCACGTCCGATAGCTGTAGCACCAACTAACATGATGTCAGGCTTATACTCATTGATTACAGAAGCAAGTGCATGTGCATATGGTTCTGTTCTGTATGTTTCAAGTTCTGGATCATCTACAACGATTACTCTGTCTGCACCATACTCAGCCAAAGAATCTACAAGATTACCTACGTTATGTCCTAAAAGAACAGCTGTTACATCTGTTCCCAAATCTGCAGCAAGTTCTTTTGCCTTTCCGATCAATTCGAAGGCAATGGAACTAATTTCATTATCTACCTGCTGTGCGTAGATATATACGCCCTTATATTCTTCTAATGCCATTTTATTCACCGTTTTCCTTCCAAATTAGATTACATGTTTTTCTTTTAATTTGTCCATGATGTAAGATACGGATTCAGTTGGGTCTAATGTAACCTTTTCACCTGCACCCTTACGTACCTTATCAGATGCCTTAGCGATCTTTGTTGGAGATCCCTTTAATCCGAGATCGGAATCGTCAACATCCTTTAAGTCTGCGCGACCCCATACGGTTACTTCTTTGTCATATGCGTCAAAGATTCCGCCTGGTGTCATATATCTTGGTGTATTTAATTCAGAAAGAGCGGTTACCAGACAAGGCATCTGAGCCTTAATCATATGGTATCTGTCTTCATACTGACGCTTAACGATAACAGAATCACCTTCTACTTTAAGATCCTCTGCATAAGAGATTACTGGAATACCAAGATGCTCTGCAATCTGTGGTCCAACCTGTGCAGTATCTCCATCAATAGCCTGACGACCTGTGATGATAAGATCATAATCAATATTTCTAAGTGCACCAGCAATTGTTGTTGATGTTGCCCATGTATCAGCTCCACCAAGTACTCTATCTGTAACAAGAACTGCGTTATCAGCGCCCATTGCCATAGCCTCGCGAAGTACATCATCTGCCTTAGGAAGACCCATGGTAAGAACGGTTACTTCTGCACCGATTTCATCTTTGATTCGAAGTGCTGCCTCTAATCCGGCTTTGTCATCCGGGTTCATAATAGCAAGCATTGCTGCTCTATCAAGTGTTCCGTCTGGGTTAAACTTAACGCCACCCTTTGTGTCAGGAACCTGTTTAATACATACTACGATTTTCATGTATCTATTTCCTCCTATTCCTATTTCAGTAATGCACCAGAGATAACCATACGCTGAACTTCTGAAGTTCCTTCGTAGATCTCAGTGATCTTAGCATCTCTCATCATACGCTCTACGTCATATTCACGGATATATCCATATCCACCAAAGAGTTGAACAACTTCTGTTGTAACAGCCATTGCTGTCTCAGCAGCAAAAAGCTTAGCCTTAGCAGCTTCTACAGAGTAAACCTTCTGGTTTGCCTTTGCCATAGCAGCCTTGTAAACAAGAAGCTGTGCAGCTTCGATACGTGTTGCCATATCAGCAAGCTTGAACTGTGTATTCTGCTGCTGTGCGATAGAACGACCAAACTGCTTTCTTTCTTTTGTATAAGCAACAGCGCGATCTAATGCACCTTCTGCAATACCAAGGGCCTGTGCAGCGATACCAATACGTCCACCATCCAATGTATGCATAGCGATTGGGAATCCCTTTCCTTCTGGTCCAAGTAATGCATCCTTAGGAATTCTGCAGTCTTCAAAAATAAGTTCATATGTTGATGAACCACGGATACCCATCTTCTTTTCCTTTGTTCCAAAGGAGAATCCAGGTGCACCCTTTTCTACGATAAATGCAGAGAAGTTCTTCTTCTTTCTGCCTCTCTTATCTTCTGTAACACTTGTAATAGCAATAACGATATAAACGTCAGCAACTTTACCATTGGTAATGAAGCACTTAGAGCCGTTTAATACCCACTCATCACCGTCAAGAACAGCCTTTGTCTGAGCACCCTGTGCATCTGTACCAGCACCTGGTTCTGTAAGAGCGAATGCACCAAGCTTTTCACCTGTTGCAAGTGGTCTTACATATTTCTGCTTCTGCTCTTCTGTACCATATGTCAGAATAGGGTCAATGCAAAGTGATGTATGTGCAGAAACAACAACACCTGTTGTAGCACAAACTTTTGACAATTCTTCCACACACATAACATATGTCAAAGGATCACATCCCTGTCCGCCGTACTCCTTTGGTACAGGAATTCCCATAAATCCACTTTTTGCCATCTTTGCAACAGTCTCAGCAGGGAACTGCTCTGTCTCATCAACTTCCTGTGCAAGAGGCTTTACTTCTGTCTCAGCAAACTCTTTAAATAAAGTACGCGCCATTTCATGTTTTTTATCTAAACCGAAATCCATGCTCTTCGTTCCTCCGTTTTCATAAATAATATTCGATGATTGCCCCGCTTACGATGCGGGGCTTGAAATCTTTTCTTACTGTGCGTCTACTGGTGTCTTTGTACGATCTGGGTTATATACATAGAATCCCTTGCCGCTCTTTACACCAAGGTTGCCACCACGAACCATCTTGCGGATGAGTGGGCATGCACGATACTTGCTATCGCCTGTTTCCTTATAAAGAACATCCATAATTGCAAGGCAGATATCAAGACCAATGAAATCACCTAACTCAAGAGGTCCCATTGGATGATTTGCGCCAAGCTTCATTGCTGTATCAATACCAGCGATATCAGATACACCTTCCATCTTGATGAAAGCAGCTTCGTTGATCATTGGAATCAAGATTCTGTTTACTACGAATCCTGCTGCTTCATTTACCTGTACAGGTGTCTTTCCGATTTCTTCAGAAATCTTCTTGATTGCATCTACTGTCTCAGCAGGAGTATTTACACCTGCGATAACTTCGATTAATTTCATACGATCAGCTGGATTGAAGAAATGCATACCGATCATTGGACGTGTAAGTCCGTTACCAATCTCTGTAATAGAAAGGCTTGATGTGTTAGATGCGAAGATACATTCTGGCTTAGCAATCTTGTCAAGCTCTGCAAATGTTGTCTTCTTAACATTCATATCTTCAAAAGCTGCCTCTACGATCAAATCGCAGTCCTTGCAAAGGTCTTCCTTTAATCCAGGAGTGATCTTAGCAACGATAGCATCAACAGCTTCCTGTGTCATTTTTCCTTTTTCTACTAAACGAGCATAGCCTTTTTCGATCTTAGCCTTGCCGTTATCAGCCCACTCCTGCTTAATATCGCAAAGTGCAACTTCATATCCATCGACCTGAGCAAATGCCTTTGCAATGCCCTGTCCCATTGTTCCTGCTCCAATAACACCAACCTTCATGTCAGCACCTCCATAAAATATACATTCATTATCATTATGCAAGACCCAGCGAGCACTGGGCCTTACCTATTAAATACCTAAAATCTTATTCGTATTTTTCAACGATTGTTGAGCAGCCCATGCCACCACCGATACAAAGTGTTGCAAGACCTCTCTTAGAATCTCTCTTCTGCATCTCATGTAATAATGTAACAAGGATACGACATCCAGAAGCTCCAACCGGATGACCAAGTGCAATTGCACCACCATTAACGTTTACCTTGCTCATGTCGAAGTTCAAGTCTCTAGCAACTGCAACAGACTGTGCTGCAAATGCTTCGTTTGCTTCGATCAAATCCATATCATCAATTGTAAGACCAGTCTTAGCAAGAACCTTTCTTGTAGAAGCAACAGGACCAACACCCATGATTTCTGGTTCAACACCACCGAGTGCTCCAGCTACCCATGTAGCCATTGGTGTAACACCAAGTTCTTTTGCCTTTTCTTCGCTCATAACAACGATTGCTGCTGCACCATCGTTGATACCAGAAGCGTTACCTGCTGTAACAAGTCCGCCTTCCTTACCTGAGCAGCAACGTAACTTAGAAAGTGACTCTGCTGTTGTTCCAGCTCTTGGTCCCTCATCTCTAACGAAGTCAACCATTTCCTTCTTAACCTTAACAGGTACAGGAACGATTTCGTCATCGAACTTACCTTCAGCGATAGCCTTTTCACACTTCTGCTGGCTGTTTGCTGAGAACTCATCAAGTTCTTCTCTTGTAATGCCATATTTATCACAAACATTTTCAGCTGTAATCATCATATGATAATGATTGAATGCATCTGTAAGAGCATCGTTAACCATTGTATCAATGATTGTAGCGTTGTTCATACGATATCCAAAACGTGCTTTTGTCATAGCGTAAGGAGCCATTGACATATTCTCCATACCACCTGCTACTACGATATCAGCTTCGCCAGCCATAATCATAGTTGCTGCATCGTTAACACACTTAAGACCAGAACCACAAACTACGTTGATTGTGATTGCAGGAACTTCGATTGGAAGACCAGCCTTGATTGCTGCCTGACGTGCTACGTTCTGTCCCTGTGCAGCCTGGATAACACATCCCATCTTTACTTCGTCAACCATCTCTGGCTTAACACCTGCACGATTTAATGCTTCCTTAATAACGATAGCACCAAGATCTGCTGCTGGTGTATTGCTGAGTGCTCCCCCCATTTTACCGATTGCAGTACGACATGCACCTGCTAATACAACTTTCTTTCCCATGTTCTTTCTCCTTTATATTTCTTATTTGCTGTTTTTCTTTCGTTTTGTTATTTTTTTAACAAGCAAAAACAAAAAAAAGAAAACAGCGTTTCCGCATGAAATGATAGTAGCACAAAACTGTTCTTCTTGCAAGCTAACTTTTTCACACTTATGATGCCCAAAATCGAATTGTCAGAATATTCACATGCTTTTTTACACATAATGTTTTTGCATGTTTCTTATCTTCGTTAAAAAAATGTCAATATTTGGGCATTGTGATGTTTTGTGCTTGCCCAAAAGGTCTCTTTTTTTGTACAAAATTGTGTCTATAGCGTAAACATTTTCTCTTTTTTTCAGAAATATTTATTTTAAAATTTTTCTATTCGTTCAAAAATTCATTCCATCTGGCATTGGTTTCTTCCAACGCATGTTTCTGCATGATCCTGTTACGGTCACTTAGTATTGCAAGCATTTCATCTGCAATTTCCTCCAATGGCAGGTCTTTATAATGAGATAAATAGCCTATCATCCGCTGCGCTGTCCAGTCGGTATTAAGGTTTTTCGTTATCTGATCACAAAACTGCTCTGGGTATCCCCGCTTTATCATAATGTCATATAGCTCCAAGCTCTTTGGTGATTTTGACTTCATAGTATGCTCCATTACAATACCTTACTTAATATCCATGGTGTAAATAGGACGTCTAAATCTTCATTCATTATTACTTGTTCCTTTTCTCCACAATAATCTCCCCTTCTGCTGCATCATCATCCATAATAATTTCATCCACCTGTGGCACTACAATGGTGCCTTTTCTTGGATTTTTGATACTTATCATCGGCGTGCAGATCGTTGCCTCGACCTCAGATTTTTCAAATGCCAGGTCGGTGTCTATCATTTCACAGTTTATCAGTTTTAAATTTTTGCAATAGCAAAGCGGCTGTGTTCCAATGATGGTGCAATTTTCAAATGTAACATTCTCGCAATACCATGCCAGATACTCTCCCTTCACGACACTATTACGGATGATGACATTCTTTGCATGCCAAAATGCATCTTTTGTATCCAAATCACAATGCTCAAATTTAGAATCTGTAATGTATTGGAAAGAATATTTTCCTTTCAACGACACATTGCGAAAGTCCAGATGTTCGGATTGCATCATAAAATATTCACTTTTAACCGCTGTATCTTTCATTGCGATATCTTTTACAAACCAGCCAAACTCCGTGGAGTCTACATCGCAATTTTTCATTCTTATATGTGCACACTCACGGAGGGCTTTGATGCCATGAAGCTTGGTATCTGCAATGCATATATTGGTTGTATACCAAAGTGCTGCCCTGCAATTTCCCGTCATTTCACTGTCACTGACTTTTACATTTTCATCATGCCACAGAGGATAGCGCAAATTGAAAAAACTGTTTTTCACCTCTACATTTTTGCATTCCTTCAATGCACTTTCTCCATCTGCCGGGCCATCAAATCTACAGTTTTCAAGTACAACGCCATCACTTCCATAAAGTGCGCGTTCCGCATCAAATGTTTGTCCTTTTATTATCTTTTCCATGTTCAAATCCTCTCTTCTTATCTATTAATTTTTTCAAAATGTTTATTTTCATCATAAAAACACCTTCAAACTTTATTATAGTCTGAAGGTGCTTATTTTTAAAGTTGCTATTTATTTCTTATTCTAATTTACACTTATATTGATCATAAAAGAAAAACAGAGCTAACATCATTTTCACAATGCCGCTCTGCAAAAGTTAAACTTTTTCTATGTGTTATATACTCTACACAGTCTTAAACCAATTGTCAACAACCAATTTTAGGAAATCAAAAGTACCTTTAATCATAGGATTTTTACTGTAATAGCCATAATTCCTCTCAATTCTTTTTATTATCTTCTGAAGTTCTTCACTTCAGATCGTATAATGCCATCACTTTCAACCATCATCTTATTATAAAAAGGTTTTGGTGTATTAGATGTAATTATAATCTTCTTAAATGAATCATTTATTTTCAAAATTTCTCTCCCAAAAGATATTTTGGTTATTTTTAACCGAAATATCTTTTAATTTTTAAGAAACTAACCAGCGAAATCATAACGAGATTTTGTTAATTCATAAGCTTGTTTAAATTGTTCTTTATCACACGGTCTGCCAAACAGAAAGCCCTGCAAATAATCTACTTGCAAATCCTGCATCTTTCTGCTCCATTCGATTTTTTCGATTCCTTCCACACATATCTGAATATCAATGCTATGTACCATGGTAATAATATTTTTAAATAATCTGTAATCTCTGTCGCATGTCATCGCCTTTGCCGTAAAATCCTTGTCCAACTTCACATAGTTTGGATTCATGTCGCTGATGCAATGCAAATTAGAATACCCTGTCCCAAAATCATCCATTACAAACGGAATGCCATTTTCGTGCAATTTCCTTCTGAATTCACAAAATGCCGGCGTCATATCCGTAAAACCACTTTCTGTCATCTCTAAATAAAGGCTCTTTGGATCAAGCGCATATTTTTCTATTGCTTTGATTGCATCCTCTGCTACATTTCCCTGCATAATCTGAACGTGAGACACATTGATATTCATTTTAAAACCCGGAATATATTGCTGCATTTCTGCGCACATTTTCGCCGCTTGATTGATAACAAATCTTCCGGCAGGAATAATAAGCCCTGTCTCCTCCAGAATCGGAATAAACTCCACAGGAGAAATTACTTCTCGTTTTCCGTTTGAAGTGATTGCAAATCTCATCAGGGCCTCTGCTCCAATCGTTTTTTCCGTTTTACAATCTACAATCGGTTGATAATATACTTCGAGCCCTTGATATTGATTTGCAATAGCATCACGAAGTGCACTTTCGATTTTCCCTTTTCGTAGGAAATCATTATAATCATCCTGATCAAAAAAATAAATCCTGTTTTTTCCTATGCCTTTTGCCTGTTTTAGTGAAAACTCCAGTTTCTTCTGGCCTTCTTCATAATCCTCAAGAACCGCTTTTGCCTCTATGACACCTGCAGAAATCGAAAAGATGGATTCATAGTTCTCAGAGACAATAAAACTGTAAATTTCATCTGACATCCTTTTTCTAAGGGCAAGAACATCTTCTCTGGAATGACTGTCCAAATCAACAATTACATACTGATCAGCAACGACATAGTAAAGCTGTTGTCGCTTTGACAGACAATTTTTTATGCAGTCTGCGACGTTTTTGAGTATATAATTTCCATAGTCTACGCCTTTTGCGCTATTAATCACTGCAAAATCATCTATCCCTATATGTATGAAATATCCTTTAGCAGATTCTTCATCCAGTGTGTGCAAGTAGGAGCATAATTCCATTTCACCAAGAAGTCCGGTAACATTATCTGCTCTTCTACGATTTCCCGTTTCATTAAGACAGCCAATCAGATATGCTGCCTTTCCTGCATCATCATATATCACCACAGCGCGACTATTGATCCAGACCGGCTTTCCCTCTCTATCAAGCCATCTATAATGAAGATTATGTACTTTTTCTTTTCCTTCCGCCGCCTGTGACAAATGCTTCTTTAACATTTCCCGATCATCTTTATAGACTGCGTCTAAGACATTACACATTGCATGATCTATAAATTTACAGGAAATTCCAAAGCGTTCCACAGCGGACTCTGAAATTTCCAATGTATCTTTTTGCAGATCAAGCACATATAAATAATCATCCATGCAGGCCGCAATAATTTCCATTAAAATTTCAGATGTCTTTTTACCAAATCTATCAAATATATCCTTATTCAAAGAAAGCCCTTCTCTCTAATCTTCAAATTCTGCCACTCTGAATCTACTGATCATTTCTTTTAGATTATCAGCCTCGCTGCTCATTTCCTGGCTCGCTGCTGCACATTGTTCTGATGTCGCAGAATTAGACTGCACAACATCATTAATCTGCTCTATGCCTTCATTAATCTGCAGGATTTCTTCCGTCTGTGTTTCAAGCGTATCTGCTATGCCCATCACTTCATTTGTGATAACTTTTGATTCTTTTGCCACATCTTCCAGTTGTTTTGCGGTATCTTCTGCTACCACCATACCTTTTTCAACTGCCTTCACAGAAGTTTCAATAAGTGCAGCTGATTCCTGTGCCGCCTGGGCACTCTGATCTGCCAAAATATTTACCTGATTTGCTACTACTGCAAAACCTTTTCCAGCTTCGCCGGCTCTTGCTGCTTCGATAGATGCATTCAAAGCTAGTAAATTTGTCTGATTTGCAATTTCATTAATAGTTGAAATAATCTTGTCAATCTCTTGTGATGCTTCATTGATTTCATTCATGGAAGAAACCATTTCCTGCATTTTTCCATTGCTTTCAATGATATCCTCGCCTAATTTTTCAACTCTCTTGCTGATTTCCTTTGTCGTTTTCGAATTATTTTCCACCTGTTCTGAAACCGTCGAAACGGTTGCTGTCAACTCTTCCACAACTGCAGCCTGACTGGTTGCTCCTTCTGCTAATTCATTGGAGCTTAATGCCACCTGTTCTGCACCACTTGACACTTCCTGTGAAACATTCTGGATTCCCCGCACGGTTCCGGACATACTCTTTTCAAAAATCATAAAGGAATTTAAGATGCCAATAAAATCGCCTTTCCATTCAACTTCCGGTCGCACATCAAAGTCTCCATCCGAAAACAGTTTCATCGCACGATCAATATCATCTACATATGTGCCTAAAATACGAATGGATTTTCGCATACTATGCGCAAGTCGTCCGATTTCATCTTCCGAACGGTACTCCAATGTACTATGCAAATTTCCCTCCGTCAGTTCCTTCGCAACATCCTCAATCGCATGCAATGGCTCTAAAATGGTTTCCAGTACTCTTTTGCCTATTTTCTGCGACAAAATAATCGCAACAATAAGAAATGTAATAATCACACAAAAACCAACGATTGCACAGACAATTGTTTTCTTGACAGCACGCATACTCTGCTCATCTGTCAGCTTGTCAATTTTCATTGCAATGCCTACCAGTTTGTTAAGCGCCGGCGTACATTCGCCCAGAATATCCTCGATTGCCTCTTGATCCTTGCCAGCTTCAATTTGATTTATGATATCATATCCTTTATCGCCCCAGTCAGAAAGTGCTGATGCATATTCCTCGTAAAGTTCATCGGAAACAACACCTGTTTTTTTTATGATTTTTAGTTCATCCTCAACTTCTCCAAGCAGCCTTTTTACGGTTGCCTCATAATCTTCATAAGACGACGGATCATCATTTAATGCCATTTCCCTGATATTTCTCGCTGCCGCATTCACATCAATTCTACAGATCTTAACTGCCTGATCTGCTGCATTCACCTTTTCCACATAGTTATACATATTCGCGAACAAAACACCTATGACAATCATTGACAGCAATCCGGATGCCAACATCATGGCAATGACTATTTTATAACCATAGTTAATTCTTTCTTTCAAATGCATGTGTTCAAATTTTTCTCTTACTGTGACCTTTTTTGACAACATAAATCATTACTTCCTTCCACAAAATCAATTATTAGGCATATGCAACACAAAACGTTTTGCAATCTGTATTCCGCTTACACATCATACTCCAGATATGCACCCTTCATCGGGCTTGTTGCATGCTGGCTGAACATACGCAATACACCATTTTTATACTTTGCTTCTCTCGGCTTCCAATTTTCTCGTCTCTTTGCAAGGATCTCATCTATTTCTTCCATAGATTTGCGTTCTCCTGCAATTCCAATGATATTTAATTTTCTCTCCATAACGTCGATTTCAATCAAATCGCCCTCTTCTACTAATGCGATTGGACCTCCGTCAACTGCTTCCGGACTGCAGTGGCCAATGACAGGGCCTGTAGATGCACCGGAAAAACGTCCATCTGTAATCAGTGCAATACTTTTTCCGAGTTCTTTATCACTGCTGATAGCTTCAGAAGTGTAGAACATTTCCGGCATTCCACTTCCTTTTGGTCCCTCATAACGGATAAATACAGCATCGCCCTTTTGCACTTTGTGTTTTAACACTGCGTCCAGACACTCTTCTTCACTGTCAAATGGTCTTGCGCGAAGAACGGATTTAAACATCTCCTTCGGACATGCGGTATGTTTGATTACTGCTCCTTCCGGTGCCAGATTTCCTCGAAGAATCGCAATACTTCCATCGGTTCCGATTGCTTTATCATATGGTCTGATAATGTCTTCTTTTGTAAGGCTTACCTGATTGCGTGCATTAAACTCCTGCAGCCACTTTTCACATTTTTCGTAGAAGCCATTCTGTTTTAATGCAGCCAGGTTTTCCCCAAGTGTCTTTCCTGTAACAGTCATAACATCCAAGTGCAGATGTTCCTTGATTTCCTCCATGATTGCAGGAACACCACCTGCATAATAAAAGCACTCTGCAGGCCAGCGTCCTGCCGGACGGACATCGAGAAGATAACGTGCATTTCTATGTAATCTATCAAAGGTATCTCCTGTAACCTCAATTCCAAGTTCATGTGCAATTGCAGGAATGTGGAGCAGTGCATTTGTACTTCCTGAAATGGCAGCATGCACAAGAATTGCATTTTCAAAGCTGTCCATTGTCACAATATCGGATGGACGCATGTGTTCCATCTGTGCGATTCTAACAGCCTGTCTTCCTGCTTCTCTTGCAAATGCTAAAAGATCCGGGCTTGTCGCAGGCATAAGTGCTGTTCCCGGAAGTGCCAGTCCAAGCGCCTCTGCCATAATCTGCATGGTGGATGCGGTTCCAATGAAAGAACATGCGCCACAGCTAGGACAAGCATTACACTTTGCCCAATCCAGCTTTTCTTCATCAATTTCGCCACGTTCATACTTTGCACTATACATTCCAAGCTGCTCCAAAGTCAGCATTTCCGGTCCTGCACTCATCGTTCCGCCCGGCACAAATACAGAAGGAATATTGACTCTTAACATTCCCATTAAGTTGCCTGGAACACCTTTATCACAGCTTGAAAGATAAACACCTGCATCAAATGGTGTCGCATTTGCATGTATTTCTATCATATTTGCAATCATTTCACGGCTTGCCAGACTATAATTGATACCATCCGTTCCCTGACTTTCTCCATCGCAGATATCGGTACAATGATAGCGGGCGCCAAATCCACCTTCTTCTGCAACGCCTTTTCTGACTTCTTCTACAAGAATATTTAAATGACCGCTGCCCGGATGGCTGTCTCCATAGGTACTCTCCACCATAACCTGGACTTTTCCCAAATCTTCTTTTTTCCATCCTGTACCAATGCGCAGTGGGTCGAGCTCTGGTGCAAGTTTTCTCATTTCCTGACTTTTCAACTTCATAATTTTGTTCTCCTTTTCCTTTTTATTTGCGAATTAAATTTAATGTTTCTAATTTTCCCCGGATGTTCTCTGCTTCATCTTCCATCACACTTAGTTCCATATCCTCTAAGTTCGGAAGGCTAAAAACCCCCAGCATGGATTTGGCATTCACTACATATCTGCCACATAACAAATCAACTTCGCCCTTGCAGCTTTCAGCGACTTGAACCAGATGTTTTGCATCATATAAATCTTTTACATATACCGGTATTTTTACCATTTTCCCCTAGCCTCCTATGCAAACATAGAAACAATCAGACTGACAATCAGTGCGGTGACTCCTATCAATGTTTCCATGATTGTCCATGATTTCAATGTTGTTTTTTCATCAATTTCCAAAAACGCACTGACCAGCCAGAAACCGGCATCATTGACATGGCTCAAAGCCGTTGCTCCACCGCAGATTGCACAACACATGGCTGCTCTGTAAAGCATGCTGGCATCCATAACAGCCGGCATGGTTGCCATAATTCCTGAGGCCATCGTCATTGCCACAATGGAACTTCCCACAGAAGCTCTGACAAAAAGTGCAATGAGAAAGGCGATTAAAATAAGCGGCAGACCACTCTTTTCTAAAACAGGACCAATAATATTTCCCAAGCCGGAATCCTGCAGCATCCATCGAATGACGCCACCACTGGCAATCACCAGAAGAATCATTCCTACCGGTCGAAGTGAGTGATCCAGAATCTTTTTTAGCTGTTCTCCCGAAAAGCCTCTTCGAACTCCCAGAAAATACATTGCCGCCAAAGTAGCAATGGTCAGTGCCAGAAATGGCTTTCCTAAAAATCCCAAAACATCCTGAATCCCCTGAGGAATTGGCAGATATTTCGATAACGTACTTAAAAGAATTAAAATAAGAGGAATCAAAATCACGCCAAGTACCAATCCAAAGGAAGGTAAATCTTTTTCATCATCCTGAATCTCTCCAACGTTTGCCGGCAATTCTGCGAAAATTTTATTTCCTATAAATCTTCCCCAGATAATTCCGGAAACCAACATACAAATTAATGCTGTCGGAATACCTATCATAATCATCGTTCCAAGGCTTACACCAAGCGCATTCGCCACAAGAACGGAGCCTGCTGATGGGGGTACAAATGCATAGCCACTAGCCAAGCCTGCCAAAAGTGGAATGGCGTAATACAGGGTCGATTTTTTCGTCTGCTTTGCAACACTAAATGCCAACGGGATCAGTACAACAACGCCTGCTTCAAAAAATACGGTTGTGCCGATTACAAGGCCCGTAAGTCCCAATGCCCACCCGGCTTTTTTCTGACCAAACTTATCAATCATGGTTTTTGCAATTTTCTGGGCACCGCCGCTCACCTCTAATATTCCACCGAACATTGAGCCAAGCCCTACCAAAAGCGCAATCCCCTGCAATGTTTTCCCGACACCCTTTTCTACTGTGTCAGCAATCATTGTAAGTGGCATTCCTGCTCCAACTCCAATGATAATCGCCGCAATCATCATGGACAGAACCGGATGAAGCTTAAATTTGATAATCAGTACCAGTAACACGATAATTCCTACTGCCGCTGCAATCATTAATCTCATCGGATCTGCAGCAAATGTTGTTCCTTCCATTTTTGCCTCCTTAATTCATCTGATGTTTTTACAATTTCCTAAAATACATCTGACCTCTTTCCTTATTTTTCTTTCTTTTTACAACTTATCTCGCTTTATTTTCTATAATTCATCTGACGTATTTATAATATATCCTCTTTTAGAAAAATGCAATACTATAATTTTGTATAAATTATTGTTCAGTTTTTGTGCATATTAACGTTTTGACATTCGTAATGAAACCTTATATCATATAAGAAAGTATTTAATTTTTAGAAATCGGGGTAAATCATATGATGAATTCATCAGAAGAAAAAAGTCTTCCTCAAAAAATTTCGGAAGACATTATTTCACTTATATTAGAAGAAAATCTACAGCCAGGGGACAAACTTCCCAACGAGACCATTCTGTCAGAACGCCTAAATGCCGGCAGAAGTTCCATCCGTGAGGCTATGAAGCTTCTGGCTTCGCGCAATATCGTCACAATCCGCCAGGGTTCCGGCACTTATATGGCTTCTACACCCGGCATGGTGGAAGACCCTCTTGGTTTTACTTTTATTGAAAATAAAGAAAAACTTGTGCATGATCTTCTCGAAGTGCGCATTTTGCTAGAGCCTTCCATTGCCGCTATGGCTGCCTCTAATGCCGATGAAAGCGACATAAAAAGAATTAAGGATTTGTGTGATCAGGTAGAGGAATTGATACTCAACCATAAAGACCACACACAAAAAGATATTGAATTTCACTCAGCCATTGCCCTGAGCAGCAAAAATATCATTGTCCCAAGAATTGTTCCTATCATAAATCAATCCATTCCACTTTTCGTGGAAATCACAAACAATGCTCTGCTGGCTGAAACGATAGAGACCCATCGTGAAATCGCAGATGCGATCGCACGCCATGATCCTATCGGTGCACAGGATGCCATGTATCTTCATCTTGTCTATAATAGAAAGAGAATACGGTCCAACTAGTACCGTATTCTCTCATTTTGTTTTTTACATAGAACGATTCCTATTAGTAACATAATCGGGAAAATGGTTCCTGCCAAAATTCCCATCTTCAAGTTATCTTTCAAAGCTCCTGATACCATTCCTACCAGTGTAGGTCCGCTTGCGCAGCCTACGTCTCCACCCAATGCTAATAACGCAAACATGGCTGTTCCCCCTTTGGGCAGCGTCGCCGATGCCTTGCTGAAAGTTCCCGGCCACATGATTCCTACCGAAAGTCCGCAAACAGCACAACAGATCAGATTCAACAATGGAGCAGAGAACAGTGAAATTCCCAAATAAGATAGCACACACAAGACGGTGCTGCAGATCATAAAGCGTTCCAGGTTAATGCGATCGCCGTACTTACCATAAAACAGTCTTGCCAGACCCATCAGAATGGCAAATGCCATCGGTCCTGCCAAGTCACCTGCAGCCTTTGAAATTCCAAGTCCTTGTTCAGCAAATGCAGATGCCCATTGGCTTACCGCCTGCTCACTTGCTCCTGCACATATCATCATAATGAGCAAAATCCAGAAAATCTTTAGCTGAAACAGAGCCTTTAATCCCAATCCCGTCTCTCCATCCTCAAGCAGTGATGCCATCGGAACCTTTGTAAAAACCAAAGCATTTCCAATAGGAATAACCGCCCAAATTATGGCTAATATTCTCCAGTGTTCAATACCAACCACAAAAAAGAACAGCGTTGATATAAGTACAACACCAGCATGTCCCCAGCAATAAAAAGAATGTAAAAGACTCATTGCTGTCTCCTTGTTATCGGATGGGCAAGCCTCAACAACCGGACTGACCAAAACTTCCAAAAGTCCGCCACCTATCGCATAAATCATGACTGCAATCAGAATTCCTATAAATGGAACCGGTAAAATCTCCGGTAAAATGGTCAGAAGAAGCAGCCCCGCCGCTGCCAGCACATGTGCCATAATCATTGAGATCCGATAGCCAATTTTATCAACAAATCGAACCGAAAGAAGATCGACCAGTAATTGTACTCCAAAATTGAACGTCACCAGCAATGTAATCTGTGAAATCGGAACATGATAGCTTTTTTGAAAAAACAAAAAAAGCAACGGGGTAAAATTATTAACGATAGCCTGGACAATATATCCTACAAAGCAAGCTATCATTGTCTTATTGTATTGGTTTTTCAATTTTATGTACTCCTAAATTATATTTTTTCAATTAGACCATAGGATTTGCCGGCAATGGTCTGTACTTTGCCGTGTAATGATCACATTCAATACGGATAACACTAACAATCGAAACCAATTTCTCATTGAATTCAAAATCCTTACCTGTCTGTACTTTCATCAATGTGCTCAACGCTTTCATTTTTTCCTGTGGCTCATCTACAATCGCAGCTGTTCCAAATCCATCAAAAGAATAATAACTGCATCCGTATTGGCATGCCATTTTCCCTTGGAATGGCTGAACATCACATTCAATCTGAACGCAGCAATCAGCATTGTTTCGGATTACATCGAGTTTGCGCCCTTCCAACGCTCCATGCACATAAAATACTAGCTTATCCTCTTCAAAAGCATAGCCATAGTTCATAGGCACTATGTATGGTTTGCCCTGGTCTACCAGTCCAAGGTGCAAAACCTTTCCCGTATCAAGAATGTGTATGATTTCTTTTTGTTCCGTTACTTCTTGCTCTCTTCTACGCATATGTATCCTCCAATCATATCTATCATCTAATATTTATTTTTTCGTCATTTGGCCACGATTTTCTGAGGGCTGCATAGGAAATCAGGAAATTGGCAAGCCAGCCTGCCGGTACTGCTAGCCAGACAAATGCAATACCAAAACGTGGGGCAAAAAGCAGCGCAACAGACAAACGGATTGCAAGATTTACCATGTTAGCAACGAGAAATGGACGCATAATTCCCAGTCCACGAAGAACGCCATCGGTTGCCATCTTGATCCCCATGAATATGAAGAAGTACCCAAGCCATCTCATATAATCCCCAGACACCTGATATGCTAAAGCGGTTCCATCTTTTCCCAAAAATAGTGAGGAAATTTGCGTATGCAGTGTTTCAATGACTACAAAAGCCAGCACCGCAAAACATAGATCCAGCACTAATGCAGCACGATATCCTTTTCTGATACGACCGACTTTCCTGGCACCCAGATTCTGAGAAACATATGGCGAAACTGCATTTCCAATCGATACAAATATCAGTGAAAAAACATTTTCTACACGCATCGTTGCCGCATAACCCGCAAGTGCCTGTGTACCGAACGGATTGACAACAGCCTGCACGATCATCATACCAATGGACACCGTAGACTGCTGCAAAACGGACGGTACCGCAATACGAAGCATGAGATGTAATTCCTGCCCATCAAACCACTGAAACGGACTATTATATCGACGCATTCGGCAAAAGAAAATCAATAGCGAAATCACTGCGGAAATTCCCTGTGCAATCAGTGTTGCAAGCGCAGCTCCAAAAACACCAAAGCCAAGTCCTGCCACCATCCAAAGATCCATAACTATGTTCAGAACAGAAGAAAATATCAGAAGTCCCAGAGGTATCTTTGATTCTCCGATAGAAGTAAACATGGTAGAAAGAATGTTGTACATAAACAGGAATGGGAATCCCACAAAATAGACCCGCAAATACAGCACTGCATCATCTAGTATATCAGCAGGTGTTTGCAATAAGCTCATCATTGCATGAGAAAAGCCAAAGCCAAAAACACCAAGAAGTATGCTTAAAACCAGAAAACTAATCAATGAGGTTGATACAATTGTTTTCATCTTGCTATACTCTCTGGCACCAAAATAGCGACTCACAAGTACGCCTGCACCTACACCCGCGCCAAGTGCTACGCAAATAAAAACATTCGTAAGTGCTGCGCAGGCTCCCACCGCCGCAAGTGCAGAAGAACCGACAAACTGCCCGACGATGATGGAATCCGCCATATTATATACCTGTTGAAAAAAACTACCGAGGATTATCGGCATTGCAAAAACGGTTAACGCTTTCAAAGGTGCATCTGTAATTAAATATTCATCTTTTGACATGATCTTTTTTCCATCTTCTTATCTTTAAAATTTCGCAATCCATTGCTTTTTCATAATGTTTTTATTTTTTACAGCGGTAGAACGTCAAACGCAAAATACACTATACAATGGCACTGACTTTATCCCATTTACCATTCCAAAATTTCTTGCTGAAATCCGGATTGCATAAACCGGGGTATATTTTTCCATATAAACCATCATACTTTTAGCTTTCACATGGTTTCCTGCTTTACATTCTACCGGAATTACATGACTATCTTTTTGTATAAGGAAATCAACTTCCGCCGTATTATCTGATTCCCAATAATGAAGATCATAGCCATTCGTTTTCAGTGCAATTGCAACATAGTTCTCTGTCAGTATACCTCGAAAATGCTCTGTTTCTTTACCCTGTAGCGCTTCCAGAGTCATTCCCAGTCTGGCGGACATAATACCCATATCACTATAGTATAATTTGAATGCACTCACATCCTGATATGCTGCAACCGGATAAAATCCCTGACTACATTTCATACACTTATTCACAATTCCAGCCCGGATCAACCAGTCGATTGCATCTCCATATTGAGATGCCCGTGCGCCTGATTTTATCAACTTATACTGAAATTTTTTGGCATCCTTTGCTAACTGTGCCGGAAGGGAATCATATGCTTCAAAAATACGTACCGTATCTGACTGATTCGCATATTTGGTCATGTCCGCAATATAAGAATTTAACAACATCTGCCGGATTTCTGTCTGCTCTATAGGACTATCTTTTGCAAGATCTGCCTTCACTGCTGCAGGCATTCCACCCACAATACAATAATGATAAAATTCCTGCATTGCTTCCTCATGGAGTATTTCATCCAGCGGCTGATTGTTTTCATAATGTTCCCGAATCGTATCTGCAAGCATCTGTTTTCCCTTTGCCCACAACACCTCTTCCAAATCCATCGGGTACATAGTCAGCATCTGGACTTTGCCTACCGGGAAAGAATATTTTTCCCGATTTACCGCTACACCAAGCAGGCTTCCTGCAGCCATCACATGATATTCCGGAGCCTCTTCCGAAAAATATTTTAACGAAGTTAATGCTCTTTCACACATTTGAATTTCATCAAAAATAATAAGTGTATCTTCAGGTACAATCTTAGCCTGATAGTATTTTTCCAAAACAGATATCACATAATCTGCATGAATATCTGTTTCAAAATATTTTCCGATTTTTTCATCTGTTTCAAAGTTTACATAGATGGTATTCTTGTAATATAATGCTCCAAACTCACGCATCTCAAATGTTTTTCCGACCTGACGCGCACCGTAAATCAACAATGGCATTCTACCATTTAACATCTTTTTCCATTCATATAATTTTGATGTTATTTTGCGTTTCATGTGTATGTGTCCCCTCCTTTCTCAAAATATTTTGGTATGTTTTAGTGTATTATATTACATTCTTTTCTATGAATCAATGTCAATTTTTACAATTGGTTGCCGTCCCATGTTCGCAATGAGCCAATGAGCAGCAATGAGAACTAACATATCTTGGTCCCTCTTCTCCCATCTTTCCATTACTGACAAATCCTGACTGTAAAAGGACTTCTCAACATTGATTCTCTTAGAAAAATACAGACTGCCAGGACATATTTGATGTATGCAATCTCCATTATTTTCATATCTACAACAAAAATCTCCATTACATTTAAAAGAAAAACAATCGGTATCAAGATGCATGATAATTCCATTTCTATCTGTATATATCTTCCTGCTCCAAACATGAAAAACACCTCCAAAGTAACAGATTTTATATTTGATCTGTCTACTTTAGAGGTATCATATCATTGGCTAAAGTGCTTCTATTAATTTGATATTAAATTGTTGTGAGTCAGACAAACTGGAATTTATCTATTCGCATAATCAATCAAAATCTTTTTGCAACTACTGCAACGATAAGCTTCACAATGAGGGATTCCGCCTGAACCTTTACTCAATTCCAAATCGTCCGATTGTTTAATACGAAAAACTTTTGTCACATTATCAACTGCAAAAGTAATGTCTCGTGAGCTTATCAGGTACCCTCTTATCATTTCTTCACCACAATATGGACATTTCATGCTGCTTTACCTCCTACAAATCCCGTTTTATCGTTTTATTACTTTTCCCAGTGTTATAACCCTTCCATGTCTAGATCCACTATTAACTTTCCAATTTTCCGTTCTTTTAAAAGATAGCACATATAGATAGGAAGATATACCACGGATCCCTCCTGTTCCATATTTGCTACCGATAAAACATATGCTTTCTCAATATGATAATCCGAAATTTTCATAAAGTTATCCAAAGATTTGTGTGCCTTGTAGGCTTTCCCGGATTTCACCTCAATGGGAACCACTTTTCCATCCATTTCAACCAAAACATCGAGTTCCCCTATATTTTTCTTTTTGCAGAAATAAGGTTCCAAACCATTGGCCATTAATTGCTGTACCACAGCATTTTCAAAGTGAGCGCCGTTATTTACTTCGCTGTTTTTATTGATCAATTCCAGTTTAGTTTCCGCCGGATATGCACTGGTAAGCAAACCGGTGTCATTGGAAAAAAGTCGGAACACATTACTGAACTTGCTCGCTTTGAGAGGAATAACGGGAGCTTCCACGTTATACACCGGCAACGCGACTCCGGCGTCTTTCAACCATAAAAAGCTGTTTTCATATCTGTCAAACTTTAACTCTTTATCCAGCATGGTAAATACAAATTTTTTATTCTGTTTGTTCAATTCTGCCGGAATAATATCATAAATAGATATCAATTTCAGTTTTTTATCTTCACTCTCATATTGAGAGAAATCCTCTTTGTATAGCGCAACAATATCCCGTTGTACCTTATCCACTTCCCGGATATCTTTTGTAGCAATATAGATTTTTACCGCATCCGGCATGCCTCCGACAATAAGATAGATAAAAAACAGCGACAATAACTTCTGATGTATGAATTCATCCACGGGCTGACATGTTTCAAATTTCGCTTTCAACATCTCCAAAGTTGTTTTTGACACATTATTCGCTATCATGAATTCTTCAAAATCCATAGGATACATTCTCAAAACAGTTAAATATCCCACTGGAACCGACGCTATTCCCTTAAGTTCTACTCCTAATAAGGATCCGCTCATTACATATTTGAAACTGCCTTCTTCTACAAGGAATTTGATTTTTGTCACTATTTCCGGACATTTCTGTATCTCATCAAAAAAGACGACAGTTTCCTGCGGCTTACAATCCTCCGGCATAATCATTTTTAATTTCACCAGAAACTCATTCGCACTCATTTTTACATTGAGATAATCCACCAGATCCGGCTGATCTATAAAATTAACTTCAAACTTACGATATCCGCTTTTGGCAATTTCCTCTCTTATAAGCCAGGTCTTTCCAATCTGTCTGGCTCCTGTTACCAATAATGCTTTATCAGAACTTTTCAACCATTCTTCTATGATAATAGAGTCTTTTCTATACATAAATTCCCTCCTCCCTTTTTAACAGTATCTCTTTTGCCCCGTTTTTTCAATATAATTTATAATATTTTGCCCCGTTTTTCTAATTTTATCATATAATTTTTGCCCCGTTTTATTCGTCAAATCGAATTTCCGTCACACTCCCTAAGAGCTCTCTAAGAGTCAAAATATTCTATCTGCTTCTCAAAGCATGTTATAACATAGGAAGAATCTTTGTTTACCCAAAGTTTACCTTCCCCTGTTATAACATTTTCCAGAGAATAACGTATACACCAGCACACACATTATTTATAGAACGTATTTTCCAATATGCTTTCTATACTCCAGTTATAGGTTATTCTCTATTCTTTTCTATACTGTACCGAGTCTTTTTCACTGATCTGGCGAATTACTCTACAAGGTTTTCCATATTCATCATCATAGGCAGTGCCGTCTTCCTTGAATTTTACTTTTCTCTCTCCCTATCATCATCGGTTCACATAATTTAATATAAGTACCAGAATCATCATATGTACAGGATAAAATGCATAACAAAGGTACTGGAACGGCTTGCTGTGATATCCTTGTCTGCCACGATATAACCAGATTGGCAGCAATGCAAAAAGAGCTAATCCCTGCTGACATATTTCAAATTGCATTCCACCTAATTGTACCGGATACATCAGACCGCCTAACATTTCCACATTAATCCAATAGAGCGCAGCGATTTGTCCCAACAGACACCACCACTTTCTTCCACGGAACAAATAGAACACAAAGACTGTCAAAATACCAGCGCCATAGTAATCTACCATGCTTAATGTTCCAAGTAAGGCTCCTACGGCAACAACAAGAACAACCGTTATTACATATAAAAAGACGTTCTGTTTTTTGTGCACGGTTTCCATCAAATGAATTCCTAGAAGTGCCAACAAAAATGTCCATATGACATTCTGATGAAATGGATAAAACCACGTACCACCATACATCAGGTCAAATGGAATCTCAGAAATTATGGCAAACGCCAGCAAACGAAGCATATACTTTTTAAAACTATGTGTGTGAAAATATCCTTCTACCGTCATAAAAGCAAAGATAGGAAATGCTACACGGCCTGCACAAGTCAGCCACTCCTGCGCCGGAAGTAAGGTTGCCCAAAGGTGATCCATTAACATAAGTGTCATCGCCAGAATATGTAACGTAGCCACACTAAGATCAAACTTCTTGTTAGTTACTGCATTTTGTTTGTTCATTGACGTTTTCTCCTTTGTTGTTATAAAAAAAACGGAAACCTTGCTAAACAAGATTTCCGCTATGTATGAGAGCGACAGACGGGACTCGAACCCGCGACTTCCTCCTTGGCAAGGAGGTGCTCTACCAACTGAGCCACTGTCGCATGTATTATGTTGTGTCCTCTCCGTGACGACAAAAATTATTATATATAACCTTATATTGTTTGTCAACAAAAAAATTAGAATTTTTTTTATTTTTTTTCATATACTCTATTAGACACTGAAAAATGGGAGATTTGCCGTGAGTAAGAAAACAAAAATCGTTGTATTTCATTTGAAGGAATTGATATATACTGCTGCATTTGCCGGTCTCGGTGTGCTTCTGGTCATTCTTTTATGTTGGATGTTTTCCACCAAAAATAAACCAGAACCTGTGCAGGAAACCATTTATATGCCCGGCGTATATACGGCAGGCTTCACTATGAATGACAGTGCCATTGAAGTACAGGTCGTCGTGGATGAAAATCACATCAACGATATTTCTTTTGTAAACCTGGAAGAATCCGTTGCAACCATGTACCCGCTGATTCAACCTGCGCTTGATTCCATCAGTACACAGATTTATGAAACACAGTCTCTGGACAATATTACATACGAAGCCAACAACCAGTACACGACCGAAGTGTTACTTATGGCTATTGAGGATGCATTAGACAATGCCAAAGTAAACACTTCATCACACAATGAAAGATAATACATAACAATTACATTATTTCATCAAAATCAAAACGCGTCACACTGCAATTTTTCACACCGTATGAAGCATACTCTTCGTTTGTCATATCACAAAAATAGGAACAGACCACACGGGCAATGCCATTATGTGCCACCAACATGTAGGTTTTGCCCGTTTCTTTTTTTAATTCGTCCAAAAGATTGTAAATGCGCTGGGCTAGCTGTAGCATAGACTCCCCACCTTCGTGGCGGCATACGAACTGTTTTTTTGCCTCAAAGAAGTCCGCAGCATTTCTCGGCGAAGTGCCTTCCCATTTGCCAAAATTCTGTTCCACCAGCCGCGGTTCCATGCGCATAGGCGCGCCTGTCATCTCTGAAATATGCCGCGCCGTCTCCGCAGCCCGGATCAGGGGCGAATACAAAATCTCATCTATGACGATCCCTGCCTCGACGATCTTTTGTCCGGTCGCAATTGCCTGCGTATGCCCCAAATCTGTCAAGGCTACATCCGTCTGCCCGCATATCCGGTCTGCCACATTCCACTCACTCTCTCCATGTCTCACAAAATAAATTGGATGCATTCTATTTCCTCCTGTGTATAACGTTTTTACTATCATACCATATGAAGGCAAATTTCTTTTCCATGCGTAATGCCATTTTTGTTAAAAGCATCCACTCTTACATAATAGGACTGCCCCTCTACGAGTGCTCCCACTTTATATGTTTGACATGCTCCCATGACCATACAACTATGATAAAGTTTTCCCGGTGCATGCCCCCATAAAATGTTATATCCACAAACGCTTTCATCGGAAACAGCCGATACTACCATATCTCTTGCATCGGTTCGTTCTACCTGAACCCTCGCCATCTCCGGTCGTTTACCATCCCCGTTTCCAAAGACTCGTATTCCTGAGACACTCGGTAAAACATGATAAGGCACATCCATGATCGTCAATTTGATAAAGCGTAGATCTATGCCATCGTCAAAAACCACATAATCATGTGGAAGGTCTGTCTGCACTTGCCGCTTATCCGCCAAAACCGACCAATCCCTGCCATCAACAGATCCCTCCAAAAGCCATCTTGTCGGATGTATGGTGCAATCTATGTAACGTTCCATATCGGGTCCTGCCACCAGACTTCCCGGACATTCTATCTGGTTTTCCATATCATCTGCAAAATTGATCTGTACTACATGCACATGATCACAGGTTCCCAGATCCAGACACAACCAAGGCTCTGCATCCTGCTCTTTGGCTTTCCACCAGGTCTGCACATTTTCGTCCACAACCAATGCTGCCTCATGTCCCTTTTCACACCCGGAGGAAGTCACTTTTGCCCGGTAACTGAGCAGATACCACCTTGGATCTGCCCATGGATCCTTTTCTATATCTTCTATAATATAAGGCCAATCACCATATCTTTGATTGCAATAGAGATTTCCCACATCATCAAATCCTGCCGGCCAAATGCCTACACGTCTTTCAAATACATGATTTTTACTGATACGCATAGTTGCCGTATGCCACCATAGCCCCTCACGATCTTCCATGGTAGATCCATGTCCAGCTCCCGGCAAAAAGCCCCCCGGTTTATAGGAAAATGGATTGTTCACTGCCAAATGAAAAGGTCCCAGCGGCGCATCCGCCACGTAGACCCCATCCGCGTAGACATTGAGTTCCGCTCCCGGACAGGCATACTGTAAATAATATTTTCCGGCATGCTTGGTCATCCATGCGCCCTCAATATAAGGCATTCCGGCATAAGTTGCCCGTATCATCGCCTTGTTGGCATCCGGAATTTTGTCTGCATCTTGTCCGCATTGCTCTATAAATTTCTGAAACAGGGCATCAATCTCTGCCTGGCTCTTTGGCTCTTCGCAATGGTCCTCCCCAAAGCGCTCATACCCAATGTGATATGGATCGCCAAAGATCAATTCTTTTTTCTCACCCATGGGTTTCATGGTCTCAGGGTCCAATTCTATCCCCCAGATAGGGGTCGCATTTGCACACCCCCAGTAAAAGTAGAGTCTGCCATCAGCATCCTGGAACAGATTCGGATCCCAATAATCCATATAGCCCGGTATTTCTTCATACGGACCATGGATCGGATCTTTAGTGCGATAAAAACTACACTTCACATTCCGGTTAGATGCCGTAAAATACAGATATTCACCTATCACACGCACATCCGGTGCATAGTCATAAATTGGCATATTTTCCGGCAAAGGATAACTATCCCAATGTGCCATATCTTCTGATACCCATACCGATCCTGTCATGGAAGCAAACAAATAATACTTGTCCTGAAACATCACCATAGAAGGATCTGCAGCCTCACGATTGACTGTCATTTTATACTGATCTCTCGGATCTTTTTTGAACTGATACGCATAAGGTACATTTACCGGATTACAACATATTCTCATTTGACCTCCACCTTTCCATAGAAACTTCTGTCTCTGCCATCAATCCATGCATTTTCTGTGATCCGGATGCTATCCTTCAGACGGATATCTTTGCTGGATGCTCCAATCAAAAGATCAATATCACCCTTTTCTATCTTCCACTTCATATCCTTATCTATAAATGCAAGTTGAGACGGCGAAATGTGACAGATAATCTCCTTTTCTTCATGTGGTTGCAAAGAAATGCGCCCAAAGGCTGCCAATTCCATGACCGGTCTGGTACGGGATGCAAAGCGGTCAGATACATAAATCTGCACCACTTCATCGCCTGCATGGTCTGACATATTTTCCAAGAAAAAACTACATACCATGTCGCCCATGGGATCTACTTCTCTATTTTCTATATGCAAATCCCGATAATGAAACTCTGCATAACTTAAGCCATGTCCAAACGGATAGCGCGGACTATGCGGCATATCCACATAATTTGCAAAACCGATACTGCCACTCTGTGACTCCGCAGATCCCCAAGGATGGTTGTAGTAGATCGGTATCTGTCCGCTATTATATGCTACCGATACCGGGAGTCGCCCCGCCGGATTATTCTCGCCATACAAGGTTTTAACAAACGCTTCCGCCGCACACTCAGCACCATTCCATGCCTCCAAGATGGCATCTAATTTTTCATCCGCCACATCGGATGAAATTGGTCTGCCAAAGATATGCACACCTACCAACGGTTTACCGGTCTCTGCTGCTCTCTCAATAAAAGCGTCCTGACACTCCGGAAGGTTGATATCCGTCCCATCCACACCTTCCCCCATAGAAGCCAGAGAACAGGTGCCATATTTTCCACCCAAAGTAAGAATCGCAAGATCAGATTGCTCAATCAAGCGCAAAGCCTCATCAAAGCCTGTTCGATCCTGACCGGCAATATCATAGCCCTTGGCATATACAATCTCGCAGGATGGTGCATATGCTTTCAAATACTCTAAAAGAGATGGACAGTTCGGCTTCTGCGTGTGCAAGATAGCGTCGTACTGTTCTCCCTGATCCAACTGGATATTCGTTCCCGGAACCGTCGGAATGGTCTGTTCTGTCGTATTTTCAATCCCGGCAACACCGGCAATACTATTCGCTACGGCGTAAATAGATTCCATCATGGACATATGCGTATAGCCGCCAAAAAACATCCGCGCATTATCGGCATGTGGTCCGATCACCGCGATCTTTTGTTTCTTATCTTTATGCAAAGGTAAAATGCCATTATTCTTGATCAGGGTCATGGATTCCATGGCGGACTGCCTTGTCAGTTGCTTTCCTTTATCCGCCTCCCGATAAACATTTTCCAGTTTGTCATCCATAAGCGGATACGGATGTTCAAACAATCCCATGCGAAACTTGGCACACAAGACACGATAAACTGCCTGATCCAGCAAGGATATATCCAAGTCTCCACTTTCAATCTTTTTCTGCAATTCCTTTCCATAGCCTGCCGGACTTGGCATTTCCACATCCATTCCGGCTGCCAGTGCCATCTCTCCTGTCTCTGCCATTGTTTCGCCGATACGCTGGTAATTGTGGCTGTTTTCTATACCACCATAATCGCTGATACAGAGTCCATCAAAGCCCATCTCATCCCGCAGCAATCCTGTCAGCAGTTTATGAGAAAGAGATGCCGGTTCTCCATCAATGGAACAATAACATGGCATGATTCCTCTTAATCCGGCTTCCCTGATCGCCGCCTGAAAAGGCTTTCCGTAGATTTCCTGTAAGAGCCTTTCCGGTGTGTCACTATGGGTTCCATGGATCCCACCTTGCGAATTATGAAATGCCAAAAAGTGCTTTGCCACACTCTCTGCCTTTCTTCCATCTATACTGGTTTCCTGAATTCCCTTGGTATAGGCTACCCCCATGGCACTTGCAAGGGCAGGATCCTCTCCATAACTTTCTCCCTGTCGTCCCATGCGGGAATCCCTAGATATATCCAGAACCGGTGCCAGAATATGGGTAATACCACAAGCCAGTTCCTGCCTGGCTACACAAGAACCTATTTCTTCTTCCAGATCCGGATTAAAAGATGCCCCTCTGGCAATACCGGACGGAAAACTGGTCGCCTCCTGGATAAAGGCTCCGCAAAGTCCCTCCATATGAAAGATTGCCGGAATATGATGTGGGCTCTTTTCCATAACCAGTGTCTGCACATCTTTTACCCACTGCGCCGCACCTTGTAAGGTTGGTATACGCCGCATTTCCAAGGTACTGACCTCACCGATACCATAAGGCACCTGGCCAGCGATCCATGCAAGATCCATGGCGTTTTTATCGAATGGGAAAACACAGTTGATCTGTGCCATCTTTTCTTCTAGAGACATATCCGAAAGCAGGTCTTTTGCCCTTTCTTCTACAGATCTTGTTTCGTCCAAATAAATTTTATTCTTTCCATGTAAACTCATAATTTCCATTCTCCACGATCTCAATTTCTTTATCTGCCAGTACCACCCGACAGCTTGCTCCCACCGGAACCTGCACTTTCAGATCATACAGATCATCCTCCCGCTTTTCCCAGCGTACACGGATCATACCGTAAGGACATCTGTGCCAACATTCCGCAAAGGTAAGATCTCCGCCCACCAATGGCTGTACGCGGAAACGACGATAGCCAGCCTCCTCTGCTTCCAGACCACATACCCTGCGGTAAAGGAAATCTCCGACAGCGCCGTAGGCATAATGGTTCATGGAGCCTTCTTTTATGTCACCGGATTCGGTAATAATGTCCCACTGTTCCCAAGTTGTCGTGGCACCTTTTCGGATCTGATACAACCATGACGGATTGGTGTCCTCCAGCAAAAGCCTATATGCCTCTTTTACATAGCCATGATCCGCAAGTGCAAACAACAAATACGGTGTTGCCGTAAAGCCCGTTTTCAAATGTCCGCCATCTGCTTTGATACACTTCCACAGTTCTTCTACCATGGTCTGATTGATGTTCTCTGTCTTTGCCAAGGAAAAATATAAAGGCAAAACATAGCCCGTCTGAAAAGCCTCCGCGTCCGGCATTTGTCCCTTACCCTGCATAAACTTATCCATATAAGTGTCTGCAACTTTCTCCCCTAGTCTCCGGTATTCATCCGCATCCTGTTTCTCTCCCAAAATGCCTGCAATTTTTTCCATATACTCACAAGCATGTGCATAATAGGCAGTTCCTGTCCACTTCCCCTTTGCAAGCCAGTCCGGCACACTGCCATAAGGAGCACACCAATCGCCAAATTGAAACGGTAAGGAAAATACATAAGGTGTCTTGTTGGCAAGAAGTCCCATATTAGCCCATTTGCGGACGTCCCTCATATATTTTTTCATAACCGGATACATTTCTTCCAAAATCTGCACATTTCCACTGTAACGATACAGTTCATATGGCACGATAATGCAGGCATCACCCCAACAACTGGTTGTCATGCTCGGCGTTATGCCTTTTCTGATCGGAACAACAAAAGGAATGGATCCCATCTTCCCCTGCTCTGCCTTCATGTCCTTCAGCCATTTCATCAAAAAACGATCCATAGCAAAGTTAAAACATGCGGTGGAAGCAAAGAGGGCGATATCTCCAGTCCACCCCTGGCGCTCATCACGCTGCGGACAATCTGTCGGAATATCTATAAAATTGCTTTTTCCACTCCATACGATATTACTCTGTAATTGATTCAGATCTTCATTGGAACAGGAAAAGCCGCCAAATTCCGTCAGTTCCGAATAAACTGCCTGCACCTTTACCTGCATCTGTTCCGGTCTGATGCCTTTAACGGCAATATAACGAAATCCCATATAGGTAAAACGCGGCGAATAAATCTGTTCTCCATCCTTGCAGTGATATTCTATGATCTGCTTGGCAGAACGAAGATTTTGCACATAGAGATCATCCTCATCCAGAGCTTCCGCATGACGGATGGTAATGACATCTCCCGCTTTTGCCTGCACTTTTAACGTAATAAGCCCCGCCAGATTTTGTCCAAAATCATATAAAAACTCTCCATCCTTGGTCTGTCCGATATACTTTCCCGCTAAGATCTCATGTCCCAGAACAGGCTCTCCATAGCGGACTTGGATAGTTGGTTTTTCTTTCAACTGTGTAATCTCTGCCCTTTTCCATGTGTAGACAACATGGCTTGGATCTGCCTCATAAATTTCACCATCATAAAAATCTGCAAAAAGATACCTACCACTTTGCGCTACTTCAAAAGATGTATCTGTACCAATGCATTCGCTTGTTCCATCTATGTATTCCACAAAAATATCGGATAGGAAAGCCTGTCTTTCTGCCATCAGAAGCGACCTGCTCTTATTGGTATCCTGTATATAGGTAGAACGCCCCAGCGCCCAGCCCGCGGCAACGACCGCACGCAACTCATAAGTGCCCGGCTGGATATTCTCCAGTGGGTAAATACCATATTGTAAATGGTGATCATAATCCGTAAAGCCCGGTGCAAAATATTCCTGATTGATACGTTTTCCATCCCAATACAGGTCATAGATGCCCAATGCCGTTGCCATGACCTTCAATGATCTCACTGGCTTTTGCAAACAAATCTGCTTGCGAAACTCCATGGGACGTGGTGATAGCGGCGATGCATTAACAATCGACAGATCGGTGATCCACTTTCCCTTCCAAGACAAATGCATGCGACCTGTTTCAAAGGTCGCATGTGCTTCTGCCTGTTTTCCATCTGTCATTTCCACTTGCACACAGATTGTATATGTCTGCATCGGTAAAAGTTTCTCGCCACCATAGGTAACATAGGAAATCTCATTTACTTCTGTCTGCCATCCATTTAAGGAAATATATGCTTTTTCTATACTGACGTTTTGTTCATCACTTTCCAAACAAAATCCAATCACAGGCTCTTGTTTATCCGTATAATAAATGGTGTCTTTTCTTTCAAACAAAGAATGATAGTCGATCGTAATATCACTAACTTTAATCATATTTTTTCCTTTATTCTTTCACGGCTCCCAGCAGAGATCCCTTTTGTAACTGCTTTTGCGCAAATGGCATGGCAATGAGCACCGGCAAGGTTGCAATAATGATCACGCAGTAAGATACCAGATAACGGTTCCAATCCGGTGATGTTGCTGTGGTAAGTGTCGCATTATCTGCCACGATCTGCTTGATCCATAACTGCAAAGGCCACAGATTCTTATCACTTGGAATATAAAGCATTGCATTGAACCATGCATTCCATGAAAGAATCGCTGTGTTGATCATGGTTACCGTCACAAGTCCCATAGCCTGTGGCAGCAGAATACGGAACATGATGGTAAAGTGTCCAGCGCCATCCAGTTCGGCTGCTTCGATCGTAGATTTTGGCACCTGTTTAAATGCATTCAGGGTCAAAATAATAAACATGGCATTGGTACAATCCGGCAGGATCATAGACCATACGGTTCCGGTCATACCCAGATTACGGATGACCATATATGTCGGTACCGTTCCTCCATTAAACATAAGGGAAATAATGATAAAGAGCATCATGATCCCGGATGCCTTTGGCTTACGATAGATCACATATGCTGCGATCACATTTAATACCAGACCGACCAAGACATTGCCGACCACATATAAAATGGTATAAACATAACTCTTGATAATCGCCATATCATCATAAGACAAAGTCTTTAGATATCCACCCCAGTTTGGTTTTCCATCTGCTGTCACCCATTTCCAGAGGACTCCATTATGTGCCAGAAGCAAATTGCCATCGGACAAAGATGCCATCAAGGTATGCCACATCGGAATAATTGCCAATGCCATACAAACCACAAGAACCAATCCTATGATAATATCCGCCACTCTTTCTCCCACACTCGGGTGTACGACCATTCCTTCTTTGTATTTCGGTTTTCTAGCCATCTTTCATTCCTCCTTAGAACAGCGACATTTTCGTTGCTTTCTCAGACATTTTGTTACCAAAGATCAGTAACAGAGTTCCGATAATAGACTGCAACAAACCGGATGCTGTTGATAAACTAAAGTCATTTCCTGCTGAAAATGCCATTCGATAGGTGTATGTACTCAGACAGTCTGAAAATTCATAAGTTGTCGGCATATACAAAAGCAGTACCTTATCAAATCCTGTCATGAATACCAACCCGATCTGCATGGTAAACATCATAACAACCAGCGGCACAACACTTGGGATTGTGATATTCCATAAACGCTGCCATCTGCTTGCTCCGTCAATGCAGGCCGCTTCGTAGAGATTCTGATCAATGCCATTGATGGCAGCTATGTAAACAATGGCTCCATATCCTGCTCCCTGCCAAATGCCCAGAAAACAGTTGATGAACCAGAATACCGGTGAATTGACTGCCAGCCAGTTCTGGTTAGGGAGTCCAAACATAGTCAGGAACATGGTAATGGCTCCACCTTCTTTTAAAAACTCCTTTGCCAAAGTACACACAACGACCGGTGCAACAAAATATGGCATATAAGTAGTTGTCTGTACCACACGGGATGTTCTTTTATTTCTGACCTGACTGATCAGAAGTCCCAAAATAACAGGAATGATAAATCCCAGTGTCAGATTCAAAAGTGCCATATAGACCGTATTGCGAAAAGCATAGCCAAACTGCGCCCCCGCAAACAGTTCCTTAAATTTATCCAGTCCCACCCAAGGACTTCCAAATAAGCCTTTCGCGACCTTATAATCCTGAAATGCCATCAGAATCCCCACCATGGGAATATATTTGAAGATCAAAAGAAACGTAAATGGGATCAAAAAAATCAGATAAAGTGCTCCGTTTTTCTTCAGATCATACCTCCATGTGTTCTTCGGGTTATAAGACGCCGGTTTTGATTTTATTTTTGCCATAGAACCTTCCTCCTTATTTCTACCTGTAATTTATCATAGGTAGCATTCTATGTATTATGTTTTTCTTTTTACAATTGTAAATATCATTTTTCATCAATATGAACAAGAACTTGATGTAACTGTCCATCTTGCACATCCGGCAAAATATTTCCGGCTATCTGTCGTCCGTCCATTGTGATATGGATATTTCCCGTTGCCAAATGTTTCGGATTGCAAATATGAATCTCGTAATCAGCATTCCGAAAATGACGTTTCAGGCTGGCATTTTCCCAATCCGGCGGAAAACATGGCGCGATCCGTAATCCTTCATAGGTTCTCTGCACACCCATGATACCCTCATAAATGCTGCGCAATGCCCATGCTGATGTGCCCGTTGTCCACGACCAGTAGGACTTGCCGTAATACCCCGGATGCGTAGCATAGCAGTTTGTAAACACATACGGCTCTGCCCCGGAATTGCCGGATGGGTTTTGCTCGCTATCCGGCATGATCTTTTTCAAAGTGCTGATCGCCTTATTGGCGCGTCCCAATTTACAATCCATAAAGATCTTAAAACTGGTCGCATGGCAATATACGCCTCCATTTTCAAACAGTCCCGGAAGCATACCGGACATGCGTCCTACATTAGGTGAATATGTTTCATAGGCTGGCATATTGAGTGGAAATCCAAAATCTCCTTCCATACCATCCACAGATGCCACTACATCTGCCATGCGCTCCGGAGGTACAATATCTGCCAGCACAGCCCATGACTGTGCATTTAGATAGATCTTGCTTCCCTGACTATCCTTAGAACCAATATTTTCCACCTGACTAAGTGCCCGCATATACCATTTGCCATCCCACGCATAGGTATTGATTGCCTGTGCCAATCTGTCGTATTCCTGACGCAAAAAGACGGCGTATTCCTCATTTCCAATATAATGCATCAATGCTTCCATCTCCTGTAACGCCATACAGAACTGTTCTGACAGCATCACACTTTCCGCCTCAGGATCGGTCGTGATATTTAAGGCATCGTTCCAGTCTGCAAAATAGATTTTGACCAGACCATGTTTTCCCTTATCACGGATCAGGCAGGACACTGCTGCACGCAGATGCTCCATGACCGTAGCCTGACCGCCATCCTGCCAAGAGATCTCTTCCTCCAAAAGAGAAAGATCTCCAGTTTCCTTGAGTAATTCGCACACAGCCCATATGATCCAAAACGGTTGATCCGAATAGCGGGTATCATCATAAGGATACCATGTCAAGACAGCATGACCATCCTGAAACTGGTGGCGCAGACATTCTAAGATCTCCTCTTTTGCCTTTTCCTGCCGATAATTCAAAAGTCCTACTGCGATCTGTAAATTATCGCGAACACCTTTTTTACCTACAATACAACAGTCCACCTGCTTTTTGATCCACTGCTTCATGATATGGTTTACTTTCTCATCCGGAGTCTGTAAATCCAGAGAAGCATATTTATCCGTATTGTATGCGATCGCTTCTTTCAGCCCCTCTTCTATCTCCCGGGATCTGCTATATTTTTCATGAATGCCAATAGCCTCATCCATAGATTCACTGACTCCCATGATCATGAAAATCTCTTTTTCCTCTCCCGGAGCAAGTATTATCTTATGTTGTAAGACAGCCCCCAGAACAAATAGAGCCGCCTCTGAATTACTGCAATCCAGTCCCTTCACAACAATGTCCGGGCGCTGAAAGAGTGCATATGCCGACGCATCTAACTTGGTGATCGTTCCTACACCCCCGCAAAACTTTGCCAGATCTCCGTCATAAGCATAGACCGGTTCCGACGAAGCAAGAAATGCATTATACCGCTTATGAGGCGCAAAAGGATGATCTGAGGAACAATAGATACCGTTTAAAGCCTCATCAAAATGTGTTTCCATACATCGATAATTTTCATAATATCTCGGATAAGAAAAACCTTCCAGTTCAAAACTGGTCGCCTCAAAGACGCTCAATTTTCTGGTGTGCCGGCTCTCATTTTTGATCCTGATACGCCAGACTTCATGGTAAGCATCTTTCGGCACATATATACACCAGGAAGATGCGATCTGCTCCACCCGAGAAGATAGTTCTGTATAGCCCAGATGATGAATACACTTGAAATTTTCCACCTCTTCATTGAGCGGTGCCGCCCCAACATTCCAACTCTGCATGGTCTCGTCATCACGAATATAAACATAGCGGGCATCGTTATTGTTGAGCATGCACATATCTGCTTTTTCGTTCAGATAATAACTTCTTCCATGTCCATTTTGAGAAATCTGAGCACAGTAGCCTTTCTCACTCCAAAGATAGTTAAACCAATAGCGTGGCAGTTTGGGCTGAAAGATCACGCAGGCTTTCTCATCATCCGAAAATTCGTATAATTTTTCTTCCATATGCTTACCTCTTTCTAATCCATCCACAGATGATAAAATACACTTGCAACATTTCCCGGCAAGTCAAAAACCACCTGACCATTCTCTGCTGTCTTCTCCACGGAAGAGATTACATTGCCCTCGGTATCTAAAAACTCTAGGACTGCCTTATTCTGTGCCTTTACGATCATGCTGCCCTCTAAAGTCTCCGCATATAACTTTCCGTTCATTGTAATACAGGTCATCTTGATGCCCGGTGCATACTCCGGTCCATCGGAGATCACATTATCATCATTGCCACAGCGTCCAAAGGCAGAAATCACAAACTCATTGGCATCTGCCAACTTCATTTTATCCGTTTCCTCTGGATATAACGGCATAAGGGAAAGTGAGATGCGGTCATTGCCTGTCTTGACCCAAATACGATCATCCAGCACTACGTTTTCCTCCGGTGCTCCACTAAAATATGCGACATATGGGGTATGAACCTCAAATCTTGCGTGATCCGGATCAAAACAGATTTCCCCGGTTGCTGAGATCAATTTCCCATCCACCAGACCGGTGTCCTCCGGGATCAGTTCCCAGCACTTCATTGCCTGATCCAGTTTCTCTGCAAACTCTGTATAATCTCCCATACCTGCCATCTGACGGATATCTCTAATGACAAGATTTTTTTCGTCCAGATAAATCTTGGCATCCTCTTCCAAGCAGCCTTTACTAGCCTTAGGAAGTCGCTGGTCATCCGGGAATCTTCGAAAAGCATCCCTATCCTTTGACCATGCAAACTGCACAGCATGCTTTGCTTCAGATAAATCTGCAGTATTAAAGTAGCCCGCATTGATTGCAAGATCCGCATTTCCCCGATATTTATGCCCATTTTCCACAAATGCCGCACGCAGACCGGTAATATATGGTGCGATCAGATTGACCATGGCGTACCAATTTGGCAATGTCTCCAAATCCTCCATGGAAAAGACCTGCTCTACTTTGACATTGCTTTTGGCTACCAATCCCTTCAAAAACACATTTGCCATGAACCCCCACTGGCACATAACTGCCGGGTCATTATAGCAATCAAAGACATCATGGATCTCATCATCCGGTTGGTTGTCCTTGTCCGATGTATGATGATTGTAGAGGATCAGGCCATCCCAATCATTCAAACAAGCGTAGGCGATCATCTGCACAAAAGAAGTCGACCGGAACGGATGTAATCCATAATCATTCCATTCCGTAATCATAAATGGTTTCCCTTCGACACAGGACACAGATCCCAGTGATAAAAGCGTTGTTGCCATCTGTCCAATATATTTTTGTACCGTGAGCGGATTCACAGATACACTTTCCGAGGGCCGCCCCGTCATAAATGTCCTTCCATAGACCGGCAGGATCGGGTGATTAAAATACGTATTATTCTCCATGAAATCACCGTCAATATGTCCATAGACATCCGCGGCACCCGCGATCAGATTGCTGGCAGCGATCGGTACTTTGACTCCCAGAGAGAGCAGATAATTTTTATATTCCCGGTAAAAACGTCGATTGGACCAAAGTCCAAATTCCATATAATCTGCATAACGCGCCGGGCTGACATCGCCTGACCAGTCATCCCATGCATTGTTGGTTGGCTGGTAAAAAGATCCCCGCACCATCTTAACCGTATTCTTTGCCGGGTCCTCATCCTCGCGCAGGGCACATACTCCATCACTGGTCCATGCTCTTGCCAGTTTTTCCCGGTTGTCATACTTCATCAATAGGAAATAATTAAAGCGCCTTTGTACCTCTTCCATATAAGGCAATAACTGTGGATTCTGGTCTACTTCATCAATACCTTTGATCGCCGAATCCTCATTATTCATCTGCACGACGGCTACCGCCGGATCATCCTTATAGGCAAGCCCTGTATAAGGATTGACGTGGCAAAGAAACTTCTTTGCATAGTCTCTTTGCAGATCGATCAGACGCTGGTTAAACATAGGAAAACACTTGATACAAGGAACCATATCTCCCGGATATTCCAGTCCGTCTCCAGCTAGAAATTGGCGGGCAATCAGAAGATCAAAATGCAGATAAATGCCTTTTTCCTTTAATTTAGCTGCCAGATAATCAAAACGATCCAGACCTTCCGGGTTAAACTCTATGCTGGACCCCTCACTATATTTTAGAAGAGGTGCCTCTTTACAACTGCTCCAGGTGCACTCCTCCTCACCGATCGGTGCATCTGCTGCATGCATGCGGATGATATTTACTCCCATGCTCGCAAAGTGGTCTGCCAATTTTTCTGCCAGTTCGTGACTCGGTGTGTTGGATCTCGCTGCAATGTTAAACCCCAAAAAACGTGCTCGTGTACCATCTTCAAAATAGAAATGGTCATCTTTTATCTGCAAAAATCCATGTTTGCCCGCAGGGGCATCCAGTACATATGAAAAATCCAAGACTCCCTTGTTGACTTGTGTCTTAGAAAGTTTGATATGCTGCTTCATGTTTTTCTCCTTTTTCCTGAAATTTTGTTATAAAAAGACCGCCATACAGGTATGACGGTCTTTGATACCCTATAAGGCATTATCTTTTATTTTGCTTTGTCAAACTGTTTCTGCAAAAGTTCGCAAACACTGGATGGATCATTGGCTTCCATGCCTGCTACATAATCCTCCCAGGTCATCTGCCCCTGAATAACTTGTGGCAGATTCTGGCTCATGTAGTCTGTTACCTTAGTCTGCGTTGCGCTCCATGTCTGTGAGTCCTTCGCACTCAAAAGCGATGTATAATCCGATGCACTACCGGTATCTTCATACTTGATCCATAATTCATAAGCATGCTTTAACACTGCGGATTCACCCCGCTCTATGGTGTAATCATCTGAATTGCCATTTAACTGCAATCCCACACATAGTCTGGTTGCTGTTACTGCGCCACCTACTGCATCCTCGAGTGGGATGAGTTGGGTATAAACCGGCTTTCCATCATCCCCGGTTGACACTTCATAACTTCCCTTGTATCCATATTCTTCATATAAGTTTGGATCCAACTTAGTTTCACTGATCTGTTCTTCTGTCAATCCAAGGTTTGTAACCAAAGCACCTTCCATTGTGTAAGTCCAATCAAAGAAGGTAAAGAGTGTTGCTAAGTCCTTATCCTCACACTTATTGGTAACACCAAGTGCTGCTGCTTTTCTACTGTCATGATACATGCAATCCGGATCTTTAAACTTCTGGTCATCACTGCCATAAGTATCATTGATCGGAAGCGGTGCAGCCATTGCATAGGCATCTTCCTTATCAGACTCATCCATGCAAGTATCACGGATCACAGAACCTAAAGCGGTTCCTGTGTAAGCAGACCAAAGACCTACCTTACCCTGACTAACACCTGTGGTATTGATCATATAGAAGATATCTGTTCTGGTATAGAACTGCTTATCCAACCACCCCTGATCATACCAATTCTCCATACACTCTGTATAAGTCTTAAAGTTATCTGATGTTCCGTCATACTCTACCGTTCCGTCATTGATGTAATAGTAGCCATTACCACCACCAAAAGAGGAAACCAGATCGCCTAAGGTACTATTTCCCATATAAGAAATAGAAATGTCATAAGCATCATCCCAACCTCTTTCTGCGATTGCCTTGTCAAATGCTTCAAACATCCACTCCCAGTCGCTGATGGTCAGAGGATCTGATGTACCACTTGGGAAGATAACATTATCTTCATAGGTATTGTCCGGATCATCTCCATCGCTTGCGCTAAAGGAAGTCACTTCATTTTTCTTCCATCCGGTCAGGTTATTCTGTTTCTTTGCCTCAGAAAGAGGTGTTACTTCCGGATGACCATTTTTCTTTACTGTATCGCTATCCCAATCCCATACATATTCGGTCGGTGTAGCATACTTTACGATCCAGTCACGACGATACATATAGCCCTGCCAAGGATTTCTAACGGAATCGCCCAACATACAGATCTGATAATAATGTGTCTTGCCTTCATCATCTGTTGATGTGCAAAGCATCTTGAGTTCCGGGTTCTGCTCCAGATATGCAACATAATTTGGCATATATTTTTCTACATATTCTGTGATATCCATAAGGATCCCGTCATCTGCCAAGGCTTCTGCACTTTCCGATGATACGGTAAGATCCAAAAGATCCGGATAATCACCTGTAGAAATCAGTGTATTAAAATTATCTCTCTCGGATCCGGCAACCGGTACCTGGAAATCAAAATCCAGGCTCTCGCCATCCCCTATGCCGCCTTTTTCGGTATCCCAGGTCTGTGCCTCTATATACTGTACTGCTGCGGCATCATTGTAGTCTGTATAGTACTTTCCTGCACCATCTGTTTGAAAGATCCACATTGAGAAATGATCCGGATCATCATTTTTTGCACTTGACTTTCCACATCCGGTAAAAACCCCTGCTACCATGGTTGCAGCAAGTGCTACCGATAGCATTCTCTTCCAAGTTATTTTTTTCATAAAGACCTCCTAAAATTGTAGATTCCATTTTCGCGCGCTTGTCATCTTTTTGATGATACAAGAATATCATAGGATTTTTATTCAATATTGCGCTTTTCGTTTTGTTATTATGATTTTCATTATTGTTTTTTCTTTTTTTTTCATTTATACTGACTGTAAAATCATAATCGGAGGATATATTTTATGGATTATCTTAATTTTTGTAAAAGTTATTTTTCTGCCACAAGTATTCCCATCAATCTTTTAGACAATATGAACATACTTTATTCTTCCGTACGGACAGTAACCAATATTCCTCAATATAATGACTATTATGTCCCGAATGATCTTTCAGACTGCCCCTGTTTTAGTCACTATGATCCTTCGATCGAGTATGGCATTGTCCGCGTCCAAGACACTTCCATACACATCGTGATTGGTCCCGTGTTCGAGACTGAGATCACACCTGAGATCCTAAATGCCTACCTTCGTGAAAATAAAATCCCATTCTCTGAAAGAGATAAGATCCAGGATTTTTTATGCTCTATCCCGCGTATGAACCAATTACAATTAGCCAAGCACTTAATTTTTCTTCATCAGGCAATCAATAATGAAACCTGTGAATTATCACACTTTTTTCCGGATTATACCCCGTCAGCAGATGACATGGCGACCAATACCAGATCCAATATCGGAGACGAAGCCAAAGAATATTTCAATACCTATTCCAACGAACTGCGACTTTATGAAATTATTAAAATGGGAAATGAGGAGGAATTAGAGAGTTATTTAAATCAGATTCCATTGAGTATTCTGGCAAAGCCTATGGCAACATCGGCGCTGCGCCAGGCAAAAAATATGTTCATTAGCACCATCACCAATATCGTTATGATCGGAGCCATTCCCGGCGGTGTTTCAACAGAAGTTGCATTTGAATTGATGGGACAATATGTGCAGGAATGTGAAAAACTCCAATCTATCCACGAGATTGAGACTCTACGCTACAATATGCTGGTTAAATTCTGCCAACTTTCCGGCAAGAGCCATATCCCACTTGGGGTATCCAGTGATGTATTCAATAGCATGAATTTTATTCGCAGCCATACAAACGAACCGATCACCGTAACAGATGTTGCAGATAATATCGAACGCAGCACTTCCTATGTTACAAATTGTTTCCGTAAAGAACTGGGTATTTCTCCGGGTTCCTACATTTCACGTTGTAAATTGGAAGAAGCCAAGAGCCTTTTAATGTATACCAACATGTCTTTGACGGAGATCAGCAATTATCTCTGCTACTCCAGTCAAAGTTATTTTCAAAATGCCTTTAAGAAAAAATTTCAGTTGACCCCATTGCAGTATCGAAAAAAAATGCAACGGCTCAACTGAAATCCTCTGTTTTTCATATTTTATTTATAAGCAAATACTTTCAATTTCACAAGCGAATAGTCATTGTAGCAGAAACGGGATGCCTCATCGCCATTCAGACGGCGACCGGCTTTCCACTGTCCATCTACAAATTTGCCCTCTTCCAGCGCTATGATATCATAGTTTGGCTTTTCCTGATTTGCAGAAAATGGTGTAATCATGCAGCCATTTGCCAAAATATAATAGGTATCTTCTTCTGCCTTTAAAATCAGGCACACACCATCTTTTCTTATTACAAGCGGCATGTTCATCATGACCTTGAATCCAAAATCTCCAAACATCATGGTATCGTTTTCCGGATCACCCAGCTTTTCCATCCCGCTGATGCCAAGTGCAGGGTTAAAGTTTGACAGATCCATCGGTGTCATATCCATTTTTTCGGAGATCACCGCCTGCAAATCGTTTGTGCCATAAGCTTCTGTCAGAAGCGGCATCATTTCATTTAGGGTCGATGCACACCAGCGATACTCCTCGACATTCTGTGGTGTCTGTAAGAGCGGATCGGATACGTCCACACCAAACAGATACGCAGAAATATCATTAAATTGCTGCCCCATATCCTCAAAACCAAATGGAGCAAAGCAGGTTGCATGATAATGACCGATTGTATAAATCAGACGCGGTGCGCAGTGTGAATGTGTCGCGGTCTCCGGGATAAAGAGTGGATTGTCCATCTTGGTATAGGTATCGCAGATCTCGGCGAAGTTTGGCACATAAATATCCGGTGCAATGACATCAATCGACGGTGCCGCATAGCGCCATACTTCCATGACCTTGGCTACCGGTCCACCCGTCGGATATTTTCCGACTTCCTCGCCCTTATCCAGCCAGCAGTTTGCGGAAAACGGCAGGTCATAGACTGCCTTTCCAGCGGCTGCCACTTTTTCTACATAGGATGCTACATAGTATGCAGTAAAGATTTCTCCAGCATATAACCCAAAGACCTGCTCCCAATTTCCTGCATTCGCACCATTTTCCACAGCTTCCTTAATGCCGGATTCCATAGTATCTGTGTGAGCCTTCATATAAGAAACAAATTCTGTCGGAACATCTTCTGCAAACTTCTCATCCGCAAGATCAGAATGCTCCCGGTCAGATCCCTGCATACCGGTCTCATTTTCTACCTGCACACCGATCACAGTACCCTCTTTTTCATCGACTTCCTTGATATGTGCCATGAGTTTTGCAAAAGCATTGGCATCCGCCTTCACTGTTTCCTCACCAAAAGCGGAAAGTGTCGTATATTCCATGCCGTAAAATGCCATGAGTCTGGTCTTATTCTTGCCCTTTTCCATCTGGGCTCTCGGGAAACGGGCCATGTCCTTTTTCACCCATTCCGGGGCATACATACACTGGGCATTCTTCCATGTGCCAAACCAAAGGAAGATCAGATGCATCTTCCGTTCTCTCGCCTGGTTGATAAGTGTATCAACCAACGTGAAATCAAATTGTCCTTCCACCGGTTCTGTCAGTTCCCATGTCACCGGGAGCAATAAGGTATTTAATCCCTGCTCCTCTGCCTTATCCCATACGCCCTGCATATAGGCGGCATCGGATGAACTGGAGTTGTGCGACTCTCCGGCGATCGCGATAAAAGGTTTTCCATCTACGGTAAATACAGTTCTTTTACTTGTCATAATCCTATCTATCCTTTCTGTTTCGCTGTCTTTATGATGACTCCTATCCTAACCTCATTTGCCATCGATTGTAATTTCCAATGACGCGCAATCCTTTGTTTTGCACTTACCAAATCCGACATGGTATTTTCATTTCTCCTCCGACATGTTATACTTTCCCCATGAATATTACAGAATTACTCTCAAAAACAGTTGGAAAAGGCACACTAGGTCAGCCAGTCGTAAAGACTTATGCCGAACATCAGGCTTTTATGGATACGACTTACCATTTTCAAAATTCGCCGCGCCGCCTGACCTACGATCTGGTCACTTTGACCGGCTGGCATACCAGTCCCCAGTCCAGACAGGAATTTTTTTATTCTACCCTCTCTGCACGGGATGCCTACACTTTTTTGATCCCTTTTGAACATGGCATGCGCTGTGCCCTCCACGCACATACACATATTGAACTCATCTACATTGTCGAGGGGTCTTTGCGCATCCACATCGAAGATCAAGACGTCAACCTTTCGCAAGGGGAAATGCTTTTAATCTCTGCCGGTGTCATGCACGGAGAATATCTCCTCGCCAGGGACTGCACCATCCTGTGTCTGGATGTGGACGACTCCTTCTTTGATCAATACATTGGTGCAGACCGCCGCACCGACTATATGCAGTCTCTCAAAAAACTCCTCAATCAAAAAAGAAGCGAATATCTCTATATCCGCTTCTCTCCTTTTGATCAGACGCCTCTGACCTATCATGCTTTTTACACGATCTTGGAAGAACTGATTGCCGGTCGCCCCGGCAAAAAACATATCATCATCGGCTATGTGGAACGCATCATAGACCTTTTGACACAGGAATTCCGTATGCAGGTCATGACCGAGGATACCAAGGCACTACACGGGGCACTCCTGTCGGACATCAAGCAATATATCGACAGCCATCTTGCCGACGTATCGGTAACTGCCATTGCCTCTGCTTTCCACTATAGCCCGGACTATCTGAACCGTCTCTTTCGCAAGACTGAAAATATCACCCTGTCTGCCTACATACAGGAGATCCGCCTTGCCAAAGCCCTGCAACTTTTGCGCACGACAAACCAGTCCATCGCCCGGATCGCCGAGGCTGTCGGCTACCACAATCAGGGCTTTTTCTATCGCAAGTTCAAGGAACGCTACGGCTTGCTGCCAGGGGATATACGAAGGTAGTTCTACTCCGTCTTCCCCAACTCCCTGCATATGCGGTCATATTCTTCCTCGTCCAATTTATAATGCTTCTTATAGAGGAAATAAGAAAGCAACATCAAAATACATGGCACAACAGACATAAAGACAAGAAGTACCATTGCCTGCTGATTGGTCACATGGGATAGCACTGCATTAATCTGGGATAATTTGCTTGCCTCTGTAATCAGATTTTGGTTACACTGCTGTTCTAATTCGGAAATCTGGTTGGTATAATCCGTAACTCCAAACAGAATATAAACTGCCGATGTAATGGCTACAATAATGGCTCCTCCCAACTTCGTAATAAAAGGACGAAGGGATGTAATGATGCCTTCATCGCGGGAACCAAATTTGAGTTCATTGTACTCCACTGTATTCATGATCGAAATCATCATAATCAGATAATAGCAATACTGTCCAAAATTGCAGAGCATATAACCAACCATAAGCACTACAAATTTTCCCATGCTCTTACCCGGCATCAGCCCAGATGCAAAGATCATGACATAACCAATGCTGGCAATCACTGCCATATAGCCCATGAGTTTCTTGCGGTGAATATGACGTGAAATCGTTGGATAAAAAATCATCAAAAATGCCGTAACCGACATACCTACGGTCGTAAACAAAGAATAGAGCCCGCCTTCATATCCATAGATAGAATAAATATAGGTCGAACCGATACCGCCCACGATCAGTCCATTGCCGATCTGCTGGATCAAAAAGATGACTGCCACCCAGATCAACTGATCGTTCCGAAAAATCGTATGTACCAGTTTTTTGAAACTGAATTTTTCTTTTTCCTTATTCTCCTGCGCCGTATCCCGATGTTCCTTTGTTCCAAAAATAGTAATACAAAGGAAAAGAGGTGCCAGAATACCTATAACAAGTGCAATTCTGCCATAAGCATAAGCAGCATTGCCGCCAATGGCATTTTTGCCTGTCGTAAACAGTGGAATCAGAATCGTTGCTGCCGTTCCACCGATGCCCGCACAAAGCGTAGCGCGGGAAGTAAACTGATTTCTTGCGTCTGCGTCGGAGGAAAGCGCCGGAACCATGCCCCAATAAGAAATGTCATTCATGGTATAGGTAATACTGAAGGAAAAGTACATAATGCCAAAGAATACCACAAATTTCCATCCCTGCAGCTGTACGTTAAACATCAGATAAATAACCACCGAAGTCGATAAAATGCCTGCCAAAAGCCAAGGCTTGAACTTGCCATATTTGCTTCTGGTACACTCAATGATATTACCCATGATCGGATCATTAAAAGCATCAAAGACGCGCGCCCCAATCATAATTCCGGTAATAGCAGTCAGTTGCGCTGCATTCAAAGAATGTGTAAATAGTACAAACGTCAACAGATAACTGTTAATCAAAGCATAAACGGCATCACGTCCCATCGTTCCCAGCGGATACGTGATCAAATTCTTTTTTCTGATCCTTTCTTCATTCTCCATAAAAATTGCCCCTTTCCAGTTCTCCATATTTTATGTATATATTCTACAGCGAACCAGAATGATACGCAATTCTTATGTGCAATTTTCACAATTTATATCCTCTTCTTACAAATATCTGCCAGACAGCATTTATCGCAGTAAGGACTTGTCCGCGCGGTACACACGGCACGTCCGTGGTCTACCAGACGATGGCAGAGTTCACTGCCCTCCTCGGGCGGCACGATTTTCCACAGTTCCATCTCCACCTTTTTGGGCTCCTTGATACCGTCCACAAGTCCAATACGATTGCAAAGGCGGATGCAATGCGTATCTGTCACGATGGCAGGCTTGCCAAAGACATCCCCCATGATGAGATTGGCACTCTTTCTTCCCACACCCGGCAGAGAAAGCAACGCGTCAAAATCATCCGGGACATGACCATCATATACATCCCGCAGCATCTTCATACAGGCACTGATATCACGCGCCTTGCTTTTGCCAAGTCCACATGGATGGACATATTTTTCAATCTCTTCCGGCGTTGCCTTTGCAAGTGCCTCCACAGAAGGATATGCTGCAAAAAGGTCCTGTACGACCACGTTCACTCTGGCATCCGTGCATTGAGCCGCCAAGCGCACACTGACGAGTAGTTTCCATGCATCATCATAATCCAGCGTACAATGTGACTCCGGGTATGCTTCTTTTAACCGTTCTATAACAAGTTTTGCTAATTCTTTTTTCCGCATCCTTGTTTCCTCCTAGTGATTTTGTAAATCTATTTTTCCGCTTTCAAACATTGCCTTGACCTCTCCTATAAAATAAAGAGATCCAAAAATAATAAGACGTTCTCCCTTTTCTTCTCCCAAAGCGATTGCTTTCTGAATTCCTTCCAAAAGATCTCCACTTACGGAAGCTGACATTTCATCTTCCAAAAGATCCTGACATAACTCGTCTGCCTGTAAACTGCGACTGGTATCAACCGTAGCACACAAAAAGGTGTCTGCCAGCGGATACATGGTCCGCATCATCGACCGATAGTCCTTATCTGCCATAACTCCCACCAAAAAGACAAATTTTTCATCCGGAAACATGTTTTTTAGTGAGTTGAATAAAGCTTCAACTCCCTGCGGATTATGTGCACCATCGGCTAAAACATACGGTTTTTCGGACAAAACCTCCATTCTCCCCGGCCACTTAGCTTCCGCTAACCCATGTCGAATTATTTCTTCTTTTTTCGACAAAAAGTTATCCCCGAGATATCCACAATGGTTATTGAATAATGTTTCCACTACCCCCACTGCCAATGTGGCGTTAGCCCTTTGAAATACGCCGTTTAGCGGTATTTCGTAGGTTGAGATTTTTGTCAACAAGTTATCCACATTTGTGATGGGGATATCCAAAACCTCCGCTTGTTTTTTGATTACATCCGCTGCTTTTTCATCCATAATTCCAAGAACGGCATGGGTACCTTTTTTCAAAATCCCGGCTTTTTCCGCTGCAATTTCTTCTATGGTATTTCCAAGAATTGCCGTATGGTCAAATCCAATATTTGTAAATGCACATACTTCCGGAACAACCGCTAATCCGGCAGTCGAATCTTTCGCCCCACCAAGTCCGGTTTCCAGAACAACGTAATCACAATGCTTCTCTTTAAAATAAAGCACTGCCATTCCCAGACATAAATCAAACATTGTTGTTTCCTGTTCCATTGGAAGTGCCAACACACGTTCCCCCAATCGTATGACATCTTCTTTTCCGATTTCTTCTCCATCCACCACGATACGTTCCGTAAAACGAATCAGATGTGGTGATGTAAATCTTCCCACAACAAAACCGGCAGCATGTAATATACTACTTACAAATGCTGCCGTTGATCCTTTTCCATTGGTTCCGGCAATATGGATGATTTTCATGTCCGCCTCCGGATGACCTAACCGTTCCATCATTTCTGCGGTCACATCTCTTCCATATGCCTTGCCAAATCTTCTTTTTGATTGTATTTTTTCAATAATATCTTCGTATTGCATGTGCGCTATACCACCATGATAATGCCTCCATCATTGGCGTACATACTGCTGACACCTGCAGTATCAACAATAAAAATCTCCTTAAAAGAGGCTACCTTTTCTATTTTTTCTTTTAATTGTAGCGCACGCTCCTTACAGTTACAATGAGAAATTGCAAGAATACGATTTTCACAGTTATGGGTCACTTCCATCATAGATTGCACCATACGATCCAATGCCTTGTTCATACCTCTCGCCTGAGCCAACTGCTGGATACTTCCCTCTTCGGTAGATCCCATAATTGGCTTGATATTCAAAGTACTTGCCAGTTTTGCCTTCAAATTACTCAAACGACCGGCTTTTCGTAAAGTCTCCAAAGACTCCAATACGAAAAATGTATGCTGCTCTTCAATGTATTTTCCTACATTTTCTACCACTGTTTCAAAGTCCATGCCAGCCTCTTCACAAGCTGCAATATGCAGTCCAATCAGGGATTCTCCAATAGATGCTGATTTAGAATCAATCACACAGATTTTTTTATCTTCATGGTCCTCTAAAAACAAATCTTTTGCCAAGCAGGCACTATTATAGGAACCGCTCAATTGTGAAGATAATGTAATCACATAGATATGTTCCGCATCACAATCCATTGCCTGCATGTAAGCATCCGGTGAAGGACATGCTGATTTTGGTCCTTCTTCACTTTCTGCCACTTTTTTCAAGAATTCTGCCTGATTAAAAGACTTATCATCGACGATTTCGATATCCCCTATCTGTAATGTCAATGGAACATTCTCAAAATGTCCATCTTCCTGCATTTCTTTTGATAATTCTCCGCAACTATCAATAATTATTTTATACATAAAAACGCCTCCCGATACGTTTGTGGTTTTGTTTTATTTCTCACGTGGTTTTGATTACTACATCATAGTAATACAAAAAACTACTTTTGTAAATAGTTTTCCTATATTTTCCCAGGAAACACGCCGTACCATGCTTCTACAGAAGAATGGTCAGAATACAAAGTGCCTGATTCTCAAAATATGTGATTTCACGCGCTCCATTACAATAACGAAAGACCTCTTCCTTATCAATCAGATGTTCTTTCACTTGCAAGTAATCCTGCAAATTCGACATACGAAGACATATTTCTTTCTCTCCCTGCAGATATTCCTGTTTGACCTTTTTCCCAATCACCGCCATATCTGCTGTCTCAAAATACAGACCTTCCTGATAAAAATAATTATCAACGACAGACTCACAGGCAGGCATTGCAAATGGCATTTGTGCTGTATGTGTCTGCGCCAAATCCTGTGTGCGCGCATTTAAATATCCATAATCGATCTTTTTTGCTCCCTGCCATTCTCCGAGAAAATGCGTATTTCCCCATGTGGTGTCTATGTAGTAATATTCACCATCTAAATTTACAAGATTCCAGGCGTGATTTTCACCACCAGCTGTTCCTGTCACTACAATCGCAGGTATTCCCAATTGGTGCAGCAAATACTGTGTTGCATCTGCATATCCCTGACAGACCGTTTTTTTGCCAATAAACACACTTAAAATATTTTGATTGTTCTCACTCTCGGTATCATAATCCACCTGTTCAATCAGTGTCTCATAGACAAATTTTGCTTTTTCATAATCCGAGGCATCTGCAGGCACCTCTGCCAGCCAGGCATCCGCCACCATATCTACCTGTTGCTGCAATTCTTCACGTTCCTGCTCTGTATAAATGTATGTCGGCATAAATTCCAATCCAATAATCTGGTCAAAATTGGAATACGTGTTGTACTGATAACCACTGAACCAGAATAGTTCGCCATAATCCGCCATCACACATTCATATGCTTTTTCCAATGCCTTTTCATCTTTTGTCGATACCGCCACACAATCCGTATGTTGCATAACGCAATCTAGAATTTGGTCGTACACCTGCTGTTCCTCTGCCTGCAACTGCTGATAGGCATATCGATCTGTTGAAACAGAAGACACTTGTTGTGTTTCTCCCACAACCGCCTGTTCCAACCGGTCATTGATTGCCTGCTGCATCAGCTGCATTGGTGTACATCCACTGAATAACACAGCTGATAAGCAAAGGGATATTACAAGAGCTATTCTTTTTTTATTATGTTCTTTTACGATTTTTTTCATTCTTATCCCCAATGATAAAATCATATACAAGTTTTATGCTACGTCATACAATGCTGCGACCAGTCTTTGCAAACTTTCATAATCAGCTGTTCCCATCAATTCCCTTGCAGAATGCATCGCCAGCATTGGCACTCCCACATCAATGGTACGCATCGGCAATAACGCGGAGGAAATAGCGCCAAGTGTACCGCCTCCGACAATATCCGAACGATTCACAAATTTTTGATACGAAATCTCATACATCGCAGCCATCTGTTCGATGATGGCAATTGCTTCACAATCTGTCGCATATGACTGCGCTGCCGCTTCTTTGATGGTAACACCTTTTCCCATCACTGGCTGCGTTGTAATATCTGCTTTTTCCACATGATTTGGATGCAGTGCGTGGGCAACATCTGCCGAGAGCATCAATCCCTGGTAAATAGCATCCTTAGCTGTTCGTACCGTCAGTCCCATAGACTCATATATTTTTTCAATTACATCCGTAAGAAGCGCAGAACCTGCCCCCTGCTTTGTACGACTGCCAATTTCTTCGTGATCATATAAAACCCCAAGATTCAATTGCTTTGCGGCTTCGTTTTTGCACATCGCTTCCACAATCGCTGCACAGGAACTGATGTTATCAATGCGTGGTGAAGAAATCATTTCTTCCTGTAAACCAAGTGTTATTGGCTCCTCCCAGACATAGGTGCTGAGTTCAAAATCTAGAATATCTTTAACAGCAACGCCTAATTCCTTTGCCAGAAATTGCATAAATGCATTCTCATCCTCTCCCATACCAAGCAATGGCAGCATGTCGGTCTGGCGGTTGAGTTCTACCCCCTTATTAACATCACGATTCATGTGGATTGCCAGGTTTGGAATGGTTGCAAGTGGTCTTTTGCTATCGTATAAGCGCACTTCCGGGCGTAGGCAGTGTTCGGAACGAAGTGCCACACGACCGGCAATACCAAGTGGACGGTCCAGCCATGTATTTAAAATAGCGCCGCCATACACTTCCACATTTACTTTTTGATAGCAATTTGTCTTTGTGTCCGGGTTTGCCTTAATGCGCATACATGGGTAATCGGTATGTGCCGCTGCTATACGCAGTGCCAGATGATCGGTATGCGCAACCATTGCCTCCTTTGTTGGTGTCATAAAAGCGACTAATGTCGTGCCATGGTGATTGATATAATATTTTTTATTTTCTTCCAGTTGCCATGTTTCCTCCATCGCAAGCGGTGTATAGCCTGCCTGCTCCAAATCCATCACGCATGTCTCCACCAGATGATATGGTGTTATCCCTGCCTTTAAATATCGCATTAAAAATTCATTCATCCTTCTATCCTCCGTGTATAGCATATCGCCTTTTTCATTGAACATTCCGGTTTCCGGCGCACCTGCACTTCTTGCGCCCGCACAGCCCCGTGGCATACACAGCCTTATCCCTAAAACGTCGTTTGATTCTGCATCTCTAAAGAGGCATTTGTTTTCCATTGCAGAACTATCTTCGCAAAGTTAGACAGTCGGCAGGGATGATGTTCGCCTGATGGCAGATATGCTTGCAAAGCGTGTTAGAGATGCTTAGAACTTGTGAAAGATCTGGTGACGAGGGTACACGGATGTACCCGAGAGGCGCAACCGCACATGGACGTTCGTTTGCGCCGGTCACCACCCTGGCGATGCATCCTGGGGCACAAGTTCTTAGCATCTCTTATGAGCGTCGCACTGCATATCTGCCACAGGCGGACACATCCCGCCGACAGTCGAAGCTGTGCAAAGACAGTTCTTTTCAAACAAATTGCCTCTGTAAGAGATGCAACGAATCGCACTCCAATGTTTTAAAGATAAGGCTGTGCATGCCACGGGACTGTGCGGGCGCAAGAAGTGCAGGTGCGCCGACATCCTCTGGTAAAGTAAAAGGCGACATGCTATGCACGCCGCCTTTCCTTAATCATGCTGTATCCCAATTTCCTGCTCAATTTAAATCAAGATGTATAAACTAAAAAGGTACATTGAAAACGGTCTGATTAATACTTCGTAGATTAGCCTACTACTGTTACGTTTACTGCCTGTGGTCCCTTAGCACCGTCTGTAACTTCGAATTCTACAGCTGCGCCTTCTTCTAAAGACTTGAAGCCTTCCATATTAAGACCTGTGTAATGTACGAATACATCATTACCTTCTTCGTCAGAGATGAATCCGTAACCCTTCTGGTTGTTGAACCACTTTACTGTACCCTTGCTCATTACAAGTACCTCCAAAAAAATTATCTATATTGGAAACCAATATACGATAAGAGTAGCATACCATCGTCGAAAAGTAAAGCCATTTTCACGTTTGTTACACCGCATTTTCCACTGCAATTTCATGCTCTGTAAAAAACTTTTTCACCCATGTATTCCACGCTTCTTCCATGCTGCGATCCAATGAAAATCCTGCCATTGTACAGCCTGCTGTCACATGAAGCTCCTCGCCCACATAACGTATATTTAGCGTAAGATTTGCCACGTCAGAAGGCATCACGCTCACCCTCTGCGTCTCGATAATCTGTTCCAAAAGCTTCTTCGGACACAGGAAGGTAAAATGAAAGGCTGCCGGTTTGCGTTTCCCCTTAATCATATCAAAACAAAGCTTTCTCACATATCCATAAGAAACACAACGCTCACCAAGAAGGCCTGCCTCCGCAAGTTCTTCCTCTGTCAGATAATCTTTTGTCAAATGGCCATCTAACGTATACGTCATACGCGTTGTAATCGTTGCTTCTGATAACAAAAAAGCATCAAATATTTCCGATGCCAACAGAGCATTCATACATTTTTTTACATCCAATATCTTTAACGCTAACATGTTTTCCCCTTCGTTTTTTCATCCTTCTCATTGTAGCAGAATTCCATCTCTTCGCCCAGCTTTTTAAACTTTTCGAAACGAAGCATACAAATCCATAGCTCCGTATCCCCACTGCCTGTTGGGATACAAATCTCCGGACAATTGTTGTGCCCCACGCAGCAAAAAATTCCTGACCTGCGTCGTATTCACAAGCATATCTCCTTTGCGTGTGCACCACTGCATATACAGCGCAGCTGCTCCGCTGCATATCGATACTGCAGCACTCGTTCCTGTTCTCGGCTCATACTGTGCCTCTAATGGGAATGCACTTCTTCCTGCAACAGCACCATCCACAGCAAATCCAGGTGCAGCAATATCCGGTTTGATACGCCCATCGATTGTATAGCCTCGACCACTTTCCAACAAAATCGCTTTTTGCTGTTCCTGATACCCTGCCACCGTCAACACATGCTTTCCATTGGCCGGATTCATAATGGTGGTATCCGGGTTCGATGCCAAAAAGTACACATTGCCACATGCCAGTTCTCTTCCTGCTAAATACATATGGAATTCCCCATCCTGCGCATTTTCCGTATAAACCCGAATACGCCAGACACCGGGGGAAGGCGCTTGGAAACGATAATATATCAACTGATTTCCCGCCGTTGCCTCCGGAAAACTATAATCCACTTCGACCGTTGTTCCCTCAATGATAAAATCATAGACCTGACTTCCCGCCGCCTGAATACCAACTGCCGGATGCACTTCACCTGATGGAGAAACAATCGCCACCTCATAGCGCGCCGGCGCCACGCTCCACTGCTCCAACACAAAGCCACATGTTCCCTCTTCAACAACGATTTCCACTTCGTGATAGCGAATCGTTCCCTCATTTTGCGCTTGTGCAATTTCCTCCGCTGTCAGCGTACCACGATAGTGTTTTCTTGCTGCTGCCAGATTTCCCGTTGCGCTCACAACACAGCGCCGATATGCAACTGCCAAATCATCCAAATACAATGCCAGGGAATCGTTTCCACTATGGCTGCCCATTCCACAGCCGACAGACACACATAAGACGAGCGATTGTCCGCGCATTTTTGCCAGTTCATCCAAAAATTGCACGCCAAACATAAGATCCTGTTCTGCATAGCATACCGCATCATCGGGCACAAAATAATATTCACGCAGATATTTTTTCGCTTCTTTCAGCTGTACCATCGCAATATCTGCCGCTGGCGCCGCGCCACAATATGCACCGAGATCACTGCCGGCTGCCACGCTTGCCACATACGTGCCATGCCCTGTTGCATCGCGATTTCCATAGAGGGACAACTGTTCTCCACTGTACACACAGCCATAATATGGTTGTGGAACATCTTTTACATCCTGCGGTATCATATCTGTGTTTTCCACATAGTTTTGGTCCCACACTGCCACAATACGGTTTTTTCCGTTTTCATCCAGAAATGCCGGATGCGTCGTGTCAATTCCGGAATCCAGAAATCCAAGCAACACACCTTTTCCATCGAGTCCAAGTGCCGGTGTATCCCGCACCTGCAAAATCCCTGCTGCATCCAGTGCTTCTAAGGATAGGGGCTGATAACAGTTGGGCATCGCATTGTAATTATAGTTTGCCACACGAAAAGATGGGTACTTCTCCCGATCCACAAACAGAATCGTATAATGGTTGCCCACATCCAGACCGCAGATCCCCTCTCCCAATGGCGGAAGATACGTTGTATTTCGCACAATCAAATCGTAATATTCATTTCCATAAATCATATCATAACAATTCATAGAATATTTTATGCAAAAATGCCGCTACGTTTCCTCTTGCAGCACCTCATCCATAAATGCAGCGCCTTCCTCATAAGCAAAATCCATAAAAAATGCATATGCCTGCTCATATATCTGTTGTTCTTCTTCGCTCAAAATGACCGTTTCTAAGCTTTCAAGCCCCTGTTCAATCTGCCTGGTATCATATTCTGCAAAAGCCTTCGCAATTTTTTCCCATACCTTCTTGCGTTCTTCTTTTGACATTTTTGTCTGTCTCTCGTGATTACCTTCCGTTTTGGCCAGCGCATCCTGCATATAAGAAAGCTCTCCACGCACCTCTTCAATGGCATCATCCATACAGCTGAGCAAATCTTCCAAATGACGATCCATATATTTCTGGTTACCAATAATCGTTGCCATCTCCATAATTTCTGCGTACTCGCTCAGATAATCTTTGTGAATCTGTCGGCTTGCACTCTTAATGCCATGTACCTTTGCACGGAACAATTCCATATTTTCCTTTGCATAACATGGCAGTTCTTCACGCAACTCCTCCATCTCATCCAAATAGGTCTGCAATGCTCTGGCATAAACTTCAACATGGTGTGTCTGACTCTCCTGGTTATGAGGCGCATAAAGAATCCTATGTTTTTTCGGGAGCAATGCTTCCACGGTATCTTTAAAATGCAGCATATCAATTGGCTTGCTAAGAAAAGCAGAAAACCCCTTTTCTTTGCAAATATTCATAATCTCTTCCTGATCATTTGCCGTTAAAAGAACCATCGGCACATCAGAAAACTTTCGTATCTCTTCCCCGGCATCCAAGCCATTTAATTCCGGCATCAGATAATCCAAAAAGATCAGGTCATATGTCTCGCGCCTTGCATGCTCCACAGCCTCCATACCATTGGAGACAATATCTAACTGTACTTTCCATGGCTCAACCATGTGACGGAAAATCTGTTGATTGATCACCATATCATCCGCTAATAATACGCGCGCTGACGGATAGGTATAGTCCGGACAGACATTTTCTCTGTAGTTGACAATTCTTTCAACCAGTGTAAAATGATTGATTTCCTTCGGCTGTACCATCGCCTCGCCCTTTGCCCTATGATAAAAGCTCACAGTAACGCATGTTCCCTTACCTACTTCACTGCTAATCTCACAGTCTCCCCGCATCAGTTCACACAACTGCTTGACAATTGTCATACCAAGACCGGTGCCCTCTTGTCCATCTACCGCATATGTCCGGTAAGACTCAAACACATGCTCTAACTGTTCCTCTGTCATACCCGCGCCGGTATCTTCAATCACGCAGCAAAAACAAACGCGATCCAGTTCTTTCTTTTCACAGGAAATAGACAAGTCAATTTCGCCCGATTTCGTAAACTTCACAGCATTGGACATCACATTTTGTAACACTTCGCGTACACGTTCCTCGTCTCCTATAACCGTCTGCGGAATCGGTGTAAGAAAACGTGCCCGACACTTCACATCATGTCCATGCAAATTATACAAAATCATCTGCATCAATTCTGCAATCAGATGTTCCATGGAATAGGCATGTTCCGCCAACTCCAGTTGCCCCACTTCCATTTTCGAATACAGAAGAATCTGATCTATTTTTTCCAAAAGTTCATTGCCGGCACCTTGCACATAAGAAATCATCGTACGATTTTTTGCCGAAATCGAATGACTTGCCATCAAAATCTCACTCGCCCCAATAATGGCATGGACCGGGCTTCGCAAGTCGTGACTCATCGTAGCAAGCATGCGGCCTTTCATCTGTTCCTGCCACTTTGCCTGCGCACGTTCTTCTGTAAGCCGTGCAACTTCCGCACGCTCTTGTGTTACATCCCTAACTAGTAAACGATATCCAAGCAGTCGTTTCCCCTGGGAAACAGCCTGTTCCCTGCATTCATACGTTTTTCCGCGATATACATATTCCTCCATGCCACCATCACATACACAAATTTGATCTCTTTTTTCCAGAAAAAAATGGTGAACATCCTCATAATCCCGAAATTCCTCTCCATCAAGGAAAATATCAAGTGCCATCTGATTTGCTGCAATGAGTTCTAAATTCGTATCCAATAAAAACTGCGCCACACCGGCATTGGCAAATGCATTCTGCTGCATAATAACACTTGTCGCCACCAGACGATTCGAAAAGATCAGATACATAATAATCAGGCAGCTGCACAAGCAAACAATCTGAAGCATCGTTCGCCCGTGACTTGCTCCCACCTGCCACATACTACCCACAATAGCCGGTACACAGATTGCCACAAACATCAGCGCGTTTGTAATATTTGTCAGTCTGGAAAAGTGGTTTGTCCGAAACGAATACAAAGCCCCTGCCACGACAAACAAAGCATTGAGACAGGTAAAACAACTAAATGGCAACATATACACTTGAGGCTCATCATAGTATAGAAACATCGCCAATAATAAAAGGAGCAAATAAAGAAATAGCCCCACGTGAAGCACGTGAGGTATTTTGATATGCAGATAATCCATTGCATAATAAGAAATAATTGCCATCAATGTCAGAATCAGCATATTTTCCAATTGATCAAAAATGCCCTGTGCGCCTGTCAAATACAATACAATGCGGTAAAAATCATAAACTGCAAGCACACCTAAAAAGAGAGGCAATAGTCGATGCTCCCTGGAATATACATGACACATAACATACGCAAACACCGTAACCAGTGTTACCAGCAAACAAATCACCTGAAACCAGAACGTCATTTAAACTGCCTCCCATCGATCAATGATGCGGTCAATCTCCGCCCGGATATAAACCGGTTTATATGGTCTGACAACATAGCCTGCCACATGCAATTCCCTGCATGCCATAATTGTCTGGGTATCACACAGCGCAGAGACAAACATAATCGGTATCCGATTATTTGTCATCTCTATAACACGTTTTGCGGTCTCAATGCCATCCATCTGAGGCATATCAATATCTAATAAAATCAAATCCGGATAGGTATTTTTCTTCAAATATTGCAGCAATTGGCTTCCCGATTTTAGCAAAGTAACCTTATAGTCATCCTTTAAAATATCATAAAGCATCTGCAAATTGGTCTTCATATCATCCACAGCAATAATATGGATATCGCGTGCCTCCTGCAGCATTTCCTGTCGTTCTGCCTCTAAGCTGGCAGACACCTGGCGCTTGTCCTTCGGCGGCATAATCGCAATTGACATACTGGTACGGTCTGCCAAATCCAACGTTGTGCCATCCAGAAGTCTTAACACCGGACGCAGATTATGCGTATCTGCATTTTCTTTCACGATACCAACGCGTCCATCCGATAATTCCACTTCCGTGCCCTTCGGATATAGTGGGATAGCGCGTAACATGATTTCGACCACTTCCTGATCAAACAAAATACCACATCCCCCCATCAAATACTCGGCTGCCTCGCACGGTGCATACGGATCTTTATATGGACGTTTGGATACAAGCGCATCGTATACATCTGCAGCATGTATGATTTTGGTAAAAAGGGTCTGCTCATCCCCCATCACACCATTCGGATATCCCGTTCCGTCGACATTTTCATGGTGAAACAAAACTGCCACTTTAATCTGCGCTGAGATATCAAAACGATCTTTAATCAACTCATAGGACATCACCGGATGCTCCTGCATGCGTTTGTATTCCTTCTGCGTCAGACGCCCCGGTTTGTTTAAAATTTCACTGGGAACGGATAATTTCCCAAGGTCATGCAAGAGCGCTGCCATCACCAACTGTGCAATTTCTTTTTCATTCATATGCATTTCCATGCCGATTACACCACACAATACGCCCACATTCATAGAATGAGCGTATGTATAGTCATCATACGAACGCAAATCCAGCATATCCAAAGAAATTCGTCCTTTTGACATAATTTCTTCTACCAGCTTTTCTGCCACAAGCTTACAGCCATCGATATCTCTTCGTTCGATACATCCCATCCCCTCCGCACGCAGTTGTGGAGAGATGGCATCTTCCACCTCGATATCCTGGGTCAGTGCATCCTCAATATAAGCACCCGCATAGCCATATGCAATCAGTTTTTCAATGTAATTATCCGTCAGCATGATGTGGCTGCCCACCAGCGTTCGTCCATTACTATCGTACAGACTTTTCGCCAGCTGCATACCCGACTTTGCTTCCGTCAACGCAACGTATCTCATGTTTTCCCCTCAGTAAAACTCACATTATCCTTCGATTAAATTGTTCTCCGCACCGCGCATCACAATCTTAGGACCACCTTTTTTCATGATATAATCCTCTGTGATGATCACTTCACCGATATTGTCATCTTTTGGAATCTCATACATGATATCCAACATAAATTCTTCAATGATGGCACGTAAGGCTCTCGCCCCAAGCGCACGTTCTTTTGCCTGTTTTGCAATAGCATGCAATGCGTCATCTGTAAAAGACAACTTCACTTCATCCAATTCCAACAGCTTCTGATACTGCTTAATAATTGCATTCTTCGGCTCTTTTAAAATACGAACCAGCATGTCTTCGTCTAACGCTTCTAATGAGAATAAGATTGGTAGACGCCCGATAAATTCCGGAATCATACCAAAGTTCTTCAAATCTTCTACCGTGGCTTTCATCAGGATATTCTCTTCCTTGTCGTATTTATCCTTCAGATCTGCCATAAATCCCATAGAAGAAGCCTTATTGAGACGTTCTTTTATAATCGTATCCAAATCCGGGAATGCACCACCACAGATAAAAAGAATATTCTTGGTATCTACAATCGTCATTGGTACCATGGCATTCTTGCTGCTGGCTCCCACCGGCACTTCTACCTCTGCGCCTTCTAAAAGCTTTAACATGCCCTGCTGTACAGACTCACCGCTGACATCGCGCTGATTGGTGTTCTTTTTCTTTGCCAGCTTATCAATCTCATCGATAAAGATGATACCACGCTCTGCCTTTTCCACATCGTTATCTGCAGCTGCCAGAAGCTTTGAAACAACACTTTCGATATCATCACCGATATAACCGGCTTCGGTCAAAGAAGTGGCATCTGTAATTGCAAGCGGCACATCCAAAAGGCGAGCAAGCGTCTTGACCATATAGGTTTTACCACTACCGGTCGGTCCGATCATCAGCATATTGGACTTTTCAATCTCGATATCATCCATTGTCCCTGTCGCCACACGTTTGTAATGGTTATACACAGCAACAGACATTACCTTTTTCGCATATTCCTGTCCAACCACGTATTCATCTAATTCTGCTTTAATCTTATGAGGTGGTGGGATATTCTTAATATCAAGCACTGGTGCTTCCTGCTTGTCCTCTTTCTTCTTTTTCTTCTTGAGGCGCTGCGAATTTGGCATATTTGGCATAAAATCTGCCAAATCTGATAAATTCACCATACTGATATTTGGCATCTTTGAAAAGTCGATATTATTCATACTTGCATTGTCGCCACTGCCAAACCCAAAACCTCCCATAGAGTCAAAGGTCTTTTGCATACAATCATTGCAAATACAAATATTATTTGGCAGATGAATCATCTTGCCTGCAACAGACTCCGGTCTGCGGCAAATGTAACAGATATCCTCATAATCATTCTGCTCATCCTTGCTTGCATCAGCAACCGTCGGATCCACCGTAGTATCTCCTGCCAATTCCACAACGTCCGACGATGTATCTGCATTCTCGTCATCTATTATCTCTCTAAAATCATTATCTTGTCCTGACATATTGTTTCCTACTTTCTTCTTTTTACTTACATGAAAGAATTATAAAACAAAAAAAGGGGAAACTCAACCGAGTTTCCCCATATTTACATCTCTGCTATCGAATTTCTTCTATATAATGGATAGAATCATTTTGATTTAATCCGCTGATAAATTCTGCATGTGAGCAACGCTTATTCAAGTTGATCACAACAAAAAGTACGGTATCCTTCCCTTGAAGAGACTGTCTCTTCTGTTTATCAATGGAAGTGATTTCATAACCATTCCTCGTCGCATAATCATATAAGACATCAATACCATCTACCTTATCCACTTCAAGATATAGCTTAATCTTTGTATTATGTTCATCCACATAATGACTTAAGGATGTCAGTACTGTCATGACAAATGCAATAAACAGAAAGGCAATTAGACTCCCCAAGATATAACCAGCGCCAATGGCGATTCCTAGGCAGGCTGTCGTCCAAAGACTTGCTGCCGTCGTCAGTCCCTTGACATAATTCTTTCCTGTTACAATAATCGTTCCTACGCCGAGGAAACCGATACCACTAATCACCTGTGCTGCCAATCTTGCCGGATCTCCTGTCTGGTATGTTTCTACCAGATACTCATCCGTAATCATCGCAATGGTTGCCCCTAAACATACAAGAGCAAATGTACGAAGTCCTGCCGGTTGACCGTGCGAGCCACGCTCCAAACCGATCAATCCTCCCAAAACTGTTGCAAGAGCTAGACGAACGAATACAGAGAGCAAATTAAACTGCTCCAAATATTGTAACATTTCCATGTTATCCCCTTATTATTGTTGTTCTACGACTTCTCGTGCGATATCCGGATAGTTTGTAATAATAGCATTCACGCCATACTTACAGCACAGCTGCATGTGTTCTTTTTCGTTTACTGTCCAGACATTGAGTTTTAATCCTTTTTCTTTGCACTCTTTGATAAAGCCGTCATACTGTAAATTATATAGTGCCGGATGTAATGCATTGACCCCGTGCTTCTCTCCATAGGAAGGCATATCAATTGGTCCATCTGCATATAAAAATCCTACTTCTGCATCTGGTTTTAATTCGTGAATTCGCTTCACGGTATAATGATTAAAAGAAGAATAGCAGACACGGTCTTCCATACCCATTTCTTTTGTGAGGGCTAAAATCTTCTCCTCTATCTTTTCGTAGAAAAAAACACCCGTTTTAATCTCAATATTGATAAAAAGATCGGTTGGCTTTAAGAGTTCAAATACTTCACGCATCGTAGGAATATCTGCGTGCTCATATTCCGGCTTTGTGCGGTTATAGTTGAAACCACGCAATTCCTCTAACGTGTAATCTTTGACCCAGCCTTTGCCATCGCTGGTGCGGTCAATCTTTTCATCATGGATGACAACAATCTCATCATCCTTTGTCAACTGAATATCCAGTTCCACTCCGTCAGCGCCAAGTTCCACTGCTTTCTCAAATGCAGCAAGTGTGTTTTCAGGTGCATATCCGCTGGCTCCTCTATGCGCCCATACAAGTGGTTTTGTATTCATTGTATCTACTTCCTCTCTTTATTAAATTAGTCTTCAAAATCGAAGGCATCTAATCCCTGTTTGATTCCGTCTCTGCTATCACCATGTTTTACAAACTGCATTGTGATAAAGGCAATAATCATAAATACTGCCGCATATGGGAACAATGTCTTGTAACCAACATGTTCCATTAAGAATCCGGCTACGATTGGTGTAACAATCTGTGCTGACATACTGAATGTATAGTAGTAACCGGTAAACTTACCAATATCACTACCCTTACACATCTCAAGTACCATTGGCAAACTGTTTACATTGATACCAGCCCAGCCAAATCCCACCAAAAGGAACAGTGCATATAAGAATGGATGGAAGGAATCACTGATCATTGAGAAGATCAATGCTACCACAAAACTGGTAAGCATCATAATGATACCACCCAAAATCGTCTTCTTACGACCAATCTTTGCTGCGATACTACCAACAGGCACATAAGCAAGAATTGCGCCACCTGTTGCAACAGTAAGACAAAGAGATGCCTGACCGGTTGTCATATCCCATACACTCTTTGCGTATGTTGTAAACCATGTCTCCATAGCGTTGTAAGCAAAGAACCAGAAAGCAACTGAAAACAGTAAGAATGTCAAACTGCGCTTTACTTCCTTTGGAAGTTCTGCATTACCAGACTCATCTTGTATTTCTAAGTTCTCTTCCGGATGTGCAGCTTCATATGCGCGCATCTGTTTGTTTAACTCTACTTCATCTACCGTAATCATAACGATAGAAACACCTACAACCATGATACCTGCAACAATCAAAAAGATTGGGAAATAGTTCTCATGTTCTGTTTTGGTGTTCAATGTCACGCTGGCAATCAGCAAATACATGATTCCACCGAGAGCTCCCATTAAGTTGATAATCGCATTTGCTCTACTTCTCAGTGGCTTTGGTGTAATATCCGGCATCAAAGCAACAGCCGGGCTACGATAGGTACCCATAGCAACCAAAAGTGCTCCTAACACCCCAATAAAGAGAGCAAGCTTAGCTGTTGAAGGATTCTCATAATAGCTGTTGTCAATGAGTGGAATCAAAAGCATCAGAATCACTGCTGCAATTGTACCAAATAAGATAAACGGTTTACGTTTACCCCATTTGCACTTGCACTTGTCTGAAATACCACCAAACAGTGGCAACAAGAATAACGCAAGTACGTTGTCCGCTGCCATAATGGCACCGGAAATGGTCTCATTCATGTGGAATGTGTAGGTCAGAATGATTGGAACAATTGCATTGTACATCTGCCAGAATGCACAGATAGACAAGAACGCGAATCCGACCTGAACCGTCTTCTTTACGTTTAGTTTCATTTGTATAAAACCCCCTAAATCATTTATAATATCTAAAAATTATACCATTCTGCCCCTTTTCCGTAAAGCGTATTTTTATTAAAAGCATGTTCTATATACAAAATAATGATATTGTATATTTCGATACAGAATGCTAGAATTTAATCAGCATGAGTGCTGCGAAGATTCGATTTTTTCGCAAGCAGAACGGGGGTTTGAATGTACATTCAGTTAAACGGACAGGTTTTGTCTTATGAAAAAGAGGGAGAAGGCAGACCACTTATTTTTTTACACGGAAATGGGGAATCCCATGAAATCTGGAATCGCATGATTGCAGAAATGGCAATGGATTATACCGTTTATGCCGTTGACAGTCGCGGACAGGGTGGCAGCGCCACACCAAAAGAATACCATTATAAGGATATGGCAGCGGATGTCATTGCATTGATCGAATCCTTACATATTGAGAAGCCGATTCTATGCGGTTTTAGTGACGGTGCCATCATTTCTCTTTTGGTCGCCTTAGCGCGGCAGGATCTTTTATCTGCCATTGTAGTATGCGGTGCCAATCTCAGCCCGAAAGGCTTAACCGGTTCCACACGTCGGGAGATAAAGGCTCTCTACAAAAAGACATCCAATCCACTTGTTGGTATGATGTTAGTTGAACCGGACATTTCGCCAGACGCACTGACGTCCATCACCATCCCATCTCTTGTCTGCGCCGGCAGCAACGATATGGTAAAACCAAAAGAAACAAAAGCCATCACAGAACATCTTGGTAATGCAAGGCTGCATATCTTTGAAGGCGAAACGCATGGCAGTTATATTGAACACACAGACAAGCTTGCTCCCGTACTACATAAATTTTTGAACGAAATCGGCTTGTCATAAATCATAATCTATGCTACATTGGTGCTAGTTAGTTTAATCTAACTAGCACTTTTTTTGTTTTCTTTCATATATTGAAACAGGTAGGTGATTTTTATGGAAACTTTTTATGGCATAGCCATCCCTTTTATAGGCACATCTCTTGGTGCTGCCTGCGTATTTTTTATGAAAAACAGTTTGCGTCATCATGTAGAACGCGCACTCAACGGCTTCGCCGCCGGCGTTATGGTTGCAGCATCCATCTGGAGTCTGCTTCTACCTGCCATTGAACAATCCTCTGCTCTTGGCATGTTGTCCTTCTTTCCGGCTCTCATCGGTTTCTGGATGGGCATCCTGTTTCTTCTGGTTCTGGAGCATTGCATTCCACATCTCTATGAGAAGAGCAATGTGGCTGACGCGTCCGCATCGCCGCTCCATCGCACAACCATTATGATTTTAGCTGTTACCCTCCACAACATTCCTGAAGGTATGGCTGTCGGTGCTGTTTATGCCGGCTATTTATCCGGAAATACAAATATTACTGCAGCAAGCGCACTAGCGCTTTCTCTTGGCATTGCGATTCAAAACATCCCGGAAGGAGCTATTATCTCGCTTCCCCTTCACGCAAACGGCAGAACAAAACGCAAAGCTTTCACCGGCGGCGTCTTATCCGGCATCGTCGAGCCCATTGGTGCCATTTTGACGATTCTGGCTGCCTCCATTCTCATTCCGGCACTTCCTTATCTGCTCAGTTTTGCGGCAGGAGCCATGCTTTATGTCGTTGTAGAAGAACTCGTTCCTGAGATGGCGGAAGGAAAACCGGCACACCTCGGCACCTTTTTCTTTGCCATCGGCTTTAGTATCATGATGGTTCTCGACGTTGCTCTTGGCTAAAAGACATCAAAAAAGGACATCTCGTCTGAGATGTCCTTAAATTATGCTATTTTGCTGCTATGACATCTTTCATGTCATAATAACCGGCTAATTTACCGGCTAAAAACTTTGCCGCTTCTACAGCGCCCTTCGCGAAAACGCTCTTAGAGTACGCGGTATGTTTAAAGGTAATCACTTCATCGGTTCCGGCAAAAATAACTTCATGTTCACCAACAATCGTGCCACCACGTACCGCTGAAATGCCGATTTCTTTCTTTTCACGCTTCTTACGTTCCTGGGAACGGTCATATTTGTAAACATAGGAGTTGTCCAACTCTTCATTCATCGCATCTGCCAGTGCCAGTGCTGTTCCACTTGGTGCATCCAGCTTCTGGTTGTGATGTTTTTCCACAATCTCGATGTCAAATCCGGCATCTGCAAACACATCCGTTGCCTTTTTCAAAAGATCCATCAGTGTATTGATGCCAAGAGACATATTTGCGGATTTGAGTACGGCAACATTTTTTGATACTGCTTCCACACGCGCTAACTGCTCGTCCGAAAGTCCTGTTGTACAAAGGACAACCGGCGTTCCTGTCTTTTCGCAGTAATCAAGCAGTCCGTCTACCGCTTTTGCATTGCAAAAATCAATCACGACATCAGCTGCAATATCACATGCTTCTAAACTCGGAAAGACCGGATAGTCATTTTGAATGCCATCATACAAATCAATTCCTGCTACAATTTCAATATTTTCATCTTCTTTACAGATGGATGTAATGACCTGACCCATGTGACCATTACATCCATGCATAATTGCTTTTACCATCGTCTATCTCCTCTTACGTGATCTCTCCCGATTACAGCAAACCGTATTCTGTCATAGCCTGCTTCAAAACAGCTGCATTTGCATCTGACATTTCACAAAGTGGTGCTCGCAAAGATCCCACATCCATACCCATCATATTTAATGCTCGTTTTACCGGAATTGGGTTCACTTCGCTAAAGAGTGCATCCACAAGTGGAAGTGACTTCATCTGCAATTTCAAAGCTGTTTCATGGTCGCCCGCCAGATAACTTGCGCACATGTCATGTGTCTGCTTTGGTGCGATATTTGCAATCACAGAGATAACACCAATACCGCCGATTGCCATCAAAGGTACCACCAGTCCATCCTCACCGGAATATAATTCCAGATTGCCATCGCAAAGATACATCGTCTTCGATGCCTGTGCCATATTACCTGTTGCTTCTTTAAGGCCAACGATATTTTCATTTTCACGAACAAGTGTTGCCACTGTCTCCGGTAAGATATTACATCCCGTACGTCCCGGTACATTGTAAAGAATGATTGGCAATTTTGTCTCTGACGCAATCTGACTATAATGCTGAATCAGACCTGCCTGTGTTGCCTTGTTATAGTATGGTGTCACAATCAGTGCACCATCAGCGCCATCTTCTTCTGCTTCTTTTGTCAGCTGGATAGCTGTTTTTGTACAATTCGAACCAGTTCCTGCCACAACCGGAATACGATGCTTTGTAAATTCCACTGCTGCACGAATGACATTTCTATGTTCTTCCATAGATAAGGTAGCGCCCTCACCAGTCGTTCCTGCGATTACGATACAATCCGTACCATTGTTCACATGAAAATCAATGAGTTCGTCTAATTTATCATAGTTTACTTCCAAATTTTCCTTCATTGGTGTAACAATTGCAACTCCTGAGCCTGTAAAAATAGCCATATTCTTCTCCTCCTTTATACAGTATATGCGTCTATCCTGTCCGTGAAACACCGCATATACGCTTTATCCGTCTATCGTTTCCTATTACACAGTAAAAGACCAGCTCTAAGGAGCTGGTCGATACATACACATCCATGATAGCTCCCCATCTTCAAAAAGATGACAGTCACAAGTCTATTAAACTTGCGCCCAAGAAAACATCTGCAGAAGATATATTCTTTCGGCGTGCCTCCCTTTCCTTCACACTCTTCTGTGCCTGCCACATCCTGTGAATTACTAATGAATTACGCAACCTCTACCTTGTTATATAATACTTTTCAACTATAGCATTCTGCTATTACCTTGTCAATAAATAATGAAGCTCTCAGACTTTCTCCGGCACAATATTCAAAATATTATCTGCCATCTCAAATACGCGCGGCAACACATCTCTGCCAGTCAGAACGACATCCGTATACAAAGATTTTGCCTGTAAAATCTCAATAATCTGATCTTCTGTGGCCATATCTTCTTTTACAAGCCCGAGCACTTCATCAAGCACAAGCATATCGCACTGTCCTGTGACCAGAGCTTTCTTTGCAAAATTAAGACCGTTTTGGATATTCTGCTTCTGCTCCTGCTTTTCTTCTTCGTCCAAAGCATCAAAGCCTTCGCTACAACGTTCAAAACGAAAAACTTTAACCTCCGGCTCCAGGCGTGTCAGATATTCCGTATCCAACTGACCTTTCATGAACTGTACAACATAGGCGGTCTGTCCGTTGCTTGCCTTACGTATGGCATTACCAAGTGCAGCGGATGTCTTTCCTTGTCCCTCCCCGTAATAAATCTGAATAATACCCTTATCCATAATTCCTCCTACGAAAGCTGAAATAAAAAGAATGTGCATCGTTGGCACATTCGTGCCTCGCCAAGTGCCCCTAGTTTACCACAGTTGAAAAAAAATGGCAATTATTTGCCTGTTCCCTCCATTCTTTGTTAATCTAATTCTTCAATTTTACATACCGATACTTCATACGCGACTCTGCGCTCTGCTTCGTCCTCAGACAATTTTTTCACATACTCGCGGCTTTGGATTCTGCCAATCACACTGACATGACTTCCTATTTCAAAGGTTGTGGCATAGCGGGCATTCCTCCCCCAGCAGATACATGGAATGTAGTCCGACTTTCCATAAGAACGATTCACTGCCACCAATAGGTCTGCAATCTCTCTTCCCAGAGGTGTCTTCCGATATACCGGCGCTTTACAAACATATCCATCCAATATAATACTATTACTTTTTTTCTCTTCCTCGTCGTTCTCCCAAAATTCATCTACAAATTCAAGTTCTCTCACAAAAACAGATAAAATCAGTCTGTTTCTTGTTTCTTCATGGCGGTTATATGAACGAAATTGCCCTGTAACATGTATCTTTTCGCCGATATAACTCTGTGTCGTGTCGATTAATCTTTCAGATATCATCAGTGGGATGTAGTCTGCATAATTGCTCAGGCGGTTTACCGCAACTTCCACTACGAAAAACCCCTCTCCATACACTTCATGACTGTAAGAAAAATCTGAAACAATTTCTCCCACAATTGATACCTGATTGTTTTCTAACACTTTATCTGCCATCTAACTAGCCTCTCCCTTCTTTTGGATCTTCATTCTTTTCTCTATTATGGTTTACCATCCGCCCAATAAAAAGTGACAGGCATTTTGTCGATAAGCTTGTAAATCCTCGGATTTGTGGTAGAATAGTACAGTATGCGTAAATTTGTATTATATTAAGGAAAGACCTTATAGAAAGAAGGATGACATGAAACAATCAAGAGATGACATTCGTAATATTGCCATTATCGCCCACGTCGATCATGGTAAAACAACACTTGTAGATGAATTATTAAAGCAAAGTGGCGTGTTCCGTGCCAACCAGGACGTTGCAGAACGTGTCATGGATTCCAATGATATCGAGCGTGAGCGTGGTATCACAATCCTATCTAAAAATACAGCTGTTTTTTACAAAGATACCAAAATCAACATCATTGACACCCCAGGACATGCCGATTTCGGTGGCGAAGTAGAACGTGTTCTTAAGATGGTAGATGGCGTTGTTCTTGTTGTAGATGCTTTTGAAGGTGCTATGCCACAGACCAAATTTGTTCTTATGAAAGCACTTGATCTGGATCTCCCGGTTATCGTTTGTATCAACAAGATTGACCGTCCGGAAGCAAGACCAGACGAAGTAATCGACGAAGTTTTAGAGCTTTTCATGGATTTAGATGCATCCGATGAACAGCTTGACTGCCCATTTGTCTATGCTTCAGCAAAAGAAGGTTTTGCCGTGCTTAATCTGGAAGATGAAAGAAAAGACATGGTTCCATTATTTGAGACCATCATTGATTATATCCCAGCACCAACAGGTGATCCTGACCTTGGCACACAGGTTTTGATCAGTACCATTGACTACAACGAATATGTTGGTCGTATCGGTATTGGTAAGGTGGATAACGGATCTCTCCGCATCAATCAGGAAGTTGCTGTTGTGAACCACCACGAGCCGGACAAGTTAAAAAAGGTACGTATCAACAAATTATATGAATTTGATGGTCTGGAAAAAGTGGATGTTGAGGAAGCTCACATCGGTTCTATCGTTGCCATTTCCGGTATTGCAGATATCCATATCGGAGATACCATCTGTAACCCGGATGACCCACAGCCAATCCCATTCCAGAAGATTTCGGAACCTACGATTTCTATGAACTTTATCGTCAATGACAGTCCACTTGCCGGACAGGAAGGAAAATACGTTACTTCCCGTCATATCCGTGACCGTTTGTTCAAAGAGTTAAATACAGATGTATCTCTTCGTGTGGAAGAGACAGATTCTCCGGACAGTTATAAAGTTTCCGGACGTGGAGAATTACATTTGTCCGTTCTTATTGAGAATATGCGTCGTGAAGGATTTGAATTTGCTGTTTCAAAAGCAGAAGTTCTTTATCATACCGATGAAAATGGCAAAAAATTAGAGCCAATGGAACGCGCGTATGTCGATGTTCCTGATGAATTTACCGGTTCTGTCATTGAAAAGCTCAGCCAGCGTAAGGGCGAACTTCAGAACATGACACCAATTACCGGTGGCTACACCCGAATCGAATTTTTAATTCCAGCACGTGGTCTGATTGGCTATCGTGGTGAATTTATGACAGATACCAAGGGAAATGGTATTATCAATACCATTTTTGAAGGCTACGCTCCATACAAGGGCGATATTGCTTATCGTAAACAGGGTTCTTTGATTGCCTTCGAATCCGGCGAATCTGTTACTTATGGACTGTTCTCCGCACAGGATCGTGGAACGCTCTTTATCGGCGCTGGTGAAAAGGTTTATGCCGGTATGGTTATCGGTTCTTCTTCCCGTGCAGAAGACATCGAGTTAAATGTTTGTAAGAAGAAGCACTTAACCAACACACGTTCTTCTTCTGCTGACGAAGCATTGACACTTGTTCCGCCAAGAGTCCTTAGCTTAGAGCAGGCGCTCGACTTTATCGATACAGATGAGCTTCTTGAAGTAACACCGGAAAGCCTGCGTATCCGCAAGCGTATCTTGGATCCTACTTTGAGAAAGAGAGCAAACTTTAATAGAAAATAAAAGACAAAAAAACGCTTGTCGCTAGATTATTCTAACGACAAGCGTTTTATTTTATGCTTTTCACCGCGTCCTATGAAAAATATTTTTCTTTGATGATTTTCACCGGCATTTCCTGTCCTGTCCACAGTTCAAAAGATGCTGCTCCCTGGTACAAAAGCATATACATACCATTAGATGTTTTACATCCTGCTACCTTTGCCTCGCGCAGAAGTCTCGTCTCCTTTGGATTGTAGATTACATCAAATACGAAAAGATCCGGTCGGAACATTGTGGTATCTGTAATAATGGTTGCATCCGTCTTTGGAGCCATGCCAACCGATGTACCGTTGACAAGAATCGCACTGTCCGCAATGGCTGCGCGAAGTACCTCGGGATCCTCATAATCATGCAGCGTTACTTTACACGCGGTACGCTCATTCAACTGGTTGACAATGTCCTGCGCGCGTTCCCAAAAAGCATCCTTGATATTAAATACCTGAATCTCAGCCACACCATCAAGCGCAGCCTGCACCAAAATAGCGGTTGCAGCTCCGCCGGCACCAAGAAGTGTCATTTTCTTTCCAATGATATCTACGCCATTGTCCTTAACGGCACGCATAAAACCTACGCCATCCGTCGTATATGCTGTCAACACACCATCCTCGTTAACAATGGTGTTGCATGCCCCGGAAATCTCAGATGCAGGCGAAAGCTTATCTGCTAATTTACACATAATATTCTTGCCCGGCATCGTAATATTCCAGCCGCGCGCTCCCATGGTACGAAGCCCCTCTACCGCCTGCGGCATCTTCTCTTCCGGCACATCAAACGCTAAGTATGCGTAATCCAACCCTAACTGCTTACATGCTTCATTGTGCATTGCCGGCGATATACTGTGTGCCACCGGGCTTCCAAGCAAACATAAAAGTCCTGTATGTCCTGTAATCTCTTTTCCCATCTTTTCTTCCTCTTTTCTATATGCTGTAGTTTATTCTCGTATCAACAACATCATATGCTACTCATTGACCTTTGTAATGATTTCCTCACAAATATCATAAACGCTCTTACCATCGGTAGCAATGACAATATCCGCTGCTGCTTCATAAGCTTCCCGGCGCTTTTCCATCAGTTCCGCAATATAATCTACGTTCTTATTATTTTCCAGAAGTGGCCTGTCATGGCTGTGCTTGACATGCTCTAAAATCGTCTCCGGATTTGCTGTAAGAAGCACCACCTTACCACTCTTTTTCATCTCATCGACATTCACCTGACGCATCGGTACACCACCGCCGCACGACACGATCATGTTCTTTTTTTCGCGGCTTTCCCGCAAAAGCTCGGTCTCTTCATTACGGAAATATTCCTCTCCATGGAGCTCAAAAATCTCTGATATACTCATGCCATTGCGTTTTGCAATAATCTCGTCCATTTCAATCGCATCCATGGCGAACATACGCTGTAAAGCCTTTGAAACTGTACTTTTTCCAACGCCCATAAAGCCAATCAGAAAAATATTAAAATCTAACTTCTCCAAATCTTTCATCTTCAAGTCCTCTGCCTTCTTTTATGTAAAATCACAGATATCTATATGACTTCACGAATTTCTTCCATCATAACGTATGGCAGACCCGAATTCAAGTACTCTTTGACTTTAAAGTGATAAAGTCATTTTTTATCAAAAGACAGTTGCATTTATGCAAAACAACGAGTACATTCATTATAGTTAGTTTTTACATGCATATTATAATAGTAGGAGAACACATTATGAATCCTGTAAAAGTAAAAAATATCGAAATCGGTACTGGAATGCCAAAGATTATCGTTCCCATCGTCGGTGTGACAAAGGAAGAAATTCTTGCTACAGCACGTTCCTTTAATACAATTCCACTTGATGTAGTAGAATGGCGTGCTGATTGGTTTGAGGGCGTCTTTGACTTTACGCAAGTAGAAGATGTATTAAAAGAACTTCGTAACATCCTTGGTGAAACACCACTGCTCATGACTTTCCGGACTTCCGCAGAAGGTGGCGAAAAATCTATTTCCGTTGATGCCTATAAAGAATTAAATATTCATGCGTCCCAAACCGGTAATGTCGATCTTATTGATGTTGAGATTTTTATTGGTGATGATACAGTATCCGAAATCATTGCCGGTGCGCACGCTGCTGGTGTAAAAGTCATTGCTTCTAATCATGATTTTTACAAAACCCCTTCCAAAGAGGACATCCTCCAACGTCTATGTAAAATGCAGGACATGGGGGCTGATATCCCCAAAATCGCTGTCATGCCACAAAATAAAAAAGATGTTTTGACACTCCTCTCCGCAACAGAAGAAATGACACGCTGTCATGCCACAGGTCCGATTATAACCATGTCTATGGCAAATACCGGTGTCCTCAGCCGTCTCTGCGGTGAGGTATTCGGCTCCTCCATGACATTTGCCGCTGCCAATAAAACTTCTGCCCCTGGTCAAATGAATGTGGATGACGTAAATACAGTGCTCACTCTACTGCATAATGCTATACAATAAAAAATAGCTAAGGCACATATAAAGCATATAAAAAAGAAGCCTCGCGGCTTCTTTTTTTATTCTCCCGGATGACTGGAGATTACTTTTCCGGTATTCCACAAGTCTGCAGCGCGCTGTGCTGCATCTTCACGTTTTGCTTCTTCTTTGTAATCAATATTTACCGAACGGCTGCCACAGTCCATACATGCCACATAAAAGCTGTTGCCATTCTCCTCTTCCAACAATCCTGCGCCTCCGCAGATTGGGCAATCCTGTAATTCAATCTTATCAAAAATATCCATTTTGATGCTCCATTTCTTATTTATTCTCTGTGAGTTCATCAATCAATTCGATGGACTCCTTAATCATATTATCACAATGTACCTTTTTCTCGCCACCTTTTCTGGCATTTTCCTGCAGTAATGCTGCACAGTCTGTCAGTCCGTCATGCATACCTGCCATACGTTTGCGATATTCTCCGACGACTTTTGGCGAATCTATGCCCATAGCGCCTAACACCATCAATCCACTTGTGATTGCTCCACAAGTACCACCGCATTTCATGCCACCGCCAAAATTGCAGCCGATGGCTGCCGCCTGTTCCTCATTCATGCCAAGTTCATCTGCGTAAACGCGCATGATGGTCTGTGCGCAGTTATTTACCATTGGCATCTCGTTTCTTAACTCCATTGCTTTATCTACATGTTGATTCATATTTTATCCTCCATTTAGTATAGATGCACTTTTCGATTTTATACAAGTATAACACGAGCAAAACGCTTTCCCATGTTCAAAATCAGAAACCTCACAACACCTCTACCATGAAAGCAAAAAATGCTGAGCCACCAAAAAAATGGCAGCTCAGCTATATAAGTAAAATTATGAAATTTTAGTTTTCAGCAACAATCTTCTTGTAATGTGCTGTTTCTGTATAAAGTTCATCCTTAAGTGGATTCTTCTTATTCTTACGAATAACGTATACCTGATAGATGAACAATCCAGCATTACTTGCAAGTGCAAGGAAGCTTACGATAAAGAATGCTGTTGGATTGTGTGTTGTAGGTACCGGTGCTACGCGGTCTGCGAAAGTAGGTACTGTCATGATAAACATAATCCAAAGTGCCAATGTCTGTGCTCTGTGCTGTAACCAGCATCCTCTCTTGATAAAGAATGAAGGAATGGTACAAGACAAAAGAAGCAACATTCCACAGTATACAGAATGGTCTGAAATACAGTTGTATGTATATGCAAAGTTCCACAAATCATAGGTCAAAATATAAATCCAGTCCATATCCGGCCACATCATATCACGTGATTTTTCTTTTGATACGAAGATTCCTGACCAACCACAGATCAATAAGATATTGAAGATACCTGCAATACCATTCATTACGTTCCAAGGTCCGGAAATTGTCCATAAGTTGTCAACATAGCCGCCTTCTGTCAATCCCCATGAGAATACCTGAAAATCACGCATAACTGCTTCGCAGATATTGGCTGCCAAGATAATTGGTGGGAAGTACATCGCAAACTTGCTGTGTTCAATCTTTGGGCAAAAACGAATCAGCATGAAACCGATACATCCTGCCAGTGCAGAATATGTCTTAACCCAGTTAAACCAGTTACCTGTTCCATATTCATTACCTGGTGCAGCCGTTGTAGGCCAGATTGCAATCGTAAGCACCAATGGTACAATAACAAATAATAAGATTCCTCCCCATTTTTTTGTTCTGCCCAGTTCATTAAAAGCGATCAGTGCTAATAAAACAAACGCCATAAAGCCCCAGGTCTTTAAATCCGGTACATTGTATAAAATACCCATACCAAACCCCTCCTTAATAATTTCTACACACTTTGTGCATTTTTATGTTATTATTATATAAACATATGGGCGAACAAAACAATCGCCAACCGTCATACAAATGAGTAAAAATGCACATCATATTGTTTTGTGTGCATTAAGTTAGGGGGGGAGTTTTTATCATGGAAGAAAAAAAAGCACGAAAAACAGACCGACGCATCGAAAAAACAAAACAGGCAATGCGCCATGCGTTTGTCGAATTACTGAAAAGAAAGCCTTACAATGCAATCACCATCTCGGAATTGACACGTGAAGCAGATATTGACCGGCGGACGTTTTACTTACATTATGAATGTATTGAAGATCTCGTTTCAGAAATGCAGCAAATCGCACGCGACATGATTGCAGAACAATTAAAGAATTGCGAAAATGTACAGCTCGATACATTATTTGATGGGCTGACCAACGTTGTGCGGGACAAAATGGATTTTTACCGCGTGATCTTTACCGAGCCAAGCTGCTCTGCTTTTTTCGAGGACGGCGTTGCTGCCATCAAATACTGTATCCTTGCATCCAACCCGGACAGTACACTTACAGATCAGCAGATGGAGTATTATACCGAATACATAGCCAATGGCATCATGGGGCTGTATGCTTACTGGTTCCGCCAGGACAACCCGGAATTGTCCTTAGATGCGTTTACTCGAATAGCAAAATCATCCATGACGGAAAGCATCTGCCTGATCCGCCATGGATGACTTTAGCATCCTAATTATTCTGTTACTTTATATAATTCCACATAGTCTACATTTGGTACCGAATACCCTATCACTGTCCAAGTGATCGTATTCGTCCCCGCCTGCAGATCTACCTGCAATGGACCATATGTAGCGAACTGATTATATTTCAAAACACCACTACCCAGAATTTCTATCTCCGATACATCCGTTTCCACGCCGTTGACCTGCATATTGATCTGCTTACTTAACGCCACATCTTTCCCGATCAGATTTGTACTTGCCAATGCCATAGTCAGATCATAGGTTCCTGCTTCCGCTACATCAAATGTCCATGTTGCCACATTGCCTTTCTTGGACAGATTGCAGAGCACATATCCCTGACTTGCACCATCTGCTTTTTCCGTAAACCCGGCATTCTTGACAGACTTGCCCTTAACCTTTGCTGTCTCACCCTCAATGTGTATGCTTTCCGATGTGCCCACCTGCCTAGAGAATGCACTGGATGCCATTTTCATATGGATAATGTCTCTCACACACGCCCGCATGGCTGTACCAAAAGCTGCCGGATTTTCTTGATACTCCTGCTTCATCGCCTTTTTGATAGATAAAAACTGGACTGCATAAATACCTGTCAGATTTGCATCATTCTGCGCATATGTCGCCTGTAAAGGATTCATATAACTTCCATACAGACCATGTACGGAAAAGTCTGAGATCACATAATCAGAATAGCCCCACTCTGTACGCAAAAGATCTTTTAACAGTACATCATTTCCGCCGCACCAGGTCTTTCCCAAACGGCTGTAGGCAGACATAACACCTTTAGCTCCGCCTTCCTTGATCGCGATTTCAAAAGGCTTTAGGTATATCTCCCGTATCGTCTGTTCGTCCGCCCAGGTCAAAATCCCCCAACGGTTTTTCTCCTGCTCATTTAAGACCAGATGTTTTACTGTAACTGTCAGGTTTTGCGACTGTGCCCCCTGCACAATGGCACTTGCCATCTTTCCACAAACGATCGGATCTTCGGAAAAATATTCGAAATTGCGTCCACCCTTTGGGTTTCTATGAATATTTGCCGTCGGTGCATACCAGATATTTGTACCTATATTTTTTGCCTCGATACCACAGCGCACGCCATGTGCATAGGCAAGATCTACATTCCATGTGCAGGCAAGACATACCCCTGCCGGCCATGCCACACCGGAGTCCCGATACAAAAGACCGCCTGCTCCTTTTACGGAAGCCGGTCCGTCATTATCATTTGTCTTTGGAATTCCCAGACGATCTACGCCCGGTGTCTTATAGCCACAGTTACAGATCAGATCGATCATCTCATCCAAAGTCAACTGATCTAAAAATGCCTCCTCTAACGATGGATCCACAACCACTTCCTGCAGCATGATCTTATCCTCATAAATTGCTCCGATCGTCGGTGCCACGGCATCCGCATCCGTTTCCGGTGCTACAGCAGCATCCATATCACTGATATCAACCGGACAGGTCTCATTGACAGGTGTGGTCGGATAAGTCCCCACCGGATCTATTCTTGACAGAACCGTCATCTGATCACAGAAAGCATCCGAAAATAAATTCTTGATCTCTGCACCTGATACTTCATCCGTTTTCTTTACAAGTTTTTCCCCGAGTGCATAAGAGAAATCACACTCACTATCTTTTACATCATGTGCCACGTGCACCGTATAATCGCCGGCATCTAAAATATATGCCTGTTCACCGTCAGCATCATAAGAAGAACAATCCCATATGTCAAAGGTTGCCGTATAGCGTGCACTTGCTCCCGGCTCCAGAAGCTCCGTTTTGACAAAAGTCACCAACTGTGTCGCCGCTTTTTCCACGCCTCCTGCCTGATATGGCAGGCTGACATAAATCTGGACCACATCTTTACCGGCGCGCTCTCCGCAATTCGTCACCGTCACTGCTACCTGACAGTCCCTTCCGTTTTTATCAAAGCTGATATCGCTCCATACAAATTCTGTATAAGAAAGTCCAAAGCCAAACGGATACTGGACCGGAACCCCAAAGGTCTCAAAATAGCGATAGCCGACATAAATGCCTTCCTCATACTCCACAAAGTTGGCTTTCTGATCCACATAAGTATAATCGCCAAAATTGGCTGTGGATGGATGATCCGAAACATGATATGCAATCGTATCCTGTAGTTTTCCGGATGGATTTATTTGCCCCGCCAACATCTGTGCGACCGATTCCATGCCCGCTTCACCGGGTGTCCATATGATCGCAGCCCCCTGGATCGATGGGTAATTTTCTAAAAATCCCATCTCCATAATATTTGCAATATTAAACAATACGATCACATGATCAAAAGTCTTTGCCACTGCATCGATCAGACTGCTTTCATCCGATGTCAACTGCAATTCTTCCAGGGTAAGGTCATCTCCTTCGCTCCCGGATCTTCCGATCATAAGGATCGCTGTATCGGCATATTCCCTTGCCTGGGTCATATCCAACTCGCTGACCGGCATTTCTTTATGATTGCCATTCTTTCCATACCAAGTCTGGTAAGATTGATAAAGGGTATCATTATATGTAATACCTGCCGCAGAAAGCGCATCATAAAATCCGATCATGGTATCAGACTTGATCGAACCGGAACCGGAACTGCCATAATACGGATCGATCGCTGCGCTTCCAAAGACATTGACCGCCTGCTCTGTTGCAAGTGGCAGCACCCCGTCTTCATTTTTCAAAAGAACGATGCCCTCTGCTTCTACCTGCTTTGCCACCTGTAAAGATTCCGCTACGATTGTGGCATCAATGTCCCCTGTAGACGCCTCGACCAAAGATGTTCCCAAAGTCGTCACTGTAAGAATAAGTGTTAATAAACCAGCCAGACATCTGCTTTCTATTCTTCTTTTCATAAAAACCTCTTAACTTTCTTTTACATTTCCATCTGCTCCTTAATCTCTTTTTCAGTGCAAAGTCCCTGACAGGTCCTTGCCATTTTCTCTAATTCGTCTATCGTGCGCCTTGCCAATTCTGCTTTTACCGCAGCCAGCATGGCAGCATTCATACTGAGTTTTCTCGCGCCAAGCCCGACCAGAAGTGCCGCCCCCTTGGGATTTCCCGCCATCTCACCACAGACAGAGATCGGCTTGTTTGCCTTCTGAAAACTTTCAAAAACAAAGCCCAAGAGCCGTATCATCGCCGGTGCATAAGTCTGATAGTATGTCTCCATAGCAGCGTTCATGCGGTCTGCCGCGCATACATACTGGGTCAGATCATTCGACCCGATACTGGCAAAATCCACCTCCTGCGCGACAAGATCTGCCTGCAAAGCCAGACTTGGGACTTCGATCATGACACCAATCTTAACCTTTGGATCATAGGCGATCCCCTCCTGATCGAGTGCATCCATGACCTTTCTTACCGTTTCTTTTGCCTTTCGGATATCCTCCATACTGCCTACCATGGGAAACATGATCTGTAAGTTCCCATAGACAGATGCCCTGAGTGCCGCACGCACTTGTGTCTCAAAGATCTCCATGTGGGAAAAACATAAACGCAGCGCCCGCTCTCCCAGAAATGGATTATCCTCTTTCGGCAGGGAAAAATACGGCAGGGTCTTATCCCCTCCGATATCCAGCGTCCGCAGGGTCACCGGCTTTCCTTTTGCGCCTTCTAAGATACGACGGTAGACACCGAATTGTTCTTCTTCCGTCGGCATATGGTCGTTTTCCATATACAGAAATTCCGTCCGGAAAAGACCGATAAAATCATATGCCGCCCCTGCTGTATCGTACGCATCCGATCCCACATTGATCCCCAGTGCAATCTTTACCTCATCTTTGGTTGCTCCCGGGCGAAGCAAAAAGGTCTGCTCCTCCTCGATCTGTTTTTTCCACAACTGTCGCTTTTGTTCATACTGTTCTTTTTCCTCTTTGGAAAAATCCAGCCAAATCTGACCGCTCAGACCATCCAAGATCAGATCTTGTCCGTCTTGGATCTGGGTCATAGCGTCCCCGGCTCCCAGTATCGCCGGAAGTGAAAAACTTCTGGCTAAGATCGCGCAGTGCGAATTGGAACCACCCACTTCCGTGATCAGACCTTTGACATGGTCGCGATCCAGATTGGCAGTGTCGCTCGGCAAAAGGTCATGTGCCACCACGATCACATCCTCGGCAAAATGATCCAGTCTTTTTTCTTCTTTCCCCAGTAAAAGACGAAGCACTCTCGCCTTAACATCCAAAAGATCTGCCGCCCTGCCTGCAATCAGGGGATCCTCTACCTGCTTTAGGAGATCTGCATACTGGTTGAATATTGTATCAACTGCGCTTTCAGCCATCAGACAATCCTCTTTTATGGCATTTTCCGTCTCCTCGGTCATTTCTTCATCCTCTAGGACTTCCTGATGTGCCACAAAGATCTTTGCCTGGTCCGGGTGTTCTTCCTCTAAAGCAGCATAAAGTACCTGCAATTCCTCCTTTGCCTGCTCCCTTGCCAACTGAAAGCGCCGACACTCGGCTTCTGTCTCCTCCTTGTCGCACTTGCTTTTGCTGACCTTCAGATCCAATGGTTCATATCTATATGCTTTTGCAATCGCAATCCCTTTAGATACGGCATTTCCACACAAAAACTTCTGTTCCTCACCCATAGTCACAGTCCCCTATTCTCCAAATCCACTGGCAACCAGGGCTGCCAAAGCCTCAATCGCTTCTGCCTCATCGGGGCCTTCTGCTGCAAGTTCCGCTTTTGTTCCCTGCCCGATTCCTTCTGCCAAAAGCCGCACGACAGACTTGGCATTGACCGGCTCTCCGCCTTCCTTGCATATCGTGATCTTGGACTCATATTTTTTTGCCAGCATGACAAAATCCGATGCCGGTCTTGCATGCAGTCCTGTCTTATTGATAAATTCCACCTGTTTTGTAACCATATGATCCACCCTCTTATTTCTATAATTCCTCGCCATGGCTGGCAATACACTTCTGATACCAGTAAAAGGAATCCTTCTTTATACGTTTTCCGGATCCTTTGCCCTCATTATCCAGATCCACATAGATAAAGCCATAGCGTTTTTTCATCTCTCCTGTGCTGGCACTGACCAGATCGATACAGCCCCATGGCGTATAACCGATCAGGTCCACCCCGTCTTTCATGGCTTCCTTCATCTGTTCAATGTGTGCCTTGAGATAAGCGATCCGGTAATCGTCATGGATATAGCCGTCCTCTGTCAGCTGATCGACCGCTCCCAATCCATTTTCTACCAACATGACCGGGATCTGATACCTGTCATAAATAGCATTGAGCAGATAGCGTAGCCCCTTGGGGTCGATGATCCATCCCCATTCGCTGGCCTGTAAATAAGGATTTTGCACGCCCAGCATCATATTGCCGGCGGTCTTTTGTAGTTCTTTATCCCGCGTCACACATCGCGAGGTGTAATAACTGAAACTGAAAAAATCCACACAGCCCTTTTTTAAAATATCAGCATCCTCTGTCCGGCTGACAATGGCAATCCCATTTTTTTCAAAAAAGCGCTCCATATAATAAGGATATGCCCCGCGGATGCAGACATCCCCACAGAACCAGTTGCTTTTTTTCATCTGCCACTGCGCTTCTAACATATCATCCGGTGAACAGGTATATGGATAGACCCCTGCCGCCGACAACATACAGCCCACCCGGTTTTTCGGATTGATCTCATGGGCTAAGGCTACCGCCTTTGCACTTGCCACAAACTGATGGTGGAGTGCCTGAAAACGCGCCTGCATTTCTTCCTTGGTCTCCGGCTTCTGCATACGGCCAAGCCCAAACATATCCGCTCCATCTTCCGGCAAAATCCCTGCTCCCAGCAGGGTTCCAAAACGACTGACTAAGGTATTCATCTCATTAAAGGTCAGCCACAGATCGACCTCATCCTGATACTCTGTAAAAACCGTCCGGCAATAACGCAGAAAAAAGTCTATGACTTTACGATTTTGCCAACCGCCATATGCCTGGCACAGATGGTAAGGCATTTCATAATGTGACAGTGTCACCAGTGGACGGATGTTCCATTTTTTACACTCAGCAAATACGGCGTGGTAAAAATCCAATCCCTTTTGGTTTGGCGTTTCCTCATCCCCCTTTGGAAAGATGCGTGTCCACGCAATAGACAAACGCAGTACCTGAAATCCCATCTGCCCAAACAGGGCAATATCCTCTTTATAATGATGGTAAAAGTCTATGGCATGATGGCTGGGATAGTGCTCTCCTTCCCGCACTTCCTTGGTAAATCGCCGCGGAGACGTTTTTGTCCCCGCGGTGATATGGTCTGAGATCGACTCTCCCTTCCCATCTTCCTTCCATGCACCTTCTACCTGGTTGGCAGCGATCGCGCCACCCCATAAAAAGTCTGCATTCATTAAGCCACCTCTTTTGCTTCCTGCTCCTTTGCGATCAGATCGCGCTCATATACCTTAAAGAATGGACGATATACCACCCATGCCACGATAAAGGCAATGACCGGAATCAGGATATTAGTCCAGGATAAGGTACACAAGTATGGTGATACGCCGACCGGTAAGGTCGCTGTGATCATGGTAAACGCCGGTTTAAAGAAGCCGACCATATAGCCAAAGTAGCAAATGATCATGGTGATCAATGGGTTGATCACAAATGGAATGGCAAGTGTCGGATTATACATGATCGGATAACCGAAAGTCGCCGGTTCATTGATATTAAAGATACCCGGTACAACTGCCGCCTTGCTGACTGCCTTGATCTGCTCAGACTTGGAGAAGAGTCCCATGACGCAAAGTGCCAAGGTGTTTCCCGTTCCACCACAGCAGTTCATGATACCAAACAGAGCGACCGGTACAAAGACGAGGGCTTCCCCCTTAGATACATGCTCAGCATTGTTGGCTATGTACTCCATAAGCGGTGCCATAATAGCGATATAAACAACCATGGTTCCATGGATACCAAAAGTCCAGAGGACATTTGCGACCAATACGACAATGATGATACCCGATACGCTAGTCAGTGCACCAAGCGGTGCAGATAAGAGATAAGAGATCGCGTATGGCAAAGAAATCGTCATGACATTCAAGCAGATGCTTCCGATCGTATGCCAGATCGCGATGTTGATAACCAGTGGAATCAAAGATGCAAAGGTGTCCTGCAAAAATTTTGGCACGACATCCGGCATCTTGATCATCAGATGATGCTTTTCACAAAAATGCGCCATCTTGACGGTACAAAGCGAAATGATGATGGCTGTGAACATACCGACTGCACCCAGGCAGGAGTTGTCAATACCGGTAAAACTGCTTCCATCTGCCAGTTCTACGGTCTTGATCGGTCCAGCAACAATCAAAAAAATCAGCATAGCATTTAATGCGTTGGTCAGCGCCTGCATCTTAAGCGACTTGGCATAAGAATAGGCGATGGTAAATGCCATATAAACAGAGATCAACCCCATAGACAGATCATATGGTACCAATAAGATATTATAGATTGCATCGTCTGTCGTCCACGCCCCAAAGAAAGTCGGGATGATCGCGATCAACTGGAAGATAGCGCCGATCAGGATGATGCCCATCGCCATCATCATACCGGCAGATACTGCTGCGATCGCTTTGTTGCCCGCACATTTTTCGCCTATGGATTTTACTTTTTGCATGAATTTGCTTTCATATAAATTACTCATATCCTTCTCCTTTTTCCTTTCCCTAAAAACCCTTACCAGATATTACTGTGGATAGATCTCATCCACCTGTTTCATGATGTTTTCTACATTACCTATGGCGTAATCATAGGCTGCGATCACAGCGATCGGCATCTGTGTTACCTGTGCAATCTCTTCCTTTTTATAAGACACCTGCGGTCCTAAAAGGATTACATCATAATTTTTGTAGGAATCTTCGTATGCGGACATCCCCACCGCGTCGATCTTGAGATCAATGCCTTTGTCCTCTGCATACTTTTCCATTTTCTTCATAAGAATCCCGGTTGACATGCCCCCAGCGCATATCAATAACACTTTCCTTTCCATATGCCCTCCTTATTTTTCCTTATATAAAAGGATCATTTCCTTGATGAGATCCCCCGCTAATGCACTTCCCATCAGATGATCCTGTGCATGGCAAAGCAGAATGCTGACGCTGTCCACTTGACCTTTTGCATCCATCTGCAAGAGTTTCCGGTGCGCCTCATGGGCTGTCTGTAAACTCTTTTCCGCGCTTTCCATCAGTTGATCCGCCTGTGCAAAATCCTTCTTTTTGGCAGCCTGTAAGGCTTCAAATGCCGCCGATCTGGCTGCTCCGGAATTGGCAATGATCAACATGGAAATCTCTTCCAATTCTTCCTGTAATTCCTCGCTCATAGTAACCTCCTTTGTTTTATATCTGATATATGATCATCAGCATATTTGCTGCCTCGTCGTCACTAAAGATGATGTGAAAAGCCTTTTCCATCGGTCTTAGCATACGGAGCAACTGCTGAAACTCTTTGTGATATTGATGCAGGATCGCCTTGCGCTTTGGATTTTCGGGAGAAGTCTCCCCAGATGCCAAACGCTCAATACAACAGGCGGTGTGAACCAGGAGTCCCATCTGTGCATCCTGCGTCATATGTTTTAATTTCTGATCGACCTCCTGTAAAAATGCTTCTACCGATGTCTCTACCTTTTTGATCTCCACATGGCTAAACTGCCCGGCAAGATACTGATAGACTTCCTGATGATCGACCTCATAGTCCTTGGACTCGGTCTTTCGCAAAAGTTCCGGCAAACGTTCTTTAGGTGTTGTAAAAACCTCCGTGATCGAGCAGAAAGGAATGGAATATAACTTTGGATCAAAGGTTCCCACCACACAAAGTATGGTTCCTCGCCGCATCAGGTCACGAAATGCCTCCTGCAAAGCTTTGGGATCGCTCATGGATAAAGGAATGACCTGCACATCCTCCATGTGACCGTAGCGCTCAATATAGGTCTTTAATTCCTCCGCGCCACCCTTGCCCGTAGTGCATAAAGTGATGAGATATTTCTCATGGCTGGTAGCAAAATCACCGACACTTTTCATGGCATCCCGATAAACGGCATCCAAGTTGGATGAGATCATCGCCTTTCTCGCCAACTCGATTCCCATAGTCGTCACCGGTACCGGGAAAAGACGGATCATAATACCGGTCTCCGCAGATATCTGCTCTACTACCTTAGACACAAGATCACTGTCATAAACGATGAACACACCTTGTTTTTGCTCAATCTCCAAAATACATTTTTTCAAGGACTCATAGATCTGCGCCTCGCTCTGCCGGTGTGATACCTCAAAGGAAAAAATATGGTCAAACCCTGTGATTTCTGTGATCGTACGCACAATGGATGCTGCAATATCCTTGCCATAAAAGGCATAGAGGATAGTCGTCTGCCCCTTGTCCGTCTGCTTTGGCGGTTCGTAGCACAAGAACATGGTGATTAGAATGACCTCGTCTATGGTCAGTTGCCTGCCATAGACCTCCTGTATTTCCTCTGCAAAGGCAAGACTTAGCATATATTCCTGTTTGTATCTGGTAACGACTTCCGATATTTCCAACCGATCCATGGTCTCTGTCGTTTTTGTACCATTCACTACATTTTTCATATGCAGACAAAGTCCAAAAAAGACGGAATCATCAATCTTTTTATTTCTGCTGTTTTCCACTTTTGTCAGAAATCTTTCCACTATGTCGATCAAAGTCTCATCAACAATGAGTTCCAGTTCTTTCCGGCTGCGCACTCCATGGATCAGTTTTTGCTGATATTTGCCAAAGGCTCTTTCCACTTCAGTACTGAGCAGCATCTTGATATCCTCATTCTCAATGCCCTCCGACTCCAGTTGCTTTGCCTTTTGCCGCAATTCCTTGTAGATATTCTTAGTCTCTGTCTCACTGACACGCATTCGGCTACCGTCAAAGGTAAAGGTGCTGTTTTCCGGAATCAATCTTTCAATCTCCTCCCGCATCTGTCCGAAACGGGACATGCCCTGACGGATAGGCGGTTCAAAGTCACTAACATAGAGGGTGATCCTCTGATCATTTGCCAGTTCCCTCACATAGGCATTGGCACAACCAATCTTGATATCCCGCTTCAACTGTTGAAAATTTTCTGGACATTCATATAAAAGCAGGCAACGCATCAATTCTTCCTTTACGACCAGTTCCCTGCCTACCCGTGAGGCTTCAGTCGAAAACAGCGTCCGTATCATTTCCATACGTTCTTCGATCGGTCGCTCTGTGAGCCTCGGCATTGTAATAACGATCGGAAATTCACTCTGAAACTCCTCCTGCGCCGGCTGTGCATCCGGTGTGCAACTGGCAATCAAAAGCCCTTTTCTGCCGGGTTTTCCGCTGTAGGATGCGATCTCCCGCAAGAGCCCACCATCCAGGTACTGCACATTATCCATGTATAAGATACCGCTCTCCGCATCCTTTAACATACCGCTCTGCCGCTCGCCCATGAGTTTTTCCCTGGCATCTTTGGCACTGCCCTGATAGTCCCTGCAATTCATCTGTAAGAAAGGACTCTCCGCCGAAAATATCTGTTTTACCAGACAATATTCGTAGATCAGGTGTGCAAATTCTTTCTTTCCGGTTCCCTTTTCTCCCACGATCAGAATATTCAGGCTTCTGCCCGGATATAAAACTGCTGCCTTGGCTAACTGGATCGGATGCTGTAAACTACCCTGCCATCCTGTCATCTTGCAAAAACATTCTTTCTCATCCCCCTGGCTGACACCGGCAATGGAATAAAGAACCGGTCTGCCATTGGATTTATGTACCCTTCCCTCTTCCACGAGGGCGTTCAAAAGGCTGCTGACATTGGTTCGCTGTAATGATAGCGCCTGTGCGATATATGTCGTTGACACACCTCCCTCTTGTTCTGCCGTATCATGCATCTGAATAAAGTCATAGATCTTTTCTTTGTTTGATTTCATAAGCTGATCTCCTCTGCTTCTTTCTTACTGTATATACAAGAAGAACTATACACTTTATACAATAGGAAATCTACCACAACCTATTTTTATCGTCAAAGCGCTTAGTGTATGGTATTTTTCAAGTAATTTATATACATAAATATGGTAAATTTGCATAATCCCTCATATTTTTTGTATATTTTCTTTTATCTTTATGCTTAGTGTATATGTTTTATACCATTGGAACATCTAGTGTATAAAAAAACGGATACGTCTGGTCTTCCAAACGTATCCGTCTTTCATTTTTCTTCTTATTTTCTCCATGGATGATCTTGACATCCCAAATTTCTACACCATATATTTTCGGAAGAATGCACATTCATCCTGATTGATCTCTTTTGCCTCTTCCAGATTCATATTGACATGGCAGACATGTGCCATATATTTTTTATCCTCTGTGCCATAGCATTTCTGCACACAGGCAATGCCCTTGTCTGTCAAAAAATCATACATTGGCTTTGCATTTTCCTTCAAAAAGTCATAATAGGATGTCATGACATAGGTCGGTGGGTAACTCGCTGTAATATGCCCAAGCACATCCAGTCTTTCATCAGAAAAATCAAAATCTTTTCCCAGATAATCGCCATATAAGGCTTTGTTCATCTTATTCACCTTGCCATCTTTATCCACAATCGAAAGGACATACATGCCACAGTTCAGACCTATGGCGCGTATGGTAATTGCCTGTGGCACTGTGAATGGAAATAATTTTGCGTAGTCCGCATTGGTCGCGATGGCAGCATACTGGCTCGTCATCTGCGCTCCTGCCGAATCTCCCACCATAAAGACATTATTCAAATCCATGTGATATTCTTCGGCATGTTTTACCATCCACTCCAGCACCATATTGGTTTCCATCAACTGCATCGGAAATTTAGCATCCGGTGCCAGATGATAATTAAAGTTGACAAAAATAAATCCCTGCTGGGCTAAATACATACCATAGAACTTATAAATCTCTTTTGTTCCATAGACATAACCGCCGCCATGGATACTGACGATTACCGGCAAGAGTCCCTGCGTATCCTTAGGATAGTAGACATCCAATAGATTATAGTTATCGTTGTTTTCCACATAAGGAACATCATAAATTGCCGTCACATCTTCCGGTGCAACTAAATTGGCATCTCGCTTAGCATCTGCCTTTCCTGCTGTTAATTGAAACATTTTCCCAATAAATGACATATACCTCTCCTATCTCCGCGCTTTTTGAACATTCAAAAAAGTGCAGTCTCTGCTATTTGTTACACTCATTCTAACAGATACTGCACTTCTGGTTTATTAATTTTTTATGCTTTTTTGTAAGTATTTTAGTGATTATTTACGTTATTTCAAGTATTTTGCAAAGCCATTCTAAGCCTGCTTCTTCATTGTGACTGTGATTTTAAAGAGATCTCCGTCAATCGCAATGGAAAGCCGTCCATCCATAAGTTCCGTCAAGCTCTGCGCGATGGAAAGTCCAAGACCATGGCCTTCGGTATTTCTCGATGCATCTCCTCTGACGAATCGTTCCATCAATTCATCGCTTGTAATATTCAGTGGATATTTTGAAATATTTTTAAATGTCATGTTCACTTCATCGCCAGTATCTGTCACATCCACATAGACTCTAGTATGCTCCTGTGTGTATTTGCAGATATTTGTCATGATATTATCAAAAACACGCCACAGATGTCTGCCATCTGCCATAATATTCGCAGGTACTTCGGATTCATTTACCACAATATCAATATTTTTCTTTTGCAGTTTTTCCTGATATTCTCCTACAATCTGCGAGATCATGACCGCCGCATCACAGGCTTCCATATGCATTTCCACATTGCCGGTAGATGCCTTAGAGGCTTCTAATAAGTCTTCAATCAATTTTTTCAAACGCGCTGACTGACGATCTAAAACATCAACATATTCCCTTACCGTTGGTTCTGAAACATTTTCTTTTTTTATCAGATCCACATAATTGATGATAGATGTAAGCGGCGTCTTAATATCATGAGACACATTCGTAATCAGTTCCGTTTTCAGGCGTTCGCTCTTCATCTGTTCTGCTACTGCAATCGCAATCCCCTCACCTACATGATTGATATCTTCGCCATGCTCTCTCAGAGGCGCAATCATGTGTGTTGTATCAATCGGTTCATTATAATTGCCGTTTGCCACGCGTTTGCCGCCGTCTTTTAATTTCTTTGCCATAAAAACGAAATAGTAGATAACAAAAGTCTCTACAATCTTATATAGGAAGAAGAAGAAAAATCCCGGGCTCATCATACCGGCGGCTGCCAGTACAAAAAGTTCCACCAAGCCAAGGATCAGAAGTCCAACGGCAAGTCTGACAGAAAGTTTTACATTTTCCTGAATCATACGTTTTATGTTCTTGATCGGATCAAGCAGCCAACGGCGGATGAATGCTGCAATATAGTGCAAAAATGTATACTTCCAGAACTGCCCTGACTTGATACGGCTTGCCGTACTCATGCTAAAGGCAAGCGCCAAAAGTTGCCACAGACAAGCCACGACGATCGATAAAGTGATCAGTTCTGTTTCTCCCAAAACTCCCTCATAATATAAGGCTACAACACCGACATTGCCGACCACACCAAAGGAAACGCCAAGTACTGCCAGTATACCGTAGATAACATACGGAATACGATCCATCAATCGCAAATGGATCTCATCACCCTCTCTGCGATGTCCGGACATGGTCATCAGGGAAACAAAAGATATGATAAATAAGATAAGGGCGATCAAAAAGACCGGTAAATATATTTTTTGCATCGTGCTGAGCATACATGTCAAAACATATGGAATCCAAAGGTAGTCGCTCTGTCCGTCCGCAAAAGTGACACTGTCAGCTTCTTTTTGCAAACGACTCAATAGCGTTGGGATATTTTTCAGGTACACGTCACTCTGGATACTCTGTCCATTACTGAGTCTTCCGATGGCTGTCACAGCCACCTCTTTATAATCCGGTTTTACCATTTCCATCTGCTCATCTGTCAGTGAAGGAGTCCCGCTGGCAGCCTGAAAAGTCCACGCCAGATCCGGTATGCTGTAAACACGATAAAATACATAGGTTCCTTCCGGCGGAATCTCACCTTTTATGAGCGCATTTGCATCATTTCCTGCATTTTCGTCAGTATTTGACTCAGATCCTGACATAGCATCAAGATCTGTGGAACTAACGCTTGTATCGTCCGTCACAATATCTTCTACCTCATCCTCTGCATCCTCATCATAACTATAATACTGAAGGACATCGCCACCGGCATTCTCGCTGAGGTAGAGTTCATCCTCCAGGGAATCATTGGTATGGCGATATACAACATCGGTTAACATACTTCTCCAAGAATCTATATTATAGTTGTAGGTATTTTCTGCGCAGTAGACATTCTGGTAGACCCCACTTGCATCCTTATGATTGCCTTCCTGTAACCATTGGATTAGTTTCTCATCACCATAGATAAAGGCGTTCTGTCTGTCTACATGAAAAGTTTCCTCCTGACCGGACACGTTAAAGGTAATCTGTTCGACCGCATAGGATAGAGAAGACCCTTCCAGGGCATCCCATGAAGTACCATTATTCTCCTTTGCATTTTCCACCAGATAGGCCGTGTAATGTGCAAGCATAACCTCCTGCATCTCCTGTGCCATGGCATCATCCGTATGATTGCCATACTCGGAACGCAGACCAATGCTGACAATCATCATAATACCGCCCAGAATCGTAGCTAAGCCGGTCAATGTCGCAGCAACAAGGGCTGCTATCTTAAATCCCGTTCTTCCTTTCCAATTATTTTTCATATCATTGTCCTCGCTTTTCTTCCTCTATTATTTCGTACTGGCAGTTTTGGCTTATAAATCCTATTTGTCCTCCACTTTATAACCTCTTCCCCACACCACTTTTACATATCTTGGTTCTGCCGGATTATATTCGAGTTTTTCGCGCAAATGACGGATATGGACAGCCACGGTATTCTCCGTGCCAAAAGCATCCTCTTTCCAGACCTGTTCATAGATCTGCGCCGGAGAAAAGACCTTGCCCGGATGCATCATAAGAAGATGCAAAATGTCGTATTCCGTTCTGGTCAGATTTACCAGTTCGCCATCAAGTGTCACCTCTTTTGCACGATCATTTAACACAATTGGACCAATGGTAATCAAACCGTCTTCGTCAGAAAACACGGTATGGTTTCCACCAAGCTGCATATAGCGACGCAGTTGGGATTTTACTCTTGCCTGCAGTTCCACCGGATTGAATGGTTTGGTCACATAATCATCTGCTCCAACATTTAATCCCAACACCTTATCGGTATCTTCGCTTTTTGCGGTAAGTAAAATAATCGGTACGTTCGAGGTCTCTCGAATTTTTGCCATAGTCTGAATCCCATCCATTCTAGGCATCATTACATCTAACAGAACAAGATGGATTTCTGTTGTCTCTAAAACTTCTAGTGCTTCGATTCCATCATAGGCAGTAAAAACCGCATATCCCTCACTTTCCAAATAAATCTTCAATGCAGAAACAATATCTTTTTCATCATCACAAACTAGTACGTTTACCATGTCACCCTCCAGAGAATTACTGTTATGCCAATTGTTGTCTTATGACAAGAAAAAACCGCCACAACATGTATTGATTAATCATATACATATTGTAGCGGTTCATCATTTAATTTCCAAGTAGGGAACTCTTTAAGACTTTCTTAAATTAACCCTTATTTTCTACTTCATATTTCAGGAATTCGTAGCTGTACGATGCTTCACCACCCGTAATTGAGTGTAAAACAGTACCCAATCCATACAATGTGGCATATGGGATTTCTGCATCCACAACCTGTATGCCATCCTGTGGATTCATGCCCATAATCTTTGCACGACGTTTGCTGAGTTCTCCCATCACATCTCCTACCTTATCCTCTGGCGCAGTAACCTGCAGTGCAGCAATCGGCTCTAAGAGTACAGGATCTGCTTTCATAAGCGCATCCTTTAATGCCATAGCCGCAGCTGTTTTGAATGCTGCCTCTGATGAATCTACAGAGTGAGAAGAACCATCGTATAGATTTACATGAATACCAACCACCGGATATCCTGCAAGCGGTCCTGCCAAAACACCCTCGGCAATACCTTTTTCTACCGCTGGGAAGTAGTTCTTTGGCACAGCGCCACCTACTACGGTTTCTTCAAATTCATAGGCGGTCGTCAAATCACCGGATGGGGAAACCTTAATCTTAACATGACCATATTGTCCATGTCCTCCGGATTGCTTTTTATGCTTGTATTCCACGTCTGCATTACCACGAACGGTCTCACGGTATGCAACTTTTGGCGGCTCCAATTTCATCTCAACGTTATATTTTGTTTTCAAGCGGTCTGCTACTGCCTGTAAATGTTGTTCGCTGATACCACGCACCAATGTCTGGCGATTCTCACTATCATTTTCCACGCGCAGTGTTCGGTCTTCTTCAGCCAGTTTCAAAAGAGATTGTGTTAATTTATCATCATCCTTTGCATCCGCTGCATAATAACGCATTGCACAGTAAGGCGTCGAAATCACGGTTGGCGGATACAGTACCGGTGTTGCTTTGGATGAAAGTGACGTCTGTGTTGCCAGCCCTGCCACTTTACTGAGTGCACCGATATCGCCGGCATGTAATTCTTCGACTTCTTCTGCTTTCGCACCATTCATCACATACAGTTTACTGATGCGGATTTCCTGTGTCTTCGCATAATCATAAAGTACATCATCTGCTTTGATGACACCGGACATTACTTTAAATAAAGAATACTTGCCGATAAACGGATCCATAATGGTCTTAAAGACATAGGCAGACTTTGCTTTCGCAAAGTTATAATTTGCCTCAAACAGCTCCTGTGTCAATGGATTCATACCAACTGCGCTGCGCTGATCCGGTGAAGGCAGATACTTAATAATGTCTGCAAGTAATGTATACATACCACGTTCTAATGTGTTAGATCCCATCAAAACAGGAACAATGGTACATTCCGATACATTAACACGCAGTGCCTGACGAATCTCATTTTCAGAGAATGTCTCTCCTGCAAAATAACGATCCAGGAATTCATCACTTGTCTCTGCTACTGCTTCCATCAATGCATCACGATAAATGGTCAGATTCTCCATCGAATATTCCGGTACTTCTGATTTTGCAACGGTACCGTCTGTCTGCCAGCGTTTTGCACGCTCCTGAATGACATTGACGTAACCTACAAATTCCTCGTTCTCTCGCAATGGGAAATGGAATGGTGCAATGCACTTACCATACAACTCCTGTAATCCCAATACAACATTTTTAAAGGAAACATCGTCAATATCCATATCACTAACATATACGATACGTGGTAAATGGTATTTCTCACACATAGCCCATGCCTTGCGCGTTCCGTTCTCCACACCATTTTTACCGGATATTACAATAATTGCTGCATCTGCTACGCCAACAGCCTCTTCGATTTCCCCCACAAAATCATAAGAGCCCGGTGCGTCTAAGATATTAATCTTGTGATTTTCCCAAAGAATCGGCTGCACAACTGTCTGTGTTGTTGCAGCTGGTTCTGTCGTACGTGCCTTTGTACCGGCAGCAATGTTGCTCATCGCAGACACCAGGCTTGTTTTGCCTGCCCCACTGTGTCCCAGAACAACTACATTACGAATTTTGTCCGTTGTAAAAACCTTCATGTCACATGTCCTCCTCGCTTCGATTTTCAGTTACTATTATTGTAACAATGTGAAGGACAGAATGCCACTCTTTTTTCGGAAAATTCTGTAATTTATTTGTTTATTTTTGTTTTTTCTGAAACTTCTCTTTCTCCCATACTCGCTGCTCTGTCCTGGGCTGAGTATCACGCTTGCTTTTCTCACTCCCATACCCGCTACTTTACTCTGGGCTGGGTATCAAACTTGCTTTTCTCACTCCCATACCCACTGTTCTGCTTTGCTCTGGGTATCAAACTTGCTTTCTTTCTCTCATACCCACTGCTCTGCTTTGCACTGGGTATCACGCTTGCTTTTCTCACTCCCATACCCACTACTCTGCTCTGGGCTGGGTATCAGACTTACTCTTCTGGTTGCCATACCCACTGCTCTGCTTTGCACTGGGTATCACGCTTGCTTTTCTTTCTCTCATACCCACTACTCTGTCCTGGACTGGGTATCAAACTTGCTTTCTTTCTCCCATACCCACTGCTCTGCTTTGGTCTGGGTATCAAACTTGCTTTTCTTTCTCCCATACCCATGCCGACCTGCGAAAACAAATATCAAAAATAGAAAAAAGGATATGAACGTCAAAATATGACATACATACCCTTTTTTAAGTCAATTCTAATCTATATAGCATCTTATTTCTAAGCTAGATTGCATATTATTTCTAAGCCAGATCGCATATTATTTCTATGCTAGCTCGTATCTTATATCTAGTGGCAGCATCCTCCACAACCACTACCGCAACCAGCATCGCCGCCGCAGCAAGAACCTGCGCCATGATCGCAATCACAATTAGAAACACTTGCTAATACAAGTTTTCCATCCATAAAAGCTTGAATAGCATCATCTGCTGAACCTTCCACATTTGGGCATACCGCAATACCATATTGGCTGAGTGCCTGCATGGCGCCCTCTCCAATACTCTGACAGATGACTAATGCTACGGAATAATCTTCCATTGTGTTTGCTACAGCTTCATGGCCTTGTCCAAAAGGCGCAACCACTGCAGAATCCATGATTTTTCCATCTTCTATTTCATATAATTTGAAGAAATCAGCATGTCCAAAATGCTGACCTACATTTCCTGTTTCCTTGTCATATGTTACTGCTACTACCATAATAATCTCCTTTTTTCTTATTTTACCTAGTTATATATTTCAATATATAACAAAAGTATGCTCCCTCTCTGCTCTCATTATAAGCTTCTTATACCCTTATCACATGAAAGAAGCACAGCCATAATGATACTGCGCTGTGCTTCCCATGTTTCATTTTTTTCTTTCACTAGTGCTTTGGTACAAGCTGTGTCTTACCACCCATATAAGGCTGTAATGCAAGCGGAATATTAACAGATCCATCTGCATTTAAATTGTTCTCTAAGAATGCAATCAACATTCTAGGTGGCGCAACTACTGTATTATTGAGTGTATGGGCAAAGTATTTTCCATCTTTACCCTTTACACGAATCTTCAGACGACGTGCCTGTGCATCACCTAAGTTTGAACAAGAACCTACTTCAAAGTATTTCTTCTGTCTTGGTGACCATGCCTCTACATCGCAGGATTTTACTTTAAGGTCTGCTAAATCACCAGAGCAGCATTCCAATGTACGAACCGGAATATCTAAGCTACGGAACAAATCCACTGTGTTCTGCCATAACTTGTCATACCACATCTTAGATTCTTCCGGTTTACAAACAACAACCATTTCCTGCTTTTCAAACTGGTGAATACGGTATACACCACGTTCTTCAATACCATGTGCTCCTTTTTCCTTGCGGAAACATGGAGAATAAGACGTCAAAGTGTATGGTAATTTTTCTTCATCATTTAAAGTATCGATAAATTTACCGATCATAGAATGTTCTGATGTTCCAATCAGATACAAATCTTCTCCTTCGATTTTGTACATCATAGCATCCATCTCTTCAAAACTCATAACGCCGGTAACCACATTTGAACGAATCATAAATGGTGGTACGCAATAAGTAAATCCACGATCAATCATAAAATCTCTTGCATAAGAGATCACAGCAGAATGAAGGCGTGCAATATCTCCCATCAGATAATAAAATCCGTTTCCTGCTACTTTTCCTGCGCTCTCGAGGTCAATACCATCAAAGCGTTCCATGATTTCTGTATGATATGGAACTTCGAACTCGGGAACAACCGGTTCTCCGTATTTTTCGATTTCTACATTACAAGAATCATCCGGACCAATTGGAACAGACGGATCAATGATGTTTGGAATGTTCATCATAATCTGTGTTACTTTTTCCTGTAATTCTTTTTCTTCCGGCTCAAGCTCAGCCAGTCTTGCAGAAATTCCAGCCACTTCTGCCTTTACTGCTTCCGCTTCTTCCTTCTTTCCCTGTGCCATGAGCGCACCAATCTGCTTTGCAATCTTGTTCTTCTTAGAACGAAGCTCATCCGCTTCCTGCTGTGCAGCTCTTGCTTTTGCGTCCAACTCGATTACTTCATCTACTAACTGAAGTTTATGATCCTGAAACTTATTCTTGATATTCTGCTTTACAATCTCAGGATTTTCTCTCAAAAACTTAATATCAATCATTTTTTATCCTTCCACTATCTGTATCATCTATTTCACATAGCATCCATTTCATGCGGCATCGGTGTCCCATAACATCCATGCTGCAACATATACTTTTTCTTAATGCAATGGATACTTTGCTGTCAATTCTGCAACGATGGCTCTTGCCTTAGCAACGCCAGCTTCGCCTTCCTTGATAACGGTCGCAACTGCTTCTGCCACCTGATCAAAATCATCCTCTTTTAATCCACGGCTTGTCGCAGCTGGTGTTCCTAAACGCACACCACTTGTAACAAATGGACTCTTTGGATCATTTGGAATGGTATTCTTATTTGCAGTAATATGTGCATCATCCAACCATTTTTCAACTTCTTTACCTGTCAAATCAAATGGTGTCAGATCCACAAGCATAAGGTGGTTATCCGTTCCATCAGAAACAAGCTTGATACCTCTATCCTGTAATCCCTTAGCAAGCGCCTGTGCATTATCTGCAACCTGCTTCATATATACCTTAAATTCCGGCTGTAATGCTTCCTGGAAACATACTGCTTTTGCAGCAATGACATGCATCAAAGGACCACCCTGTGTACCTGGGAAAATCGCCTTATTAAAGTTGTATTTTTCATTTGCCTCTGCCGTTGCCATAATCATACCACCACGTGGTCCACGCAGTGTCTTATGTGTTGTTGTTGTAACAACATCTGCATAAGGAACTGGGCTCTCATGTAACCCTGCTGCAACCAGGCCGGCAATATGTGCCATATCTACCATAAGAACTGCATCTACCATATCTGCGATTTCACGGAATCTCTTAAAATCAATGGCTCTTGCATAAGCAGATGCTCCGGCAATAATCATCTTTGGATGACATTCTTTTGCAATACGTTCTACCTCATCATAGTCGATTACGCCGTTATCATTCACACCATAAGGAACGATATTAAAGTATGTTCCTGAGAAGTTGACTGGTGATCCATGGGTCAAATGTCCGCCGTGATCTAAGTTCATACCCATTACGGTATCCCCCGGCTTTAATACAGCAAACTGTACTGCCATATTTGCCTGTGCGCCGGAATGTGGCTGTACATTAACATAATCACAACCAAACAATTCTTTTGCACGTTCTCTTGCCAAATCTTCTACCACATCTACACAGCCACAGCCACCGTAATAACGTTTGCCCGGATAACCTTCTGCATATTTGTTGGTAAGGATACTTCCCATTGCCGACATCACAGCCGGACTTACCCAGTTTTCGGAAGCAATCAGCTCAATATGACTGGATTGGCGGTCAAACTCTGCCGTAATGGCATCTGCAATCTGTGGATCTACTGCTTTAATATCTTCTAATGTGTACATCTCATCCTCCTTATGATGTGCATGTTTTATGGATTCTTATTCTTATTTTGTTTTCTTTTTCCCTTTGATGTGTACCTTCATCACATACCATAATTCTGTAGCGATGCAGATTGAGGAATATGTACCGCAGACAATACCAACAAGAAGTGGTAACGCGAATTCGCGGATACTTGTAACACCAAGGATTAACAGCATAAGTACCATAACAACCGTTGTAAGGGATGTACTGATACTTCTTGAAAGTGTCTGTGTAATACTATCATTTGCTAATGCACGCAAAGACTCTGGTGACTCATCACGCAATGTTTTCTTGTTTTCACGAATTCTATCAAAAATAACGATCGTATCGTTGACAGAGTAACCAATAACCGTCAGCATACAAGCAATAAATGCACTACCAACAGAAATTCGTGCTACTGCATAAAGTGCTAATACTACAAGCACGTCATGAATCAAAGCAATGATGGCACTGCTTGCAAAACGAAGATCCTTAAATCTGAACCAGATATAAAGCAACATGAAGAATGCTGCTACCACAACTGCAAGCATAGACTGTGAACGCATCTCTCCACTAACGGTAGATCCGATGTTAGACGAAGTAATTGCAGATGCATCTACGCTGTAATCTTTTTCTAACATCGTATTTAATGCTTCTCTCTGCTCAAGATCCAGGCTCTTTGTCTTGAAGATAATCTGATTTGTATTATCTACTACCTGTGTTTGAATATCATTGCTTCCAATGACATCTGCAATCTTAGGAACGATTTCATCATCTGCCTGTGCCAATGAGTATGCCTCATTAAATTCTACTGTTGTAGAAGTACCACCTAAGAATTCCAAACTATAGTTCAAAGACTTATCTCCCTTGATACCATGCACTGCCATACCTACAATACCAACACAGATAACAAGGATAGAACAGGTAAAGAAGATTGCCTTCTTACCAACAAAGTCAACATTTTTGATTTTCTTTGCCTTACCATAGAACTTCGCATCACGTACCCCCACTGCGTACAACGCATTCATAAGAATTCTTGTGATGACAAGTGCTGTAAACATGGAAAGGACAACACCGATTGCCAATGTAATGGCAAATCCCTTAACTGTACCGGAACCCAATACGCCAAGTACTGCTGCTGCGATCAAAGTCGTAACGTTACCATCGACGATAGCGGAAAGTGCTTTCTTAAACCCAATTTCAATCGCTGCAATAACACTCTTACCTGCTGCAATTTCTTCTCGAATACGGGCGAAAATAATAACGTTTGCATCCACTGCCATACCAATGGAAAGAATAATACCCGCAATACCAGGAAGTGTGAGTGTAATGTCAAATGCCCAAAGAACAAATAACATAAGTCCTGTATAAAGTGCCAATGCCAAAGATGCTGCAACACCCGGTACACGATACATAAAGATCAGGAATGCCATAACAATAATCAGACCAATGGCTGCTGCAAGTAAACTGGTAGAAAGTGCGCTGCTACCCAACTGTGCACCTACAACCTCAGACTGTAATTCCTTTAATTCCAGATTCAGTCCACCAATACGAATATACGATGCAAGGCTGTCTGCCTCATCAAATGTCTTCATACCTTCAATCACACATTTGCCGTCAGTAATGGCTGCGTTTACCTTTGGTACACTGACGAACTGTCCATCATAGTAGATACCAATGGACTGGCCTGCTGCATAAGCTGCTGTTGTAGCATCTGCAAATGCCTTTGTACCCTTATCTGTCAAAGAGATAGAAACAACTGCCTGTGTTGCGCCTGTTGTCTGGTTCTGCTGATTTGTTGCGGTTGCACTCTTAACATCAGACCCTTGTAAAATAACGGAACCGTTTGCAATCAAATCGTCTAACTCATAGTTCAGCTTATAATTTCCAATCGAACTATCGTATGTATAGTTCTGGTTACCGCTTGCATCTGTCTGTTTAATAAAGTAGATGGAACCCGGTGTTCCTAATTCTTCTAACAAAGCATTTGCATCTTTCACACCCGGAATTTCAACCGTGATTCTGTCGTCTCCAACCGGATATACACTAGCTTCTGTTGTAGAACTATCAGAACCTAATTCATTTTCGATACGTTTCTGTAACTTTGTTACCGTATCATTCAAATCTTCGGTAGATGGTTTGTCTCCTACTACCTGATATGTGATACTAACACCACCGGCAAGATCAAGTCCCAAACGGATATCATAATCATCCTTGTCAGAAACGGTTGCTGTCACAATGTTAAAGGCAAGATAACCGAATCCAACGATACAGGCAAGTAACACAACGAGCCATGCTATGCCCTGTCCTTTTTTCATTCTTTTCATTCTTTTTCTCCTTCTTTTGCAGCCAGTGCTGCTTTTATCATAATGGCACACTCCACACGTTTTTTCTGAAGTGCACATCCAATATCATATGCATTGTGGATATCTCCGTGGAAATTGTAAGAGTTTGCCGCGCATCCACCACTACAATAAAATCTTGCGAAACACTCTCTACATTTTTCCTTTGCATATACATTACAAGACTTGAATTCGTCACGTAATTCTGTATTTACAACACCGTCATCCACATTTCCCATAAGGAAATCTGTATTTCCAACGAACTGGTGACATGGATAAAGATCGCCAGTCGGTGTTACCGCCAAATATTCTGTACCTGAGCCACAACCGGATAAACGCTTTGCGACACATGGACCGCCTTCCAGGTCAATCATAAAGTGGAAGAAATTGAAATCCTCTTCTGTTCCATGACGTCTTACCATCTCAAGCGCAAGATTTTCATATTCCTCCATAAGCTGTGGCAGGTCTTCCTCGCGAATTGCATAGGAATCTGTATCCTGTGCCACTACCGGCTCAACTGAAATCTGTTTGAAGCCCAAATCTGCCAGATGAAGCACATCCTTTGAAAAATCAAGATTGTTATGTGTAAAGGTACCACGCACATAATACTTGTCCTGATGACGACTCTCTGCAAATTTCTGGAACTTCGGCACAATCAGATCATAACTGCCTGCCCCTTTGCGGAACGGTCTCATACGGTCATGCACTTCTTTTCTACCATCAATGCTCAAAACGACATTGCCCATTTCTTTATTGGCAAATTCCATAATGTCGTCATCCAATAACACACCATTCGTTGTCAATGTAAAACGGAAATTCTTATCATGTTCTTTTTCAAGACTTCTTCCGTAGGCAACCAGATCTTTTACTACCTGGAAGTTCATCAGTGGCTCTCCGCCAAAGAAATCCACCTCTAAGTTACGACGATTGCCAGAGTTTGCAACCAGAAAATCCAGTGCTTTCTTTCCGACTTCATAACTCATAAGTTCGCGCTTGCCGTGGTATTCGCCTTCTTCCGCAAAGCAATACTGGCATGCAAGATTACAATCGTGAGCAATATGTAAACACAATGCTTTAACCACGGTAGGTCTCTTAGCAAAATCCGTAATATACGGCTCATAGCTGTCCTTTGTAAATAATTCTTCTGCAGCAATCAGCTCCTGCATCTCATCCCAACATTCTACGATATCGTCCTGTTGCTCCGGATAACGTTTTGCCATCTCAGCAAAGATGCTTTCTTTGTCTGAGTTCTCATACATCTCAATCATATCGTAAGTCATATCATCTACCACGTGAATCGCTCCACTGTTCACGTCGATTACGATGTTATAACCACCCATTTTATATTGATGAACCAAAATAGTCCTCCTTCTATAAACGCACAAAAACCGGACGCAATTTGCGTACGGTTGTATTACTTTTTCTTGTTTTAACTACAGAATGGAGCATCCCACATATGTAGGACGCTCCTCATTGTACAAATATCTGATTAGCGATTGTTTTCGCAGCTCTGGTTACCTACAGTACAAGATGTCTTGCATGCAGACTGGCAAGATGTCTGGCATTCACCACATCCACCCTTCTTTACTGTATTCTGTAACTTCTTTGTATTTAATGTCTGTACATGTTTCATTGTAACTATCTCTCCTTTACTGCTTGATTACGCTATATTATAGCATACAAGCCATCAAAGGAAAAGCCTTTTTTCTGCCAGATCAGCTCAGCATTCCGCCTAACATGGAGGATCCAATACAAATTGCTGCAGCTGTCAGGATATGTGGCAGCGATGGCATGGTTCCTTTTTGTATTGCAAGCGCTACGACAAACAATGTCAATACATATAAAAATCCTACCAACAGCCCCCATAAGAATTTTTGTCGTTTTTTCCATTTTCCAATGATAAACCCTCCCACGCCACAAGAAAATACATAGATGACAATAACGCCGATCTGTGCCACCATATCCTCTTTTTCTACACGGGAGACTACCACCGTTAATAGCATTAGGAGTAATCCACTCACAATATACATGATCAAAAGGCTGCGAATCACGCATCCTCTTTGTACTTTTACCTGCTCCATGCTCTCCCCTTTCTAGCTTTTTCCTCACATAATGGTTTTGTCTATCTATTATTTATGCAAATACCACTTTCTATATGACTCTTCCATTGCTTTTTCGTTCGAATAATGCTACAATAAACTCCGATATTTTTAGGAGGATTACGGAATGAGTACAGGGTTTATTGTATTGATTGTTGTATTGGTCGTTCTCGTAGCTGTAATGGTTGGATTGTATTTTCTCGGCAAGCGTGCAGAGAAAAAACAGGAAGAACAAAACGCTCAGGTTGAAGCAACTGCACAGAATGTAACCATGCTTATCATTGACAAAAAGAAATTACGTATGAAAGATTCTGGTCTGCCAGAACAGGTTATCGCACAGACACCTTTCTATGCAAAGATGTCCAAATTACCAATCGTCAAAGCAAAGGTTGGTCCAAAGGTTATGTCACTGATTTGTGACGCTACTATTTTTGATGATATTCCTGTAAAGAAGGAAGTAAAAGCCAGAGTCAGCGGACTTTACATTGTAAGTGTTCGTGGTTTACATGGTAAGACAGAAGCTAATGATGGCAAAAAGAAAAAGGGACTTCGCGCTTGGGCACTTCGCAAGCAAAAAGAACTCAATGCCAGCAAAGACAAATAATATGGTACGTTAAAAGGCTTGTCCAATTCGGACAAGCCTTTTTTACTTTACAACTGCCACATGCAAAGTCTACCTCATTTTTCGGATTCCTCTGTTATTCTTTTTGAAAACTTGTCGATTTGACTTGACTAAAACTCTATCTCTCTTAACAGATTACAGATTTTTTCCTCAGAATCTGCACTAACAATTATCACATTCATTTTCATTGCAAGCGCAATTTCCGAAACAGATAGAATTTTTTCTCTGAGATTCTTTGAAATAGGAAAATCTTTTTTATCAAGAGTCTCTTCAAGAAGATTTCTTACAATTTCTAAATCTTCCGCTTTACCCTCTGCTTTTCCAGCGTTACGTTCGTCTTTCATTAATTCTTCTAATAACATATAACGCCTCCCCATTTCTCGATCGTCTTTGATTTTCGCAACTGATTTCTGTAGGCGCTGTACAAATGCATCACTGTATTCCTTATTACTCTCTTCAAGGTTAGCTCCCACATACTTTAGAAATTTAACGAGGTCTTCTGATACGTCATCCTCGTTTTGCCCAGCAGTACTTAAAAATACAGTATGGCTTCCATCATTATAGTGATATGCCGGTTCTTCTTCAATAATTTGACGCCTCGTGTACTTATATTTTTTTAATCCCACTGGATCGAAGTCACATATGAATATAACATACGTATCGGGTAGATTTTCATAATCAATCCCCGTCCCTAATAGTTCCATATCTATCTGGCTATGATAGTATCTGGATCTCTTGAATATTTCTACATTTGCAATTTGCATCTCAACATTAAAATGCCGTTCCTTATCATCTTTTAGGTATACATCTAACCGTACCCCTTTATACTCTGGATTATATACAATACTTTTCTCTGTAGATACTTCTACATGATCTACAGCAATATCCAAAGCACGCTCTATCACGCCTCTAGCATTTTCTTCGTCTAACATTACTGCTGCAAACATAAAATTATCCTTAAATGTTAATTCTTGTAATGTTTTTCTTCTTTTTTCCAAACTAATTCCCCCTTGTAAAATTCAGAGGAATCCGTAGACTCATTATAAGGGAACTATTTTGCTAATGTCAACCGCCTTTCCATAAGCTAAGCCGGTCTCACCTTAACCTCCAGCCTGTTTGCTGCAAGTAAGTTTCCACCACTATACAAATCGTACACAAGCACCACTTTCATATGTGGTTCTTCTGCTTTATACACATCTAGCGTATAGGCATGTGTCACAATATCCAGATCCATACATCCCATCGGGGTTTGCATGGATGTCGTTGTACGCTTGCCCGGTATAAATTCCATAACGCGGTCCATATCTCCCTTGGTAATCATACAGCACTGCTGCTCTGCCAGTTCCAAGCGATTCTGAGTACGCCCAATCTCATCTACATGCATATATTGTATGACTGCCTTATCATCCATTTCCCGATATCTGCCATGATATTCCTGTGTGTTTCTGTCTTCCTGCGAATCCACTGTCTGTGTTGTTGTCATCTCTATTATGATGCGATTATCCATTGCCATCTTCTCGTCTTTCCTGCGTTTTATCTTTTATTTCCAAAAGTATTTTCTATAAAGTATATTTATTATACCTTATTCCTCTGATCTGCTCCACACCATTTTCCGATGCGATTCCATCATCCACAAATCGCCTACAAATAACGAAAACGTATTTCCTTATGAGGCGATTCTATTAATTTTTTGTACTGGTAAAGTGTAAACACCTCATACATCTGTTCTTTTTCATCGGCTCCGACAACCTCATATGTATTGTCCCGAAAGCACATATTCGGATACATCACGCACCACCAATTCGCCCCTTTAGCCTGCCCGATACGCACCTGCAGCGATGTATAATTCCCTTTGGGCAAATGATATTTTCCATAAAATTTTTCAGGAAAATCCACTTGTTCAATTGCTGCACACACCGGATATGTATATCCCTGCCTTGCAATTTCTTTTTTTGCAACAGCTGTAATATCATCCAGATGTGCGCTTACAATCGCTTCTGTTTCTTCCTTGTCTTTCGCATCTTTTAACAAGGTACTGACATAAGCCCCCACGCAGTTACGCACCTGCAGCTTTAATGCCTGATCCTCGTCCTCATCGCTGTTTGCAATCACATGAAAACGCAGCACTTCATTGGCATAATCCTGCTGCAGATGATGTTGCTGTGCCAACGTCACAAACATTCCCACAAATAATAGCACTATACAGATTCTTATATTTTTCCTTCTTGCATACATTCCATTCATTCCCATTCTTTCTCAAACATTTTTGCATCCAGTATTACCAGATGTCTTTGTTCACAGTATGCAACCTTTTCTCTCACCTAATCATTTTTTGCAAAATTTATTCTACCACCCGAAATCGATATGCTGTATGCAGGCATAAATCTTTCCGGTAATTCATCACCTGATCCTCGTACTTTTCATATAAATCCAGGTCGTGGCATCGCAGATGTCCATAACTATTCGTCAAATCCATACCTCTTTTTTCATATGCGTTTTGAATCATTCCGGAAAAATACGCTGCGGCTTCTTCCTTCAGTTTTTCCGCCTCCATTGGCGCACTATCCTTTTGCATAATATCACCACGAATGGTTACATAGCACTCCACACCATCCCGCAGCGCCGTATACTCATACGATGCCTTTACGTTTTCCAGGTGAATCTGCCCGCCATCCACATCCATATCTATCCTGCCAACTGCACCACTACACATACCTGCCACATGACCTTCTTCCACATTTACCTTCGCAAGCACCTGATTTTTTCCACTTGCATCTGTCTGCATCAGATAATACCCATCTACAACCGGTAAATCATCCTGAACCCCAAGTCCCGGTAAAATGGTATTGCCTCCGCCATTGTACCAATCACATATCATACTTTTAAATGTTGCATCACTCGTATCATTATAATTGGGATTTTCTTCTAGAAGTTCTGCCAGATAATTTCCCAGGTCTTCATCCATCATTCCTTGTAAACGGCTGATAGCATCGACATCTTTTGCCACAAATACAAGCATGTTCCCCGGCAATTCCACACCACCATTTCCTTTTTCAACCAACTGCTTCATCAGTGTCTCATCTTCCAAAAAACTTTCCTCTAAAAGAAGTACCTTCACATGATTTAAATCCATAATTTTTCCGTTTTCTTCATCCATTTTGCGAATGGCTCCTACCACAGAGGACGCATGTACGGTCAGTTCATCACTCCCTTGCTTTGCTTTTTCTTTTTCGGAAACGCTTGATAAATCCATATATTTATATGTGAGCACGCATTCCCCATCTTCAGCACAAAGTGTCATGACCATCGGAAAACTTTTATTTTCTAATTCCTGTGCACTGCAACCACACCCTAAGATGCAAAAGCAGCAACACATAGCCACGACTTTCCACTTATTTTTTTCTTTTTTGTTCTTTCCTTCCATCAGCAAAAAGGGCAGGCACAAAGCAATGGGAGAAATCCACAATAACCACACCCCAAGCCCTTTCGTCCGACTGCCATAATAATACTGTGCCAGTCCAAGAAACAGCATTCCTAATGATGCAAATACATCTACGCACTTATGCGCCTGCATCACTTTTTGCATTTCTTTTGTAACCCCCTGTTTCAAACAATAAATGCTGTAATGTAATCCACTACCACAAAAGGCAATCAGCCCCACAAAACAAATGCCCGCAACCAAAGCCTCCTGTCTGCGCAAAAAACCTCCGGGAATCACAATATTACTCGTAAATATCATAATCGGGATTTTTGCTGCACCAAGCGCCTGACTGCCAAAAGAGCCCAGCAGCATTTCATAGGTCAGAAATAAAATGAAAGCTGACAAAAAAATGATTTCGCACGTACCCTTCCAAAGACTTTCTTTGTCCACGCCCTCCTCTAATCCTTTGCCCATAAAAAACGCAAACTGACAGGCAGAGAATACTAAAAAAGCCGGATACCAACCCATAAAAGAAAAGCCATATTTTCTCAGCTGCAGCGGGAATAAATTCATCCCCCGCAAGCTGCTTGCCCCAAGTAAAAGCAAAATGAGCAGCAGAACAAGCATAGGAACAAAGAGAACCTCAAACGTCCGTCCACGCCCTTCTAATCCTGCCCTTCTGCTATATAAAAGCAATAAAAGAATCATAACAGACAAAATCCAGACAGATTCTTCCGGAAGCAAAAATGTATGCACCAGATCTGTCAATAAAAACAGACCGTAGGCTCCCACCATCAGCAAATAGATGCCATATGGCAGATACCAGAAGCTATTTGGTCGAACACCACCTTGCATGCGCTGTAAAAGAGCGCTGGCATACAGACTTGCAAGCAATGCCCCAAGAAAAATCACCATACCACCGGCATTTGCTGCATTTCGTGCAATCAGATCCGGCAGCAACACGAGTCCCAAGCCCACCATATCAAAAAAGAGCAGTCTTTTATATTGACGCAATGATATCTTCTCATTTTTCATCCACATGCAGCGTATCCTCCTTTTTTCGGAATTTCCGTTTTTGCTCCCACCTTGCGTGTACCGAGCGATAAAGCAGACTCATCAGGGGAAAACGAACCAACGTATCTTTATGACGCGTCTGGGCATCTCCCCGCACTGCAATATAAGGAAGCAGATAAGGCTGTCCAAAACTTTTAAGCAGCGCTAAATGAATCAATATCGCAAGCATCGCCCATAAGAATCCAAAAAAGCCCAGCCATGCGCTCATGAAAATAACAAAAAACTTGAGCATACGAAATGCCCCTGCGAACTCTTCATTTGGAATAGAAAAAGAGCAAAGTGCCGTAAATGCAACGACAATGACAACTATCGGGCTGACAATATTTGCATCCACTGCCGCCTGTCCAATAATTAATCCACCTACAATACCAATCGTATTTCCCATAACACCGGGCAATCGCACCCCTGCTTCGCGTAACAACTCAAAGGATAACTCCATCAAAAGCACTTCCACCACAGCGGGAAATGGCACGCCTAGTCTTGCTGCGGCAAACGACATCAAAAGCGTTGTCGGCAAAATCCCTGTCTGAAAATTCGTCACAGCAAGATACAGACCGGGTAAAGCCACTGCTAAAAAAGAGGCAACATAACGCAACAGACGACCAAAGGACGCCACAATCGGTCTCTGGTAATAATCATCTGCCGTCTGAATAAAAGAATTGTAGTCCGCCGGAACAACCAGTGCCGCCGGCGAGTTATTACACAAAACAACCACTTTTCCATCTAAAACAGCCATAACTGCCCGATCCGGACGCAACGTGGACTGCACTTGCGGAAAGGGAGACAACCATGTTTCTTCCGTCAGCTGTTCTGCCATTCCACTATCTAAAATGCCGTCAATCCAAAAATCGGAAAGGCGTGTTTTGACATGATCTACCAGACCCTTTTTCACAATTCCATCCATGTATACGACAGTTACAAGCGTATTCGTCCGCACACCAAGACTTAAATTTTCCATCTTCAAATCCGGCGATTGCAGGCGTTTTCGCAGCAAAGCAGTATTGATTTTCACATTCTCATGAAAGCCTTCATTGGAACCACGCAACACTTTTTCAGAATCCGTATCACGCACGGCTGCGCCGGGATACCCCTTGTCCGGTATTTTCATTGCATGTGTAAAGCCATCAATCAGCAGAATTGCATCGCCGGTCAAGAGCCCTGCTGCTGCCTGTCTGGCATCATCATAAAGAACAAAATCGGAAAGCCCTTCGCCGTTTTCTTCCAGTTTTTTATAGATTTCTTCTTCCGGCATAGATGACAGCCGGTTTAAAAATTGACCGATTGCCGTCGTCTCGAACATCACGGATGACATCGTAATCTCAATATAAATCAAAAAACATGAAATGCCCTGATTTCTGCCTAATGTCATTTCCCGCTGCAAAATATCGTCGCAATGTGCAAAGAGCTGCTTTAATGCTTGTTTGTCCTTCGTAATCTCCCCCGTAAACGAATAGTCTTGCTCCATCCAAACCTCATTCCCCCACGCCGGGCGTCCTGTGTGAAGCAGATGACAAGTTCATAGAATCTCTTAGGAACGACGCCCCTGAATATCTGCATGTGGGCGGACACCCTCCCAATACCTGTCGAAGCCGCGTAAGAACAATTTAACATCAGGCATTCCTCTTCTTTTTGAGTCTTAATAACGTCGTCTCCAAAGTTTCATCCTTCGCCTGCCCCAGCCCCAACAGAAGTTGCGCATGCCATATTCTCCTCTGCTTCACACAGGACGCCCGACGCAGCTTATACGTTGATATAAAAAAGACAGGCTTTCGCCTGTCTCTAGTATGTCTTATAAATTGTAAATTATGCCTGTTCCTGGATAACAACACGCACAGCCTCAATCTGGTTTTCCAAATGCTGATGCATAATCTCTTTCACGTAATCCGTATCCTTCTTTTCGAATCCGTCAATAATCTTCGCATGTTCCTCTACCAGTTGATGGTAGGTGCTATTTCCTTTTACATATTCATAACGATAACGGTATGTCTGTTCACGCATATTGTTAACAATGTTCTCCAGCTTTGGATTATTCGCCATACGATAAATCACATTGTGAAAACTTTCGTCAGCTTCCACAATCCGACGTACATCACCTGATCTTGTCGCAATTTCAAAATCCTTCATGGAATCCTTCAGTTCTAACAATTGTTCCGGTGTCATGCGTTCTGCTGCCATACTTACCGCAAGTTCGTCGAGTGCATCACGAATTTCGAGTACATCCTGCAAATCTTTCTCCGTCATCTTTGCAACCTGCGCACCTTTACGTGGAATCGTTACGGCAAGCCCCTCCTGTTCCAACATACGGATTGCTTCTCTGATTGGTGTTCTGCTTACCCCCAATTTATTTGCAAGATGCATTTCCATCAATCGTTCACCAGGCTTTAAGTCCCCTCGTAAAATCGCGTTGCGCAATGTATTAAATACCACATCTCGCAGTGGCAAATAGGAATCCATATCCAACTGTAATTCTTCGCTCATTATACTATCTCCTATTGTTATATATTGTCGTACACTGTACGCGGTTGGCAAGTCCGGATGCCTCTACCGCACTTTTTGCTCTCTGCAATGTCGCTTCATCTTCAAAAAACCCAAATACGGTCGGACCGCTGCCACTCATCATGGATACAATGGCACCATTTGCTTTCATCAAGTCTTTGATCTGTGCAATCACCGGGTATTTCTGAATCGTCACATCCTCTAAAATATTTCCCATATGAGAGCCCAACGCATGTAAATCCCCCGCAGTAATATCTGCAATCATCGCGTCTATATCCGGATGCTTTGGATTCTCAATCGCATCCAAATGTTCATATACATATTTGGTTGAAACAGAAATCGGCGGCTTCGCAATCAAAACAGGGCAACGCATCATTGGTGGAAGCTCGGTCAGCTCTTCTCCAATCCCTTCTGCAAGTGCAGTTCCACGCATCAGACAATATGGCACATCTGCCCCGATACGCACACCACGTTCCATCAATTCTTTCTTGGAAAGCCCTAATCCGTGAATCTGATTCATTCCATATAAAACAGCTGCTGCATCAGAACTTCCGCCTGCCATGCCTGCCGCAACCGGAATACGCTTACTCAGTCGAATCTGTGTTCCATCCTTCAGATCAAATTCTTCTGCCAATAACTTTGCAGCCTTTACACATAAATTATCATCATTTGTCGGCAGGTATTTAGCATTGCTCTTCATTGTAATACCTGCTTCTGCGCTTTTTGACACGGTAACCAAATCATACATGTGAATTGTCTGCATAATCATACGCACCAGGTGATAGCCATCTTCACGTACTCCTGTCACATCCAATCCAATGTTGATTTTGGCAAGTGCCTTCACTGTCATCTCATCCATGTAAACCCCTCATCGTTTAACGATGTATTTATTTTAGTACAATCCTCATTGTACCATTCTATCGCCAAGAGTTCAACCTATTTATGTATGCAAAAAACAACAATATACAAAAAGACACCCAACCGGGTGTCTTTCACTTGCTTATTCCTCTGCCTGTGCCTGTTCTTCTTTTTCCTGTTCTTCTTTTGCCTTTAAAATTGCTTCATTTAACATAAGCATTTTTTCGTCCAGTTCTGATACGATTTTCGAACATTCCTGCAAATCATGACTGATATAAGATGGCGCATGCCCCTCAAATTTATAATAAATCTTATGCTCTAAACTTGCCCAGAAGTCCATGGCAATGGTACGAATCTGAATCTCCACTTTTGTGTCTACCATACGATCTGACAAAAAAATCGGTATTGTCACAATCATATGATAACTCTTGTAACCACTTGGCTTCGGATTCTTTATGTAGTCCTTAATAGATATCACGGTAATATCATTTTGCTTTCCAATCATATCTGCCAATCGGTAAATATCCGATGTAAAAGAACATACAATACGAATACCTGCAATGTCATTACAGTATTCAATCATATTTTGTATGGAATCTTCATAACCATAACGCTTTAGCTTTTTTACAATACTTTCCGGTGTTTTCAGTCTCGTCTTTACATATTCAATTGGATTATACTGGTGTACATGCTGAAATTCATCATTTAAAATTTCAACCTTTGTTCCCATCTCTTTTAATGCCGAATTATAAATCAACATTGCCGTATTCCATGACAACACGGAATCGTCCTGCATCAACATACGTTCCACTATTTTACCCCCCTGTTTTCTTTAATCTTCCTCAATGACATCAATCTCTAAATAATCAAACGGAACATCTTCCATAAAACAATCTTTGGTAAATCTCGCCTTTGCCTGGCGCTTAAAATCACGCACGGTAACATCCAGCCACAAGGGTCTTCCCAGATCCATCTCATAGCACGCCGTATCCAGTGCCTGAAAAACTTTGTGTGTTCTTGTCTCGTCCGAGTCATCTTCTATCACAAGATCTCGTAACATACGACTGTCTTTCCATTGCTTAAACCAAATACGCAATGTAGCATCCTCCTACTGTCTTCTCTGTCTGCTGACTTCGTACATCAGTATCCCTGCTGCCATTGCCGCATTCAGAGATTCCACAGCGCCCTCCATCGGAATACGCAGGTAATCATCTGCCAAGGATGCCGTTGCATCCGTCAGTCCATTTCCCTCATTTCCAATCATAAAAGCGCAATCAGACCTATAATCAAACATATCATACATTTTCGTTCCTTGCAAATGTGCCGCATATAAATTTACACCTGCCTGTGCAATTTCGCGCACTGTTTTTTCCCAATCCTCTGCCACATAAAACGGCACACGGTACAGGCTTCCCATCGTTGAACGCACCGTTTTCGGGTGAAACAGATCTACTGTATTCTTATGCATAATAACACCTGTAATACCAGCGCCTTCGCCTGTTCGAAACATCGTTCCCAAATTGCCCGGGTCTTGTATTTCTTCGATCAGAAGCAAATGCGCCGGTCGCACTGCAAGAATCTCTTCTAATGTATAGGATGGTCGTTTTACAACTGCAAGCACCCCTTGTGGCGTCTGCGTATCGGACATTGCTTTCATCACCGCATCGCTCACAATTTCATCCACCGGGCCATCCCAGTTCTCAGAAAAACTCTCAGCCACATAAATCTCCTGCAGCATATCGCCCGGTGTCTCCATCACCATGCGCGGTCCTTCCGCGATAAAAACGTTTTCTTCCCGGCGCATGCGTGCTTTTTTCTGCAATTGTACAATATGTTTTACCTGTTTATTGGATGTACTTGTAATCATGGTGTCCTTTCCTCAAAAAAGGGTGACACCCATCTCGGCATCACCCTTGTACCTTACATGTTATGAATTGCACAAACTATTACAGATTTCAAACTGATACTCATCAATTCCCTTTGTCATTGCAAGAGCCTCGTCCACATCAAAATCTATGAATTCGCCATGTCGATATCCTACGACACGGTTGGAAGCTCCCTTGCAAAGCAAATCTACCGCTAACGCTCCCATGGTTGATGCATAAACACGGTCTTTACAGGTTGGGCTACCGCCACGCTGCATGTGACCTAAAATGGTTGCTCTTGTTTCAATACCTGTAGCAGCTTCGATACGTTTTGCCATAGAAGCAGAATGACCAATACCCTCTGCATTGACAATAATATGGTGTTTTTTACCTTTTTTCTTGCCTTCAATAATGTGATTTACCAATGCCTGCTCATCATAATCATAACGCTCTGGAAGTAATACATCCTCAGCACCGTTGGCAATACCGCACCAAAGTGCTATGTAGCCGGCGCCACGTCCCATTACCTCAATAATAGAACATCTCTCATGTGATGTCGATGTATCACGTACCTTATCGATTGCTTCCATTGCAGTATTTACAGCGGTATCAAAACCAATCGTATATTCTGTACATGCAATATCCAGGTCAATGGTTCCCGGCAATCCGATGGTATTGATGCCAAGTGCAGCCAACTTCTGCGCACCCTTGAAAGAACCATCTCCACCGATTACAACCAGTCCATCTATCCCATGCTTTTTACAAATATCTGCAGCTTTTTTCTGTACTTCCGGCTCTACAAATTCCAAACATCTGGCTGTCTGTAAAATCGTACCACCTCGCTGGATAATCTCAGATACACTATGCGCATCCATATCAATAATTTCTTCCTGCAAAAGTCCGGCATATCCACGCTTAATACCTTTGACTTTTTTACCTCTGGCAATTGCCTGACGCACAACTGCACGGATGGCAGCATTCATTCCCGGCGCGTCTCCACCACTTGTTAAGACGCCAATTGTCTCTACTTCTTTTGCCATCGTAACTTCCTCCTAATCATTTAATCCATTCACTCAAACCCTATTCTAATATCTTTTTCTTTGAAATTCAACATTCTTTTCCACAACTTTTACATTTTGTTTCCCGAAAATCTGTGAGATTTTACCCACAGAGTCCTCATTCACAGAAATGTTCCAATTTGCAGGCATGCGTTTCATCGCTTTAATTGAGGAAATATATACAACAATACCATCATCACCATCCATATCTGCAATGGTACTAAACAGTGTCTGCTGCTGTTCTTCAAACGCTTCTTTCGTCGGAAACTGTATCCAGAGTTCTTTTCGTGCTTCATCAAATCCATGCATTTCCATACAGATTAATTTTGCATTTTGTTCTTCCTGTGCCTGTGCTCTTCCTTTTATTAGCACCTTACCATCCACTTCCAAAAGCGTTCGATAGGCTTCATATTCTCTGGAAAATACAATAACTTCTACACTTCCAAGAAGATCCTCAATGGTAATAAATGCCATCGTCTGGTTATTTTTCGTGTATTTAATTGTTTTATCTGTAATCATGCCACCCACAATAACTACAGCACCGTCTGCGACAGCAACTTTACCGGTCTCTTCATCCAGCATAAAATCACGACAGCCGGCTGTCACATTCTTTTTGAGAATCTCTGTATATTTTTCCAATGGATGTCCACTGATATACACACCAAGTACTTCTTTTTCCAGGGCAAGAAATTCTTCCTTGTCATACTCCGGCAAATCCGGCATTTTGATTTCAAATTCTTCTTTCACATCATCCGATGCAATATCAAAGAGCGTCATCTGTCCTGCCATAGAAGACTTCTTGTCACTGCTGATGCGATCCATGACCGACGGAAATACCGTTATCATCTGGTGCCGGTTGCCATCCAGTCCATCCAGCGCCCCCGCCTTAATCAGATTTTCTACCGCGCGCTTATTCACTTCTTTTCCGTTTACACGCGTCAAGAAATCCTCAATCGTCTTATAATCGCCATGTGCCGCTCTCTCTGTCACAATAAAATCAACCACAGGACGTCCAATACTCTTGATTGCATACATGCCGTATCGTATTTTTCCGTCCGCTACCGCAAAGTTGCCCTCTCCAACATTGATATCCGGTGGCAACACTTCTATGCCCATTTCCCGACAAACCACAATATATTCTGCCACTTTACCGGCATTATCAAGAACAGATGTCATCAAGGCTGCCATAAATTCTACCGGATAATAGCATTTCAAAAAAGCTGTCTGATAAGCTACCACTGCATATGCTGCTGCATGTGATTTGTTAAATGCATACTTGGCAAAATCAATCATATCGTCATAAATCTTATTTGCCACAGCTTCGCTGATTCCATTCGCAATACAGCCCTTTACGCCCTCTTCTTCGTTTCCGTAAACAAAGTTCTGGCGCTCTTTTTCCATGACCTGTGTCTTCTTCTTTGACATGGCACGACGCACCAGATCGCTTCGTCCCATGGAATATCCTGCCAAGTCACGCACAATTTGCATTACCTGCTCCTGGTACACGATACAGCCATAGGTCGGCGCTAAAATCGGCTCCAGCTGTGGGCAGTCATACACGATCGAATTTTTATCATTTTTTCCTTTGATATAGGCTGGAATAAAATCCATAGGCCCCGGCCGATACAAAGAAATCCCGGCTATGACATCCTCAAGACTCTCCGGACGTAGTTCCTTCATGAAGTTTTTCATGCCGGCACTTTCCAGCTGAAAAACGCCTTCGGTCTTACCGGAGCTGATCAGATCCAGCACCTTTTTATCCCCATAATCAATATGATCCATATCCAGTGCCACGCCATGATTTTTTTTGACCAGCTGCACAGCATCATCGATAACCGTAAGCGTACGAAGTCCCAGAAAATCCATCTTTAATAGTCCCAGTTCTTCGATGGTTGTCATGACAAACTGCGTCGTAATCGTTCCGTCACCGCCTCGTGATAATGGCACATATTCATCCATTGGTTTCTGGGAAATCACGACACCGGCTGCATGCATACCGGTATGTCTCGGAAGCCCTTCCAGACGTTTTGCCGTATCAATCAGCACCTTTACCTGCGGGTCTTCCTCATACATTCTGCGCAAGTCCGGACTCATCTTAAGCGCCAGTGTAAGCGTCATCCCAAGATCATCCGGCACTGCCTTTGCAATACTGTCCACATAATTGTATGGCATATCCATAACACGTCCGACATCGCGGATGACACCTTTTGCTTTTAATGTTCCAAACGTGACAATCTGTGTCACACAATCTTTGCCATATTTTTCAATAACGTAATCAATGACTTCGCCACGTCTGTTAAAGCAGAAATCAATATCAATATCGGGCATAGATACACGCTCCGGATTTAAGAATCGCTCAAACAGAAGATTATAACGAATCGGATCGATATTTGTAATGCCTGTGGTATAAGACACAAGGCTTCCTGCCGCACTTCCTCTTCCCGGTCCTACCGGAATATGATGTGTTCTGGCATAATTGATAAAATCCCAGACAATCAAAAAATAATCCACATAGCCCATTTTTTGGATGGTCTCAAGCTCATAGGTAAGACGCGGTTTTAATTCTTCTGCCTTATCGCCATAGCGTTCCTGCAAACCATCAAAACAAAGCTTATTCAGATATGTCCAGGAATCATACCCTTCCGGCACCTGATAATGTGGCAATTTGGTTACGCCAAACTCAATTTCAACGTTACAGCGGTCTGCAATCTGCTGTGTATTTGCAAGCGCCTGTGGTGCATATGGAAACAGTTCTGCCATCTGCTGCTCTGATTTCACAAAATACTGGCCGCCTTCATAACGCATACGGTCTTCATCTGCCAACTTTTTACCTGTCTGAATGCACAAGAGGACATCATGCGGTGCCGCATCTTCCGCATAGGTATAATGAATATCATTGGTACAGACAAGCCCAATCCCGGTTTCTTTGCTCATACGCACCAGCTGCTGATTTACGAGTTCCTGCGCATCAATGCCATGACTCTGCAATTCCAGAAAATAATTATTTTCTCCGAAAAGTTTTTGATGCTTTAATGCAATTTCTTTTGCTTCGTCGTACATCCCACGCTGCAGATAGCGAGGCACTTCTCCGGCAAGGCATGCGCTGAGCGCAATAATCCCCTCATGATACTGCTGCAGAATTTCCATATCCACACGCGGTTTGTAATAATAGCCATCCACAAATCCGGCAGATACAATTTTGATCAGATTCTGATAACCTGTATTGTTTTCTGCCAAAAGTACCAGATGATAATAACGGTCCTCGCCATGTGACAATTCACGGTCAAATCTGGAACCGGGTGTCACATATACCTCGCATCCTAAAATGGGACGAATGCCCTGTTTCTTACATTCCTTGTAAAAATCAATCACACCGTACATCACACCATGGTCGGTAATTGCCGCAGCATTCATGCCCAATTCTTTCACACGCGCAACATATTCTGTTATTTTATTGGAGCCATCCAAAAGGCTGTACTCCGTATGGGTATGCAAATGTACAAATGCCATTTTCTTTCCTCTCGTAATTTCTTTCGAACACCAGTCGCTGTTCTTTTACTTCTCGTTTTGCACCAATGCACGCAGCTTCTGCAAATCGTCCGCATCCGGATGTGTGAGTGCTTTGTCAAAATTTTCAATTAACATATCCACATTTGGCATAGCATTTGCCTCCTGCTTCATTTTTTCGTAACGTGCTCTGACCGTCATCGGCATTTTACCTTGACACATATATGCACCGATCACGGTATTGCTCTCATCAATATTTGCTTTTACCGCAGTAAGGATCTTGTCAAAATAAGAAGCATCCCCACCAAAACCAGCAGTTCCAAACAGAAAAATTTCTTTATTTTTTAATGTTTTCAACAGTTCTTGCGTTTCCGCATCGGCAGTTCCTTTATCTGTCCAAAATCCGATATAAAGGCGTTTTGCCTGTACCGAAACACCTGCTCCATTTCCTATATACGCACAGTTTTCTTCTCCCAATGCCACATGAATCGTCTCTGCGAGCTTCTGTGTATTTCCTGTCTTACTACTGTAAAAAATTGCATATCTTTTGTCTTCCATGGCGATACCTCCAAATCGTAATCTAATTGTTTTCTTCCTTTGTGACACAACGTTTGAGTAGTAAAAATCCCAGATAGGTAGCCACCATAGAACCAAATAATATACAGAAGAACTGCACCGGTCCATTGCCACCCATAGCAAGTCCACCACTCAAAACACCAACGGCATTAAAGCAAATATGCAAGCAGATGCCAATCGATAAATTTCCTGCTTTTTCCACAAAATAACCAAGCACAAGACCAAACAGGAATGTATACACTGCCTGTAAAGGATTCATATGCATGGCCGCGAACAGAAATGCCTGCACAACATTCGCTCCCCAAAAATTCATAGCCCGTCTCGCATAGGTAAAGGTCAACCCGCGAAATGCCAGTTCCTCGCATACAGGTCCAAGAATAATCGTATAGAGCACAAGCGGAATGGTCAGCCCATCCGACATACCCATGCCATCCATCAATGCCTCATAGGTAGACAACCAATCTGGGAATAACATGGCTACCACGTTGCTCAGATATGTGCACAAATACTGCATGCCAAACGATAACAGCAGCGCTCCCGCAATAAAATAAAGCGGCTGCTTCTGAAAAGCTGCAAAAGCCGGCTGATCCTTTTCCTTATCACGCACTTTTTTGTAATACCATATAGAAAACAAAACTGTCGCAATCACCGCATAAACAAGCATCACAAGCACATTAAAATCCGTTGAGGAAACTACTTTATAATAGCTCTGGATAAACTTCTTAAATCCTCCGCCTGTATAATTATGTGCCTGCAGGCAAAACACTAAAAACATACCGATATAGGAAAATGCCAATTGCAATGCAAAAACAACAATGCTTGGCAAAAAACTTTTCCACATATTTGACACTTTATTTTCCATATAAAAATTCCTTTATCTGACCCATCTGTTCTGTCGCATCCTGTATACCATTATCATATAACTGCATCATCACTGCAGGATCCGTTGTATAAGTACCTATCTCAATATCTGCTGACGGACAAAAAGTCATAACCTTTCCTTCTTTTTCTAGCGTATCCACCATATCCATCTGGCGATTATACACCTCATGTCTATGATTTAAATCTTCTACGATTTTTGGATATTTGTGGTGTAATCCAAGCGTATATGCCAATTTCCCACCTTGTGGTTTCATACGAAAGCCCTTTGGTTTGGAAAAAATAACAATCACGCGATCACACCCATGCTCCATCGCATGTGCAATCGGTACGGAATCTGAAACACCACCATCATAGTAAACATGTCCTTCATACGAAATCGGACGACAGGCGACCGGAAGTGCACATGTTGCCATAAACGGCTGGTATTCATTTCTTCGTATCTCATTTTTATTAAAATAGTGTGGCAGTCCCGTCATAGCATCCGTTGCCGGCAAATATGTCTCCGTCGGATTGTTATGATATGCATCATAATCTAGCGGGTCTTTGCCTCCTTCATTTGTCATAGTTCCATAAATATATTGCAGTCCAAAAAGTGATCCTGTTTTTAACAGACTGCGTACACTGATATAACGGGGATCCTGCACATGTTCCGTATAATAGCGCATATTACGTTCCCGTTGCCCCGCAAGAAACGATGCACTGTTTGCCGCTCCTGCCGAAACACCGATGCAATAATCAAAGGTGATGTTCTCATCCAAAAAAGCATCTAGAACGCCTGCGCTGTATGCGCATTTCATGCCTCCTCCTTCGACAATCAAACCCGTTTTCATAAAATTTACACCTCAAAATTTTGTAGTTTACACCTTTTTATAATACGCAATATAACAGCGAGCCACAAAAGTGACCGCTGTCATATTACTAGAAATTATTTATTTACTTTGATGCGATCCAAATGCCAGATATCGTCTACATACTCCTGAATCGTACGGTCAGACGAAAACTTGCCTACATTTGCTACATTCAAAATGGCTTTTTTTGCCCAACCAGCTTCATCCATATAGGCTTCCATAACACGCTGCTGTGCAGCCGCATAAGAACGAAAATCTGCCAATACAAAATACGTATCTGCGTATTGTGTGCACTGTGTATTCAATAGTGAATTATACAGATCTCTAAACAGTTCTGAATTGCTTCCGCTGTAGAACCCATTGACCAGCTGCGTCAAAATCTTGCGGATATCCTGATCGTTATTAAAGATGTCCATTGGATTATAATCACGGTTTTTCTCATGTGCAATGACTTCTTCTGCACTCATACCAAAGATAAATGCATTGTCCTCGCCCATCTCTTCCACCATTTCTACATTCGCACCATCCATGGTTCCGATGGTAAGCGCACCATTGAGCATGAACTTCATGTTACCTGTACCGGATGCTTCCTTGCTGGCCGTCGAAATTTGCTCTGACACATCTGCTGCTGCAAAAATCCATTCTGCATTTGATACACGATAATCTTCAATGAAGACAACTTTGATTTTACCATCAATGCTTCTGTCATTGTTGATGACCTCTGCCACATTGTTAATCAGCTTAATGGTAAGCTTTGCATTCTTATAGCCGGCTGCTGCCTTAGCACCAAAGATAAAGGTACGTGGATAGAATTCCTTTTCCGGATGCTCCTTAATCTGATTATACAGATACATCACATGTAAAATGTTAAGTAACTGTCTCTTGTATTCATGCAGACGTTTTACCTGCACATCAAAAATAGATCTCGGATCCACTTCTATACCATTGTGTTCCTTAATATATTTTGCCAAACGCAGCTTATTTTGATACTTGATATTCATAAACTCATGCTGGGCTTTTTTGTCATCTGCATAGAGTTCTAATTGCTTCATCTGTGAAAGATCGGTAATCCATTCTTTTCCGACATGATCTGTCACCCAGTCAGCCAACAGACGATTTCCATGTAACAGGAATCTACGCTGTGTAATACCATTCGTCTTGTTATTAAACTTCTCCGGATACATATCATAGAAATCCTTTAAAGACTGCGTCTTTAAGATTTCTGTGTGAAGCTTCGCTACACCATTTACGGAATAGCCTGCTGCAATTGCAAGATGTGCCATCTTAACCTGACCATCTCGGATGATGCCCATATGGGCCACTTTTTCCTCGTCTCCTGGGAAACGATTTCGAATTTCAATCTCAAAACGACGATTGATTTCTTCCACAATCTGGTATACTCTCGGAAGCAATCTGGAGAAAATCTCAATTGGCCATTTTTCCAGAGCTTCTGCCATGATGGTATGATTGGTATATGCACAGGTCTTTGTTGTAACTTCCCATGCTTCATCCCAGCTTAAGCCTTCTTCATCCAAAAGCAGACGCATCAATTCTGCAACTGCAAGTGTTGGATGTGTATCGTTCATCTGGATAGCAACCTTTTCATGTAATTTGCGGACATCTGTATGGTGCTTCTTATATCTGCACAAGATACGCTGCAAGCTTGCTGAAACAAAGAAATACTGCTGTTTCAGACGTAATTCCTTGCCATAGATATGGTTGTCATTCGGATACAATACCTCTACAAGATTACGCGCCAGATTTTCTTCTTCTACCGCTTTATCATATTCACCCTTATCAAACGATTCGAGGCTGAACACTTCCTTTGGCTCTGCATCCCAAATCATCAGGGTATTTACCATATTGTTATCAAAACCAACAATTGGCATATCGTAAGGTACTGCGATTACAGAGCTGTATCCCTCATGGACAAAATGCATATTGCCATTCTCACCCTGCTCTGCTCTTACATAGCCGCCAAAGCGTACTTCATGTGCATACTCCGGGCGTTTGATTTCAAATGGATACCCATTTTTCAACCAGTTATCCGGCACTTCTTTCTGATAACCATCTTCAATTTTTTGTTTAAACATACCATAACGGTAACGGATACCGCAGCCATAAGCTGCGTATCCGAGTGTAGACAACGAGTCCATAAAGCAGGCAGCCAGTCTGCCCAATCCACCATTTCCCAATGCTGGATCTGGTTCCTCATCCTCAATTGCGTTAATATCAAAGCCAAGTTCATCCAGGCACTCTGAAATCTCATCATAGTGACAGAGATTCAACATATTATTACCAAGTGCTCTACCCATCAAAAACTCCATAGACATATAGTACACTGTCTTTGGGTCTTCTTTTTCCATCGTTTTTTGCGTTGCCAGCCAGTTATCAATCACTTCGTCCTTCACTGCAAGGGCTACTGCCTGATAAATCTCCTGATTATTCGCTTCCTCAAACTCCTTACGATACAAAAGCTTGACATTTTCCTTGATTTGCTTTTTGAATACTTTCTTGTCAAAAGTATGAACCATCTTTTCCGGCTCCTTTCTTCGTAGAAATCTCATTATTTTTTTGAAACTCCCAGAGTAACTGTCTCGCCATTGATGTTCCATTCTTTCTTATATTCTCCCTGGTCGCCAGAAGTAATTTCTGTTGCTAAAACTTCTTTCTTGATTGTATCACAATTCTTTGTAAAGATGCCGTTAACTTTTTCAGAGCCCTGATAATATACAGCGATCTGATCCATTACTTCAAAGTCTGCTTCCTTACGCATTGTCTGGATTTTGCTGATGATTTCGCGCACAAATCCTTCTTCCAACAATTCTTCTGTCAGATTTGTATCCAAAACAACGGTCATACTTGGATCGTTCTCTGTCACATAACCTTCCTTCTGGGTCATGGTAATCAGAAGATCTTCCTCGCTAAGCTCGATTGATGCATCTACCTCCGGAAGACGTAACACGCCGTCTGCTTTCAGGCTTGCCATAGCTGCATTGCCATCTAACTCTGCAAGTGCCTGCTGGATACCCTTTAAGAACTTACCATACTTTGGTCCTACGGTACGAAGCTGTGGCTTGAAGGTATATGTGGTAAACGCTTCTACATCACTTGTAAAGCTGACTTCCTTTACATTTAACTCATCTGCAATAATATCCAGATAGAATTCCGGCAAATCTTTTTCTGCCTTCACGTACATCTGACCGATTGGCTGACGATTCTTGATATTTGCTGTATTTCTGCATGCACGACCCATAACAACAATCTTTAACAGCTCATCCATGTTTGTTTCTAACTCTGTATCAATCCACTGTTCATTGACAACCGGATAGTCACACAAATGAATACTTTCCGGTGCATTGGCATCTACGCTTCGAACCAGATTCTGATAGATTTCTTCTGTCATAAATGGAATCATCGGTGCGGCTGCCTTACAGATGGTAACGAGACAAGTGTAAAGTGTCATGTAAGCATTGATCTTATCCTGTTCCATTCCCTTTGCCCAGAAACGTTCACGGCTGCGACGTACATACCAGTTACTCATATCATCCACAAAAGCATCCAATGCCTTTGCAGCTTCTGGAATACGATAATTTGCAAGGTCATCATCTACTTCCTTCACTGCAGAATTCAAGCGTGAAAGAATCCACTTATCCATGACCGCTAATTTTTCATAATCCAATGTGTACTTTGACGCATCAAAAGCATCGATATTTGCATAAAGTACAAAGAATGCATAGGTATTCCATAAGGTTCCCATGAATTTTCTCTGACCTTCCTGCACCAGCTTGCCGGAAAATCTCTTTGGAATCCATGGTGCACTTGCTGTATAGAAGTACCAACGAATAGCATCAGCACCATAAGTCTCTAATGCATCAAACGGATCTACTGCATTTCCCTTAGACTTTGACATCTTCTGTCCATTTTCATCCTGTACATGACCTAAGACAATAACATTTTCATATGGTGCCTTATTGAATAACAGGGTTGATTCTGCCATCAAAGAGTGGAACCATCCACGTGTCTGGTCTACTGCTTCTGAGATAAATTGTGCAGGGAACTGCTGCTCAAAAAGTTCTTTATTTTCAAATGGATAATGATGCTGTGCAAATGGCATTGCTCCACTATCGAACCAGCAGTCAATAACTTCCGGTACACGATGCATTGTCTTTCCACAATCCGGACATACAAAAGTCACGTTATCAATGTGTGGACGATGCAATTCCACTTCAGCTGCCTTTGGATCTCCGGCACGTTCTGCCAGTTCTGCACGACTGCCGATACATTCCTGATGACCGCATTCGCATTCCCAGATATTGAGTGGTGTTCCCCAATAACGGTTACGTGAAATTGCCCAGTCCTGAATATTTTCAAGCCAGTTGCCAAAACGTCCGCTACCAATCGATTCCGGAATCCAGTTTACCGTGTTGTTATTGCGAATCAAATCATCTTTTACAGCTGTTTCCTTGATATACCATGATTCTCTTGCATAGTAAATCAATGGTGTATCACATCTCCAGCAATGTGGATAATCATGTTCAAATTTTGGTGCAGCAAATAATTTGCCCTCTTTGTCGAGGTCTACAAGTACATCCTTGTCTGCATCTTTTACAAACTTGCCGGCATAAGGTGTTTCTTCTGTCATCTCACCCTTACCATCAACGAACTGTACAAATGGAAGATCATACTTACGTCCCACATTGGCATCATCCTCACCAAAAGCAGGTGCAATATGAACAATACCGGTACCATCACTCATAGTTACATAGGAATCACAAGTCACGAAATGACCTTTTTTGTTCTGCTTTGCAGCGGCTTCTGCGGCACATGCAAACAGCGCCTCGTATTCCTTATATTCAAGATCTTGTCCTTTCATGGTTTCAAGCACTTCATATGCCTTCTCGCCCTCTCCTGCCAAAGAACCAAGAACCTTATCCAAAAGTGCTTCTGCCATATAATACGTATATCCATCTGCCGCTTTTACTTTGCAATACATCTCATCCGGGTTCACGCAAAGTGCAACGTTTGATGGCAATGTCCAAGGTGTTGTTGTCCATGCAAGGAAGTATGCATCTTCTCCCACAACCTTAAAACGTACAATCGCAGAACGCTCTTTTACCAGCTTATATCCCTGTGCAACTTCCTGTGAAGAAAGTGGTGTTCCACAACGAGGGCAGTAAGGCACAATCTTAAATCCCTTGTAAAGTAACTTCTTATCCCAGATCTGGCGCAGTGCCCACCACTCAGACTCGATAAAGTTGTTATCATAAGTAACATATGGATCATCCATATCAGCCCAGAATCCTACCGTATTTGAGAAATCTTCCCACATACCTTTGTATTTCCATACGGATTCCTTACACTGCTCGATAAATGGTTCCATACCATATTCTTCAATCTGTTCTTTACCATCAAGACCAAGCTTTTTCTCTACTTCGATCTCAACCGGAAGACCATGGGTATCCCAACCAGCCTTACGAGGCACATATTTGCCTTTCATAGTCTGGTAACGAGGAATCATATCCTTAATCGTACGTGTCTCTACATGACCAATATGTGGCTTACCATTGGCTGTTGGAGGTCCATCGTAAAACGTATAGGTTTCTCCCTCTTTTCTATTTTCCATAGATTTTTTGAAAATGTCATTGTCGCGCCAAAATTTTTCTACAGCTTTTTCTCTCTCAACAAAGTTGAGCTCTGTGTTGACTTTTTTATACATAGCCATCTCCCTTTCTAAAACTTTTCTAATGAACAAATGCAGTGTATAAAAGAAAAAGCTTTCGTCCGTATAGGACGAAAGCTTCGTATACCACCTATAACGCTGTACTTAAAAGTGTCATGCACTTTTGCATACATGTTCTCTGTAACGTAGAGACGCACGGCTTTCCTACCAGAATAATCCTTCAGTCCGCTGCTAAGAAGTGATCTTCCACAGATAGATACTAATATCGGCTCACACCATACCCGACTCGCTCGATGTTCTCACCTCTGCGTACTGTCTTCCTCAACGCATTTGTCAAAATCATTTCGTTAAAAATTATACTGAGTACAAGGACGTTTGTCAAGGTGCAGACGCACCGATTACAATGTATCTTCCCCGTCCATTGTAACGCCGTATTCTTCCAAAAACTGCTGTATATCTTCATCATCCTGGAAATTCTGCTGCACTTCTTCCTTCATCATGTCCGTAAATGTAACATTCGAAAAAAGCAGTCCATATGTAATCGCAGTCAGCACAATGGAAATAGCTGCCATCACAATACCACCGATTGCAAGTCCTTTGCTTTCACAGGTTGCCAGCTGCACAATACCAAAAACAATCGCAAGAATGGCCAGAATCACATTAAGCCCTGTGCAAAAACACATAAGGGATATAATACCAATCACAAGTGAAGCGATGCCAAGACCCACATTCATCTTCTTGCCGTGAGGTCCTCTCTGTGGTTCACGTGGTGCTCCGCCATATGGATTATACTGGTATCCATTACCACCATATGGATTCTCGTATGGATTGCCATATGGGTTTCCATAAGGATTCTCCGCATGTTCCTGCTGCGTTTCTCCATAGGATGTATCTTCCGTATGTGTTTGTTCATCACTCGTCGTCTGATTTTCTCCATACATATTGCTGTCGTTATTATTTTGTTCCATCTCTTCTTCAAACATATGCTCGTTATCCATTTTTTCCTCCAACTCTCTATTCGCCAATTCTATTCGTATAAAATTGATATACAACAGATGATTCTTTACTTATGCAAATTTATCATATGATAATATGCTCCCATGCCCGCTGCGAGCATAAGGAAAAATATCACATATATGCCTGCACAAACGTATGCTGTGATAATCATACGATTTCTCCCAAAATGCTTTTGTACATATATCCCCAAACCTATAGCAACAAGTGCCAAAAATAGACCCACATACCAATAGCAAACCAGACATAGCGCAAGAATACCACATAGCATGCTGATTACGGATAAAATTTTCGGTAAGTTCTGTCGGTTCATATGCTTTTCCATGCTTTCTCGGAATTTATCTTTTATCTTACCACGAACAGTTTGAAAATTCCATCCCTCATTTCTTCTTCCTTATTCGCCAAAAGTGGATTATAATGTAAGGCAATCGTACATTTTTAACGTATTAGAAAAGAGGATTTTTCATGAGTACACTAAATCTCACCCTGCTTACAGACCTATACGAAATGACAATGATGCAGGGTTATTTCAAAAACAACAACAATCGTACCGTCGTTTTTGATGCCTTTTACCGCACCAATCCATCCGATGGTGGATATGCGATCTGCGCCGGCGTAGAACAGGTCATCGAATATATTGAGAATCTGCATTTTGATGATGATGACATCAATTATCTGCGCAGTCTCCATATCTTCGATGAAGATTTTCTGGCTTATCTTGCAGACTTTCATTTTTCCGGCGATATTTATGCTGTGCCCGAAGGTTCTGTCATTTTCCCACGCGAACCACTCATCAAAGTCATCGCCCCGATCATGGAAGCGCAGTTGATTGAAACTGCCATTTTAAATATTATGAACCACCAATGTCTGATTGCCACGAAAGCTGCGCGTGTCTGCTATGCAGCTGCTGGCGATGGTGTCATGGAATTTGGATTGCGCCGTGCACAAGGTCCTGACAGTGGTACTTATGGAGCGAGAGCTGCGATCATAGGCGGATGCAAAGGTACTTCCAATGTACTTGCCGGACAGATGTTTGACGTTCCCGTTTTAGGAACACATGCGCACAGCTGGATTATGAGTTTTCCAGATGAATACACGGCTTTCAAAGAATATGCCCGTTTATATCCTAACGCCTGTACGCTTCTCGTCGACACCTACGACACCTTAGGTTCCGGCATTCCCAATGCCATCCGTGTGTTTACAGAAATGCGTCAGGCAGGCACTCCACTGACCAACTACGGCATCCGTATGGATAGCGGAGACCTTGCATATCTTTCCAAAAAAGTGCGTCGCATGCTAGACGATGCCGGTTTTGAAGACGCCGTCATTTCCGCATCAAATGACCTCGATGAGTATCTGATTCAGAGTCTGAAGAGTCAGGGAGCCACCATCACTTCCTGGGGTGTTGGTACAAATCTCATCACTTCCAAGGACTGCCCTGCTTTTGGCGGTGTATATAAATTAGCCGCCATTTCGGATGACGATGGCAATTTTATTCCAAAAATCAAATTGTCCGAAAACACTGAAAAAGTCACCAATCCGGGAAATAAGACCTTTTATCGTATTTATGATAAGGAAAATGGCAAGATTAAGGCCGATTTGATTTGCCTTGCCGATGAAGCCTTTGATGTTTCAGAAGAAATGACGCTTTTTGATCCAAACGAAACATGGAAAAAGACAACACTTTCCGGCGGTAGCTACACCATGACCGAAATGCTAATTCCGGTCATCCAAAACGGAAAACGTGTTTATAACACACCACCTGTGATGGAAATCCAGCGGATTTGTAATGCTCAAAAAGATACGCTCTGGGATGAAAATAAACGATTTATCAACCCTTCCCAGATTCATGTAGACTTATCACAAAAATTGTATGACATGAAGCAGTCCCTTCTCTCTGCAATAAGTCACTAATTTACTTGTTTCGTTTTATATAGTAAAAGATTCTGAAAAAGCCAGTACCGGTCACAACCGGAACTGGCTTTTTTCTAATTGAATCCCATAAATTTTTGTGAAATCTTGTATGCTCTTACCGAAAGATGTCGTCCAAATCTGCCCGGCAGATTCATAGCATGCCCAAGCACACCCCAACGCAAATGGCGATAGGTCTTTGGATCTTTATTTTTGATATATTTCCAAAGGTCTTTTGCCTTTTTCAAATTCACCGGATCATTTGACACATAGGCAATACAGGTAGAAACAACCGTAATCGTCTCTAAGTAGGATAACATATACTCACGCAGATGTTCTTCCTCAATTGCCCACAAATCATATGCATCTACCATACGTTTATTCACATACAACTGCTGGTCGATACGTTTGATCATGTTTTTTTCATTGACAGACTGACCATCGCGACCAATATAGTAACGGTAAAAATCTACATTCAAATAATATAATGTCTTTACAAATGGAAGTGGCTCATATACAAACAGGTTATCCACATAAAATGTATGCTTTGGCAATTCTAAGTGGCAATCACGCAACATCTGTGTACGATATGTAACAGAGTGCATCAGGATGGTAAATCCCTTGATATTGCGCTTCATATCATGCCAGCTCATAATCCTTTCCTGATCAAACAAAAGCGTATAAATCATTCTACGCTGGTGATGATAGTCACCATCAATTTTTTCATATACATAGTTTGTCAAAAGCATATCCACCAGTGTATCTTCTGCAACAAACTTTTTCAGTGTCTCTAATACTCGGGCATATGCCTCGGCATCTACCCAATCGTCACTATCTACAACCTTAAAGTACAGACCGCTGGCATTGGCAAGTCCGGTATTCACTGCGCAGCCATGTCCACCGTTTTCCTGATGAATCGCTTTGATAATCGTTGGATATTTTTCTGCGTAAGCATCTGCAATTTCTGCTGTCCGATCACTTGACCCATCATCCACAATAATGATTTCTACATCTTCTCCCCCAGGGAGTAAAGATTCTATACACTTTGACATATAGCTTTCCGAGTTATAACACGGAATCGCAAAGGAAACTATCTTCATTTTTCTCCTCCTAACAACCGTTTCTTATTATATACATAAAACTTTGGTAAAATAAAGTATTTTTTTAAGCAATCTCACACCTCAACCACATCCCTCAATCACGCAGCGCAATATATGCCGCGTATCGATCAAACGCTGATGGAATTGCATATGCGTTCTTTGTCTTTTCTATTTCGACCAGCAAATAGTCCTCTGGCCCCTTAGAAAGAGCCTCATCACTATGGAAACTATCCACATCTGCCACCTGCACGACATATCCTTGCATCAACCACTCAATATGTGAAAAAATATGCTTTGCATCCGGAAGCTTTTTAATCAGCAGTGGCTCTAAATTCTGTGAACGCACAAAAGCCAGCACTTCCTCTTCTTTCAGATATCCCGGAAGATTTGGCAGTTCATAAAGTCCTGCCAAAAGACCTTTGGGCGGACGTTTTCTAAGAACAATCTTTTCTCCATCCCGTATCAAAAGAACTGTTTTTTCTTCGATACGTCGTGGCTTTGCCTTTGTTTTTACCGGTAATCTGTCATATGTTTCATGCTGGCAAGCCTGACAATAAGGCTGCCATGGACACTCCTCACACTTTGGCTGTCCATTCGGTATACAGACAAGTGCTCCAATCTCCATCAGTGCCTGGTTAAATGCCCCGGCTTCTTCTGGCATGATTTGTTGTAGCTCTGCGGTCATTCGTTTTTTCGTTGCATCTTTTAAAATATCACGATCATCTTCACTGACTCGCGCTAAAATGCGAAGGACATTGCCATCCACTGCCGGCACTCGTTCATCATAGGCAATCGATGCGATTGCTCCTGCTGTATATGGTCCAATTCCAGGTAATGCCACAATCTGTTCGTATGTCTGTGGCATCTGTCCATCATACTGCGCACAAATGAGCTGCGCTGCTTTTTGCATATTTCGAACGCGGTTATAGTATCCCAGCCCCTCCCACAGTTTCAAAAGCGGATCTTCTTCGCATTCTGCCAATGCCTCAATGGTCGGCAGAGCCTGCATAAAGCATTCATAATACGGTATCACTGCCTCCACGCGCGTTTGCTGCAGCATAATCTCTGATACCCAGATATGGTACGGGTTCTTATCTTTTCGCCACGGCAATTGCCGCCTGTGCTGGTCATACCATTGCAAGGTCGGTGTTACGAGCACCGACAAATCCATTTCTTCTATCATCTTTTATCCTAATTATAACATTTATTTTTGCTTTTTCTGTTTTGTGTCACAAATTGCACTTTTGATAGCACCATCTGCTTTTATATGCCAAGTATATCATATCCAGACGGTCGTTTGGTGTGCTTCCATCATTATTCAGAAATTCTTAAGATTTACATTACACCATAGCCTGCTCAAAAAAAGACCACCAACCTTCCTATGATAACACTCATATGGAAGATTCGCGGTCTTTTATCATCCAATTATCTTATGTATTGATTCATTCGTACCAATATTTTAAAAATCTGTCAAATCAGCTGCACGTCTCTCAAGGAATGCGCTCATGCCTTCTGTCTTATCATGTGTAGAACATGTTACACCAAAGAGATTTGCCTCCATCTCAACAGCATTCTTGATATCCATATCATAACCATTGTTGATTGCTGCCTTAGCAACAGATACAGCATAGCTTCCCTTGCTGCAAATCTTCTTTGCCATAGCCTTTGCAGTATCCATAAGTTCTTCCTTAGCAACTACCTTATTTACAAGGCCGATACGATATGCTTCCTGTGCATCAATAGCATCACAGGTAAAGATCATTTCTTTTGCACGTCCCATACCAACAAGTCTTGCCAAACGCTGTGTTCCACCAAATCCAGGAATGATTCCAAGTCCTGTCTCAGGCTGTCCAAAGCTTGCATTATCAGATGCGATACGGATATCACATGCCATAGAAATCTCACATCCACCACCAAGTGCAAAACCATTAACAGCAGCAATGGTTACCTGGCGCATATTCATTAACTTAAAGAATGGAACAGATGCTCTCATACCAAATGCTCTTGCTTCTGCTGCAGTAAAGTTAACCATCTCTGCGATGTCAGCTCCGGCAACAAATGACTTAAATGCATTGTCTTTCTTATCCGGACCACCTGTTAAAATTACAACCTTGATGTCATCTCTCTCTTCAATCTCTGTGAGAGCAACATTTAACTCATCCAAAGTCTCACTGTTTAATGCGTTCAGTGCTGCTGGACGGCTAATTGTAAGGACTGCAACCTCATCTTCAACTTCTAATTTCAAATTTTTGAATTCTCCCATGGTTCTTTCCTCCTCAATTCGCGACAAAATATATTTTCTGTCAATTTTCCGTTATTCTCACTATACTACTTTGATAATTTTTTGTCAATCTTATTAGCACTTTTTCAATGATTTTTAGAGGTTTTTATACACTTTTTCAAGATTTCATTTGAGCACTCCTTAACACTTCTTTCTATAAAAAGTGGTACTGATTCGCACTTTCTATAAGTTGGTCAAACTTTATTTTTATTTTTTTATCTTCTCTGTTTCAAGTGCAATTTGTAAAGATCTTCTCCCTCTTGACCTGCAAGCGCGCTACATATTTCTACTCTTTCTGCGAGAAGTTTTTCTTTTCCTGCCGCCTCATATATTGCTAGGTCCGTGCCACTTACACATATCGGATTTGGATTAGCAGTGTTTACGATTACATCTGCTTTTACTCTTGTTATATCGTCTCGGGCAATCTCAAATGGCATTGTGGCACCTCCTTATCTTCTAATTCTCCTCCAGTCTGCAATAACATTATCTTTCCCTCTTGTTCTTGTACCCCAATACCCCGGATGCGCTACAGGGTATATATAGGTTTCGCCATAAATATAAGGTTCGCCATTTCCTATGAGTTCAGATAATCTATTACAAGAAAACTTTTTATCAATCAAAGTTTGTATTACAACCACAGAGGTATCAAGTCCCAGACAGATTATGTTTTCCGGCTCTATAATGTCAATCAATGATGTTATTTCGGCAACATCATTTGCCAATATCTTTCTGGTCATATTTCCAGAATACTTATCTCTGCGATAGCCCAAATTACAATTGCAGAAAAACAAATCCGTATATTTATGCTCATCAATTTTTTCTTTTCCAAGCAACTCAAAGTATCTGACAATATTTTTATCCGTCTGTGAATCCCTTGCTTCCAAATTTACATGTTCATGGAACATCACATCTATACCATCATTCATCTTACGGACATTTGCAATCGTACCTTTTACCTCTTCCTTTTCAGGCGGTCCAAAATCCTGACCTATCAGCATATATTTGATATGTGGTGTATTCTTAGCGTAATCTTTCCCTTGCCAATATGTCCATAGGTTAATTTCCTGACACAAATCTTCTCCCTGACGTAAATCACACCAGCCAAGTGTCAGGCTCTTAGCACATATAGGATTTTTACGATATTTGTTTTTTACAATTTCTATCAGGTTGCAATAATCTGCAGATTTTTTTGCATTCATTTTATGCATTTACCTCTTCCCATATTTTTTCCTTGCCACATCACAAATTGCCATCAAAGCATAATAATTAACCCGATTAGGATAGTGCACGGCAGGGTGATAATAATCAATCACCAATGTATCCTTCCAAAGTGCCAACATGTTATCCCATGTATCATCATTCTGTAATTCTTCACCTAATACAAGTTTCAATAGACTAAGGTTATTCCCACATACAATGATGTCAGGTTGTATTATTTCTAATTCACGCTTTATTTCCAGTCTGTCTTCAAGAGCGTATTTTTTCAAATCTTCATATTCAGATTCGCTTCCGCCATTACTTTTTTTCACATTGACCACAGCGATACGATCAATGATTTCTTTTTCCTTAGAACGTAAAATCTCATCATCATACTCACAGATGTTCTCATTAAACGCATTATGTATAGCCTGTGTCCATATGGCTACTTTTCTCCACATAGTCCATGGACGTTCACAATCATACAAATCTTCTACCAGATTATAACCATTTTCATTAGAAGTGTACGCTTCCTTTAAGAAATAACATACTCTTGGTGTATGCTGTGCTTCCCATTTTTCTTCACACACTATGCCATCTCTGATAAAACGCTTATATCCGTTATTTTTATGTTTTTCTTCCCAAGAGTCCATTAATGTTTTGATATCTTTCTCTCTACTCATGAACATTTTCCCCTATACGCCAAGATTTCATTTGCATACTTAAATAAGGTCACATTCAGCTGCAGTGCAATCTGCCAATACAAATAGCATTGTATAATATTTTCCTTATCCTCAACAATTACACTAGGAGGATATTGCTTCCTTCTTCTGTCACTAAAACATACTGTGTACTTTTATCCTTATCCGGTATCCCGTGCTCATCAATATATTTATTGCCGCTGTAATATTCTGTTCATCAATCTTTGGTATTGCCATAGCCATTTCCTACTCTATGATAGTAATTATTTATCGGAGTACGCACTTCTATAAGGTTTCCGTTTGGATCATAAAATCTCACAAGTTTCTGTCCCCCTTCAAGTTCTGTCAGCTCCGTAACATAATTAAGACAAAAGTCAAATGCTTCCAGTTTTCTGATGAAACCTTCCATATCATTTTCTTCAAAGTACAGCTCAGTCATATTGTTATGAGGCGTTGTAGGTATTTTGGTACTGTCATACCATACATTAACATCCTGTAATACAAGTCCTTCGGACATTATTACATTACCTTCCTGGTGCAAAATGACCTGTAATCCGAATAAATCCTTATAGAATCTGACAGATTCTTCTATATCATCTACGATGATCAAAATGTTCTTTAATCTCATAATTCACTCTCAAACTTTCTTTTTGCATCCTTCAGGACTATCATAGTTCCTATTATAAATTCTATGGTGTCCTATAAACACCCCTTGCAGATTATACTTGTGGTTGATTTTTAACACACCTAATCCTTATCCGTATATTTTGTATCTTCAATTCCTTTTTCATGAAGCTTGTCAACCATCCTATCTAAGAATTTTTTCCATACTCCACGAAACCAGTTTGCAGAACCATATTTTTCTACAAGTCCAGGACTGATACGATAATAAACTCTTACAAACGCTCGTCCCCACAAATGCTTCCTTAACACATCGTCCCTAAATCTGCGAAGTATCCACACCTCTGGGCAATCATAGCTTCCATATATACAAGTAGCTATATAACAGCCATTCTTTTTTTCACTGTTACGACTGTTCTCATATTTGTTCGCAGTATCGAATGCGATCAAATCATCAATAAATTCCCCATCATCTTCATATAAGCCCATATAGCAACTCCCTTCATTATCTTTTGCGACACAATTTACAAATCTATAGCTCCACCTAATACTACCGGATAAATTGAGCCTTCTTTTCTTTATCTGTATAATTACGCCCCTGTGCACTCAACTTATGAAATGGATATCCTGTTTCTATCGTTCCTCTGCAACATTATGTTGCAGAAGCCTATTTGCTGCTCGCTCAATAACATCTATTTTCTCCATAATTACACCAACTAATCTAATACATTATGCTAAATGTTTCTTTGCACTCGAATATTTTTCAAAAGACTCCCCCTCTTTACTACTTAAAGCTGAAATAGTTACATTTGCCTGTCTTTCATATTATGTTACCTGCCATATGAAAATATATCAATTCAAAATTCGTGACTTTTTCGTATTTCTGGGTATCGCGCTTGTTTTTTGCCTCTCATACCCACTCCGACTCATTTGTCTGGGTATCAAGCCTACTTTTCGCCTCCCATACCCATACTGACTCATTTCTCTGGGTATCACGCCTACTTTTCGCCTCTCATACCCACTCTGGCTCATTTGTCTGGGTATCACGCTTGCTTTTCGCCTCCCATACCCACACTGACTTACTTCTCTGGGTATCAAGCCTACTTTTCGCCTCCCATACCCATACTGACTCATTTCTCTGGGTATCACTCCTACTTTTCATCTCCCATACCCACTGCGTCTATCTTGTCAAAGATTGCTTAAGAGCCAAAAATAGCCCCAGCAAAAAGCTGGGGCTATTGTTTCAATTATTTTAGAATATTTTCAAAAATACTTAACATCCAAACTTTGTAACTTTTTTTATTTCTTACTCATATCCTTAGACTTCTGTACACAAGCTCTCTGCGCCTCGATTACTGCAGAGCGCAACCCATTTTTTTCTAATTCTGCTACGGCTGCAATCGTCGTGCCACCCGGTGAACAAACAGCATCTTTCAGAACTCCCGGATGTTCTCCTGTTTCCAATACCATCTTTGCTGCACCAAGGACAGACTGCGCTGCAAATTTGTAAGCTTGCTTTCTTGGCATTCCATCAGCCACTGCTGCATCCGCCATTGCCTCAATAAACATATACACGTAAGCAGGAGAAGAACCACTCACACCAATCACAGCGTCCATCATAGTTTCCGGCACAATCTCTGCTTTTCCAAAGCTTTCAAAAATTGCCATCACTTCCTGTATTTCATCTTCGCCAACATGATTATTTGGTGTCACTGCACTCATTGCTTCCCCTACAAATGCCGGTGTATTTGGCATTGCGCGAACCAATTTTATCTCATGACCAAACAATTCTGTAATAGATGTCAGCGTCTGACCTGCTGCAATGGATACGACAATTTGTCCTTCTTTACAACAATCCCGGATTTCCGGAATAACCGTAGCAAAAACACCTGGTTTTACCGCTAAAAACAAAATATCTGCTTTTTTTGCCACCGTGGCATTGTCCGTCGTTGCAACAATGCCAAGTTCTTTTTCTATTTTCTCAACCGTCTCCTTTGTCTTTGCAGATGCCAGAATCTGCGATGGTGCATAAAGCCCTGCGGCAATCATACCGCCCATGATGGCTCTGCCCATATTTCCACTACCGATAAATCCAACTGTCTTTGCCATATCGTCCTCCTGCTTTTTATCATTTGCTCTATTTTACCACATTTGCCGTTCGATTTGAATGGCATCAAAAAGCCTAATATGTCAATCCAAAGTTCAGTTCGTAGTAATTGCCTGCCGCATCACGATATGCGTATGCCTTTCCATTCTCATCTTTGAGTTCATCCGGCATATACAAATCCTTATCATAGCCCGGCACATCATTCGGGCTGATACATCTGCCATCTGCTCCCACTTTGATGACAGCATCATTCTTCGGGAAGGTGATCGGAAGTTTACCCGTCGGAGCATATTTGCCAAAGATCACATCCATAATTGCCTCATCATAGGTATCAAATCCGACCGTCAGGGCATCTGAAATTGTCTCCACATTTCCCAGTTCCCATGCAAGCGTCACATTGACATTCGATACAACCTTTCCGCCATGTGCATGGATGCTTGCAGCGATTTCCTGCAGACGCTTCATACCGCTGACTGTCGTTTCCTTATGAGTCGTTGCAAGTGGTCTGCAATTCTCATCCACATCGCAGACTTCCTTATCCTCGCAAAGATCCAGTTCCAGATAGCCCGGTGTTGCAGAAAAATATGCGCCGGATGACGGATGTACCATCAGGATTGCAAGATCAGCTTCCTCGTAGGAGTCTGTCAACGTGCCATAACTTGCTGCCAATTCCCGTAAAGTCTGGTTCTCTTTTTCTGCCTGCTCTTTATTCTTATAAAATGCCTCAACATAAATCTTTTTTCCGTTTGCATCATATGGTAAAGTCCCATCATTTTTCAAAAGTACAACAGACTTTCTGTGCGCCAGCGCTGCCTCTGCCCGGTCAGCTTCATCTGCAATCACACGCTCTGCAACAGCCGCATCTCGGTAAGGATCTTCAAACATGCCAAGAGCAAACATTTCTGTCAATGTGCGCGTCACAGCTCGGTCAATGGATGCATCTGTTAAGATAAGGTCTTCTTTTGCAAAGCCCTCCGGCACTTCATGACTATCGTAATAGCCATTTCTACCCCTCTCATAGGCTTCCATGGCAAGATCATTGTCAAACAGACCACTGATCAGGTCAACACCGGACTGCGTCACAGCAAAACCAATACGCTCCGGCTTATCCAGCGCCTCTACGCCCCAGCACATATTGTGGACGATACCGGTATCGGAGTTAATGTAACCCTTGAAGCCCATCTGTCCACGTAAAATAGTGTCAATAAAATATTTGTTATAAGCAAATCCGTATGGAGCAAAATCAATATCCAGTCCTTTTGGATCCTTCTGTAGAAAACTTTTCTCCTTTGAAGGCTTTGAGTAATATGGCATGATTGACTCTGCATTGTGGCGGATTGCCGGGTAAAATCCTTTGATATGGTATTTTTCCAGACTGCCTTCTGTTGCATAGACATTCCACTGTCCGGCAGCATAATGTGGGTCAAAGCCATTCTCTCTGGCTCCGCCGCCCGGAAAATGCTTGACTGTCATCGCTGTTCCATCGAAACCTGCCCCATCTGAGCTATTTTGAATAGCAGGAATCAAATGATCAAATGTTTCTTCGATCAATGCCGGGTCTTCGCCAAAAGTGCCATAAGTTCTCTGCCATCTTGGATCGGTCATGCAGTCTGCCATATACATATAGCCCTTGCGAAGACCGCATGCATTCCATTCACGATTGATAATCTGTCCGAATGTGTCAATGACATCAAAATTGCCATCTCCCTTAACTGCTGCTGCAATGCCAAGAGTTCCCGGCCATGTTGCGAACACACCTGCGGCATCATTCATACCAAAAACAGGCTCGGCATTTTCATTTCGCGAGTTGGATACGACCTGTACCGGTACAAAATGATCGCACTCCTCTGCCACTGCCTGTAACTGGTTCAAAAAATCTACCAAATCGGTAGGTGTTGGGTTGGCACGCAGGATCAGATGTCTGGAAAACCAGTCCTTTAACATCGTCTCCGTGCCCGGTAAATGCTGCTCACCAAAAATGGTTTTCCCATCTAACTGCCCATTATCTAAAACACCGGATTCATCCAACTGTGGCTGGTAATCCTCTACGCCACACGGATATTTTCCCATACGCCAGTCCGAGATAAACAACTGGGCGATCTTTTCCTCTAAGGTCAGTTCCTTGACATATGCCTCGGCTCTTTCCTTTGCCGGCAGCCGCCAGTCATCAAAAGGTTTGAACTGACCGGAACCATCGATATCTTTAAAATATAAGCCATCTTTTTCGATCAGACGGTCTGTTACCATGGAAATATCCGGTCCGTTTTCATTTTTATATCTTTTTAAAATTTCACTTGCTTTTTGCATTTTGTCCCTCCTGCTTCAAACATATGACACACTGTCATTTCTTTCTATTTCTCCGAAGATTCCTGCACGGCGCGCCAAAAATATTACATATTTTAATGTAATTTTCTCATCTGAAACAAGTCCTATTTTGCTGTTTTTTGTAAGATTTTTGTATAAATTTGTTCTTTTGTCATAAGAAAAAGCCGCATTCTTACGAACACGGCTTAGACTGTAAATACTATTTTTCATCCTGCCTGCTTTCATACTCATCTAACTTTCTGCGGAGTCTCTTTTCCCTGTATTTTTCCATGTTATACCGGATAAAAGCAATAGCAAACATAGGGATGATATAAAATAAACTCATATCCATACTATAATTCGCCCTATGCTGTACCACGGTCGTGCAGAACCAACTATATATTTCATAGTTCATCCCCGCACATAAAAGCCCAGCACTGCACCAGATAAAAACAACGCCTTGCTTCCACAAGACTTTTTTTGTTTTTCGATACCACAACAATGCAATTATAAATATTAAAGCTTCGATTGCAAGACCGTTATAACCCGACGCAAACCTATAATACAGCTTTACTTCCCATCTGTAATTTTTATTCAATTTCTCATAAAACATCTGTGCCTCTTCTACATAAACCGCTTTTACATGTTCATTACATTCTTCTGTCACATAGTGCACATTTTCATTAGGATATCTTTTCTGCGCCTGAGTTTCCATTTCTTTCCCTATCTGAGCAACGTAACCTGTAATATCCACCTTTGATGCATCAAACTCTTTGTCTTCACAAATGGCACTACTAATATAAGTCTCGTATTCGGAAACTATATTCAAATGCCCTTTGCTATTCAGAAGGTCCGATTTCATTTCGTAATAAATTTTAGTAGACTTTGATTCATCAAAGTATGATTGTTGCATTTCACATCGATAATAATCATCTGCACAGTTTCCCAACGCTTCCGACATATTCATCCACATTCTGACATTAAATCGTGCCCAGAAATTCATTATCAATATTGCTATAAGTAAGGTCAGCACGACCATTAGGACAATCTGTACTCCATGAAACGTTGCAGTTTCATCTAATTGTTCGCGCAGTTTCTTCGCCTGCTCATCCGTTTTTATTTTCCTCATGCTTTTAAACTACCTCTTCCCCGCTTGCAATAATCCTTCTCTTCCTCATTTTTACCAATTCCTTCATCACATGACAAGCTTTTGGCTGAATCCTGCACATTTCTGGCTGAATTCTGTTCTTGTTGCATGCCTTCTTTACGATATAATAAAAGAAAAAGATATCGGGAGATTCACTATGATTCATATTGGAATATGTGACGATGACTCTGTTTTCAGGAATCATCTGAAAGAAGAAATAGAAAAATATTTTACAAATACCACACAAGACATCTGCTGTCACCTTTTCGAAGATGCCGAGCAACTATTTGCTTATGACATTACATCACTACAACTCTTGTTTTTAGACATACGCCTTCCCGGAAAGTCCGGTCTGGAACTTGCGCAGACATTGCAGACAAACGACGCTGCTTCCACACCAACTCTCATATTTATCAGCAGTCTTTCCAATTATGTATTTGAGGCGATTCATTATGCACCATTCCGCTTTCTTAGAAAAGAATTTCTAGCGGAAGAACTACCAGAGGCATTGACCGCATTCTTGCAGAAATACCATGCCCCCAATGCATCTGTCTGCCAGATACAGCTTGTCGAAAAAGGCAGTTCTCACATGGTATCCTTACATGAGATACAATATTTAGAGATTAATTTGCACTATCTTGACTTTCATTGCTCACAGCAGACCTATCATGTGCGCGGTAAATTATCCGCATATGAATCTATCCTATGCGAACATAATTTTTGTCGGATCAATCAGAGTTGCATGGTCAATCTTGATTATATCCGTGTGGTCTCCAATAGTTCCATCGTACTACGCAACGGGCAGGAACTATTCCTCTCACGCAGTTACAAAACTACTTTTCGTTCTGCATACTTAAAATTTGAAAGGAGCCAAACCCATGTCCTTACTATTTAATCTTTTCGAAATCCTCGCACTTATACTCACCTATGTCTTTTTCTGCCTGGTCGCAAATACTTTTTTTCAAAAGTCTCAGCGCTATCATGTCACATATTTGATATTTTTCGGAACTGTCGAAGTAATTCTCGGTCTGCTTCCGCCTACTATCCTGCCCAATACGGTCTTTTCTCTTCTATCCATGCTCCTATCTCTGCTTGTACTCCTATGTTGCTTTGATGGTACATTATGGAAAAAACTGACAATGCTGATTCTCTTTAACATCGTTGACCTGCTCGTTTCTAACATCATAACCAATCTGTTCCTGCTATCCGGTCACACAACTGCCAATATGTTATTTACAAAAGGCTCTTACCTACGCCTGTTATACATGTTTGTCATCTATATGACCGAATTTGCCATCGTCTACTACCTGAACCATTTCCACACATTTTCTAATGTCCTCATGCAAAAATCACTATGGATATCTTTTTTGTTTTTCTTCTGTGATTTTATCGTAGCCTTTCTGCTTCATATTATTTTGATTTCTTTTGCCCCTCAGTTGCCCTATCTCTATGCCATTTGCCTATCTATAGCACTGTGCCTGATTGCCACGACACTCATGGGTCTTTATCTCTTAAAAGCACAGGAGCAAGAACAGGAAAACAGTATGGAACTAGCACTAATGAAATTACAATTACAGCAACAAAAAGAATTTATTTTAGAAAGTGAAGAACATTATCAGCAATCTCGGATTTTAAAACACGATATCAAGCATCTTCTCCTCAATTACCGCATTTTATTGGCAGAAGGGAAACAGCAACAGGTTATGGATAATATTACAGAATTTATCTCTGATGCTCCGTCATCTTCGGACATCATCTTTACAGATAATCAGCTGTTAAATGCCCTCTTACATGCAAAACAGCAACGCTGCCTTAAGGAAAATATTATCTTTGAGCAACACATTGTTTTAGATCCTTTATATGACAATATCCAAGTAATGATTCTCATTCTCAATCTATTGGATAATGCGATAGAGGCATCCTCCAAAGAACCTGCCGGCAATCGTCTGATACGATTTGAAATCATCCAGACCGAACAGAATATCAGTATTGTTTCCCAAAACAGAATATCTTCTTCCGTATTGGAACATAACCCTGATCTGCTATCAAAAAAGCCGCATTCTTGCGAACACGGCTTAGGGTTAAAAAGTATTTCATTGTTGACCGAGCAATATCATGGTATGCTCGACATCTATGAGGAGCAAAACTTATTCTGCGTACATGTTTTGCTTCCATACTAATCTTACGCTTCCAGCAGCTTTTCCAAGGTTGCCACCTTGACACATACACAGAAGATCTCTGCAGCTGCCTTTAAGTCTTCCATGGTTGGATAAGATGGCGCAATACGGATGACAGAATCTTTTGGATCCTTGCCATATGGGAATGGCGCACCTGCTGGTGTCAGCACAACACCTGCCTCTTTCGCCAATCCAACAACACGGGTTGCACATCCATCGATTGTCTCATATGTGATAAAATATCCACCCTTCGGCTTAATCCAGGAACCGGCATCCAGACCGGCAAGTTCTCTCTCCAATGTCTCAAGCACCAGTTCAAAACGAGGGCGAAGAAGTGCTGCATGTTTTTCCATATGCTTTTCGATACCGTCCTCATCTTTAAAGAAGCGGACATGGCGCAACTGGTTGACCTTATCAAATCCGATGGTCTGAATGGTGAGGGACTTCTTGATATCTGCAATGTTTGCTTCTGATGCAGCGATTGCTGATATACCACCACCGGCAAAGGAAACCTTAGATGTAGAGCAGAACTCAAATACCATATCCGGATTTCCAGCCTTTTCACATTCCTCTAAAATGTTTAAAATCTTTCCTTCTTCTGCACTGTACAAATGATGCACTGCATAAGCATTATCCCAGAAAATACGGAAGTCTTTTGCTGCCGGTTTTAAAGCTGCCATACGTCTCACCGTCTCATCGGAATATACAACGCCCTGTGGATTAGAGTACTTTGGCACACACCAGATTCCCTTAATGGCATCATCTTTTGCCACCAATTCCTCTACCATATCCATGTCCGGTCCGTCAGCTGTCATTGGTACATTGATCATCTCCACACCAAAATGCTCTGTTACGGCAAAATGACGGTCATAGCCCGGCACTGGACATAAAAATTTCACTTTATCTAATTTAGCCCAAGGAGTTTCTCCCAAATACCCTAAAAGCATTCCGCGGGCAACCATATCATACATTGTATTCAGACTGGAATTTCCACAGACGATAACCTGTTCCGGTTTTACTTCCATGATGCCGGCCATGAGACGCTTTGCCTCTGGGATTCCATCCAGACCACCATAGTTACGGGTATCCAGACCATTTTCTGCCTGCATTAAGGATTCTGCATCAATAGCATTCAAAAGTCCCATTCCCAAATCCAACTGTTCCGTTGATGGCTTTCCACGTGACATATCAAGTTTCAGGCCTTTATCCTGATACTCTTTGTAGGTCTGACGTACCTTTGCCAGTTCTTCCTGCAACTGTTCTTTTGTCATGTCTGCATATGTTTGCATGATATTTTTTCCTCCTACTGCTTGTTTCTTTATTAAATAAACTTTGCCGACCGCTGTCATCGCCCGCAAAGGTCATTTCTTCTCTACTCCGCTTCTCTGCGGATTCTTTCTAAATGTTCCCGGATTTTCTTTTCATATCCCATCTCTGTAGGCTCATAAAACTGCGTTCCTACCAATGCATCCGGCAGATATTGCTGCTGCACATAATGATTTTTAAAATCATGCGCATATTGATAGCCAAGACCATGCCCAAGTTTTCCCGCAGATTTGTAATGAGAATCCTGTAAATGTGTCGGAATCGGTGGTGTCTGTCCATTCGCCACCATCTGCATAGCTGCGCCAATCGACAAATAGGACGCATTGCTTTTTGGTGCACAAGCCACGTAGTTTACTGCCTGCGCCAGAATAATCTGACTTTCCGGCATACCAATGCGCTCCACTGCCTGCGCTGCCGCAACAGCCACTTGTAACGCCTGCGGATCTGCATTTCCGACATCTTCGGATGCGCAGATCATGATACGCCTTGCAATAAACTTCACATCCTCGCCTGCATAAAGCATCCGCGCCAGATAATAAATGGCTGCATCCGGGTCAGAACCTCGCATACTTTTGATAAAAGCAGAAATCGTATCATAGTGATTATCACCACTCTTATCATATTTCACAACACGTCTTTGAATGCATTCGCTCGCAACAGATAATGTAATATGAATTTTCCCATCCGCTGATGGCTCCGTCGTCAGCACGCCCAGCTCAATTGCGGTAAGCGCACTTCTGGCATCTCCATTTGCCATATCACTCAAAAAATCAAGCGCATCATCATCAATTGTAGCCCCGTAAGAGCCAAGACCTTTTTCCTGATCCTGCAATGCACGCAGCAACAGTTTTTTGATGTCATCCTGGGATAAAGGCTTTAATTCAAAGATGATAGATCTGGATAAAAGCGCTCCGTTGACCTCAAAATAAGGATTCTCCGTAGTTGCCCCCACCAGAATAATGGTTCCATCCTCTACAAATGGCAAAAGATAATCCTGCTGTCCTTTGTTGAACCGATGAATCTCATCGATAAACAAAATCGTCTTTTTCCCATACATGCCACGCATATTCTTAGCGTTTTCCACCACCTGCTCCATATCCTTCTTACCGGCTGCTGTTGCATTGATGGAAGTAAACTCTGCACTCGTTGTATGTGCGATCACTTTTGCAAGCGTCGTCTTCCCGGTTCCCGGTGGTCCATAAAAAATAATGGACGATATCTTATCCGCCATAATGGCGCGATACAAAAGCTTATCCTTGCCTATGATATGCTGTTGTCCGACCACTTCATCCAATGTCGTCGGTCGCATGCGGGAAGCTAGTGGTGATTCTTTTTTCCCATTTTCCTGTCGCATATAATCAAATAAATCCATAATCCCTCCGAAATTGCATTTTAAAACGCAACATCTTGCATATTAACTTGCATCTTTCTTGATTTTTCTTGCATTTTCGTTTCAAAATGCAGGATTTCATATCCGATTATGCATTCCACTTAATAAGATACTAAAATTTTGCAGAAAGTACAAGTCTTTTGTTGTATAAATTTCTTATTGCATCGTACCTTTCCAATATTACGGCTCCACCAACTGATCTACCGTGACAAATGTATACCCCATCTCCCTCAAAACCGGAATCAGCTGTCTTACGGCTTCCACCGTCGTCGGATAAGCGTCGTGCATTAAAATAATATCATTTTCCTTAACATTTTTCACTACTTCCGCGTAAATCCGCTCAGTGTTCTGGCTCTGCCAATCCAACGTGTCCACATGCCAAAAGACCCAGAACATGCCTGTGCGCTGTTCTAAGGATTTATTTTTGCAGCCATACGGCGGACGGAAAAATTGTGGACGTACACCGGTTAAGTTTTCCAGCAAATCATTTGTTTTTCTGATTTCTGTCAGCATCTCCTCTTCAGAGACCTCACATACATTGGCATGCGAATAGGTATGATTTCCAATCAAATGCCCTGCCTCATGCACTTCTTTTACAATCTTTGGATAACATTCTGCCTCTTTCCCCATCATAAAAAAAGTCGCCTTGACGTCCGCCTCAGAAAGAACCGCAAGTATTTCCTGCGTATACAAAGGATGCGGCCCATCATCAAATGTCAGCGCAATTTTCTTTTTCTCCTTTTCCTGCTCACTGCACGCATCTATCCCTTGCTCACATCCGGCATCCGCAGCCGTACTTCGCCACATTTTTTCAGCTTTTTGATACACGCACACCTGCCATAGCAGGCTGGCACCGATTCCTACCACACTCAATGCATACACCCATATTTTTTTCTTTTCCATAAAAAAAGCCAGCCCTGACTTTTTGCCAAGACTGGCTTTACTCATCTTCTTCATACTATAGGTTATGAAGGATTTGTTCTTTTATGCCTCATGCTTTACCACTGCAGTAAGTTCACATCCTGCCACATCAATATAGATGACATCGCCCATCTCCACTTCATCCGCCAAAATGCATTTTGCTGCCATCGTCTCCACATATTTCTGCAAATAACGTTTGAGCGGTCTTGCACCGTAAACCGGGTCGTATCCATGATCTACAATATAGGCTTCTGCTTCCGGAGAAAGCTGTACACGTATCTCACGATCTGCAAGACGTTCATTCAATTCCTGCATCAAAAGCGTAACGATATGACCGATATTATCCTTGGTAAGTGGCTTGAAGAGAATCGTCTCATCCAGACGGTTCAAAAATTCCGGTCTGAAATGCTGCCGCAGTTCGTTCATGACCGCGTCCTCTGCCTCCGGTCTGATGTTGCCATTTTCATCAATACCATCGAGCAAATAAGAAGATCCAAGGTTACTTGTCATAATAATAATGGTATTTTTAAAATCGACCGTTCTGCCCTGCGAATCGGTAATACGTCCATCATCCAACACCTGCAAAAGTACATTAAAGACATCCGGATGTGCTTTTTCCACCTCATCAAACAGAACAACGGAATATGGTTTTCTACGGACAGCCTCTGTTAATTGACCGCCTTCGTCATAGCCTACATATCCTGGAGGCGCTCCGATCAGACGAGATACCGAATATTTCTCCATATATTCACTCATGTCCAGACGTACCATATTGTTTTCATCGTCAAAAAGACTTGCTGCAAGCGTTTTGGCTAGTTCTGTCTTACCGACACCTGTAGGTCCTAAGAATAAGAACGAACCAATTGGCTTATCCGGATCTTTGATACCGGCTTTTGAACGAATGATAGCCTCGCTGACTTTCGTTACACCTTCGTCCTGACCAATCACACGTTTGTGAAGCTCATCTGCCAGATGCAACGTCTTATTGCGTTCACTCTCATTAAGCTTTGCAACCGGAATTCCCGTCCAGCGGGAAATGATACGTGCAATCTCTTCCTCCGTAACACTTTCGTGTACGAGGCTCATATCTTTATTCTTAATCAGTTCTTCTTCCTGCTCCAATTGTTTTTCGAGCTGTGGCAGCTTGCCATACTGCAATTCTGCTGCTTTTTCCAGATCATAATTCTGCTGTGCAATCTTAATCTCATTGCGCAGACTCTCTAATTCCTCACGCAGCTGTGAAACTTTTTCCACTGCATGTTTCTCATTATCCCATTGTGCCTTCTGACCGGAGAATTTTTCACGCAGCTCGGAGAGTTCCTTCTGCAGGTTCTCCAGACGTTCCTTACTAAGGTGATCGTCTTCTTTTTTGAGAGCCGTCTCCTCAATCTCCAACTGCATAATACGACGGTTGAGTTCATCCAGCTCTGTTGGCATAGAATCCAGCTCTGTCTTAATCAAAGCACATGCCTCATCGACCAAATCAATCGCCTTATCCGGCAAAAACCGGTCTGTAATATAACGATTGGATAACGTAGCTGCTGATACCAGTGCGCCATCCGTAATCTTAACACCGTGGAATACTTCATATCTGTCCTTTAAACCACGCAAAATGGATATGGTATCTTCTACCGATGGTTCATCCACCATAACCGGTTGGAAACGACGCTCGAGTGCAGGGTCTTTCTCGATATATTCCCGATACTCATCCAACGTTGTCGCACCAATACAGTGTAATTCACCACGTGCAAGCATTGGTTTTAACATGTTGCCTGCATCCATAGCGCCATCTGTTTTGCCTGCACCAACAATCGTGTGCAACTCATCAATAAAGAGGATGATTTCACCATCGGAGTTTTTAATTTCATCCAATACGGCTTTTAAACGTTCCTCAAATTCACCACGATATTTTGCACCGGCAACCAATGCTCCCATATCAAGAGCAAAAAGCTTTTTATCTTTCAGTCCTTCTGGCACATCACCACGGACAATACGCTGCGCTAGGCCTTCTACTGCTGCCGTCTTACCTACGCCGGGTTCACCGATCAGCACCGGGTTATTTTTTGTCTTACGTGACAAAATACGAACCACATTCCGGATCTCAGCATCTCTGCCAATGACCGGATCCAGCTTCTGCTCACGCGCACGCTCCACCATGTCGTAACCATACTTTTCCAATGTATCATAGGTTGCTTCCGGATTGTCCGTTGTCACTCTCTGGTTACCACGCACCGTAGAAAGTGCCTGCAAAAAGCGGTCTCTTGTAATTCCATATTCATGGAACAAATCTTTGATTGCACGGTTCGGATAACGAATCAGCGCAAGGAAAAGATGCTCTACGGAAACGTATTCATCTCCCATAGCCTTCGCTTCATCCTCTGCATGGATGAGTACCTGATTTAAGTCTTTGCCCACAAACACCTGACCACCGGAAACCTTCGTTCTTGCTTCCAGACGACGTGTTGCATTTTCTTTAAAATGCTCCAGCTGGATTTCCATTTTTTCTATCATCTGTGGAATCAGACCATTTTCCTGTTGTAAAAGAGCAACCAGCAAATGTTCCTGTTCAATTTCCTGATTGCCATAATCATATGCCAATTTTTCACAGTTCTGCACTGCTTCCATTGACTTTTGGGTAAACTTCTGAATGTTCATATCTGTCACCTCCCATAATGGTATCTTATCACGCCGATGCTTTTTCTGCACCTGCATATTCTCTTAATTTTTGTTTTGCTGTTTCATTCAAATGCTTTGGCACTAAAACTTCCACCGTCACATACTGATCTCCATGGACTTTGCTGTTTCGCATGGAAACAATGCCTTTATTTTTCAAACGTATCTTACTTCCGGATTGTGTTCCTTCTTTAATCTTACACTCTACATCACCATAAAGCGTTGTCACACGTGCCACACCACCTAAAGCAGCTGTTGCAAACGGGACATGCACAACCGTGTAAACATCCATACCTTCACGCCGGAATCCCGGTTTTTCCAATACATGCACATGTAAAAGCAAATCACCATTTTTGCCACCGCCCATACCGGGCTGTCCTTTTCCCGCCAGACGAACGGTTTTGCCTTCATCAATTCCTGCCGGGATGTGCACTGCGAGTGTCTGCGGCTGTCTGCCGGTCGGATCAGAAATCGTAATCTGCTTATCACATCCAAAGGCTGCATCATCAAACGAAATGGTAATCTCGGCACGCAAATCCTCTCCTTTTCTTGCGCGATTGCCATAGCCTCTTGTTCTACCACCGAAACCGCTGGTGCGGCTACCGTGAAAGACTCCGCCAAAAAGGTCGTCAAAAATATCGCCCATATCGCCGCCTTCAAAATGGAATTCCATGCCATCGCCATTACGATAAAAGCCTTTTCCACCGAATCCCTGTTCAGAGAATCCTCGCGCCTGATTCGGATCAAAGCCTTCGCTAAAAGCTGCGTGACCAAACTGATCGTATAATTTTCTTTTTTCTTTATCGCTCAAAACGTCGTAAGCTTCCGTAATTTCTTTAAACTTCTCTTCTGCGTCCGCATTACCGGCATTGGTATCGGGATGGTATTTTTTTGCCAATCGCCGAAATGCCTTTTTGATTGTGCTTTCGTCCGCTTTCTTGTCGACGCCTAAGACTTCATAATAATCTCTCTTGGCAGACATCCCAACTCACCTACTTTCTCACCTGCACATAGCATCTTTTTGCAATATGTTGCGTCGCTTTTTTTCTTGCAAGAAGGCTGGCTACAATCTGCAGCCAGCCTCCTTTCTCATCACCGATTACTCAATGGCAATCGTCTTTTTCTCTTCTACCTTCGGCTGGGCTTCCTTCTTTGGAATATCCAACTTCAATGTACCGTTCTCAAATTTTGCCTTGATATCTTCATGGGTGATATCTTCACCTACATAGAAGCTACGCTGGCAACTGCCACTGTAACGTTCCTTGCGGATGTACTTGCCATCCTCGGATTTCTCCTCATCATTGTTCGTTGTTGTGGCACTGATAATCAGATAGCCATCTTTCAATTCTGCATTTACATTTTCCTTGCTATATCCAGGAAGATCAATCACCACTTCATAACCTGTCTCAGTTTCTTTGACATCTGTCTGCATCAGATTGTTCTTTGTGCTCGCTGCACTCTTTCTCTCCTGTGGAAAAACAAAGAAATCATCCATAAAATCATTTCCAAAAATACTAGGCATTAACATAAGTCATCGCTCCTTCCATATCATTAAAACTATTGTTTACATTCTCGTCTTGTTTTAACGTCTTTTCTTTTGACAATTATGTTATAACACCTTTATTAGCACTCGTCAATAGTGAGTGCTAATATTTTTTGAAAATTCACAAAATCGTCACATATTTTCTTTTTGAACAGAAAAATCCCCAGGCAGCAACTGCTGTCTGAGGATTCCTATTCTCTTTTTATGCGATCACAGTATGTTCTGCAATATAGTTCTCTACCTGATTTCTCGGGATATCAAGAACCGCCGCAATCTCAGAATATAACTGCATCTCCACTAATTTCATATAGCGTTCATCCAGCGCCGTCATCTTCTTGCCTCTGTCAATCCGCTCTTTTCCACGCTGACGCACTGTCTTTAACAAGCTAACCCAACGCTTTCCATCTAAACTGCGAATACAGTCTTTATATTCGTTTTCTCGCAATCGATCATTGGCAACCGTAATCAAATCAATCTGTGGCATTTCTCTCAGTAATGCCATAATATCGTCCTTTGTCATAACACGGCGAATAGACAGCTTTGGATTATCAACCGGTGCGTACATAATGCTCGTCTTGTCTGTCGTCGGCGCCAAATAATAATACTGCCGGTCTTTTGGCACATTTGGCATATCCAACGTATCAATCCGGACAATCTCGCACACACCATGATGACCATACACAACGCGTTCGCCCACTTCAAACATTTTGACACATCCTTTCCCAAATTTTGACAACTCGTATGAGCCCGCAAAGTTTACACACATTTTACCTCGTTATAAACCTATTTTATCAACTTTTGCGAAAAAATGTAAGAGCGAATTTTAAATTTGTGTCATCACAAAGATATCATAAATAGCCTTAATTGCATTCTCAAAGTCATTGTTGCTGACACCGATGATGATGTTCAACTCTGAAGATCCCTGATCGATCATTTTGACGTTGATATTTGCATGTGCAAGTGCTGAGAAGATTCTTCCTGCAGTACCACGAGTAGACTTCATGCCACGACCAACGACAGCGACCAATGCCAGATCTGCTTCCAGATCAATGATATCCGGATTCACGAGACGACGGATAGAAGAAATCACCTGCTGCTCTTTTCCTTCGAACTCTTCCTGATGTACAAAAACTGTCATGGTATCAATACCGGATGGCATATGTTCAATGGAAATACCATTCTCCTCAAATGCTTCCAGCGCTTTACGACAGAAGCCCACTTCTGAGTTCATCATATCCTTATCGATATTGACTGCTACAAAGCCCTTCTTGCCGGCAATACCGGTAATTGTATAATCTGCCTTTTGACAGGTGCTTTCCACAATCATAGTTCCCGGTTCTTCCGGTGCATTGGTATTCTTAATATTGATCGGAATACCAGCCTTACGCACTGGGAAAATAGCATCTTCATGAAGTACAGATGCACCCATGTAAGAAAGCTCGCGCAATTCTCTGTAAGTAATCACTCTGATCGGCTGTGCATTCTCTACAATTCTAGGATCTGCGACCAGACATCCGGAAACATCCGTCCAGTTCTCATATACGCTGGCATGCACGGCCTTCGATACAATCGAGCCTGTAATATCAGATCCACCTCTGGAGAATGTCTTTACATTGCCGTCGATATCACTTCCGTAAAATCCCGGAATCACGGCCTTTTCCACATGTGAGAGACGTTCTGCCATCGCCTTATCTGTTTTATAATCGTCAAAGTTACCATTCTCGTCAAAGAAGATCACTTCTGCCGCATCAATGAACTCATAGCCTAAGTAATTGGCCATAATGATACCATTTAAATACTCACCACGGCTGGCTGCATAATCTTCTCCGGCTTTGTCTGCGAATTTTTCTGCGATTGTTCTGAATTCATCTTCTAAAGAAAGTGTCAGATTCAGTCCATTGATAATGGAATTGTAACGTTCCTTAATTTTTTTCAATGCACCCTTAAAATCTTCCTCTGCTTCTGCTAATGCATAACAGGAATAAAGCATATCTGTTACTTTCGTATCCTTTGCATTACGTTTTCCCGGCGCACTTGGCACAACATAACGACGTGTCTCATCCGCGCGGATAATATCTCCTACCTTGGCAAACTGTGCTGCACTTGCCAGGGAACTTCCACCAAATTTTACTACTTTGACCATTGTTTTACTCCTTAACACTTGTGTATATATAAAAACCGTCCGACCAAATCAGATGCTTTCTATATCTTATACTGTTTCATCCATCGTTGCTACAATATATCCGTTCTCGATTATAGCATATTCTGTCAAGTGCACGCAATGGAAAAGCTTTTCGGTTATTCCTTCTGGTTATTCCTTCTGGTTATTCCTGTATGCAAAGTGAAATTCTAAATTCCAGTTTTCCTACGCAAACCTAACCGCAAAGTGAATTTTTTAATCGTAAAGTGATCTGCTTTTTCCGGAATTCTCTATGGTTCTTGTACAATTTTTAACAAAATAGACATAGTGGGTATGGAACAAAAAATCACATACTCATACCCAGGCACATGCGGCGGCATGGGTATGAAACACAGAAATGCTAGTGCGATACCCTGTCATCTACGGCAGTATGGGTATGAGACGCAGAAATGCTAGTGTGATACCCTGTCATCTACGGCAGTATGGGTATGAGACACAGAAATGCTAGTGTGATACCCTGTCAGCTACGGCAGTATGGGTATGAGACGCAGAAATACTAGTGCGATACCCTGTCATCTGTGGCGGCATGGGTATGGAATGCGGAAATGCTAGTATGATACCCAGAAATATGAGTCAGCATGGGTATAGAACAAAATATTACATGCTCATACCCAGACATATAAGTCAATATGGATATTGGAAGAGGAAAATTATGTTAAACATAAAAAATCCCCACAGAGAAAATCTCTGCGGGGATGACATAGTATTTATGTTATATTTTAAAATTCTTAGCCTCGCACTAAATTCGAACTTCGCCTTCGCTCGTTCTCATTAAGCTGCTTTCGGGCACGTAATTAACGCTGCACGCGGGCTCCAGCACCACCCATGATTGCTTCTACTTCTTTCTTACTAGCCATAGTTGTATCACCAGGTGTTGTCATAGCAAGTGCACCATGTGCTGCACCATAATTAACAGCCAACTCTGCATCGCCTGTTGTCATAAGACCATAGATCAGTCCAGATGCGAAAGAATCTCCACCACCTACACGGTCCATGATTTCAAGTCCCTTGTAATCCTTAGCCTTATGGATTTCACCATCTGCCCAGCAGATTGCGCTCCAGTCATTTACAGTTGCAGTCTTAACTTCACGAAGTGTTGTAGCAACAGCCTTGAAGTTAGGATATGTCTTAGCTGCTTCGTTGATCATCTTCTTGTATCCATCAAGGTTGAGTTCCTTTAAGTTCTCATCGTTTCCTTCGATTTCAAATCCAAGACATGCTGTGAAGTCTTCTTCGTTACCGATCATAACGTCAACATATTTAGCGATTTCCTTGTTCACTTCCTGTGCCTTAGCCTGTCCGCCAATAGCGCTCCACATAGATGGACGGTAGTTCAAATCGTAAGATACGATAGTACCATACTTCTTAGCAGCCTTAATTGCAGCGATAACAGTCTCGCATGACTGCTCTGAAAGTGCTGCATAGATACCACCTGTATGCAACCAACGAGCTCCAAGCTCGCCAAAGATGTAATCAAAATCAAAATCTTCCGGTGTAGCCTTTGCAATTGCAGTGTTTGCACGGTCAGAGCATCCTACTGCACCACGGATACCAAATCCACGCTCTGTGAAGTTGATACCGTTACGGCAAATTCTACCAATACCGTCTGTATCCATCCACTTAATTAAAGATGTATCAACACCACCCTGAAGGATGAAGTCTTCCATCAACATACCAACTTCGTTGTTAGCAAATGCTGTGATCACACCTGTGTTCATTCCAAAGCATCTACGTAAGCCGCGGACTACATTGTACTCTCCGCCGCCTTCCCATGCACGGAACTGTCTTGCTGTACGAATTCTGCCTTCGCCTGGATCCAGACGTAACATTACTTCTCCCAAAGAAACTGCATCAAACTTACACTCATTTGCTGGTCTTAAATTTAAATCCATTTTTCTTCTCCTTTTATTTCATCATTACGATGTCTGCCTAGCATTTGCTTTGCGCAGACATCTTATTCTACAAACCTTACATGATGGAGTATAACACGAAATTTGAACCTTGTTTTACTTTTCCCCTAACACCACAACTTGTGCAATGTTTTCCACAAAATTTGCAATCCGAACCTCGCAAAAGCATCCGCATAGCAGACACTGCCACAGAGGACGGTGGGCTTTCACAAAACCGTCGTTTCCAAAAAAAGCAGATTTGCTTTATTTATTAAAACCGTCTTTGCAAAATTCTACAACTTCGCAGGATGATGTTCGCCTTCTACAGATATGCATGCAGAATGCATTAGAGTTTCTTAGGACTTGCCGATACACTGTCAACGCGGGTACATGGACGTACCCGTGAGACGCAACCGAACAAGGACGTTCGTTTGCGTCGGTTGACATAATATATATGATAACAAGCAAGTCCTTAGAAACTCTTATAAAGGATGCCCTGCATATCTGTAGTAGGCGGACACATCCGCGAAGCAGTAGAAGCTGCGCAAAGGACAGTTTCATAACGCAAATCTACTTTTCGGAAACTCACGTATTTTGTTCAAAAGTCCACAGTCCTCTGTGGCAGCGCCTGCTATGCATGACTTCTGGTATATCCAGATTGCAAAATTTGTGAAAAAAAGAGCTGCCCAAGTTGGACAGCCCTTTGAAAAATTTTATAAATTTCCTACGGATTACTCAGCAAGATCAGCGTACATGAAGTACCAGTATCCGTTAGATGCATGCCATGCACCTGTAACCTTGTCGCTCATGAGATAGAAATCATTGTAGTAAGCAACTGGGATACATGCAGCATCATCCATAAGGATATCTTCTGCTTCGTGAAGTGCTGCAGAACGCTCTGCTGTGTCTGTAGTTGTTCTAGACTTCTCGATTGCTGCATCGAATTCAGGGTTGCTGTACTTACCATCGTTGTTACCATTGTCTGTTGTGAACAGTTCAAGGATGTTAGATGGATCAGAGTAGTCACCTACCCAACCATTACGAGATGACATGTAATCACCGTTACGACGCATTGGTGTGAAGGAAGCCCATTCTACGATTTCTACATCAACATCAATACCAAGTTCGCCCCAAGCCTTCTGTAAGTACTCAGCAACTACCTTATGATATCCTGCATCGTTGGTAGAATATGTAATCTTTGGAATTCCCTTTCCGTCAGCGTATCCAGCTTCTTTCAAGAGATCCTTTGCTTTCTGAAGGTTTGCATCATAATCTGTTGTGCTGATATATTCCTTACCGCCATTAGCGTTCTCAGAGAAATCAGAACCATCTGTATCTTTCCATCCTGGTCCTACAAGATTACCAGCTGCTGTGTATGTTCCCTGCATCAAAGTGTTAGCAACATAGTCACGATCGATAGCAAGTGAAAGTGCCTGACGAACCTGCTTGTTGTTAAATGGCTCTTTCTGAAGGTTCAAGCTCAAGTAGTATGTTCCGATGATTGGCTCTACATGGAACTCATCATTATCCTTAAGTGAAGGAATCTCTTCTGTAGGAACATCCTTGATCATCTGACATTCACCTGTCTGGTATGCGCTGTATGCAGCATTTGAATCTTCGATCAAGTTGAACTTGATTCCGTCTAACTTAATAGAATCAGCATCCCAGTAATTAGGATTCTTCTTCATTAATACATAAGATCCTGGAACCCATTCAGCTACGTAGAAAGGTCCGTTAGAAATGTAAGTATCTGCTTCTGTTGCCCAAGCATCACCATTTGCTTCGATTGTTGCCTTCTGAACTGGGTTCAATGTAGCAAATGCTGCAATAGATTCGAAGTATGGGCATGGATTTGCAAGATGTACAACAAATGTCTTGTCATCCTTTGCTTCAACACCAAGCTTTTCGATGTCTCCAGCTACTGCCTCATCATATCCTTCAACCATTCCAAGTACTGTCTCAGCATATGGAGCAGCTACGTTAGGATCGCAGACACGCTGCCAGCTGTAAACGAAATCTTCTGCTGTCAAATCAGAACCGTCTGACCACTTAAGACCATCTCTTAAATGGAATGTGTAGGTAAGTCCGTCATCAGATACTTCCCACTTTTCAGCCTGTCCAGCTTCTGGATCGCCATTCTCATCGAGTTTCAAAAGACCCTCGAATGCGTGTAAGATCATCTCACCACCGTCGATTGCGGAGTTAAGTGCTGGATCAACTGTTTCTGGATCTGGACCAGTCTGAACAGATAAAATCTTTTCTTCTGATGAAGCACTAGACTTCTTACCATCTCCTGAAGATGATCCACATGCTACAAGACCTACTGTCATTGCAGCAACGAGTAATAAGGAAATCACTCTCTTTTTCATATTTTTTCCTCCTTAAATATGGGCAGTTTCTTTTGTACTGCCAGATTTATATAAACACTGCGAGGGGAAAAACCTCGCAGGGTTTACCATAATGTAAACGTCGCTTCCCACTATTGTACTGCGTCAAGATTATGACATGCAGCATAATGTCCAGGAGAAATCTCCTTGAATTCAGGAACTTCCTGTGCACACTGTTCTGTGGCATATGGACATCTGGTACGGAAACGGCATCCGGAAGGTGGATTTAAAGGACTTGGTACATCCCCTTCCAAAACAATACGTTTACTCTGTCTTGCAATCTTTGGATCTGCAATTGGAATTGCAGAAATCAAACTCTTTGTATATGGATGAACCGGATGTGTTGTCAATTCATAACTGTCAGCCAGTTCGACCATTCTTCCTAAATACATAACACCGATTCGATCCGAAATATGCTTTACTACAGATAAATCATGTGCGATGAAGAGATATGTCAGCCCCATCTCTTTCTGCAAATCTTCAAACATGTTGATAACCTGCGCCTGAATAGAAACATCCAATGCGGAAATAGGTTCATCACAGACAATAAATTCTGGATTTACTGCAAGTGCTCTTGCAATACCAACACGCTGTCTCTGTCCACCGGAAAATTCATGTGGATAACGGTTCGCATGTTCAGAGTTTAATCCAACTTTACGAAGCATGTCAATAATTAATTCATATCTTTCCTGTTTGTTTGCTGCAAGATTATGTGTATCGATTGCTTCACCAACGATATCTCCTACCGTCATACGTGGGTCCAGACTGGCGTATGGATCCTGGAATACAATCTGCATTTTCTTACGATATGGGAGCATCTGTGCCCACTGATTCTTTTCTACATCAAATACTACGTCTCCGTCATATGTAAAACGTCCGCCTGTTGGCTGATACAAACGCAACAGTGCACGACCTGTGGTAGTCTTACCACATCCAGACTCACCTACGAGACCAAGTGTCTCACCACGATTGATGCTAAAAGAAACATCATCTACCGCCTGAATGTACTTTTTATTCTTACCATGTCCTCCTGCTGGAAAGTACTGACGCAAATGTTCTACTTCGATAAATTTATCACTCATTTGCTTCTCCCTTCTCCATGGCTTCTTTCTGATTGAGCCAACATTGTGTATAGTGAACATCATCAAACTGGGTTACCGGTGGCATCTCGCGCAGACAAATCTTCATACAAGATTCGCAACGAGGGGCAAATGGACAACCTGCAGGTGGATTCAACAAATCCACAGGTGTTCCTTCGATTGGAACCAGTCTTTCATGTTCTTTTGTATCCAGTCTTGGGATAGAACGAATCAATCCCTTTGTATACATATGATGTGGACGATAGAAGATATCATCCGTCGTACCATATTCAATAATTCTACCTGCGTACATAACGGCAATACGGTCACACATAGATGCAACTACACCAAGGTCATGTGTAATCATAATAATTGCCATACCAAGCTTGTCCTTCAGTTCCATCATAAGCTCAAGAATCTGTGCCTGAATGGTAACATCAAGTGCTGTCGTAGGTTCATCCGCAATCAATAACTTCGGTTCACAAGCAAGCGCGATTGCAATCATAACACGCTGTCTCATACCACCGGAAAGCTCATGCGGATACTGTTTTAATCTCTTATCCGGCTCATTGATACCAACAAGCTCTAATAATTCTTTTGCACGGTCGTATGCCTGCTTTTTATCTTTGTCTGTATGCAGACGGATAACTTCCATAATCTGGTTACCAATCGTATAAACCGGATTCAAACTGGTCATTGGATCCTGGAAAATGATAGAGACTTCTTTACCGCGAATCTTGCGCATCTCCTTTTCGCTCATGTTCTCGATTTCATGACCATTAAACTGAAGTGTACCACCCATAAGCTTACCTGGATGTGCTGTAAGTCCCATCAAGGAGTATGCTGTAACGGATTTTCCGGAACCGGATTCTCCAACGATACCAAGGACTTCGCCTTCCTTCAAATGAATGGATACATCGTTAAGCGCTTTTACTTCTCCTGCCGGAGTAAAAAAGGAAAGACGCTCATTTTTTATATCTACCAAATATTCTTCTGCCATTTTGCGTCCCCTTTCTAATTCTTCAACTTCGGATCAAATGCATCACGAAGTCCATCACCTAACAGGTTAAAGCTCAAAATAATCAAACTGATTGCAACAGCCGGGATGAACAACAGATATGGATATGTTCCAATACCATTGATTGCATCACTTGCCAGACTTCCCAAAGAAGGAAGTGGAACTGCAACACCCATACCGAGGAAACTCAGGAAACTCTCTGTAAAAATAGAGGATGGAATCTGCAGTGTTGTTGTAACAATCAAAGTACCAATACAGTTTGTAAGCAAATGCTTTTTGATGATCTTGCGGTTGCTGACACCAAGAGCTCTTGCTGCTGTAACATATTCGCTTTCCTTTAACATAAGGATCTGGCTTCGTACCATACGTGCCATACCTACCCAATATAAGAGTGCGAATACAATGAAGATACTGATGAGGTTTGTACCTACGACCTGTACCCACTTAAATCCAGGCGCATTTGCCAGATTGTTCAGCGGATCTTTCAAAGCGAAAGATAAAAGTACGATCAAAAGTACATCCGGAACCGTATAAATAATATCGACGATTCTCATCATGATCAGATCGACCCAGCCGCCAAAGAATGCTGCGATGGAACCATAGATAGAACCAATCACAAGAATAATAGCGGTAGCAATCAAACCAACCAAAAGTGAAATACGGCTACCCATCATAACACGGATGGCATAGTCACGTCCCATCTTATCCGTACCAAACACATGCGGGAACACAGATTCTCCGGCATCAATTTTTGCCTGCTCATCTGCTGAATATGTAAATGGTGCAAGGTTGTTTGCGCCCTTGATCTGCTGATCATAGGAATATGGATAAAATGATGGCACAATAAATGAGAAAATCATAACCAAAATGATAACAACGATAGATACCATTGCCACTTTGTTCTTTCTCAATCTGCGGAAACCGTCTTTCCAGAAACTAACGCTTTCTCGCATGATGACCTGACTCTGTTTTTCCTCCTCAGATGCAGGGAGAAAATCATCAGGATTTAAATCTAACTGAAAACTTAATGGATTCTTATTCATTTCTTTCTCCTTACTTGAGCGTAATACGTGGATCGATCAGTTTGTACACAATATCTACTACCACATTCATCACGATGATCAATGTAGCAAGGAAAATGGTGGTTCCCATAATCAATGTGTAGTCACGTCCCTGGATGGCACCGATAAACTCACCGCCAAGTCCCGGAATCGTAAAGATCTTCTCAACAACGAAACTTCCGGTTACTGTGTAAGCAAGCATTGGTCCTACATAAGTAACAACCGGTAAAATAGCATTACGAAGTGCATGCTTAAATAACTGTACTCTACCGGAAAGACCCTTTGCCTTTGCTGTACGCATGTAATCCTGTCCTAATACATCAAGCATAGAAGAACGCATCAGTCGCATAATATATGCTGTCGGATAAAATGCCAGTGCTGCAACCGGCATGATATAGTGCTTCCAGGAACTAAGTCCCATCGTAGGAAGTACCCGGAATTTTACACCGAAGAAATACATCAAAACGGTACAGATAACGAAACTCGGTACCGCAATACCCATTGTGGATATAACACTAATCAAACTATCGAGGAACTTGCCACGCTTCAAAGCAGCGATACTTCCAAGCAGTACCCCAAGTATCAGGGAAACCAATACAGAAATCCCACCAATCTTTGCAGATACCGGGAACTTCGCCTGAATGATACCTGCGACGGTACGTCCTCTCTGTTTTAAGCTGTCACCAAAATCTCCGTGAGCTACCCCTGTAATATAAGTGACATACTGCTCACCTAATGGCTTATCCAAGCCATACTTTGCTTCAAGCGCTGCTGTTGCCTGTGGGCTGATGGCCTTCTCTGAAAGGAATGGTCCACCCGGAACCATATTCATCAGGAAGAATGTCAATGTGGCTACTGCCCAGATTGTTACAATTGCAAGCGCTATTCTCTTTACAACGTACTTTAACATCTTGTTAATTTTCTCCTTCCAAGGTAAATCTTAATACCTAAAAAGAACGCAAAAAAGCCTATGTTTCCGCCCCGTTGCGTTCAATCGAGGGTTATTATAGCACAGTGTTGCAGTAAAGTCCATAATGTTTTTGTTTCTCTCCGACTTAATGGACACATCCGCTTTTTCGCGGATTTACTACATTCTGTGATCACTACTTTGCTACGATACGGACAATGTTGCAAACAATGTCTGTGCACAAATCCATACCTTCTACTGTAATATGCTCGTATGGACCGTGGAAAGCATATCCGCCTGTGCCAAGGTTCGGACAAGGCAATCCCATAAAGCTGAGTCTCGCACCATCGGTACCGCCACGGATTGGCACTTCCTTCGGCGTCAGTCCAGCCATTCTGGTTGCCTCTTTTGCCCAATCGATAATTTCCATGCATTCATCAATTTTGCATTTCATATTTAAATAGGATTCTTTGATGGTAACCTCAACGACACCCGCACCATATTTTTCATTTAATGCCGCAGCGATACGACGCATGTTTTCTTCTTTTTCATGGAACTTTTCCATGTCGTGATCACGGATAATATAAGAAAGCTTTGTCTGCGCCACATCCCCATGCATATCGGTCAGATGGCAGAAGCCTTCATATCCATCTGTCTTTTCCGGGACTTCATCCTTTGGCAGCATGCCATGAAATTCCATTGCAACGGTCTGCGAATTCACCATAATGTCTTTCGCACTTCCCGGATGTACATTGTTGCCATGCACCACAACCGTTGCTCCGGAAGCATTAAAGTTTTCGTATTCAATGTTTCCTTCCAGATCTCCGTCCAAGGTGTACGCATAATCTGCGCCAAAATGTGCCACATCAAAATGATCCGCTCCTGCGCCAATCTCTTCATCCGGCGTAAATCCAATACAGATTTTACCATGCGGAATCTGTTCTGTAATAATGCGCTCCATCGCTGTCATAATTTCTGCGATTCCTGCTTTGTCATCTGCACCCAGAAGTGTCGTACCATCGGTTGTAATCAAGGTTTTCCCCTGCGCATTCTGCAAATGTGGAAAATCTTTTACTGACAGGGTTCTGCCGCTCTCACCTAACACAACATCTTTTCCATCGTAATTTTCGTGCAAAATCGGATGTACGTTTTCCCCTGAAAAATCCGGTGCCGTATCCATATGCGCAATAAAGCCGATGGCAGGCTTATCCTGCAATCCATCCGTTGCTTCCAATGTACCATAGACATAACATTTGTCATCCACATGCGCATCTGCAATGCCGATTTCTTTCATCTCCTGTACCAATTTCTTTGCAAGGTCAAATTCTCTTGCTGCTGACGGTACCGTTTCACTTTCTTCATCACTGGTTGTATGTATGGCCACGTAATCCAGCAATCTCTCGTATGCCCGTTTCATCTTATCCTTCTCCCTTTTTTATAAAAATTTATGATCATTCGCCAACCATCCATGCATGTTCCAATGCCTCTTTTGTTGCCGAAATGCTTCCTTGTATCATCTGTGCACCACCGCCGCCTTTTGCGTCAAACTGCTGGCGCAGGTAGGTTGCCTCTTCTCTGCAGTCCTTTGTCTTACTTGCGATGATAAAACAATAGCCATCTTTATCATCTCCTGAAAAAACAGCACAATAGCCATCGTGTTCTTCCGTCATATGATTGACGACATCGCGCATGGCTTTCGTATCACAACGTTCCGCAAACAAAACCACATGTTCTGCTGTCGGATCCAGACTTTTTACCTGCTGCAGCAAAAGTTTCTCCTGTGTCTTACGCAGGCGGTATGCCAGATTCTGATTTTCTGCCTGCATGCGCTTGATATGACTTCCCAGTTCTTCTTCTGACGAACTGAGCAGTGTCATCATATTCTCTACCGTTGCAAGCTTTGTCCGAAAAGCATCGAGTGCGCGAAATCCACATAACATACTGATACGCACACCACCCTTATAATTTTGCACCTGCATAATCTTAAGGATGCCCACTTCTCCTGTTCGTTTAACATGGGGCGCACAGCATGCGCACACATCAACACCCGGAATCGTAACAATACGCACCGGGCCTTCCAATTCTTTCTTGCTGCGATACTCCATTGTCTCTAGCATCTGTGGTGTAGGAAAAGCAATCTCTAACAGCAAATCGTCTGCGATCACCTGATTCACACGCGTCTCAACTTCTGTCAGTTCCTCCGCTGTCAAAACACCATCAAAATCCATCGTAACGACAGAATCACTCAAATGAAATCCCACGTTGTTGTAGCCGAACGTACTGTGCACAATTCCGGAGAACATATGCTCTCCCGTATGCTGCTGCATATTAGAAAATCGATAATCCCAATCAATTTTGCCATGCACATGATCTTCTACTTCCACCGGTGTGTCCACCAGATGATAAATGACACCATCACGGATTTGGACATCCAAGACGTTCATCTCTGTCTGCGGGCGCATACCATGGCTTACCACCAGCTGCCCTTGATCCGGTGTCTGTCCTCCCTGCTCCGGGAAAAACAATGTCTGATCCAAAACGACTTCATAACAGCCCTCATGCTTTGGTGACGGTGTTACCGCAAGAATTGTCCCATCAAATTCCGTCTCATACGGAAATTTATCATATAAACAATTTGTTTGTTCCATAGTTCTCCTCAAAAAAGTCCTGACTTTTTAGCCACATAATATCCTATCATAGCACAACAATAGGATTTATGGTATGATAAAACTCACGAAAAAGTAAAAACTAAGGGAAAACAATATGAATAACGAAAAAGACAGAGCCATTCTTGTTGGCTTACAATTAAATGATGGCAGTTCTTTTGAACATAATTTAGAAGAACTGGAAAGCCTTTGTGAAGCATGCGACATTCTGCCGGTATTTACCATCACGCAGGCACTGGATGCTCCACACCAGGCACTATATATTGGCACCGGCAAAGTCGCAGAAGTCAAAAATGCTGCCATGGAATTAGAGGCGGATCTGATTATTTTTGACAACGCACTCAGTCCTTCGCAGGCGAGGAATTTAAATCTGGAAATCGGGCTTCCTATTTTGGACCGCACGGCACTGATTCTCGAAATCTTTCACTCCCGTGCGCGCAGCCGCGAAGCCAAGTTACAGGTGGAGCTTGCCCGGCTGCAGTATCTCTTACCGCGCTTATCCGGTATGGGAACTGCCATGTCAAGACAAGGCGGTGGCAGTGGCTCCCGCTCCAACAAAGGTGCCGGTGAGAAAAAATTAGAGCTTGACCGCAGACATATCAGCCATCGCATCACCGAATGCAAAAAAGAACTGGTACAAATCAAAAAACAACGCGAAACGCAACGCAAAAGCCGCAGTTCTTCCCAGACGCCATCGGTAGCTCTGGTGGGCTATACCAACGCCGGCAAATCCACCATTTTAAATGCTATGCTTTCCCAGTATGGGAATGAAGACATTGCTGATATCTCACACAAAAAAGTATTGCAGGAGGATATGCTGTTTGCCACCTTAGATACGACCGTACGAAAAATCACCATTCCCGGAAAGCCCGCCCTGTATCTATCTGATACGGTCGGTTTTATTGATAAATTACCGCACCATCTGATTGATGCCTTCCGTTCGACCTTAGAGGAAGCCATTCATGCTGACCTTTTGTTGCAGGTCGTTGATGTGTCTGATCCATATTATAGGGAGCACATGCGCGTAACACAGGAGACATTAAATGACTTAGGTGCAGGGGATATCCCTATGATTATTGTCTACAACAAAGCTGACCGCGTTCCACAATTTGCAGACGAGCTTCCGATTGTTACAGGCAATCACATCCATATGGCTGCCGGTATTGGCGTCGGCATTGATGCTCTTGCCAAGCTTATTTTATCGCAGCTGTTTGGACAACCGGTCACCATGCAGCTTCTCATCCCGTATAGTGAGGGTTCGCTTGTGCATGCCATCTCTGAAATCGGTGATGTACAAAAAACAGAATATCAAAACGACGGCACCTATATGCAGGTTGTTTTTACGCCTTCTGCCAAAGATCAGGCGTTATTACATCAACTGGAATCTTACCGCGTTTAACACAGATCTACATGTAAAAATACCCAGCCCATGGTCAACGCCACAGGCTGGGTATTATATATCTCATTTTCTTTTTGCTGTCTTTTATGCAGGAATCTGCACTTCATCAGCAGCTATATAAATTTCATACCATACTAAGAATACATAGATTGCCCAGATCTTACGGCTGTTATCTGCCTTGCCATCTCTATGATCTTCTAAGAGCTGCATCAGCATTGTCTGATCAAAATACTGACCGGCAACCTCGGAAGTAAATGCATCCTTGATCTTATTGTAGTATTTATCTTCTTTCAGCCATACACGAATCGGTACCGGGAAGCCCAGTTTTTTCTTATTGGCTGTAGATTCCGGCAAATGACGTTTTGCTGCAATACGGAACGCTCTCTTTGTTGCTTCATCTGTCACACGATAATCGATTGGCAGATTCTTTATGTATTCGAATACCTTGATATCAAGATATGGAACACGTGCTTCCAAAGAATGTGCCATACTCATTTTATCTGCCTTCAAAAGAATATCACCCTGCAGCCAGAAGTTCATATCAATATACTGCATCTTGGCAATATCACTGAGTCCCTTACACTTTGCATAATATGGTGCCGTCAATTCCTGCGGTGTCACATGGGTCAGATGAGACTTTAAAATCTTCTCCCGTTCCTCTACGGAGAACAGATTTGCATTTCCGATAAAACGCTCCTCCACAGACTTGCTGCCACGGATGATAAAGTTCTTGCCCTTAAAATTCGGCAATTTCTTTACAATCGAAGCCAGGCCTTTGCGCAAGCCCAATGGCAGCTTCTGATAACCTGCCAATGATAACGGCTCATGGTAAATATTATAACCGCCAAAGAACTCATCTGCTCCTTCTCCGGAAAGCACAACCTTGATATCCTTTGCCGCGAGCTCATCTACAAAATAAAGTGCAATACAGGATGGATCTGCCAGAGGCTCGTCCATGTAATACATAACCTTTGGAATGCTGTCAAAATATTCATCACTGCTAATTGTCTTGCTGATGTTTTCTTTGCCAAGTTCTTTTGTCAGGCTCTCCGCATAACGGATTTCGTTATATTTACTCTGCTTATCCAAAAATCCCACTGTATAGGTCTTTTGTCCTGGGAATTCTGAAACCAGATAGCTGGAATCTACACCACTTGAAAGAGATGCTCCTACTTCTACATCTGCAATCATATGCGCCATTGTAGACTCATGTACCACTTCTTCAATTTCACTTACTGTCTTCTCCAAAGATTCCGGTGCCTTTGCCGGCTGCATCAATGGGTCGTAATACTGGTGAATCTCCAACTCACCACTGCGCATCAACATATAATGACCTGCTGGGAGCTTGTAAATACCCTTAAAGAATGTCTCCGGCAATACAGAATACTGGAATGACATATACTGTTCCAGTGCATCTTCATTTACTTCCCGCTTGATATCCGGGTAAGCCAGAATACTCTTAATCTCGGAAGAAAATACAAAATTGCCGTCTGGCTTTGCATAGTAAAACGGCTTAATGCCAAAGAAATCTCTTGCTCCAAAAACAAGATCTTTTTTCATATCATAAATAACAAAAGCAAACATACCTCGTACTTTTGAAAGGATATCCACCCCATACTCTTCATAGCCATGTACAAGACTTTCGGTATCTGCATTATTCGCAAATACATGTCCTTTTGCGATCAGATCTTCACGCAGTTCCAAATGGTTGTAAATCTCTCCGTTAAAGACAATGACAATATCGCCTGTCTCATTAAACATCGGCTGCATCCCATGATCCAAATCAATGATACTCAACCGGCGGAAGCCAAGTGCCACCTGGTCGTTCACATACATCCCTTCCTGATCCGGTCCACGATGTATGATTTTATCCATCATATTCTTAAGAATTGCTTCTCGATCTCTATCTTCTTTTGTTCGTCCGATAAATCCGCTTATTCCACACATAAAAATCTTCCTTTTGTCTTGTATTTGCTGTCAATATAGTATGCGCAATCACCTATCCCCTATGCGCATCAAATCTCATTCCATAAGATTATAATGTTTTCCTATGATGAAATCAAGGACAAGAACTCTTCTTTCGGCAGTGGCTTGGCATAATGATACCCCTGATAATACGTTGGTTCATAAACCTGCAGATAAGTTGCCATCTGCTGATTCTCAACACCTTCAATACAGACATCAGCGCCAATGGTCTGTGCACCGATAGCAGCTGCCGATACAAGTACCTGGTTAATTTTTCTACTTTCAATGTCTCTTAAAAACGTACGGTCAATTTTAATCTCATCAATTGGCAATTCCAGAATCAGCTGCAACGATGCATTTCCTGTTCCAAAATCATCCATGGCAACACGGATGCCCTTTTCACGGAAGAACGCAATCTCCTGACGCATAAATTCAAAATCCAGTTCACGACAACGTTCTGTCAATTCCAGGCACAGATTCTTTGCCGGATATCCGGTATCTTCAAGTGCCTGCATCACACTCTCCCGGAATTCTTCACGCGCCAGCTGTGGTGCTGCAATATTAACATTTAAGATAAAGTCCGGTATGATTTTTCGCATTTCCTGTGCGTCCGTCAAAGCACGCCGCAGTACCCAGTTTCCAAGATCAAAGATGCATGGATTCTGTTCTACAAACGGGATAAAACGATTCGGTGAGACCATACCGTATTTCTCATCTTCCCAACGTACAAGTGCTTCCGCGCCGATTGTCTTACCACTCTGCGCATTGACAATTGGCTGATAGTATACAGAAAAACCTGCAAACCCGTTCATGATGTTCTGATAAATCACACCGACTAAATCACGATCATCAAATTCATGCTTATGTTTTTCAATATTGTAAAATACAACGTTGCCATGATACTTGGTCTGCGACTGTGCAATCGCATAGCCAAGATTCGCTGTGATGGAGTCTGCTGCCCCCTTGGCATATCCGAAAACAACCGCGCTCGCTATGGTTGCCAGCGTGATCTGTTTGCCTTCCACCACCAATTCCCGAAACGCCATCTGACGGATTCGTTTATAGATTTCCTCGGCAGTCTTACGGTCTGTATCATACATACAAATGCCAAACATAGCACCTTCGATGTGGTAAACCTCTCCATTGTCGCCTACGAGATTTTGCATACGGAAACCAAATTCACGCAATACAATATCTCCAAAGCCATATCCATACAGTGTATTTACACTACTTAATTTATCGATAATAACCATCATGACGGTCGATGGTGCTTCCTCTTCTGCCAATTCTTCCACACGTTTCAAAAAAGCTGATTTGCTGAGAAGATGGGTAACACTGTCCATAGTATCTGCAATCCCATAGTTGGTAATGGTCCCTACAAAATAGTCCGGATCATCCCCTTCCCCTCTGACAATTGCGCTCTGACAGCTGCACAAAACATATTCGCCTTTTTTATTCTTTGCACGGTAAAAGAGCACCTTGGATTCGTATGCTCCCGCAAGCATCAGATCTATCGCTTCCTGATATTGTTCCAAATCATCCGGATGTACAAAACTTTCCCAGATGTCCCACGCATTATACATATACTCATCCGGCAAATCGAAATCCTGCAAAGCACGTTTTGACCAACGTGAGACACCTGTGCGCATATTGCACAAGAATAAATAACCACGTCTTGCCGTCGATGCAAACACATCAAAAATACGGTTGGAAAGTCCACTCTTATCTAACTGAAGTCCATGATCTTTTTCCGATGGTTGTGACATCTGCGTCAATTCGATTTCTTCCTCAACCGAAAAATGTGGCAGACGTTTGCGTTTTTCAGTCGTCTCATCCTGATACTTGCAATAGTAATCGCGCTTTGCCTTGTACATTCTCTCTTCTGCTATGCGTTGCACAGCTTCCACACTGTGTGCTTCTTCCGCCCATGCCATGCCTATTGCAGCCATCGGTCTATGCTGCTCTTGAATAAAGACCTGCAATCCTCGATATTCTTTCTCAAAATGCTGTTTTGACAAATGCTGCATAACAACTGTGAACTCATCGCCACTGATGCGATAGCATTGACTCAGACCATATAATTCTAACAGTTTGTCTGAAAAGTACTTAAGGTATTCATCTCCCTTGCTATGGCCATACGTATCATTGATATACTTTAAACTATTTAAATCTGCAAATATGACACCAACCGAGTGTTTTGTGACATGACGCAGGTATTCCTCACAAAGCTCATTGTAGCCGGTACGGTTAATCAGTCCCGTCAGTGCGTCAATGTATGCATAATGACGTAATAATTTCTGCTGTGAAAGAATCTCATTTTGCATATCGTTGATATCACGGATATACATCAACGCAATCTTATGTTCCTCGCAGTACTCACTCGTAGGAATGATTTCATAGGATACCCAATGATATTCCTCTCCCACAAGTCGGCGGAAGGTATAATAAATACATTCACTCCCCTGATCCAGCTTTCCACATAACGTATCGATGTTCATGCTGTGCAAAAACAGTTCTGTATCCTCGTCTAAAATGCCGCCTTTTTCCACAAACTTACGAATCCCGCTGGAAAAATGCTCGCCCATATCGCCCATATCCTGTGCATCCGCCAAAATATCCTCATAGAGATCTTCGGTCAAATCAATGCGCATGACATTCAGGTAAGACTTTTCCAAAACGCGCATAACGTCTGCAAAATCATAATGTCTTTGTGTTCCCTCTTCTTTTTGTTCTATCGGAAATATTTCGCGTTCTGTACTCATTCTTATCTCTCCTTGGCTATGCCGCAGATCTTTTGTTGTTGCTGCATCTTTTTTAAGATACCCTGTTGCCCTATGCACGAATGAATTGATCTTTAAAATCGTCCAATGGACATGGCTTACTATAATAATACCCCTGGATATAATCCGGTCCTAATGCTGTAATGCGATCCAGTTCGTTTTTGTCTTCAATACCTTCTACCACTTCTTTGATATTGAGGCTATGTACCATATCAATAATCTGTGTAAGAAGTTCATGCTCATATTCGCTATGCAATGCTTTCACCGTAAATTCACGATCAATCTTTAAAATGTCCGGCTTCATCTGTGACAGGTTGATCAGATTCGAATAACCTGTTCCGAAATCATCCAGTGCCATCTGTACACCATACTCTTTTAATTTTTGCCAGAGATTCGTCACCACCGCACTTCTCGCCAGATAACCACTTTCCGTCAGCTCCACGATCACACTTTCCGGTTTCAGATGATATCGCTCAATCGCAGCTGTCAGATCATCATACACTGCACTTTTTAAAATCTGAACATACGAGAAATTAATACTCACCTTAAAATCTGGCTTAACTTTCTGGCATTCCACACAGGCTTTTAAAGCCGTATCAATAATCCATCTTCCCACCGGAACAATCAGACCGCTCTCTTCTAACTGATCAATAAAACGGAATGGCGGAATCAGTTCTCCTTCTGCATTGCGATAGCGAAGCAGCGCCTCAGCCGCGAAGATCCGTTCTGTCTTTGCCTGTACAATCGGCTGGAAATAAAGTTCAAAGCCATCAAACTCCTGCGAAACTGCCTTTCGCAGATTGCGTGTCATCTGTCGGTTTTCCACAAAAACCTCATATTCTGCACGATCAAAATACACCAGTTGGTTCTTGCCACGCTCTTTTGCCCTGCTCAAAGCAAATTGCGATAGCTTCATAATCTGGTCATAATCGAGCGTATCGATATCCTCATAGGACACAACACCACAGGATACCGTATAAAGTGCCTCGTATTCATGTTCCTGAATATGCGCATCAATCTGCCTGCGAATGAATCCATATAATTTCTTAACATCTTTTCGTGACTGGCTGAGCAGGTCAAAAATGACAAACTCATCTGATGTCATACGATATGCAAACTGTCCCGGTTGCAGACAATCCGTAATGCAGGTTGCCACGTCAAACAGCACATGATCGCCATATCCAATCCCAAGTGTCTCATTGATATTTTTAAAATCATCGATTCCCAGACGAAGGACATAACATTTTGGCAAAGCGCGAAACTGCCTTAACTGTTCCTGGAATGTAACCTCACCCAGAAGTCCACTGACATTATCCGCCTTCTTCTTCTGACCAATCTCATTGATACAGCCAATCATCAAAAAGTTTTTGCCATTTTTTGTGCGTATGGCACGTCCCTGACAGTTGATCCAGACCGGTTCGTGATTGACGCTCATCCATCGATAACGAAGATCATGCCAGGACTTACGTCCATTTCGAATTTCACTGATATCCTGCATCAACAACGGATAATCCTCCGGATAAACTACCTTTTTGTGTGCTTCATCCACATTGTGAAAAACGTTGCATGGCAGATCAAATCGCTTCACTGCTCTGTCTGTAATATAATAAACATCATGTACCAGATCCCAGACATACAAATAATCATTCATGCAAGATGAAAACAATTCTGCCGCGCGATCAAAAAAGAAAAAGATATCACGCTCTTCGCCGTCATTCTCCGGACTTCCCAATATCTCGCTCAATTCTTCTGAAATCATCTTATCTTCCATGTTCGCCTCCTATGCCTCGTCTTCTGTCATTCCATATGTATATAACAATATAATTGTCAGTTTCTGATGTCTCGCAAAAAGTACAATAACCCATGAAAATATTACCATGTATTGACAGATATTTCAACGCGTTTCTCTTGTTTTTGTCATCTGTTTTCACACATTTTTTATTATTTTCGCGCAATTTGTTTTTCCTCTTTTGTTGCTTTAGTGACAGAATGCGACCTTTTTTTCGTTTTGTCTTGTTTTATTCCATAAAAAAACGTGCTATAATTTTTTTAATATCTTCGATGAACCGTTATAGTGAGGGCGCGCAGCATGATTACATATCCTTTGACAGAATTACAAACCGGCATGATTGTTGCCAATGATGTATTTACGTCGCATGGGCAGCTGATTGTTCCGCGCGGTTCTATATTGAGTCAGCAGATGATTCAACACATGAAATATTATCATGTGTCATCTGTCACCATTTTACCAAATGAAATATCGCCTGCTTCCGCCGAAGCACAACCGCAGGCAGAACCTACCTATGCCAAACGTATTCGTCAAAGTGAAGCTTTCAAAGACTTCCGTAAGAATTACACGCAAAGTGCAAGCATCTTTCAGAACCAGTTAACACAGTTTGTTTCTGGCGATACACATCTGAATACCAACGTTCTTTTAGAGAACACCATGGAACTGTTTGAACACAATCGTGCTTCCTTTTCCCTGCTTGATATGCTGCACAACATGCGCGATTTAGATGATTCTACTTATGTTCACTGCATTAATGTTGCCGTTATCTCCCGCCTGATTGGCATGTGGTCCGGTATGGATGATGACAATCTTGATATATTGACCTTATGCGGTTTGCTGCATGATGTGGGAAAGACCCAGATTCCAGAGGAAATCATAGAAAAACCGGATCGACTGACCCGGCAGGAATACGAAATTATGAAAACACATACGGTTCTAGGCTATCGTATGATGGAACAGGAGCACATTGATAAGCGCATCAAAAATGCCGCCCTTATGCACCATGAACGTTTTGACGGCTCAGGCTATCCTTTTGGCTTAAAAGGGGAACGCATTGACACGTTTGCCTCCATTGTCTCAATTGCTGATGTCTATGATGCACTGACTTCCGACCGCTGCTATCGTTCCGCTGTCTGTCCTTTTGAAGTCATTGCCATCTTTGAAAGCCATGGTCTGACAGAATACAATCCCAAATTTATCCTTACTTTCCTGGAACACATTGCCCAGACCTATATTGGCAATTCCGTGCGGTTGAGTGACAACCGTTTGGGTAAAATCAGCATGATTGATACAAAAAATCTTCTCCGCCCTCTCATACAATTAGAAAGCGGAGAATTCGTTGACTTGTCCAAACATTTGGATCTCTATGTAGAAGAGATTGTTTAATCAAATAATTTTAATTTTTGTCTTTCAAAAAAGGCATCTACTTCTGCGATAATCTTTGCAGGCTCCATGGTTTTCAAAAGATAGCCTTCCGGCTTTAGTGCCATAACCTGCATCACACTTTCACGGTCGTCTTTGCTCGTTAAAAAGATGACCGGAACATCAGAAAATTCCGTCTCTGTCCGAATCATTTCGAGTACCTGTCTTCCATCTACAACCGGCATTTCATAATCCAAAAGCACCAGATCCGGTCGATTGGTCGCAAGATATTTGATTGCCATCGCCCCGGAATTTGCAAGAATCACCTGATAGGTATCTTCTAACCATCCCTTGACATTGCGAAGCATCGCTCCGGAATCATCTACCACCAGAATCTTCTTTTTGTTCTGTACGCCAAATTTTGTAATGTAGGTATCCATGGCTTCCACGAGTTCATTGATGTTCACCGGACGTTCAAAAAACTGACGAACCAGATGTTTTGAAATCACGCGACCAATTGCCTCATTTTCCTCGTGACTTCCCACGGTAAAAATCGGAATATCACGCTCTGCCGACTGATCTTTTAAATAAATCAACGCCTGCTGCATATCCCCCATTTCATCCGAGCCATAAATCAGATATGCTCCAATCCGGTCGCGGACTGCTGAAATCTGCGTCACATCCGGTTCCACTACAGAAACCGCATACCCTGCTTCCTGTATTTTTTCTTTGAGGGACATAATCATATACCCCTGCACCTCTGAAATAATCAATATACGATATGTTTCGTTCATATGCTTCTCCAATTATTCTTTTTCGTTCTGCAGCTTATCTGCCATCGCATGACTTTTTGCGATCACTTCTTCCATGGCAACGTCTGCAACTGCAGCACGCAAAGCATCCATGTCGTCCGATAACTCCTTTGGCATACGATACTTCTCTAACTCTGCCATTGCTGCATCCACACCATCCAAATCAAAACCATCCATCGCATCTGCCATTTGTATCAGTAACCGGCACAATTCATCTTTTGATGTCTCCTGCAGACTTGCTTCATCTACCGTCCCATAAGGCTGTAGGACCGATTTATAACCTGCATATAATTCTAATACTTCCGGCACCTTTTCTTCAAGTGCTTTTCCATCATTTGCATTCCCCAAAGCCTCCAGTTCTTTGAAACGTTCCGATAGCCCGGTTGCTCCGATCATGCGCGACGTATTTTTCAGCGCATGCACCTCAATTGTCAGATCGCGAATCATACCATCTGCAAGGCACTGTCTGATCTTTTTTGTCTTGGTATCAATCAGTTTATAATAATCCCCAAGCAGATTGAAAAACAACGCGCGACTGCCGGAATAATGCACACCGGCTTCTACCTCAAGACCTTCTATTTGCGGCAGATCATCTGTCTCTTCTGCAACGAGCAGGCATTCTTCTGTCTTTACGATCTTATCCTGTGGCAGATATTTTCTTAATTTGCTGCAAATCTCCTTGATCTCAATTGGCTTTGCCACAAAATCATCCATACCTGCAGCCATAAATTCTTCCTTCGCCCCACTCATCGCATCCGCCGTCAATGCAATGATTGTCAGATGTGCTCCGGCCTCCTCCTCTTTCTCACGAATCCGGCGTGTTGCCTCAACGCCATCCATGATTGGCATCATGTGATCCATAAAAACAAGGTCGTAGGTGCAAGTCTCTATCTTTTCGATTGCCTGCTTTCCATTTTCCGCTGTATCGATCTGCATCTGCAAAGGCGCCAGCAGACCAATAGCAACTTTTAAGTTCATCTTATTGTCATCAACCAAAAGAATCTTCGCATCCGGTGACTTGAAGTTTAACTCATCGGCACTTCCCGCATAAGCCACCTGCTGTTCTCTGCGGATTGCCTGACAGAAATTGAGTGAATACAATGGCTTATTCATCACCATGACTTTTGCATCCCGCAAGGACTCCTGTACCGGATTCTGCAAAACACAAATCTGCTTATTCTCCAACATAGATGCATGAATCACATCTTTATACTTTTCATAATTTGTTGTGTCTGTAAAGAAGAAATCTACATGCGGACGCAATTTTTCCATCGTTTCCGGAGCGATTGGTTCGATTCCATAAGCACGCACTAAATGCTCAAAATTCTCCTGCAAATAAGGATTTGCAAATGCTCCTCCTATCCGCCATTGTGTTTTCTTCTCAGGCAAATATGCTGCCGGAATATCTTCTGCAATCTTCTGACGGATGGTAAAGTAGAATTCACTGCCTTCTCCATATGTACTACTAACACCGATTTCGCCGCCCATCATCTCAACCAGCTGGCGGCAGATAGCCAGTCCAAGCCCCGTCCCCTCTTTGGAATGATTCTTCCTGCTGTCCACCTGTGAAAACGACTGGAACAATTTCTTCTGGTCTTCCCCTCGAATACCGGAGCCGGTGTCCCGGATACGTACCGCAAGCAAAAGATCTGCATCTGTTTTTTCTTCAACAGCAATCGACAGCTTCACATAACCGGTTTCAGTAAACTTGACGGCATTGTTTAAAATATTAATCATAATCTGACGTACACGCAGTCCATCTCCATGCAATGTTTTTGGCAGAGCAGGATCAATATCATAGAGCAGTTCTATATTTTTTTCACCAATTCTCGTCAAAAACATAATACCCAGATCACTGATCATCGACATTGGTGCATAGTCTTCTTCCACAAGTTCCATCTTGCCTGACTCAATCTTGGAGAAATCCAAAATATCATTGATAATATTTAAAAGAGAATCCCCGGACACTTTGATATTGGACAAATATTCTGCCTGTTCTTCCGTCACCTCTGTACGAAGCATAATCTCTGTCATACCTACAATTGCGTTCATCGGTGTACGGATTTCATGCGACATATTCGAAAGAAACGCTGACTTTGCCTCGTTGGCTTCTTCCGCCGCCTGCACCAATTGCAGCTGCTTTGTGACATCCACTAAAATCAGGCTATAACCAGCCACCTTTGTTTTACGTTTTTCGTTCTGATACAGCGTCGCTACGCGCCTCTCATAGAAATGACCATCCAGCTCTACCTCATCCGCATCTGTCTGAAACAGGTGTAACACGTTTTCCGGCAATGCTTCATTTTTATGGTAACGGCGCAGCTCTGGGAAAAGTGTTTTCGCATAGCGGTTCGCATCTAAATATCCATACGCATCATCTGCAATCAAAAACACATCATTCGTATGTTCAAAGACCCAATTACGCCCCTGATCTGTCACCGTAAAGAATTCTCCCACCATAACACTCAATGTCATGACACAGATCACTACAGAAGATGCAATTGGAACAATATCAAACGGCACATCTGAAAACCGGGAAAACAGCCACATAATTTCCAAAAAAGTCTGTGCCGCCATCAAGTGGAACAGATTATGACGTTCTGTCTTATTCGGTGTCTTGACAAATCGATAGATGGTATAAATCAAGATTAACAGTAGCATGGTCGCAATCAGACCATAGCGGATGTCATACAATAAGCCGCCATCCATATTGACGCGGTACATACCAATGCGGTCATCCAGAGCAATATGCATATCGCCCATCCATTCTTTGCCCATTTCTCCAATGATATGCTGTCCATTTGCAGCCAGCTCTGCGCCACCATTTCCTCCCACAGGAACACTCTGCATCAATGCCTCGGATGTGTTTTTTGTCGCATCCACAAATTCCGTTTCTTCATTCGTAAGCGATACATGTGTTGCCGAACGCATCCACATCTGAGGTATCTCAATCAGTTCAAACAGAGGCCATCCAATCGATACCACACGGGAACAGCGCATATGTTGATATTCCATCATAAACAGAATAAAGAAGAAAAAGAACAGCGATATGCCCACATATTCCATACGATATGCCGTCGTCAATGCCTCGGCATTATCCATCTCCAAGATCATAAGATACGAGCAGTTAACAATCGAGCATGCCGCATTTGCCAGCATCAGATAGGTTGCACTTTTGCTCTGTTCTTTTTGTAAAATAACAACAATACTGATGACCGGAATAAAAATACCCAGAATCTGGATCATTTTTAGAATCATGGTCAATTGTTCTGTCGTCATTGAAAAACATAAAAATTGGATTGTTTCCATGGTATTCCCTCTTTCGTCCGCACTTACTTTCTATTTCCAATATACAAATACCCCGCTAGAAAAACAAGGAAATCCATGTTTTTTTCACATTTCTGGGTATCACGCCTGCTTTTTCTTCTTCCATACCCACTATCTCGCTCTTATCTGGGTATCACACCTGTTTTTTCTCTCTCATACCCACTACTTCGCCCTTGTCTGGGTATCACGCCTTCTTTTTCCTCTTCCATACCCACTATCTCGCCCTTATCTGGGTATCACACCTGTTTTTTCTCTCTCATACCCACTATCTCGCCCTTGTCTGGGTATCACGCCTACTTTTTCCTCTTCCATACCCACTACTTCGCCCTTGTCTGGGTATCACGCCTGCTTTTTCTTCTTCCATACCCACTACTTCGCCCTTGTCTGGGTATCACACCTACTTTTTCCTCTCTCATACCCACTACGGTTGTCTTGTTAAAAATTACGCAAGAAACAAAGAGAGCCCCAGCAAAAAACTGGGGCTAATGTTTCAATTATTTTAAGACATTTTCAAAAACGCTTGACAAAGAGGCCTTATGTTTACTTATACGTTTCCATCGCTTCTTCAAGGCTCATGCCTTCTTCAATCGCTTCACGACGTTTTGCATTCACTTCCTGGATTTCTTTCATACGTTCTCCTGTCAATGAATATCCCTTCATTGCAATCAGTGTGATTGCCCATGCTGCCATTGGAATCACGCAGAAAAGTACAATAACAACTGCATTCATGCCAGGTGCATATGGTGTTTCCGCTGTTGGCAGATTAGAAAGCCCAATCACGCCCACGGCAATACCAACGACTGTGGCAGCCAAAGATGAAACAAGCTTATCAACCAGTGAGAACAAAGTTCCCATAATACCCGGAATGTATTTTCCGGAACGATAGGTTTCGTAGTCGGAACAATCTGCTACCATCGGAATCGGCATATCGGCGGTTGCATAGTAAGCACCATAACCAACACCAAAACAGATAATAAACAGAATCGTATATACGTTGACGTGTGGGAACACAAGGTTCATGCCATTTGCCGGATTCCACAACAAAAGCAATGCCAACACACCCACATAGCAAATCAGTGCTACCGATACATAACGGACCAAGGATGCCTTCTGCCCTTTCTTCTGTGATGTACGAACAGTCAACAGGAAGAATGGCACACTGGCTACATAACCTAAGATCATCATCGGCAGATAAAGGCTATCATAATTGCCCATCATACAACCATAAAGCATACAAAGAACGGTTGTGTTTGTGGCAATCGAAAGCGCCAGTTTACATCCGGCACCAGCAATCATCAAACGCTGCATTGGCTTGTTGTTCTTGATGATCTGAATATATTCGGAAACCTTTACCTTTTCCTGCTTCTGACCACCAACACCGAAATACTTTGGCTGATCCTTTTCCCAGATACCAATGACAGCAAGGAGTGTCAATACAACAGAGATTGCTACACCAATTGGTGTGAGTACACGGTAAAAGTCTGCACTGGAGTAATCAGCAACATTCGCACGCAGAATTGGAGCAACGAACTGCATGACACCCATACCAACCAAAGAACCAACGGTGTTAAAGATGGTAAATAGAGGTCTTTGCTTTGGATCGTTTGTCAAAACGGTCTGGCCGGATCTTGTACAGGATGTCTGGAACGTATAGCCAATTACCCATACAAAATAAAGAAGCACAAAAACTCCATAACGAAGTGCCATCATATCCGCCGGAATAAATGGAGTTACCATATAAAGCAAAATAATGCTGACCGCCATAATCAGGTTACCAATCACCATAAACGGACGGAACTTACCAAATTTACCATTGGTGCGGTCAATCAAAGCACCGATGATCGGATCCGTAATGGCATCGCAAAGGCGCATAGCTGTTACCATAATGGATGCAAACATCAGTCCTAATGTCAACACATTCGATCCGAATGTTGCAATGTAAGAAAGCACCAAAACATAATATACATTTGTAGCGCCATTATTCAGAGGAAACAATACCAACTGATACGGCTTCGCACGGTTCAGTCCACTTGTTCCCGCTTGTTTGTTTTCACTCATGAAAAAACCTCCTTCAATCTCTTATCTATTATACCCAGTTTGCACTCTTTGAACGCTTCTTGGAGAGTTTATAATTTGCCGGTGCATCCGTACGAACGAATGTCGCTGTATCTTCGAGATCTCCTGCCACCACGCGAATATGGTTTTCACCATCTGTAAGTGTGATCTTGCAGTTAAACACGTGATCCGCTTCTTTCGTTGCAATCAATTTGTCATTGCAGTAGAACGATACACTTGGCTGGTTACTATAAACTTTAACCGTAATTGTCTTCTTTTTGCGCTCCACAAAACGCTTACTGCAGATATGCACCATTGGCTCTGCATTCCAGTAAGACTTGTACAGATAAAAGCTGTCTTTTTTCGTCTGACGGTCAAATGTCACCAGCCCCTTGTGGTTCATGCCCGGTTCGCCGCCCTGATCTCTGGCATCTGCTGCAAAATCAAACATATTCCATACATGTGTTGCCCAGATCCATGGGAATCTTGCAAAACAGCGCACCATATATTCATGATATTTTGCCTGATATTCTTCCGTGTGATCTCCTCTGTGCGGATGCTCACTGTGCAGATTTGGCATACCTTCTGCACCGTACTCGGAATAGCCTAAAGAGCGCTTTGGATAGCGCAGATGGAACAATGCGAAGAAAATATCATTTAAGAACAATCCCGGCACATACCATCCCAGATACAGGTTATAACTCACAATATCTGAAATATGCACTACTTTTCCAAATGGGTTACACATCGCATAGCAGGCAAGCGATGTCACGCGATGGGCATCCATGTTATGGCACAAATCATTTAAGACATGATGGTTATCAAGCATGTCTTTCTTATTGTGTGTAGAAATCGTAATTTCATTGGAAAGTCCCCATGTCACGATACTTGCATGGTTATAATTTTGCAAAATCAGCTCGCGCATCTGTGTAATGGTGTTTGCACGCGCAGATGGGATATGCTCAGAAATATATGGGATTTCAGCCCATACAATCATTCCCTCCTCATCACAGAGATCATAGAAATACTGGTCATGCTGGTAATGTGCCAGACGAATCGTATTTGCCCCAATCTCCTTGATCAGCTCCATATCCTTTTTATGCTGTTCCTTTGGAATCGCATTACCAATCCCCTTAAAGTCCTGATGACGCGATACACCATGCAGTGGGTATGGCTTTCCATTCAGATAAAATCCTTTGTCCGGATATACGGCAAATGAACGCACACCAAAACGTTGTATAATTTCATCCACAATCGTTCCCTGACACAAAAGTGTCGCCTTTGCGGTATAGAGATAGGGATCACTCACACCATTCCACAAGTGTGGCGCATCCATATGAAAGGTATGTGCTGCTGCATGCTTTGCTGTTGGCACAAAATCCGGTGTCACATCTGCCACAAGCGCTGCGTCACGACCTTTTCCCTTCAGGCTGTCCGCACTGGTAATCGCACCAAAACGCTCCTGATCAAAGGTAAAATCCGTAAGCGCTGTCGCTTCCTCAAGAATGACATTTCCCAAGGCATCACAGACAGAAAACATAACCGTATATGCCGCAGCATCCGCTTCGTCATCAAGATAGACATATCCTTCCATCTTAACATCCGCAGCATCCTCTGCTACAGACGGTGTAATCTGCATGCCCGGCATTCCATAATAATCTAATTCAAAGTGATTTTTTGATACCACAAGCAGATTTACATCACGATAGATTCCGCCATAAAATGTAAAATCTGCTTTTTGTGGATAGACTCTTGTATTGACTGTATTGTCCACCGCTACCTGCAGCATATTTTCGTCCTGCAGATATGGTGTAACTTTCACACGAAAAGTAGAATAGCCTCCATCGTGATAAGCCACCTGCTGTCCACCCAGAGTCACAGTAGCTGTTGCGTTCACGCCACAAAACTCCAGATATACATCCTGTGTTTTTTCATCAAATGTTGGCTTTTGAAAGATTTTTTCATAAATACCGACACCACGGTAATAATCATTACCGCCATCCTGTCCGTCAATCGCATTCCAGGTATGTGGAACGTCTACGGTAACGGCAGGCTTGTCTTGTATACTAAATTTCCAATTCTGATTCAGAGAAAAAATATTTCTCATAGATCCTCCTTACATAACACACTACGCTAATTTTATATTGTCATTCTATATGGTCGCACGCCGAATAACAACCGAGTTATCGTAAGTGGTTACGAAATTACCCTAAGTGGTTCTTATATATCCTTATGGTAATGGTAAGAGCATCTTTAGTTCAAAAGTTTGTTCCGAAACATGCACACTCATCGTACCATCATAGCGTGCCAGACTGTGTTTTATACTGCGTAGTCCATAGCCATGATAGCCGTTGTGTGGCTTTGTACTGGTCGGAAGACCATTTTTCATTTTGACCTCTCCGGTCACTGGATTGGTAATGTTAATCACAAGAAAACGATCTCTGGTAAAAATCGCAATATCAATCAGACGCATTCTTGCCTCGGAAATTTTTTCCACCGCTTCCATCGCGTTATCCACTGCATTTCCTAAAATACCATACAAATCCACCGGATCGACAAATTTCAGTTTACTGCCATCTGCAATACAATTGATCTTGATTCCTTTTGCCTGACATGCCAGACTTTTTTCCGTCAAAATGGTATCTAATACATCATTGCCTGTTTTTACAATAGCACCATAGATTTCAACCGATTTTTCCAGTTCTTTCAGATAGCGTTCCTTACTCTCATCATCAGCCACACTGCGCAATGCCTGCACCTGATGTTTGAGATCATGACATTTACGGTTGATCATATCGATATTATCACGCGTCAGTTCGTACTGTGCTTCCTGCTGTTTCATCAGCATATTCATGGTAAAGAGTTCTTTTTCCAACGCACTTTTTTTAAAAAGCTCCGACTGGATAAACAGAAGCGACACGCAGTATAGCTGTACGACCAGAAGCACCACATAATACATAAAGTCATCAACATCCACATGTACCATGCGCATCATCTGGTCTAACATCTCAAAGGCAAGTAAAAACATAATTGCCGATGTCATCTGCCGCGGTCCAATATAATATTTCCCTTTTTCCGGCATGCGGCGTGCAATTGTCAGATAGACAAGGATATACCCAACGATATAGTATCCAACTATGCACAAAAAAATAGCTCGATCACTTCTAAATTGCTTGCCCACGCCAAGCAGAGCATATAACACGTGCCATAAATTCATAAAAAACTGTGTTGTCACCACCGACCAGATTGCCACATAAAAAGCCGCACTCTTTCGGATTGCCACACAATAGTAGATGATGAATGGTAAGATCAGTAAGCTGAACAGCGTCAAAAAAAGCGCCGTTATTGCCGTCTGCGGAAGCACAAGTGCCGGTCCAATCAGCAGTATGCTTCCCAAAAGCAGTCCGGAAATAAAACGACGTTCAATCGGCTCTTTTTTTCGCAAAGGAAGCATATACATAAGAGCCGCAAGCATCAAAAATACGGTTTCCATCACATTCGCATAAGACAAATAAGGCATGCTACATTCCTCCTCCAATATATTCTGTCACTTCTTTTAAGAAATGCGCACGGTTTCGTCTGCTGATTTCCAGCCGCGAACCTGCTACATGTACAATGTTTTCCTCAATTTCGGTCACATATTTCAAATTTACCAGATACCAATGATTGCATTTTACAAAGTGATAATTCTGAAACATTTCCTCTGCGCTCTGCAATGTACCACGTTGGGAGAAGTCACCTTCCGCTGTATGATAAACCAAAAAACGATTTTCAATTTCAATGTAGTAGATATCGTTGGAATTGAGTTTTTTTATGCCGCCCGGTGTATTGATCGCAAATTCCAGATTCCCCTGTTTTTTCTGCACACGTCCCAATGCTCTTGCCAGGCGAAAGGAAAAGCCATAATAATCAATCGGCTTTAACACAAAGTCAAGCGCACCAACCTCATAGCCTTCAATGGCATACTGCGCCATATTGGTAATGAATACCATAACCACATTGGCGTCACGCTCCCGGATCACCTTTGCCGCATCCATACCATTGAGCTGTGTCATTTCTATATCAAAAAATATGATGTCATAATGCTTCTGTGCATCGTCCACAATTTCCTGTCCATCCGTATAGGTTGTGACATCAAAGTTCAGTTGATGCTCCGTGGCATACTGCTCTATATACTGACATACCTCGTCACGATATTGTTGTTCATCTTCTACTACCGCAATCCGATACATTACTTACGTCCTTTCTCCACCTTTTTCTATATATAATGCACGATTTTTTCGAAATAAGCAACTTTTCTCATCACCAAAAAAATCTGGAGCACATCTTTTTACGGATATGCTCCAGATTATTTTAATTCATATTTACCTTTTTATTTATTCTTGCGTGCTTTCTTTACTTCCTGGAAAGTTATGTAAGCATCGCTCTTTTTAAAGGTTTTCTTTTTCTTAATGAAGAGTACAAGTGATACGATAAACAAAAGAATAAAGATGATCATAACTACTTTTACTTTTGTTACAAGGCCAAGTTCTACTGCCTTCACCTGTGTATTTTCACCAATGCCATTCATAGCAACGGAATTAGCCAACGCATATAAGTTATGGTGACATGCTTCCTTCATTGCTGCTACGATTACTGGATCGTTTTCATACTTCGGCAACTGCTTCGTAACATATGGAAGCATAGCATCGAAAGTAGAAACACCACCGGCAACAACACCGTCTGCACCGTTTACATACTCTGTCAAAACATTATCTGTAATGGTTAAGCCCTGACTTCCCCACTCGTTACGTAAGATACCTGTCATAAGTCCCTTGTTTGCGCCAGACCAGATTGCACCCCAACGTGTGTAAGCAGTCATAACACCGCCGCCATTTCCTTCCTCGATTGGAGCCTGGAATGCCTTCAAGTAAACTTCTCTGGCTGCCTGTTCCGGAAGCCATACACCAAGACCGATTCGATCCTGCTCGCAGTCATTCAAAGCAAAGTGCTTCATAACTACATGAACACCCTTAGATTCGATTGCTGCTACTTCGTAAAGTGACATTTCTCCTGATAAGAAACCGTCTTCTGAATAGTATTCAAAGTTACGTCCACCATATGGTACACGGTGAATGTTATTTCCCGGTCCGTACAGAACTGCAACATTTGCAGATAAGCAGTTGTTACCAATAACCTTACCGATTTCTGTCATAAGATCACGGTTAAAGGTTGCTGCCATAACATCTTCTGAAGTAAATGCTGTTGCCTTCATTTCAGAAGAATTTGCATTAAACAGAGATGCTGTCAATCCCTGAGGTCCATTCTCATCACGAGAACCCGGTGCCTGTACCGATTCTACCGGCATTGTCCAGTGGAAAGAGTCACCAATCAAAGATACCATCTCATCAAATGTCAACTGGTCAAGTAATGCATCCCACTGTGGATCATCATAATCCAGACCAATCATATCGTAAAGTGTCAATTCCTGAGCTGCGCCAAGCGTTGGCATTTCCATCTCTTCATAGTCAGCTGGATCGTACTGTACTAACTGTAAATCATCGATCAACTGCTCTGTAAGTGCAATCTTAACTGTCTCAGATGGCCATGTGCCTTCCCAGTCATTACGGCTTACATACGTAATTTCCTGGTCGCTTCCTTCGTAAAGGTTTAAGTCAGAATCAGATAACTGATTTGTGATTTCTGTTCCATTTGCAGATACAGCATATGTTGTTGTATCTAAAGCAGGATTTTCCCAAGAGCCAACAAGTGATGCATCTCCTGTTCCATCCATTCCATTGTCTGCACTATAACCCTTTGCAGTCAGGATATTATTGATTGCGTTATGTGCATCTGTTGCTGCAGTGAAGTAGTAAGTTCCTGCATCTAAAATATAAGTTTCTGCGCCATATGCATCATAAGATGCGATATCAGCACCATCCACAACCATCTCTAATTCCTGAGATTCGCCTGGTGCAAGTTCTTTTGTCTTGTCAAATCCAACAAGAGCTACAGAAGCTTTTTCTACCTTGTTTTCTACATCGTAAGCAGTGTATGGAGACTGTACATAAAGCTGTACGGTTTCCTTACCGGCTACATCACCTGTATTTGTTACCGTAACTTTTGCATGATACTGATGGCCTGTCTCATCATAGGTCAGGCTATAGTTGCTATATGCAAATGTTGTATAAGAAAGACCATAACCAAATGGGTATGCTACTGTATCGCTGTATGTGTAATCACCAGCGTTACCGCTCTTCATAACCGCATCTTCGTATCTTGTCTCATAATACTTGTATCCAACGTAGATACCTTCCTGGTAAACCATGTAAGTATCTGCGCTATCTGGAATTAATCCTTCTTTGTATCCTTCGTACTGCACTGGTGTAAAGTTTGCCATTGCAGGAGATGAATAGTTATCGTAGCAATAAGTATCTACCAGGCTACCAGATGGATTTACTTTACCTGCTAAAATATCAGCAACTGCGTTGATTCCGCTGATACCAACATCACCAATCCAAAGAGCAGCATCGATGTCATATGTATTGTCTTTTAAGAAATCTACCTGTAAAGCATTTGCAGAGTTGATTAAGAGAACAACCTTCTTAATCTTTCCATCTTTTTTCATCTGTGCGAGATTGGAAAGCATTTCTTTCTCATTCTCATCCAATGCCAGATAGTTGTCTTCTGCATAGCTTGCATCAGAGCCTTCTCCACCTACACGTGAAATCATAGCAAGTGCAGCATCGCCATACTTTTCTACAGACTTTTTCACATCATCTGTGTAAACATTCCATGGTACTTCCGACGTTGTTGCAGAAGATGTTGTAACAACACCACCACGGTCAGAACCATAAGAAGCACCATCGCCTGATTCATAGAAATCCCATAACTTTTCATTTACAGAAAATCCAGATTTCTCCAATGCATCCTTCCATGTATCTGCTGTAGAAGCATCAATATTTCCTGATCCTGTTCCACCGTAAACAAGGTTTACACTGGAATTTGAAAATGTGCTGACTTTTGATCCTTCTTTCAAAGGAAGTGCATTATTTTCATTCATCAGAAGTGTTGCGCCTTCTGCTTCTACACGCTGGCAAAGGTCTTCGCCGTATGCCACCATATCATCCACCGAATCAAAATCCGATGTGTAATACTGTGCGTTTTCATCCTCATTTTCTAATTTCCAGAAAGTACCGCCCATTCTAGCAGCTAATGTATTGTCGAACATAGAACAAAATACAAAAATCACGATAAACACAATCGCGAAGATAGCCGAGAAAATGCTCATACCTTTCCAAGGACGGATCGCACGATGTTTTGCCTTTTTAAAGGCTTTTTTCGATTGTTTCCATTCTTTCTTATCCATAAAAATCCTCCTAACCAGTCACACACTTTGACTTGTTACACACATTTTAAAATGTGTAACCATATTGTACAATGAATTTTACCTAAGTGGTACTTTTTTTGGTGTATATGGTAAATCACGCGTGCATTTTACCTTTTTCCATAACAAGCCGACATTGTTTTTTGTAAAGCAGATATCCTGTTGTCGTTGTAATCACTTCCGTCAACGGATAAGTCATCCAAAATGTATTAAGTCCAAAATGCGCTAACAGCCAGCCTAGAGGCACAAACAAAAAGACCGTCCGCACAATGGTAAGCATGGAACTTTTGCCCCACGCACCGATTGCCTGAAAATAAACCGGATAAATGAGCGATGTGACAAGCGGCAGAAAGCTCAGCCCAATCCACCGGAATGCCACAATACCGATTTCTATTACCAACGGATCCTTTGAGAAGAAGGACAACAGCTGTCCCGGAATGGTCTCGAAACATAGTGTTCCCACTGCCATCAATGCCATTCCTAAAAGTACCGCATCCAGCAATGTTTTTTTACAGCGATCATAACGTGCTGATGCATAATTGTAAGATAACACCGGTACAATGCAAGTCTGCATTGCACCTAGCGGAATAAAGAATATGGACTGCCACTTATAATACAGACCTAACACCGTCACCGCCTGATCTGAAAATTGTTTTAAAATCAAATTAAATCCAAAAATATAAAACGTATATGCTGACTGCATTAAGATATTAGGAAATCCGCAGGCATAAATCCGTCGCACATATCTTGGATATACGCTTAATTTCGGTGATTTCCGATAGCCCTTTTTCATAACAACCAAAGCAGCGACCATCTGTCCACATACCGTTGCTATGGCGGCTCCGGTTATCCCCATTGCCGGCAAACCAAACATACCAAAAATCAGAATCGGGTCTAACACAATATTGGTAAGCGCACCTAGAATCTGCGCCACGGTCGGGGTGACCATATCCCCTTCCGCCTGTAACACTTTGGTCCACATACTCTCCAAAAAAAGTCCGAAGCTAAAGACACAGACAATTCTTCCATAAATGGTCACTTGTCGTATCACTTCTGTGGAACTGGTCGACAATCTGGCAAACCCCGGCATGATAAAAAAGCAGATTGTCGCAAAAACAATCCAATTTCCCAAACCGATAAGTGCCGCCGTTCCTGCCACTTCCTTTGCCTCTTTTTCATCCCCTAGTCCCATAAAATGCGGAATTAAGGTATTAATCCCTACGCCGGTTCCTACGGCAAGCGCAAGCATCAGCAGCTGCAATGGATAAATAATCGACAATGCTGTCAGCCCTGCCTCTGAATATCTTCCTATAAAAAAACTGTCAATAATATTATACAAAGCCTGAATCAGCTGTGCTGCCATCACCGGCGGTGCCAACCGCAGCAGAATATGCATAATCTTATCTTGTCCAAAATCAATACTGTTTTTTCCTACTGTCTTCTTCAACTTCTTTGTCGCTTCCCCTTATGTTCTACCAAAATCAATTTATTATGATAACATATATTTTTCTCAATACATAGTGCTCCTTTTGCATAATTCTCAGTGAATATAAAAAACGCCGGATATAGGGAAATGCATCCTATATCCGACGATTTTACAGTTCTTATTTATCTGGCTTTTTCTCTTGCTTCCATTTCCGCTCGAATCCACCCTGTCAAACTCATATCTTTCACCATTTTGATTCCTCATCCACTAAAATCATTTCAGACACTTCATCGCTCACCCTGAGTTCATGAATACTCTGATTCTTTGCAAGATATGTACAGTTATTATAATGCTGTTCTTTATAGTGTTTTGAAAAAATAGCAAGCACCTTATTTGTTGGTTGTGATAGTTTCCTGACATCCTCCTTGTACAAGGTAACCGGAAAATCTGTTTTCTTTCCAGTTCTAAATCCAACACTTAAAACCGCTTTAGCATCTCCTACAAAATAATCAGCCCTGATGCAGATTCCACTATTGATAAAATCTCCAATCATACAATGATGATATAGAAGCTCTGCGAGATATGGTAACACCATCAATTTCTGTTGTACTTTTCCTTTATTATCAATTTCAAAATCATACTCAGAAAGTTTTGACTCTAGACAAGCAGCATAAAATTGTTGTGCAGACAATCTTGTTTTCACCCCCGTCATATGTAAAAAGTTCATATCCCGGAATCCTACATCTACTGTCTTTATATATTTCCCTTCCCGATATACAATTAGAAAATGTTTATCATTCAGTTTTTCTTCGTATTGCTTTGCAGCTTCTATCATAATCTTTAAAGCTGCTTTCTTATCATATTTCGCCATTCATACCCCATTAATTTCAAAAAGGTTGCCCTTTCGGACAACCTTTTCTCTTTCTTCTGATGCTGATTTTTCTGTTGTCTGCCAACCATCCGCCTCTCTATGTGCGGCTTAACTGTGGAGTTTTTCTGTTGCTCCCCAACCTGCCAGCCTACGAACTGGCTAAAATGTCAGATTTTTAAGGTGTCAGCACACCCAGATAGACTCATCTATCTCTGTACTATTATTATATGAATTGGCTTCTTTTATGTCAAGATGAGTAAACATTTTTTTGCAGCATTATATCTTTGTAATATCATGAACCAGCCATTTGCCATCGGTTTCTTTGAGTAGAAGGCTTCCTGTAAATTTCTGCAAGCCATCCTCTGTCATATCATCGCCATAATATTTCTGCACCCACACATCCAGATCCTCCTGTCCAGAAATCTGACGAAAACTATCTACCATAGCCTCATCCACCGAAAAGATTGTTGTAAGCAAATGCTCCGCTGTTTTTGTCTTATCCTCTGTGCCACCTGATAGATGCCCTCCGGTACTTCCTGTCCGGGCTGCAATTTGCTGTCTTTAATTCCGTTCCCATCAAAGACCATGTGCCGGAACTGATATAGAGCGCATCGTCCGACATGCTCGGCACTGCCATGACCGCCGATTCCGTATCATGTGTTGCAAATTACTGTGATAACTCTCCTACCCTTTTGTAATCCTTTCTGGATATAAGTATTCTTACGCACTTATTGCTTTCATTATTTTCGCCAAAACGTCCTACCGCTCCACCACGATTTATATCCAAAACATGATGTTCTTCCATTTTTCTTACCTCATATTTAATTTTCTTCTCATCCAATACCCGTAAGATGCTATCATATCTTTCATTTTTCAAGCCAATATATATTTCTTTTTTCCCTATCACGATAAATCTCCTAATGAATTCTCTATTATGCTAATGATACTGGTACTTCCACAGATACACCTCTGGATGCATAGATGCTATACACTACTACCATTTAGGTAGTGTCAAATTTACTACCCTATTTTTCTTTCTAAACCTTTATTTACTTAACTACATTCAATACCAGCATAAACAAATCTGCTGGCAGCGCAATCCCCATGGCTTATTCTTCATAAATACCTTGTGTTCCTTATGTTAATAGCCATTATCTATTCCTAAAAATCATTCATACATACTACAGGGATTATTTTCTATACAAAGCGTCCATTTTCCATATGATAAATTCGATCACACAGTAACTCTATATCCTGCGAATTATGACTTGCCATTAAAATTGTCTTTCCTTTTTCCTTTTCCTCTAAAATCAATCGTCGAATTTCTTCAATGCCTGCTCTATCCAATCCATTCATTGGTTCATCAAAAATCAAAACCGGCTTATCTTCCATCAATACTTGCGCGATTGCCAACCTTTGCTTCATCCCTAAAGAATATTGACTTACCGGCTTATGACTCCCAGCATCTAATCCGACCTTCTCCATAACTGCCTCAATCAAATGCTCATCTTTTCTATGACATAGTTCATATAATAGGGTCAGATTCTTCCTTCCGCTGTATTCCCCCACAAATGCCGGTTCTTCTATCGTAAACGCAATATCCTGTGGCATCACATCCCCAATGCCTATTTTCTCATCATCTAATGCAATATATCCCTTATTCACTTGGTAGAAGCCACATATACATTTAAACAATACCGTTTTTCCACATCCGTTATGCCCTACAAAACCAAGAATTTCTCCTTCATGCGCCTCAAAACTAATGTCCGATAACACTTCATCTTCGCGGAATTTTTTTGAAACTTCATGCACCAATACCTTCATCAATATCTCCTCCGATTATTCTCCTGCGTTCTACTGCAACGCTCCATACCAAACAAAATCAATAAAACTATAGCTAGCCCCAAACATAAATACATATATTCCAGCGTCGGTTGATTTGTCTGGTACACACTATATTGCACCTTTTGCTGCATCCAGGTTGTAGGGATAAAGAAAAAAATCCGACCAGATAACTTACCGGATAACGGAATGATTGCTAGCATTGCCGCAAGTAACGCACTAACCAATTTGTGATACATATTCAGCCACAATACCAATTCTGCCATAAAAACCAGAATCAGAAAAAGCAACAACAGGTAGCAGACATTCGTCTTAATGACATCTTGATTATAAATGCGTTCCTTAGGAATCGTAAGAATCATTGTATACTTCATCCGCATCTGTTCGTTCGTCAGACGTTCCCAGCCACTCCCCCATTCCATCGTCCATGTCGTCACCGGTAGCAATAAGATAAACTGTAAAATAAAAAGTAGCATTTCATACAAGAAAGAAAAGACAATCAAATACATCTGCTGTATCCAGATCCAGCGTGTTGTTCCAATACGAGCGATCACATACTTTTCTTTTGACCGGTCTAAGGGGAAATCCGCAATTGCAAACAAGAAGATTAATAGAAAAATAACACTTACATATTGTTTGTCCCAGATTAAAGGCATCCCCCATGGTGACAACTGCTCTCCCTCCTGTAGGCAATACCTCCGGAGTTCCGCCAGAAAACTATCCATGCTGAGTGCAGAAACCACTACAATGGCAAGCATTTTCCACGAAACCAAATGCTTATGCCCTATATACCGAAAATATCCTCCATTAAACATAATGCACCCTCCAATACCACAGTAGATATGATATTTTGTCACCTATCACTGTGACTAGAATGGTTAGTCCCAGCACAAAAAACAAGTGTAGCCAGGCATTTTGAAACAGAAGCATTCCACCGAGAAAAAGATTGTGCGGATCTAGCATTTCTCCCCTGGCTAAAATTCCCATGAAATAATAAATTCCCACCGGCAAGGAAAAGATAATCGCCAGTTGAGGAATTCCTACGGATATGGTCAGCGCTATTTGTGAAATGATTACTGATAACAGTGCCAATTGCATTGCCGACAACAAAAAATAGATCATCATATGCTCCGGCAAAAATCCACGGAAGAGTTCATTCAGCATCACTGCATCTTCTCGCACGTCATACCATCCATAAACATTTCCATAAGTCACAATAAAAAGCATATTTCCCAGAACCGAGATTAGCCAGGTACACGCTGCACAAACTACCGTCTGGGTTCGCACGTAGGTGCGCAGTGGAATCCGTGAAACTACATTTTTATAATTCTGCTCCTTGATATCCCGATAATAAACCAATGCCGCACCGTATACACCCGGAATCAGTGTAAGAAACGATTGCGCCTTATCATGGATCATCCGAAATTCAAATACTGCACTAGCCCTGTAATCCGCCTGAAATTGTAATGTCAGATAACAGGTCAAAGTTGTCAAAATGCACCCTAACCAAAAAGGAACTGAAAAAATTATATTAAGAAAGTATTTCTCAAAAATCCTATATTTCTTCATAACAAATCTCCACTCACAGCATCAATTGCATATACGATATCTCCGACATAAGGCCTGTCCATTCCCTCAAAAGTCTCCTTCTGCGTTCCCTGCAAGAGCCAAACCGGGCGCATTTGATATTCTTTCTGACTTACTTTCAACGGAATAGAGATCAGATATATTTCTGTAATCGTAATTTCGTTCGCTTCGTCCATACTTTGCATTTGCTTGGCGCACAGACTTGCCACAGTATCCAGGCTCAGCATATTTTCACAAGCATCACTGTAGTTTATCTCATAAAAAGCCCGAAGAGATGCGGATGCAATCTTGCCTCTCGTGACCGTCATCTGCCACATACTATTGTCCTGTAGCCGCCAACCATATCGCAGATTCTTCTGATCGTAAATCGGTGTATCATTGCAGAGCAGGAATATATTACAGATATAACCATTATCGTCATCTGTCCATTGGCGTCCTATTTTTTCGTAACTTCCATCATCCTGTAATGCATAGGCTTCTTCTGCCAAAATATCCGCATCCAGTGTACGATGAAAAATCTGTATCGGGCAAACATTCCCCGCCTCATCAAGAAAATCAGAAACTCTCTTATCGCACTCCTCTATTGAAAATTTTTCCAGACTCTCCTCCCTCGGAAAACGATTGCCATTATACATCTCATCATCTATATCTCGAATCGTCGATATAATATCTATCTGTAACTGCGTTTCCATATCCACTCCATACATGGTATTTCCATAAAGAAACATTGCAGCACCATCCGTGCTTCCATAATAAATACAATCGTTTTCGTCCGCTCCGTTCTCGACTTTTTCTTTCTCCGTAATATGGTATTGACCATCAAAGTATTGGTATAAGTATTCCTCATCTAATGTAATCATCTTTGCTGTGGCACTGTGATATCCCTTTTCCCTTACGGCATCCGGTACAACTACTTTTGCATTAATCTTTTTATTATCACTAATCTCTAACTGATAGGACGAGGGAATCTCATTCATAGATTCCCCCGTCTCATCATGCCCAGTTACAAGTATCTCCTGTCCAGGATGGCAAACAGAATATGTAACCACGCCTAGCAAAAGTGCGCTGCAACCAGCGATTGCCATAAGTCGTATGCTGGATTTTCTTCTTCTCTTCTTTTGGGAACTCATTTATTTTCTCCCTGTAATCTAAAAATCTAATATCTGTTTTTCCTTTATTTGTAGAACTCCGCTATCATCAACATTAGTTATAGTAATCCTTGACAGAATTGCCTGATTTTTCTCCATATAACCAACTAATAGGTATGTTTGTTCCTCTTGATTCTTGTCGTAATAAGAAATCCAAACGGCTGTTTCCGAATATTGATCTTGGTTATATTGAACTTTAATGTGCTGTCCTTTTCTTATTGTCGGTATTATTTGTTTATCATCTGCACTGCCACATGTAATATATAATCCTGAAATGTCCTGTTCTGTTTCATTATAGATTTGCAAGGCCAAGCCATCTCGCGTACATATGTATCCAATCACATATATTACTATTGCAAGTAAACCACATCCAAGAGCAATCCTTCTCTTCTTTGCCTTTAACATACCAATACACCCCCTTTCCCAAAATCATAGAAACAACAATTTCTACATAATTTATTAACAATAGCATTGCAATTTGTAGATGCTTGTCCATCAAAAGCATAATTGTTACTGTAATTCCAAAGCAAAAACAAACGGAATAACTTTTATTTGCGATATACACCTCTTGCGACAAAGGTTTATTTACATTTTGTGCCGGTGCAAAAAACAAAACAATCAGCAATATCATGTTCCTCCTGTGTCAGTTCTATCACTTTTTCTTCCAAAGACATGACCTTTCCTCCTGTTGATTTCAGATATAGCAAAACTTATCGCCTCTGACAACGTGTTGGCAGGATTCTGTCAGATTCTGGCTGTATTCTGTTATTTTGCATTTCAAAATTCATCGTATAATGTATAATGAAGCTACACCATATACCAAAGGAGTTTTGAGCTATGATACATATTGGGATTTGTGATGATGATTTAATCTTCTCTGATTATCTTCAAACGAAAATCGAACAATTTTTTGCCAATACGAATGAATCTATCAGCATATCTTTGTTTTCCTCCGGAAAGCAACTACTTGCAATGGATTTTTCCTCTTTAGATTTAATTTTCCTTGATATTCAAATGCCAGAGCAATCCGGTTTAGAACTTGCCTCTCTGCTGCGAGCCAAGATTGATGCCAAACGTCAGGCAATCATCTTTATCAGCAGTCTTGATCATTATGTATTTCAATCACTCCGTTATACCCCATTGCGTTATATCCGCAAGGAAATGCTCACGGAAGAACTAAGTGAAGCCCTCATGGCATTTCTGGATTTTCACCGGAAAACGATCAAACCATTCCAGTTGGAACTCACCGAGAAGGGAACTCCTGTCCTCGTTGATTTGGATCACATCCGCTATGTTGACGTCAAAGGGCATTACCTAATCTTTCATTGCTTTGAGCGGGAAATTCATACTCGGGACAAACTCTCCTCTTATGAGCCACTTTTGAGCCAACATGGCTTTTGTCGCATTCACCAAGGGTGTATGATCAATCTTGAGCATGTCAAAATTCCTTATAATAATTCCGTCATTTTAACGGATAATACGCAACTTTTTCTTTCTCGTAGTTGTATCCAGACATTTCATAACACTTATATGGAATGGGAAAGGAGTCACTCTCATGTCCTTACTATTTAACTTCGTGGAACTCGCTGCACTTGCACTGACCTTTATTTTTTTCTGTTTCAGTGCAGATATTTTTTTCCAACATTCCACCCATTTTCGTTTATATTATCTCATTGCCATCGGCGGACTTGAAATATGTTTGGGATGCATTCCACATACATATCTTTCCAATACGGCTTTTTCTATCATTGCCATGATCATATCCCTTGCCGTTCTCCTACTTTTTTATCAGGGAACCGTATGGCAAAAAATATTACTTCTGCTTCTTTTTAACCTGACCGATATCCTGCTGACCACTTTTGTGACCAACCTTTTCCTTTTACCCGGTGCTTATACACAGGAAACTTTATATACCAGCGGAAGTTATATCCGCGTCCTTTATATCTTTGTCAACTACACCGTAGAATTTATGATCTTATACTATCTAAACAGATTGTTTTCGCACAAGTCACACGAAAATCATCCCGGACTTGGTATCTCTGTTCTCTTTTTCCTATCTGATTTTATCGTGGCTTTTCTGGTGCATATCATCCTTGTATATTTTGCGCCATCCCATACAGCACTAAATTGGATCTGTCTGCTCATTTCCTTTAGCATTCTTCCAACGACAGTGATCGGTTTGCATCTTCTCAGTCTACAATCAAAGGAACAAGAAAATCACTTGGAAAATTCTCTATTAAAAATGCAGATTACAGAGCAGGAAAAACAATTCCATGAAATAGAAAAGAAATATGATCTTATCCGTATTACAAAGCATGATATAAAACGCCTTCTTTTAAACTATCGCATACTGCTTGAAGAGGGAAAAACACAAGATGTTCTTATGAATATCAATGAATTACTGAATTCCGTACCGGAAAGTACAGAAATTTCTTACACAGACAATAAAATGTTGGATGCAATCCTGCACACCAAACTACCTATTTGCCAGGAGAACCTTATTGCTTTGCATATGCAGGTTACATTGGATCCCCGCTACCAGAACATGGATTACATGATTGCCGTTTCCAACCTTCTGGATAATGCCATAGAAGCTGAACAGATGGAAGATCAAAAAAATCGTTGCATCAGATTTGAAGTAACTGAAAATGAACACATCATAAGCACCGTGATACAAAACTATATTACAGATTCCATATTAGACAAAAATCCACAACTTCAAACCACGAAAGGCGATTCCGCGGAACATGGACTTGGACTAAAAAGCGTCCGCATGATTGTTTCCAAGCATAATGGCATGATTGATATTTATGAAAAAGATCACATGTTTTGTGTACACACGATCTTTCCACGCACAATATCCCATTGACACATCCGCCTTCTCCCTATATAATGAACTCCTAAAACCTGCATAGCTTTCGCTTTGTGGGATGTGGATTTTTCAGGCATAGACTTTTTTCGCCACAGTAGAATGTACACTTCATTTTGCTGCTGGCGATTTTTTTGTGCTTTAATTTAATTTCGAAAGGATATACAAACATGAATCAGACATTTATGAAAGAAAAGAAAATACTGCCACTGGTACTTTCCATGGCACTTCCCATGGTCGTTTCCATGGCAGTCAATTCTCTCTACAACATCATTGACAGCTATTTCATCGCAAAACTGAGTGAGGATGCCATGACAGCCCTCTCTCTTGTGTTTCCCGCGCAAAATATCATCACCTCAGTCGCCGTCGGCTTTGGTGTCGGTATCAATGCTGCCATCGCCTTTTTTCTCGGTGCAAAGGAGCAAAAGACAGCAGATCTCGCCGCAAGTCAGGGCGTATTTTTCAACTTCATCCACGGTATTCTTTTAACCATTTTAGGGCTTCTTGGTATGAAGAGCTTTTTGTCCATGTACACAAGCAATGCCAATGTACTCTCTCTCGCTTTAACGTATGCCAATCTGGTCTTTTTGTTTGCGCCTGTCGTCACCGTTGGTATTACCTATGAGAAAATTTTCCAGGCAATCGGCTGGATGAAAGAAACGATGGTCTGCATATTGGTAGGCTTTGTAACAAATATTATTTTGGATCCACTTCTCATTTTTGGTATTGGTCCTTTTCCAAAATGGGGCATATGGGGGGCTGCTTTCGCAACCGGATCCGGTCAGGTGCTGACACTGGTTGCTTATTTCATTTTTTACTATCGCAAACCCCGCGTTGTACATATTACCATTGCCGACTGCAAACCAGATGCTTCGATTCTGAAAAGACTCTATGGTGTGGGCATCCCAGCAACACTCAACATGGCGCTGCCGTCCTTCTTAATCTCTGTGTTAAATGCTATTTTAGCCGGTTTTTCAGAAACGTATGTCATGGTACTTGGTGTATATTACAAATTACAGACATTTATCTATCTGTCTGCCACTGGTATTGTTCAGGGTATCCGTCCTCTCGTTGGATACAATTACGGCGCAGGCGAAGGCAAACGTGTGCGTAAAATCTATGCAACCGGTCTCGTGCTGACCGTCTTCCTCATGTTGTTAGGAACCACACTCTCATGGATTATGCCGGAGCGCTTATTTGGACTCTTTACCACAAACACCAACACGCTTTCGCTTGGTATAGAGGCTCTGCACATCATCAGTATTGGCTTTATCGTTTCTGCGATATCCGTGACCACTTCCGGTGCGCTCGAAGGTATTGGTATGGGACTCCCATCCTTAATTATTTCCTTGTTGCGCTACGCTATCGTTATCATGCCTGCTGCATTTGTGCTCAGCCGTATCCTTGGCGCCACAGGCGTATGGATGGCTTTTCCGATTGCGGAGACCATCACCGGCATTGCTTCATATATTATCTGGTGTAAAAAGAGAAAATCATTTATAATGGTATCTTAGTATATGATTGATAGATACAAGGAGGATTTTCATGAATACAGAAGTATTGACCTTAAATAAAGAAAGAAATGTCACACTGACAACTTACATACAAGATTGTGGGGAAGGATTCGGCTGTGTCGCTAAGCGCCCGGCTGTACTGATTCTTCCGGGTGGGGCTTATCAGATGTGTTCTGACCGCGAAGCTGACCCTGTTGCCTTCGCTTTTGCAAAAGCCGGATATCACGCTTTTGTTCTGCGTTATTCTGTTATGGATGATTGCACATGGCCAAATCCGCTCAATGATTACGAACAGGCAATGACACTGATCCGCTCTCATGCAGACACCTGGCATATCTACGAAGATAAAATTGCCGTCATTGGTTTTTCCGCCGGCGGACATCTGGCAACCGCTGCTGCGACGCTTGCACAGAACCGTCCAAATGCTGCTATTTTAGGATATGCTGTGACCAGTCAGCATGTACAGGCCTGCAATCCAAATGCACCGGAGACCATCTCCGCTGTAGACCGGAAAACACCACCTTGCTTCGTCTTTGCAACACGCACCGACAGCATGGTTCCTATCAACAATTCCATTGATTTTATGCGCGCTTTATCAGACAACGGCGTTGCCTTTGAAAGCCACATTTATGCTTATGGACCACATGGTTTTTCCACATGCGAAAGCAGTATTCAGGACACGCGTCCACAAACCATCTGTTCCCGCGTACCACATTGGGTGGAAGACAGTATTGGCTGGTTAAAAGACATTTTTGGCGAATGCACACTCGAAGGTATGACAGAACCACTCTGTCCTGCCCATATCAATGACAATTACCTGGATTATCTGACCGTCGACTGTACTTTTGCACACGTGATGGCTATTCCGGAAGCTTCTGCACTCTTAGCACCAATGATTGATAATTTGATCGCCGGTCTTTCCGAGCAGGCAAAGGGTATGAGCGCTGCTTTTGATGACAGCAACGGTTCTTCCATGGTCAGTGATATGAAATTACGCGACTTACTTGCCTATGGCAAGATTTCAGATGATGAACTAAAAGCTTTAGACAACCAGTTGCGCCAGATTTCTGTAGGCTAAGCAAGTAAAACATGGGCTTCGATATATTTTTCTCGTCGCCATAACAAAAAAGACTACATAGGATGTATATCTTTACATTCCATGTAGTCTTTTCTTTTGCACATAGGGGACACTCCTTGCGGCAAAGGGGACACTCCTTATGGCAAAAGGAACGTCCCTGCCACATGATTGATAAACTGCTGGGCGGTTCTTCCGGAGATGCCGCCGTGGCTGAGTTCCCATTTATTTGCTTCTGCACGCAGCTGCTCGTCACTTATCTGCTCTTCTGTTATGCCATTCTTTCTTGCCAGTTCCACAACAATATGGAAGTACTCCTTCTGGCTCGGCTTCGAGTAGTTGATTGTAACACCAAAGCGGTTGACGAGAGATAATTTTTCTTCCATGGTATCAGATCTGTGCATACCATTCTGCGTCTCAACATCATTACGATCGTTCCACGTCTCCTTAATGAGATGTCTGCGGTTCGATGTGGCATAGATTAAGATGTTGTCCGGTCTTGTCTCCACACCGCCCTCGATAACAGCCTTTAAGAACTTGTATTCAATCTCAAATTCCTCAAAAGAAAGATCATCCATATAAATAATAAACTTATAATTACGGTTCTTGATGCTTGCAATGACATTCGAAAGATCCTTGAACTGATGCTTGTAGATCTCGATCATGCGTAAGCCATCTGGGTAAAATTCATTGACAATTGCCTTGATACTCGTAGACTTGCCCGTACCACTGTCACCAAAGAGCAGAACATTGTTGGCGGCTCTGCCTTCCACAAAAGCCTTGGTATTATCCACAAGCTTCTTTTTCTGGATCTCATAGCCGATCAGATCGTCCAGCATGACTTTATCCATGTTATTGATGGCAACAAACTCGACATCCCCCTCATCCTTTTCCTTGATGCGGAACGCCTTATTCAAGCCAAACATACCAACGCCATAGTCCTTATAAAAGCCGGTCACAGCATCAAAGAACGCATCTACATCCTCTGCCGCTTCAAGCTTTGCGGAAAGTGCGATGATCTTTTCACTCACGTTTTTATTGTACATGAGTTCCTTTTTCTGAATGGAATGATAATCGGATAACTGTGAAAAACAGTCAATGCCAAGCTCAGCCTCAATCTTTGAAAAATCATAGTCAAAGAGATTCTTTATCACAGCAAAATCATTCTTTGCGAAGTGATTGACACTGCCATCATTAGCTCCTACCTTTTCACAGGTGATGGAAAATGGATTTTCGTTTGTTACCAGATAAAATGCCAGATAATTGTGCCAGAGATTATGGTCAAATCCATAATCTGTCGCAACCACTAAAAGTCTTTTGACCTGGGTATAAATGTCCTGAATCAACTGTGCCTGATCTTTTGTATGGTTCTCATAGCTGCGGAAAATCTCGCCAAACTGGTATAAAATACAGTCCTTGTCCATATCACCATACATGATTAACTTTGAAATTTCACGATACATCTTTTTTCCCTCTTTTCCTTGTGTAAAAATTTATTTATTCATACCGCAATGCGTCGATTGGATTAAGCTTTGCTGCCTTGTTTGCCGGATAATAGCCAAAAAAGACACCGATTGCCATGGAAAATCCAAGCGAGATCAGGATGCTTCGCACGGACGGGACCGCACTTGCCCCGATATAGTTGGCTGCCGCAATGCCGCCGATACAGCCCACAATAATCCCGATTGCTCCGCCAATGAGGCAGATCACAATCGATTCTATGATAAATTGCAGACGAATGGATGAATTTGGTGCGCCAAGTGCCTTTCGCGTTCCGATTTCTCTGGTACGCTCCGTGATGGATACCAGCATAATGTTCATAACACCGATACCACCTACCACCAGCGCAATACCGCCAATCAAAGCAATCGCTGTCGTAATGGTTCCCATCATCTTCTCCATGATGGATACCATAGACGCCATACTGGTGGCTTTCACACGAAAATCACGATTGTTCCTATAAACATTATCAAAATACGATTCCATATCCGCTGCCAGCTGATCCGGGTTCTGGTTGGGATCGACTACCACCGTCAACGTCTGATAACCGCTGGTATGATTGATGTTTTGCGCCGTTTTCAATGGAATATACAGATTTGTGGTATCGCTTGCCATAAACATGGAATACATATTCATCGCATCATCTTCGTCCTTTGCGTAGACGCCTTCAATGATGAGATTGTAATATTTATCATTGACCGACACCGTCATGGTCGTTCCTACCGCTGCATTGGCATCTCCGTGAAAAAGATCCTCCAATGCCTCTTCTGATAGGAGTGCTACCATAGCCCCATTTTCGAGTTCTTCCTCGCTGAAAAAAGAACCCTGCACCAGACTGACATCGTTTGCCAGAAAATAGCCAAGGCTTGTTCCCATAACAGAAACATTTGCCTTTCCACTCTGTGCATTTTGCTGCAGCTCACCGGTTCCCACCTGCTCTGTAATAGAATATGCTTTGATGCCATCTCCAAGTGTCTCTTTCATCTGTCTGAGCATATCGGATGTCATATAATCCTTTTGCGTCGGCTGTTTCGCATTTTCATCACTCGATGAATCCCAGCTCATCCCCATCATCGACGCATTTTCATCCTCATCATCTTTACGTTCTTCCAGGCTTACCGTCACATTATTTGCTCCAAGAGAACTCATTGATTCTGCCACCGTCGATGTCACAGAATCTCCCACCGTCATAATAGCAATCACCGAGCCGATACCAATGATAATTCCTAACATGGTAAGAAGTGCACGCATTTTGTTGGCTTTTAAACTAAAAAGTGCCAGACGAATATTTTCATAAACCATCATCATCTTGCTGTGCCCTTCCTCTCTCCAAGGACGTTTCCATCCTTGATTGTTATGATTCGCTCCGTCTCCTCCGCCAGTTCCGGCGAATGCGTAATAAGAACAATCGTCTTTCCCTCTTCTTCGTGCAATTTATGGAAAAGATCCATAACCATACGCCCTGTCGTAGAATCGAGCGCCCCAGTCGGCTCATCCGCCAGAATAATTGCAGGGTCATTTGCCATGGCTCGTGCAATCGCCACGCGCTGCTTTTGCCCACCGGAAAGCTCCTCCGGTAAATGTTTCATACGTTCTTCCATACCGACAAGTTCAAGCAGCTCTTTTGCTCTTGCAATACGCTGCTTGCCCGGTATTCCGGCATAAAGCATGGGCATTTCCACATTTTTTAAGGCATTTGTTTTTGAAATAAGGTTATACGTCTGGAACACAAATCCAATCTTTCGGTTGCGGATTTTCGACAATTCCGCATCCTTTGCCGCAATCATATCCACACCATCTAATGTATACTGCCCCTCCGTCGGGCGGTCGAGCGCTCCGATGATATTCATAAGCGTTGATTTTCCGGAACCGGAAGCACCTACAATGGAGACAAATTCCCCTTCCGTTACATGAATGGATATCCCATGCAGCACTTCAAGTTCATTGGGTGTGCCGATATAGAAGCGTTTGTAAATATCCTGCAGTTCTATGATCGTGCGCCCCATTATACACCTCCCATAGAACCGGAATGATTAATCATATCCTCTAAACTATTCTGCTTTTCTGCCGCAGGCACAATCACACTGTCTCCCTCTTTGAGACCGGAATTGATAATTTCCGTGTAATAATCACTCTCAATTCCCTTATTTATTGTTATTTTCTTTGTCTTATAAGAACCATCTTCCTGTTTTCCGGTTACTTTCTGTACATAATACGTTGCACCATCGTCGTCCGTTTGTACCGCATTGTATGGAACAGATAACACATTCTCATTCTTTTGCAATATAATATTCAATTTTGCCGTCATACCAATGCGCAGCATATCACTCTGGGTCGTAAGACCGATTGTCACAGTAAATGTCACATCATCCTTGCTGCTGCCAGAGCTAAACGAAGAAGAGGAACCGCTTCCCATAATACTTCCCAAATCCAGTCCCCCAAGGCTGCTGCCAAAATCACCACTCGTACTTCCCGTTGCGATCGGCGATACTTTTTTTACTACGCCAGAAAGCTCCTCATCGCCCGTCGCATTGGTTTTGATGATGACTTCCTGTCCTACTGCAATACGATTGATATCGTACTCATCAATCTCTGTGGTAATGTCAAAAGAATCCACATTATCAATCACAGCAATGACACTGCCATTGTAGGTATCTCCCACTTCCACGTTCACAGCTGTCACCAGTCCACTCGTCGCTGCCTTTACCACAGTACCATCAATCTGCTTTTGAATATCTTCGATGCGCTCTTTCTGTGTCTTGCCGGAATCCTCGGTGGAATCCATTGTATTGTTATACGAATCCACCTGATCCTGATATGTATCGTTGATCCGCTTGATGGAATCTTCCCTCTGTGCCGTCAGACGATCGTATGTCTCTTTCTTTGTATCGGCAGTTCTTCGATCGGTATCTACCTGGCGCTTTAAGGTATTCACCTGTGCGCTTGCATTGGTGTATGCTGTGCTTGTCTTATCAGCAATACTGTCTGCCAGTGCTACCGCCTCCTGATACGATGCAACCGATGCATTATAATTATTTTCCGCACTCTGCCACTCATCATAAGCATCCGAAATATTGGTATCGACATCTGCGAGATCCTCATCCCTGGTCTTGCCTGCCTGCTCTAAATTACGCGTTGCACTGTCCTTTGTGCGCTGTGTCTGCTCATTCGTATCCGAAAGACTTTTATTCGCATCCTCGAGATTTTTCTGCAAATCCGCGCTGTCTAATACCGCAATCACATCACCGGCAGAAACGGTATCTCCCACTTCCACATTGACTGCTAATACTTCCACACCTGTTGTATCAGAAGAAACTTTATCTTCATCCGCCGCCACGAATGTTCCGGTTGCCGACACGCTTTCCATCAATGTTCTTTTCTCCACTGTCGCTGTATCTTCCTGCTGATCCGTCTGTTTCTTTCCACCGGAAACCATTCCGGCTATGACTGCAATCACAATAATAAGCGCGAGGATTCCTAACAAAATGCACGTTTTCTTATGCTCTTTGATCCAGTTTTTCATGCTTATATGCTCCTCTTCTTTTCCTATGTACCCTATATCTCATAAAATATGCCACAGTTATCCATTTCTATGTATAACTCTACATGATGCTTCTTTCAGATTCAAGAAAACAATCAAAAACTTTTATTAAATTTTTATAAACTCACGCATTTTCTTCAAAATCCTCTTTTCCTGTCTCGAGACCTGTACCTGCGTCATATGCAATTTTTCGCCAATTTGCGTCTGCGTCATATTTTCAAAAAAACGCAGCCGGATCAGCTCTTCTTCCTCCACAGAAAGCGATTGCATTGCCAGCGCTACCATCTCATTTTCCATAACCTGCTGCTCCATCGGCTTGCCCTTTTCCTGCAGCTGGTCAATCAAGAGTACCTCACTTTCGCCCGAATCATACGTTGCATCATAAAGAGAACCTACCGGTCGGCTGCTGCCAAGTGCAAGCACCACATCTTCCTGTGATAGCCCTGTGCGTCTCGCCATTTCTTCCACGGATATATCCTGTTCTTCCTGCTGCAATGCCATGATTTGTTTTCTATGTTCCACAATGGTCCGTGAGACTTTGATCGGTGTATCATCCCGCACAAATCTTCGCATTTCCCCGATAATAAGCGGAACCGCATACGTCGAAAATTTCACATCATATGTAGTATCAAAGCGATCAATGGCATGAAGCAGTCCAATCATTCCTATCTGAAACAATTCTTCCTTTTCTTTTCCCGAAGAGCGAAAGCGCCCTACCATACTCCACACCAGGGGTATGTTTTCTACCACCAGTTTTTCGCGTTCCTCCTGATCTCCTCCCTGCGCACGTAACATTCTTTCTTTCAGTGCATCCATATCACGTCTGATCCTGCAGCTGTTTTGTCATTGTCACCGTAGTTCCCACGCCAAGTTCCGATGTCACTTCCACACGATCCATAAACGTCTCCATAAAGGCGAATCCCATCCCGGAGCGTTCTAATTCCGGCTTCGTTGTATAAAAAGGTTCTCTCGCCTGGGCAATATCTGCAATGCCATGTCCAAAATCCTGCACACACACTGTCAGCTGTTTTTCTTTTAAGATACAGCGCATGAGTACATACCCCACTTTTTCTTCATAACCGTGAATAATCGCATTGGTAACAGCCTCAGAAACCGCTGTCTTGACATCGTCTAACTCACTTACCATGGGATTAGCTCCCACCAAAAATGCACTGACAACCATACGTGCAAATGCCTCATTTTCCGAAATAGCATCAAATGTTACCGTCATATGATTTTCCATTCCTACACCTCCTGCTTCATCTCTGCCGGCAATACGGTAATCAGCCGCTGTAATCCGGAGATGCGAAAAATCTGCTCCACACGCGGACTCAGATTCACTGCCACAACGTTTCCTCCGGAAAAGCTTAAATTTCTGCTACGCCCAATCAGTACGCCAATCCCCGAACTATCCATAAATTCTGTGTTGCTAAAATCAAAAACAAGTGTCTTCACATGGTATGTTTCAATCAGAAGATCTGCCTCTTCTTTGAGCTGCACTGCCAAATGATGATCCAGTTCCCTTGGCACAACCACGCGTAATTTTCCTTGTCCAATTTCAAATTTGTATTCCATACTGCCTGTCCTCCTGCTCTGACTTCTTTTTTCAAAAAGAAAAAGACGCAAAGGAATTCGTTCCCTTACGTCTTTTGTGTTTGCTTTTATTCTATTAATGCCCGCGACTATTGGTATTATCCGATGTGTTGTCGCCATTTTCCTGCATCTGATTGTAACTGTCGATACGCTCCTGCGCCGTTCTTGCATGATTGGTATTTGGATATTGATCGATGACCTTCTGGTATGTCTCTTTGGCATTATCAAAATCCCAGGTATTCCACTGTGACTCTGCTAAATAGAAAAGTGCATCCCCATTATGATAGGTCTGATCTATAAATACAACCTGAGCAAAGCTTTCTTTTGCCGCATTGTAATCTTCCTTCCAATAAGCCTGTTCCGCTGTGTTGTAGGTCTCTTCCAAAATCTTTGCATAGACAGCCGCATGAATCACATCATACATCGCCTGCCCACGTTCCGATAAAAGATCACGATTGACAGAATTTAATGCTTCTCCGGCTTTATCCAGATTATTTGCATCAAAGAATTCTTTTGCTTCCATCAGCTTCTCATATGATCCCACCGCGTCAGATTTCCCGGTATATTTTTCCAACTCCTGATTCAGCTCTTCTACCTTCTTCTTCAGACTACTGACATTGGAAGCACTGTTCGTCAGTTCTTCATTCGTATCTACCAGTGTTGCTGCTGCATTTTCTGAGGCTCTCTGACGAATCGTTGGTATCACCAAAAAGAAACAGATCAACAGACCAAGGACAAGTCCTACAAGGATATTAACAACACTCGCTCTGGTATTATCAATCATATCGCGGAAAGAACTGTTTGGCATCACAATGGTGTCATTGCCATCTTGAAAAGATACCACATCATCTTTTTTCGGTTTTTTCCGTTTTTGATTCTGTTCTTTTAATTTATCCCGCACTTCTCTGGAATAGCGAAGTGTCGTCGTATTACGCACATCAATTTTGTTTGCGATGTTTAATTCCTTGCGGGCCTCGTTGTATTTGCCATCCTGAATGTAAAGCAGTGCCAACAGCTGATGCCCTGCCACAAACTTTGGATTTAAACTCAGCACTTTTCGCAACTGAATCGTCGCAAGATCCCGGCTTCCCTGCTTACAGTAGAGCAGTGCCTGATTGTATTTTTTTGTCGTCTGGTTCAGCTTATCTAACATCCCCGGTGTATTTTGCATTTCGTCAAGATAACGATCTGCCATCGGATTATCCGGCTCCAAGTTCTTGCTGATTACCCATTCGCTCAGTGCAAGCACGGTCTCACCAAGTTCAAAATAAACGAGTCCTAACAGGTTACGCGCCTTCGTATTGTACTTATTGTACTTCAGGCTCTTTTTCAAAGAAACAATTGCGCCGGACAAATCGCGCACCTGCGCCTGCTCCAATCCTGTATTGTACAACAGATTGGATGAAGCCAAAATGACGCGATAGATTTTCAAATCACTACCACAATGCGGACATACTTTTTCCTGATCCACTAGGGTGCCACACATATAACACTTCATGTCTGTTTCTATCTCCCTATTCTCTGTTCTGTCATCTGGCGAAGGATATCTGTCATATCTGTCAAATCACGCTTTTTGATTTCTTCTTCTGCCTCTTCTACTTCCATGCTTGGCTCAAACTTTTTCAGTTCTTCTTCAAAATCTATCATCTCAGCCTCCAATTACTGTACTACATTCCTATCATAACGAACATTTGTGAACATTCCGTCAAATTCTGTCAGCAGGACTTCTATTCCTCCGGTATCGGATCTAACAGCGGTTCCATGCGAATTCCTGTCATTGTCTTCACAAATTCGATACGTTTTTGAAAATCTGTCATCTGTGCATATTGATCCATCAGGCGAACCGTCACGCCTGCATATACGGTATCGTATGCACGCACCGTTGCTTTACACCCAATCTCCATGAGTGCTTTGAGTTCCTCGTAACGGACATGAGCCTCCGCCACGATCGCCTCGTCACGAATCTTTACACGTAAAAGCTGCATACGCCTTGGATCTTCTTTGTAGGAAACACCCTTCTTCTCAGAAAGAATGTCAAAATCTTCGATTCCCTGCTTAATTTTGGAAATATTCGCTTCCAGCTGTCGTATCTTATCTGACAAATCCGCCATTTCCTTGATGCGCTCCTCATCAATCCCCACCATAACATGGGTCACTGTACCAAATTTGTTGCCAATAATAAGCGATGATACGCCCTGCACCGCAGTCACATAACCACCAATGATAGCCGAATGCTTTCCTGCTGTCGTGATTACCTTGGAATCACAATTGACAAGACAATTAAACAGAACATCTGCATGTAAATTACCCTTGCAGGAGACAATCGCATATTCTATAAACTCTGCCGTGATGTTTCCATCCGCATGAATGGTGGTGCGTTCGCCGCCTTTGACGCCACTCAAAAGGAAAATATCCTTTCCCGCACGCAAATCACATAATTCCACCAGTCCATCGATGGTAATGGAACCAGTCGCATGAATACGGATGCCATTTTTAACGCCACCGTGAATCACCACATCGCCCTTAAAGTCAATGTTTCCCACATTCATATCGGCATCCTGGTCAATCTCATACACCGGGGAAATCGTAATTCGATTTCCGTGTAGGACAATCTTGCCGTCCATATCCGCATAATAATATATGTTGTCTTCCGAACGATGAAAGCCACGGCCTCCCATCGGAGGCATATCACGCATCATACGCGGCTCAACTTCTTTGCCACGCACATTCATCCCCGGAGTTCCATGAACCGCCGGATGATACGTCGCAATCAAATCACCTTCGTGTACAACTTCTATGACCTTAATGCTTAAAAAGTCTGCCGAACCATCTGGGCGAATGGTCGGTTTTTTCGAGAAATCCTGGCTGAAATGATATTCATAATAGCCATTTGTGCCCTCAACGGGTTCCTTCCCCACCGCGACAATCAAATCGGTATCGTATGGAATATCCTTGCTCAAAGAAGCCAGCATATTACCATCAATGCCGTAAACAATCCCTTCGCTCGTCAAAAGCTTTTCCATCGTATCCATATCATACTCTGGAGCAGCTTCATCCACATCCGGAGATGGAAAACATACCGTCGCAAACATCCCCTTAGGATCAATATGAAATTGGGGTTTTTTCATGTAAGGTGTCTGTGGCATACTCATATCATTCTCCCCCAAATGATTGATAATTATTTCATCTGTGCAAGGCGCGCAACAACATCATCCATCATCTGCTGATATTTATCCATTTTTGCACGTTCTTCTGCAACCTTATCAGCAGGAGCTTTGCTTAAGAATCTTTCATTGGAAAGCATTCCCTTACTACGTGCAAGTTCTTTTTCCAATTTGGCTTTTTCTTTTGTCAGTCTTTCTTTTTCTTTTTCAAAATCCACTAAATCTTCGAGTGGAATATACATAACGGCATCCGGAATCACTACAGAGACTGCATCTTCCGGTACGCTGTCTGTACCTGCCTGTACTAAAACTTCTGTTGCACCGGCAAGTGTCTGGTAAGATTCTACAATATCGGTAAAAATCTGACGTACTTTTTCATCCTCTGAGGTAATGATAACCTTTGCCTTACGACTTGGTGGTACATCCATATCGGTGCGAAGATTACGCATGCCACGTACAACGTCTTTTGCTCTGGCAATCATAGCTTCTTCTTCCGGATAATGACGCGCTGCATCGTATTCTGGCCATGCAGTCATCATAATGGTCTCTTCTTCCGGATGAAGTGTGCAGAAAATCTCCTCTGTAATAAATGGCATAAATGGATGTAACAGCTGTAATGCATCCGTAAGTACCTTCTTTAATGTCCAAAGCGCTGCATTTGCAGAAACCATATCCTCATCTTTGCGATACATACGAGGCTTTACAATCTCGATATACCAGTCGCAGAACTCATCCCAGATAAAGTTGTATACCTTCTGAACAGCAATACCGAGTTCATATTTATCCATATTCTCGGTAACGTCTTTTGCCAGAGTATTGACCTGGGAAAGAATCCACTTATCAGCTACGGCAAGATCTTCTTCTGCCGGCTGGCTTAATTCTACGCCTTCTAAGTTCATCAGAATGAAACGGGATGCATTCCATACTTTATTTGCAAAGTTACGGCTCTGCTCTACACGCTCCCAGTAGAAACGCATATCATTTCCCGGTGCATTACCGGTAATCAGTGTCAGACGCAATGCATCTGCACCATATTTATCAATAACTTCCAATGGATCAATACCATTGCCGAGTGACTTACTCATCTTACGTCCCTGGGAATCACGCACCAGACCGTGAATCAATACGGTATGGAATGGTGACTTTCCGGTATGTGCATAGCCGGAGAATACCATACGTACAACCCAGAAGAAAATAATATCATATCCGGTAACTAAGACATCGGTTGGATAGAAGTAATCCAGATCTTCTGTCTTCTCCGGCCAGCCAAGGGTTGAGAATGGCCAAAGTGCAGATGAGAACCAGGTATCTAAGGTATCCTCATCCTGCTTCATGTGAACGCCGCCACACTTCGGGCACTTTGTCGGTGCTTCTGATGCACGTGCGACTACAGTCTCGCCGCAGTCCTGACAATAGTAAGCAGGAATACGATGTCCCCACCATAGCTGTCTGGAAATACACCAGTCACGAATGTTCTCTAACCAGTGCAAATATGTCTTATCGTAATTCTTTGGAACAAACTGCAATTCGCCTGTCTTGATTGCCTCTACCGCAGGTTTTGCCAATCCTTCCATGGCAACAAACCACTGTGGCTTAACCATTGGCTCCACTGTGGTCTTACATCTGTCATGGGTTCCTACGTTATGTACGTGATCTTCGATGCCAACGAGAAGACCCATCTCATCCATCTTCTGAACGATGACCTTGCGGGCTTCATAGCGATCCATACCTTCGAATTCACCACCATTGCTGTTGATGGTAGCATCGTCATTTAAAATATTGATGACCGGAAGATTATGGCGCTTACCAACCTCGAAATCGTTCGGGTCATGTGCCGGTGTGATCTTAACCACACCTGTTCCAAATTCCATATCTACATATTCGTCTGCTACAACCGGAATCTCGCGATTCATAAATGGAAGCATAACGGTCTTGCCAATGATATCCTGGTATCTTTCATCTGCAGGGTTTACTGCCACTGCAGTATCACCAAGCATTGTCTCAGGACGTGTCGTTGCAAATTCTACGTATCTGCCAGGTTCTCCGACAATCTCATACTTCATGTGCCAGAAATGTCCAGCCTGCTCTACGTGTTCTACCTCTGCGTCTGAAATCGATGTCTGGCAAACCGGACACCAGTTGATGATGCGGTTGCCCTTGTAAATATAGCCCTCTTCATACAACTTAACAAAGATTTCCTCAACGGCCTTAGAGCAGCCTTCATCCATGGTAAAACGCTCTCTTTGCCAGTCTGCAGACGAACCCATACGCTTCAGCTGCTTGATGATGCGTCCGCCGTATTCTTCACGCCACTTCCAGCATTCATCCAAAAAGCCGTCGCGACCAAGGTCATCCTTGGAAACGCCCTGCTCTTTTAAATGTTCAATCACCTTGACCTCTGTAGCAATCGCTGCATGGTCTGTTCCCGGCTGCCAAAGAGCATTGTATCCCTGCATTCTCTTGTAGCGGATCAAAATATCCTGCATTGTGTTATCGAGGGCATGTCCCATGTGGAGCTGTCCTGTGATATTAGGAGGTGGCATAACGATAGTAAACGGCTTTTTGCTGCGGTCTACCTCTGCATGGAAATATCCATTGTCCTCCCACTTTTTGTATAGTCTGTCTTCCAACCCACTTGGGTCATAAGTCTTTGCTAATTCCTTACTCATGTTATCTATATTATCCTTTCTGCATAGGCAGTTTTTATTCCTGGCCTATGTTACCATCTTATCTATATTATCTTATCGGGAAACAGGGGAAAAATCAACTGTGATTTTGCCTATTCGCGATTAAATCCATACGGTGTTTTGCTGCGCATTTTGAAAATAAAGTTCGATATAAAAATATCCGGGTTTTGCAAAGTCAAAACCAGCTTTTTTGCTATGCCGCCACTGCGGAAAGCATCCTTGTAACGAATCATCCGGCGCAGCAGTGCAATGTCCTTGTCACCGATCGCTTTTTCCGTCTCCAGATAGGTGATAAATTCATAGGATGATGCGTCCATCTTCTTGGCATCTGCCGACAGGTTCTGTGCCGTATAATGGTGCACATAAAGCGGCTCATCCACGAAAGAAAACGGTGTTTTTTTCGCCAATAAAAGAATCCATAAGAAATAATCATCCGAACCATTCTTTTTGCAGATGTGTGTTGTCCAAAACGTTGGTATGCTTGCTTTTGGAATCAGGCATTGTCCCGGCGATACAATCTGATTTCCCACGCGCAGATAGGTCTTATAGTCCCCAACAAGCTTCTTATGGTAGGCGGTGCGATACCACAAAACCTCGCCATCCTTTTGCTCCATGACAGCATTGGAAACCAGCACCTTATCTGCCTTCGTCTGGTATTTTTTCATAGTCGCAATAAACGTTGCAACGGCATCCTCCCGCAAGCGGTCATCCTGATCGAGAAAAATCACATAGTCGCCTGTGCAAAGAGAAAGTCCGCGTACACGCGCCGCATGAATCCCGCCATTTTGGGGCTGGTCGTATACCTTGATATTACAATCGCCACCATCATCCGGTAATATCACCGCTTCTTCGGGACTGTCATTGATGATCAGCACTTCCAGTTCATCTTCCTTTTCCAGATGACATTGGTTGGCGCATATCATTTTTTTATAATCCGCCATATAGGCATTGCCTTTGTAAAAGGCAGTAATCACACTTACTTTCATTAAAAACTCGCTCCGTATTTCTTTCCAAAGAACTTTGCTTTGAGGAAGGCTCCTCCTTTTTTCACCCAATTGATGGGTTCCATATGCATCGTAGCAACTTCATGTACACGTGGTGCCGTGTTCTCCTCCTGCGCATGCATCAGCCACACATTAAATAAAATCTCACTGACACGACCAAATAATCGCGCTTCAAACGCACTCATATGCGCTAAGTCGTCCTGTAATTTTTCTTCCAATTCTTCCAAAATTGGAAACAGCCAGCTGCAATAGGCATCCAGATATTCCTTCCTCATGATACACATATTAAACATATAGCCCCAAGTTGATGCGTATACTTTTTTGCACGCCGCATCATACGCCGGGCACTGCTTGTGGATAATCTGCTGCGCCAGATCCAGATGCTTTGCATCGAGTGTATGTGCATAATGCGAATACAACGATTCAATATAATACTTACGCTTTGCCGGTACGACAATGTCATACTGCTCCATAAGTGCTTCTGCTTCAGATGAACAAAGCACACACGCCATCAAATCATCTGCATGCTCCTTTTGAAAACTGCGGTCTTTGACGGTAAAGTATCTCCGGTAATGCACCAGCCCAATCGCATCTGCGTCCAGATTCTTCCACGCCCAATAAAGACCCGTCAACTCACAATACATCGGATTCTTAGACGATATATTCTCGCCTGTATTATCGCGGGTAAGCCCCGGAATCATATCTTTTCCTTCGGCTCCCACGTGAAGCGGCAGATAAACCGATTCCTCTGGCGTTTTATATGGTTTGTGCATCGCAATGATGATCTTTGTCGTCATAAATCCCTCTCCAAATCATAGTTTTTTCCATTATAGCATAATATAGAAACAACGTAAAAGGACACTGTAGAGCCTCTTCACTCTCACAGTGTCCTTCTGTCTTCTCATCGCAACATAATCACGCAGTATCCTTCTTTCTTCTCATACAACGCAATCACGCGTCGCCATCGTCATCATCTGCAATCGTATTTGCAACCGCTGCACTCGCACCAGCCACCGCCGATACCACAACAACCACGGCTACAATCACAACAAATAAAATCAGTATAGCAAAAAAGATCAAAAAACCCATCTCCGTCATCTTACCTACCTCCAAATAAACAACTGTCTATAGTATAACACAATGTGACGGATTTTCCATAGTTTCGTTTTATTTTCTATAGAATACAGAATTCCAGTTCAGTTCATTCTTAAACTGACGGATATTGGTATCCTTATCAATGTAAACAGCTTCAATACCCATGTTTGCAGCCCAATCTCCCATCTGCTCTGCTGTCAAATCATAAGAGAATGCTGTATGATGTGCACCCCCCGCCAAAATCCATGCTTCCGTACCAACCTTTAAGTTTGGCTGTGGTGTCCAGAATGCCGTTGCAACCGGAAGTTTTGGCATTGGTTTCTCCGTCTTTTTGCAATCCACATCGTTAATAATGAGACGGAAGCGATCGCCCAAATCAATCAACGAAGTCGCAATTGCAGGTCCTGTCTTAGAAGTAAATACAAGTCTTGCCGGATCTTCACGCTCTCCCATACTCAATGGCTGCTCTTTAATCGCAATGCGTCCATCCGCAATTGACGGACAAACCTCAAGCATATGCGCTTCCAATACACCCTCTTTTCCAGGAACCAGATTGTATGTGTAATCTTCCATAAACGACGTTCCCTTTGCATCTTTCACACCCTGGGTCATAATCTTCATTACACGAACCATGGCAGCTGTCTTCCAGTCACCTTCCGCACCAAATCCATAGCCTTTTTCCATCAGACGCTGAATTGCAAGTCCTGGCAACTGTTTTAATCCACCCAGATCGCCAAAGTGTGTTACGATTGCCTGATAATTTCTTTCTTCCAAAAATCTCTCGAATCCGATTTCAATACCAGCCTGTACTGCCACATGCTGACGGAATTCCTTTTCATCTCTTCCCTCCAGCAAAATATCATATTTGCTGTAGTATTCCTCAACCAAAGTATCAATATCCGCCTGCGATACCGCATTGACAGCTTCCACGATTTCATTCACCGGATAAGCATCTACTTCCCAGCCAAATTTAATCTGTGCTTCTACTTTATCGCCCTCTGTTACAGCAACATTTCTCATATTGTCCGCAACACGCATTACACGAACATGGCTGCTTTCAATAACACCAACTGCCGTACACATCCAGGCACCGATTTGTTTTTGCACCTCTGCGTCTTCCCAATAACCAGCTACCACCTTGCGCTCCATACCCAGGCGGCTGAAAATATGACCATATTCACGGTCACCATGTGCTGACTGGTTTTCATTCATAAAATCCATGTCGATCGTGTCATATGGGATTTCGCGGTTAAACTGTGTATGTAAATGTAATAATGGTTTACGCAGTTCCTGTAATCCTAAAATCCAGGATTTTGCCGGCGAAAATGTATGCATCCAGGTAATGATACCTGCACAATTTTCATCTGTATTTGCCTCGTTAAACGTTCTACGAATCACTTCATTTGTAATCATCGTAGGCTTCCAGACAACTTCATAAGGAAGATTGCCAGACTTATTCAAAGCCTCAACAATAATCTTTGCATGTTCTGCCACATGCGCCAGACATTCATCTCCATATAGATCCTGCGATCCTGTACAAAACCAAAACCGATATTTTTTCTGCTCTAACATATCTGCTCCTTTCACACCCAAGACGGATGCATCACTTTTGTTTATTTTTACTCTTTTGTAAGATCGCGCACCGAATTTCCTTCACATATCTGCACTGGGAAATGGTAGGAGTAATTTTTCTCCTGCCAATGGTCATCCTCCATCATGCGCAAAAGATTTTTGGCTGCGATACGTCCCAATTTAAATTTCGGATGAATGGCAGAAACCAATGTCACTTCCTGATTTAGCTGCAACTGTGCATCATCAAACGACACAATCGAAACATCTTTTGGAACCGACAACCCACGGTCTGTCAAAAAATCCATATAATAGTTTGCCACCTCATCGTTATAGGTCATAATGGCTGTACATTCCTTTGTTCTTCGGTAAAAACGAAGGAATCCCTTTTTACTCAACTTTTCGTCCATATCCTTCGTCGAATACCAACGGATACAATCATCATCAAACTGCACACCATAATCTGACAAACATTGAATAAATCCTTTATAACGCTCTACCCCTTGTATATCATCATACTTAAAGATGCCACCAATCTTACGGTGCCCGGCAACAATCAGCTTCTCCACCAATTGGTATGCCGCTTTGGAATCTTCCATTTGTACGCTGTCAAACACCATATTTTCATAGCTGTTATGGATAAAAATCGTTGGAATATTGCGTCTTCGGATCTCCTCATATAACCGGATATTCGGATTTGGAAATGCCGATCTGGAGCCTTCAATGATCAGACCGGATACATCACTTTTCAGTAATCCTTCCAAAAAAACCGCCTCATCATTCAGTCGATTTCTCGTGACTGCCACTTCGATTCCATACCCTTTTTCTGCCAAAGCCGCCTCTATTCCATCATAAATACTTGGGAAAAGATAATCGTTATAATAACTGAGGAGAAGACCAACGCGTTTGCCATCATCGCCGTAATTATCACTTTCATAGGACACATACGTACCGCTTCCGCGCACACGTCGAATCAGGCCTTCTTCCTCTAATTGTTGTAGTGCTGTACGAACCGTTTGTCTGGAATAGCCAAACTTTTTCTGTAAAATTGTTTCCGATGGAAACTTCACCTCATTTTTCATAACACCACTGGTAATCATTGTGTGTGCCCAGTGATAAAGTTTTTGGTATTTCAGATTGTCCGTACTTTGCATAAATTTTCCACCTACATTGGACGTATTTGTTTTATGCCATAAATTATAGTGAAGGCTTTTTCATTTTTCAATAAAATACAACAGAAATCTTTTTCAGAGTTGTATTGTAATGTGGTATTGTATACACAATTATACACCTTTTTCCCTCTGCTTTTGTGCACATCAACAGCCATTTGTACATCACTAAACCACATAACGCCATCTTTTTGTGCATTTTGTCTTTCCCAAATGGAGAATCGCCACAGCAGACAATACAACTTTTGTATCTGCATCAGTTGTATGCTTTTTATTTTTTTCATCATACAACCTTTTCCATATCCTACCATCGTTTTCATTGACGCAGATGTCTTTACCGTTGTATAATGTTATCATAAAAAAAATGTCGTCAATTGTTAGCGGACGACAATACACAAAAAGGAGATTCCGTTTATGAAGGTAATGAACATTGAGAACCCAGAAGAATTCTTAAAAGTAATCGATTCCTGCGAAGGACAGGTAGAACTTGTAACAGCTGATGGAGACCGTCTGAATCTGAAATCTAAATTATGTCAGTTGATTTCACTCACAACCGTTTTCTCATCCAGCTCAAACATCCCAGAGATGGAAATCATCGCACATGAAGCAGAAGACGTAAAGCGTATTATGAACTATATGATGCAGAGTACAGCAGAATAATGTTTTCTTCTTTTCAAACCTATTTAAAGAAAGAATCTGGCAAGGAGCAACCTCACCAGATTCTTTTCTTTTTATCTTTTATCGATTCTGTTTTAACTTTACATACACGCCTGACAGATGTTCTTTTGCCCAGGCAATCTCTTTCGCTCTGCGATATGCCCCCTCAACATCTCCGCGCACCAGCGGTGCATATAATGCTTTTGCCACATGACCTTCTTCCGGCAAATGGCGACGCAGTCTCCCATAAAGAGGACTTTCCAGCTCTGCCCGCGCACGCGCTATTGTCTCACGCCTTGCATCTGCGTGCTGTATGCTTCTGACCATAGAAGACTGGAACGAACGGAAATATACGCCCGCCATCACTTCATACAAGCGCATACGCCAGGCGCCAAGATCCAAATCTTCCAGACCTTTTGTCTTCTGCTGCAGGACATCATCTGTCACCTGATCCAGCTTTTTTGTCTGCATATCTAAAAATGCCTGGACACGTGTCTTTTGCAGTGCAAAATATTCCGGCAGATATTTACCGGTCAAACGACTTTGTCCACGGTTTGCATAATGATAAAGTGCATCCGGAATCGTAATCATAGACTGCATAGCACCAGCAACTTGCAAATTGAATAAAATATCCTCAATATGCACGATTGTCTGGAAGGACAACTGCTGCTCGCGTAAAAATGCGAGGCGATACGCTTTATTCCATGCATATCCAAGCATCGTCTCATGCTCAAGTTCTATGAGATACGGATATGCATAAGCAAGTGGTTGTTGCCACACTTCGTGCTTCTCTGTATTCTCGTTAGAAAAATAATGAAGTTCGGGATTCTTTTTCACCTGATAGGAAAGCTGTCCCTTTTCATAGTAATCCTCGGTATAGCCATAAAGCACCAAATCGGCACGTTGGTTTTGCAGTGCCTCCGCGACCCTTTGCAGCAAATTCTTTTCCACCGTATCATCCGCATCCAAAAACAGGATATAATCACCTGCCGCATGTGAAATACCGGTATTGCGCGCCATGCTCAAGCCTTCATTTTGTGGCTTATGAATCACCACATAATCCACTTGTTTTCCACGGAATGCCTGCAGATACGAATCCGCCACCTTTCCCGTTTCATCTGTCGCGCAATCGTCCACAACAATCACTTCAAAAACATGATATGTCTGTTCCAATAAGTTCTGTAAAAGTGCCGGCAAATCCTTTTCTACATTGTATGCCGGCACCACCACAGAAAACTTAATCTGCTCTGCCATGCCCTACACTCCTTGTAACATTCTTGTTATCATCATATCGCATAAGGCTATGGTTCGTCTACCTCTTTCATTTTTCGTTTTGCTGTGGAGGCTTGCATGCGCTGCAGCCGCCACAACTTCCTGTGCCGCACGAACAGATACCCTGTCCGGATTTTTTACGTTTGATCAGATGATGTATAATCGCCGAAACAATACAGACTAAAATCAGTAAAACAATCACAGTTCCCATACTTATCGCCTCCAAGCAGGCTTATGTAAGCCTAAATATTATTATTGATTGATTGCTGCATATTTATCCTTGCGGAATAACAGGTAAATGAATCCAATCACGAAGATAAAAGCAACAACGGTTCCAAATCCAAATGTTCCCACACTAAAGAGTGTTCCAATCTGGTAGATGCACATTGCTACGATGTAAGCAAGTACACACTGATATCCGATGGCAAACCAGAACCATTTTGGATTGTTCATTTCTCTCTTAATAGCTCCCATAGCTGCAAAACATGGTGCGCAGAGAAGGTTAAATACCAGATAACCGTAAGCGGCGATCGGTGTCATTACCTGCGCCAGATTGCCCCATACTTCGGAACCATCTTCTGCCACTTCTGCAAATCCATAAAGCATACCAAAGGTAGCAACGACATTTTCCTTTGCGATCAGTCCGGATACGGCTGCAACTGCCATCTTCCAGCCCTGACCTGCCTGTGTCCATCCAAGTGGTGCAAAGATCCAGGCAATCGCTGTACCAATCTTAGCAAGAATACTTGCATCCAACTGCTCTGCTTCGAGCATTCCAAAGGATCCGTCAACCCATCCGAAGCTCATCAGGAACCAAAGTACGATGGTAGACAGCAAGATGATGGTACCGGCCTTTTTGATGAAGGACCATCCACGCTCCCACATACTGCGAAGTACGCTGCCAACGGTTGGCCAGTGGTAAGCAGGAAGTTCCATAACAAACGGTGCAGGATCGCCCGAGAACATCTTTGTCTTCTTTAAGATGATACCAGAGCAGATGATGGCTGCCATCCCTACGAAATATGCACTCCATGAAACCCAGCCTGCGTTATCGAAGAACGCACCGGCAATCAAAGCGATGATTGGCAGTTTCGCTCCACATGGGATAAAGGTTGTTGTCATAATTGTCATCTTGCGGTCACGGTCATTTTCGATGGTTCTACTTGCCATGATTCCGGGAACACCACATCCTGTACCGATCAACATCGGGATGAAGGATTTTCCGGAAAGGCCAAACTTACGGAAAATTCTATCCATAACGAAGGCAACACGCGCCATGTAGCCACATCCCTCGAGGAAACCTAAGAAGATGAAGAGTACTAACATCTGAGGAACGAATCCAAGGACTGCACCAACACCGGCAACAATACCGTCTAAGATCAATCCCTGTAACCAGTCAGCACATTGGATTGATGTCAAAAATCCTTCGATTGCCGGTGGAATAATCTCACCAAAGAGCACATCATTCGTCCAATCTGTAAGAAATCCACCAACAGTTGTAATAGATACATAATACACCAACCACATGACAGCTGCAAAGATTGGAAGTCCCAAAATACGGTTTGTTACAATGCGGTCGATTTTATCTGATGTCGTAAGTGCACCCGCATGTGCCTTTTTGATACAATCGTTGATAATCGTTCCGATGTAGTTGTAGCGCTCACCCGTGATGATGGATTCTGCGTCATCATCAAGTTCCTCTTCACAGGAAACAATGTCTTTTTCAATATGTGAAATGATCTCAGGCGAAAGTCCCAATTTTTCCTGTACCTTGACATCACGCTCAAACAGCTTGATTGCATACCAGCGCTGCATGCTTTCATCTGCAATCTGATGCAGGCACAGCTCTTCAATATGCGCAAATGCATGTTCTACCGAACCACTGAACGAATGCTTCGCTTTCTGTGATTTCTTAGATGTCGCTGCGATTGCGCGCATAGCTGCATTTTCTACACCGGTGCCTTTCAATGCCGAAATCTCAACCACTTCCACGCCAAGCTCTTCTGCCAATCTTTTTGCATTGATCTTGTCTCCGTTTTTTGCTACGACATCAATCATATTGATTGCTACAACAACAGGAATGCCAAGTTCTACCAGCTGTGTCGTCAGATAGAGGTTTCGCTCCAGGTTAGTTCCATCTACAATGTTTAAAATCGCATCCGGATGCTCGTCGATCAGATAATTTCTGGCAACGACTTCTTCCAGTGTATAAGGAGATAAAGAATAAATACCCGGTAAGTCCGTGATGGTAACATCCTTATTTCCTTTATATTTTCCTTCTTTCTTTTCTACGGTAACACCCGGCCAGTTTCCCACAAACTGATTGGAGCCGGTGAGTGCATTAAACAATGTGGTCTTACCACAGTTTGGGTTACCTGCTAATGCAATACGTACTCCCATGTTCTTAATCCTCCTTCACATCAATTCGCGCTGCGTCTTCTTTTCGAAGAGACAACTCATATCCTCTTACAGTAATTTCAATCGGATCACCAAGTGGTGCTACTTTTCGCACGTAAACCTCAACACCCTTCGTAATTCCCATATCCATAATTCTTCTTTTTGTTGCGCCCTCTCCGTTTATCTTAGCAACAACGGCGGACTGTCCTACCTTCACATCTCGTAGTGTTTTCATCCTGTGACTTCCTTTCCTTTGCCATTCTTTTTCCTTATATTTAAAAAGTACGTCTTGCGCACCATTTAAACCATAATCTTGAGTGCCATCTCTTTTCCAATCGCCACGCGCGAATTCTTGACATTGATAATCACGTTGCCATCTGCCTCCGAAACGACGCTGACTTTGGATCCCGGCACAAATCCCAATTTTTCCAGAAACAATCTGGTTTCTTCTTTGCCACCGACCTTTTTAATCAGTTGCTCTTCTCCTTTGTTTGCCATAGCCAAGGGCATCATCTTACTCACCTTCCTTATGTGTATACAAATATAACTTTTGTTAGAGTGCGCTAACCCATGGATAAAAAAAATAACACTTCTACACGTATAACCAATGTTAGACCGTGCTAACTTCCAGTAGTATGTTAGCACAGCCTAACCACAGTGTCAAGAAAAAATATATTCTGTTTTTACATCAATCGGCGATCTGCCGGCCTTCGTGATCCATATGATATCCATCGCGATAAATCAACTCAGAGATCGGCACAATCTCATAGCCCTGGTCTTTTAAGCTGGTGATTACCGTTTCAAGTGCATCTGCGGTGTATGTCGCCCCGTTGTGCATCAAAATAATCGATCCATTTCCCAGATGCTTATGCTCGGTAACGGTCTGCACAATTGAAGACACACCATAGTTTTTCCAATCCAGACTGTCCACATCCCACTGAATCGGATAATAGCCCATCTCGCGCACCGTTGTAATCACTTCATTGTCATAGTCGCCATATGGCGGGCGGAACAAGAACATATCATAGCCGGTGATTTCCTTTACCTTGTCATGCACCAGCTGCACCTCTTTTTTACACTCTTCTACAGAAAGCTGTGACATATTCTTATGGTTCTCACTGTGGTTTCCCAAATCATGCCCCGCTTCATAAAGAGCCTTCACATCCTCCGGGTAGGAATCCACCCAGCCGCCTGTCATAAAAAATGTCACGTGCACATCATTCTTCTTTAAAATCTCCAAAATCCGTGCTGTGTCCTCATTTCCCCATGCCGCATCAAACGATAATGCCACTTTTTTCTCATCGGTATCCACACAATAAATCGGCAGTTCTCTGCCCCCTACACTTGCTGATGTCGTAAGCGCATCGCTTCGATATTGTCCCACCACCCCTATACTAAGACAGAGCAGACCCAGTATTGCCAGGCCTGCTCTGATTTTATTTGTTTTATGCTTTTGATATCCCGCCATAGACTTCCCCAGGTTCTCACTTGGTCTATCCTATGACGGATGTACATGGTTTATGCATCAACATCTGCAAAAACCATACTGTATTTGAAATTCTGCTTAGACAATATGTGCCTTTAACAGGTTTGTCGTGCCTGCAATTCCAAGTGGCACACCGGCGGTAAGAACCACGGTATCTCCTTCCTGGATTAAACCGGCTTCCTTGGAACGTTCGAGCGCATGATCGAACAACTCGTCCGCTTCCTGCTTCTCCTCAATTTTCAGAGGAATGACGCCCCAGGAAAGATTAAGCTGACGGCAAACCTTATCCGAAATACAGCCGCCAATCACCGGGCTCTGTGGACGATACTTGGAAATCATACGTGCGGTACGTCCGGACTTTGTAACTGTCACAATACTTGTCGCATTCAAATCGCCTGCCATCAGACATGCTGTATGAGAAATAGCATCTGTGATACTTGGCTTCTCATTGGTATTACGTGCACGAAGACGAGAAATATAATTGATATCTGCTTCTGTACGCAACGCGATACGCACCATCGTCTCCACTGCTTCTACCGGATAATCACCTGCTGCTGTCTCTCCGGAAAGCATAATGGCACTTGTACCATCATAAATGGCATTGGCAACGTCAGTTGCTTCTGCTCTGGTTGGTCTTGGATGGCTCATCATAGAGTCAAGCATCTGTGTCGCTGTAACAACCACTTTACCGGCATGATATGCCTTTTTGATAATCATCTTCTGGATGATCGGTACCTCTTCGATTGGGATTTCAACACCCATATCACCACGGGCAACCATGATACCATCAGCTGCTTCGATAATCTGATCGATATTCTGAATACCCTGGTTGTTTTCAATCTTTGCAATAATCTTGATCTGATCTCCACCATGCTCATGTAAAATATCACGCAGCTGCTTTACGTCTGCTGCTGTTCTTACAAAAGAAGCTGCGATAAAATCAAAATCTTCCTTTACTGCAAATACGATATCTTTATAATCCTTTGGGCTGACATAATCCATAGAAAGCTCTACGTTTGGTACATTCACACCCTTTTTGTTGGATACCTTACCACCATTGATGACTTCACAGATAATATCCTTATCTGTCACTTCCTTAACCGTCATGGCAATCAAACCGTCATCAATCAAAATGTGGGTTCCAACGGATACATCTTTTGGCAGATCCTTATAACTGATAGATACACGGTTCTCATCACCAACAACTTCCTCTGTTGTCAAAGTAAAGGTCTGTCCCGCTTCAAGCATAACCTTACCTTCTGCAAATTCGCGCAAACGAATCTCCGGACCTTTGGTATCCAAAAGTGCTGCCACCGGTAAACCTAATTTCTCGCGGGTCTCTCTTAACTTTGTCAAGCGTCCCAATTGTTCTTCATGATCTCCATGTGAAAAGTTAAAACGTGCTACATTCATACCTGCAAGCATCAATTTTTCAAGTACGCCTTCTTTCTCTGTAGAAGGTCCCATTGTACAAATAATCTTCGTTTTTCTAATCTGTTCCATCTTTTTTCCTTTTCTTACTACTATCTCTTATTTACCAATCATGGTGCCATTCTTGCCACCAATCGAAGCATCTTCTGCGGAAAGCTTGGTAATCAATACCTTGCGGATTGCAGAATCCCCAATGTAATCCACTGCTGCCTGAATCTTTGGAAGCATCGTACCTTCCTCAAACTCACCTGCTGCCATGTAACTTACTGCGTCTTTGATGCTCATGTAATCCAAAGGCTTCTCCTGCTCTGTTCCAAATCCGAGGCACACCTTATCAACACCTGTTAAAATAACAAGCATATCTGCATCCAGCTGGTCTGCAAGATGTCCAGCAATCGTGTCCTTTTCAATGACTGCACTTGCGCCCTTTAAATGATGATCCTGCTGTAATACAGGGATACCGCCACCACCACAAGCAATGACAATCTGTCCGGCATCACAAAGTGCCTTGATGGCATCGAGTTCTACGATATCCATTGGCTTTGGTGTAGCAACGATACGTCTGTAACCGCCGTCCACTTTCACCACATGGTTGCCCTTCTTTTCTTCTTCTGCCGCTTCCTCTTCACTCATCACACGACCGATCACCTTACTTGGCTTGTAGAAAGCTTCATCGTACGGATCTACCATCACCTGTGTCAAAACTGTAGAAACCGTCTTATATATTCCATGGCTCAGGAGCTCGCTGCGAATCGCATTCTGTAAATCATAGCCGATATATCCCTGACTCATTGCAGAACAAACCGACATTGGTGTTGCTGTATATTCCGGATATAATCTGCAGAACTCAGACATCGCGGTATGTATCATACTAACCTGTGGTCCATTACTGTGTGTGATTACCACCTGATAATCCTGTCGAATAAATTCTGCCACAGCCTTAGCTGTTTTTACCAATGCCTTCTGCTGCTCCGGAAGTGTTGTCCCCAAAGCATCATGCCCTAATGCAATTACGATTCTTTTCTTCTCCATTTGCAAAACCTCCATCAAACTGTTTGTAAAGAAAAAGACTTCTTTACCAATTTAAATATTATCATAATCGGTTTTCTGCAACAAGTCTAACACACGACATTTTCGTCCATTTTTGAATACAATGTTTGTTATATTTTTAGCAATAGAATAGGCGGGTCTCTCCGCAACAGAGAGCCCGCCCTTATCCTGCATATTAATTTTTCTTTGTCAGTGTTACTTCTATCGTCTTTTCTTCGTAATTATTGGAAGCCTGTGCCAAAACAATCTCTACTTTGGTTCCGGCTTTGAGATACTGCATTGCATTGTAAATCTCATCCATAGAGCTTACCTCTTTACCGTTAAACGATACGATGATATCGCCCTTTTTGATACCGGCTTTGCTTGCTGCGCTATTGGAAGCCACTCTTGTAACATATACGCCTGATGGCATATCGTACTGTTTTGATACATCACTGGCAACATCTACGCCTGCTATGCCAAGATAAGATGCCTCATCGTTTGACACAACTTCCTGGTTAATAATGGTTTCGATGATATCTTTTGCAGTAGACATTGGAATCGCATATCCCATACCCTCAACCTTGGTATCGGAATATTTTGCAGAGACAATGCCAATCACTTCACCATTCATGTTCAAAAGTGCACCACCACTATTTCCCGGATTGACAGCTGCATCTGTCTGCATCAATGTACTGGTTACCGTATTTCCTGACTCGTCTTCTAACTGTACTTCACGGCTGAGCGCACTGATGACGCCTGTTGTTACTGACTGACCATAGCCAAGGGCATTACCAATAACAACGGCAGATTCGCCTACTTTTGCCTGATCAGAATCCCCAAGCGTTGCCACCTTGATTGCTTCCATTGTGCTGTCTTCCACGTCAGAACGTGATACAGCTACTACGGCAAGATCAACCGATGCATCTGTTCCTTTTACGGTTGCCGGCACTGCACTGCCATCATTAAACGTAATCGTCAGAGATTCTGCTCCGGATACGACGTGATTGTTTGTTGCAATATATAAATAATCATCATCCTGGCTCACAATAATACCAGATCCTGCTGATTCACTTTCATAGGTTCTTGTCTGGCCAAACATGCTGCGATACTCGGTATAGGATACATTTGTAACCGCCACAATCGCCGGCATCACATTATTTGCAATATCAGAAACATCTGATACAGTCGTTGCCGTAGATACGGCTGTGCTGCCCAATCCATCACTTGTCGTCAAAGTCTTTGTCGCCGCGGCTGTTGTCAGATCCTTTCCTGTCTTTTTACTGATGGCATACGTCACACCGCTAAAGGTTCCACCTGCCACAAGACCAAAAACAAGTGCAATCGCAACGACCTTTAACAATTTATTTCCGAAATGTCCCTTTGAGAAAAACGACGTTACCTTACCATTGCCACTTGCATGGTGGGTTCTCTGTCCATGAGACCATGCTCTGTGTTTCTTCTTGGAACTGCCATACGGATTATAGCCATAAGGATTACCATTCTGTCCATAGGCGTTATTTCCCTGGTATGTTCCCTGCTGGTATGCATTGCTATTCTGCGCTGTTCCCTGCTGGTATCCCGTGTCTCCTGTATTTGTATCATTCTGTCCATAAGAATGGCCTGTCGTATCATTTTCTCCCTGATTGATATCAGAGTAGCTATAAGAATATACAGAACTATGTGGTTCTTCTGTATGATTCTGGTTGTTCTGTGTATTCTCTTCGTTTGTATTCTGATCAAAGTCACTCATTTGTACCGTCTCCTTTCGGCTCCTTACTATGCTATCTAGTGTATTGGTTAATTGTGATAACTTTGTGATAAAAGATGGTACTTTCTTTGAAGTCTGTGCATAGAAAAAAGCTGTGCTTCATCGACTCTTCATCGGCAAAGCAACAGCCCTTTTACACACTTATATTTTATTCAACGGTAACACTCTTTGCAAGGTTACGTGGTTTATCTACATCCAGTCCTTTTGCAACCGATACATAATATGCTAAAAGCTGCAATGGCACAACTGCAAGGCTTGCACTGAAATGATCATCAATCTTTGGAATGTAGGTTGCAAATTCAACGGCATCCTCAATCGCATAATTGCCAAAGGTCGTAAGTCCCATCAGATATGCGCCACGGCTCTTGCATTCTACCATATTGCTGATTGTCTTTTCGTACAAATCACTCTGGGTCAAAAGACCAACCACAAGTGTTCCATCCTCAATCAGACTAATGGTACCATGCTTTAATTCTCCTGCTGCATATGCTTCTGAATGGATATAACTGATTTCTTTTAACTTCAGGCTTCCCTCTAAGCTGATTGCATAATCAACACCACGTCCGATAAAGAAAATATCCTTTGCGTTGACCTGCTTAGATGCAAACCACTGCAATCGCTCTTTATCTTCGATGATTTTTTCAATCTTTTCCGGAATGGTATGGAGCTGTTCAATATAATCGCTATACTGCTCCTCTGTAATCTTTCCAAGCACTTTTGCAAACTGGACAGAAAGCACATAGCCTGCAATCAACTGTGCAGAATATGCCTTTGTTGTTGCCACAGAAATCTCAGGTCCTGCCAATGTATAGAACACACTGTCTGCCTCTCTGGCAATGGATGAGCCTACTACATTTACAATGCCAAGTGTCTTCACGCCCTGCTCTTTTGCTTCTCGCAGTGCTGCAAGCGTATCTGCCGTTTCACCGGACTGGCTCACAACGATTACAAGACCATGTGGATCCAGAATTGGCTTGCGATAACGGAATTCTGATGCCACTTCTACGCGCACCGGCACTCTTGCCAGATCTTCCATCACATACTGTGTCACAACACCGGTATGGTATGCACTACCACAAGCTACAATATAAATCTGCGATGTATTTTTGATGTCTTCATCTGTAAGACCAACAACGGAAAGGTCAATCTTACCATCTTTTATGACAGAGCCCAGCGTATCTGCAATGGCTTTTGGCTGTTCATGAATCTCTTTCATCATGAAATGTTCAAAACCGCCTTTTTCTGCTGCTTCTGCATCCCAGGTGATTTCCACCGGTGCTTTTTCAATCTCATCCCCATCCAGGTTATAGAAGGTAGCATGACCATCCGCAAGACGTCCAATTTCCATATTTCCAATATAATATACATTTCTTGTATATTTAAGAATTGCCGGAACATCGGATGCTACATAGCACTCACCATCGGTCACACCGATGATCATTGGGCTATCTTTACGTGCCACATAGATTTCTCCCGGATAATCCCGGAACATAATTTCAAGTGCATAAGAACCACGAATACGAACCATGGCATGGTTGATGGCATCGACCGGTGTACCGAGGTATTTTTTGTAGTAATAATCTACTAATTTGATTGCCACTTCGGTATCTGTCTGCGAATAAAAGACATAACCCTTCTTCGTCAATTTATCCTTGAGCTCCTGGTAATTCTCGATAATACCATTGTGAACACCGACAACATTACCGTCATCACTGACATGTGGGTGTGCATTGATTTCAGAAGGTTCCCCATGGGTTGCCCATCTTGTATGACCGATACCACAGGTTCCCTTTACAGCTTTTCCATCGTCTGTCTTCTCGGCTAATGCTTTGAGCTTTCCTTTTGCCTTAACGACAATTGTCTCATTTTCGTCTTTTCTGACTGCGATACCGGCTGAGTCATATCCTCTATATTCCAGTTTTGACAATCCGTCCAAAAGAATTGGCGCTGCCTGCTGTTTTCCTGTAAATCCTACTATTCCGCACATTGTTGTCCCTCTCTTCCATATCCTCGTGTCCCACGATTCTGTCTACAGTTTCTTTTTATTGTTGTAATACAAATACACCAAGTTTCTTGTTAAAAACCGTAATCCAGTGCATCATCCTGCGTATATCCCGTATAATTTTCGATGTCGTCACTAATCTTTCTCAACTCATCCGAAAGCTGTGCGTCCTCATTGTTGAATAAATACGCATGCAAAAGTTTTACATTGGATTCCAATGTACACGGTACTACGAGACTTCCCTGGGAGCCAAAATTACCGGTTCTCTTTGCAAATGGGAATCCTGCGGTTCCTGCCAATTGATAATCCTTCATAGAAGATGCCATGGAAATAATCTGTGACATTGTAAAGTTCGTGCCAATGTCATCAAAGACAGCATCTACCAGATTGTTCAAATCGCCAATACCTGCGCCATTCAGCTTCGCTACCATCTGTTCCAATACGGTTCTCTGACGTTCTGCACGACCGAAATCACCACCTGCCGTATAACGGATACGACAATATGCCACTGCCTGTACACCATTGACGGTCTGATGTCCTACGGATACATTTCCACCTTTTCGACCGGTAATCTCTGCTGTCATAGCAATATAGCCACCGATACCGTTCATATAAGATGCTTCTTCATCGGTAATATCAAGCTCAATACCACCCAGAGCATCTACCGCTTCTGCCAAGGCATAAAAATCAACAGAAACATACTTTTGAATATTCAAATCAAGATTGCGGTTGAGCATCTCAATCGCAGACTGTGGTCCGCCATGGTTGTACGCATAGTTACACTTGCGGAAGGTCTCATCTCCATCCACATCCAGACAGGTATCACGGTATACAGAAACCAGCTTTACTTCCTTTGTATTATTATTGATACTGCAAATCATAATACTATCGCTATTACCGGTATCGTAATTGCCATTGGAACGGTTGTCCACACCAAATAGTGCAATCGTCGTATAATCATCAAGCAACTCCTGTGTCTCTTCATCCAGATCATTGGTCTTTAAATCTTTCAGATCATCCCAATTAATCAATCCTACTTTTAACCATAGGAACAGCGCCGCAAGAAGAAGTAAAAGCACAATCACTTCGATGATCAGGATTGTCTTTCTTCTTTTTCTGCGCTTCTGGCTGCGCGTCAGCTTCTTCTTACCTTTGTTGCCTCTTAACGTCTCTTCCTCGTCACGACGGGATCCGCGCGCGTTGCTGCTTCTTTTATTATTATTTCTATTGCTATTATTTCTAGTATTGGAACTTCTCTTTTTTCCGGAATTTCCCTGTGGTACTTCTATATTATAGATTTCTTTTTTCGCCATTTCATTCTCCCTCATCGAATCCTCTTCGAAAAAACGCACATATCAAACTAGAATTTTATACTAAAAAAAACACATCGTCAAGAAATACCACAGTTTGTTCATATTTCTTAAGAATTGTATTCTGACTCCTCGCCCATCAGATCCAGACGGTAATTATGCAGTCCCATCGGCAGATTTGGATTGTAATATGTATCTGCCTTTTGCCATTCTTCTTCCCATTTTTCAAGCATAAGGCGGTGTGACGCCTCTGTGCTCTCGTCCTGTTTGCCCGGGCTTTTTACAAGAATGGATGGGTCTACTATGATACGATACCCTGCCTTTTTTGCACGCAGACAAAAGTCAAGCATTTGCTCTCTGCCAAAAAGATTCGTATCAAAGCCACCGAGTTTCCGATAGACTTTTGCATGAATCATACAATAGCGAAAATCCACCATGCTTACCTCTCGCGGAATACTCGCAAGATTTTCATACGTCGGCCGGTAAATCTTTGCATCGTAAAATGCCGGATAGATGTTTGCCTGCGTATCATAGATAAAACCGCAATTTTCGATCGTAAACCCGCTTTTCAAAAAGCGCGCGCCCACAACCGCAACGTCTCCCTGACGCAAGTAACCATACATTTTTTGCAGATTACCACGGGAAAGTGACCGCACCTGCGGTTCATGTAAAAACATATAATCTCTTGGATGCATCATCACATCCGTTCCGTCATAGGAAATGTTCCACCAACTCTGATCTGGTGATGGCACCAATTCTCCTGTTATTGCAATCTGCCGCCTTTTGAGTGCTGCTTCTGCAACCACCATATGTTCCTGCACATAACGTTTCTTCCACTTCTTTTCCTCTTTCCGAGGCAAAGGGATGCGTTTTCTCTCATGATATAAAAGAAGTGGTATGCGAAGCATATTTGCATCTTCTTCTGTCACGCGAAGCAGATAATCATACATACATGCTTCCTGCAGGTTCTCCCGAAACTCGCCCAACTGGTAGATAAGCGCGTTGGAGACAAGGAAATGGTTACCAATATAGTTCGTATGCAGTAAGAGTTCCCGGTTCAGAGCCGGTTTAAAATGCGGCTCCATGCGATCGGTTCCCACAAGCATATCATGATCCGTATAAATCAAAGACGGTGCTTCCTGATCCTTTTGCATATAGCGATAATACGCACCGGCAATCTGCAGTAGTGCATCCTCCTGCAAACGGTCATGCTGCCCCACAAAAAAGATATAGTTTCCACTACGATCTTTCTCTTTTTTCCCAAAGTCCGCAAGTACATAATGAGAGCCTATGTTGTACGCATAGGCTCTCCCCTTATTGTTCTTTAATTTTCGATAATGTGCCCGGTCGTCTTCCGGGAAAAACTCTGATACCATAGCCGCAAATCCCATGGAAGGATTCTGGTCTAGGACATAGAGTTCCCATCTGTCATATGTCTGAGAAACCAAGGATTCGAGTAAATCCCGAAAATAAGCTTCTCTTGTATCATGCAGCCAGATAACGACTGAAATTCCTGGCATTTCCATTATTTTGATCCCTTTCCTGTAAGCACGACTCCTACGGTCTTAAATAGCAGCATCACATCCAGTCCAAGTGACCAGTTGGAAATATACTGCGTATCCAATGCTACAACGTCCTCAAAATCTGTAATATCACTTCGACCACTTACCTGCCACATACCAGTCAATCCCGGCTTAATCCCCAGACGGGCTTTGTGGTGATATTCGTAGTTTAAAAATTCATCTTCTGTCGGTGGTCGTGTTCCCACCAGACTCATATCGCCTTTTAAGACATTCCAAAACTGCGGCAGCTCATCAATGGAATACTTTCGCATAAAATGACCAATCGGGATGATACGCGGATCATTCTCCATCTTAAACATATTGCCACTCATTTCATTGTCTTTCATCAACTCCGCCTTGCGCTCTTCGGCATCCATATACATGGAGCGGAATTTATAGAAATTGAAGCGTCTGCCATTTTTTCCAATACGCACCTGCTTAAAAAAGATAGGTCCCGGCGATTGGATTTTGATGATCGGCGCAAAAACCACAAACGCAAGTGCGGTCAAAAGAAGTCCCACCAGACCACCGACAATATCCATCAATCGCTTTACAAACAACTGTCTTGCATTTGCAATGTGCATACTTGATGTCAGCACGATATAACTGCCATAATTTTCAATGCGGCGGTTTGGTACCATCTGCTTTGTATTGATCAGACTGATGTGTGCGGTAATCCCCAGTTCTACAATCTCCGTTGCCAATGCTTCCGCAGAGGATCTGGTATTTCCATTGATAAATACTTCATCTACCACATTCGTACGCAAATATTCCATAAACGTATCTGCGCTGGCAACGACAGGAATTCCCTGAATCGTCTTACCGCGCATATCCTGATCGATCACAACCACGCCGGATACCTTGAAATCGGTATACTTGTCATGTGCAATCTCATCTAAACACTGTTCCACTGTATGCGTATCTGCAACTACAAGCATCCATGCCTTATTTTGGTCTTCTAACTTGCGCTTACGGATTGCACGCTTTAATACCACTCTTCCAAAATAAGATAGCAGGATAAAGACTCCCAAAAAGACAAACAGCATCTGTCTGGAATACTGCACAGATGTCTTGGTAGCATACATATACACCAAAACACCACCCCATACCACACAACAATGTGTTATGGTGCTGCGCAATTCCTGGTACTTATTCCGTCGCAACACACCGGTATATGCTTCCGAAAAAAAGACAACACATACATCGATGAGTAAAGCAATTGCTGCTATACGTACATATATTTCATGATTAAAAAGCCATGCATGCTCAAATCTCCAGCCGTACGCTATAATCAGCGCCAGCTCCATCATGAGCATGTCCAAAATCGTAAAGTCCAGATGTTTCATCCAGTTACGTTTTTCTTCCCGGTACATTCATTCCTCCTGTACGCTCATAACTCCCTGCAAGGCACTTTCCCTTGCGGTCTTCTCTGTCGTAAAAAAATCTTATGCCCTTGCTTTTCCGTGAATGAACAACCAGCTCTGCGCATAATCGTCGCGCTGCTCGTCACTCATCTGTGAGTACTCTACAAAGGTCAAATGGGATGGCAGCATCTGCACGCCACTGCATTTGTGGCACTCCACTTCTTTTCTGCGTGATACCGTGCGAATCCATCCACATTCCGGACAGATGAAAACCTTCATCATAACTCTACTCCATTCCTCTCTAATAATTCTCTTGCTGAATCCAGCGAATCTACCCCATGTAAGTTCTTAATTGGTGCAAATTCTTTTTCACGTTCTACCTCATAAGGCAGATTGTCGTCCATCATACGAATCATGTCAACGACAAGTGTCTCAAACTTATAACCGTTTGGTTCTTCCGGCTTGATGAGTGTTCCTGTCTCATCAATGTACGGAATCTTCTTTTCTACTACGTGAACCGGTAAATGGCGCTCCACAATTTCCTCGAGCTTATCTACACGGAAAATATAATTGAGGATTACCCCAAATGCATACAGCAGATTTCCTTTTTCATCGGTACTTTCTGCCATTTCTTTGCTCATTTCATAGTATTCCACAACCGATGGCTTTCCATCCTCAAGACAAAGAACTCCCATCTTTTCATAAGCATCTACTTTGCGTACGACCTTACTGCCGCTGACCTTACCATTTAAAAGGGTTGCACCAATAAATGCCGGATCACAGATACGCTGCAATACATTATCTACTGCAAAAATATTGATCCACTCCACGCCACGCTTATGTACATCGGCAAGCAAACCGGCTTTTTTCAAAGAAGAGAACCAGCCGCCATTGCCATTTGGTGATGTTGCCAGACGTCCCGGCTCTTCTAAAAGAAGCTTACCATCGTAATCTACGGCTGCTGCCATCTCCTGTACAAAAAATGCCACATCCTCCTTTGGATAGCCAAAATAGTCATGCTCCTCAAAGAAACGGATGGTATCGTCGTTGTTCTTCTCACTGGTCATGATATAAAGTGGAATCGATGTGCCTGCCACTTTTGTCACATCCATCAGATTGTTGATCAGACACTCAAACAAATACAAGGTGCGATGTATGCCAACATTGAGTTCTCCCTTTGGTTTATCTAAACCAAGACGTGTTCCCATACCGCCGGCCAACAAAAGTGCTGCCACCTTACCCTCGCGGATTGCCTGGTAACCGGCTGACTCAAATTCTTCGCGCCGCTTTTTGATCTCATCAATATCTACTGCTGCAAGTGGTGAAAGCTCTCCTACCGGAATCCCTTCCTGTACACCTGCAAGTGCCAAATCCTCCCAATTGACTTCGGCGATCTGTGTCAACAGACCCTGCTGTGCTTCCTCAGACAACTCATCAAAATGTCTGAGCACATGTTCCTGTCCATGTTCTTTTAAAATAAGTTCTGCCTCGTTTCTTGTCATAAATCTTCCTCTCCTATTCTGTAATGCCAATGAACATTACAACTATTACGGGGTTGCCCACAACATGACCGGCAAATGTCCCTCATCCTTTAACTCATATAGCGTATAGCCGATCGCCGGATATGTCCCTATTGCTGTCATTGCCTCCGGTTCTTCAATGGTATATGCATCATCCCGCACAAAGATATACTGCAAGGTCTGTGGTGCTTCATAAGCCACATTCTTTGCCACCTCTCCCTCACTCGCGAGACCACCTTTTTTCATATCACCACCGGTAATGACAAAATACCATCCGTCAACAATCCCGACGTTACGCACATTATGGCAATCGATTAGCAATGTATCTAACAGCTCATCATGCGTCTTCGCTTCTAGCACCCCAATATTATCATCCGCATGCGTGCGCACAAAATCTAACACCTGCTCCGCCTCGGCTGTCTCTTCCTTCGTGTGCGTGTGCGTTTTATACTGCACATATGTGGATAATATATTATTGCCAAGTGATGCGATCAAAATTCCTGACAATAATAATGTAATAAAAAACTTGTCCTTATTATAAAACAGATAGGTAAAAATTGCCACTATAACAATTAACAGTAACATACAAAGTCTTGCCTTATATGGCAAAAAAACATGCCCATCCTGTGAAAACAGCTGTACATAAAAAAGCATGGTATGATCAATCGTCTGCCCATGAAACCCTGTAAATGCAATGAGACAAATTCCCAAGATACCCCCAAGAATCCCCACCTGTTTACAGGAAAACTGCGGTCTTTTCTGTTCGATCAAGTGAAACAGCAATATCAGAAATGGCACAAACAGATACTCCACATAGCGCACATGCGCTCTCGGTGTCGCACTCGGGTAATCTTCATAGATATAGATTGTATAAGAAACAATAAACGCCGTTATTAAAAGCACATACCACAAAAACCGACATAGTTTTCTTGCGGATTCTTCCATACATCTGCCATAAATCAACGGATATAACACCGGTATAAACAGAAATGCCATCAGTGTACATACGATAAAAAATATACAACCATACACCAGATAACCGAAGCGTTCCTGCAGTAAGGAAAAATCAAATCCCAATTGGTAATACTGCGTTCCATAATTGGAAAGGAAATAAATCCCCACACATGCCATTGCCATTGCAACCAGTATCACTATATACTTTCCTGTTTTCTTTTTTTCTACGTTCTGTTCTATGGATGCGTTCCCACCGGATTGTCTCTTGCGCTGCACAGCACCACGAATCCCTTCAGTCACAAAATAAAGAACAAGCGCTGCCGGAATCACCAGTGCGATCTCTTTTGTAAGATACGCAACAAACCACACGATCACCGCCAGAATACTCCGGTATATTTTCTTTTTGCCTTGCCAAAGCCCTGTCAATAAGCCGTATAACAGATAAATCAGCCATACCATCACAGGCACAAATACGACTTCACTGACATAAGTCATGGTATACGTCATTGTGGCAGATAAGGCGTAAAACAAAACACTCCATCTGCGATATTTTTCTTCTTTTAATAGTCTCTTCGCCAATGCGTAGATTGGAAAAATCCCAAGCGACATCACCACAGCATTTATCACCGCAATCGCCATCGTTCGCATATATACGTTAGAAAAAGCGAATGCCGGTGCAATCAGAAGTGAATAGCCTATCTTTCCAAAACTAATCGGTATATGAAATGCCATCACCTGCTGATGATTCCATAAGCTTTCCGCAGCCGATAAATATAAGGCTTCATCCGGATAACAATTGACGGTACGGGGATAATACCATCCCAGCACCGTCCTTATCATTACACTCATAAAAAAGACAATTCCTACAAATCGTCTTTCGTTTGTTTGTATGTTTGTCATGCGCTGACTCTCCTATTTCCGATTGCGAAAAACAACCAGCTTGCTAAACAAATAATTTAACGCAATCACAATCACTTGTGCTATCAGTTTAATCAGCATATTCGGCAAATGATAAACCTCAATGCATATGTACAACATAAACTCTTCAATCCCCAGAGTAAGCAATCGTCCTAAGCAGAACCCACTCAATTGTACAAAAAATGCATAAAGTCCTTCCGTATGAAAAATAAACACCCAGCGGCGATTGGTATAAAACGCAAACAAAGTGGCAAAAATCCACGCAATCGCATTTGCCACCAAAACGCCAAGATTAATCTTCTCGGTAAACAAGGAATATACAAATAAATTGATGAGCACTGTGCCTAGTCCGAACAAGGCATACAGCCACATTTCCCGATATTTATAGTAGATCGGTCGAAACCAGCTGAGCCATGATACAGACACAATCCGATCAAATATATCTTCTTTTCTCATTCATTCCCCTCCTACAGGGAGTATTTATCTACAGAATGAATGCATTTTACCACTTTTACCATAGGGTGTCAAAAAAGCATGTCCTCCATGCATCTACATCTGTCTGTAATACCCCATGCGGACATGATCTGCAAGCATCGCAATAAACTCGGAATTTGTTGGCTTTCCCTTGCAATCATCCACCGTATATCCAAAAATATCGTCAATCTTTTCCACGTTTCCACGCGACCAGGATGTCTCGATTGCATGACGAATGGAACGTTCCACACTTCCTGTGGATACCCCAAACTGTTCTGCAAGCATCGGATAAAGTTTCTTTGTCACAGAAGAAAGATATTCCACGTCTTGAACCGTCATAAGAATTGCCTCACGCAAATATTGATATCCATTGAGCTGTGCCGGAACACCAACTGCTAATAACAGGCGTGTAATCTCATGCCGAATCCCGGCTTTTTCTTCTGTCTGCGGATTACTGTAAACACAAGGCATTACATGTGCTGTCTTTGCGTTCTTCTTTTGTTCCGCACTTCGCTTGATTTCACGTATGATAGCCTCGGCGCGAAACGGCTTCACGATATAATAATCTGCACCTCTTGCCATTGCATCCGCTGCCGTGCGCTCATCTCCCACAGCACTTACCATAATAAACTTGGTGTCGACATTTCCTTCTTCTTTTGCTTTGGCAAGCACTTCGAGACCGTCGCCCCGTGGCATTACCACATCTAATAGCATGATGTCCGGTTTTTCCTCTTTAATCAGTTCCCATGCTTCTATGCCATTTTCTGCTTCGCCTACGATCTCTAAGCTGTCATCTAACTCTGTGATCACACGGAGCATATCCCGTGACAGCTCATTATCATCTACAATTGCCACTCTTATCTTGTCCATTTCTCCACTTCTCCTTATTCTACTCAACCCGAAAAGGGAACAAATCTATACCCATAAATAGAGCCAGACAGTTCCCTGATTTCTTGTAAAACCATATTTTTTATAAAATTGTATTCTCTTAAATTTCGGTAATTCTCCCACATGAGAAAAATCTGCTAATATCTGCCTCTGATGCTGCGGAAGACCCTCTACCAGACACATTTGTCCTGCCAAATCTCTTCCCTGTTGCAAAAAGATACGCTTTTTTTGCAAGATGCTCCCTTTTATTATACCTTGCAGATTGCGTCTAATCTTATCTGCTTTACTCTCAGCCTTGGCTCCCATCTCATTGTGTTCATGCTGTCTGTACAAGACGCAAGGCTCATCAATGACGCCAATATGTTCTGTACCAAAAGCTGCTGCAAGTGCAAGTACCCACACATCATGCATCTCAATCTTTGTGCTATCCGACAACTGTAATGCCAACGCACGCAGTGCATGATTAAAAAGCATCGTGCAGCCTGCTGCCGGGTTGTCCATAATAATCTGCGCCATAGATGTACGATAAGGATCACGTCCAATATAGCGGATAAAGGATGGCGCAATAGGACGCAATGCATCATCTACCACCTGCATATCCGTAAATACGCAAAAAGGCGCATAGTCATCCTGACACAGTGCCTCTAATTGCTTCATCTTCTGAAAGGATTTTTCTATTTTGTCTGGCGCCCACACATCATCCTGATCGGCAAACATATAATATGCCGCATCTACTTGTGACAGCATCCATAAGAAATTATCCTTCGCAGAACCCTGGCTCTTACCTTCGAGGAGTACAAACCGATAAGGATGTTCCTGTATCCATTCATGTAAAAGATGCATCGTCTCATCTGCCGACCCATCGTCATGAATATAACAGACGAAATCCTGATATGTCTGCTTTTCAAGAGAATACAGCATCTCTTTTATATATGACTGTCCATTGTATGTTGCCATCAATATGGCTATTGTATTTGCATTCTTATCTTTCATGCGTGCCACCTCGTCTTCTCGTGCTATTATTTTAGCATCCTAACACTACTGACTCAAGTAGCATCTGATCATATTCTAAAATTCCACAGAACCCTCTGTTAATTTAAGATAATCTGCAACCGCAGCAATATACTCTGTATTTGTCGGGCGGCCTTTAGACGCCTGTACCGTATAACCAAAAATCTGATCCATGGTATCCATATCTCCCCGGCTCCATGCGGTTTCTATGGCATGCCGAACAGCACGTTCTACCGTACTTGCAGCAACACCATGTTCCCCTGCAATCCGCTCATAAACCACTTTTGCAATCTGATGTCTGGTATCCGGCAGTGTTGCTACGATAAAAATGGCTTCCCGCAAATACTGATATCCGCGCAAGTGAGCCGGCACGCCAAGAAGAAGCATCAATTCTGTAATGCGATGTTCTAATGGCTTCTTCGGCGTGTCGATCTTCGTACTTTCCCGGCCGGTATCATACGAAAGGATTTCCTGATCCAGCGCCGCACGAATGCTTTGAATAATTGTCTGTTCATCAAATGGCTTTACGACGTAATAAATGACTCCCATCGTAAACATCTCTGCTGCCAATTCCCGCTTATCCGCAGCCGTCACGACAATTACCTTGGTTCCCGGTGAAATGGTAATATCCGTTCTCAATTGATGCATCACTTCCTTGCCATCAACCAGAGGCATCAGCATATCCAAAAGCAGAATCTGTGGATTGTGCTGGCGTAGTAAATGAAGTGCTTCTTCTCCATTTTGTGCCGTACCCACCAACGCAAAATCCTCTTGCGATTCTACGATGCGCGCTAACATTTCTCGTGTATATTCCTGATCCTCCGCAATAGCGATTGTGATTTTGTCCATTTCCTCCAGTCCCCTTATATAAACTTCATAACTCACAGGAAACCATAACACCCGTTTTCCATTTTCCGGAAATTCTTGCGTGAAACCTGTCGATTTTTGCGCAAATCGACCGTAAGCTATCCTTATCCATTTGCCATCTCATATTTGTGCGATAACAACCGGTCTTTAAATTCCGCACGCCTGTCTTTACTCAGATAAGCCCGTGAACCATCGCTCATCAGAATATCCATCCCCTGATAATTCAGTGTCTCATCCAGATTAATCAAATAAGAACGATGACTCCGATAAAATCCACACCCATCTAACATGTCCTCAATCTCATGCATCGTCAGGCTGCTGATATAGTCGCCTTTTCGCGTATGAATCAGGATGTTCCGCCGGTTCATATTTACCGAAATGATGTCTTTGATCATAATTGGCATCACCCCTAATCCCACGACATTTACTTCGATACTACGCTCTTTTTCCTTCACAATCTGCATGGTCAAAAGTGCTTCTTTTACCTCCGGCTCCATACATTGCTTATCAATATAACGGAATGCGTTAATCACGTAACCACGCCTGCTCAGCTCCGTATGCGAAGTTAACATGGCAATTTTAGCATATTTATACTGTCTTTGATAGCGTTGTGCCGTCTCAAAACCATCTAAGCCTTCCATCTCCACATCCATAAATAACAAATCATAAAAAATCTGTGCGTCAAGCAGCGCCTGCCCACCCGCATAGCGATCGATATGTGGTGCGTCCAATCCGCACTCTTTTTCGATAATCTCTACTGTTCTTTGCTGCCAGAGTGGTTCATCATCCACCACGGCAATTTTTATGAACTCTGTTCCATATTGCATAAACTTAATCGTACAACAAACCGGGAATTCTTTGTATCATAAACAACATGTCCTTTATTTCTACGAACCGCCTCATTTACATTCACAATGCCAAATCCCTGATGTTGCAAGCCTCCTTTCGTCGACAAAAACCGATTGTCCGTTTGTTTTATTGTATTTACATAATCATTTTTTACAACGATAAAAATCTGCGTTTCATCATAACGCACACCACAGTATATCGTCTTTCCGCCTGCTTCCTTTTCTGCATCAATCGCATTGCCAAGCAGATTCGAGAGCACCGTACACAAATCATAAGCCGAAATATAACATACTCCCGGGAAATGCCCCTCTACTTCCATCATAATGCCATTTTGCTCCGCCTCATCATAATAGCGGTTTATGATGGCATCTGCGATATCATTATTCACCGTCACACGATTTCCAAACGTTGCGATCCGCTCCGTCATCTCGCGAAAATACGTTTCAAACTCTTCTTGTTTGCCATCCAGATATAATTGCTTTGCCATCGCCATATGCGATTTAAAATCATGACGGAATCTTCTCGTATTCTGTTCGCGCTCGCTCAAATATTTGTAATGTGCTACCTGTTCTTCCAGATAGCGTTTTGCCATTGCCTGTTGCGTACGATAAGCATTTCTCGAAAAATACAGTGCAATCAAGAGTCCTAATTGCACAAAAACACCTATTCCCATCAGAACATACGTCGCCAGGCACAATCTCATATCATTGTTCTGCGGATTTTCTAAGATATATTCTCCCCAATACGTTAGGCTGATGCAATCCGCTGCTAATACAACCATAAAAATGGCAAGATATTTCAATGGAATGTTTTTCAGCTCCGCCGGATACTGTTCTTGTATATGCCGATATAGGGCTATCATAATCAACAGCAACACAAGCTGCGCCACCACACTCGCCCAATCATCGGAAATGGTTATGTCGCCCCATGCCAAGGCAACAAATACAATCATCTTCAACAGTTGTGTCGAAATGCTTATCAGTATCACAGACAGCACTACATCTATTAACATCCCCCACTTGAAATTTTCAATGCATACTCCTATCACCACGACCAATAGCATCAGGAACAGGAAGAAAATGATATTCACATTGTAGATATATGCACTTCCCACAACCACAACTGCCATGAAAGTGCTCACACCTATCCATTTTCTTATGTCTCCCGTTATTTTTACGTCTGAAATCAGTGATAACATCATGAGTAACAGACCAATATATTCAAAATCACTTAATAGTAGATAGACAATCTTCATCCTTTGACCCCTTTTATTTTTTCTTAATTATAACGTAAAATCAAAAAAAGACAAAAGGGGTTATCATGCTTTTAACGATGACCTAAACTTTTCAGCCACTGTTCAATTACATTAAACATATTCATTTTCGTTGCCCTCCTTATTTATCACTCAAGAGGACATTATCGTATCTTTATTGATTCTGAATATTTTTTGCGCGAATGCCTTGGTTTTTCGCGCAAAAAAGCCAGCCCCATAGGGCTGGCTCAGACAATCTCTATCTTATATTATTTACTTGCAATATAATCCTTATAGCTGGAATTCACTTTATCCTTGTCAGAAAGAATCAAATCCTCTGCCGTCATTCCTTCCGGCATTGGCCATTCTACGCCGATATCCGGATCATTCCACATCAGACCACCCTCATCGTTTGGATGATAGAAATCGGTAACCTTGTAGCAGAACTCCGCATAATCCGAAAGCACAATAAATCCATGTGCAAATCCCTTTGGAATAAAAAACTGCTTTTTGTTCTCTGCTGTCAATGTCACACCATACCACTTGCCAAAAGTCTCAGAGCCTTCGCGCAAATCCACTGCAACATCAAACACTTCGCCATTGATTACGCGTACTAACTTATCCTGTGGATAATTAATCTGGAAATGCAATCCACGAAGTACACCCTTTTTGGATGCAGACTGGTTGTCCTGTACAAACTGACAGTCAATCCCTGCTGCTGCAAAATCATTGTAGTTGTATGTCTCCATGAAGTATCCTCGAGCATCGCCAAATGTTGTTGGCTCAATCACCTTCAATCCTTTGATTCCGTTACAATCCTCTGTTACTGTTATTTTTCCCATGATTTACACCTTCCTATTATCTATTCTCATTCACCTGATACTACTATTCTGTAACATTCTTCGCCGAAAAGCAAGATTTACTTATCTAAGTGTTCATACTCATAATGAACATGCTGTAATTCCATCTCAAAATCCTGTCGGTTCTTTCTTGTAATCGTCTGCAACTGTAAGCCTGCAAAAAAAGATATCATCGCAGCTAAGATCACGAAACCACATACAATCAGGGTTGGGAATCTCGCGACAAGACCTGTCTGATTAAATTCTATCAAAACCGGTATCATAAATCCAATACCAAGTGCCAATAAAATTGTTGCAATAGCACCAAAAAATGCCATTGGCTTATAGGTACGAAACAGGCTCGCAATGGTACGAAGCACCTTAAAGCCGTCACTATATGTATTCAGCTTGGACTCGCTGCCCTCCGGTCTGTCTCTATATTCAATGATTACATTCTCTACAAACATATTCTTGTCTGCTGCATGAATGCTCATCTCTGTCTCAATTTCAAATCCCTGGGATAACACTGGGAACGTCTTAACAAACTGATAACTAAATGCACGATATCCTGTCATAATATCCTTGATATTCGTATGGAACAGACTGTTGATGGAACTGCGCACAATGGAATTGCCAAAATTGTGGAAAGGTCTCTTGTTTTCCTCAAAATATGTGGAAGAAAGGCGATCTCCAACAACCATATCCGCATGACGATGTAATACACAGTCTGCCATCTCTCTGGCACTTTCTGCCGGGTAGGTATCATCCCCATCTGTCATAATATAACACTCTGCATCAATCTCACGGAACATACGACGTATGACATTGCCCTTGCCTTGCTGGTATTCATACTTTACAATTGCGCCAGCTTTACGCGCAATTTCATCTGTACCATCCGATGAGTTATTATCAAATACATATATTGTAGCTTCCGGTAAAGCTTCTTTAAAATCCTTCACTACTTTTTCAATTGTCTTACTTTCGTTATAACAAGGTATTAATACTGCTATTTTATCCATTATCCTTACTTCCTTTCATCATTGAAAAGATTCTTACAAATATATATTGTCGTACGAAATCTACCGCACAGCAAAATGCATATATTTCTTTTGTAATTCACACTCTATGATCTCCCCAATTTTTTCTCTATTACCACTTTTACCGTATGCATTAGTTGTTGGTACGGTTCGCTTTTATGCCATACCAAACATACAAGAATATTTGGAATCAAGAGAACAAGCAAAATATCTATTACAAAGCCTAACAACCCGCTCACCATCACATGGCTGGCGCACCAATATGTAATTGTCGCACCCGAAAGATATGTTAGCATAAATAATGTATAAATCCCAAAATATTTTGTTGGTTTTTTCTTTAATCCATATTTAAATAACACTTTTGGTTCTATCCAAAATGCGACGGCATAATTACTTATTAATGTTCCTAATAGCACGCCAAATATCCCCAATTTTTGAACCAATACAATAGATATCACAAGATTTACAATAGCCTCGATATACGCCTTATGCACATCTTGTATTAAAATACCATATGCCGATTTGAATGTAATGCAAGTCTGTCTCATCCCAGTTGCATAAAAATTTAAACTAATCATTATCACGATTGGTAAGGCTAGTACATAGTTATTTCCAAATGCAATCGCAACAAAAGGTGATGCCAACACTAAGATTGCAGTTGCTGCAAAATTATAAATCCAAAAATTAACAAAATACACTAAATAAAAGCTGTCCTCTTTTTGTTTCTCCGTGCCCTCTACAGCCAAATTTCCAACACTTGAAATAATCGCTGAAAAAGCTTGATTCAAAAACATATTCACTGTGGATGTAATCAATAAATAATTTGAATACATTCCTGTCTCAATCAATCCGACAAATTTTGAAATGATAATGTTATCCGTAGAATTCAAGACTACATTTCCTATATTATGCCCAATTGCTGCAAATACGTTTGTCTTGATGGTCTTAACCGTTTCCTCTGGCAAATCATATTTTTCGCGAGATTTCAGTATGGGATAACGCTTGTCAGCTATCCGAGAAATATTTAGATTTTCTAGTGCTGTTGTAAGTACTTGAATCGCATAAAATACAATAAAATTCTTTGTAAGAAGCAAAATAACTATTTGCACTATATACATACATACGTAGCAAATTGCATGATTCAAAGAATACAAATAGTAGTTTTGATTTGCGCTAACATAAACAATCTTATATGAATAAAAGTATGATAGGCTTGAATTTAATACGTAAAGAAAATATATAAAATAGATATGAGTCACATTCTGAGGCATATCCTTTATCAGATATGGCAAAAATGGTGTCAATGCTGTTCCCACTGCCAGCACAAACACACCAACACAAATATAAAATTTGCGATACAACCGCATAAGCGCTGTGATTTGTTTTGTATCATTCTCAGCAATTGGTCGATAAAGACTAAAGGTTATCGCTGGCCCTACCCCCAATTCTGCCAATGATAAAACAGAAATAATATTTCCAAACAAACCATTCAAGCCAAGATATTCTTCTGCCATCACCCGTGCCAGCACAATACGGACAACAAATCCCCCTAATGAGACAAACAAAAGTCCCATCCAGGTAACCAACACGTTTTTAATTGATTTTTCTGATCTCATCTATATGCTCCTAATTCGGTTTTCTTCGCAAAATCCCATCACACACCAATCCCAAACACGGAATAAGATAATATCGCAAGCCTCGACCAATTCTTCTTAATTGATATCGCACTCCCTGTTCTTCCTCATGATATACCCCCTTAAAAGAATCCACGTCAAATACTGTTTTCTTTTCTACACCGGTAATGATTTTATCGCCAGGGATGTCAAATCCTACCGGATAACAAAATGCTGATGGAAGAAGGCGATAATCATTTCTTCCAATAATATCATGATTGATATGGGATTCATCATGCCACTTTGCAATAACACCTTTCTTTAAATCCTCTACAATGCGCGCATCCATATTCTGTATAAAATTGAGATACCCTTCTGCAGTTCCACCATTCATCGCGCCAAAAACAAAAGTATCGCCACAATTATATGGCACATACGCTAAAGATTTACGATTACGATCGTATGGATAAAGTATTTTTGATTTTTTATAGTATCCTGGATGCAACGTAAACATCAGAATTTCGCCCTTCTCTTTTCTTGGTAAAAATTCTTCTTCTTTTACTTCCTTTAAGCATATAATATTTGCATTTGATTGATAAAGATAATCATACTGAGCCAACTCATCCCGATATTCCAAGAACGTATGAAACTTCAGCAGCGTTGGAAGTGGCCATGGTTCACTTTTTAAATATTTGACATGCACACGCTCATTTGTGCTCTCATAAAATTCTTCTGCATCCGTAAAAATAATATAATGTTTTTCTATATTCGGTAAAAAATACTGCTCAAATGTATCAAAAAATCGATTCCAAAAAGCAATATATGGTCCTGTTGCTATATATAAAATTCCGATCGTCTGCTTTTTACTCATAATTTATTTCCACTCTATACTCGTACCCATTCGTGTTTTTCAAAATCATATTGCTTAATTACTTTTGCAGGATTTCCCACGGCAATACTATAATCTGGAATATCTTTTGTCACAATACTTCCCGCACCAATGATACATTTCTTTCCTATTGTGACTCCCGGCATAATCACCGCTTTTTCCCCAATCCAACATCCTGACTTAATATGTACCGGCGCTACCGTAAGCGGCTGGTCCATATAATATACTTCATTTTCCGGATCCATACCATGAGACTCCGTTGTGATTAAGATATCACTTGCCATCAAAACCCAGTCATCAATCGTTACATCCGCACCAGCCAAAATACTTAGATGATATCCCAGATAACAATGATCACCTATCTTGATTTTAGGTTTTGGCAGATTTTCCTGTTCATAACACCAAATGCGTGAATTCTGCAAAATTTGCGCACCTTTTCCCAAAAACATAGACGCTCTGGTATTTCGATTTGTCACACATGGATACCACACTCTTGAGCCTTCACCAATTTGGGCAAACTGCTTATAGTACCATGGTGTTTTTCCATAAATATGATTGCAATATAAATCAAATAGCATGCTAACTATCCTCTTTTCTCCATAATAGATGCGATTTTCTCATCATTTCCCCAAATTGCCTTAGAATCATATGGTCGATCTGGGAACTGCCCATACAGTAACTTCATATCGAATCCATTTTCTTTGATAAATGCTTCCACGCGTTGTGCCAATGACATCGGACGACCGGAACAACAATTGATTACTCCTAGCACCTCATCCTGTTCCACAACAGCAGCTACCTGTTCACAGAACAAATCATAATCTGTAAAGTCGAATTGATTTAACCCCATAGTAAATGGGAACTCATGCTTTCCTTCTTGTGCTGCCTGCACAATTTTGGCAAAAATAGAGCATCCATGTGCACTTGTTCCTACAATATAAAATCCACGTATCCACTGAAAATCTATCTCACGTTCCTTTGCTAATAACGCAAGTGCCTCACGTAATGCGTTTTTACTGATACCATATAAGCTTTGTGGTCTACATGGCGTATTTTCATCAATACTTCCCTCAAAAAAGCCTATTTCATGCATACTTCCAAGTGCACATACGCGCTTTACATTTTTCTGCATTATTTTAGATAAAAAAGCATAATGTAATGGTAAATCATTGATGTGATTGATCGACGCATGTTTAAATCCATCACGCCATGCCATGTGTAGCACTACATCTGGTTCTCCAAAGAATGTATATGGATCTTCCAAGGCAAATAAATCAGCCAAGCGAATATCCGCCCTCTGATCAATATATTCATCTTTAAAATCTGTTGCCACAACATCGATGCCATCATCTAACAATTGTTTCACTACCCCGGCACCCAGATACCCGTTTGCACCTGTTACAAGTACTCTCATATCTTATCTCCTTCCAGCTTTACACTTCAATTGACGTCCAATTATCCATATATAAATCACATGGCACATCTATACCATACCATCTCGATGGTGTCACAACAATCTTATCCGGGTTTTTCGACAGATACTGTGCCCACCATCCAAATGAAGTATTTCCGATAATAAAATGCTTACATTGTGCCATAACACCTAATGAAATATGCACAGGATATTCCCTACTCTGTAATACAACGTCATACTTGTCTGCATCAATAAAATGTTCTAATACATATGGTACATTATCAGAACAGATAAAGAATACGGGATTTTCTACATGCTCTATGATGTATGCGATTGCTTTCTCCCAATATTCTTTTGTACATACATCATACATCTTACTGCCGACATTGTGTTCCACTTTGATGCTAATGCATACAGAATTTCGCTCTTTTATTTCACTTAACCCAGGATAATTCGATGCATCCACCTGTTTTTCTACTCGAAACAACTCACGTATCTCATTCTGATTTTCCTCAAAATATTTTGGAGACTGAAAGAATCCGCTCATATATACATTTTTATCGACTTGCGATGGCAAAGGAATATAACCATTCTCACAACGAATCAATCCCTGTTTTAAAAACTTTTCTTTATTTCTTAATTCATATTCATATCGACTCCGAAATGTCGGATATACTCTGGTTCCGATGTGACGATGATTAAAAATAGCTCTTTCCGCTCTCCAAAGACCTGCCTTCTTTAATACCGAACGATCATCCACATATTGCGCAATCCCTGGCAAATCATAAAAGGGTAAAGAATCCTCCCAATGCAATTTTTTCACACGGCTATCATCTATCACTATTTCTGGGTTGCCCGGGCTTCGCAGTTGTAATGTCCTTGCCGCCGCATACATAAATAATTGATTTCCAATTCTTCCTTCTAATTCTAAGTAAATCATACTTCTCTCGCTTTTCTAAATAACTTTGTCATTTTACGATTATTTTTTACAGTATCTATAAAGATTTGGCGATACAACTTATTTCCAAAAATTCCTTTGCATGCTCTCAACAAACATGAGCAATATTTTCTCTGATATAACAACGCTGCAAAAGTATCAATACTTGCTTTCGTCTCTTGAAACTCTTTCTTTTTCCATTCGTTCGAAAAATCTTTTCTATCATTCAACTCGTCTGGTACAATTTCATCAATTCTTTTGCCTACGCAATAACTCTGTCGCAAAAACGCCGCTTTTTCATACTGTTCATAAGCATATGAACACGATATTCCTGTCTCTCGCATACGATAATGCAACAATATTTCCTGCATACGCCCCAAACGAAATTCTGCTTGAATGGCACGCAAAACAAAATCCAAATCTTCGCAATATCGCACTTCTCGATACCCATTTAACTCTTCATATACTTCTTTCTTCAGCAACCACGTTGGATGTGTTGCATGATTTCCATATTTTTCACTCTCTGCAAATAAATCCAATAGAAGTGTTGGTACCTCTGGACCAGGTTCTATAATATCACCACGGATAAAATCAATCCCTGACATCACAAAATCCAACTGATGTTGTTCTAAGAAATTCATTTCCTGCTCGAACCGATTATCGTAACATATATCATCTGCATCCATGCGTGCAACATACTCTTCTGTCACATATCCAAGTAGCCTGTTCAGACTAGAGACTAACCCCAGATTTTTTTCATTCTGGTATATGCTTACACGTCTATCCTCTCTCGCATATTGTTCCATCAATTGCCATAATATATCATTATCTGGGTTATCCAATAGCACATATAAATGAATGTCTCTATATGTCTGATTCAACACCGATTCTATTGCTTTTTGAAACCATTCTATTTGCTCATTATAAGCCGTCATAATGACTGCTATTGTTTTCTTTCCCATACTGCTATCTCTCATTTAACAAATTTTCATATTGTCCAATGGTCTGTTTTGCCACATTTTCCCATTGGAACAATTCTTCTACACATACTCTTGCACGAGCCGATTTTTCTGCTAATAGATTCCGTTCTTCATATACTTGCAATATTGTCTTTGCAAGTTCATGACTATCTGCAACGGTTGTCCAACCGCATTGTCTTTCTTCAACAATCTCATCAAAGCTTGTTCCCGGTGTCACAATCACAGGAAGTCCTACCGACATAGCATCTAATATCCCCATCGGTTGTCCTTCCGAACGTGATGGCTGTATAAACGCGTCTGCCGAAAGCAGCGTTTGTATTTTCTCCTGCCCAAATACACCATCTGACACTTCTATAATATCTTCTATGTGATTCTCCTGAATCAATCTAAGTAAAGTGTGATAGTCTTCTCCTTCTTGCGGACCATGTATACTGATTTTCATCTGATGTTCTCGCATCTTCTGCGCAATTTCGCCACAAGCCTGACACAAAATATCGAGTCCCTTATAAAACAAATTGATGCGCCCAATATATAAGAAGCGCAGATTTTCTTTTATCTCAACATACCGCTTTTGTTCCTGCGGCATATGCACACCATTCGGTGATATAAAGTAATGCTTATTCCATTGCACCGAAGTAGCATATTCCCTTTGCGACAGAAAATGAATTGCTTTTGCTCCGCAGATAAAAGCTTTCGCCCATCCTATATTTACAACTGTTTTTGGTAACCGTCGCTGACTCTGCGCACCTTCTGTCAATCCCCCATGTGCCACAATGACATATGGTATGTTTTCCTTGCGCAAAAGCTTCCCTATCTGAAAAAAGGGGACATAATATATTTCGTGAAATATTACCAACTCCACCTGGGCAAGCACATCCTGTAACGCATCATAAGCTACCACTTCCACAGCGTCATCCCATGGCAAAGTCTCGTTTTTCACATGGCAGGCCATGATATGGGCTTGACCTGTTTTTGCTTGTTCATTGATGTGGTTTAGTGCAGCTACCGTCGCACCATTAGACATTTTATTTTCCACTGCACATATATGTAATATCACCATATTACAAACCATCCTTCCACCAACTATAATACCTGCTTCAGGTATTTTATCATTTTATCCCGATAACAAGCTGATCCCCAAAACGCACGCCATAAGCACACAAATGCACTACCAAGGCGATGTTGTCTTAAAGCAGACAACCCTTCCGTAAAAAGATTCGCACTCTTGTTATAACGTGTCTGTTCTTCTTCATCAAAATGAGCCTTTAGATACTCTTCCCACTCCCACTTTTGCCCTTTAATATATTTACTCTGACAATATTTCATTGCAAGATATTGGCGATATAAATTTGATCTGGAAATACTAATATTTGTCATACGATAGCGAAGCAATTCCTCGTTGAGATTTCCCAATGTATAACCATAATTTCTTGCACGTAGCAAAAACTCATAGTCTTCGCAATAAGGTGTTGCACGATATCCTTCTAGTGTGTGATATACCTCGGCACGTACCATCCAGCCCGGATGCGGCATACAATTATTAATACATAGCTTCTTTTTGATCTTAGCATCTGTTGATGGTAAATTTGTCATTTTCTGAATCGTATTATCATGTTCATCAATGACATCCACATCGCAAGAAATCATATCTGCCTGTGTCTTTTTCATGTACGCAATCTGCTTTTCCAGGCGTTCCGGCATAGATATATCATCCGCATCCATACGCGCGATATATTCACCCGTTGCTTCTTCCAGCAAAACATTTAAAGAGGCTGACAATCCTATATTTTCTTTATTTATGTGCAATCTGACTCTTTGATCCCTACTTGCATATTCTTTTAGTATGTCAATTAATGCATCATTTTGAGGATCATCCACGGCAATTAAAAATTCAAAATCCGTAAAAGTCTGTGTTAATACGGACTCTATTGCTTTACGCAAAAAAAATTCCTCTTCATGATATGTTGACATAATTACAGAAATGGCTGGTTGCTTTTCTATCATGCTTCTATTCTTCCTTATCTATTTCCCCATCATCCTTCTTTGTTCGAATTGCAATCTCTCCTGCCAATGTTGTACATTTATCTTCTAACATAGATACACGTAATGCCAAAGAAAAAATACACATTAATAAAATAGCAATAAAAATCAAAAATACCATATTTGCAGCGGATTCAATCCCGATTGCATATGCAATCCACATAGGAACACCAGGGAAAACTCCAAAAATCGCAATTAGAACTGCAATAATCATCCATACAAGCGCATCCTTCATCTGAATTCGTGACTTTCGAATAGACTTGATTACGAACATAAACATGGCAACTGCGCCAATAAGCAATAACACTCTAAGAGCTACCGACATTACAATTCCTCCTTTTTACGAACCCATTGCAACACTGTAATATTCATTACAACTGTTGCCATATACTTGATGGAATTCCATACATTCAGATAACTTGTCCCAAACAAACGCTCGTCCATCTCCACCTGTACTTCCTCCACTTTTGCTCCACTTCCAATCAAATAGGCAAGAGTATCCGGCTCCGGTGTATATGCCACATCATATCCTACCAGCTTAATCATGCGTTTATTGTACATGCGTAGTCCAGAAGTCGGGTCTGTAATTGTCTGGTGCGTACGCATACGAATGAGAGATGTAATTAGTCTGCTTCCTATCATGCGGGCACTATGATCTTTTTCCTTTTCACAAAAACGTGAGCCAATCACAATATCTGCATCAGATTCCTTCATTTTTGCAAGCATCTTTTCTACCGATTCCGGTCTATGCTGCCCATCTCCATCAAACTGCACAACGTAATCATATCCTTTTGCGTTTGCATAGCGAACACCACAACGAAAGGCTCCTGCAAGCCCGGTATTTACAGGCAAATCCAAATAATTGTAACCCCTATTATGCAAAATCTTACGCGTGTCATCGCGGCTTCCGTCGTTAATTACTACATAGTCAAATTGCGGATAATTCTCTATTAGATTGTCTACGACACGTTCAATATTCTCAGCCTCATTATAGGCTGGAATGATCAATAATATGTTATTCATATACCCTACCTTCCGATAATTGTTACATACACATGATATACGGTCAAATATTGCAATACATAGAGAGCTACCGCAATATATCTTGTCATACTTTCCTTCATTTCAATCTGATAATTTTTACATAAAATCATCAGCAATGGCAACATCGGCAGGAAATATCTTCCCTGCACGCCATATACATAGTTAGAGTCAATCGGTGTCCAATCAAATAATAATGCAGCGCCAACTAAAACTGACACACCTGCAATTACCAGAAAAATCCACAATCTTTGTCCCGCGGATAGCACATGTTCTTCCGAAACTTTACGAATAGCCGAAAGAACAATTAATGTGTAGAAACCATATACAATATATCCAGGTAAAATAATTTCCAGCCAGCCAAGATACTGTCCTATCATGGTCTCCAAATAATATGTTCCTTGCCCTATAATCGTACCATAAAGAACCGCTAGGATTTTAGATGGGTTGTGCAGTAGATAACTCAAGCTATATGTTGTTTGCTCAGCAATCATTCCACCGTCACTAGCACCAATCGCCACCACCGTCTGAAAACGCGTAAGTAATATCACCACTGCTCCTGCCAAAACAATCACTGCGATAGCCAAATATTTAAAATATCTGTTCGTAAATTTTTCTACCGGAATAATAAGCAGGGTAAATGCCAAACAAATATACACTAACTTCCCCGGTGCCGCCCATGCAAACAAAAGCGCCAACAAGACAATATGATGCCATGTCACGTTCTTTGCTTCTAGAGTCAAATACAATAGAACTCCCGTGTATAGGAAACAAAGTGCCAGTACGGTAGAATCATAAGAAAAAGAAACCGCCATCTGCAAGGTGGTTGGCATCAGGGCAACTACCATAAGTAATTCCTTTCCTATTGGTGCTATCTTTATCGCCCAATAGAGGCATAGCAGATAGAACGCCATTGCAATCATTCTGCCCCATAAAAGCATCTGTATAGTCCCAAGGTGAAATAATCGAGCCAATGTCACACCTATAATCTGAGGCACATACGCTATTGCAGAAACCGATAAGGGGGCACGCAGGAAATTCACTGTTCCGTCACTGTGATCCATTTTAAACAGATTATGATATAAAATTGCATAAGATTGTGCCGTAGGTATATGTTGTTCATCATGATTATATAAGGCATCATCACTGCGATACAGTACATATCCATTCTCATCAACCGCTTGCTGACCTAAAATTTTGCTGGAATAATAGTAAGTAGTATCCACGTGTACCGCCTCATCTGGTGTCGTAAATGGTGGCAAAACAACCATATATAATATGCCAAATATTATCCCCATAAGCAAAAATATCTGTTCTACTTTAAGATTTTTTATCCAACAACATAACAGAATAAAGCCACCAATTAAGAATCCAAACAAAATTATCGTAATTGGCTTTAAAAATGATAGACTGTATCCTCCTATATTTGTTCCTGCTATGTCAAGAACAGGATGACGCAGTACCTTTACCATCGTACATAACATAATACCTATCAGTATCGTAATAACCAAAAGCTTATATTTTTTACTAGAAATATTCTGATTAAAGTTAAACATGTCTTACCTCTTTCAACATAACTATTTATTATTATAACAAAAGCCGCCCCATAATACAATGAGACGGCTTCGAGCATGGCTGTAAACCTATTTTCAAACGCACATAGATTATATGTTATAATGTACAATTTTTCTTTCAAACAAAAACAAGTAGCTGTAGCTTCCTTAGAGCGCTGACAATCCTTTGTATCACTCCACGTTTTTCTCCACATTGTGGGGACTTCGCACTCGTATGCTGATCACCAACTTGCTTCACGCTTCCCATAGTCCCATCTGCTTCTGTACCATCTAATGAACCAGTAATCTGGTCTGTTATCACGCCCGACTGATTTTCATTCACTGATGGTTTCTGTACTGGTGTACCACTTCCCGCTAAAGAAGTCTTCGCTATAACAGAAAAGCCTGCACTAGCTGTTCCTCCTGTCGAAATGACAGCTATATGATGCGCTCCCTCTGAAAGACTCATAATAAACGTTGGCGATAAAGTAACAATCGTACTTCCAGATCGCACCGTATAATCTCTCCCCTGTGTCAATACCACATCATCCACTTCCGCTCTTAAGAAAGTCTCCAGTGGTGCACTGGAACGAAACTCTGCAACCACATCTTCCTCTGCATTCCTTATGACCACAGATTGCTCACCCTCAAGCATAACAGGCGGCGTTGTTGTCTCTGGTTTTATTTCCGGCTTTTCCCCAGGTGTCGGTTCTACCGGTTGTGGTGTGACCGGTAATTTATCAATCACCTTTCCTGTTTCTAACAATGTATTACAGTCCTTACAATACAAGTCTCCTGTAAATCCATATTCCTGCTGCGTCGCTTCTTTGACGCCACGTCGCTCTGTATGTAGATGGCGTGTCGAATCAAACTCGCCATATTCCTTACAACAGACGTCGCATACTGCCTTTGCTCTGCAGGATGCCACTCCACCAGAGTGCTGATGCTGCGCAAAATCCCCTTCTATATGAAAGGTCAGCGTATTATTATCCATAGCTGTAACGCATACACTGATTCCATCTACAATCTCAAGCGTCTGATTCAATCCGACAGCCGCATCTGACTTTGTGGATGCCTTCCCTCCTAACACCTCCAAAGCCCAATTTCCCGGTTTGCCATTCATATTGCTTGGAAATCGTATATCCGAATTTGCAAGGTAGCATACCAAGCCAGAATTTATATTCATCCCGTTGACTTTTTGTCCTTTGGAATCTGTTATTGTCTTACTCTGTGTATCATATTTACTTCCATCAGCAGAGAAATTTCGATATTCCAAATACAACGTCTTATTCCGGTTTGGAAGATCCACCTTATATCCAACGCAATTCTGTGTGCCATTTGTTCCGCTTACATTTAATGTATAATCCCCTGTCTGCGTAATTTCTTGAAGGGTATGACTGTCTGTCCAGCCTAATGCTTCCTTTTCCTTTATAGAAATTCCCTGCGGAACCGGTGAAATAGCATTTGACATGGTAGACATATAATAAACAGGTGATACATTTGACGTACTATACAAATCTAGCAAACCAAAGATATGGCCCATTTCATGAATTGGTGCTTTGAGTGATACGATTGGTTTATTGTCCTGTGCTTGATATAAATAATCATATGTATTCGTCAGCTGCACGTAATTTCTACTTTTCAACTGTTTTCCATTTTCCAGCGAAATCTCAACGTAATCTCCATAATCTTTGTAGTTCCACAATGGATCCGACCGTTGCACAGAGATATTCTGCGTTGTATTCTTATAAATAACCGTAATGGAATCTATTTCGCCATCACCATTTTTATCCAGATCTTTATAATCATATATTTTAGAGCCATCATAGTTCGTAATGGAATTTCCTGCTTTTATAGCATCATTTACGGCATCCGACCAATCCATACATAATTTATACTTACGCGCAGCCTTTTCCTGTGATGTCTTATAACCAATCTGGTTTTCTGCGCTATAAGAAGCATAGTATCCTCGCTCATGTGGCAGCTGCACAGAACCATTGTCCTTATACAGATACACACTATTCATCCGCAATTTACCTGCAGATGCATTGTGATAAAAATCACCCACCGAGTATGTGGCTGTGTTATAGGAATTGTCTATGATTTGTCTTACTGGCACACCTTCGTATACATCATCTACGAATTCACTTTCATCTGCAAATCTGGCAAATACAATTAAATTGGTAAAATTAGAATCTGTGGCATTGTCTTGATTTGCTGCCGCATTTCCACTCTCTGCCAACGTGCATAAGCTTGCATTTATAAGCATGCTCACAGATAGTATCAGGGTAAATATAATACGGTTTTTCTTCATGGTCACTCCTTTGTAACGTGGTATCATTGTATGCTTGTCGAAATATTGTAAAGTCGTAATTGCTCTAATATCTATACGATAAAAAACGGTTGAGCCTTCTACATTGTTCATTGTCAAAACTAACGATAAAAGAAACCTCAACCGTCTTGTATACTATATCATACCTTATGTTTAATTATCAAATATGCGCATATTATAGGATTGACCCCTAAATTTTTATTTAAATTCCGCATGCCCATGTTTTTAGTAGTGAATTAACTAGGTATTGTTGATTTATAATTTTTCTTCTATACTCCTTTTTGCATATCCATATATCTATTGCAAATATAGCATCTGTACCCACTGAATCAATGTTGGTTTCAACGCAATTAAAAGTGATACAAACGCTATGATAAACGCTGCCATATTATAAATATACGTATAGTCTCCCTTTAGGATTTGGCTTCTCATATCAATAATAACCCCCTGTAACACATAAGACAAGAGCCCTATCGTAATCCATCCTAAATACTTCTGTGCTTTCAACATGACATAGACACAAATGATCAGTTGACAGATAAAATGACCGATGACAAGCCATGCTATAATACATACAATTTCTTTCTTAAAAAATGCTATTCTTTTTCTCTTTTCTTCGCAAATCACCTTTTTTTCTAAACAGCCTTTGTGTATTTTATGCGGTGTATGTAATTTTATATTTTGTATTTTTGTGACCACCCTAGAAACAATAAAGCCCTGCTGTAACAACGAAAAATCTCCCACTTTTTGTCGATCACGTATGAATATATCTCCTAGAAGTTCTATCTCTAAAACAAAAAATATAACCGTCATTCCCAACACCACATAAATACTAACATAATTCAAAACAACATCTGTATATTTTTCCGGCTTCAAATATGCATCAATACCTATCCATGAACTAACTGCTGTTCCTGCGAAAAGGAACAATTGTACTCCCTTTTTCAGCATAACATTCCATAAGGAATTCTCCATCTCTCTTTCAGTCTCTGCTTCTTTTTCAACATGTTTACAGACTGGTTCCAGTTCATTTTTTATACTTCCAACGTTTTTTTCTAACTGGCTAATAGCCATCGCATTATTTTCTACTTTTTGTTCAATATGTTTGACAATTTCATTCATTTCCTCTAATTTTTGCTTTCGCATTCTAAGATATTCCAATAACATTTTATCTCTCCTTTTCTTGTACAATGAGTATTTATGTTTCTTTCCAATTTAATTTATTTTCATTATATAAGATTTGTCCTATTGCACCGCACACAAAAACAAAATAGGACGCCATAATCTTCGCGTCCTATTTTCATAACAAAAATTCCGCAGGTCATCCACTTTAGCACTCTCGCAATAATACAGTGTCAGCATGTTCTCTACTATACAACCTGACTATTATTCTTCTTGATTATTAATCCCCATCATCATATTATAATGCTCAATATGGTTAGTATATTTAAAAATCGCCTTAAAGACCGCCATATAGCGTTCTAGCATGTCATCACTTCTTTCAACATACAAATCATCTGGTATACAATGAGATCCATCATTCACCCACGATAGTAGCGACCTGCAGATTTCTTGGTTCTCATAGTCATCAAATTCTTGTATTATATTTTCATCACTATATTTACCTAGTAATTTGAAATAGTTCTCAATTATTCTTCTCATGACATTCTGTATGGTCATACACGAGTTCTTCTGTGCTTCTTTTAATTCTTTCCATAACAGCTCATACGAAGAAGAAATTGGATTTTCCTGTCCATAGTATTGAAGATTTGTAATTTCATTCTTTTTCCTCAAAATCCAATAATGTATATTCTTATTACCTTCTTTTCCATTACCTCTAAAAGATAACTCTTTATGAAAATACACATTATGTGTTAAAACAAACACCTGCTTTATATTTGTATCATTAGTCAAAACTTTATTAATAACATCTTTAAGCAACGTACTAACTACAAATAATACATTACTATCTAAACTAGAGATTGGATCATCAATTACTATAATTCTGTCCTGTGTAACATCCTGTTCGTTTTGGCTCCCTTTAATCCATTGTAAATAATATAAAAATGTTATAAATGTAACTTCACCTTCGCTCAATGTTTGCTCTGCTAAAGTTTCATCTGGTCTTTTTATCTGATAATGATTAGCTTTTTCTGTAGACGGACAGATAGAGAAATTATTAAACCCATAGTTATGTAAAAGTCTATTAATTTCATCTACAGCTGGCTGTACACTAGTCACTTTTTTGTTTTTCTCAGCAATTTCATCTTTAAGTTGTCTTGATTTTTCAACATATTGAGATTTCTTTTGTTCTAAAGCATACACGCCCTTCTTCAAACCGTTTATTCTATTATTATATTGATCAATCATTTCTTGATTTTCCTGCACTAACAACAGCCACACATCCGAAATCACTTTTCTCTTTTCTTCTACATAGTTCTCAACTAAATTATTGTGTTTTTTTATTGCACCATTTATATTTTTTATAATGTCATTTATCTCATCAAGGTTTTTTTGACTATTTTGGATGTCAACTTCTTGACCAGGTTTTTCTATCTTCAACTGCATATTAATTATATTGGCTTGAATATTACTTTTTAGCAATTCTCCCAATGGTTTGATTAGTCTTTTCTCATCTTCACCCAAATCATTTTTTAGAAGTTCCTGAATCGAATCCAGAATTGCATTGCTTTCTTTCTGATACTCTATATAATTATTATTGATTTCTTGCACACATTTTTTATATTCCTCATCAAAAAAATCATTCAATTGTGTTTTCAAATTTTCGTCAATAGTATTATGCTGGCAGAATGGGCATATGTTACCATTAATAATATATTTACGACCCTGATCCACCCAATCACTATTATTCATTTTTTCAATCATTTTTGCGATTGGAACATCAGATTTTCCAACCACATGTCGTTTCCACTTATCCCAAGTCTCGAGTTCTATCATCCTCTGATATGATAATCCTGTTAAACATTCTTTCTTTTCTGGTTGTTGTTCTAGTAACTTTTTAACTCTATCTTCAATACTGCTTCTATCCAGTTTCCCGGATTCCAATTTACTAGTTTCTTTCATTTTCTGAGCAAAAGAATCTTTTCGCAAATACCCTGTCCAAGCGCTCTTAAATTTTTCTTCATTCGCCTTATAGACATCTTTCCATACAATATTCTTGTCACAATTGTATTTACTATCCCTATTGCCGCTTTCAATTTCTTTATCATTAGCATTTCTCCTCTATCTTAGAATCGAGAAAATAATCAATAATATACATGGCCAGCATGTCGACAGTATTACCACACCATTAATAATATTTTTTTTCCTAAGAGCGTATATTATAGCGTAGCATCCAATAAGTGGCGGAACAAGAATTTCTGTCATGGCTGATGTTACTGTTGCAGCTAATATTGTCGTCACCAAAACCAACCAACGGGAAAATGTCACACCACTTTTCATGCATTCTATTAATTCCTCAAATATCAACGGCAACATAATTGCTGCAAGCACTGCTTTTCCTTGCCAACTTCGCAGAATTAACATTGCCCCCAATGACCTTGTTGAATATCCTCCAAATACAAGCATTACTGACAAAAAAAATAAGAAAATATAACATTTTTGTTTTGCTTTTACATCATTTTTCTTTTCCTTAAATATTTCCATCCCTAACAGGTAATAAATTATATATGCTAATCCCACCAACAACGCAGGCATGACCGAGTGACTCATTACAGCTGGATGAACGTTTATTATATCCGCATAGATGGCTATAAGTATAGAAAACGGTGCAATAATTCGTTTTGTCGGGCAACTAGTTACATTCATTCCTGTATTGGGATTTATTCCAAATATTGTATTTCCTTGTATCGCGGATGTAGTATATGCCACAAATTCATAGTCATCAGCATCCGAATGTTGCATCACTATTTCCCAAATCATCCATAGTGCTACAATCCCGATTATTATCCATTTTAGAGGGTTCTTATCTAGTATAAAATTTTTTATTCTTTTACAATATACACCAAATATTTCTCGACAACCGATACATATTCCACATGTTATCACTATAACAATACACACTATCATGTATTTTAGATTCGAAAAAGGAATATTAAAAATAGCACTTGGGAAACAAATAATTTGAAATAATGCCCATATTATAATATTTCCATATACAATATCCTTTCCCATATCACTGGGTTGTTTTATAACGCGTAATGCCCCATACCCAACAATTGCAGGAATAATTATTACAGATATAGAGACCATCATAATTTTATATAGTTCCAACATAGTTTTCCCTTCTCATCATTTAAATACAAACTCATTTTTATTACATGACCAATCTATACATTCAACTCCATTTTCTTTAAAATACGTCATTAATTCCTTCGCAGTATATGCATCTGAATCCATCAACCAAGATGGTCCATCAAAAAATGCCAACCTCGTTTTTACAACATCATAAAATTCTGTAGGAAACGAATTATTTCCATGATACCCCGTTTGCACATACTCACATTGTAAGTCTTTCCCATAGCATTCTATCAAATACCTAGCTAAAGGCGCATCATGGCAGTCTCCACAGAACAAAATACTATCTTCATCCCCCTTAATTTTGAACACTAACGAAGCATTGTTTGGAAAGTCACCTCCACCATATGCAATAACCATCTCATCATATGCGTTAAATACTTCAACATCAAGCCCTAACATTTCAAATTTCTCGCCTCTTTTCAACGCAACAATATTACTGCTATTTTGCGTAATCTCCAAAAATCGTGCATATGATTCTGGTGTATCCCACTCTCTAAGATTTGCTATATAATATTCATAATCTAATGGTGTAACATATATCTGTTCTATTTCAATATTATCGTTCTCTCGACTTGCATATACTTCATTGAATGCGTCTACATGGTCATTATCAAAGTGCGTTATAAAACATGCCTTGATTGCCTGATTCGTCAGCATAATTCGTTAATATCCAACGTTCGCCGATATACTTGTATATATTGTATGTTCCTACAGATGTTTCTTTAATCCATCCATATTTTCTTAATTCGCTATTGTAGAAATCATTATTTTCCAACACTATTATGGTGCAATCATCAGCTATTGCTTTTTCTAAATATTGTTCAATCACAATATCATTTTTCGATTCAAACGCCTTTTCAATATATTTTGTCAAATCCCATCTACCATAATACATTGGAATTAATGCATTATACTGATGTATTTCCACCAAAATCTGTTGATCCACTATTATCTTTTCTTCCGGATGATTTTGAGATAAATACTCACATATAGCTATCGTCTCATCACTTAATTTGTATCTGTTAGTCGCTTTCGAAAAATATTCATCTGTTAATAAAGATTTACCACTTATAATCAAGACCATACATACAATAAAGAACGACAAAAATTTTGTTCTATATGTTTGTCTACTATACACAAATTTTGTTGCAGCAATTGCAATAACTATATCAGCTAACGCACACCAAACTATTCTTGAGTACTCCCCTACACCAAACAAACGTGCAGCAATATATATTACAAAAGGATTCATAAAAAAGAGCACCACTAAAACAAGGGGATAGATAATAGCATCTCTCCCCTTGTTTTCACGTATAAATAAATATGCAATTGAAATCAACCATATTAGTACATATATACCCGAACCAAACATATAGTTGTATGTACGAAATATTGTATCCATATTTTTCTATCTTCTCCTCAAATCACATCCTCAAGACACTTTTCCTTCTTATATACCTTGAAAATAAATTTTGTGAGTACACTGTTCCCATATTCCACGTTTTCTAAGCATATATTCTATAACATCTCGTACTGCCCCATGGCCTCCTCTCAACGAACTAATATAATTTGCTCGTTCTTTGACTTCTATACATGCATCATTAGGACACCCAACAAAAGAACACATCTTCATTGATTCATAATCATTCAAATCGTCACCAATATATCCTATATTATCTCTTTGAATTTTTTTATCTCGCATAAATTCTTTCATAAACGACTGCTTGTCTTTAACATCCTGATAAAGAAAAGGTACTTTCAATTCTTTCATTCGCCGTTCTGTCGCCGCGCACTTTCTTCCTGTCAAAACCACAATCTGTATACCAGCCTCATAGGCTGCAAAAAAACCTGCTGCATCTTTGGTACAAAACTTTTTACTTTCATTGCCCTCCTCATCATAATATATTCCAGCATCCGTCATTGTTCCATCAACATCAATTACAAGATATTTTATATTGTCTAATATCATTGTCTACCCTCTTTATTCATACTTTGATTTTGTTATATAATCAATCTCTATTCCAATCATTCTGATTGCATTTTTCACTTGTAAATTGTGATTATAATCCTGCTCCATGTAATTGTTTAATGATGATTTATAGTAGCACTCCTGTCCATCAATATATCCATCCGCTCCTGCAACAGCTACCATCTTAATACCTATATCTTTTAATAACTTTAGTAGCATAACATAGCTATTATATCCCTGCTGAAACGAACTAGATAATCTATTATAATTCAATCGATACATCGCAGTTTGATTTTCTATATTTGATGTTACAATTTTAGTACATGCACTATCTGACACCTGTTCAAATCTTCTATTATTACTAAAAAAAGCCATATCCACATCATACATCTCAGGAATAAAATTGATAGAAATTACAAAGGGGGTTTTTTCGTCAATGTATTTTTCAATTTGTGCTTGATTCTTAGCAATAGAGGTTCCCGGAGCTATTAACAATATGTTTTTTCCTTTAAGTTCCGATCTAAGTCTTTCAAAATCATCAGTATCATCAATACTATGCTCTTTATATGCCATATATTGCTCATTTGCATACAATTCGTCGAATACTGCTGCTTTCCGCGCATCAAAAGCTGCTAGAATATGATTTATATCTCTATGTGTCAAATCACCTTTATTTAGATAATACTCCGCATAATTACGATGTAAATTAAACTTCGCTGACAGAAAATACGCTGGTGTGTATCCCCATTTTGATTTTCCTTTTATCGGCTCTATATAATCGTGAATTGCATCCATCATATAGTCTATATCATATGCCGCATCTACATAATCATTTAGGTAATCTGCAACCAATTCTATTGGCAGATTCCCTGGTATTCTTCCCATCCCCAATAAGCTTGCATCTATTGCCGTTGGACGTTTTAAATGTTTATCAACAAACTGTTGTGCTAAGCAACAACTTAAAGCCATATTTTCATGCAAATGAAGCGCCACACGTATATCTGAATTCAGATTATTATCCACAATGCTTACAATTCTATCCAAATCCCTACGCTTCATACTTCCAAAAGTATCTACAATAGAAAACTGATATGGTTGTATTTCGTTAACTTGTTTTATTATCCACAGTAATTGTTCATCAGAGTACCCCATGATATTAATCGGGTTTATACTTAATTTATATCCCTTTGCTTTCACCTCTTTTGCAAATTCTAGTCCCTCTTGAATATCATTTTCATGAGCCGTAATACGAATCATTTCAATTCCTGTTCCAGAATATGGAGTTAGTTTTTCAATATCATAATTGCTTCTCATTGCCATCGCTGAGAAAACAGTATTTCCACAATCCGAAGGCAATAAACGGTTCAATTCTTCAATTGTATTACATACTGTGATATTTTCATCATATTCTACCACATTTCTCAGAAATCCCACTTCTACAAAATCAACCTTTGCTTTGGTTAAATATCGAATTATTGCTCTCGCTCTGTGGTAGCCCCATTTCCAATCGTTAATATATCCTCCATCTCGGAGTGTGCAATCTAATACCTTTAAATCATTCTGTGTCATACAATACTCTTTCAACATCTTATAATTTTTTTATAAACTTTTCAACCTGCTCAATATTTCCCAAATCAGGTAATTCTTCTGGCATATTATACATAGCCAGTGCTTGAACATAATCATATACATCGTCTATGTCTACAGCTTCGCGCTTATTTACCATTAGCTTATATGGATTAGGTCCATAGTTATAATGCCATTCCGCAATTTTTGCTTTTGGCGCCAGATTTATCCCATTCGAAAAATGATATACTGGATCAAGAAATTCCGAATTTTTATGTCCCATTCCAGTTTCAAAATTGATTGGACCATTTTTATCAAAAAAGAAACTTTGCATTGGATGCAATGTTATTAGTGAATCATATCCCTCTTCTAATTTTTGAAAATACATATCAATCGCTTTTCTATACAAATACGGTTCAACTAATGGGGATGTAACGCAAGCCCACATAATATGTTCATTTGGCAACACATCACAAAGGTAATCTAAAAACTGGCCAAATGGTACGGATTCATTCGCATATTTTTCTGGTCTTTTTTGTGCTTTCACGCCAGCTTTTTCTGCCATTTCTAACATTATATCTGAATCTGACGATACAATAATATCTGTTATCGCTTCCACTTGTTTTAACTGTTCGATTTTATGAATCAGTAAATTAGATTCACCAAATGGCAAAATATTTTTCCCTGGTAATCTTGAACTATTTGCTTTTACAGGTACTATTGCTGTTATTGTTTTATTCATCATATTTTCCTCTCTTTCATGTGTTTGTATATCAATAACATTTCTTACTATAGTATTTTTAAATACATATCCAAATCAGTTCTATCTTCCTACTATTACTACTAATGATTGCAACATTATTAGTGATAAAATAATATGCTGAAAATATATTACAATCAACCCTCCCAAAGATTCTTTCTGTTTTGAGGCCATTCCCAAAAAAAACACAAACAATGCCACCATTGCATATCTTCCAAAAATTGCTACCGCGTCAGCATCCACCGGGTAGAACATTGCTAATGATCCCAATCCAATTGCAAAAAACAAAATAACTACTGTTACTATTGTCACTATCCGCTTTCTCTTGTTCAAGACAAATTCTTCTTTTGTAACATTTATAAATAAACTGATACACATAATTGCAAAATATAAATACGCTAACCCTTTTGATGTATATACATTTAAAAACCCTAATGAATATGAAATCTGCGCTGGAATAGTATATACGAAAATTGATTTGAACGAATTCTTTACAATTTGAACAAACTGTACTGGGTTATGTATCAAATGACTCACTGTACATGTTTGCAATATCTCGGGTTCCATAAACGCCACTGACATATATGCTCTTATATATTCAAAGCCTAAAATAATAACAGGAATCGCACATATCCCCCCCACACAAAGTATTACCTTATACCATTTCTTCCTTACTTCTCCCCTGTTTACTGTTTGAATTTTTTTTCTCCACGGAATACATAAAGTCATACAGGCTAAAAACACTGTAACACTTTTTGCCCATACTAAAATTCCTGCACCTGCAATTAATATAATAACATGCCAAAATTGCAGTTTTATGTCATCCTCTGCTAGATATAAACAAAATGAAATATATAGCAATCCGAACCCCAAAGATGGCACATCATATTGTGCCGACGTATATAAATTGAGCAGCATGGGCACTAACATCAATTGTATCAATTGTAATTTTCCCGCTGGTAATATTTTCATTGCTATTAACGCGCAAATAAACATAAATACACTGTATGGCACGCCCATCAATAACATGATGCCTTTGGGTCCGATATGTAAAAATCGCATTATCGCAATTCCAACTCCCGGCAAAAAATGCTTATTAAAACGAGAAAAGTACGTGACCAATTTTTTAATTGAAAACTTTACGTCTTCCTCTGAAAACATAGGACTTTCCAAAATATCCTCATATGTATCCATATTTATCATTTGATACATATCAAAATCATAAATCCATTTATCCCCATACCGTATGCCCTCATCTGCAGTCTCATTTATTATATTTGCATATCCTGTTGCATGACATACGTGGTAGGCTGCATCTTGGAATGCCATAAATGGGAATATCATCGAAAAAACCACTGTCCATAATGGCATCATTAAAACCAAAATTTTCTTGTATGTAAATTTGTTTTGATGCACAATCTTATATAACAACCCCCATCCTAGCAATGACAATATAAAAAACACAACACCAAAATATATTTTTATCTTAATATTGCTATGATCCATAAAATACTTCGCAAAGAAAAGGAGCAACATTATCTGATAAATAATTTGTATTGACATAAAAATCATTTTTCTGTTATTCGTTTTCTCTATTTTTTTCATCACATGCTACTTTCTTTTATCAACGTTAAGTTTTCATCTATATGTATTTTTGTAATACCGAATCATCGATTATCCCAGACATTCTCGGTTTGATTTTTACACAAATCAAATACCAAAAACGTCTTGGATATAATATATAAAGCATCCATTTTTTATACTTTTTATTTGTGATTCTTTCATAATATTTTTTTATTTTTTTCGTGGAATTGTTTCGAATAATTGTGTCAACACCACATTTATCATTTGTAAGTAAACGAGGCCACTCTCCTTTGCCTGATGTAGAAACACCTTCACCATATTCATATAAAATTGTCTGTTTTGGGAAATAAACTATTCTATTTCGCTCTAGCACCATTAATCTAAACAAATGATCCTCGGCATATATAACAATATTTTCAATTTTTTCTAAATACTTCAGATAAATATCTGTCTTAGTAAGTAATGCTACACCACAAATCAAATCGCCATTAATCAAATATTGATACATGACTTTTTCATAATCATCATTATCAATTTTGTTGGGCATCTGCGGTGCACACTTGACGGATACAGGATATGGTTGTCCATTTTCATCTCTCGAATAGGCCAATATGTCAGAAAAACTTATTTCAACCTGACGATTTTCTGTATAATCTATCCACCTTCTTATACAATCGTCTCCAATAATACAATCTCCGGGGCCAAAGCTTAATATCCAATTACCTTGACACTTTCGAACTGCCCCTATCATATTTTTCACAGTCCCTTGATTTTTGACATTCTCGATAATTTGATAGTTTTTAAAATTTTTTTTCAAAAAAAAGTTTTCAATTTCTAGTCTAGGAAATTCTGTACTACCATCATCAGCAATCAGTATCTCCATTTTAATATCCTTTTGTCTGACAAAAGATGCTATAGATTCCAATATTTTACTTTTTTCACTATTGTACGTTGCTAACACAATAGACACTTCCATAATATTCCCCTTTTAAATAAATATTTATTACTTTCAATTTCAACTAGATTTATGGACGCACGGTTTCCTCTATAACACATCCATTTTCAATTCGATATACAATATCACACTTTGCTATTGTTGTTAAGCGATGTGCAATAATAAGTAAAGTTTTTTCTCCAGCTAGTGCGTCTATCGCATCCATAATTGCCTTCTCTGTTTCATTATCCAACGCTGAAGTTGCCTCATCCATAACCAGAAATTCAGGATCAAAATAAAGTGCACGTGCTATGCCTATTCGCTGTCGTTGTCCCCCTGATAGACGTACTCCTGCTTCACCAACTTCCGTTTCTAATCCATTATCAAGTTTCATTACAAATTCGTCTAATTGCGCACGTTTTAGTACATCCCATACCTTATTCTCGTCAATATCTTCTTCTTGCAATCCATATGCAATATTCGCTTTAATACTATCATCACATAAATATATATTTTGTGGTATATACCCAATCATATTCGACCATTCATATGAATGTTGATTTATATCTATTCCATCGACAAGAATTTCCCCTTTATTAGGATACAGTAAACCCAATATCAAATCAGCCATTGTTGTTTTACCCGATCCTGTAGTTCCTATAAATGCGACTGATTTTCCACACGGAATAGTCAAATTGACATTTTTATACAACCACCTTTCTGTATCATCAAACTTATATGATATATTGTTTACGCATATTTCTGATGTAAACTTAAAACTTTCTCCTACCGTTTCCTCCTTTATCTTATTAGGTTCTCCCTGTTCTTCAGCCAAAACCTGATATACTATATCAAATGACTTCTTATTGAATTGCATGGTATTCATACTAGAAATAATACGATTAGCTGATGGCATCAAACGAATAGCTGCAACAGCAAATGTCGCAAAAGCAGGCAACATCGTTGCTACATCATCTCCTAATAGTAGTACAAGCAGCATTGCGCCAAATGCCCCTATCATGCTGGTCGACTCAACAATATTCCTTGGTATCGATGATAAAACAACTTGATTTCCATTACATCGCATTGCTAAATATTGTGCTTGTGAAAAATTATCGACAAAAATCTTTTGTCTCTTATTTACTAAAATACCCTTTAATCCTCCAACTGTCTGCGACACCCATTTTATTTGTTCCGTATTATGTTCACGCATTTTAATACCATTATCCTTCAATCGTTGTGAGACAAAATGGTTTGTTACAAGTACAGAAATAACAATTGCAGCGCCAGCAACTATTGTAAGGGCAAAACTTGTCTTTAGTAAAACAGCTAGGAGCATCAATGCAACCATTAATTCTGTAACTCCCGTTAACATAGCATTTATATATGTAAACATCATACCAACATCTGTAATAACTCGTTGCTGTATTTCCGCCGACGTATGATGCAAATAGTATGCGTAAGGTTTATGCGTAAGGATATTAAAAACTCTCGTGGAAATTTCATTTGATGCACTTACCACAAATATCTGCTGTATATAAGAATTCAAAATTGCAAATAGACATTTTACTATATACGCAATCATAATTATTACACACATAACAGCTATATATTCCATTTCATCGTCACAATTAAATATAGAAACAACCATTGTTTTCCATGTTCCTTCACTGCTACTTGTTCCTATTAGTGCTGTTGCAAATGGTAACATTAGTGATGTTGTAGCAGTCTCTAACCCTGCACAAACCAACATAAGTAAAATGATTATAACAATAAAAATCTTTTGTTTCCTATTAAATATCAATCCTATCTTTTTCATCTAAATTAATATTTCCTCTTTCCAAGTTTTAGCTATGTTATTGTAATTATGTGCACAAACATCTAAATATTTTTGCACTACACACTGTACATCCTCTGCTTCCCACCATTCTTTTACATTTGAGATATCATTCACAAATGTAGCTGCTTCTTGAGGCGAAAATGCATATATTCTTTTCTCGTGCAGTTCTGCCAATAATTTATCAACTTCCTGATCTCTAACCAACATAGTAATTCCATCAAAAAAAATCACAGGCTTATTCATAGCCATTGCTTCTATATGCGTCGAACCATATGAATCAGCAACAACAAGTTCAGCTTTCTCAATTGCATCAAAAAAACTCTTATCTCTTACATTCTGCACTCTTATATTATAAAATCTATGTAAATATAGCTGATATATAGGTGACTTATAATCATCTGCAAATATTCTTGTCACAATTTTTTTTCTTTTTTCAGGGTACAGCGTTTCTAAAAACACAGTATGCTTTTCAGCATACTCTGCAAACAGCATATTTCTTCCACACTCATATTTTTCTATAGGATTAGAACACAAAAGTATACCTTTTTTCCTTTCCTGTCCCCCTGGATTAACATCATAATTTAATCGCGTTATACCCACCGGCTTCACATTGCAATCGTCATTTTCATTTTTAACTCCCCATGTAAGAAAATGTCCAAACACATATTGCTCACAAAAACGATTTCCCAAATTAATATTGTAAACTGCCGAATGTTGCACATCATACAAAACAGCACCTTTTCGTTGCATATATATAGCAATCAAAGATGCTAAACATGATTGTCCTACAAAAGCACTCGAATAAATTTTTTTTATGCTATTTTCACTACAGTATATTTCTGCATATGAATTTAACACTTTAAACCCCTCTACTAACTCTATTGGCAAATTACAACTAATAATATTCTTTGCAATTCGTTCGAATTCGTTCTCTGGAATTAACTTGTCAAAAATCCCTATTTTTTTATGAGGTGTAAAATCACCCCTCTCCAATAGCAAATGTTGCATTTTATCTATATCATTTTCATCAATAATGCATATTGACTCATTTTGTAATAGTTCTGTTTTTACTGCATCAGAAAAACGCATTTTAAATAAAATAATTTTTTTATCATGTAACAATGGCAACACTATGTCTTCAGTAGATTTACTTTCTTTTTTTGTCGAAACTAATTTACTCACATACTCTTTTCGTATAGCAGGAAAATGAATAAAATTATGTAACCTTTCACGACTCCTATTCTTTTTTTTGTCTGCACATATTTCAACAGGTATTCCCAATTCAGTGCATATCTGACGATAAATATTACTATGAAAAAAATCATCATTAGCAATTTTTACTATAGCTTCTACCATATCGCATCTTGTAAATTGCTCATCATTATATGGAATAATCGCAACACATTCCGTATTTGCATAATTAATTATTTTTTTATAACTACTGTATATTGAGAAAAGAATATCATACAACCATGTACCATAATATAGTTTCCATTCATTATAATCAAATGACACCTCATGTATTTCATTAAGTTCTACACACGCTGAAGAAATCATTCTATCACATAGCCGAGCAACATAATGCTGTGCATCTATATAGTTATATTGATTGTTTTCTATTTCATTTTCCATATATTCCGCATTACATCCTTGCGGAATGTAGTGCCATTCTGCAAACACATCTTTTGCTTCAACTTTTATACTATCATATGGTCCTATGTATAATTTCATCATTCTTGCCTTTCCATGCATCTTTGCAACCTACGCATAACATCTTTCACTTCATTTTTTCTTAGATGTTCTCGCGTCAGTATATCATAGGTAGACATATTATGCTTTACCTTTCCTTCTAGCCAGCGATATCTAAAATAAACTATTCTTATCACCTGATTACTTCGAAGAATCTTCTTTATTCGGCCCAACACTGTCTGTTTCTTCTCTATTTTTTTTTGATATTGACGAATATCTTCTTTTGTTTGTGGTGATATAACACCTATATTACTATAAAACACTTTCTCACAGATATCTGCCACACGCTGATACGCATAAACCTGTTCATCAAATAGGTAATGTCTTATAATGACCTGATCCGACACTGGAAATCGTAACTCCCCTTGCATTGCATCTTCAAATTGTTTTTTAGTCGTTATAAAAGTTGCATCTTCATAAAATCTAATATCATCTACCTTGTCTATTTCAATTGGTCGTAATATTCCGCAACATTTTTTAGCAAAATAAATATTTGCCATTGATGTACTCTGCCAGGTGAATATCCTGTCACAAACTTTAATCCATTGGTTAATGCTCTCATCCATAACCACTTGAAAGTTATCAAATTTTTTCTGCATGGCAATCAATAAATCTGATTGTGCCTCTGCTGGATGTGGACGATACAGGAAAATGCATTCTTCGTGGTTTGGCAAATACTCTTCTAACCATTCCATCAATTTCTTTTGTGTTTCTATTTCACAGTTCCTACGAGTGACTAGATATTCTTTACTCATCATATCTCCAAGATTCCTCAGACATTCTTCTTCGCTTAACATTACAAGTGATAATGATGAAATAAACAGAACCCATTGCTTTTTTTGTGGAATGTGATATTGATTTGAGATTTCATTCTTACTTCGATATAATTGATCAAAGGCTGGTGTGCATAAATCCATAGCCATATGACCACCAACGAATATATTTTGTGGATTAATTGCACATCTTTTTTCTAATAATGTCTTGTAGTATTCTCCCCAGGCCAGTTGTATACACTCATTCTTTATCGGATGATCGTACCATGCTGAAAACTGTTCTTCACCTCGCTTAGAGTACACCTGTTCCCAATTTAAGCTAATTATTTTTTTATATACCACATATTTTCTCAACTGAAAATCAGCTGTCTTTAAACTGTTGGCACCATTAATAAGAACAACATCTGCTTCATATTTAGGAACACATGTGTCTCTATAATCCGATAATGAAATTATTTGTGCTATGTATCCCCTACTCTCTAACTCCATTTTTAACAAACACAACGGCTCTAATTCCCGTATTTTATGTTCCATGACCATCAGGAAATCAACTTTTTTCATATTCCCACCATTTCTAATTCATATAGTTACTTACCACTTTCTTAACAGCCATAATAACATCCTCTACATCCTGATCAGACATTGCCGGATAAAGAGGTATACTCATACACGACTTATATATCTTCTCTGCATTAGGACATAATCCACGTTGATAGCCTAATCTTTCATAGTCAGGGAACCAATAAACTGGAATATAATGAACTTGACATTGCACTCCTTCTGCACCCATCGCATCAAAAAACTCTCGCCTCGTACATGTCAACATCTTTTCATCTATACGAATTATATATAAATGTCTTGTTGTATCAGATTCCTTTATTTCCTCTTGAACAATAATTCCTGGCAAGGTCGAAAATTCGTTATTGTATTTCTCAACAATTTCTTTTCTTCTTTCAGAAAATCCCTTTAATTTATCCAATTGACTAATCAAAAGTGCTGCCTGAAAATCTGTCATTCTATAATTATAACCAAGCATAACTTGTTCATAATACCAAGGTCCTTCAGGATTTTTTTCCTGCATCTGTGACACATCGTGTGTAATACCATGCGTCTTAGCCAATGCAATTTTTTCTTGTAAATCATCTCTATTTGTAAGAACTGCTCCTCCTTCACCTGAGGTAACCGTTTTGACAGGATGAAAACTAAACGTAGTAATATCTGCTATAGCGCCCACGGCAATGTTCTCATATTTTGATCCTATAGAGTGCGCTGCGTCTTCAATAAAAATCAAATTATACTCATCACATATCTTTCTAATTGCTTCCGCCTCTACTACTTGTCCAGTAAAATCAACCGCTACAACTGCTTTTGTATGTTTGGTTATACATTTTCTAATACTTTCCGGATCAATATTGTATGTATTAGGATTCACATCTGCAAATACTACCTTCGCCCCACAATATCTAGCACAGTTTGCAGAAGCAGCAAATGTTAATGGTGTTGTAATCACTTCATCTCCAGATCCTATACCTGCAGCCATACATGCCACATGTAAGGCTGCTGTACCATTACTTACAGCTGATGCATACTTTGCTCCCGTAATGTCACATAATTTTTTCTCTAATTCAGTTACTTTCGGTCCGCAAGTTAAATAATCGCTTTTCAAAACATCGACAACTGCTTGAATATCCGCATCATCTATATACTGATGCCCATAATATATTTTATTTTTTCGAACTGGCTCTCCACCATTAATAGCTAATTTTTGCATCATTCGTTTTATTCTCCTTTATCAATTCCTCTGCAATTCTTGATGCCCCATATCCATCAACTAAATGTTGCATTTTATGAGCAATTTTTTGTCTAACTGATTGCAATGCAAAATCACTCTTTAATATACGCAGAGCATTATCTATCACACAATCTTTTCGCAAATCTCCTGCATATAACATTAATCCCTGTTGTTCAAATGATTTTACGTTCTCCAATTGATTATCTGCAAATGAATATGTCACAGTAGGTGTTCCACAAGCACATAGTTCATATAGTGTTGTTCCACCTGCTGAAATAGCCACATCCGACCTTAGCATATATTCTGCGACTTTATCGATTGCTTTCCTTATTTTCACATTTTTATTACAACTATACTTAGCAACAATTTCTCGATATTTTTCATAATAACGGCCACAAATCACCCATATTTCTTCATAATTGCGTATATCTAACCGCTCGAGAAATTCCCATATAAAGTTATATGGATCAGTTCCTCCTGATAAAATTAAAAGTGAATTAATTTTTCTTGATACAGATTTTGTCTCTATTTTTTTAAATTCTTGTCGCAACGGAGTATACATGGCGCCAAGCATTAGTTTTTCACCTGATGAGTATTTAGAACTAAAATTAAATTTATTATAATAATTCATATAACAAATTATCCCTTTTACAGGAAAAATTTTTTCGCCCAAATCATCAATATAATATACTTTTGTCATCTGACTTATTGATTTCATATATTCATTAGTTACTTGATAACTATCCACCAACATTACATGTATATGATTGTTTATTATACATTCCATTATTGACGGGATTTCACGTGTTTTATCATTCCACCTTGTTCCTAGAATTATCGCTGGATATCCCCTTTGTTCTAATAGTTGGCTTGCCTGATTATCTGCTAAAATAAATGTAACTCTTTCTCCTAGCGCAACTATAGCATCAGCAATTGCTATACAACGCATCATATGTCCCGTAGCTATTTCCGTATTCATATCTGTACGTATATATATCATATATTAATCACCTAATTTTTTTTCGTATCTAATCAGACTTTTTCCGCTGTAGCCCAACTTTTCAAAAACATGTTGAGATGGAATATTACCCATTTTTACTTCTCCAATTAGTCGTTTTACTGATATTTTTTCTTCCTTTATTAGCTGTTCCATACATTCTATCATTTTTGTCCCAAACCCTTGACCACGATATTCACGTGCAATACTATAACTAATGCTCCCTGTATCCTTATTAATATCCAATCTAATCTGTCCAATTGGATATCCCTTATGCATATAAATAAAAAAGAGGCATTTCTCATCTTGAATCACCTTATTAAACCACCTTATATGATCATCTAAATTGATTTTTTCCGATGAAAAAGAGTTTTCTCTCACACAACTATCATTTGCCCATTCGTAAATGAGCATCATATCTTGTTTTGTAATAGGTCGAATATAATCTTCCATACTATACTTCCTCTTTTATCATTTTTAATTTTAACGGAGTTCCTCTCTGTATTTCAACATTAGCATGTTTTCCTATGATTTCTTCATAATATCTAGGATGTGCACCATACCCCGGCCGAATCACTCTAACATTTTCCTTTGTAAACTCTTCCCCTGCTACCATATCTTCAACTACAAAAATGGATTTTCTAAATGCCAGATTTCCCTGTTCTTGTTCTGATGGACCATATTCTACTTTTCCTATGGCTTTCTCAACTTCACGAATCTCTTTTACCATATGTTCAAACTCCTTAGGCTCCATCGAAAATGAACTATCTGGATTAGAAATATTTCTCCCCAAGCAAAAATGTTTTTCTATTACCTTTGCGCCTAATGCCACTGCAGTCACTGCACCTAAAGAACCTAACGAATGGTCGGATAGCCCTACTACATTACCATATTTTTTCATATCGACTATCGTGGCTAAGTTCATTTGATCTGTAATAGCTGGATATGCGCTAGAACATTTTAATAATACAATGTCATTATGATATTCTCTTATTGCACCTATAGCTTCTTGTATCTCTGATTCTTTACCCATCCCTGTAGATAAAATAATGGGTTTTTTCTTAGATGCGACATACTTAATTAATGGAATATCCACCAATTCAAATGATGCTATTTTGTAGAAACCAATACCTATTTCCTCTAAAAAATCTACTGATGAATAATCGAATGGTGTTGACAAAAAATCTAAACCTATTTTTTCTGCCTCATTTTTTAATTCTAATTGCCATTCCCATGGAGTATATGCCTGCTGATACAAATGATAGAGATTTTCCCCCTTCCACGTTCCATTATCAATATGAAAATATTCATTGTTACAGTCAATTGTTAACGTGTCCGCTGTATATGTCTGTATTTTAATACAATCTGCACCAGCATCCTTTGCTGCGTGAATTATATCCTTTGCTCTTTCTATGCTCCCCGCATGATTTGCTGACATTTCCGCAATTATATATGTTTTCTGTAAATTGTGTATATCAAATACCATCTTTGTTCCTCTTAATTTAACCGTTCAAAACCTGCGTGGCATACTGGTCCATCTAGTAACATCGTAATATCCATGCTCTTATCACGTGCATTTTTGACTTTTTCAAACACTCTGCCACACGCTCCCAAATATTTATCAACTAATTCATCTGTATGCGCTAGTGATGCGTACACACCCGGTCCTGCCAAAAATCCTTCTTTCAACATTTCTTGCGTAAAGAATGTTTTATATGCCAAGGCATTATCATATTTAAAGCCAAAATGAATCAATGGTAAAATCCCATTTGTTTCTATCTCTAATTCGTATTTTTCGGCTAAATTTTCCCATCCGTCTTTTATGCGCTGTCCAATGTGCACTTGATGTTCCGAAACATTATATTTCTGATAACACTCTATTGCTTTCAACGCAGCTGCAAAGCCTATTCTTTCTGTCCAAAATGTACTACTAATAAAGGTCTCCTGCGAAGCTTCCATAATTCGTTTTTTCCCGATTACAGCTGTTACAGGATATCCATTTGTCATTCCCTTTGCAAATACTGCTATATCTGGATTCACCCCTAGAACCTTATGCGACCCACCAGCACAAAGACGAAATCCTGCTGTAATTTCATCAAAGATTAGCACTATGTCCTCTTTTTCTGTTGTTTCACGAATCATTTCCAAATACCCTTCATTCGGATAATCATTACGAATCGGTTCCATAATAACAGCAGCTATTTCTCCACGATTCTCTTCTATAAGTCTCGTAAATTCTTCTATATTATTATAATGGAAAATCAAATTCGTTCCTGCCAAACCTCTCGGAACACCTGCTGGTGTTAATCCTTGAAGATGTACCTCCGCCAATGGATCTCCTTTTACAAGATTAGCTGACAAATACCAATCATGCCATCCATGATACCCACATACCAGTACAATATCTTTGCCTGTATACGCTCTAGCAATTCTTGTAGCCATTGCCATTGCTTCGCCACCTGCTTTTGCATATCTGACAGATTCCGCCCACGGATGTAACTCCAATAATTTTTCAGCTAATGCAACTTCTTCAGGGGCATTTAATGTACACATGCTTCCACAATCAATAGCTTCTTTTGCAGCCTCATCTACTTCATCAAAAGCATATCCTAATACATTGGCACCTACACCCATAATTGAGAAATCATAAAAATGATTTCCATCTAAATCCCATACTTCACACCCCTTAGCTTTGCTATAATAATTAGGCCATTGTTCTGGCGCCCACATTTCTGGTCTTTTACTTAATAACTGTGTTCCACCTGGAATAACTTGCTTTGCTTTTTGATATAACTCTTGACTCTTGCTCATGATTTACTCCTTTGACTATTCTTCTACTAGTACTACTCTATCCTCGGCAATTGATTTTGCTAAACCTTCATTTCTCCCAATATTTATGTTTAATTTTTCTATTTCTGGATTTCTAGCCAAGTATTCTAATACATCTTCTGTGACAAAATCTTCCTTTTCTTGATTCACAAAATGGTCGTACACATGTTTAATCATTTCATAATCTGCATCTTCATCTAGTGTCCATCTCTTATTTCCAATACCTGCAATTGGGCATTCCAAATTCTGCAAGCAGTATTTTTCAGGATGTTTTCTAATATACTGTGTGACATGTTCGCGCTCCGATGCCATCACTGCTTCTTTCCATGCTTCTTTCAAAACAGAATATCTCATAATTTCAATATCTAATCCATCTGGAAATGTTTCGGTCATTTCTGAAAGATAGTCTGTTTCTGGTTGCAAAGATTCAATAGCATAATCTAAATATCTCCAATCAAACATTGGACAATCTGCTGTAATGCGAATCACATATTCTGGTTGAAGTAACTTAGCTGCTTGATAATACCGATCCAAGACATCTTCCTCTGAACCAACAAATACTCTTACACCAAGTTCAGCACACTTTTGAATTAAAGGAATATTATTCCTGTCAATAGATGTAATCACCATAACTTCATCAATCTTTTGACTTCTCTGTACTCTTTCAATCACCCATTGTATATCCGGTTTTCCAGCCAGATCCGCCATAACTTTATTAGGAAAACGCGTCGACCCACATCGCGCTTGAATCAATACTAAATACTTCATCTTTCTACCTCTTCCACAAACTTGGCACGACAATATCCGTATCAATATCATTAAACTCTATGTCAAGCTTTTGTAATATATCTTCTGGTATGTCTCGATTAAATGCAGCAATATCCTGCGTTAACTGTTCTAAATCTCGGACTCCGAATACCAAATGATTAATTCCGTGTTCTTTTTTTACATATCCAATTGCTAACTCTATACGAGAAAAGCCAGTCTCTGTACAAATCCGATCCAATTTATGTAGTATTGGTTTTGCCTTTGACAAATGTTCTGGAACCTCTTCTTCTTGCAATCGAATTAATCCTTTTATAAATGTCGTACGTGTATCAACATTAAGATTTCCTCGTTTGTTTTCATCAAACAATCCTACATTCTTCATTCGATGATCAAACACACTGTATGGCGTTTGAACATATTGAACATTGGAGTTATTCATCGCCGCAGCTGCTTCATCTTCATAATATATAGATACTCCCACTTCTTTCGCTAATCCTTTTCGCTTAACAACCTGAAGTGCATCCATCATTTCCTCATTAAAAATGTAACGCGAACTATGAAAATAATATGCGTCAATATAATCTGTGTGCAGCGTTTTTAATGATTTTTCTATATTCTCTACAATTACTTTTTCATATTCTGACGGTTTTACATCATCTAAGCTATTAGGCAAAAGCTTAGTGCTCAAAAACAATGTATCACGATTCACCGTTCTCTTTTTCAAAAACTCGCCTGTCACCTCTTCTGCAATTCCATATGCAGTAGCTGTATCTATTGCATGGATTCCATTCTGTGTTGCATAATCAAGACATTTCACACAATAATCCATATCTTTTTTTGGTTGATTAAACACACCATAATCCATTCCAAACTGGACTGTACCTAAACAAAGTTCCATCGTACTCTCCTACTTGTAATACTGTCTCTCAAAATCTTCTCGTGTAAGACCAACTTCTATCATATCATCACGTTCGCCATTATCTAATAAAATATAACTTTCTCTAATGCCTTCCTGTTTAAATCCTGCCCTTAACACTGCTTTTCCACTACCTATATTTTTCGCATAAAGTGCACCATCCAAACGAGCAATATCATAATGTTCAAACACCCACTTTGTAGCTAATCTGATTGCTTCAGTTGCAATTCCTCTTCCCCAATAACTCTGCTCTCCAATAATATAAGCAATAAAGCACCTTTTGTTTCGCCAATTGAACGAAAAATGAAAATTCCCGATATGTGTTCCATTTTCCTTATCAACCATCGCTAATAACAACATATCATCTGAGTCTAAATTACTCTGTACATATTCCTTTACCGTATCCATAGTTTGTTCTGTAAATCTTGTTTCTATATACTGATTAACATCTGTTACATTCATCCAATCCACATACTTCTCCGTTACGTAATCCAATGTACATAACTGCATATTAATTTGTTTTCCTTCAATAATATCATTTGTTTTCATATATCTTTTGCTCCTTATTATTTATTTTTTGAATAATATTGTTCATCCAATAATCGTCTTAAATCTTCTACGGAATACCATTCTGTATTATTTCCTGAAGTATATGAAAATCCATAATCAATCTTCTTTCCACCAGGAATCACCATGTTTTCGTTCCAAAAGTTCATCTGTGGATAAACAATATAATGCTTGTCATACTCATACGTTGTAAGAGCATCCTCTGTTGTTACCATTATTTCATGTAACTTTTCGCCTTCTCGAATTCCCACTTCTGGCTTTTCACATCCTGGAAGCATCGCTTCTGCTAAATCAGTGATTTTAAATGATGGGATTTTTGAAATAAATGTTTCTCCCCCCCGTGCTTCTTGTAATGCCTTAATTACTAATTCTACTCCTTGTTCCAAACTAATCCAAAAACGTGTCATGCGATAATCTGTAATTGGCAATTCTTTTCCTCCGTTTTTAATAATGTTATCAAAAAACGGTATAACAGACCCTCTACTTCCAGCGACATTTCCATAACGAACAACTGAAAAACTCAAATCTCTGTTACCAACATACGAATTTGCAGCAACAAAAAGCTTATCTGACACTAATTTTGTTCCACCATATAAATTAATTGGATTAACAGCCTTATCCGTTGATAATGCAACAACTTTCTTCACACTTGGTGTATCAAGAACTGCTTCAATAATATTAGCTGCACCATTAATATTTGTTTTAATCGCTTCCATTGGGTTATATTCACATGCTGGAACCTGTTTTAATGCGGCTGCATGAATCACATAGTCCACGCCATTTAAAGCTCTTTTAAATCGCGCTTCATCTCGAACATCTCCAATAAAGAATCTTAAACAGTTTGCCTTTGGATTGTTCTTATATTCATTCTGCATTACAAATTGTTTATACTCATCTCTAGAATAAATAATAATCTTTTTCGGTTCATAATGCGCCAATACATAATCAACAAATTGGTGTCCAAATGAGCCTGTTCCACCTGTTACTAATATTGTTTTTCCGTTTAACATAATAATCCTCTCTTCCTCTACTTGTATCTATTTATTGTGTCAATAATGTAACTTACTTCATCATCAGACATTCCATAATACATCGGTATACTTATTTCTGTCTTCGATATCAACTCTGCAATAGGATAATCTCCCTCTGAAAAACCTAGACTCTGGTAGCCTTCTTGCAAATGAATCGGTATCGGATAATGACAGTTTGTACCTATCCCATTTTCATTCAAATACCTTTCAAAATCATCTCTGTCTTTGCAACGGACGGCAAATATATGATATACATGTGTAGCATTTTCGTTCGTCTTAGGCAATATCACTCTGTCATTCTGAATTTCTGATAAATATCGCTTTGCTATGCGTCTCCTCTCACAATTCCATACATCAAGGGACTTTAATTTCACATCAAGAAATGCTGCTTGCATCTCATCAAGCCTGGAATTATTTCCTTGGTATATATGATGATATTTATAATCTGACCCATAGTTGCCCAAGGCTCTCACTTTATCTGCTAATAATTTATCATCTGTAACTACAGCACCACCATCACCTAATGCTCCCAAATTTTTTCCAGGATAAAAGCTAAAACCAGCTGCATCGCCTAATGCTCCTACTTTTCTGCCTTTATACGTAGCACCATGTGCCTGTGCCGCGTCCTCAATAACCCTCAAATTATGTTTTTGAGCTATTTTGAGTATTTTTTCCATTTCAGCTGGTTGTCCATATAACTGAACCACAATGATTGCTTTTGTCCTTGCAGTAATTGCCATCTCTATTTTATTTGGATCAATTGTATAAGTCTCTATTTCAGGTTCAACCAGTATGGGGGTCGCCCCTACATATGATACCGCTAATGCTGTAGCAATAAATGTATTGGACGGAATAATAACCTCATCACCTTCACCAATGCCATATGCCTTCAATATCAGCATTAATGCATCTAACCCATTGCCACATCCAACACAATATTTTCTCTCACAATACTGCGCAAATTTTTCCTCAAATCTCTCACATGCCTCCCCTTGAATGAACCAATTAGCATTCATGACATTAGCATATGCCTTATCTAGTTCATCCCGTATCTCTGCATGCATTTTTTGGAATGAAACGAATGGTATCTTCATCTGCATATATTATCTATCCTTTCGCAAATAATTCATAAATTGTTGATAATCCCGTATATAGTCCGATTCATCGTACAGCTCCGATGCCAATACCATCAACACCGCGTCTTCTGAAAAATCATACATTTCACGCCATACATCATTTGAAATGTATAATCCTTCATACGGTTTATCCAATATGATTTCCTGTGTGGACAAACCATCATCTACGTGAATCGTGCATTTTCCACATACACATATTAATATTTGTTCCAACTTCTTATGCGCATGATACCCCCTTCGGACATTTAGACCTGTATCATACATATAATAAACACGTTTAATTGCAAATGGAATTTCTTTATTTTCTTCCAATGCTACTAGCATTCCTCTATCATCCCCATGCTGTTGGAAATCCACTCTCTCAATTTTATTGCCTTTTCTCATAGAACATTATCCTCATCTTCTATTGTTCATAAATATATGTCATATTGTTACAATATGTACTTCCAAAACTTTCTTTACTCGTAATTAAACCCAAATTCAAATCCTTCCCTAAATTTTCTGTAGCAATCCCCCACGATAATTTATTAAACCCTTTTTCATACATTTCTTTAATAATAGAATAATACATAAAGGTCATGGGCGACAGCTTATTATAATCTGCTTTTGCAGCCAGATATTGCGTATGTGCTGTCAAAGAATTGTTAAAATAAAACATCATTCCACCTGCAACCATTTCATCATCTAAAAAAGCACCATAAAATTCACATTCTTTCAATAAACGCTCATTTTTAAACTCTATCAACTCCTCAACAGTATGTACGGGCTTAACACCATATTTGTCCAAATTTTCACATAATATATCATAAAAATCTAGGATTTCTTGTTCTACTTCCAATGTTCTAACATACATCCCTGCCTTTTCACAATTATGTACATTCGTTCTTTTCCCTTGTGACAAATTTGATATTAAAGGCATCTTATAATTTTCAAATTCAACATATGTATTAATCTCATAATAAGATTGAAATCCATATTTATACAGAATATAATCTATCAAATCATGATGTTCCACACAAAATATTTCGGATGTTTGCTTTAGAACCACCTTCTGAAATTGTTTATTTAACCAATATTCTTTTAATATATAAACAAGTTCATCTACATACTTAGCCTTATAAAACTTCCTTGCAACAATTATTCCACCAAACGTTGAACCTTTATGTGAAAAAAACACTTTCTCATTATTTTGTTTTATCTGGCATCCTGGTACCACCGCAACTATATGACCTTTTTCATTGTATACCATAAGAGATTCGTCCTCAAATCTCCCCACAGGATGATAATTCAAAAATCTCCTTGTTTGAAGAAATGTTCCATTTATAGACATATTTAACACAAACTCATCCCAATCCTGTGCCTTTTCCTCTGAATACTCCACTATTTTCATTATCGTGTTCCTCTTTATTGTTGACTTAAATCATTTTAAATAATTAATTACATAAACTGCTTTTCATAAATTCCTATGAAAATTTAATTTCATTCTTTTTAGAATACAAACCATTTGTATTTCTAGCATACAATACGCAAAATAAATTTTAGCAAAACACTTATATGCCGACGATATATGCATGTAATTTTCTAAATAATACATTTTGCTCTCTAACATACGCTTTTTCTGTTTCACCTCTGAGTCAAGTGGCGTATGATGATAGTGCTTAAATGTTTCTGTTGTGAGTAAACATATTTCATAACCATATTTTTTACATTGGTAACCTAATATGTGTTCTTCCTGATATAAAAAAACTTTTTCATCATACACGCCCATCTCTGACATTTTCATAATATCCACCATTAAAAGAGAACCTGGAATCACATCAACCAAGCACTCTTGATGTTGTTCGAAATATTCCCTTGAATATCCTTTTCTACCAAACAAATGAACATATACTATACTACTTTCAAGAATTTCTTCTCGAATATTTCTAATTTTGAATGCCTGAATCATTTCTTTTTTTTCATACAGGACAGGTGCAACCACTGCTAATCGTGAATCTATATTAGTCTCGAATGTTTCCCTCATTGCTAGTACACATTCTTTAGAAAACGCAACATCCGGATTACATATCAAAGCATGTGTACATCCTAATTGCTCACTTGCATATTTCATTCCAAAGTTGTTCCCATATCCATAACCGCCATTTTTCTCTGTACAAACCAAATGGACTTTGGGCAAACAACACCTTTTTAATCCTATCAAACTATCATCTGACGACTGGTTATCAATGATAATCACTTCGTCTAATGCTGAATATGCCACAATCAGATTTGCCAATTCAACACATCTTTTCCAATCATTATAATTCAATATTATCGCTGCTATTTTCATTTTATCTTTCTCTTTTTGTATAACATATTTTGACATACTTATCTTTTGTTTTTCTTGGTGTGTACTCTAATGCCTTTTCTCTTGCCTTTGCACCCTTTAGATCTTTTTCATTATCTTCAAATGCTTCTATAAATGCTGAAACAAATTCTTCTTCTGGTTCAATATATCCCGTTTTCCCTACAACTTCTAACATCGCATTATTTTCAATTGCAATAACCGGAATACCTCTTGCCATATATTCTACCGCAGCTAAGCCAAATCCTTCTTTTTTTGAAGACATTATTCCAAACTCACACTGATCAATCAGCTTTATTATTTCATTGGGTTCTTTTGCACCCCAAAATTTAACTTTCTCTGCCACACCTTTTACTCTACTTTGTTCCTCAACATAAGCCCTTAACTCTCCATCTCCTACAAACCATACTTCTATCTTTTTTTTCCATTTTTCTGGAAGGTGTGCTATAGCTTCCACTGTTGCCTGTTGATTTTTTATATCTGTAAATCTTCCAACTTGAATCATTTTTATTTGTTCACTGTTATTATATTTTTTATCTATAGGAGCATAAAAATCATCACTTATACAATTGCATATCGTAACAAATTTTTTTTTCATTTTTGGAAACGCATTATTAAGAGAATCTGTCACTGTATCTGACACACCTATTTTTTCATCTATTTTATTGTATAAATGCGTAAATACTATTTTTTCTATATTCTTAGGCTTTGATCTTTCAGCATGATGAGTATATACCCTTTTAATATCAGCTGGCGCAGCAAATAACGTCACAATCATAGCTGTAAAACCATGCATATGAATTATGTCATATGCATTTTTCAACAAAATTTTTCGCAATTTACCCGCATTAATTAAACTCTCCAAGGTACGTAACATAGTTTCTTTTTTCCCTATTCCATGTCCCAAACTTTTTTTCAAAATAACATAATACGGGATTCCATTCTTTTCGAGCTCACGTTCAAAACGTGGAGCCGAAAACAATAATACTATTTCTTCTTCCAAATCTTCTCTTCGTTCTTTCAGCAATGTCAACAATAATTTCTCACCACCACCAAAAGAAACCGGAGCTAACACATGTATTACTTTCATAACGCTCTTCCATATATCATTTGATAATTATTATCTCACATCATTTTTCTTAGGTTTATTGTATCAAATCCAGTAATTGTTCTGCTAATTTCACATCACTATTCTGTTCTTTCATACAAAGCATATTATTTTTTAACTCAATTATATCTTTTGGATTTTGAGCTAACTCTATCATTCTTTGAGCCAGTTTTTCTATATTCCTTGCTTCTACTAAATATCCATTTTCGCCCTCACTTATTTGTTCTTCCAATCCACCTGTTCTAGTAGCAATAATTGGAACACCATATTCCATTGCAACTAGCGCTACCCCTGATTGTGTTGCATCTGTATATGGCAACACCAACACCACGTTATTACCAACAAAAAAACTTTCTACTTCCTCATCTTTAATCCATCGATTAATGACCACGACATCTTTTTCTTTTAATTTTTCATATTTCTCTTGGTATGGTGAGAAGTCTCCATTTCCTGCCACTGTCAGCGAAACATTTGCACATTGCCCTTTTGTTATAGCATATGCGTCTGCTAAAATGTCTAACCCTTTATACTTCGAAATTGTTCCAAAAAACAAAAAATTAACTTTATCTTGGGAATAATTTACGGCTCTTTCTTTGTTATGTAAATCATACACATTTAATCTCGTAAGCGGCATATACACGACTTCTTTATTTGGATATTGTTTTTTTACTATTTCTATAAACTTCTCACTATGTACAATTATTACATCTGATTCTTCATATTCTTTTTCAAACGTCAATTTTCTCCTATCTCCGGAATGAGGTATAGGATCATGATTACAAGCAATTTTCTTACAATTCAAATTTCTATTAACCCCATATGTCCAATATGTCAGCATTGGACTATATGATGCCATAAGAGTGTATTCTTCACCCAAATATGCTGCAATGCTTTTCCCTTTCATTGCATAAAACCAAATTGTCCTAAAAGCAAATTCCAACTTATTCCGATATGTATTCACTTCAATCAATTCCGTTAATTCCAATTTTCGCCATGCCTCTATGTTCTCCGCATATGAGGAAACAATCGCTACAACATTTTTCCCCTTATCAATTAACGCTTTTGCCATAACATAAGCATGCATATTCCCCGATCCATGTCTTCCCATGTAATTAAAAACTATAACATCTTCTTTTTTTTTCATCTCTTTTTCTCTCTATCCAAAATATATTTGCTTCATTTGTTTTTTTACAAACATTATCTCAAACATCTGCATTTTTTTTAGTCTCATAGTAAGATTATCTTGTAATTGTATTTCTCCACATATAAACGAGCTCACGTTTTTCGCTAAATCGTTCGTTGTATTTTCAGATAACACACCATTTTCTCCGTCAACGACCAGATCTACATTACCTCGAATAGCCGAACATACAACAGGGAGCCCACATGCCATAGCCTCCATCAACGCGACTGGTAACCCTTCTTGTAATGACATAAAAACAAACAAATCACTTGCGTGACAGATTTGACAAATATCACTTCTATATCCTAGAAAATGCACATGCTCTTGCACTTCTAATTCCTTTGCCAATTGTTTCAACTGTGTTTCAAGTACACCTCTTCCACATATTACATACTGCAGGTGTTGATATACATCGTTCGAATTTGTTTTGATTTCCGCTATAGCACGAATTACCGTTTCATGATTCTTACGTTTAATCAGTTCACCCACTGACAAAACAACATAGTCGTCTTGTTTAAGTCCTAATTCTGCACGTTTCAATTCATTCTCGTGTGTTCTAACACTTTCATCGGTCTGTGGTGCAAATCGCTTCAAATCAATTCCAACTCCAGGAACATAATAAATCTGTCTTGCATGAAATCCTTGTGCTCTATTGTAATCTTCTTGGTTTATCGTAATTAACACATCCGTATAGTGTGCCATTACACGTTCTGCCGGATAATACAGAAGCCAATTTTTCAATGGTGCACCTTTATAAAAATGAAACCCATGTGCAGTATAAATTACTCTTGTTCCTCTACGTCTGGCATGTCTAGCCGCATATCGTCCAAGCATGCCTCCTACTGGAGTATGACAATGTATTATATCGTACTCACCTTCGTCTATTATTTTCTTTAATTTTCGATATGCTGTTACATTCGATGGTTGTAACGGATTCCTTGCAAATGGGATATCGTAATAGGTATCACAATATGGAATCACGCATTCATCGGGATTTTCATAATCATTTCTGGCAGCCACAGCAGTTTCCCATCCCTGTTCTTGAAACATTTTCAGATACGGAATATGAAACTCCATAATATGTGTCTTTACCACAGTAGCCACAAATAATACTTTTGGCATCAGAATTCTCCCTTACTACTTATTTCCTGTACTAGCGTTTGTTTGTCCCACTTCCAAACCTTCCGTTGATTCTTTTGTAAAAATCACACGAATTGTCAATAAGATTAGTTGAATATCCAACAAAACAGAACATTTTTGCACATATATCATATCTAACTTGAGCTTATCGTAGGATGTTGTATTGTATTTTCCATATACCTGCGCATATCCAGTCAATCCCGCCTTCACACGCAATCTATATGCAAACTCCGGTACTTCCTTGCAGTATTCCTCATTAATTTCCGGACGCTCTGGTCTCGGTCCAACAATACTCATATCACCTTTTAAGATATTAAAAAACTGTGGCAGTTCATCAATACGCGTTGCGCGAATAAACTTTCCTACAGGAGTTATACGGTTGTCATTTTCGGTCGCAAGTCTCGCCTTTCCATCCGCTTCTGCATCCATAATCATACTGCGAAATTTGAGTACATAAAATTCTTTGCCATCTTTCGTGCATCGTATCTGACGGTACAATACGGGACCTTTATCATAGCTACGAATAGTAATTGCTGTAATCAACATAATTGGGCTGGTAAGAATGATACCAATAAGAGAAATAATAATATCTCCCAACCTTTTTATAAAACGTTGTCCTGCTGACAATCCTAAATTTCTGCAATAATATAATGGTGTATCGAATAGATTAAGTTCTGCTGAATTGCGAATAAGAATATCAGATATTTTAGGTGTAAAATAGACTCTCTTTGATTGCGCAAAACATTCCTTCAAAATCTTATTACGTGTTTGACTTGGAACATCATTAATAAGTACTGCATCATAGTTCTGAATCATTTTCGCAATCTCATCTATTGGTTCATGGCAATTCACTTCCGCGTCAATAATATATTTATCATCCCTCGCGTTCATTTTCATAATCAGGTTATTTGTATAATCGCCATATACCTGTATCATACGATATGGTGGAAAAGCATGCCGATATATTGTCATAATAATCGTAGTAATCAGTAGAAGTACAAAACATTGTGCCATCCATAAGACCGCATAACTACCTAAAATGGTTCTAATATCTTTAACTTGTCCAACCATCAAAATGGTAATAATCACTTCGATTGTATTTACACAAAACATAGCGATAACTTGCGATAGAACAACATTTGATTTTTTGTTTACCCCTACTTTATATCCGCCAAATGCATACAAAAACAAAACAGTTATCACAAGATATACTGCAAGAACAAGGATATTTCCTTTTCCTAAATATTGCCGATATAGTAGTGTATTCAGCTTTTTATCCCATACAACATTAAAACACGCAGCTACAATTAATGTAAGTATACATTGGCTAATTGTACGATATATATATTTCAATGATTCTTTTGTTTTTTTATTCATGAGGTTATCTTCTCCGTATATGTACTTATTTATATTATACTACCATATTTCTAATTCCCATACAATATTATGGGTTTTAGGACAGCTTAATCAGCCCACCCTTCAGAAATGTCCTAAGACGCCTCTACAACAAACATGGCTCCACATAAAACCTCGAGTCGTAGTTTAATAGTTACCATAAATAAACGGAGATCCACCGGTATACGCCATGCATATAGTTAAACCACAGAACACAAAGAAAAATCAATCTCACCATTTCCTCTGCCATTTTCCATATCATCATTGCAAACCTCAAAATTTGATTCTGGCATAAAAACATTTAAAAGACCTGCCGTATACTGATGATACACCGTTCTAAAAAACGGTATCTTTTGCAGAGTTCCCATCACACCCGAATCATGACTTTCTGTCCTCACTACTGTCCCATTTAAAGCCTGTTCAACCTGTCCCTTTGTAAGATTTACTGTGCTAGTTTCAATGATTGCTATTTTAGGTGGTTTTTCATACATACTTAAATTTGTTGGTAGATACTGACATGTCTTGAAAAAATCATGTCCTGATATCCCCAAATTATAAACACTGTTTTCGTTTTCTAGCTTATCACTAAGTAAAGCACATACCGTTTGATCATAGAAAATTTCTGTTGCCTCCATATGCGATGAACCCACAATAATAATATCTGGATTTTCTATCACTTCTGGATTATTAAACCCATCCTCATCAAACCTCCCCCATGAAGTCCCTTCCGTAAGCTTTACCCATCTTGCATTTGAAGTCCATACATAATCCGTGTTCCCTTTTGTATTATTATGATGCAATGGCATCAAATCATAAAAACACAGAATAACAGATAAAACGGCAACAGCCGTAATGCCTGCTAATATAATTTTTACAAATTTTTTTATTAATTTCATATATCTTTCCATGCCCTCCTTACGTACACACTCCCTGATAGATATCCCCAGATATGTAGCTGCTCTGACTATTGCCATGTCATTAATGTTGCTTTCTATATTCTGCAAGTAATTCTTTAGCTTCAAAGAAGATTCTGAAATACATGGTTCTCCACGGACAAGCTTTCCATAAAATGCCATTCATCACCTCTCTAAAATAAAAGAGTAACTTGATACCATTGTCAAGTCACTCTTTTAAGGTAATCAATATGCTATTCTTCCTTCTTTCTGTCCATGATATAAATAATGTATATAATATGCCTTTATATCATTTCCAAATCCCTGTGCCAAATCTTGATATCTATCCCGATATACGTTCCAAATAAATGTATTTTTCCCGATACGACCTTCATCCATTCCATGTTCCACAAAATGCTTTATAACGGCATTCTCATCTCCGCCATATGCCCTTTTAATATCTTCATATCTGTTAATATATTCGTTATAGTCATATATAGCAGAATAGTCTACACCATTATACACTGTCGTAGCATGCATCAGTGACATACATCCCGTTCCATTTCTACCCTCTCTCATGCCATAATTCATATAATGCAAATAATATAATTTCATACAATTGCCATATGCATGACGTAAATCTGCGTATTCATTTCGATATGAGTATGGATTAAACGAATTTTTTCCTACACGCCCCTCATTCATTCCATGATTTACAAAATGAGCTAATGCGCCTTCATCATCTGTTGCAAATGCTTTTTTCATATCTGGATATCGATTAACATACTCTTCATAACTATATACTGCAGCATAATCGACTCCATTATATATCGTTGTTGCCCCTTGGATTGTGCTACAGCCAGTTGCTATTCTTCCCTCTTTCTGTCCATAGTTAACATAATGTAAGTAATAGGCTTTATTGTCATTTCTATATGCATGGCGTAAATCTGCATTCGCCATTTTATATGACATAACATCAAACTGGTCTGAACCTTGTCGCCCCTCACTCATTCCATGATTCACAAAATGTGCAAGTGCTCCTATATCATCATCATCATATGCTTTTTTCATATCGGAATAGTGCGCTATATAATAATTGTAATTATATACAGATGAATAATCAATTCCATTATATCTTGTCACAAATCCAACTCTTGTATTTTCATACCCTGTTGCTATTCTGCCTTCCGCTTTCCCATTTGTCACATAATGAAGGTAATATGCCTTTAGATTATCTTGAAATCCGCCTCGCAGATCTGCATACAAATTTTTATAGGAGTATACATTAAATAATTCACAACCTTGTCTGCCTTCAGCCATTCCATGATTCACAAAATGTGCTATCAGCCCTTCTCCATTATTATTAAAGAGTTGTAAATCTGTATTATGACTCAAATAATAAATTGGATTATATACAGCTGCATAATCAACCCCTTCATACCACGTTGAAAATTGTGTTGTTCCCACCAAACTAGTCATCATTTTTCGAATGTCCTGGCCATATGTAGAACTTGTCGCCCACTTTCCTGTCAATTCTTCCACATAAATCGCAGATTCACGTTTTACGTATGTAAAACGTGGGTCCACACACGGATTATTCAAGGCTTCTTTACTAGCATACGCCTTCAAATGTTGTATTTGAGCTCGTACTCCCTCTCTAACACTAGAAAATGTTGCATATGCAGAGACATTACTATCTATTGCGCCAATTCCAGCAAAATTGTATGACGAACGTGGAACGCGACCTGTATACTTCAACCAATTAGTTTCTTTCATCGCTTGGCAAAAAGCCACTTCGACACGTACTCCTTCAGCTGCACATTCTTCCATATAAATCTGGCAAAAAACATCTATATTTTGCGCATCGCTATTCCATTTTATGTAATCACTAGGATACTCTGCATGTTCCAAGTAATAATTTATTAGTTGTCCTTTAACAACATTGGACGAACCCATAATTGGGTATGATCCATCCGCATTCAACAACATATCTCTATTAATACCAGTAAGAAATACTATACTCAACACTAGCAACAATGCTATCGCCGGCTTTATTTTTTGTTGTATCTTCTTTTTCATCTTTAGATTCCTGTTCTTCCTTCTGCCTGACCGTGTTTTAAATAATGTTCATAATACAAAGCTAAATTATTTCCCCAAGCATTGCGTAAATCTTCATATTTGTCTTTATATACATATACATTAAATTTATCATTTGCCTGACGACCTTCACTCATCCCATGATTTACAAAATGCCATAATGCTCCTTGATCATCGTTTGAGAAATTCTTTTTCATATCACTATATCTTCCAATATAACTATAAAAATTATATACAGATGAATAATCCACTCCATTATACACTGTCACTGGATTCTGAAGTGTTGTACAACCTGTTGTCTGACGTCCTTCTCTTCGTCCATAATTAATATAATGTAAATAATAATACTTTAGATTATTTCCGTATGCTCCTCGTAAATCCGAATATTGATTACGATACGAATATACATCAAATGTCTTTTTACCTTGTCTTCCTTCATTCATTCCATAATTTACAAAATGCCATAACGCAGCATTATCATCTTGTGAATACGCAGACTTCATGTCTGAATATGTATTAATATAATCATTAAAGTCATAGACAGCAGAATAGTCTACTCCATTATATATGGTCTCAGCTCCTACCACAGTATTCTCATATCCCCTGCCATTTCTTCCTTCATTCCTACCATAGTTACAATAGTGAAGATAATACTGTCGTAAATTATTACCATACCCTTTACGCAAATCTGCATATTGATTCTTATAAGAATACACATTAAAGTTTTCTGATGCTTGACGCCCCTCATTCATTCCATAGTTCACAAAATGCCACAGCGCCGCCTCGTCATTTTTTGAGAACGCCGATTTCATATCTGGATAATGATTTATATAATATGAAAAATTATAAACTGCAGAATAATCTACCCCATTATATATCGTTGTTCCTACATCATTTGTCTCAATATTTTCATATCCGACACCATTTCTTCCTTCATCATATCCATGCTCACAATAATGCAAGTAATACGCCCTCAAATTATTTTTATATCCTTTACGAAGATCTTCATACTGATTTCGATATGAATACACGTTAAAATTCTCTGATGCTTGGCGTCCTTCGTCCATGCCATGTTCCAGGAAATGTTTTATATATAGTTTAGCATCATTTCCAAAACTAGATGCCAAATCAGAGCAATGTTGTTTATAATACTGATAATTGAAGCATGGACTTCCTTGCCGCCCTTCATATACTCCACAATTCAGATAATGATTTAATGCTTGTTGATCCGTCAAAGTCGCCACATCCGCATATTGCTTTTTATAATAAGATGCATCAAATGCCCCTTTAATATTATTTAACGTAAAACCCTTCTTTGATAGTCCAAAATATTGTGCTATACCAGTTGCATCTGCCACCCCTAATGAGTGCAAAAAATTAGCATCTGCTAGTCTTGGTGCATCCTGAGAACCCGTGATAAAACCATGTTCTACAATTATTCCTGGAAATCCTTTATTTTTTGATTCTCGTATTACCGAATAGTAATCACATATGCTACCATCCGGATATTTTCCTCCATCCGTTGCATTGCGGATTTTTAATCCCCGGTTTCCCATTCCTAACGTCACAATATTTGCCAATATATCATTCGCCAATCCTTTTCCCTGTTCAGATATAGCTACATTATAACTTTGATTTGGATAATAAATTTCACATCCATTCGCACTACTGCTACTAGCTGAATTCATATGTATACTTACAAAGGCTGTTGCTCCTACACTCTGAGCATAACTTGTCCGCTCGTCTAGGGTGAGATATTCATCTCCACTTCTTGTAATATAAACATTTACGTTATCATATGTTTCTAATTCCGTTTTACATGCTTGAGCCACCGCAAGATTTAAATCCTTTTCGTGTAAACCATTCGCATTCGCCCCTGAATCTTTTCCACCATGTCCTGGATCAATAACAACTGTCACATTTTCCATTACGCCTCGCGCACAATTTCCCTCTAGCGCCATTGCTACTGTTCCACTGTCCATAGCTTCGTTTACATCATAACCATCGTTCATATCCATAGGCAGTTGCTCATCATCTAAAATTGCATCCCCAGATATTTTTTGCTGGTCACTTTCTATCTCGCCTTGTTCTACCGACTGCTCCAACTCATCTTCTACATTTAAAGTTGCTTGTTGTAATTCACTTTCATTGAACTCCTCGACATCTTTATCATCAATAACATCATCAGGTGACGATTCATATTTCTTTTCCACCCCCCACTTAATATTCATTCCCATCTTAGACATCCACTGCGTATAGTCATGTTCTCCTATGCTATACACAATCTTTGTCAATTGATATATTCCTTTTTGTTTATCAGTATATCTAATATGAAACGCAACTGCTTCTTCCGAAAAAGCATCTGCAGCTATATTATATGATTTGTGCAATGTACTGTTTTCATAATACAAAGTTGCCGCAGTTATTTTCTCCGTGCCATTTCCTATACCAACTGTAATCTCTTGCACATCCGATTTTGTCTGCTCTGATTCACCCAACGTAATATAATTAATCAAATGACTACTAATTTCAGCAGTTTTCTGACCTTCCTTCGCATCTACTGATATCGGAGATATCATTACAGACATAAAAGTCATAACCGCACACATAACAAATGCCAATCTCTTCCACACTAATTTCATCTTTTCCTTATCCTCTTTTCAACGTTAGTTTTTTGTTCTACAATTTTTATTCACTTGGTAGCATATTTATCATGTCAGCGTCAAACATATGTTCCGCACATTCATATATCACATAATCTGGATTATAATATTCCAATAAACTCTCTGTCCAATCTCCTGCGACCCCGTTTGTATATGGCACTTCGACAATTTCTGAAAAACTTTCGGCCAAATATGGCATCATAAATGAATATATGTAACTATCACCAAATATAAGTACCTTGGGATATTCCGGGTGTGATGTATTCTCATAATGCCAATATATACTGTCGTCTCCTATACATACCTCTGGCGGCACATTTTGATCAACTGTAATTTCACTCGCATTTTTTACTGTACATCTATAACTCATTTCACCTGTGCGAGTCACCGGATTTAAATTATTAACAAAAAAATCTTTTTGATAGTCAACAGAACATTTTGTAACAGTTGGATCTAATTGCTGTACTGTACGCATCAATTCCTCATATGCCATATACGCCCCCACATGATTCCAATGCGACACATCTACCTTGCTCCAGAACACTCTACCATACTGTGAAAAACGATTTTTATATAAGACATCCTCCGTATTTACTACGTGAACAGCTGTATTATTAATGATTGCATCCGTCAATACATCAAATTGATCTGTTTTTCCAATTACATTAACACCTTCTATAAAATCCTCCGGATAAATTGTCTGTTTATCTGGATTCATCATCCATATTAATTGCGCCCCCTTCGATTTATAATACTCATCTAACTTATTTAATCTCAGTGCATACTCATTTGCCCACGTTACATCGGCAGGCAATTTTTTTTGATAACGTTCTATTGAATTTCCTTCATCATAATACCATTCACCATTCTTACCATAGCGAATTATATTATTAGGTAATTCTTTAAAACAAACATATTGTAATTCAGACAACATTGTACATAGCTGATCTCTTCCACCTATGTGATCATCAAAATATGACTCAAATTCTTGTATCTTATTAACGTCTAACAAATCTCTAAATGACGAAAATTCATAAGTTGATAACACTCTATTTTCTGACACAGATTCCGTCGCATTTTTATCAAAAAATATCAGTGGTAATACTATTACCATGGCAAATCCTATTATTATAAACCAATTGTTAATTTTTTGGTGCATTCTAATCTCCTAAAATCTAAAATATAGAAATGGATTATATGTGCTTGACACCACATATAACACGCAAACCAACAGCATTCCTAATATGCAAATATTCTTTGCATATTCTACAGCCACTCTGCATTTCTTGTTTAGACTTTTCATAAATAATTGTATTGAATCTTTGCTAACAAGCGAAATAACAATTGCCACTATCATGAAAAAGATTCTTTGATTTGTCAAGAAAAATCGCCATGTGTATCCTACATCATGTATTTCTATCATTCCAAACATACCTTTTATATAGATTATTGCATAGCCAATGTTATCCGCTCTAAACAATACCCACCCTAGCGTCACTATCAACATAGTTATAATATAGCCAAAACATTTTGGCATTTTTTCTAAAATATTAATATGTTTTTTATCCCAATACTCAAATATTCTAAAAATCCCATGCCATACTCCCCATATTATAAATGTCCACGATGCTCCATGCCATATTCCTGTTAGCAAAAATACTATGGCTAAATTAATATATACATTACCTTTTCTGCTTCCACCTAAAGGAAAATATACATAATCTCTAAAAAATGTGGACAGTGACATATGCCAGCGTCGCCAAAAATCCGCAATAGACGTGGCACGATATGGTTGGTTAAAATTCTCGCAAAAATGGAATCCTAACATTTCTCCTAATCCAATAGCCATATCGCTATATCCCGAAAAATCGAAAAATATTTGCAGTGTATATGCAATTGCTCCAATCCATAACGTAGCAGCTGTACTTTCATGTGGATCTATTGAAAAAATAACATCTACCATTTCACCTAACACATTTGCCAACAACACCTTCTTTGCTAATCCACATATAAATCTTCTCACACCATTCCCAAGATTTTCTATTGAAACAACACGTTCATCTATCTCATCACAAATGGTTTGATAACGAACTATCGGTCCTGCTATCAATTGCGGAAACATTGCAATATATAACGCAAGTTTAAAGATATTTTTCTGGACTTTAATCTCACCTCTATACAAATCTACTATATATGACAAACTCTGAAATGTAAAAAAAGAAATTCCAATAGGAAGTGCTATTTCCCTTAATGGTATATGCAAATTAGCAACTAAATTAATATTAGTAATAGCAAAATCCAAATATTTGAATACAAACAGCAAGCCCAAATTAATAGTTATTGCTAATATTAAAAAAACTTTTTGGTAGCTATTTTTCATTCCGATAGCCAAACCAAATACGTAATTAACAACAATTGATGTTAACATCACTAAAACAAATTTTGGTTCCCCCCACCAATAAAAAATAAGTGAAGCAACTAATAATACATAATTTTTTATTTTATATGGTGTAATATAATATACCGCTAGAGTTATCGGCAAAAAGCAAAACAAAAATATACTAGAACTAAAGACCATATCATACTCCTCCCGATAACTTTCTTGCCATCATTTTAATTGCATCATTCTTTGTTGAATAATAATTATATTCAGCAATTTTTACACCTGTAAAAGAAGCAAATGTTTTATAAAATGCTTCCATAATTTGTTTATTTAATTCGATATCAATTCTGTCGTATCTTGTTCTCAAATACGGTATAACAGAGTATTCAAAATATTGGGCTAATTCTTGTGGCATCTCAATCTTTTTTCCAGTATTTTTATCATATACCAAAGACGGTATAATAGAATCAAGTATCTCATCCAGTTGTTGATCATATATACCATCCATAACTTTTTTGTCCTCTACTACTAATGCTTGTTTCAAAACATCATTAACCATTATAATATACTCATCTAGTGCTTTTTCTTCAAACTTATTACACATCGAATTGATAAATGTGTTTATATACATATATTCTTCTGCTATTTCATCAATCAATTGTTTTTCAGAGCGCTCTACCATCGGAAAATCTGTGAGCAACTCCTTAATTCTTTTGACATCAACATAACATCTTTTTAAATTATACAAAGCACTTCTATTATGCGAATGCAACACTCTTGTAGATGCAACTAGGCCTATTGTATAACCATCTCGAATTAATTTAAGACCCAAATCCAAATCTTCAGCAAAGCTCCCATGATATCCATACTTGAGAAATACATCCTTTTTTATAAGACATGTTACATCACATAATTGAGCATTGACGCGCATATTATAATAATCCTGTTTGTCTGGCATACTACCTATTTTATCTTGTTCAAACACTCCTAGAAAACGCATATGTGATTCGATATCTATTTTATACTTCATATCTCCCTGTGAAGTTTCCAATTCCATTGGTGACACTGCTACCACATGTCCTTGAATAATTGGTGCGAACAATCTATACAGCCAATATTCATCTGTAGGTATGGCGTCCTGTGTCATAAAAAGTAGATAATCTCCTGTTGCATTCTTTGCTCCTAAATTACGAGCATACGAATGCGAAAATTCTTCTTGAGTTATTTGAATTACCCTTGCTCCAAACAATTTTCCTATCTCTATTGTTTCATCTGTACTACCTGAATCTACCATGATCAATTCTACATCTGCAATTCCCAATTGTGTAGAAAGAAGTCCAAACTGCCTTATCAAAGTATCTGCTCCATTATACGTTGGAACAATGACTGAAATTTTAGCTCCTAATTCGGGTTCTCTTTTACATTGTTCGATAGATGGTGTCAGAATAATTTTATCTTCATTTACCATTGCTATGTCTTGGTTGTGACTTCGGCGCAAACATCTTCCTAAAAATCTAGTAACTCTATTATGGAATACGCGGTAAGATTTTGATGCATATATCCGTTGTAGTTCCTGTTCCAATTGCAACACAGTCTGTTGCAAATTGGCATTTTCAGAAATCATTTTTTTGTTTTCGGAATACAATTTCTCATTGTCTGCCAGAATGCGATTGCGTTCCTCCTGTTGTTCTTGATGCTTCAAAAAGAAGTCGTCCAATATTTTTTTTTCTAAATCATGATTTATTTCTATCATCTTTTTCACCAATCAATGAAATAACATTTTCTTCAAAAATCTTTCGATCAAAATATTGCAAAAAAGTATTTCTGCTCTGTTTACAAACCGACTCTAATTTATCGCGCATTAAAAGCACTTCATGAATTTTCTCTGCCAAATGTTTGGCTGATTCTGTTTCAAAGATAAATCCGTTTTCCCCATCCTCTATCAAATAAGATGTTCCTGTTCCAGTAGAACAAATACATATATTTCCTAAAGACATGTTCTCTGCTAAAACTACTGGCATTGGATCATCTCTCGATGGACATATGATACAATCCGTCCTAGCATACAGTTCAAATAACTCACTACGATTTACCTCTGTCAAAAGCTTAACATTAGAAAAATGTTTCTCCGCCTTACATATCATCTCAGTTATACGCTGATCATATTGAGCACCAATAAAAATAAATTCCGAATTGCACAAATCATAATAATTTAGATAACTTAATGCTTTAATTAAAACATCTTGACCTTTTCGTTCAATAAACGATGCCACACACATAAATCTTACTCTTTGAGCATTAATTCCAAATTTTTTTTCATGCCATCCCAAATCTTCAACACCATATAGCAACTGTTTACCTGGATATGCATATCCCGCTTTATACGCTTGCTGTTTTGCATATTCACCACCATACAGTATCTGTACATTTTCTTCTAATTTATCCGGCAATTTGCCTTTGTACATATCAAAAGACACTTCTCCTTCATGTAGCCACCAAAAAACACGTTTCTTTTGTCTCTGTACAAACGGATGGGTAACAATCGTACAAGCAAAAACAACGTCTGCCTCATTCGCAAAAACATCCGAAATCGTATTAATTTTCAACTCGTTAAATACGTGTGGATCGATAACAACTGTTATACCATTCTGTACTAACTCGTCTCTTAGTTGGCCTAATGTAGGCGAAACAAAAATCACCTGATATCCATTATCCCGCAGAACATATGCCAAATCTTGTAGCACAACTGGTGCGCCAGTCCTTGTAAGTTCATGCGACACTAACAAAGCTCTCTTTTCTTTCCTTTCCCTATTTATACCATCATTTTCGGCTAGGAATAGTTGTAATCCAGCTCCTTTTGTACTTGCATAAATATTCAGAAGTTGAGTATCCACATAATTTAGCTTTGCGCTCACATCAACTAGTTCCGCGACTTTTTTATATACACATGTATCTCGTTCTACATCTAATTGACCAATAATACTATCTATTAACTTAATTCCTTTTGGAAACATTTCCATATGATTTCTAGAATCATGTTCTAACGTATCTAATATCTGATATTCTAATTCATTATGATTTGACGCAATCGGAATTGGAACATACCCCTTCTTAGTATCTCCACCATACAATGACATAACTTTGTTTTCTGGATTATATTTTCCAAACATAGCATCCTGTGGGAACCGAAACTCTTGCATTTTATTATCCATCATCATTTGATGATAAGATGATTTTTCAATATATATATTCTGCTGAAATTTCTTTTCCATCTGCTCATAGATTTCTATTTCTAGAGATGTAATTCCAAAATGTTTATATCCATCTGTTGGAAACCATTCTTGTCGATTTCCCAACATAAAATAATCGCGCAATGCGCGATAATATATGTAATTAAAAGGTATAGGGAAATCAAATGTCCATTCATAATCAATAATTGCGTCTAAGTCACCTTCTCTGCAAATTATATTTGAAAAGATGCAATCTATATCTGCTATTGATGTGGCCAATAAACCCTCTGGTAATTCAATATCTCCAAACCATTGTTTAAATTCTTCTGTCATATAAAATGGCTGCGAAAATTGCGGTTGCTTCAATTTATCAAATAGGTTAAATATCATTTTTTCAGCAACATCAACATTCCCTTCCGCATACACTTTGTCTAGTTTTGCCTCAAACTCTTCGCCAGATACATATTCAATATCAACATAGTCTTCATGCCATTCACAAGCTGGCAGGAAAAATATTCCTTCATACTCTTTTTCCAATTGGTCACGGCATTCTTTTATATGGTGTATGTGATTAAACGCTTCTTGTTCCAGCGCTTTTTTTACAACAGTATATTTTGAACCTTGCTGTTCTAAAATTGTTGTTATTCTATATATCTTTTTTCTATTAAATGAATTTTTTATATATATAACTTGTTTCATTGGATTTGTTTCCTTCTACAAACAACTAAAAAATCCTCAAAAAAATAATCATAAATATTATCTTTGAGCAGTAACGAAGCAGCTTTTTTTTCATCAAAGAACCTATATCGTTCATAATTAACATTTGTTATCTCTTCTATTTCATCTTCTGGTAACATTCGATCATCTGAATATATCTGTTGTGGACAATTTGCATCTGGATAAGGATAATAATATTTTCTACAATCAAGATGCATTTGCATCATCAATCGATCAATTTCTCCTTTTGTATATCCCTCTTCACCATGATACATATCCTTTTCTCTGGAATTCGCAAATAATTCACCTGATTCATATGGATTACCGTTCCAATGACTCAATCCCATTTTGTTCGAAACATTCAGAACAACTTTTCCATTAGCACTTAAATTCGAACAAATTATAGAAAGAAGAGACAAATCACGATTTATAATAATCCAATCGAATACAACATCTGCATATTGCAAATTATATTGTTCCCAAGATAATACTTTAACATTATTTTTATCCTTAAATCTCACTGTTTGTATTTGATGCCATTCTTCAATAGGTTCCAAAAATACTGTTTCTATCCCTTGATTAATAATGTTCATATAACCAGCACCATAATCAGCATTAACAACAAGAATTCTTTCATTTTGTTCAAACGACAACCATCCATATAAGCCTTCTTTTTGCGGCGAAAAGCACGTCCACAAATCTGGATTTCCACTCTTATATGCTATATTTTCCCATTGGTCCTCCGAAACATTATTCATAATATTATTAATATAGGCAATATCTTTTGGCAGCATTGTCATAATTTCTCCACTTCTACCTGAGACTCCATATCATAAAATCCCACTGTATTTTTTTCAGCAACAACGGATATACTTAATATATCATACAGTCTATGATAAGCAACTAATTCTCCGTTCTTATCATATCCTGTACAACTCATAGATAACAGATAATCGCCACCTTGCAATGTCATTTTTTGAGTAAATGTAGCGACATATACGTCACCTTTTTGTGCATATTTAACTTGTTTTCCCTCATACAATGTGTTAGTCCCAGTAATATCAATTCCCTTAATTGTTTTAAATGTGTAAGTAAAAATAGGTTCTGTTATATCTTCATGAAACTCTATTTTTGTTTTGATTTGAAAAACGGTTCCTTTCACAATTGCACTTGATAAATTTCCGCTATCATCAACAACAGCAAAATCGATAATTTCCGCCCTTCTATTACCATATTCATTAACATTCGGGTTAATTTCAAATGAGTTTTTCCATTCTCCTTTCACCTTTTGTATATGCGATTTTCCTCGAAGATCATCCTGGTCTGTTGTCATTTGCTGTTCTTGAGTCTCTAAAGCCTCCTCCTCACTTGTACCAGTTAATAGCTTCTTATATAAATCAATCATATCCTTAGGTGTTCCTTCTGCCATTTTATTTCCTTTGTTAAGTAATATGACAGAATCGCAATATTTTGATATGCTCCCAAGATCATGGCTAACAAACAAAATTGTTTTTCCCATCTTCTTAAATTCCTCAAACTTGTTGTAACACTTTGCTTGAAAAAAAACATCTCCAACAGATAATGCTTCATCAACAATAAGTATTTCCGGATCAATATTAATTGCAACAGCAAAGGCCAATCTTACAAACATACCTGAGGAATAGGTTTTAACTGGTTGATACACAAAATCTCCTATATCCGCAAAACTTAATATATCATCCAGTTTTTCATCTATTTCTTCTTTTGAAAATCCAATCATGGTTCCATTCAAATAGATATTTTCAATCCCTGTATACTCCATGTTGAATCCTGCTCCCAATTCCAATAACGCAGATATTCTACCATCAATATTCAGTTCACCTTCCGTTGGTTGTAATACTCCTGTAATAATTTTTAGAATTGTTGATTTACCAGCACCATTTGTTCCTATTATCCCAACTGTTTCTCCCTTTCTTACTGAAAAAGATAAGTCATGCAACGCATAATGCTCCCTGTAACGTGGTTTTTTTGATAATCCAAATGCATCGATTATACGATCTCTATTTCGATCATACAACTTATACATTTTGCTTATATTTTTTACCTCTATTGCATATTCACTCATATGGTCTGCTCCTCATTTATAATACGTCTGCAAAATGATTTTGCAATTTTCTAAATATAGTTGTGCCAAAAACCAAGAACACTATGGTTATAATCCAATAATACAATGTCAAGCGAGGATGTTCCCAAAACCAAACTCCCGTAATCAATGCATCTCGATATCCATTTACAACATAAAACATTGGGTTCAATTTTAAAATTGTCATAATAATTTTAGGAATTCTATTAGCCATTGCATCTATATTCCACATGATTGGCGTCATCCACATTCCAATCTGCAAAAAAACATTAATAATTTGCCCCAGATCCCTAAAAAAAACATTCATCGCTGATGTTGCATATATCATTCCCAATACCAACATGAACATAGCAAATGAATAATATATAATCTGCAACGTATACAACGTAGGATAATAACTATAACAGCAATATAGTACCAATGAAAACACTATAAAAAACATATGTACAAATAAACTTGATATAGCTTTGACTACTGGCAATGTGCTTATTTTAAATACAACTTTTTTTACTAAATAATTATATTCTATCAATGCATTTGTCCCTGTTCCGAGCACTTCTGAGAAATAGAACCACGGAACTAATCCCGCGATCAACCACAAAACATACGGAACCTCTATTCCCTCTTTTGTTGATGCTGTCCCTGCATTTAAAGCCTTTGAAAAAACAAACCAATATACCAAAACAGTAACAATTGGATTTACAAAAGCCCATACTATTCCTAAATATGAACCAGCAAACTTTTGCTTAAAATCATTTTTCGCTAAGTTCCATACAAGTTTTCTATTTTCTATTATTTCTTTTGGAATCGTCAACAATCGCAACATGCTTCACCTCTCATCTGCTCTTTTCATTTTTGCTTCGTGCCACCACACACCCACTCTTTGAATAAACAACCCCATTGCTATTATATTAAAAATAATAATTAGCGGATATGCTGCTATCAAATATACTGATGCGATAGCACGAAAAGAAGATATATGCGTATATGTTATTCCAACTACCAACACTGCATAACTTCCTATAATCCCTGAAAGGCAACTCCATTGCTCATAGTATGGCCTATATATCCTCTTCTTTATTGCTCCTATTATTAACTTCACTGTGATTACTAAATATATCACCACTGAAACTAGCGATAACACCTCAAATATCTCATATATTCTTCGTATACTATTTATCAAATTAACTCGATGTATAGACCAATCAGATTGATACGATTCTATCGCAGGCATAACACACTGACTTTGTGTCAACGCTTGTACATTCAGCAAATACTCATATTCCCCCTGCGATACTATATTAGCAGCTTCTATTCCTTGAAAACCTGTCGTGTACATTATGCAGTCCTTCAAATTTGTCATCATCAATGACATATATTGTTTTCTCCATGGGCTAACCCAAGCTGACGGTAAGACACCTTCTCTTTGCTCCACTATTCCACTATTAATAGCATTATTGATTTCATTTACTACACTTTGGTAAAACTGTTCTGCATGTGATGGTGAATCGTAATATCCTGCCTGTTCTACTGCTGATCTGAAAGCCCAAATAAACCAACCATCTTCGACGCTACCATCACCTATATTCGCATCGAATACATCCCATTCTTGTAATGTTTTATCTAAAATATTACTTATTGAATTTAATGTTGGGCTAATCGTGTACAGTGTCTCCAAATCGTTTTTCGTAATACTCACTCGCTCAATGTCATCATCTGTCTTTACACTTCGCATAGCTGCAATGCACTCTGGATAACTACCGTCTTCACAATCGTTTGCAAATGCCACTCCATATTTTTTATAATTAACTTCTCTAACTACATTCACTGCCATTACTGTTACTATTAATGGCATTATATATATAACTGTTTTCTTTAATAGTTTTTTCCAATCCATTCTCTTGTGCACCACTTCGTTAAGTAAATACACTTCCATTAAAATTATAAAGAACATTTGGAATGGCACCAACCATATTGTATCTTCGCGTGTTAACCAAAATGCTGCAAATGATAGAGCGCCAGTTATTGACCACCATATCATGCTACCTTCTTCGTTTTTTCGTCGAAAAAACAGAACCAACGTACATCCTATTACAATCATAACAAGTGGTTGAATTATCGCAGTTCTATATACCCGCTGATATCCTTCCACGCACATTGACGCAGGACTAAACAACAATACAGAAAAAAACACAAATCGAATAATATCTGACTTGATAATCATACTTATAGCATACGTAAGTACCAAAACACCAATAATATACAGAACTGCCACCGCAAATTGATATGATACCCCTAATAAATTACATAATGCTAAAAAGAACGGAAAAAAGCATCCCTTAGACAATGTTATAGATGTATAGTCTCCCATCCAATCACCTTTTCTTATATGAAAAGCTTCTGTGATACACCAACCATCATCATTCACATGTTGTTGTATTATATATACTGGAAGTCCCATACAAATCATCAACTTAGTAATGATAAAAATACATCCTAAAACCAACAATATCTTTTTCTTTTTACTCAGTGTTTTTATCTGTTCCAACAATTTTACCTATCCTTTACACTTTCTATTATCTATAACCCTTCTGCTATCTCCATCAGGTATTTACCATAATCTGTTTTCAAAAGAGGCTGCGCTAGTTCAACTAACTGTTCTTTATCAATAAAGCCTCTCTTATACGCAATCTCTTCGATACAAGAAATATAAAGTCCCTGTCTCTTTTGGAATGCAGATACAAAATCTGCTGCTGCAAGAAGCATGTCATGATTTCCTGTATCGAGCCATGCAAATCCACGGCCTAATGTCTCTACATGTAAATCTCCTCTGTCAAGATATGCATTGTTTACTGCTGTTATTTCTAATTCTCCTCTTGCTGACGGTTGGATCGTCTTTGCAATCTCCACAACAGAATTATCATAGAAATAAAGACCTGGTACTGCATAATTTGACTTTGGTTCTGCCGGCTTTTCTTCAATAGAAATAGCTTTTCCATTCTCATCAAACTCAACCACGCCATATTCTCTTGGATCTCTTACATAGTAACCAAAGATAGTTGCGCCAGATTCATTCTCTGTTCTTTCTGCAGCACGTCTTAATACCTGTGAAAAACTCTGTCCATAGAAAATATTATCTCCAAGTACTAGTGCTACTGCATCTTTTCCAATAAAATCTGCACCAATAATAAATGCTTCTGCAAGTCCATTTGGCTGTTCCTGAATTGCATACTGAATATCCATACCCAGCTGACTACCATCTCCAAGCAACTCTTCAAATACGACAACATCTCTTGGTGTAGAAATAATCAAAACCTCGCGAATTCCTGCCAACATCAATGTTGATAATGGATAATAAATCATTGGCTTATCATATATTGGCATAATCTGCTTACTGATTGCCTTTGTTAATGGATATAATCTTGTTCCTGAACCACCTGCTAAAATAATACCTTTCATGTTAATTTTCCTCCTCTTCTTTTAGATAATGATAATATCTTTCTATTCCCTCTTCTATAGAAACCATCGATTCTTTCCAAATAGTTTGTAGTCTTTCATTACTCAAATATATTTTATCTGCGTCAACTGTACGAGCCGCCTGATATTCTACTTTCATTTTAGGATAATGGCGCTGAATAGCCATTAATATCTCTTTTTGTGATACTCCTCGTCCGCTACTTATATTTACAACATCATATGCCACTTCTTGCTCTCCTAGGGCAACTAAAGCCTCACAAACATCAGTAATATATACATAATCTCGTACTACATTCCCCTCCCCCCATACTTCTATCGTTTCGTCGTTCATAGCTCTTTTTATTGCAGCATCTATAAATCCCACACCCTTGCGATAATCTTGACCCGGTCCATAAGGATTAGCAATACGCGCTATAATTATATTCATATTGTTTTGATAACGAAAAACACGCATTGTATTTTCTATGCACAATTTTAAGTTTCCATAATGATTAATTGGCACTGGCAAGCAATCTTCTACTACCGGCAAACGCTCTTGTCTACCATATACCGTCCCTCCTGACGATAAAAACACTATCTTTGTGTTTTTATCTTTTAATAAATCACACAATTTTATGGTCTGTATTAAATCTCTTTCATACCCCATAATATACTTATTATTTGAATTTCCTGGATTCATTGTACATATAGCATGATAAATAATATCCATATCTTTAACTGTATTTTCTAAAACATAATCATCAAAGAAATCACCTGCCATATATTGAATTCCTTGCACTGGATTTACCGGCTGATTTAAATCAAAACTATATACCTCATGTCCTCTTTTCAACAAAGCATATGCAAGATTTTTTCCGATAAACCCATTACCACCTAAAATCAACACTCGTGCCATATCATCCCTCTACTTTTCTTTTTTCAAGAATACTTTTCTGATTTTTCACATCTGAATCGATTGATTGTACCATAAATTGATATACTTTGCGAATTTCATCTTCCCAAGTATATTGATTCACACAAGCAATTCCCTGCTCCCTCTTTTGTTGCAATTCAGCAGGATGTTCAAAGTAATATGCCATCTGTGTTGCAATACTCTTCGGTTCCGCCTCCACCATAATTGCATTATTATCGTTCAATAACCACTCATTATTAGGTCCTTTGTTGCTCACAACCACAGACCCAGATGCCATAATTTCCATAGGGAGCAATGACAAATTTGTCATGGAAAGAACTAAACACATATCACATTGTGAATATACATCACATAACTGATCTAATGCAAGGATTCCCATATCCTTATATTGAAATCCGAATTCATATCCCACTAGTTTTTGTCCTGCAAACACCACTTCCAAATTCGGTACACTCTTTGCCAATTCCTCCAGCGCCAGTATTCCCAATTCAAACGCTCTACGTTCTGTATATGGTCTTGCATAGTAAAAGACACGATTTACTTTGTCTGTCTTCTCTTTCGGTCGATACAATTCTCTCTCATATGAAAAATGAAAAGCCTGCGTTTCCATGCCGTATTCATCATGCAATTTCTGTGCCAGCCAGTCGCCTGCTGTAATTCCACGTAATCCCATTTTGTACGTATTCTCAGCAAAACAATATTCCGCTCCAACAGGATAAAAGTATGGCTCAAAATCTTGTACAAAATAAAATTTTGTTAATGCATTATCAAATTTATCTACTACATATGCTGTGAACCATGATGTTGCTACCACAGCATCTGCATGTCGCATATCTCGAAAATTTGCGTGAATCTCATTTTTTTTATCCAAAGTAATTCCATAGTACTCCTTAACAGTCTGGCGCAATGCTTGCTGTGGGATATTTTCATTACCTCCGCAGGTATATATCCGGTTAGTCAAACCCATTTCTGTTAGAAAACTTATTGCACGAAAAATATCTAAATGCCCCCCAGAGCCTGGTCCTAATGGTGGAATCACCCAGTTAACAATATATTCTTTTTCGTCTCTGTTTTCAAACGCCGCCTCGTCAAACATAACCCTGTCCCCATTTGTAATCAAACTATAGGTCCCAAGTTTGCTTTCAACCTTTTGCATTGTATACCCTTGGCTTTCCGCGACTCTTTGCATCAATTCACGTATTTTACTTTTTATCCTCATAAAACATCCTCTTTTCAATCATTAACTTCTTAATTGCTGATACTGTTGTGAGTTTTTACAATCCATCTTACTTTGCACCATTGCATTCTGTGTAAAATAATATAACACTTTTCTCATTGCATTATATCGATAAATATTTCGTACAACCGCATACCACATCCACTTAACCTTCTCTCCCAAGGACATCTCCGGGTATCTATATATATATCCGCACTGATGCTTTGTGTCACCTATTAATCCTCGAATCATACCTCTTTTATTATTCGCCAATGCCTCTCTGCCATACACACGATATACTGCTTTGAAGTCATCATAATATCTCTTTGCATATGATTTTAACGGATAGTTATGCGAATGATACACAACAGCTTTTGGACAAAACACCTTTTTATATCCCGCTTCTAATATCTTTCTTGCCCAGAACTGATCTTCAGCATAATCCACATCATCATATGGAATTTTTTCCCAAACACTTCGTCTTAAACAAGAACAATTATCTGAAAAGAATGCTAAAAACTGGCCGTAACCTGCATCTGTTTCATATGTTGTCTTCATTTCATCTGTTAATTGAAAGATGGTATTCATATGTGATGTGCGATATACCGCCTCACTACTATCTATTGGTGTATTTTCCGCCGCTGTAAACCGCAAAAAGTGTTCTTGCAACATCAACTGATCTGGAAGATTGCATTCCGGATACGGGATATGCTTTGCAAATCCTCCCGCAATTTGTTCATCTTCTTCCATTGCCTCAATTAAAGCATCTAACCATTGGTCATTTGCCGGCATAGCATCCTGCGTCAAAAAAACAATGAACTCTCCTGTGCCATAGGAAGCGCCTAGATTTCTTGTTTTTCCATGTCCAAATTCCATAGGAGTTATCTCATAGACACGACATCCTAGATCACGCGCTATTTGCACACTTTGATCCGTCGATCCTGAATCAATACATATTATCTCATACATCAAATTCGTTTTTTGTTCACGAATTGCCTGTAACACCTGTTTGAACCTTTCGCCACCATTTTTTACCGGAATCACAACCGAAACATCCATTGACTAATATCTCCTTACTATATACGATCTTCGCGGATTTCAAAGTCATCATTATCAACCTTCAAATTATCGTTATAATACATATCTCCTTTTAATAACTCCTTGCAATATAACCGTTGAAATCGCATGCTTTCACTATTAAAGCGTCTTAATTTTTCTGGCGATTGCTCATCGTTTCCTCGACTTTTAGATTCATGATGATACAACTCAACTTTTGGATTGTACACTACCCGGTAGCCCGCTTTTCTCACTCTCATACACAAATCTGTATCGTTAAACGCTACTTTGAATTTTTCGTCTAACCCACCGATTTTTTCAAACACTCTTTTTGAAATCATAAGGCAAGCTGCAGTAACTGCCGTCAGATTTTGTACCGTGATTAGTCGATTCATATAGCCATATGCATCACCTGACCATCCATGAAATGCATGTCCTGCAACACCTCGTATTCCCAACGTAACTCCGCCATGTTGAATTGTTCCATCTGGATAATATAATTTTGCTCCAACAACACCTATTTCTTTCTGCTGTGCATATTGTAACATTTGTTCTATCCAATCTGGCGCAATCACTTCAGTATCATTATTCAGTAAAATAATATACTCTCCATTGGCATGTAACACACCATAATTATTAATGTACGAATAATTCCAATCTGTAACGCATTTCACTACGTGTATCTCTGGTTGTACTACTTCTGACAATTCATCTTCTTTTGCATTTTTTGATATTGATTTATAATATTCAAATGTCTCTTTATTTGTACTGTTATTCTCCACGATTACAATTTCATAGTTATCATATGTAGACTTCTTTATAATTGATTCAATACACTGACGCAAGATACATATATTATCTTTATTAGGTATAATAATAGATACTTTGGGATGCTCTCGAAGTTCATAGTTAATCTGATATAAGCGTTGAGAAACATTCAAAACATTCGCGGCACAATTCTGTCTATCTAAATGTTCTTTGATTGCTATAATTTCCTGTTTTTGTACTAAGTCATTATCACAAGAAACATTCAACTCACGTTTCCAACTCAAAGCCTTACTCACATGTCCTATAGCATTCTCTCCGAGTAAATCATAGCATTGTATTACACTATTATAAAATGCCGCATACGGAATTCTTTCATCAAAACGTCCCAGTGCCGTCCATATTTTTTTTGATATGCATATCACATTTCCAAAGTAATTTTGCGCTAACGCGGTATCAATTCCAAAGTCAGGTTTATAAATGTAAGCATTTTCCACTCGTTCATCGCAAAACAAAATTTCTGCATTGCTACTTTGTATCTTCTTAGCAAATGCCCATTTTGCTATATCTGACAACATAATATCATCAGTCTTGCACAAGTAGTACTGAGCCTTTCCCTCTTCTATTTTTCTGTTCCAATTAGTAACCCGATTTTCATCATTTGGAACCGATATAACTTGAATATAAATACCACTCTTTTCATACTCATTCTTAGTTTCTCTTAAAATCTTTGCATCACATTTCCATACCTGATATATATCTCGTCTACGTCTCATATCTTCTTGTAACATATACCTTGTATTACCTATACCAAAATTTTTTAACCAAGATAAAATCATACGAACTCTTCTATATATACTTTTGACTTTGATAGCAATCTGTCTCATCTACACCTACTCGCTTTTAGTTAGAATTCTTCCTTTACACACTCAAGTGCTGCCATCAGCACCTTGTCCATATCGTAATATTTGTACTGTCCCAAACGTCCACCAAAGATAACATTGCCTTCCTTCTTAGCAAGCTCTGCATACTTGGCATAAAGTGCATCGTTCTTTTCGTTATTTACCGGATAATATGGTTCTACGCCCGGCTTCCACTCAGACGAATACTCTCTTGAAATGATTGTCGTTGGCTGTGTGCCAAACTCAAAATGCTTATGCTCAATAATACGTGTGTATGGCACTTCACGCTCTGTGTAGTTGACTACAGCATTTCCCTGATAGTTCTCCATATCCAGTTTTTCTGTCTCAAAACGAACAGAACGATATTCGAGTGGTCCAAACTGTGAATCAAAGTATTCGTCGATCTGTCCGGTAAAGAGAATACGGTCGTAGCTTACTTCTGTTCCATCAGACAGCTTGCCAGATTTCTTTACATCAAAGAAATCTTCTCCGGTAACCACGTCAATACCATCTAGCATCTTCTCTACAATCTGTGTATAACCGCCCATTGGGATTCCCTGAAAACGATCGTTAAAGTAATTGTTATCATACGTAAAACGCATTGGAAGTCTCTTAATAATAAATGCTGGAAGCTCTGTACAATCTCTTCCCCACTGCTTCTCGGTATATCCCTTTACAAGTTTTTCATATACATCTTTACCTGCAAGAGAAAGTGCCTGTTCCTCTAAGTTCTTTGGCTCATCGATATCGTACTCTGCTTTTTGCTTTTCAATGATATCCTTTGCTTCCTGTGGTGTACGAATGCCCCACATCTTGCTAAACGTATTCATATTGAAAGGCAAGTTATACAACTCATCCTTATATACCGCAATCGGTGAATTAATGTAGTTATTAAATTCTGCAAACTGATTGATGTACTCCCAAATTGCCTTGTCTGAAGTATGGAAAATGTGTGCACCATAAACATGCACATTGATGCCCTCTACTTCCTTTGTGTAGATATTACCTGCGATATGATCTCTCTTATCAATTACAAGTACTTCTTTTCCTCTTTTTTTTGCTTCGTATGCAAATGTTGCTCCAAATAAACCAGCACCTACTACGAGATAGTCATAATGTTTCATTCTTGTGTCCCCTTCCTATCTTATCTAAATCCGAACATAATTATCTATTATTGTAGCAATTTTGTAACATTTTGGCAACCAAAGAAAAAGAGGGGCATTGCCCCCCTATATTGACACACAAATCGCTCCAATTAAAATTAATACCAGTCCACCTATCTTTTTCTTCGTAATCTTCTCCTTCAGAATAAAGTAAGAAAGCACCATAGTCCATATGTAGGTAAGTGACGTCAGTGGCAGTACCACGGAATAGTCCAGATATCTCAAAATCCATATATTTAGAATTGCTGACACGATATACAAAAATCCACCAATATAAAGATTCAAATTCTTAAGCATGGCAAATATTCCGTCTGTACCAGAAGCCCTCTTCAAAAATAGCGACGCAACAGATCCTAACAGCGTCATAATCAAAAGGCTGATATAACACAAAATCATTCTTCATCTCCTCCAGCAATCATAACTACTCCAGCTATTATTATCAGTACACCTATACACTTTAATATTGTAATTTCTTCTTTTAAAACAATAGCTGCCAATATTATACTCAGCACATAATTCAAGCTTAGCATTGGCTGAAGCACCGATAACTTGCCGAATTTATATGCAATAATCATCACCAATGCTCCTAGTCCATAAAAGCAGAATCCAACAAGCATGATAGTAGTTCCTCGTGTTGCCGAAAGTTTCCACAAAAGCTGACCAACGCATACACATATGGATGACACCAGCATCAACAATATTCCCTTTTTATTCTTTTGAAATGATTCTAACATCTATACATACCACCTATTCCGGATTATATGCCCCTCTCGCATTTTTAAGCAAAATGCTCATCAGCTCTGAATTTCCTTTGAAAAAGCTAATCTTTGTCGGTGTTTTTCCTGTCTTTGGATATGCTCTGGTAACAGGAATCTCACAAGCCTTCATGCCTATCTGCGTAGCTCTAACTGAGAGGTATGCCAAAAGCTCATATGTCATAAAAATATCTCTCAGTGGCTGAACACGCTCGTCCATAAGATATCTTCTGGAATATGCTCTGTAAGCATTTGTGGTATCCGTAAATCTCTGATGAGCTGTCATGGAAATAATCGGTGCATGAATCAATTTTACTGAAACCGTACGAATAAATGGCGTATTGATTGCCTTACCTCCCTTTACAAATCGGGAGCCCTGGATTAGATCATAGCCTTCCTCTAATTTTTCAATAAAATGAGGAACATCTTCTATGCTGTCCTTATTATTTCCGTCGATTGTTATGATACCCTTGTATCCTCTCTCCAATGCCCACCAAAAGCCCATGCGAAGCTGCGCTCCCTGCTTGCCGACATCCTGCTTCACAAGTAAAGTATTTACGTCCAAAGCCCTAAGTTTGCTTTCCTCAGTACACCCGTCTTTTGAACCACCATCACAGATAACAATATCTGCGTAATTTGAAACATTATGCTTTTTAGCCCTTGTCAGTTCCTTTGCAATACGGTCTCCCTCATTGATGATGGGAATTAGTACTACATATTCCTTTGTCTTTTCAGCATACTCAAAGCATTCGAACTTTGGCACACCAAGTTGTTTTTCGTAAACCATACTTTCCTTCTTTCATTTATTTCATCGTTCTATGTAAAGTATATTCTCCAAGTTATTGTTGTCATCTATCGGTTGATCAACATAAATTTGTATCTCACCTTCATTAATCTCAGTCCGATTGACGGTGTACTCTTTTCCTCCAAATTCAACAGCAGCGATTCCATTTACAGCATTGATATACTTTGCAATATTAGATACAGTGAAATAATTTCCATCTGTCTGAACTTCTTGTAAAACAATATAATCAGACATAACTGTATATATACAATCACATCCTGCCTGGTTTAACGTCAGATTTGTACTTCTCATTGGATTGGAAGTCAATGTTACTTCTCCATATCCATTAACCACAGGAACCGGAATATATTCCGCTGATTTCGAACGTAAATAATCAGACTCACAATACGATCCACCCCCAGCATAGACTGTTCCCGTATTCTCCACCTTTAGCGTTCTTTGAATATTTATAATTGAACTTCTGTTCCTTTTCTTATCAACGGAATAATCTATGTATACATCAGCAGTACCATTGACCGGATTTTCACATTGAACAATAATCTTCTTTGTTGAATCATCAACATCAACGACTGATAATGTAACTCCTGAACTGATTAAATTTTCGTTCCCTTCCTCATTTCTGGTCCAATATAGCTCATATGTATTTGCATATACTGGGTGCCATCTCTGATATAATTTTCTATAGAAAAACCAGTTTGCTGTTTTAGCCCAGCTTTCCCAGTCTGTATACTCCTCTCTTATTGTTGCAGCATATTTGAAATCACCATTTTCAAATGTATCAAGATATTTTTCTCTTTGCTTGTCACCAAGAACATGAATTATATAATCTGTTCCAGAAGGCTGATAGGTATCATTCACTACTTCTTGAGCTGAAGCATATGTAGCAAAAAATTCTTCGCCATTTAAAAACTTCTCTGTTTCCAGCAGATCATCACCAAGGCTTGTCAAGTTTCCTCCAAGTGCTTCCACTTGAACCCCTTCTTTGTCCATCATATATTTGAATACAAACTCATCTTTTGCCGTCGCAATTACCCACGCAAGACCAATAATAGATGCTGAGACAAGAATAGCCTGAGTCGCTTTCTTCTTGTTAGGCAAATCAGCAAATAACACTCCGCTTTCAACTACTATATTTAGAAAAAGTACAGATAGTGCAACCTCTCTTGAACTGCCTCCGCTTAATACTTTGTATTCATTGACGGCGCAAAAGCAAACCATATTTGCAAACGCAAGAATCCCATATCTTCTACAGGCAGACATTGTTCCTTTTGCTAAAAATAGCTTTATCAGATATGCAATAGCCAATCCTGCTTGAATCAGCATAATATATGAAAAATCCACATCATATAGATAATAGCTTTTATTAGAATTATAGTACCAGGATTGATACCCTCCGGTTTCAAACGTTGCTGAAAACCACTGTCCAAAATGTCCCAGAGTAAATATCTCGACCGTTATAAAAAGACTTACTATCGAGGTGCCAACCGTAATTGCAAAAGATACAATAGAATGAATGATACTCCTGTTTCGACACATAGAAAGCCAAAATGACATTATAAGCAGGCACAACCAGCAGCTCACCCCATAATCATTACTCCATGCAAATGAGAATCCTGCTACCATTCCTAATCCCACATATATAAGTATTTCTTTATATTTTAAGAACTTTACTGTAAAAAATTTCTTATAAATGAGAAATTGAACCAATATAAGAAAACATGCTATTGGTAATATCATTCCACGAATAACTCTGGCCGAATTACCTGTACCAAGTGCATATTCTAATGCTTCTAATATCTCACTAGTTCCAGCGATACCATTTTTATAGAATAATGGTTCTACTAGAAAAACAATCAGTAAAATATTTGTTAAGGCACCAGCAATTTCCTTTCTCTTAATCACTGCCATAGATACCATGAGAGAAAATAGTGCAAGTCCTCCAAAGGTAAGAAATGAAAACGCCTGCAATGATCCCCGATAATCTCCGCCATATAAAGCCGTTAAGATAGAGCCCAAATATAAATGTCCCATTCCCAGATAGTCCTGAAAATCTCTATAAGGAATTTGTCCAGAAAGGAATCGCCGAACCGGATTGAAATTTTGAAATGTACCATTGATTGGATTATAATTTGCATAATGTCCGGCATTTAATGAATGCATTATGCATATGACAATCAAAAGGATCATCTCAAATATAAAAAACCATGAGCCTTTGCTAATCTTTTTTAGTTGTTCGTCCCCCCCCGATTTAGAACATCAGTTCTGATTTTCATTATGCAAATATCCCCCTGACATAATTCATTTTCTCTTCCAAGATGGCAAGATCATCTACCTTACCCATCTCAATTGAAATATATCTATCATAGTCTTCTTTCCCTAATAAATCTTTCAGTTTCCTATGAATTGATCTCTCCTCAATCGGCTTAAGGCCCGGCTCACTGATGTGAACATGATTAATCAAGTTCACTTTTCCAAGAAGTTCACTCACCGTTTCTTCATTCTGGATCATAGTTCCCAGATCAAGATTTAAAAGAAATCCTTTAGAGCCGACCTTCTCAATCAAATCAAGTGCCGATTCTGTGTCATTAATAAAATTTGTATTATAAATTGGTGGATTTGCTTCCATACCAATAACGGTGCCTTTACTGTAAGCGTAATCTCCTAATTCTTTAAAGAAAGCAACTGCTGTACTCTCATCAGCTCCTTCGGGAAAATATCTATTTCTCGGGCATCCAAAAACAAGATTTTTACATCCAATGGTTGCTGCAAAATCAATTGCCTTTTTTGTATAGTCAACTAGTCCTCTTCTCTCTTCATCTGTCCCAAAAATATTTTCCTGTCTGCCATACCAGATTGACTGCATTGATGAAACACAAAATCCATACTCATTCTTTAGCTGTCTGCTCCATGCTGCAGCATCTGATTTTTTATCATAAGGTTGCTCTGGAAAGATTCTCGTAGGGGCTATTTCAAGTCCCTGGAATTCATGTTTTTTCATTAAGCCGTAAACTGATGCATCATCCTTTTCTGTCCAGCCTATGTTTGAAATAGATAATTTAAACATTTTCATACTCACTTTTCTTTCTTGTTATAACTAACACAATAAAAATCATAGCCAAATTCAACAAATTCAAAGGCCAAAAATATCTAAAATCCGACAAACCTCTTTATCTCTTCCAATATTTCCACTTTATTTTCGATATAATTATTTTCGCCATTAAATTCACCAGCGTACAGTGTCTTATAATCATAATCTGCCGGTACACCCTCGAGCTCATTCTCAAATTTCTCACCTGTCAGATATTCATATACCTCTCCAGCAGATACCGGTTCGGTAGCCGGATGCCACAAAGTAATTCCTGCCTTAAGCGCAATTTGAATATCATCCCATAGTCTTGCCAGATTGTAAAACTGATAAACACTTCTACTATCCGTAAAATTCAGTGCAGAAAAGCCCAATCTTCTGAATCGCTTCTTAAGCTCCTCCTTCTCAGCCTCGGACACATTTATTTTATAAAATCCGTTATCTTGAATCTGATAATATTTCTTGAGTTCTGGATCTTTGGCTACTAATTCTTCAAACTTCCCCTCTTTTAACATAAAAGGAATTACATTAATATAATCATAAATAAAGTTTTTCTTTATATTCTTACCAAAAAGTCCCGGAAGTCTGATGATCAGCGCATCCGGATAATTTTCTCTTACCCAAAGTTCCAGTTGATAACGGTTATATCCATAAGGATGCAAATTTTCCGTATCAATAGCAGAGTCCTCATCAACATCCTTTGGCACCTTGAAAACATCTATTGTCGAAATCAGAACGAGTTTTTTCGGATTGATTTTGATTATATTTTCCTCTGCTTGTTTAATCAGTTCCATGTCTTTTTCAGGAGCATTGTTAGCTAAATACTTTTCTGCCCGAAGCCCCGCATAAATCAGAAGATCCGGGCATGTCCCATATGCATCTTCTATGTTCTTTGAATTATAGGCTACATCAATTTTCCCAGCAGCGTATATATTACTTCCAACAAATCCTGTATAACCTACTAATGCTGTTGTCATGTCAGTCTCCTTCCTACTTGGTGAGTTTTTCAATACTTTCAAAACTGTATCGCTTTCTCTTAAATACCAGATCAACTAAAAGCTGAAGATACTTAATCACAATAGTCAAAATCCCAAACAGGCCAAAGAAAGCTACAGATAAGAACAGAATTGTCGTTGTCCATCCTGCAACAGGATTAGCAGTTGCATAGATCACTGCAGAATAAACGATCATAAATACTGACATACACATCATGAGAACAGTCATTGCCTTGGCAAAGCTATAACCCATTTCAGTAAATAAAATCAAAGAATCAACTGCCAAATTTGATCTGAAAGTCTTCTCTTTCTTGTCAGTTGACATGGATACCTGATTTACAACCTGGTATTTAATATTGTCTGTTTTTAGACCGCAATTTGCATATACAGCTTTTCTATACGGAATCGTCTTGTTCATAGAATCAATGCGATTAAGTACTCGTCTGCTTAAGACTCGAAAACTCTCTGTAGACATCTTGTATGACAAATCTGTATAACGATCAAAGACCTTATAAAACATCTTTGATGTAGGCTTTTCTTTCCTATCTGCTGACGCACTTACAATGTCGTATCCCTTCAGAGATCTGTTATAAATATCCATCACTACAGACGGTTCAAAGTCTAAATATGTATTATCAAACTCAAAAACAAAATCGCCGATAGACATGTCAATGCCAGCACTCATAGAAAGCTCAAGCCCATGGAAATAGCTCATATTAATAACTGCGACACTGGTTGTTGATGCACACTCGCTAGTTTTCTTTATTAGACTGAGGGAATTATCATCCGATGAATCATTTACACAAATTATTTCCGAATGTTCAAAGTTTCCCTCCATCACCCCAATTATCGTCTTTAAGAAATTTTCTATTCTTCCCCCTGCATTATGTACATAAATAATCGCAGAAGCAAAATTTTTCTCTTTATTCGCCATCGCTCAACACCTCATCCAAATCATATACAGTATTTATCTTTCCAGAAAGTACCCCTACGAAAGTTGGTCCCTCTGAATATTTCCTAATAACAGTAGGCCTTGAATCATCTATTTCAGAACTCATCAAAATTGGTTTCATGGAAAATAATGATTTTTCATATTCGAAGCCATAATCATCCAACATATATTTCCTTGCCAAATTTGCCATGTAAGGGAATGCTGTGTCTGGTTTGGCCGGACAGTCATTACAATTACCCAAATGATATATCGAGCAAAAACCTTTACTCTTCTCCTGACAGGAAAAAGTTGGTACACCCTCGTAGCTTGTAGTATGCGGTGTAAATGTCACTGAAGTCAACGAATGATATCCCGTCTTTCCAAATGGCATAATGGAGAAAAACGGTCCATCCATAACTGTGAAACCAATATCCTTCAGCTTATTATTTACATTACAAAGAATGATTTCACAGAGTTCATATTTGATTCCAAACTTTTCAAAGCCCACCATGTCAAGAATCTGGTTTGTGCCAGCATACGTTGCATTCAATACAAAACCAGCTCTGTATGAAATACCATCGGCGGTATTTATGATATAGGCATCTGTATCCTTATCTATTCCAGTAATATTGACACCATATTTTATCTGAACAGCATTAGGAAACTTCGCAAGCTCTTCCAGATAGTAATCCTTCAGAATCATTGCGTCATATGTGTACTCTCTGGTTCTAAAAACGCCATCGCACATTCCATCTTTAAAATAGTTGCTTGGATGTAATTCTTCACATGGAATATTTGCAGCCTTACAGAAATCCTTAAACTGTCTTCCATTTGACCAAGAATATTCACTTGATGTTGCATAAATTTGGTCAAACTCTTTATTGATGCAAAATGCAAAATCCTTATTAAATCTCTCGAAATATCCGGCAGACTTCATTGCGGTCGAGATTGACCTCGGATAGTGATACCCCTGATGAACTCTTGCCTGATTGATAAATGTTGCTCTCCTAAAAGGTGTAGGGTCACACTCCAATACAATCACCTTCTGCCCTCTGTTACAGCAGAACAATGCCGAATATAGACCATATAAACCTGCACCAATAATAATCTTGTCGTACTTTTCCATTTTCATTCCTACTTCAACTTTTATTTCAACTAAATAACTAGTCGCAAATAGCCTATTAGCCCTCATTCTTCAGCTACATTTTTTCTCTTTCGTAGTAATAAAAGTCAAAAACATACCTTTCCGTTTTTGCTACTTGACGCAAAAATACAATGTATAGTATAGCATCTGCTACCCATTTTTTCAAGTTAGGTATTTACTCCCCCAATAACTCCTATTAAAATGCTATCCAAAGAAAAGCAGAAGATATATTGATAATATCTTCTGCTTTTCCTTGATTAATTTCCTTTTCGGCCTTCTGCACATCCCCAATTTATATAGTGTATATAGTATTGTTCTAGATGATTTCCGTATGCTCGTTGCAAGTCCTTATATCTGCGCTTATAATTGTCCACCACAAACGAATCTTTTGCAACGCGACCTTCATATATGCCATGATTCACAAAATGACACAACACTGCATTTTCATCGTTACCATATCCCTTGTATATATCCGGATTATTTCGCACATAGTATGCAAAATCATAAACGCTTCCATAATCTACACCATTATATATTGTCGTCGCTCCTTGTAGCATCGTGCAGCCTGTCCCTTTCCGACCCTCAAATACACCATATTTTATATAATGCATATAATATGCAACCAAATTCATCCCATATACTCCACGTAAGTCACTATATTGTAGGCGATAAGAATTTACATCAAACGTCGTTTTGGCGCGACGCCCCTCGCTCATCCCATAAGTTATAAAATGATACAATGCTGCTTGATCATCATACCCATATCCCCTATAAATATCAGCATTATATTTTACATAATCATTGTAATTATAAACAGCAGCATAATCTACGCCATTCCATACAGTAAGACCATTTTGCAGCGTTGTACATCCCGTTCCTTTTCGACCTTCATGTATACCATATTGTATATAATGCATATAATATGCTCTTAAATTCCCTCCATATGCTCTACGCAAGTCACCATATTGCAGGCGATAGGAATTTACATCAAACGATGCTTTCGCCTGACGTCCTTCATTCATTCCATAATTCACAAAATGATACAATAGCTGCGTATTATCATAGCCATAGGCTCGTTTCAGGTCGCCATATCTATCTGCATAGTAATATGGATCAAATACACCACTATAATCTATGCCATTATAATATGCCGTGTACGGACGCGATTTCGGTTTCGTTTCCGGCTGTGGTATCGGTGATGGTTCCGGTGTTGGTTCCGGTTTTGGTTCTGGTTTCGGTTCTGGTTTCGGTTCTGGTTTCGGTTCTGGTTTCGGTTCTGGTTTCGGTTCTGGTTTCGGTTCTGGTTTCGATTCTGGTTGACTTGGATTCTCCCCATCAATAGCATCATAACTTCGCACATCCATAGCACCGTCCGTCTGTGGCGTTACAGCACAATAAATTTTACCGTTCATTCTTTCCAAAGCAAGACCAATTGCAGGTGAATACACTGTACTGCCAAGTTGTGAAAGTGCTGTCACATCAGACAACGCTGCCGTATAAACATACGCCTTCCCATCTGCTGCCACAGATGCAATATATATTTTTTCCTGCCCAACTGTCATTCCAAGATCCAACAGGTTATTTCCTACAGATGATAATGTCTTCGTTGTACACGTGTTATGAGTACAATCTATGATATATAGCTTCGCACTTGATGTGCTGTCATTCGCCAAAAGATAAACATTTCCTGACGCAGACGCAACATTCAGCTTTTTCGCATAACCACTAGTATCTTTTACAAGATTCGTCCAGCCATTCTGCTCCCAAACCCAGGCAGATGTTACTTTTTTTGTAAAATCTCCACATGCAATTGCTGGTTTACCGTTGTATGCAAAAATCACCGGATTTATCACATAGGAAACATCCAATTCTGTTCCCACATCCTGCCAACTGCCATTTTGAAGCACCTGTAATTTTGGATTTTTCTCATTCTTCGCCATAAATGTATAGAGTTGTTGATTAACCACACCTAATGTCGGGCTATTGGATGCATACCCCCCAATTGTTGCTATTGTTTTCCATGTTCCATTTGCATATTGTTTCAAAATAGTTTGGTTATTCTGATAATCTGAGACAAGAACATATACTTTTCCATCGCATACCGCCATAGCCGATGCACTTGTTGTGTTCTCCATGCATTTTCCGAGGTTTGTCCAATTTTTTCCATCATATTTCAAAACAGATGCTGTATTTGTATTGGTCGCTAGTACATACAAATTCTGACCATCCACTACCGTCTGTACACCCTTCGCTGCAAGTTCAGAAAAAGGTTTGGTTCCATTTGCACTCGTAACAGACTCCCATAAATTCATGGTTTCATACTCTGGAAAAGAAATATCAAAGGTAATAGAATGCTCGTCCTGAGAAACCACATGTATCTCTATTCCAGAATTCTGACCATCACTATAACAAATGGCATCATCCGCTATTGTCTTTGTCAGATCCTTTGTTCCTATGCTCTGTCTCGTAGCCTTATACGCACTCATGCCAACCTGTGCATTTGCTATTTCTCCTGCCGATGATGTCAGCCCCGTATCCCCTGGTCTGCAAACGTAAATATAATCATTTCCCTGCAGATTTCCTGTTGCGGCATATGTGGGATTCACACGATATACGAGCAATCCATCCGCTTGTAGATTTGTCTGGTCTAATTCTGCTGTATACTTATTCCCCGACTGACGATATTCCACCACAAAATATTCACTCGACGAAAATGGTGTATAAAATTTATACGCCTGTTGTTTGCTGCCATCTGCATATGCACTGTCCATATCATACAATGTATAGGTTGCATTAGTTGCTGCTTTTGTCGGCACATTCGTCCAACCAATATTTTCTCGTGTGGTTGCCAACAATGCCGGTCTTCCCAGAGAACCTGCCATCAAATCCCACATCCCAACCGGTGTTCCACTCATCCCGGTTGTTCGATAATAATCAGGTACACCAAATGTATGTACATATTCATGCGCTGCCGTCGGCACATCAAAGGAATCCCAAAAAGTTCCTGCAGATGTAACAGAAGTACACGTTTCCAAAACATTATAATAACCAATGGTCTTCCCTGCAAATGTATATCCATTTCCTGCATTCGTTGTATGAGGGGTAAATTGACCGCTACTAGGAACAGATACCAAAATCATCATATTATCAATTGCCCCATCACCATTTTGATCTAATACAGAGCCATCATAATTGGGATATTTTGCAGACAACTTTTGCGCTATCTCCGCAACCATGGAAATCTCGTTTGCCCCTTGGTAATTAGCAATATTGCCATCCAGTGTAATATATTCAACATTTTCATTTTGTGTTGTCTGTGGAAAAACAGACTCGACCTTATGTTGACCACCCGATACCTTGCTCAGATACTCACGAAAAGAACCAATGGCAAATTTATCGTTCTCTCCATTAAAACGTCGTTGCAGCAATCCCCAATATGTACTCGGTGCTCCCGCAATTTGCGATGTATACGGTGTATTATAGCCCGTATTTTCATCCCCTGTTGTATCGCCTTGAAAACGTACAAGTACAACTAGATTTGCCGCTTCCCCTGTAGATGGTGCAGCTTGTATTTCCAATGGATTTACCAATTGTAGTAACATAAGCATGCCTAACACAATGCTGCATAAACAATTCCTTCTATTTCTCTTCGCCATCCAGTTCCTCTCTTTCATTGTATGAAACTTATTCTCTTCCTTGTCATATTAGATTTCCAAATACTGCTCCCAATACTCAAGGCTTGTTATCTCTTTTTTTGCCTCTGCCCACTTCTGCATCATAGCATCATGATTCTTTCGTATGGTCTTGACAGCCTTGCAATACGAACAGAATTCTTTCCATCCACGGGCATAGCTCTTTTCTGTCATATACCCTTTTCTTTTTTCTTCATCGTAATGAAACACTTTTTTCGCACCAAAGGCAATGCCACTATCTCTAAGTCCTGCCACCTTAAGCGCCCTTGTACTCGGAAGAATCCAACGTATAATCGCCCACACACTCCACGCCAGATAATGGCTGTGGAATCCATTTTCTTCCACCATATCCTCAGTCAGTCCATAGGCTGACAGTTCTTCGTACTTATAATTGTACTTCGCAAGTGCTGCGTGTTTCTCAAGCGGATCTAAGGTCTTAAAAAAGTCCGGTCCTTTGTAGAAATCATCAATAGCCTCATAGATGATCTCTGCATCTTCATAACGATATCGATCCATGGCTCCAACGACACGATTTGAAATATGGTGGATGACCTCTTGCGCACTGGCACAGTTTTTCGAGCCTGCCATACCGATGAGCATGTTTCGTACATCATAATACGTCATGCGCGTAGCCGCCTTATTGATTCCCTGTGGATGCCACACACAGATTCCATTTAAAAGAATCGTACCATTCTTCTCATTTCGCACCCCATATTCCATATCATCATAATGGATAAAGAGTGGTATTGGCAGATTATCTTCCGTAATGATAGAAGTCGGGACAACACTGTACCACCAGCCGCTATAATTGATCGGATTCTCGCATTCATTAGTCGCAACACATTCCTGTCTGCGCAAATCCCACATTTTATTATAAAAAGTCACTTCCGTTCCGTGCCACTTTGCTCCAGCCTCAAACTGTTTATAGCGGAGATTTAACATGAACATTTCGCCTCCAACCATCATATCATGATGCTCTTCATCAACGAGTTGTAGAAAATGATAGGTGCGTTCCAATACATCTGTAGAAAGGATGATATCGTCGTCCATCAAGATGATATGGGTAAAAGGTGAATCCTTGCGATGGAAAAGAGACTCAATCATGGTTCTCGTGAAACCGCCTGCTCCACCGGCATTTTTATTCGGGAAAAGATGCACTTTATCACTCTGGAAAGTATCCGCTGGCACCGTCTGTCCGTTATCTGATATATAAATTTCTACATGATCACACAATGGCGACTCGGCATTATTGATGGCCTTATCTAGTACCAGATTCACATTTTTCTTTAAAAATTCTTCTCTCTGGAAAGTACAGATACCAAGCACCAGTTCCACCGGATTGGCATCCGCTTTCTCTACTTCTGTCGTATACGCTCCGGACAGAAGGGAAACTGTCTCCTCACACGGTGTCATCGTAATATAGTAAATGCCCTCATCGGCTAATTCAGCAAATTGGATGGTCGTCTTGATCGCCTGCTGACCGCCAACCGTTACAAAGGCTTCTGTCTCCTGCGAACATTCTATTTCCCGTCCTTCATTGTGCAGGAAACTGTACATGGTCTCTTCATCCGGAAACTCCTGTGACATATGCTCTGTCTCTACCATGCCAACCGTCTGATATGCCCTAACATCCACCGGGCCACTGGTCACTATCTCCAATGCCAGATTAGATAATTTTGTATATTTTTTCCATTTGCCAATAGAAAAGGCATTAAAATAAGTATCCAGAGATAAAATCTCTCCTTGCTTGATCTCCAGCGGGAAAGATTCAGCTTCCACTTCCGATGCTTCTACGCCATCAATCATCTTATGGAACATGACATCTCCATCATCACATGGATAGGTTGTAATATCATTTCCCTCTGTATCTACTTTTCTAAAATACATCCCCCACTCATTACACACTTCTTTTGTTGGTCCTATTAATTTCTGAATAATCATTATTTTCTTTTCCTCATGTCAAATACTCTATTTCCGGTACAAATTTCACGCCCGCGCGCATTCCCTTCCACATCGTCTGTAAGCGCAGCTTTTTCCCATCTTTGCTTTTTAACAATACGCGCATCATGTTCAAAAAAAACGCCGCAAAATATATGATAACCACTTTTGTTCCACGTCTCTTTGCCGTGCACAGATCATTACGAAATGCATAAAAATATCTTGGCACGCGCGCTATGGCATCAATCACGATATTGCTCCCCGCATTGCTTGCCATTTTGTGGGTAACGACACTATTTTTCACATGATAACATGGATAACTCGCCGACAAACGAAGCGTATATTCCTTATCATCGCCCCAGATGAAATACTCTTTGATCGGAAGTCCCATTTTTTCTACTGCTTCCCGTGAGAACAGAAGTGATACAAAAGTAGCACTGTCTACCGGCTGTAATTCTACTGTCTTCGGATTCCCCGCACTTTTCTGTCCCGATGCGATAAACGTATCTCCCACATAGTGCTGACGGTTCATCTCACACGGGCTTCCATCTGTCCAAAGGACCGTGGATGACACAAAACCAATCTCACTTTTCGGTGCCACTTGCTTCCTTATGCATACCATGCCATCCCATAATTTCTGCAGTGCATCTTCCTTAGGGATAGTATCATCATCCATAATCCAGATCGCATCGGCACCATGCTCATACGCCCATTTCATTCCATGATAAAAGCCGCCCGCGCCACCTGTATTTTCGCTAAGATGCAGCGCATATATCGAGGTTTTGTCGTGGCTTGCCGTATGCGTGATCTGTTCCTCTATCCACTCTTTGGTGCCATCATCGCTGGCGTTATCCACGAGCAGGATGTCAAGTTGTGCATCTGTGCACTCTTTTTGATGTAACAGTGCATGCACACATTCTTTCAACAGCGCTATTCGATTGTAAGTTACAACTACAGCTATTATTTTTTTCACATTTTACCCTTTTTTCTATTCTTGATTTAGTAGTGATACTTCGGATGTTTTCCAAGCTTTCCTGCTTTCGCGTCCTGTATCACGTCATGCAGGATTTGCATGTTTTGTTTTCCCTGCTCTTTCGTCTCTTTTTTCCATGTCATAAAGAAACTGAGAAGCCAGAACACACGGTATTGCCACAGAATCATGGCAGCGCTTAATTTCCCAAGATGTCTTTTGGCGGTATCGTAACGATTGCGGTAGCCGTAGTATTGACGCCAGCCAATACGATGCAAGACGCCTTTTGCCACCATGCCCTCTTTTGAAAGGACGGTTTTATGCTGAAGTGTGGCATCCGGTACAACAGTAATGCCACCAGTATCCTTCAGACGCAGACAATACTCCGTATCATCATACCAAAGGAAATATTCTTTTTCCGGCAATCCCATGGCGCGCATCTTCTCCCCTTGTACCAACAAACCACAAAACGTAGCAGCATCACAAGAAAAGCTCTCCTGCTCGTACTCCTCCTCTGCCACATTTCCTTCTACATAGAGCAGGCGGTTCGTAATACGGCGTCTGTGACTGATATCAATATGACCTTCCGTCACTACCTTTCCGGCCAGACCATATACAGATGGATGCTTCTTGGCATAGGTGATTAGTTTTTCCACATAATCCGGTGCAATCATGGCATCATCATCAATAATCAGCACCCAGTCATAGCACCCCTGCCTCGCCCAACGCAAGCCATCATAAAATCCGCCCGCACCACCAAGGTTTTCTGCTTCCTCTAACACCCAGATTTTCTTATCTTCTTTTATCTTTGCAGTTTCTTTCTCTTGATCAGGCACCTGTAAAATATAGGTATCCTCTCTACGCTCCAAATAATCCCTTGTCCCATCGGTGCTGTGATTATCAACCACGATAACACGCGAAAAAGGAATGGTTTGCCTGCATACGCAGGCAAGACATTCCTTTAACAATTCCAAACGGTTATAAGTTACAATTACTACTGCATTATTCATTCTTATACATATCCTGATAATACTTCTGATAATCTCCAGAAGTTACATTTTTCATCCAATCTTCATGCTCAAAGAACCACGCAATCGTCTTGCGGATACCTTCTTTGAACATCGTCTCTGGCTCCCAGCCCACTTCTTTCTTAATCTTATCCGGAGCAATCGCATATCTTCTGTCATGTCCCTTACGATCTTCCACATAAGTAATCAGATCTGTGCTGACATTGGCACGTCTTGGATCATCTGCAGGAAGCATTTCCTGTAATGTTTCGATAATGATATTGATAATTTCGATGTTCTGCTTCTCGTTGTGACCACCGATATTGTATGTCTCAAACAGTCTGCCCTTTTCCTGAACCATATCGATTCCCTTGGCATGATCGTCCACATACAACCAATCACGTACGTTCTTACCATCACCATAGACCGGCAATTTCTTACCCTGTAATGCATTGTTGATAATCAATGGAATCAACTTCTCAGGGAACTGGTAAGGACCATAGTTGTTAGAACAGTTTGTAATGTTAGCAGGGAACTTATACGTATCCATATATGCCTTTACCAACATATCAGAAGATGCTTTACTTGCTGAATATGGGCTATGTGGATCATATGGTGTTGTCTCATAAAAATATGCATTTGGATCGTCATCCAAAGAACCGTATACTTCATCTGTCGATACATGTAAGAACTTCTTACCTTCTTTAAAGGTACCATCTTCTAATTCCCATGCAGCTTTTGCACAGTTCAACATTACTGCTGTACCAAGTACATTCGTCTGTACAAATACTTCCGGATTCTTGATGGAACGGTCTACATGAGACTCTGCCGCAAAATGAACGACACGGTCAATATCGTTTTCTGCAAAAATCTTGCTGATTGCTTCCTTATCGCAGATATCAGCTTTGACAAAAGTATAATTATCTCTGTCTTCGATATCCTTTAAATTCTCCAAGTTACCAGCATAAGTCAACTTGTCCACATTGATAATGCGGATCTCGTTATCATATTTGCGGAACATGTAATGAATATAATTGCTCCCAATAAATCCTGCTCCACCTGTTACTAAGTATGTTCTCATAATCTTCTCCTTCTCTAGGCGTCCGCCTATTGTTATCTTATTTTTACCAACACATTTATGTTGGAAATTGCACATAGTTGTCGGAACTATGAAAAATCATTGTTCTTCTGCTCTGTTTTCAAGTCATCTACTTTCTTATACAACAGACCCACCTCTTGTGTCAAGCGCTGACACTTTCTGGTCAGGTTTGATATGACAATCGTCTGGCTAAAAAGTATCATCAGTACAAACAAAAGTCCTAAGAATGTCAGCATATTGATCGGCAGTGTAATCCCAAGTGCTTGTGTCATCACTTGCAAAAGCCCCGGAAACAGATCAAAAATCAAAAGTAATATACCTACAAAAAACCAGATCAGCGCATATTTTAATTCCAGCCTGCGTATACGAACCAGATTTCCAATATATAAAATAGCGACGACTGCAGCAATGGCAATCACCACCTGTAACCTCAGACTCATAGTTCCTCCTTAATCACCAAAAGCTGTCATAATACATGCCAATGGTACCTTAATCATGTAATAAATGGATCGTTTAAAGGAAATCGAAGATTGCCCTGCGGCACGTGCTTTCATTTCCACCGGAATCTCCTTCACGCGGTAACCTCTCTTTAAAACGGTCACCGCAGTCTCCGGCTCCGGATAATCCTTTGGATAATCATTGGCAAACATATGCATCACTTCCTTATCCACCATGCGCATACCACTTGTCGGATCGGTAATGGTTGTCCCAGTCAACACGCGAATCAACCAGGTAAAGAAGCGGATCCCTATGCGGCGCATCCCGGTGGATTGAAAGCCCTCGCCCTCTAGAAAGCGGGAACCAATGAGCATATTTATCTGTTCTTCTTCCATGATATCCGCCATTTTTTCCAGGAATTTCGCGTCATGCTGTCCATCTCCATCAATCTGGATGGCATAGTCATAGCCGAAGCGATGTCCATACAAATAGCCTGTCTGCACAGCTGCGCCAATACCGGAATTGATACTAAGCGTCACCATGTTATAACCCAGACGGTCACATAATTCCTTTGTCCCATCCATTGAATGGTCATTGATAATTACATAATCAAAACTCGGTGCATTTTTTCTGATGTCTTCTACGGTTCTCTCGATCGAGCCGACTTCATTAAAAGCCGGTATAATCACCAGACGTTTTTTCATTGTTACCTCACAAAAAGTTTTAAATAAATACCACCCATAAAACTCATCAGATGACGAATCGCAACACTTACATTTACTTCAAATCTGGATAAATGTAATTCTAACGCATAGCGTTCTACCAGCCTTCTATGTTCTGCCAGATAGACAGCTTTTTTATCACCCGTCATCACCTGACTCGTATTGGAGTCATTGCGGATGCGAAAGGAATTGAGTGGTTCATGCAGTATATAAATCTTACTCTTGCAGCATATACGCATAAAAAAGTCATAATCAATCATATAGACAAAGGACGGATCAAAGCCTCCCCATGTCTCATAAGCACTGCGCCGAATCAAATTGGCAAGTGGTGCACCAAGATAATCTCTGGTAAACACGGAAAAACGGCATGCTTTTTTTCCATCTACCACACCATGCGCATGGTACCTTTTATAGAATCCCGTCGTCTTGCCATGCATGTCCACAAAACGCGTATCTGTCTGTACCAGGCTCACCTCCGGATACTGCTCCATAATCGCAACCTCTCTAAAAAGCAGGCTTTCATGAATCAGATCATCTGCGCAGAGCAATTTGATATATGCCCCCTCGCATAATTCCATACAGCGGTTCCAATTGCCCGCCATGCCAAGATTTTTTTCATTGCGATATAAGCGTAAGCGATCATCTTGTGTATCGTTTAAAAACTGTTCTACCAGTGCGTATGTCTCATCTGTTGAGCCATCATCCACGACAATCAGCTCCAGATGGTGATAGGTCTGTGCCAACACCGATTGTATGGTCTCTATAATCGTATCCTCATTGTTATAAGCAGGGATACATACACTAACAAGTGCCGATTCCATTAGCAATTCTCCATATCAAAATCTTTCAGATACACATCGAGTGCATCTTCCCAATTTGCCATAGCAAACTGATCGGTTGTCAGACGCAGCATGTAATTGTCAAGATTGGAATACGCCGGGCGCTTTGCGGCCTCTGGATTCATCTTGGCATATTCTTCACTGGTGATATGATTGACTTTTGCTGTAATACCAAGCTTTGCATAGAATGCCTCTGTAAAATCAGCCCAGTTGGTCTCGCCTTCACAAGTCGCATGAAAGATTCCATAATTATCGGTGCCTTCTAAGAAGTGAATCATTTTTGCAAGTTCTACTGCAGAAGTAGGTGAGCCAAACTGATCACATACAACAGAGACTTCATCATGTGTCTTTGCCACACGCACCATCGTCTTAACAAAGTTCTTTCCATCGCCATACAGCCACGCCGTACGAAGAATAAAAAACTTCTCTGCAAACTGGCGTACAAACTGCTCGCCTTCTAACTTGGTCTTTCCATATGCACTGATTGGATCCGGCATATCAAACTCTGTACGTGGTGTACGTTCTGTTCCCGCAAATACATAGTCTGTAGAAACATGCACAAGTTTTGCGCCTACCGCTGTTGCAGCAATGGCAAGATTGCGTGGTCCAATCGCATTGATTTTGTATGCAAGATCCCACATTTTTTCACAGCCATCTACGTTTGTCAAAGCTGCGCAGTTGATGATGACATCCGGCTTCTCGCCCAAAACAAGTGACATAACTGCATCGATATCTGTAATATCTAATGATGTGATACCCTCTCCTTCTGCGACATCTGTCAGAATGAATGTCACGTCGCCTGCATATTCTTTTTGAATGGCTCTTCCAAGCTGACCATTACAGCCTGTTACAAGTACTTTTTTCATATCTACCTCTCTTATTTATACATAATCGTTTGCACGTTTTGCAAGACGGTTCATTGCTGAGAATACACCTCGTATAGAGGCTCTCGTAATATTGGAGCTGACGCCCACACCAAAGGTCACATTGCCTGTGCGGTTATCACGCATTTCGATAAAGGCTGCTGCCTTTGCACCGGAGCCCTGGCCAAGCGAATGCTCGCTATAGTCAAGCACAGAGAAATCCACCTGCGGAACACACTGTTTTACCGCTAATTTCACTGCTGCAATCGGACCATTGCCATCGGCTTCGGAATGGATTGCCTTGCCAAGATACTTAAAGTCAAGTGCTACATGCGTCTCATCATCTGCCATATTGTCATCGATATCAACATATACCAGTTCAAACGGCTCTTTGCTCTCTAAGTATTCCTTCTTGAATGCCTCCATCATCTTCTGTGGTTCTACCTCGCCACCTTCCTGCTCGGAAATATACTGGATGACATCCGCAAATTCTCTCTGCATCTTCTTTGGCAGCTTGTATCCATATACCGTATCCATAACAAAGGCAACGCCGCCTTTTCCGGACTGGCTGTTGATACGTACCACCGGCTCATATTTTCTTCCGATATCGGCAGGATCGATCGGCAGATATGGTACTTCCCAATATTGATTGCCACGCTCCTGCATCGCATGCACACCTTTATTGATGGCATCCTGATGTGAGCCGGAAAATGCCGTAAAAACTAACTTGCCTGCATATGGATGACGCATATCCACATGCATCTTACAGCATCTCTCATATATTTCAACAATTTCTTTGATATCCTCAATCTCGAGCTCCGGATTGATGCCCTGTGAGAACATATTGTATGCAACCGTAAGAATGTCCACATTTCCGGTACGCTCACCATTACCAAGCAGTGTACCTTCCACACGGTCTGCGCCGGCGAGAAGTGCCATTTCTGTAATCGCTACTCCTGTGCCACGGTCGTTGTGTGGATGTACGCTTAAAATAATGTGTTCACGATCTTCAAAATGTGTGCTCATCCACTCAATCTGGTCTGCATACACATTTGGTGTATTCATCTCGACGGTCGCCGGTAAGTTAAAGATAATCGGTGCCTCTGTCGCATGATTCCATTCTTTTTGCACTGCGGTACAAATACGAAGTGCAAAATCCATCTCTGTTCCTGTAAAACTCTCCGGTGAATACTCTAACTGTACATTGCCGTCAAAGTCCGCAAGGTGCTCCTTTACCATACGGGTGCCTTCGATGGCAATATCAATAATCTCATCCTGGCTCTTACCAAACACCACATCACGCTGCAATGTAGATGTAGAATTGTAAATATGAACCACAACGTTTTTAATTCCCTCGATCGCCTCAAATGTACGGTCGATCAGTTCCTTTCGGCACTGTGTCAAAACCTGTACTTTCACATCGTCTGGAATTCTGTTTTCTGCTACTAATTTACGCAGAAAATCATATTCAATCTGAGATGCCGCTGGGAAACCGATTTCTATCTCCTTGAAGCCTAGACGCAGCAAGAGGTCAAACATTTCCATCTTTTCTTCTACGTTCATCGGCTCAATCAATGCCTGATTGCCATCACGCAGATCTACGCTGCACCAGATTGGTGCTTTTTCAATCTGCTTGTTTGGCCACTGACGTTCCGGATAATATAAAACCGGGTTTCTCTTATATCTTTGATAATTCAGCATCTCTTTTTTCCTTCTTTCCTTTTTGCTATTCCCCAAATCCATTTTCTACCAGTGCAACGAGCGCTTCGAGTGCCGGTGCTTCGTCATCACCATCGCATACGATTTCGATCTCATCGCCGGACTTGATACATGCTCCCAATACGCTAAGTACACTCTTTGCATTGGCTGTACCATTGATTCCATAGCGGAATGTAATATTGGATGTGTATTTCATCGCTTCCTGGCAAAAAATTCCTGCCGGTCTCAAATGAAGGCCTGTAGGATTGATAATCTGTACCTTCTGTGTAACCATGACTCCCTCCTATAACATGGTATTCATAATAAGTTCTGCCAACTTCTTGGCTTCCTCTTCAATCTGTGTCTGATTTTTCCCTTCAATCATGACACGGACAAGTGGTTCTGTACCGGATGGGCGGATCAACACGCGTCCTTCTCCGGCAAATTTCTCTTCCAGCTCTGCGATAGCTCCGGCAATTTCCGGATACTCCATAAAGCTCTCTTTTTTGTGGTTTGGCACTTTCGCATTTACCAGTGCCTGCGGCAATACTTCCATGACCTGTGCAAGCTCTGATAACGGCTTTCCTGTGTCTACCATAACCTGTAAGAGATGAAGTGCGCTTAAAAGTCCATCTCCTGTCGTATTGTCGTCTAAGAAGATGACATGACCGGACTGCTCACCACCAAGGTTATAGCCATTAGCAAGCATATTCTCTAATACATAGCGGTCACCTACTTTTGTCTTTTCAACGTGTAGGTTGCGCTCTTGCCCCATCAGGGTAAATCCGAGATTGGACATAACGGTTACAACAACCGTATCTTTCTTTAACGTGCCCTTTTCTTTCATATGATTAGCGCAGATTGCCATGATCTCATCGCCATCTACCATCTTACCGTTTTCATCCACTGCGAGCATACGGTCTGCATCGCCATCAAATGCCAATCCCACTGCCGCTTTTTCATAAACAACACGCGCCTGTAACTCTTCCATATGGGTAGAGCCACAGTTTGAATTGATGTTGGTTCCATCCGGATTCGTGTGGATTGCTACAAGCTCTGCGCCAAGTTCACGAAGTGTCTCTACGGATGTCTTGTAAGAAGCTCCCTCTGCACAGTCAATCACAATCTTCATGCCAGTTAGATCAACCGGAACCGTCTTTTTCATAAAATCAATGTATTCACGAATCAGATCAAAACGATACTCGATCTTACCGATTTCAGAACCTGTCGGCAAAGTAACATCCTTCATATCATTTGCAATGAGTGCTTCGATTTCGTCTTCCAACGCATCGGATAACTTATAACCGTCTCCATTAAAGAATTTGATGCCATTAAACTCCATCGGATTATGCGATGCGGAAATCACAACGCCGGCGTCTACTTTATGTCTTCTTGTCAGATATGCGATAGCTGGTGTTGGCATAACACCGGCAAAAATGGCATTGGCTCCTACAGAACAAATTCCTGACATCAATGCACTTGCAAGCATACCGCCGGAAATTCTTGTGTCACAGCCAACGATAATCGTTGGTTTGTGTGCCTGTTCTTTGGTAAGCACATACGCACCAGCCTGCCCTAATTTGGTTGCAAGCTCGATGGTAAGCTCAGAACCAGCTACACCTCTTACGCCATCTGTTCCAAATAATCTACCCATTTCTCTCTCCTTTTTACTCCGTTGTAATCACTATGTTTGTCGTTGTTGCTGTCGCAGTAAATCCACTGTCCAGATCTAGATTCACAGAAACCGCATGACTTCCTTCACCAAGTCCACTGGCATCCACAGAACCTGTTATCGCATCCGCTGCAAGCTCTGCCAAATCGGATGCCTTGCCTGTAATTTTTACATCGACTGTTGTTGCTTCAAAAGTCGCCTTGCTGCCGTCCGCCAAATTGCGAATTGTCAGATTTGCCGTAGGCACACGATATGTCTTGGTCTCATCTCCGGATACCGTAACTTTTACCGTCGCCTGTGTCTGGTTACTGTCCGCAATCTTAACCCCACTCGGCAGATACGTATTCAAATCCACAGTTGTTGTCATATTCGCTGTGATTTTTGATAAATCCAGTGCGCTTCCGTTGATCGTAATCTCTGTAATTTCATTGAGTACATCCGCTTCTCCGGTAATCTGTACCGTCTCAGGATCCACGGTAACGCTATCCAGATATACGCCATCCGGCAGTGTTCCCGTTGTCTCTACCTTGATAGGAACGGTCTTAAGATTAGATATATCTATATGAACTCTCACCATCTCGCGATCGATTTCCAAACGACTCTGATCGATTTCATTGCCTGACTTGTCAAGGAAATGCAGAGTTGCTGTCGTATCAGAATCCTCATTGGCACCATCAATATCAACATATGCAACCACTCTTGCTATGGTGCTGATGATATCCTCCGGACCAGATACCGATATGCTTGCAGGTGTCGCTTCCGCTTTATCAACCACACAGCCTTCCGCCGGATTCCCTGTCGTCTCCACATCCACATCATGTTTGATGGTCATTTTATTGCCAATCTTTACCTGCAGATACAAGCGCTTCGCAGAGACGGTAATCCCACTATTATTGTTATTGACCGTAATCGTCACCGGTACACGACTATCATCTTCCAGATAGTTCATATCTGCTGTCGCCGTGAAATCAGCCCCCGACAATCGTTCCATCACAGATCGTCTGGCCGTCACACGAAAGCTTACGGTGCTGCCGCCCTCTGGAATCTCATAATAGCGTCCTGCATCTGTCAGAACCTCTGCGTTTACGACCGTGACATTCGTCGTAAATGTCTTTGTCTGCGTCGGATCATCTACATTGACCACCACAAGCCACAGCACAATAGAGAAAAGGACTGCCAGCAGTTTTAATCCCCAGTTTTCCAAAAAGATACGTTTGATTTTAGGAGTTATGCTTTGTTTCATTTTTGCCCCTCCTTCCCAAACGTGGTTTGCTGTTTTCTTCCGGTTCTTTCTCCGGATTCTGTAATTCGATCAGCTTAGCGCGCAGCTGCTCATCTGTCACGCCTTCTGTTAATTTACCATTTTCAGCGATGGATACTCTTCCTGTCTCCTCTGATACCACAATCGTCAGTGCATCACAGACCTCGCTGATACCAATCGCCGCACGATGTCTGGTTCCAAGAGCCTTATTCAGACTCATATTCTCAGATAACGGAAGATAGCATGTTGCTGCCACAATACGATCACCGCGCACAATGATCGCGCCATCGTGAAGTGGTGTATTTTTTTCAAAAATATTGATCAACAGCTGTTTTGTCAAAACAGCATCTACTGTAATACCGGTTCTTTCTACCTCATCCAGGCGCATCTGATTCTCCACGACAATCAGAGCTCCTGTCTTAACAGCTCCCATCTCAAAACACGCCATCGTCATATCATTTATGGTCTTATCCTCAAAGCGTTTTGTAATACCACGCCCCATCCCAAGATTCGTGAGGAAGGAAAACAGACGCCGTCGTCCCAGATCTTCCAATGCTTTGCGAAGCTCGGGCTGAAACACGACAATAACCATAATCAGTGCAACATTGAGAAGCTTTTCGCCCAACCATAAGATGGTACTCATCTGAAACAGCGCTGCCAATATAAAGAATGCGATCACGACAAGCAGTCCACGGAACAGCATCCATGTACGCGTGTTCTGCACCCAGATTAACAATTGGTAGATAAAAAAGGCGATGATGATGATTTCCACGATATCCGTGATCTGCACATCTGGAAAATTAATTCCAAAATAATCTCCAAAAAATGCATCCAGACTATTTATGATGTTGTCCATATCATCTCACTCCTTTCTATTTGTCTTGCTGTTGTACTTCTTCCTGCATCTCTCCCAGATCCTGTACCGGAAGTGATGATGTCTCTGAAGTAATACGCTTAACTTCTTTTTCCTGTTCTGCAATATGTACCTTTGGCACAGCGGTCACATAATAGTAGTATTCATCATCTTCAAACTGTACATGCTCGGTACGGGAATAATCAAAGCCTCGTGCGAAGAATACAAGAAGCAGTCCAACAACCAGAGTAACAACATTGCCAATCACAAGAAGCATAATATCATCCCGATTGCCGACAAACAGAACGCCGGCAAGCATCAATACGAATTCTGTGACAACACCGGATAACACAGCCACAAGCCAGGCGTGTTCCATACCTTTCGTCCGTATGAAGTACACGACAAGAAACATCGCTGTCATAGCCACTAGATAAATATAAAACATCCCGTTATTTAACATTTGATTTTGAAGCAATTCTGCCGCCCCAAGATCTGTATTGGGATCTAGAAATGAAGATGCATTTTCAACGACGATCTTGAGATAATAAGAAAAAATACTACCACATATAATCGTCGGCAACTCGTGAATACTGCGCAGTAGGCCCGATACCATCGGCACCACAAACGGAATATTCAGATAGCGGCATGTAGGTATTACCACCATATTATATGTATCATCTGCCCGAAAATACGCCGCCACCGCATAGCTGAGGGCAAGTAAAACCAATGCTACCACAGCAACATCTGTCGATAATGTCATCATGTGCATCAATCCCACAAAAAAGACAATAAAAGTAGACCCTGCCAGCGGAAGCAATGCACTAATGCCCGCAAGCCCCACAGAGACCCACCAGTGATTTAAAATTTTCTGATAACCAAAACACCGATTCATGACTAAGAGTACAGCCAACATAATTGCAAAACGCAATAAGCGAACCACCCACTCTTCTCTTGTTATGATAAAATGCCTGATTTTCGTTCGTAATTGTATAAAAAACGTCATCCTAGTCCCATCCCTCAGGTATTTTTGACAAATCTTCTTCTTGATACATCTCATGCAAGACGTGATAATCTTTGCGCAATCTACGCACAAGTCTCTCACTTTCTTTGTATCGCTTCGCCGCATGGCGACGCACCATACGCAGATAATAATACATATATAAAATATAAAGCACTAGTCCCAGCAGAATAAAAAGAATCGTGCTGACAAGATGTAGATTCACTACCACGGTGCTGATCACAAAAAGTAATCCACCCGCATAAAGTGCTATATAAATCAATGTTCCCAAGAAGACTCCGCCTAATGTGCACATATCCAGATAATCGCGTTTGCGATATCGCAGTGTCGGGCTAAGCTTTCGCCCATACTGATCCTCGAGCATCGCCATCTTTGTCATATGTGCAACGCGTTTTTTGCTTAACATCCGGCTTCCTCCTGCCATTCTTTTATCCGGTGCGAAGCATTCTGACACTTCGCACTACTAATACATATTATAACATAATGAGAACGCGGTGCAACCACACGCGCCACATAAACATAATAAAAACACAAAATAACCCTCTTCACCGGACGTCCTGCATCCGGCAAAGAGGGCATACATTCCTATTTTATTTCTTCAAAAAACGCATCTTATCCGAATCTCTTACTAATCTCTGACTCGATGGTTCCGGCTGAAGCCTTGGCTTCTCGATTACACTATTAAAGTCCCCACGCATACGGTTCTTACAAGCTTCGCAGAACCTGCCTGTACGGATAGACGCTCCGCATCCCTCGCATTCGATTCCCACTGGTGAATCAGAAGCAAACTCCAAACGCTCCTCGCGAATCCACTGGCGAATCTGCTGCACGGTTACATCATTGTCCTCGGATACCATCTGAATGGTCGCTCCCGGATTACTCCGCACATATTCCTTTACCTGTTGAAACTTTTCTTCTAAAGCATCTCTGCATGCCTGACAAATCGGTGGTCCACTCAAATAATTAAACAATCTACCACATTGTCTGCAATTTCGTACGTCCATATTTCCTCCTCCCGGTCACACGCCTTAACCCTGTCCGGCACAGATTGTCAGACAATAGACTTCTCGCACCCCCGCTGCAAGCAAAGCCGTCGTCACACCATCCAGCGTGCTTCCTGTCGTATAGATATCATCAATTAACAGAATTTTGTTTAATTTTACACCATTTTTTCTGATTTTAAAAGCATTTTCCAAATTCTTTTTTCTCTGTGTATCGTTTAAGTTCTTTAGAGGCACTGTATTTTTGGCGCGAACCACCAATTTTGTTTCCAGCGGACATCCCAGCTTTTGTGCAATCTCCCGCGCCAGCACTTCTGCCTGGTTATAACCACGTCTTTTTTCTTTTTTCCGATACATCGGCACAGGAATCACAGCATCCACAGAAAGACTTTGCAGCCAGATGGCATGTATTTTCCATACATCCTCCACAAATGTCTTCCCATATATCCGGCAATTACTATATTTAAAGCGATACATTGCAAGCTTCATCGGACCTGTGTACACATACACCGCTTTATTCTGCACAAAAACATGATTTCTGCGTCTGCAGTCATTGCAAATGGTTTGTGTGGCGTCTTTCAGCTTCTTTCCACATTTGATGCACCCGGCGTCACCGATGTAACAGATTTTCGTTTTACACCTTCTGCAGTAACCATCTGTTTTTTCCTCTTCGTATAAAATCTCATTACATCCCGGGCAGCGCCTTGGATAAAGGAATTCTTTCCATTCTATTATGTTTTTTCTATGACCTATCATTGACTTTTCTCCCCCTTCTCTTTAAAATGTATGTTCAGAGTCAAACTTATAAAAAAGACAATATTACACGTAACAACGGAGGTTTTATAAATATGCGAAACAGCAAACGTATCGCCTGTACCGGGCTTGTTGCCATACTGACGCTGTCCTTGTCCGCCTGCGGCAGCAAAGACAAAAAAACCAGCTACGATCCTCTTCCAGAAGAAGATGATACGATATACAACATTAGCATTTGTCAGGATGAAAACAGCGAATACTACAACCAGATAGCGCAAGGTTTTCAGGATGCCTTAGATGATTTATTCGGTTCGGCACACATCAATGTCACAACGACAATTGCAAGCGATGAGGCAGGCACAGACAGCATCTGCGCAGGCTATGTGAATGCTCAGACAAATCTGATTTTTGCCAACGGCAAAAAGAGCCTTTCTTCTGCAGCTACTGCCACCGAAGAAATCCCTATCGTCGGCGCAGCCGTTATGGATTATCAAAACGCGCTCCATCTTGTCACAGCTTCCGATACCAGCTGGAATAAAAAGACCGGAACAAATGTGACCGGTATTTCTTCTAAACCAAACTTAGAGGAACAACTTTCCTTACTGATTGAGGCAACACCGGATTTAAAATCTGTTGGACTATTATATAACCCGGAAGATACCGATGGTATTTATCAAAATGTTCTCCTTGAGAAATATTTAAATCAGGCCGGCATTCCGTGGAAAGAATACGCTATTCCATCGGATGACACAGGGACTGCTCTCAGTGATCAAATTACGGATACGACAGCCATCACTCCATCAAAGCAAATTGCTTCTTCTGTTACGGAAGGTGCGAACAATGCAGTAGAATCTTTCGATGGAAACGACTTATTAAGCGGAATTTTTTCACCGAGCAGCGCACATGAGCCGACAGCTTCTGCGACATGGACAGAAGAATTATCCGCTGCCAACACGACTCCACTTGAAGCAGACGCTTCTTTAAAGGAAATTGTTCAGTATGCCTGCAATGAATGCAGCGTTTTATTCCTTCCTGCAGAAAGCCAGTTGACAAGCGAAGTAGAGACCATTGCAGACATTGCCACTTCCTGCGGCACAAGAACCGTCGGTGGCGATGCAGCTCTTGGAGAGCAGACTTTGGTTTCTATGTACAAAGACCCTTATGGCATGGGATATGCCGCCGGAAAGATGGTTTACCGCATCCTTGTTGATGGAGTACAGCCGGGCGAAATCAAAATCAGCAGTTCCCCTGCCGAAAATGTCAAACTGTACAACGCGTCACGCGCCGAAAGTTTTGATATGACATTTCCAAAATCTTTCCACGAGATTCATGAGTATTTTTCAACATACGAGATTGGATCTACCACTACTAGAATCAGTAGTGATGATGAAGAAGAATAATTGCATATACGGATAGATGGGAGGGGGCTTTGCTTACGACAGCAAAGCCTCTTTTATTCTCTCTTGCAGCCCCGAATAGCGTCGTTGCTGCGTCGTATTATCAACCATCTGATAGAATACATTTTCATCTCCCACAATTGTGATACACTTGCGGGCTCTTGTGACTGCAGTATATAACAGATTGCGATTCATAAGCATCCGTGGACCCGGCAAAAGCGGCATCACAACCGCCGGATATTCGCTTCCCTGCGATTTGTGAATCGTGATGGCATACGCCAATTCCAATTCATCCAGCCCCTTAAACGGATACTGTACCAGTCTATTTTCATCGTACAGCACACTCACAGTACTGCTGTAATCATTGATTTCCTGAATGATTCCGACATCCCCATTAAACACGCCAAGGCCTTTATCAATCGCAAGTCCATATCGGCTGCGGATTTCCCATTCCAGCTGATAATTGTTGCGAATCTGCATTACCTTATCACCTTCGCGGAAAATACGATCTCCTACCTGGTGCTCTTTTTTCTGTTTTGCCGGTGGATTCAGATATTGCTGCAAGATTGTGTTCAGGCGTTCTACACCGAGCAACCCTTTTCGCGTCGGTGTCAGCACCTGGATATCATAACTGGTCGCCTCCACATAACGTGGCATCTTTTGTTTAACCAATTGCAGCACGACATTAATAATCACATCCGCATCATAGCGTTTGAGCAGGAAGAAATCCTTACTCTTATTATCAAGTGTAATATGCTCTCCATCGTTGATTTTATGCGCATTTACAACGATGTCGCTCTGACTTGCCTGGCGGAAAATCTTTTGCAAAGTGACCACCGGAAAGCATTCCGATGCAATGATATCACGCAGGACATTTCCCGGGCCAACACTTGGCAGCTGATTCACATCTCCCACAAGAATCAGTCTGGTGCCAGCGCCAACTGCTTTTAACAAAGCATAGAGCAGTGTAATATCGACCATCGACATCTCATCGATGATAATCACATCTGCCTCAAGTGGATTTTTCTCATTTCGCTCAAACATACCACCAATCTGCTTCGCGCTTTCTTCCGCTTCACTCATCGCACCATTGACTTCAAGCATACGGTGAATGGTCTTTGCCTCATAACCGGTTGTCTCGCTCATCCGCTTCGCAGCACGCCCCGTTGGTGCCGCCAAAAAGATATCATAACCTTCTCCCACAAAGTAACTGATCATCGCACGAATCGTTGTCGTTTTTCCGGTACCGGGTCCGCCTGTCAAAACAAACAGACCATGTGTCGCCGCCTGACGCACTGCCTCAGCCTGCCATTCATCCAGTTCCATCTGCTCTTCCTCGGAAATTCTTGCAATCGCTTGCGCCAGTTTTGCCGGCGTTACATCATATTGCTGGTTGAGCGCATGCAGCATACCTGCAGACCTTTGTTCCATACGATAGAAACTTTTCGCATAAATACCTTCTTCTTTGAGCTCTACCTTGCCATCCATCGCCAGGTTCATGATATGACCTTCGATGTGTTCCGGCTCCACCCCCAGAAGCTGATTCGCATAACGCAGCAGTTCCTCACGCGGCAAATACGTATGCCCCAGCGTCGCTGCGCCTGTCAGGCAGTATAGGATTCCACTGCGGATACGAAAATCTGAGTCTGTACGAATACCGACACGAGACGCGATCTCGTCTGCGATTTTAAAACCAATCCCAGACACTTCTTCCGCCATACGATATGGATTCTCGCGAATGACACTATAGATTTCCTGCCCATATGCCTGGTAAATCTTCACCGCCAGATTGGTCGATATGCCATATTTCTCCAGAAAAATCATGGCATCACGCAGATCCTTTTTTTCTACCATCTGGTTGGAAATCTCCATCGCCATACGCTCGCTGATTCCTTTGACCTCTGCTAAGCGCTCCGGCTCTTCCTCCATAATACGAAACGTATCGTTTTTAAAACGGCGCACAATACGCGCTGCTAATGCAACACCTATGCCTTTGATTGCGCCGGAAGCCAGATACCGCTCCATAGAAAGCACATCCTCGGGTGGTTTTGTCTCATAGGATTTCATCTGAAACTGCTCTCCGTAGGTCGGATGCGACGTGTATTCTCCATGTAATAAAAGAATCTCCCCCTCCGTAACGACAGGGAAGATTCCTACACACGTGATCTCATCTTCATCACTTATTAAGTTAAGAACGGTATACCCGTTATCTGCATTGCGGAACACAATGTGATCCACATAGCCTTGTAATTCTTCCATATACTATGTAGTCCTGTTTCTACTCTATGCCATAGTTACGCTTCATCTGAGAGACCAATTCGTCTGTCAGACTACCACCATATTCCGATACCATCTCGCCCGCAAGCTGTTGTATGGTCGCATCCATATACATGTCTTTATATTGGCTCATCGATGCGTCCTCGTCATCGTCGGATGTAACGGAATCCTTCATTTGCTTTATTACCTGCTCTAACATATAGGATTCAAAAGACTCTACAGCCTCTACCAATTCTTCTTCTGTTGAGTCCGAAGATATGCCGGAAAGTGCTCCTGTCGCCTTTTCCGAACGCGATGAGCTCTTAACATTGCTAGCCATCGTGTCATAGTAGGAAGATAATCCATCCACTGAAAAACTCATATCCTACCTCCTATCGTTTGAGATTGTTTGCCTGTTCCAACATCGTATCGGATGTCGTAATCGCCTTTGAGTTCATCTCATAGGCTCTCTGTGCCACAATCAGATTCACCATTTCGTCTGCCACATTGACATTGGATGCTTCGAGATACCCCTGTGCAATGGTGCTTCTTGTCACACCGGCTGTAGTTGCTTCACTCAAAGCCACGCCAGATGCCTGTGTTGCTTCAAACAGACTGTCTCCTGTTTTTTCCAGACCTTTTGGATTGTTAAACTGATACAATGCCACCTGTTGTCCTGTTGGAATGTAGGTGCCATCTGCTGCTTTATACGCAACCGATCCATCGGTACCAAAAGAAACACTGTCACCAGATGCTCCATTCGGCAACATAATTGGATTACCCTGATAATCAAGGACTTCCTGTCCTTTGGATGTCGCAAGTACACGGTTGCCCATGTTATCCAGTGCCCAGGTGAAATCACCGCTTCTGGTATAATAGGTGCCATTATCCGCGCCACGTACTGCAAAAAAGCCGGAACCACTGATGCAAAGCGCTGTCTTGCTTGCATTGGCCTGCATGGTTCCCTGCGTATAATCTGTATTTGTAGATGCCACTCTCGCACCAAGTCCCACCTGTGCTGTTGTCGGCTTATCTTCGCCATTTGCCGTGGTGGTCTCTGTTCGAAGTGTCTGGTATAAAAGTGACTTAAATTGCGTAGATTGGGATTTGTATCCCACCGTATTAACATTTGCAAGATTGTTGGCAATCGTGTCAACATTTGTCTGCTGCGCCTTCATTCCGGAAGCGCCTGTCCATAGTGCTCTCATCATAAGCGATGCCGCTCCTTTCTAACAGGTATTATACCTGTCCTACACTGTTCACTGCTTTGTCAAGTGTAGAATCCTCGGTCTGAATCACCTTTTGCCCAGCCTCATAGGCTCTTGCCACGGTAATCATATCCACCATCTCATCTATCACGTTGACATTGGAAGCTTCTAGGCATCCTTGCTCAACGGAAGCATCACTGGCTAACACCTGTCCTCCCGGAACTAAGTTGTACAGGTTCTCACCATATTTTGAAACATAATTGTTATCTGCGAAACGCACAACACCAATCCGGTCAATCACCTGATCGTTCTGGTAAATAAACCCTTGTTCATCAATCTTATAGTCCTGATCCGGGTTCACGCGCACATAATTGGCAAGTGCATCGTCTGAATTCAGTGCCCCATTACGGTTCAGCACATAATCTCCATCTGATGTACGCAAATAACCTGCGTTATCCACAGAAAACGCACCATCCCTGGTATATTTGATAGAAGTCTCTCCATTTTTGGAAGTAAATGCGATTGCAAAATAACCCTCTCCGGACAATGCCAGATCCGACATATTCTCTGTAATCTGAAAACTGCCCTGATCCCAGTTCGTATAGGTCTCGCCCACTTTTACGCCCAGACTAATTGAACCAATACGCTGTGGCATATTGTAATTGGATGTATCTTTAATCTTGATTGCCAGCTCATGATCAAACGACTGATTCACCATACCTTCTTTTTTGTATCCGGTCGTCGCAGAGTTTGCCAGATTATTTGCAATGACATCCATGCGCTTCTGTTCATTGACCATGCCGGTATATCCGGTGTACAGTCCTTTTACCATAATTCCTCCTAAGCAATCGATATAAGATAATGACTTCTATCTATATATCGGATAATTCCGTCTGATATTTAACAAAAATTAGTCTTCAGAGCGATCTCCTGAAAGGAACTCTACGAATTTACCGGTTCCGATTGCAACACAAGTCGTTGCTTCTTCTGCTGTCATCGTATTAATACCTGTACGCTCTTCAATCAATTCTTCTAATCCACGAAGTAATGCACCGCCACCAGTCAAGACAATACCGCGGTCAGCAACATCTGCCGCCAACTCTGGTGGTGTCTTCTCAAGTACAGAGTGAATCGCCTCAACAATCTGTAAGGTAGGCTCACGCAATGCTTCTTCTGTCTCTTCGGAAGAAACTTCGATAGTCTTTGGAAGACCGGTAACTAAGTTACGACCTCTGACATCCATCGTCTCCGGTGTTGGGAGAGGATAGCAGGTACCAATCTTAATCTTGATGTCTTCTGCTGTACGCTCACCAATCAACAGGTTGTGTTTTTTACGCATATAACGAACGATTGCCTCGTCAAAATCATCGCCGGCAATCTTAATTGACGTGCTGACAACAGAACCGCCCAAAGAAATCACGGCAATATCTGCTGTACCACCACCGATATCTACAATCATATTACCGCATGGTCTGGAAATATCAATGCCTGCACCAATTGCTGCTGCGATTGGCTCTTCAATAATAGAAACCTCGCGTGCGCCTGCTGCATACGTAGCATCTTCTACTGCTCTCTTCTCCACTTCGGTTGCTCCACTTGGGATACAAACACTGATACGTGGCTTACGATAGCTCTTCTTACCCATTGCTTTCTGGATAAAATACTTAATCATCTTTTCTGTTACTGTATAATCAGAAATAACACCCTGACGCAGTGGACGTACCGCAACAATATTGCCCGGTGTTCTTCCCAACATCAGACGTGCTTCTTCACCAATTGCTTTGATTTTGTTGGTATCACGATCAAAAGCCACAACAGATGGCTCTTTTAATACAACACCTTTTCCTCTAACGTACACCAAAATGCTGGCTGTACCCAAATCAATTCCGATATCACTTGAAACCATAATGTTTCTCCTTTCAGCTTTGTATATAAAACGTGGACCTAGTCCACCTAATGATAGTTTTGCATTCTAATTTCAATTATATACAAATGTTACCATTTTTCAATGGATTTTTTCTGAAGATATTCTTAAATAATTCTTTTTTCATTTTTTTAAAATTTTAATCTTTTTTTCACATAATGGACACATTTCTTGGGTAGTATAATTACCGTACTAGCAAATAGTGCTAATATATTTTTCATAACTCAGCTCCGGGAGCCTAGCTTCCGGAGCACTCCCCAAAAAATTAAGGAATCGCTTTCGCGATTCCTTTTCTTATTGTATCTCCTAGTTATCCTGCTCGAGATAACGCTTGACATATTGGCCGGTGTACGATGTTGGATGGGCTGCCACCTCTTCCGGTGTTCCACTCACCACTACCGTACCTCCGCGATCACCACCATCCGGTCCCATATCAATGATATAATCTGCTGTCTTAATAACATCAAGATTGTGCTCAATCACAACCACTGTATTTCCACCTTCGGATAATTTCCGCAAAATCGTTACCAACTTGTTAACATCGTCAAAATGGAGTCCGGTTGTAGGTTCATCCAAGACATAGATCGTACGCCCTGTGCTTCTGCGGCTCAGCTCTGTTGCAAGCTTGATGCGCTGTGCCTCGCCACCGGAAAGCGTCGTCGATGGTTGTCCCAGCTTTACGTAAGACAGTCCCACATCATAAAGTGTCTGTATTTTACGATGAATGGATGGCACATGTTCAAAGAAATGCAACGCCTCCTCTACTGTCATATCCAAAACATCATAGATGGATTTCCCTTTGTATTTTACCTCGAGTGTCTCACGGTTATATCGTTTCCCGCCGCACACCTCACAAGGTACATATACATCCGGCAAAAAGTGCATCTCGATTTTGATGATACCGTCGCCCGAACATGCCTCACATCGACCACCTTTTACATTAAAGCTAAAGCGGCCTTTGCTGTAGCCTCGCGCCTTTGCATCTGCTGTTGACGCAAACAGATCACGAATCATATCAAATACGCCGGTGTAAGTTGCCGGATTAGAACGCGGTGTTCGTCCAATCGGCGACTGGTCAATATCGATAATTTTATCTAGCTGCTCGATCCCTTCGATGTCGTCATGTTTGCCCGGCACTTTATGCGCACGGTTTAATTCTTTTGCCAGACGTTTATACAAAATCTCATTTGTCAGAGAACTTTTTCCCGAACCGGATACCCCTGTAATACAGGTCATAATCCCAAGCGGAATCTGCACATCAATATTTTTCAGGTTATTTTCACGCGCACCGCGGATGGTCAGATAACCGGTCGGCTGACGGCGTTCCTTTGGCACAGGAATAACCTTTTTCCCACTTAGATATGCGCCAGTAATGGAATTCGGATTTTTCATTACCTCCTGCGGTGTGCCAATCGCCACCACTTCGCCGCCATGTTTGCCGGCGCCCGGGCCAATATCCACCAGACAATCTGCCGCAAGCATGGTATCCTCATCGTGTTCTACCACAATCAGGGTGTTTCCAAGGTCACGCAATCCCTTTAACGAAGCCAGCAGCTTATCATTGTCCTTCTGATGAAGCCCGATACTTGGTTCGTCCAAAATATAGGCAACGCCCACCAAACCGGAGCCAATCTGTGTTGCCAGACGAATACGCTGTGCTTCTCCACCGGAAAGTGTACCGGTAGCGCGCGACAACGACAAATAATCCAGACCAACATCCACCAAAAATCCCACGCGGCCACGGATTTCTTTTAAAATCTGATGCCCGATTTTGAGCTGCTGGTCACTCAGCTGCATCTGCTCCAAAAAGACCTGCAAATCACGAATCGGGATTTCTGTCATCTCGTAGATGTTTTTATCCGCAACGGTAACTGCCAGAGAAGACTGTTTCAAACGCTGACCTTTACATGTCGGACACTTACAGATGTACATATATTCTTCGTATTCTTTTTTCATTGTCTCGGAATGTGTCTCCCGATAACGGCGGTTGACATTTGCAACCAAGCCCTCAAAACAGATATCATAAACGCCCTCACCACGCTGACCCTTGTAGTGCACAGGAACAGTGCGGTCAAAACCGTAAATAAACTGGTGACGGATATCTTCCGGCAAATCCTTATACGGCGTATCTAAGGAAAATCCGTATTCTTTTGACAGTGCCTCTAAAATCGCGTGGGTAAAACTCTTTTTATCGGAAGCGGATTGCCAGCCCATGACCGCTACACAGCCTTCGTTGAAACTAAGGCGTTTGTCCGGAATCATGAGTTCCTCATCAAACTCCATCTTAAAGCCAAGTCCAAAACATTCCGGGCAGGCACCAAATGGGTTGTTGAAAGAAAAGCTGCGCGGTTCCACCTCGTCCACACTGATGCCGCAATCCGGACAGGCAAATCCCTCCGACATCATAAAATTCTCTCCATCAATCACATCGATTTCCACCAGACCTGAAGTCAGATGCAGGACATTTTCAATGGAATCCGTCAGACGTTTTTCAATGCCTTCCTTTACCACAAGACGATCGACAACAATTTCGATGTTATGCTTGATATTCTTTTCAAGAACGATTTCCTCTGACAAATCATATAAGTTGCCATCCACAATCACGCGGACATAGCCACTCTTTTTTGCCTTGGCAAACAGTTTTTCATGCGTTCCTTTTCGCCCACGCACCACCGGTGCCAGCACCTGTATCTTGGTACGTTCCGGCAAAGCCATAATGCGGTCAACCATCTGATCTACGGTCTGCTTGCGGATTTCGCGCCCACATTTTGGGCAATGCGGCACACCGATACGTGCATAAAGCAAGCGGAAATAATCATATATTTCAGTCACTGTTCCCACCGTTGAACGAGGGTTGTGATTGGTCGATTTCTGGTCGATCGAAATCGCCGGCGGCAAACCCTCGATTTTTTCAACATCCGGCTTTTCCATCTGTCCTAAAAACTGGCGGGAATACGAGGACAGTGACTCCATATAGCGTCTTTGCCCCTCCGCAAAAATCGTATCAAATGCCAGCGACGATTTGCCGGATCCACTCAAACCGGTCAGAACCGTAAAGGAGTCGCGTGGAATGTCCAGGCTGATGTTTTTTAGGTTGTGTACATTTGCCCCTCGGATTTTTATATATTTTCTAGTGTCTTTCATAGTTGTAAACCTCGATTTTGTTGGTATTAAATCACATGTCACGTAGCATATTCTTCAGTTCGATGAGACGGTCACGATACTCCGCCGCTGCCTCGAAGTTCAGATCTGCTGCCGCTTTTTCCATCTTTTTCTTAATCTCTTTGATGTGTTTTTCCAGTTCTTCCTGCGTCATCTCTTCGGCATCGCGCTCAAACTGCATTTCTTCCTTTGCCACATCCTTAGATATACGAATCAAATCGCGAACAGACTTTTGAATGGTTTGCGGTGTAATGCCATGGGCTTCATTATAAGCCTGCTGGATTTGCCTACGGCGTGATGTCTCATCCAGTGCCAGGCGCATCGAATCCGTAATCTTATCTGCATACATGATAACGTGACCGGAAGCATTACGCGCCGCACGTCCAATGGTCTGAATCAATGAACGTTCCGAACGAAGGAATCCTTCTTTATCCGCATCTAAAATTGCAACCAGTGTAATCTCCGGAATATCTAGTCCTTCTCGCAGCAGGTTGATTCCCACCAGCACATCGAATACGTCCAAACGCAGATCTCGTATGATTTCCGCTCGTTCCATCGTATCAATGTCAGAGTGCATATATTTTACGCGGATGCCAAGCTCTGCCATATAATCTGTCAAATCTTCTGCCATGCGCTTTGTCAGCGTCGTAATCAGCACTTTATTATGTTGCGCTGTCTCCTTACGAATCTCACCAATCAAGTCATCAATCTGTCCTTCGATTGGGCGCACTTCCACTTCCGGATCCAAAAGTCCCGTCGGGCGAATCACCTGTTCTGCGCGCAGCATCTCATGTTCTTCTTCATACTCTGCCGGTGTAGCAGAAACAAATAAAATCTGGTCGATTTTTGACTCAAATTCGCCAAAATTCAGTGGACGGTTATCGAGTGCTGACGGCAGACGGAATCCATAATCAACAAGAGTTGTCTTACGTGCTCTGTCACCGGCATACATACCACGCACCTGCGGCAGTGTAATGTGGGATTCATCTACAATAATCAGAAAATCATCTTTAAAATAATCCAACAGACATTGCGGTGGTTCTCCCGGCAACTGGTTTGTCAAATGGCGGGAATAATTCTCAATGCCACTGCAAAATCCTGTTTCACGTAGCATCTCCACATCAAAATTTGTTCGTTCTGCAATACGCTGTGCCTCAATCAACTTATCTTCGCCTTTAAAAAAGCGGACACGCTCTTCCAACTCTTCTTCAATCTCCTGACATGCCTTGTTGATTTTTTCCTGTGGCACAACATAGTGTGATGCCGGAAAAATCGCAACATGGTTGAGTTCACAGCGTACTTCCATCGTCAATGCATCCAGCTCACTGATGCGGTCAATCTCATCTCCAAAAAACTCGACGCGATATGCATAATCTGAGGTGTCTGCCGGTATGATTTCCAGTACATCCCCTCGCACGCGAAACGTTCCACGCGTAAAATCCATATCATTGCGCATATATTGCATATCCACCAATTGGCGAATGACTTCATCCCGGTCTTTTTCGTCGCCCGGGCGTAGCGAAACCATCATATTCTGGTAATCATCCGGACTACCAATACCATAAATACAAGAAACAGAAGAGATGATAATCACGTCCTTGCGTTCCGTCAGCGCCGCCGTAGCTGACAAACGCAGCTTGTCGATTTCGTCATTGATCGACGAGTCTTTCGCAATATACGTATCGGTCGATGGCACATAAGCCTCCGGCTGATAATAGTCGTAGTAGGAGACAAAGTATTCCACCGCATTGTTCGGGAAAAACTCTTTGAATTCACCATACAACTGCGTCGCAAGCGTCTTGTTGTGCGCAATGATGAGTGTCGGCTTATTCAGTTGTTGTATTACATTTGCCATTGTAAACGTCTTACCTGAGCCGGTCACACCAAGCAGTGTCTGGCACTGATTCCCCTCGCGAAACCCTTTCACAAGCTCTGCAATCGCCTGTGGCTGATCGCCGGTCGGTTCAAACTTAGAATGCAATTCAAAATGATCCATATCCTACTCCTGATTCCACTTTTATCATGTTCCTTTTCATTCATTATTATAGCAAACATTTTCCGAATGTATATAGAAATGCGCGAAAAAAGGAACAAATGTTCTATTTGTTCCTTTTTTCTTTCCATTACGGCGGCCTTGCCTGGGTATTACGCTTGTTTTTCCGCTCTCATACCCACTACAGCATTCTTCTCTGGGTATCACGCTTGCTTTTCTGCTCTCATACCCACTACTCCACTCTGTTCTGGGTATCAGACTTACTTTTCACTCTCTCATACCCACTACTCCACTCTGCTCTGGGTATCACACTTACTTTTCTGCTCTCATACCCACTACTCCACTCTGCTCTGGGTATCACGCTTGCTTTTCTGCGCTCATACCCACATAGGCGCTCATAACAAAATTTCTTAAGAAGCACAGGCAGAAATAAACAAAACGACAGCCTCCCCCCAAAAACTGCGGCTAACATTTCAATTATTCTGGAACTGTTTCCCTAATGGGACATCAGAACATTATCCAAAATGATACATAAACATTTTCCGAAGTATATAGATACACTATTGTTATTTTCCCCTGTTTTGTCATATAATAGCAGACATGTGATGTTTTTTGCATTTATGCACATATCTAATACATACCCCCAAACATAATCATTTTACATAGAATAGAAAGGACATTAACATGAACAGAAAATCCAAAGAAGTCATTCGATTGATTATGATTCTAATCGGAAATATCTTAGACTCTGCCGGTTTCGTTTTATTTGTATCCGGCTCTGGTCTGATTACCGGAGGTACATCGGGTATCGGCCTGTTTCTGAGCAGACAGACTGGCGTGCCGACTTCAGTATACGTCTTTATCATCAATGCCATTATGCTTTTGGTCGGCCTTATTTTTCTTGGAAAGCGTTTTGCCATTTCCACCATTTTAAGCACATTTTGTTATCCATTATCGATGGCTGTTATGGAGCATGTACTCCACGGACAGTCTCTGACCGATGATATTTTCCTCTGCACCATCATGGGTGGTATCCTCATCGGTACCGGTGTAGGACTTGTCATCCGTGCAGGCGCTTCCTCCGGAGGTATGGATATTCCGCCACTGATCATGAACAAATATCTGCGTTTACCACTTTCTACCGGCGTATATATGGTTGATTTTATCATCCTGGCTCTGCAGGCTTTACAGACACCGGGCGACAATGTACTCTACGGTGTTGTACTCGTAATTGTTTATTCTGTGCTGATTGAAAAGATCAGTCTGATTGGTAAGAGCCGCGTAGAAGTTCAGATTGTATCGGATAAGAGCGACGAAATCCGCCAGTTCATCCTGCGCGATCTCGATCGCGGTGTCACGATGATGAAAGGTCGTTCCGGTTATCTCGGCAAAGATGTGGAAGTTGTTATGTCTGTCATCTCCAGCCGTCAGTTAAGCCGTGTAGAACGTGTTGTCCACGAAATGGACCCTACCGCTTTTATGGTTGTCAATCGTGTAAGTGCCGTTGTTGGAGAAGGCTTTACGTATCCCGCTGCGCCAGATCCTGTCGTAGAAGAAACAAGCGCACCATAACATCATCCTGCTGCAGAAAAACGAGCGCACCGTAACATCATCCTGCTGCAGAAAAACAAGCGCACCATAATATCATCCTGCAGATTTTCCTGCATATGATGATAATGATGCATGCAAACCCTCTGGGTTTTTGTCAAAAAAAGGAAGTACATTCATTGCTGAAATGTACTTCCTCTTTTTTGACCTTAATCGTCATTTTCTTTATTCATTTCTTTTGTCTCATGCAAGAAGCCTTGCAACAGACATCTTATGCTTTACGTCCACAGCACTGCTTATATTTCAAGCCACTGCCACATGGACATGGATCGTTTGGATATACTTTAACGTTGGCGCGCTTCTTTGGTGCCTTTGTTGCAGTCTCATCCTTGTTCGTTCCGGTAACCTTTGCCACCTCTTCACGTTCCACCTTTTTCTCAATACGGATACGATAAAGCATCTGTACTGTCTCGGTACGAATAGCTTCGTTCATGGCATCTAACATATCATAACTTGCCATCTTATATTCGTCGATTGGGTTACGCTGTGCAAATGCCTGCATACCAATACCCTGACGCAACTGATCCATATCATCGATTTCTTCCATCCACTTACGGTCAATCACACGCAGCAAGATTACACGTTCAATCTCACGGAATGCTTCCGGTGTTGGGAATTCAGCTTCCTTCGCAGCATATAAGCTGTTTGCTTCTTCCGTCAACTTGTCAATCAACTGTTTTGTATTCTTTACGCCTTCTAGTGTCTCTGATGTAATTGGCTGCAATGGAATAATCTGGCGGATAACACGATTGAGTTCTGCAAGATCCCAATCTTCTGCTGCCACTTCATCGGTACAGCACATATTGACGCTATCACTGACTTTATCTGCAATCATAGAAAGAATCTGATCTTTCATGTTCTCACCTTCAAGAACACGACGACGCTGTGCGTAAATCAATTCTCTCTGCTCATTCATAACCTGATCGTACTCCAGCAAATTCTTACGAATACCGAAGTTGTTACTCTCGATCTTCTTCTGTGCCTTTTCGATGGCATCACTCAGCATCTTATGCTGAATCTGTTCATTTTCCGGAACACCCAGAGAATTGAACATGGTAATTAATTTCTCAGATCCAAACAGACGCATCAGATCATCTTCCAGAGAAATGAAGAACTGTGACTGTCCCGGATCTCCCTGACGACCTGCACGACCACGCAACTGGTTATCAATACGACGGGATTCATGACGCTCTGTACCAACGATTTTCAGACCGCCTGCTGCCTTAGCTTCATCATCCAGCTTAATATCCGTACCACGACCAGCCATGTTTGTCGCGATGGTAACCGCTCCATGGCGGCCTGCTTCTGCTACAATCTGTGCTTCTTTCTCATGGAATTTTGCATTTAACACATTATGTGGAATGCCTTCCTTATTGAGAAGTCTGCTGATTTCTTCTGAAATATCAATCGTAATGGTACCAACCAGTACCGGCTGTCCCTTTGCATAGGCTTCCTTTACTTCCTCAACAACTGCATGGTATTTTTCTTTTTTTGTCTTATATACGGCATCATCGAGATCTTTTCTGGCAACCGGCTTGTTTGTCGGGATTTCAACAACGTCCATACCATAAATATCACGGAATTCCTGCTCTTCTGTCAGGGCAGTACCCGTCATACCACTCTTCTTGTCATACTTGTTAAAGAAGTTCTGGAATGTAATATTTGCAAGTGTCATGCTCTCACGCTTCACCTGCACATGTTCTTTTGCCTCAATCGCCTGATGCAATCCGTCTGAATAACGACGGCCCGGCATAATACGACCGGTAAAACTATCTACAATCAGTACCTGATCATCCGATACCACGTAATCCTGATCGCGGAACATCAAATTATTTGCACGAAGTGCCAAAATCACATTATGCTGTAACTCCAGATTCTCCGGATCAGATAAGTTATCAATGTGGAAGAACTCTTCGACTTTTTTTGTTCCTTCCTGTGTCAGGCTGACAACTTTATCTTTTTCGTTAACGATAAAATCGCCTGTCTCTTCCTGCTCGATTCCCATGATTGCATCCATCTTGGAAAATTCCGGCAAATCTTCACCACGCTTCAACTGCTTTGCAAGCATATCGCACAATTCATATAACTTGGTTGATTTGTTGCTCTGTCCGGAAATAATAAGTGGTGTTCTCGCCTCATCAATAAGTACGGAATCGACCTCATCGATGATGGCATAATGCAATCCACGCTGTACGAGCTGTTCCTGCTGCACAACCATGTTGTCACGCAGATAATCAAATCCCAATTCGTTATTGGTAATATATGTGATGTCACAATTGTAAGCCGCCTGGCGCTCTTCACGTGAAATATCATTCAGCACAACACCAACCGTCAGACCGAGGAATTCATGTACCTTTCCCATCCATTCCGCATCACGTTTTGCCAGATAATCATTAACCGTTACAATATGAACGCCCTGTCCTTCCAGCGCATTCAAATATGCCGGCAAAGTAGAAACAAGTGTCTTACCTTCACCAGTCTTCATCTCCGCGATACGTCCCTGGTGAAGAATAACGCCACCAATCAATTGCACACGGAAATGCTCCATACCAAGCACACGGCGAGCAGCTTCACGCACCGTCGCATATGCTTCCGGCAACAGATCATCCAGTGTCTCCCCCTCTGCTAAGCGCTTTTTGTATTCGTCCGTCTTAGCACGTAATTCATCGTCGCTGAGCGCAACCATATCGTCCCGCATACTCTCGATCTTATCTACAATCGGATAAATTCGCTTTAACTCATGTTCACTATGTGTTCCAAATATCTTGTCAAACAGACCCATGTTTTTCTCCTTAACTTCATTCCTTCTTGTGGTACATGCGTTGTACCCACATGGCGTTATTGTAACACTCTTTCCCCATAGAAACAATAAAAACAGGCGATTTTATATCTTGTCAATCTGCGTCTGCGATTGTATAATCGAATACGTATTTATCGGATATTTTATCCCGAAAGATCAGATTTAGAAACGGAGGATTAATAGATGAGTTACTTATATAAGACAAAAGGTACTTGTTCCACATTAATTGAAGTCAACTTAGACGGCAATATCGTAAAAGATGTAAAATTTACCGGTGGCTGCAATGGTAATTTGCAGGCTATTCCAAAACTCGTAGAAGGCATGACGGTAGACGAAGTCGTAAGCCGTATCAGCGGTATTTCCTGCAACGGTCGCGGTACATCCTGCGGCGATCAGTTAGCAAAAGCTTTGACTGAGGCATACGCTGCATCCCAGGCATAATCTGCCACGGTTGTTGATGCATTTTTTCCGGCAATCTCTCATATATTATTTCAGTATTTTTTATTGGAGGAATTATGAGTAGTATTGCCGGTTTTTTTTCGCCTGAATTCAGGCAGGGTCAGCGTCTGGGCTCTTTGGAACAGACAGCTGATCAAATACTAAAGAGTCTGTCCCATCGCGGGCCGGATCAGGCTTATCGCATGACCACACCAGATGGTGTACTGATGCATAATAGTCTATACACAAATCGTTTCAGCAAGACAAATGTCCCAACACAGGGAAAAGGAGCACTGTCACATCTGCACATTGTGTGCGATGATGGCATTTACAATTACGACGAATTGGAAAGACAGCTGACAAGCCAGAATATTTCTGTCAAGCAAATGAGCCGACCGGAAATTTTGCTGACGCTGTACCATCTGTACGGAGAACGTTTTGCCACTTTACTTCGCGGCGGCTATGCCATTGCCATTGCTGATACGCGTCTTCATAAAGTGGTTCTGTTCCGCGATCCCCTAGGCATAAAACCACTTTTTTATCATCAACAGGATTCCCTTTTCCTCTTTGCATCGGAGATCAAAGGTATCTTTGCACATCCGGGCATTCGCGCGACCATGGATCTGCGCGGTATGCACCAGGTCTTTTCTCTTGGCCCAGCGCATCTTCCCGGTGCAACCGTATACCAGGATATTCACGAAGTGCGTCCTGGGAAAACCATTATCTTTAGCCAGGGGCGAATCATTGAAAACACCTTCTGGCATTTACAGGCCAAGCGCCATGAGGAAACCTACGAAGAGACCGTGGAACATGTTTCTCATCTGTTGTCGGAGTCACTGCATTTGCAGTATCACGATGATGCGGCACAGTGCTGTCTCTTATCGGGCGGTCTGGATTCGTCTGTCGTCACAGCCCTTGCCAACCGCGAAAATATGAATCAAGGCACGCCTTTGACCACCTATTCCTTTGATTTTACAGACAGCGCCAAATACTTTTCTGCCAATGATTTCCAGCCTAGTCTGGATCGGCCATATGTCATCGCCATGGCAGAGCATTTCCACACAAACCACACGTTTCTTGAATGCAACAGCAAAGCGCAGGCATCTCTTTTAGGGCAAGCGGTCTTAGCGCACGACGGTCCATGTATGGCAGATATTTCCTCGTCTTTACTCTATTTCTGTAAGCAAATTGCCGCGCACTCTAAAGTTGCCTTTACCGGAGAATGCGCCGACGAGATTTTCTGTGGCTATCCATGGTACCACAAAGAGCCTATGTGTTCTGCTGACACCTTCCCATGGACGATGGATCTTCTTCCGCGGCAGCTTCTCCTGCGCGATGACTTTTTATCACATCTGGGCATGGAAGAATATGTCGCACAGGTTTACGATGCCTCCTGCTCCCAGGTTTCCTATCTGCCTGATGACAGCCCGGAAAATCGCAGGCACCGCCGACTCTTTGCCTTAACAACACAATACTTTATGCAGACGTTACTCGATCGTATGGATCGTGCTGCCGCCCGCGCCGGTATCGAAGCCATTTGTCCTTTTGCCGATATTCGTCTGACGGAATATCTCTACAATGTGCCTTGGGAAATGAAAGCAAAAGACGGCGAAGTCAAACACCTGCTGCGCCAGATTGCTGCACCTTTGCTTCCGAAAGAGGTTGCCCAGCGTAAAAAAAGTCCGTATCCGAAGAATTATCATCCGGAATATGAACAACTTTTGTGTCGGGAAATGAAGCAGGTGATCGCGCAAAAATACCATCCAATTCTGGATTTCATAGATCCAGACAAGGCTCTTGCTTTCTGCAATGCTCCAAAAGATTATGGAAAGCCGTGGTTTGGTCAGTTGATGGCAGGACCTCAGTTACTGGCTTATTATCTGCAGATTGATTTTTGGCTGCGTGAATATCATGTCAGTTACCAGCTGCCTTCCTAATGCCTTTTTACAGACACAGACCCCATCAGGGCTATCCTCCTGATGGGATCTGTTTTATCGCAGCACCGGCTGGATCTGTCGTCCATGTAATGCTTCCTCAATTGTCTCCGGCAGCCATTTCGTTTTTGCAATCATGGAGCCCGGTTTCTTTTCGTAATCGTCCTGACCAAATGGTACAAAGTATATATTTTTCATGTACATCAAAGCTCCAATATTTTTAAAGTTCATACCAAGCGCATCGTTGGTAGAAATAGAAATCACAAGCGGGCGATTGTTTCGCAAATGCGCTTTCGCCGCCATCAATACCGGTGTATCTACAATGCCTGCTTCCAATTTTGCCAGTGTATTTCCCGTACAAGGCGCTATCACCATCACATCCAGAAGGGCTTTGGGACCAATCGGCTCCGCTTCCTGTATGGTGCGTATCCCCTGTTTTCCTGTCATCTTTGTCACGTCCTCCAAAAAAGCTTCCGCTTTTCCAAACCGTGTATCTAACTGCTGTGTCTGGTAAGAATAAATAGGAACGACCGTTGCCCCCAGATCCACCAGTCTTTGTATCTCTTTTTTAATCTTATCATGTGTGCAAAAAGATCCTGTAATTCCAAATCCTATGGTATATCCTGAAAAATCCATCTCTCTCCCTCTCATTTATGACTTCCATTTCTCACAGTGTGGATGATAGTCAAAAGGCATGGCTTCCAACAAAATCTGTGCACTTGTCTTCGGACAGTATATGCCCGGCAATCCCAGAGCCAGCTTGTATGGCACCCCTTTTTCCTTGCAATATGCTCCATCGCATCCGCCCGGTGCTGACGCGATATCGAGGACAACGGCATCTTCTTTCAAGGCATCAATTTCTTTTTTCGTAATCACGAGCGCCGGTATGGTATTAATAACGGCATCTGCCTCGTCAAACGGAATCACTGCGTCCATCGGATAATCCAAAAATCCAAAATAATGTGCCATGGATAATGCCCGTTCACTTCGGGCTACAATTGATACATGTGCTCCCATACAATATAGTTTTTCCGCGATTGGTTTCCCACAATTTCCAAATCCCATCACGATAACATTAGCATCTTCGATGTTGACCGGCATCAGCTGACTGAGTTCAGCAATACAGCCTTCCGCCGTTGCAATCGCATTTTTCATTGCGACACCGGACTCCTCCAAAACATCCAGCCATGGAATACCATAATCATCTAGAAGAGAACGCAGCGATTTTGAAATGGCTCCGCCAATGCAAAGCTGAATATCATAGCGATGTGCAATCAGACATTGCTCCAACCGCCCCTGATCAGTAATACGGCTCACAGGCACAGGCAAAATCAAAACACCTGCGCACCACAGTTTCTCCGTCCCACGTGGCATAGGTTCTTCCCGCAAATCCCATGTGACAACGGTATAACCTTTTTCTTCCAATAGCCGCGCCATGTAAACCTGTCGCTCATCTACAATCAATATTCCGATTCCCGTGCTCTTACTTACGATCTTCTCTTCTGCCACAATTTCCTTTTGTTCCATATGCCACCTCCGTAATTTATCATATGCATCTTTCTACGGGGCGTTCTTATCGTATTCTCTGAATATTCTGTCTATTTAACTTTTTATAAAATATTTTCTAATTTCTTATTGACAAATGATTCATTGTGCGTTATTATCTAGTTACAAACAAAGAACGAGAGACGAAGAGAAGACTTTCAAAAGAATTTCTCGTATCGATTATAAAATCTAAGTAAAGGAGGTAAAAGCCACCAGGACATTCAACTTTATCTTAACCACTCTGATTGGTATAGATCAGAATCTTATTTAACAAAGTAGTCACACTTTTATACCCGGACAGTATCCGTCCATAGTCAAAAGAAAATGAAGTGTATGTCATTACAGCAAATGTTAAATGAGAAAGGAACTTTATTAACGAGTGTCATAGATAATTGAAGAAAGAGAAAGAGAGGTATCGTCCCTTGGACAATACAATAACAACAGAACATTTCTAAAGGCGGGTGCTCATCATAATGAATGGTCATCCGCCTTTAGCTTTGTCTATTGCTTTATTTCGATCAGTTCTAACAGCTGCGATGCATGTGCCTTCCAGCTGTATAAGCGTTCTGCAGTCTCCATAGCCTGCTTTGCTATCTGTTTTTGTTCTGCCATCGGCATCGCCCGAAGCATTTCTTCCAACGCATCCAGTTCCCAATTGGAATAGTGTACAAACTGCTTTCCATCACACCACCGGGCATCCACATTTTTTGCCATGTCACTATAACAGACACAGCCATTGATTGCCGCCGATGTCACGCGATCGTGCATTCCTTTTGCAAACAGAGGATTTACGTCAAGTACACGTTGTGTGTGTGCAAGCAGATCATAGGTTTCTTCGATGCGCTTTGCCCCAAGCAGCGTCACATGGGAAGCGTCGGCAAGCGGTGTCTGCTCCCAGCCTTCCCCTACGATTGTCAACGGTATGTGCAGCTTTGCAACATAAGAAAGCACCTGATGGCGTCTTGCATTGCGCACATATTTATCCACGAGATACAGATAATTCATCAGAACCGGAAATTCGCTCACGCCGTAGTAGCCTTCCTGCAGCTTCTGCGCATCCACAATCTTTTCTAAAGCCTCTTCCATCGGCACCTCAATCCGCCCTAATGCCGCATCCCATTTTCCTGCCAGCATTTCTTCCCGCAAAGCATTGCCCAGTGCATACAATGCATCTGCCCTCTGCGCATCTTTATGCACTTTACTGCACAACGCACGAAACTTTTCTAACATCTTCTGCTCCGGCTCATACGTTCCCGAAAACAAAAGCGGTATCTCTCTTTTTTCATAGGGGATCTGCTTCGCCTGTGCACTCTGTGTCACTCCTAACGGCAAATATGACACCTGCTGCAAATGTGGATAATAGCTGCGCATATAGGCCTCGTGATAATGATCTATGGCAATCGCATAATAATTTTGCAGAGGAAACATAAGCCCCGGGTGATGATAGAGCGGATGGTCGACAATATAATTATAGAAAGGTGCTCCTAACACGTCCAAAAAGCGCCGGTCATCCTCCAACACAAAATAGGGTAGTTTGGAATTGATATCCACTACCCCATCATATTGTCTGCCGAGAAGATCCTCCAATGCAGAGTAATCCTCTCCCAGACTCATATATTCACTTTTTATGCCATATTCTGCTGTTGCCTTTTGCATCTGCTGCAAAAAATAACTGCCCGAGTAATAGCACAATTCTCTGGTATGTAAAAACAAAATCCGCTTTTGCATTTAGTAAGCAAGTACCTCCACACCATCTTCTGTCACAGCCACCTGGTATTCCCACTGTGCTGATGGTTCGCCATCTAACGTGTACACTTCCCAACCGTTTTCCTGATCTGTGTAGATACGTACGGTTCCTGCATTTACCATTGGCTCAATCGTAAATGTCATACCCGGAACGAGCAGCATCTCCTGACCACGCTTGGTATGATAGCCGATCCATGGCTCTTCATGGAACTCTAAACCACATCCATGGCCTCCGATTTCACGTACAACCGTATAACCGTTTGCTGCTGCATGTTCACACACAACGGCTCCGATATCTCCCATAAAGCCCCATGGCTTCACTTCTTTTAATCCAAGCTCTACGCATTCTTTTGTCACTTCGACTAATTTGCGTTTTTCCGGGCTTACATCCCCCAATAAAAACATGCGGGATGAGTCAGAATAATAACCATTATAAATCGTAGAACAGTCTACATTGACAATGTCTCCATCCTGCAAAATAACATCTTCCGATGGGATTCCATGGCATACCTGATCATTGACAGAAGTGCAGACACTCTTTGGAAATCCCTCATAATTCAATGGTGCAGGAATACCACCCATCTCTGTCGTCACGCGGTTTACAATGTCATCGATTTCCTGTGTGCTCATACCCACGCGAATCTGCTTTGCCACCTCATCTAAGCAGGCAATATTGATTTTGGCGCTCTCTTTGATACCGGCAATCTGCTCCGGTGTCTTTATAATCTCATGGGGCGGTACAATATGACCTTCGCGTTCAAACGAAGCTATCTTACGGTCAAACGCCTCATGACACTGCTTGTACTTTCTTCCACTGCCACACCAGCAGGGATCATTTCTTCCAATTTTCATTTTTCTTCACTATCCTTTTCTTCCTGACCGTTTACATAATTTACTTTGTCATGGTTCAATGTAATATCCCCCACGGCAATCCGGTCCCATATCTTATCATTAATCTCAACATCCTGGGATTCCAGCCATTTTTCATAGTAGCCACCATTCCAGGAATACGAGCTGTATGACCTGTTATTTTTCTCTGCCACATACGTCTGGTATTTTTCCGCCAGTGCGATATGCTGCATGGTCTTAATCAAATACTCATCTGACACCGGAAGCTGATCCATCTGTTCTTCCAAAAGATCCATCCAAAAGTCCGATATCGTATTTTCCAACATTTTTTGCTCTTTGGCATCCAATGTCATACCTTTTTCCATCGCTTTCTGGTAGTAAATATAATCATGGATTGCCATCTGCATCATGGTATCTTTTGCATCCTGACGGATGAAATGCCCATCTATATGGAGATTCCAATAATCCGCTGTACTGTCCGGATGATATACCATTGCCTGTTTTTCTACTTCACGTTCTTCGAAAACCACATAAAACGCCAGCCATTTCATCTTAACTGCCTGTCCATCCACCGTAAATGCTGTCTCATCCAGGCAATCGCGATAATCCAACCGTTGGCGGCTTTGCCAGGAATGTACCAGGCCCACAAGCAGTGCAATCATAACAATTGCAAGGATTATATTTTTTAACCATCGCTTCATATGCCCCGCCTTTCCGTTGGTAGCGTTCTGCTATCAGCTATTATAACACACGTCGTACCGTAATAATGTTATGGCAATATACGGAACGGTTATTTGTGATACCTGCAGATGTACTCTGTGCTTCCACAATGCGACCACCGCCGGCATAAATCGCCACATGCCCCGCATAGCAGACAATATCGCCCGGCTGCATATTGTTCACACTGACTTCCTGTCCCACGCTTCGCCAGCCATATGACGTCAATCGACCATAATTGATGCCAAAGTTCTTCAATACATAATATACAAAGCCACTGCAGTCAGCTCCGGTATTTGGATCTGTACCGCCCCATACATAGGGATAGCCCACATACTGGTTTGCAAAAGCAACGACAGAACCGCCGCTGACACCTGTCGTCTGCGAAGGATTCAGATTCGCGCCGCCACTGCTTCCGCCGGCATTTCCTCCAGCATTTCCATTATTTCCGGTATTTCCACTATTGTTGTTATTGGCATTGTTGTTCGCCATCAATGCTGCCAACTGGCGCTGGCGTGCCAATTCTGCTTGTCTTGCCGCCAATGCCTTGGCATCCGCAAGTTCTGACTTGATGTCTTCCATTTCACCCTTTTTTTCAGAGATCATGGCATTCAACTGTGCCTTCTGGTCTGCAAGCTGTGCCTTGTTGCTCTCTAAGGATGCTTTTTCCTCTTCCAATGAAGTCTTCAGATCTTCCACTTCATTTCTTGCCGCCTCATAGTTGCCAAGTACCGTACGGTCATAGGTATACACCGCATTGATATTTTCCAGACGGTTCAAAAAATCAGAAATACTGCCCGATTCCAGTAGTACCGTCATGATATTTTCATCACTATTCTCATACATAAACTGGATACGGATTTTCATGGCTGCATACTGTTGTTCCACAGCAGCCTGTGCTTCTGCAAGCGTTTCTTCCGCATCTGCAATCTCTTGTGTTTTGCTGGAAATCTCTGACTCCAATGTCGTCATTTCCGTCACAAGTGCGACCATATCACTATCCAAACCATTCAATTCCGATTGGATACTACTTTGTTCTTCTTCTATTTCAGAAATGCTGCGGACAGCACTCACATGCATTGGGCGGGTAAATAACATCGTTCCTGCCAATCCCAGTGCAAGTGCCGTACGTCCACATTTATAAAAATTCATCTTTTTCATGTACACCTCATTCGTTTTTCATCACGTCTTCTGCGTTTATCAAAGACGCAGTGCTCCTTTTATTATAATAGAAAAAAGCGGACGCATTTGCAACCGGAAAATACTAGAAATCTGTGTCAGGACATCATATAAATATGTTTCATCACAAGCAATTTTTGTCCTTTTTGCAAAATTTCCTGATTCAGATCGTTTGTCGTCATCAACTCCTGCTTTGTTGTATGAAAACGTTTGGCAATGGACCACAGATCATCGCCATCTTTTACAACATATCCAATCATGCCCGGCTCATTTTGCAAGCGTTCCATATCGAGTGGTTCCTCCACAAAATCATCCGGCAAAGATACACTTCTGCGGTGAAACGCCATGACGGATACCAGAATTTCCAGGCGGCACTGCATCGTCCCCGCATCTGCCATAGCACTCTGTGCACGATAAATGTTTGCCGTCACATCCAGATAATCTCCCGGTTCGACTGCTCCTGCCTCCATTTCCCCTTCAAATGGAATTGATAATCGTTCGTTTGCAAATGGCTGCATTTCATCTGAAGTCCCATAAAGCACTTCCACCTCACACATACCTTTGATATGTATGGCGCGCTCCTGCACCTGCACTTCCTGTACCATCGCACTGCTTTGGCAATCGCACAAATACAGAACTTCCTTCTCGGTATCCATTCTTTTTCGTCCTTCTGCCGTAAATGTAGCTTCGTTTTTCATTGCCATCTGCCACAGTTCTTCCTCATGGCGATGCACATGTAATTCTCTTGCCATACAGTAGGCATCCTGCAGCAATTCCACCTCTTCTTCCTGCCAGACAAAAAGTTCCACTTCCATCGCATATTCCACTGCAAGATTGCGCATCTCTCCGTCTAAATCCTCTCTTGGTTCCAAGGATGCTTGCGTACGGACTGGTTTTATCTGAAAAAATCCATCTGTTGGTGGAATGTCACAATCCATTTGCATGGATACCGGCACACTCGTCTCATACCACGCGTATCCTTGTGCCCCCTCATATAAAGCAAACAGACATAACATACCGGTGATTTCCACGCCCTCGTTATTCTGCCGCATGCTCATCTGTTCCAATTTGACATCCTGCCACAAGATAAAGCGTACATCCGGTTTTTCCTTCGGCAGCGTCACTTCCTGTTTAAAGCGCAGACGATCTCCCCGTTTCTCCACAAATTTCAGTACACGGCGCTGCTCTTTTTTTATCTGATATTCCGCCGGGTATTCTGTGTAAAGCGGAAGTTCTAATTCTTCGCCCTCACAAATGCATACCACAAGATCTGCTAGTCCCCGCAAAGACAGCTTCCGGGAATTGATCACAACAACACCAAGATCTTCCATCCGGGTTTGCACACTTACATCCTCCGGCCGCACGCCGCCTTCAATATGCACGCGCTCTGAAAATGGCATCTCGCCGCGCACACCATCCACAGTCCCCGCTTCTCCCTGATATAAAATAGCAAACTGAACCTTCCCTTTGACGCTGACGTACTCTTCCTCCGGAACGATCTCCTCGATTTTGACCGTGCCACGGCTCTTAATGACATACACAATGTCTTTTTTATATTCCGGCAAATTGTAATCTTCTTCCACAATCAGCTGCATCGTCACTTCCTGTGGTGTTTTATTTTTATGTATTTGTTTTGTTTCTAACTCCATACCCTACCCACCATTTCTGTGTTTGTATATACATATGAGATGGCATGGCACGATATGACAGTACAACGTATTTTCCTCGTCGCTATAACAGCGATAAAGTTACCATAACAAAAAACCGGACCATACAGTCCGGTTTCTTGGTCTTATGAAATTAACATAACTTCATACGAATTTCTTTTGTAATGATGTCCGTATAACTGAACGATAACAACTGAGATGGCTTCTCTTCTGTATCGTCCGTCAAAATCGTAAATACACTTGGATAGGCTTCCTGAATGATGCCTTCCTGAATGTCTACCTTGTTGCGTCCCTTATCCAGCTGAATCACGACCTTGTTGCCACACTGCTGCTTGACAGAAGCGCGCACTTTATCAAAATCTGAATGTTCCATGAACAATGTACCTCCTAACATGGTCTCGTCTCGCGAAACGCATCTAGGACATTATATCATTTTTCAGCGTAAAAGTCAAAGATTTCCTTATAGTAAGGCAACATAATGTCATATGTCGCTGTAAACAATTCATGCTTTGATTCTGGGAAACGAATCAATCTTGTATTCTTACTGTGCTTGGCAAAATATTCCTGACCCTCTGGCCGCACCATGGTATCCTTTCCTGCCTGACACAATAGTACCGGTATTTTTACTTTATCTGCATTGCGTGCAATCTTCTTTGTTGCATGAATCGATGCTCTCGTCCACGCATAAGTACCACCATAACTGGTGTACTGCGGTGTCTCTTCTCTCTGGTTAAAGATATATGCATAGCGAGGTTCTGACGTAGAACTACTCGTCTTAAATACATAGACGTGATCAAATCCCTTCTGTCCCGGTACGTATTTGAGATCCCAACGCAAAATCTTAGATACCACCATCAGCACCTTTACAAGCCATGTTGGATTCTTGCCAAAATTCACCTGTAACATCGGGCTTGAAAGTACTGCCCTCTCAAAGACGTCCGGATATTTTTCCAGGAACAACGCACCGATCGCGCCCCCCATAGAGTGTGCATACAAATAATATGTATGCGTCAGGCTGCGCTTTTTCACGATCTTTTCGATGAAGATGTGCATGTCTTCTACATATTCATCGTAATTCTTTACATAAACACGATCCCACTCGTGAATACATGCTGCACGATCTGAAAATCCATGGCCACGATGCTCGATAAAGAATACAGAATATCCCATCGCATACATGTAATACATGACTTCATGGAACTTGCCTGCGAATTCGCAAAATCCGTGTGAGATTACAATGGATGCTGTCTCCTGCGGATGAATCGCATAGTGCGTGTGAATCTTCGTACCATCATAACTGGTAAAATATTCTTCCTCCAAGTGTTCTTTTACCCATGGCTTGATTGTGTCCTGCAGACGATCTGTAAATTCTTCGTCCGGAATCAGCATCTTTTCCACTGCTGCATTCGTTTCTTCTCTTGTCATTATTTATCCTCCCTTATTAACACATTCTCCCTATGGTTTCTTTATCTTATCACGAACAACACTAGTTTACAACGAAACTCCCTGTAAAATTTTCCACAGCTGTCACTTATTCAAAAATGACCTGTCCGTCGAGCTTCTCTGTTTTTACGACAATATAGGGTGTCGTCTCCTTATTTGCAGTATCTGTACCTTCCGCAGGTCCTGTAATCTGTGTTTCAAAGACAATCGTATGTTCCGTCAGATACAGCTGCTGCACGCTGATGTTGTAACCGCTGCTCTCGCGCGTTCCATAGCCTTTTGCCATATAAAGATATGACCCATCATCATAGGTCAGTTGAAACTCCTCCTCCTTGACTTCGTCAATTTCCTCCTGTAGTTCCTGCGGTATGTCCTTGGCTCCTACCACCGTATACTCCACATCGCGCAATTTCTTTTCTTTTGTCTGCAAGGCACATCCTGTTGTACAAAGCAACAGGAACACACAGCCTAATATAAGTACATGTCTGCGTCGCATAAGCATTCCTATGTTTTTTCCAAATTATATGCAACGACTTTTCAAATATGAAGATTGTAATTTCAGAGCATATGATTTATGATTAAGAAAACGTTTTGATAGGGAGGATGCTCGTTATGTTACGAACCATTTTGGCAGCACTTTTTGCCTTTCTCTTTTTAGTTCTTGGCCTTCCAGTATTAGGCATAGAATGGCTTTACCGCAAAATCAACAAAAAAGGAGCCGACCTGAGTACTCTGCGCATTGTACAATGGGCATTGTCGGTCATCACAACGATTTCCGGCGTCAACGTCATCGTAGAAGGTGCGCAAAACATTCCGGATGATGAGGCTGTTGTTTACATTGCAAACCACCGCAGCATTTTTGATGTTATTATCGGCTACACGCATTGTCCGGGGCTGACCGGATTTATCGCGAAAAACAATCTGGAAAAAGTTCCTGTTCTTCGCGTATGGATGCGTCGTGTGCATTGCTATTTCTTAGACCGCTCGAATCCGCGTGATGGACTGCGTGTCATCCTTTCTGCAATCGAAGACATCAAACGTGGTATTTCCATTTTTGTCTTCCCGGAAGGAACACGTACAAAAACAGGTGAGATGCTGCCGTTCAAAGAGGGCACCTTTAAAATGGCCACGAAGACAGGCTGTGCTATTATCCCGGTCGCCATCACAGGAACGGATGAGATTTTGCGCAACCATATACCATTTATCCGGAAGACCACCGTCGTATTCCATTATGGTACGCCAATTTATCCAGACCAATTAGAAGCAGATCAAAAAAAGCACATCGGCGCCTACACACAAAGTGTCATTGCCGACATGCTTGAAAGGGATAAGGATCTTATCCAGTAATTCGATTTACAACATCTGTAAAATTCATAAAGTGAGACGCCTTAATTAATATGGTGTCTCCTTTTTTTATGTGCGCATCCAGCGCACTTAAAAGTGCATCTTTATCCGGATAAGCGACTGCCTCCGTCTGACTTTCATGTTCCTTAACATAACGCACTATCTCACTTGCAAGTGGACCCGCCGTAAGTAAAAGATCAATCTTTTGCTGTACTACTGCTTCTCCCACCTGATAATGCAGCATCTTTTCGTCCGTTCCAAGCTCACCCATATCACCCAGGATTGCTACCTTCCGTCCTTTGGCATGACCTAACACTTCCAAAGATGCACGCATAGACATTGGATTGGCGTTATAACAGTCATCGATGACCACCACGCCGTTTGCTTCTATAAAATGATTACGACCGGAAATGGTTGTAACATGTTCGATACCGCTTACAATTTCCTGTTCTGACAAATCCAAAAGCGTGCCTGCTACTGTTGCTGCAAGCGCATTGTAGACATTGTGTTCTCCCGGTATTGGAATGCACACTCTTTTTTCCCATTGCGGTGTGTGCAATGTCGCTTCTACGCGATCCACGCTTCCCGCAATCTTAGTACCATAAAATTCCTGCTCATGGAGGCCAAAGAAATGTGTCTCCATACCATGCGTATCTGCTGTCTGCAATTTGTCATCATCGCCATTTAAAATAACGCGTCCGGTTCGTGGCATATGCGCAAACACTTCTGTTTTCGCCTGTAAAATGCCATCTCTGGTTCCCAGATTTTCCAAATGGCACTGTCCGATATTTGTCATAATGACCATATCCGGTCTCGCCATTGCACCTAAACGATCCATCTCACCAAAATCAGAAATACCCATCTCAACTACTGCAACCTGATGCTCTGGCCGGATGCGAAATAGAGTCAGTGGCAAGCCAATTTCGTTGTTGAAATTTCCCTGAGTCTTTAACACCGTATAATGCTCTTCAAGAACAGATGCCACCATTTCCTTGGTACTTGTCTTTCCGACACTTCCAATAATACCAATGACATAGGCATCGATCTGTCCTCTGTAATACGCTGCCAGATCTTTTAACGCCTGCTCGGTATCTTTTACAACAATATATGGTCCCGGTGCTTCGTCCAGTTCATGATCTGCAATGGCGCCCATTGCCCCTTTTGCAAACGCATCTGCAATAAAAGAGTGTCCATCCACTTTTGCACCGCGGATAGCCACAAAGATATCGTCCGGTGAAACCTGACGGTTATCAATAACCACACCTTGTGCTTCGCGCGTCAAATCCGCGCACTTTGTTCCTTCCCGCAAAATACCACCAACGGCCTGCGCAATCTGTTGCAAGGTCATATTTTTCATTGTATCTATACCTCTATTCTTCAAATCTCTCAAGCGAGATGTCGATGATTTTCTGGCAAAGTGATGGGAAATCCACACCCACAACGGCTGCTTCTTGCGGCAACAGACTTGTCGGAGTCATTCCCGGAAGCGTATTTGCCTCAAGACAGAAAATCTCGTTCTTTTCATTTAACAAAAAGTCCATACGGGAATATGTCTCCAATCCCAATGCTTCCACAACCATTTCTGCGTAGCGCTGCATCTGTACAGTGACATCCTCCGGAAGCTCTGCCGGGCAGGTCTCAACTGCGCTGCCTGCAGCATATTTATTCTTGAAATCATAAAATCCCTGAATTGGTGCAATTTCTATGACTGGAAGTGCTTTTCCCTCGATCACACCAACAGAAAACTCGCGTCCTTGAATGTAATCTTCTACAACAACTTCATCCTCCCATACGAATGCATCCGCAAGTGCTTTTTCGTATTCTGCCGCGTCGTGTACAATCGATACGCCAATGGATGAGCCACCACAAGCCGGCTTTACCACACAAGGATAACGCAATGGCTGTTTTGGATTCTTCGCATCTGCCACATTAAGAGAAAATCCCTGTGGACATGGCACACCATAACTCTTTAAAAACTCTTTGGAAATCCCCTTATCCATAGCAATTGCGCTGCTCAAATAACCATTTCCCGTATAACGGATTCCAAACAGATCGAATGCCGCCTGCACTTTTCCATTTTCTCCGTTCTCTCCATGCAATGCCATGAATACCACATCTGCCTTGCGGCAAATAGCAATGACATTTGGTCCAAAGAAACAGTTCGACTGATCTTTTCTTGAAGCCTTAACCGCATCAATATCCGGTGCAATGTCCGGGATATCTGATACAACTACACTCGCCTCCTCTGTATGTTCAAATATATCGCTGATATCTTCTTCCTGATCATGATATCCTAAGAATACATCCAACAAAAGGACGTTATGACCCAGGCCACGCAAAGCCTTGCAAACCATATCTCCTGATTTGAATGACACATCTCTTTCTGTGCTCAATCCCCCCGCTAATACTACGATATTCATATCTCTTTTCCTTGCCTTCCTAAAATGATAGTTTTATTATAGCATTTCAAAAAATCACAAACAAGGTTCTTCTATCCCATAGTCTTTTTTCGATTTGTTCCCAGTTTCCTCTCTCTTTTAGAAGTTGTTCGTGGGTACGATGTAAAAGTATCTTTACCGCCTGGCAATCCTCTTTGCTTCCCAGCATCTGATATGCTTCCATCTGGATGCGCAGAGCCAGTAAAATATGTTGTATGCCTCCTACCGTCCGCAGCATATGCATGGTCTGTTCGCTAAAATATAAGGCTTCTTCCGGTTTTTCCATCTCCAGCAAGCAAACCGACAGATTGTGACCAAGCACCGCTTTCATATGGCATGTAACAGCATATCCTTTTTCCATTTTTGCTACATACCGGTACAGGCGAAACAACAAGGACGCACTCTCGTGAAATTCTCCTTTCCACATATAGCCAATTGCAACGTTATTTAATATCCACAGCTGTATTTCTGTCATTTTCTGCAGCATCAGCCCCTCACTATGGATACCTACCTTCTGGTTCACACGAACGGCACACTCCCACACTGCAAGACAACATTGCAGATACTCTTCTCGCGGTATGGCACCGCTCATATATAACCAGATTGTCTTTGCCATCTCATAAAATTGTCTTTCCTGTTCATCGCGCGATTTTTTCATTTCCCGCAATTCCAGCAATTTTTCATCCGCTTTTTCACTTTCCCAGGTCTGCAGTGTCCACAGCAAGTCACGGCATTTCTGTTCTCGTTCCTGTTGATTCTTCCAAAAGGCATAAGAATAGCCAGACTCCCCCAGACGCTCCATCAATGACTGATAGATTTCTCTGGACGGAATCTGGCTTCCATGTTCTACGCGTGATAAATAACTGGTGGTACAAATACCATCCGCTAATACCTCCTGCGTCATCCCCTGTTCTACGCGAATTTCACGTACTATTTGCCCCATAGACTGTTCTTTCATATACTCATCCCCCTCATATGTGAGGATATTATAGCATCGTTTCTGACACCAGTCCTATCGGCATTTCGCGAATCGTGATGACGCTTTGCATCGGTTCTCCTAGAACTCCGGTTCAATCAAGCCGTATGTATTACCCTTTCTCTTATAAACAACATTTACTTCCTCTGTCTCTGCATTCAGGAATACAAAGAAGTCATGTCCCAATAATTCCATCTGCACGCAGGCATCTTCCGGATACATTGGCTTGATACCAAATCTCTTGGTTCGGATGATACGGATCTCATCATCGTCCTCAGCATCTTTCTCCAGATATTCCTGTGCAAAGAACTTCTCAGCACTCTGCTGCTTTGTCACGATCTTGTTGCGGTATTTCTTTAATTGACGTTCGATTGTCTCCTCAACTACTTCAATGGAAACATACATGTCATTGCTAACCTGCTCCGCACGGATAACGCTACCCTTTACCGGTATGGTCACCTCTATCTTTTGGCGTTCTTTCTCAACACTAAGTGTTACATGCGCTTCCGTCTCCGGTGTAAAATATTTCTCCAGCTTGGAGAGTCTGTCTTCCACTGCCTCCTTCAGTCCATCGGTAAGTTCAATGTTTTTTCCTGTGATTGTAATTCTCATGATGTCCATCCCCTTTTCACATTATATTTGATACCGTGTGAATATCATAATCTAATTATAACATATTACGTTTTCTGAACAAGTAGTTTTCTGAAAAATAAAAATAATTTTATAAATTGTTCATACAGTTAAACTGCGTTTCATCCACTCATTTGCGCTTTATTTCGCAGTTTGCTATAGTGAATTAAATTAAAGGAGAAAACACTTATGTATAAAACAGCATTTGTATCCGGTGCGTCCCGCGGCATCGGACGAGCCATTGCCACAGCACTCGCTGCCAACGGATATCATCTGGGACTGACCTGCCAGAAAAACACACAATTATTAGAAACCTTTGCCGCAGAATTGCGCAAAGATTATCATATTGAAGTATTCACTTTTACCGGAAATATGGGGGATTTTTCTTTTGTAGAAATGGTTGCGCAGGAAATGCTTGCCCACTTTTCACAAATAGATGTCGTCGTAAACAATGCCGGCATCTCTCATATCGGACTGCTCACAGACATGACACCGGACGATTGGAACCACATAATGTCTGTGAATTTATCTTCGTGTTTTTACACTGCAAAAGTCTTTGTTCCTTCCATGGTGCAAAAACAAACCGGACGAATCATAAACATTTCTTCCATGTGGGGCAATGTCGGTGCATCCTGTGAAGTCGCATATTCAGCTTCTAAGGGTGGTATGCATGCTTTTACAAAAGCACTCGCCAAAGAATTAGCGCCTTCCGGAATTGCCGTCAATGCGATTGCATGCGGTGTGATCGATACGGATATGAATGCCTTTTTGACGGCAGAAGAACGCGCAGAATTAGAGGCAGAAATTCCTGCCGGACGTTTTGCGAAACCGGAAGAAGTAGCAGACGCCCTCATCCATCTTGTGGAAAGCCCTGCCTATCTGACCGGTCAGATCATATCCATGGATGGCGGTTATATTTAGAGATATCCCCACATGACACGGTTATGTGGCGTTTCGCGCATCAGCTATGCAATATGAGAAATTTGGGCAAAATTAAAATCCCCTGTTCTATCATTATTTTAATTACAAATGATAGGAGAAAGCACATATGGCATCTATGCTTTTAGGAGAACGTCTCACAAATCTCATGGAACTGCAAAACACAAACAACAAACAAGTTTGTGAGTCTTTACATATTCACCCATCCACTTTCAGTGGATATCTGTCTGGGAAACGTCAGCCAAGCTACGATATCCTCATGCGTATGGCAGCCTATTTTCATACAACCTGTGATTATCTGCTCGGCTATACACCACCACAAAATGATGCATCCGACTTAACTGACGACACACTTGCCCTCCTGCATGCCTGCGGTCAATTGCCACCGGAAGGTCAGGAAATGCTCTGGGAAGAAATCAAGCTTATTGTCCGTCTTTATCACAAACAGGATTAACACTCATACTGTGCCATAATCTGTTTTAAATGCTTTTCATACGCCTGTCGTACCGAAGCCGGTCGTACAATTTCCACACCAGCGCCAAGTCCGGTGATCCAGCCAAAAAACTGTGGGCTCACTTCCACCTCTGTACGCACAAGAATCGCATCGTCCTCGCTTCGCATAAAAACTTCTGTTCCGAAACGGTCAAACATCACACCTGCCATATGTTTCGGCGCACGAAGGGTAACAATCTCTGCCGTTCCGGCAAACATACTAAATCTCTTTTTCGCATAATTTGCTTTTTGTTTTTCTATCGAAAGAGCCTCCCTGCTTCGAGCCACGGAAAACTCCTGTGCTCCCATAATCTTATCCACGCGATAGTGCCGGACATCCCCAGCCTCTTCATCCCACGCGACCAGATAATAGTATTCATTATCCCATAACAAAAATGCCGGACTCACCTGATACTTCTTTCCCTGATGGCGCAGCACCTGTTCCTTTTTTTCATTCCACTCCAAATATTGGAATGTCATCTGCTGATTATCATCAATGCAGTTATAAATCTCGTCAATCGTATAATAAATACGTTCATTTGCCATTTTAACACGATCCGATACCACCACCTGGCGATGCAGATGCTTTCCCTGATAGGTACTTCCCAGTTGTTCGATCTTATGCACCAGCTCACGTGATTTTTTCTCTGTGATAAACTTTGATGCCGCCACAGCATCGACAAGCAATTTTAATTCTGCCAGTTCAAACGTACGCTCCGCTAAATAAAACCCATTTTGTTCCGGCGCTTTTTCAATTTCCATTCCATAATCCTGCAGCGCACGGATATCACGATAGATACTTTTGCGCTCTGCCGGAATTTCTTTTGCTTCCAGTCGCTCTATGATCTGCCCTGCCGTGATCGGATGCTCTTCATCTGTTTCACGTAAAAAAATTTCCATTATATAAAGAAGTTTCTGCTTCTGATTTCCCATATTTGCCATGTGACACCTCGTTAAAAAATTAACTTTTAGAAATAACCCATTTTTTGGGTTTTGGGTATTGTACGCACCAATTTCACGTGTTATAATCATAGCATAAATTAAAAAATAAATAAATTACCAGAGATGAGAGCAAGGTAGATAGGCGAAGGACATTCGCTTTATTTAGCCTTGCTTTTTTTATGTAAAGAAAGGAGTCGTTACATATGTATGATGTAGCAATTGTTGGTGCTGGTGTAGTTGGCAGTGCCATCGCAAGAGAATTATCTAAGTACAAAGTAAACGCTTGCGTCATTGAAAGAGACGAAGACGTTTGCAACGGAACATCAAAAGCCAATAGTGCGATTGTTCACGCTGGTTTTGATGCTACCCCAGGAACATTAAAGGCACAGTTAAATGTCAGAGGAAATGAGATGATGGATCAGTTATCAAAAGATCTTGACTTCCCATTCAAGAGAAATGGTTCCCTGGTTGTATGTACAAAGGAACAGGATCCTGCACTCTTAGATGAATTATTAGAAAAAGGTAAGAAAAACGGTGTTCCGGATCTTCGCATCTTAGATCGTGACGAACTCATTAAAATGGAGCCAAACCTCGCTGATGATGTAGTAAAAGCACTTTACGCTCCTACTGGTGCTATCGTTTGTCCATTCCACTTAACAATGGCATTTGCAGAAAACGCTGCTGATAACGGTGTTGAATTCTTCTTAAATACAGAAGTAACAGACATCAGCAAAGCAGATGATCATTACGTAATCAAAACGGACAAAGATACCATCGAAGCAAAGGTTGTTGTAAACGCAGCCGGTGTTTACGCAGACAAGTTCAACAACATGGTAAGCGACAACAAGTTAGAAATCATCGCTCGTCGTGGACAGTACATGCTTTTAGATAAAGATGCCGGAACTCATGTAAGTCATACTGTTTTCCAGCTGCCTAGCAAAATGGGTAAGGGTGTTCTTGTAACTCCTACCGTACATGGCAACCTTTTGGTTGGTCCTACTGCTGAAGATATCGACAACAAGGAAGGCGTTAACACAACAGAAGAAGGACTTGCATCCCTTGGTGCAACAAGTTCCCGGTCTGTTAAGAATCTTCCACTTCGTCAGGTTATCACATCTTTCGCAGGCCTTCGTGCTCACGAAGTTGGTGGTGACTTTGTAATCGGTGAAGCAAAAGACGCTGAAGGCTTCTTTAACGCAGCCGGTATCGAATCACCTGGTCTTTCATCAGCACCAGCCATCGGTGAAATGCTTGCAGCATTAGTTGCCGAGAAGTTAGGTTTAGAGAAAGATCCTTCCTTCAACGGTATCCGCAAGGGCATTTTAAATCCTGCTAACCTTTCTATCGAAGAAAGAAACGAATTAATCAAGAAAGAGCCTGCATATGGTAACATCATTTGCCGTTGCGAAATGATTACAGAAGGTGAAATCTTAGATGCGATTCATAGAACTTTAGGTGCCAGATCTTTAGATGCTGTAAAACGTAGAACAAGAGCTGGTATGGGACGTTGCCAATCTGGCTTCTGCTCACCAAAAACAATGGAAATTCTGGAGCGTGAAGTTCCAATGAGCATGTTTGATGTAACTAAGAACGGCAAAGATGCCAAAATCGTATACGGTTACAACAAGAAGATATAAGGAGGAGCACGAAAATGAAATATGATTTAGTCATCGTTGGTGGTGGTCCTGCAGGTCTTGCTGCTGCTATCGCTGCAAAAGATAATGGAATTGATAGTATCTTAATTATTGAAAGAGATCGCGAATTAGGCGGTATCTTAAACCAGTGTATTCACAATGGTTTCGGTCTTCATACATTTAAGGAAGAGCTTACCGGTCCTGAATATGCATCACGTTTCATCGCACAGGTTGAGGAACGTGGCATTGAATATAAATTAAACACCATGGTTATGGATATTTCCAATGACAAGGTTGTTACAGCTATGAACTCTACAGACGGCATGTTCACAATCGAAGCTAAGGCTGTTGTTCTTGCTATGGGATGCCGTGAACGTTCTCGTGGAGCATTAAACATTCCTGGATATCGTCCAGCAGGTATCTTCTCTGCAGGAACAGCCCAGAGACTTGTAAACATCGAGGGTTACATGCCAGGTCGTCGTGTTGTAATCTTAGGTTCCGGTGATATCGGATTGATCATGGCACGTCGTATGACATTAGAGGGAGCTAAGGTTCTTGCTGTTGCAGAATTGATGCCATACTCTGGTGGATTAAAGAGAAATATTGTACAGTGCTTGAATGACTTTGATATTCCACTTTACCTCTCTCACACTGTTGTAGACATTCAGGGTAAAGAAAGAGTAGAAGGTATTACCATCGCTGAAGTTGGTCCAGATCGTAAGCCAATCCCTGGTACAGAAATCCACTATGATTGCGATACTTTACTTCTCTCTTGTGGTCTTTTACCAGAAAACGAGCTTTCTAAGACAGCTGGTGTCACTTTAAGTCCTATCACATCCGGTCCTGTTGTTAATGACAGCTTAGAGACAAACATCCCTGGTGTATTCGCTTGTGGTAACGTACTTCACGTACATGACCTTGTAGATTTCGTTTCACAGGAAGCTACAAACGCAGGTAAAAACGCTGCGAAATACATCAAAGATGGTGAAATTACATCTGCTAAGCAGATTGAAATTCTTCCAGTTGACGGTGTTCGTTACACTGTTCCGAAATATATTCGTCCTGAAGTTATGGATGACACTTTAACGGTTCGTTTCCGTGTTGGCCAGGTATACAAGGGATGTGCTATTGCTACATACTTCGGCGATGAGCTGATTTCTAAGAGAAAACGTCCAGTTATGGCACCGGGTGAAATGGAACAGGTTGTTCTGAAGAAGTCTCAGTTAGCTGAGTATCCGGACATTGAAAATATTACAATCAAAATTGAGGAGGCATAAGGATGGAAACAAGAGAATTAATTTGTATCGGCTGTCCTATGGGATGCAGCCTTAAAGTAACATTAGAAAATGGCGAGGTTACCGAAGTTACCGGAAACACTTGTCCAAATGGCGAAAAATACGCAAAGAAGGAATGCACGAATCCTACAAGAATCGTTACCTCTTCTGTTCGTGTAAAAGGCGGAAAAATCAACATGGTTTCCTGCAAGACAAGAGAAGATATTCCAAAGGGAATGATCTTCGATATCTGCAAAGCCTTGGAAAATGTTGTTGTTACTGCACCAGTCGCTATCGGCGACGTTCTTCTCGCTGACGTTTGTGGAACAGGCGTTGACGTTGTAGCTACAAAAGAAGTTGACATGAAATAATAGTCTTTTTTGGGAAGCGTGGAGTTTTATATAAGGGGTTTAATAAGGGTATAAAAAAGAGGCCGTTGGGGAACGGCTTCTTTTTTTGTGCCATTTTCATCCAAATAATCTACAACTCATACAAAGAAATTCAGTGCAAAACCCACCTCCTGTGCTATAATAAATTTTATGCGTTTTAAGTATCTATAAAAGAAAGGAACAAACCATGAATCAGGATAAAGAATTCTTAGGTACCGAACCGATCGGTAAACTGTTATTTCAACTAGCGATTCCAACGGTCATCGCACAGCTTGTCAACATGCTCTACAACATCGTAGACCGTATTTATATTGGACATATTCCGGAAGTCGGCAGTCTCGCCCTTACCGGCGTTGGCGTCTGTATGCCAATCATTATGCTTGTCTCCGCTTTTGCCTGCCTCGTCAGCTCAGGCGGTGCTCCACGTGCATCGATTGCCATGGGTAAAGGAGACCATGCTTCTGCCGAAAAAATCCTTGCCGGCTGCTTCAGTCTGCAAATTATCGTTTCTGTCATTTTAACCTTTGTGATTCTTGTATTCAATCGCGATCTGCTCTTACTGTTTGGTGCAAGCGAAAATACCATTTCCTATGCAACATCCTATATGAGCCTCTATGCGTTTGGAACCATATTTGTACAGATGACACTCGGCCTCAATGCTTTTATCACAGCACAGGGCTTTGCCAAAGATGGTATGAAAACCGTTTTGATCGGTGCTGTCATTAATATTATCCTGGATCCTATTTTTATCTTTGGTCTTCACATGGGTGTAAGAGGTGCAGCGCTTGCTACCATCATTTCGCAGGGTTGTTCCTGCCTGTGGTGCCTCCACTTCTTACTTAGTAAGAAAACCTTTTTGCGCATCCGCAAGGAAAATCTACTCGCCGGGCTTTCCCTCATGCCACCATGTGTTGCACTTGGACTTTCTGCATTTATTATGCAGTCAACCGAAAGTATCATCTCTATGTGCTTCAACTCTTCTCTGTTAAAATACGGCGGAGATATTGCCGTTGGCGCCATGACGATTTTAACCAGCGTTATGCAATTTGCTATGTTACCTCTGCAAGGTGTCGCACAGGGAGCACAGCCAATTACCAGTTATAACTTCGGTGCAAAAAATAGCGACCGTGTAAAGAAAAGTTTCCAGTTGCTTTTGCTGACAAGTCTTGCCTACTCTGTACTTCTCTGGATTTGTGTTGAAGCTTTTCCACAGGCTTTCGCCGGTATGTTTACAAACGATGCGACGCTTCTAGCCTTTTCCGCAAATGCGCTTCGTATCTATTGCGGCGCACTCTTCATGATGGGAATCCAGATTGCATGTCAGATGACATTTGTTTCTACCGGAAATGCGCTCTGTTCTATCATCGTTGCCATTATGCGTAAATTTGTGCTGCTTGTACCGCTCATTTATATCCTGCCACACTTTATGGCAGATAAGACCATCGCTGTCTATACAGCAGAACCAATTGCTGACTTTATCGCGGTCACCTTTACCGCCATCCTTTTTGGCATTCAATTTAATAAAGCCTTGAAGAAGCTGCATGCATCATCATGAAAAGAACCATTGATTATACCATTGAAGAAAAAGATAATGGCATACGCATCGAACAGTTTTTAAGACGTCAGGGATTTTCCGGACAAAATCTGACCCTGATCAAGCGCATGCCGGAAAACACCCTGCGAAACGGTGCCTTTGTTTATATGCGAGACACCGTGCATACAGGGGATCATCTGCGCATCCAGATTAACGAGGAGAACTCCTCCGAAAAGATTCCACCGGTAGAACTGCCTCTTGCTATTGTTTATGAGGACGAAGATATCATCGTCGTAAATAAACCCGCCGGTATGCCCATTCATCCTTCAATGGCCAATTACGAGAATTCTCTGGCAAATGCTTTGGCTTATTATTATGAAAAACAGGGGAAATCTTTCATTTTCCGCTGTACCAACCGTTTGGATCGTGACACGTCCGGTCTTACCATTATCGCCAAGCATCTGGTCGCATCCAGCATTTTATCGGATGCTGTAGCGAAAAAAGAAGTAAAGCGCGAATATCTTGCCATCTGTAGTGGCCACCCGACACCTGCCGAGGGTACCATTGATGCGCCACTTGCAAGAGTAGAAGGAACAATACTTGCAAGAACAGTAGATTTTGAAAAAGGTGACCGCGCCATCACACACTACCGTGTTGTTATGCCTTTATTGGATCATGCTGTTGTTGCGCTGCAATTAGAGACCGGCCGCACGCATCAGATTCGCGTCCATATGAAGCATATCGGTTATCCGCTGATTGGTGACTATCTTTATCACCCTGACATGCGCTACATGAAGCGCCAGGCACTGCATTCCTATCGCATGCAGTTTGTGCATCCCATCACAAAAGAGCTCATGACCTTTACGGCTCCTTTGCCGGATGACATGCAACAGACCCTTGCAGCACTTTCTATAGAGGATGTCGTACAATAAAACAAACCAGTCTTTTTTAACAACAAAACCCCATAGGCTCCGGTACTATCAATGTACCCAAAAGCCTATGGGGTTTATTTTATGATTTTATAGGAACCAGACATCCTGATTCGTTGTTGAAATCGCCGTTGCTCCCGCATCTAAAAGTGCATAGACATCTTCTTTTTCACTAATCAAACCGCTGGAAATCAGTGGTTGATGGTTCATTTTATGAATACGTCTGACGACACTTGGCATCGGTCCCGGTAACACCTCAATCACGTCTGGTTTTGTATTCTTTAGCTGGCGCTCAATGCTGTTATACGCCATAGAATCGATGAAGAAGAAACGCATAATGGTATCAAGCGATAACTCTCTTGCTCTCGCTATAATCGGAGCCTTGGTAGATATCACACCATCCGCTTTTGTAAACTTGGCAATGTAATCTACAGAAACTTCTTTGGAACTCAATCCCTGTATCAGATCCATATGTACAAATGCCAGTTTCCCGGATGACTTTACTTTGTCCACAATTTCCGGAATCGTAATCACATCACCATATAATATAAAAATAATACGGCTGTCACACTCCAGACATCGATGCAATCCATCGTCATCTTTAATCGCGGCAATAATCGGAGAATCTTCCAATGCCTCTTTAAACTCTCTTCTCATAACTCGTAATCACTTTCTTTATTTACTGGCCGCCACTGCCTCTGCTGGTTTTTCACCCTTGAATACTACCTTTAACAGGATTGGTGTAATCAGTGTCGTAATGATAACCACCAAAATGATTGGTGCAAACAGATCTTCGCTGATCAATCCTACCTGACGTCCTTTTTCTGCAACGATCAAAGCAACCTCACCACGGGAAATCATACCAACACCAGTCTGCAATGATTCTTTCCAGGTAAACTTGCAAATCTTAGCACCAAGTCCGCATCCAATCATCTTTGTAATGATTGCAATGACTGTCAAAATAACGGCGAACAACCAGATTTTTAAGGTCATGCCACCCATCGTTACTTTTAAACCTACGCTGGCAAAGAAGATACAAGAGAAAAATACGGTCGATACGTCATGGATTTTAATATCTACGTAATCACGTATCTTTGAGCGGCAGAGCATAACACCTGCAAAGTATGCACCTGTAATATCTGCAATACCGAAACCAACCTCGGAAACATAAGCTAAAATAAAGCAGAATGCAATTGCAAAAATAGCTACACGTCTCTTATGATCGTTCTTGCTGAACGCAAATTCCAAATGTGTTGTAGCCAAAAACAGCACTAAAATCAGTACAAAGTACAAAACAATTTTGATGAGAACAGCAGCCGGTTTTACTGAAGTATCCTTCATGCTGGATACGACTGCAAGTACGATCATACCCAGAATATCATCAATAATGGCAGCTCCTAAGATTGTCATTCCGACCTTTCCGGATAACTTACCCATTTCACGCAGTGTCTCAACCGTAATACTAACGGATGTCGCCGTCAAAACAACACCGACAAACAAACTCTGCAGCATTTGGTCATAGTTGCTTAAATCCTCACCAAAATACAAAGCGTAGCCGATCATACCACCAATCAGAGGTACAATAACACCAATCAGTGCGGTGACAAAAGATGCACCAAGGTTTGCCTTCAGTTCCTTTAAGTCTGTATCCAGACCGGCAGAGAACATAAGGAAGATAACACCCATCTCAGCTACATAGCCCAACAGTGTTCCTGTATCTCCCTGCATAGACATCAAATTCAATGCGGACGGTCCTAAAATGACACCTGCCAGCAATGCGCCTACTACTTCCGGCAGATTCACTGCCTTACAAAGCAGTCCCAATACCTTTGTTGAAATTAAGATTAAAGCAATCCAAAGCAAAAACTCATAATTCATAATTCTCACCCTTACTTTCTTTATATTTTAAAAACACAATGTTTTTCTTTGAACCGCACCTATTTTACTCCTATCAAATGCCTATTGCAAGCTTTTATGGGTTTTTCCACACCTTGATGAATTCGCCTCTTATTCCCATATTTTTACTACCTAGTAGTTCAACAGTTTCTCAAATAAAACTTCTCGTTCCTTAGTCAGATCACTATTATGAAATTCGATGTTCCCTTTTTGGCCTGTTGCATCCCGCAGCAAGCCATCTGCTGCAAGCCGTCTGCGCATTTCCCGTGCTGTTCCGGCACCGCCGTCAAAGATTTCCACCTGATCACCGACAATCTGTTCAATCACCTTGCGCACAAACGGATAATGTGTACAACCCAAAACGACCGCATCAAGATTTTCCTGATATGGTTCTAACAAGTCGCGCAAAAATCCATACAATTCCGGGCTATTAATATTCCCCGCTTCCACAAAATCCATCAATCCCGGGCAAGCCAGTGGCATAACATTCGCATCGCCACCAAACTGTTCAATCAAATGATGCAGCTTTTCTTCCCGTATCGTAATCGGCGTTGCCATCACAAGTATATTTCCCTGTGGAAACTTTTCAGCGGCAGGCTTTACCGCCGGTTCAATTCCTACAAGAGGCAACTTTGGATACATCTGACGCAAGATACGCACAGCCGCACTCGTTGCTGTGTTGCATGCAATCACAACGCCTTTGGCTCCCATCTTCATAAAATCCTCTGTATGTGCAATGGTAAGTTCGCGCACTACTTCCGTACTCTTTGTTCCATATGGTGCGTTTTTGGAATCACCAAAATAATAAAAATCTTCTTCCGGCATCATTTTAATCAGTTCACGTAAAACACTGACTCCGCCCATGCCAGAGTCAAAAACTGCGATTGGCGCCTCTCTTTTTTCCATATCCATCCTCTTTTCACTTCTATAATAAAAATACAGTCGTTACCATAACAAAAAAACCTTGATTCAAATCGAATCAAGGCTTTTAACAGAGCGGGTGATGGGAATCGAACCCACGTATTCAGCTTGGAAGGCTGATGTTCTACCATTGAACTACACCCGCATATGCCCAGTTCCGGAATCGAACCAGAGACACGAGGATTTTCAGTCCTCTGCTCTACCAACTGAGCTAACTGGGCCCGCTGTTTTGCAACAACAAGATAATCTTATCGAAAAAGCCCCTGCCTGTCAAGAACTTTTTGCAGTTCCTGTGACAAAGTATGAACCATTTTTGCAGTTCCTGTGACAAAGGCTTTTTCTACTCCAGACGCACAATTGCATTTATGAAGGCATACGACTTTCATGACAGGTAAAGTAAACAATCTGTCTGTCTTTTGCGATGTTTGTCAACAACTCCAATGCATGTGTAATCTTATTTTCATCCAGATTTGTAAATGGATCATCCAGCACAATGACCGGTTGTTCTTTATGATAAAGCACATCCACCAAAGCAAATCTTGCGCAAAGTCCCACCAGATCCTGATAACCATGACTCAGATACTCACTTGAATGTGTGCTTCCCTGGCAACGCACCTGTACTGCCAAATCCATCGTGATATCAAAATCCATGTCTTTTACGGACTCCTTGTATTTATCATCCAAAATAGCCATGTAATGTTCCATGCCTTGACGCAGTGGGCGCATATACGTTGACAAAAACTGCTCTTTTGCAATTTTTAAAAACTCTTCGGTTTTTGCCAGCAAGTCCACTTTATGATCGCACTCCATCTTTTCTTCCAGTAGCACATCGCGTCGGTTTTCCGCATCTTCTATACTGTCAAGTTCCACTGACAATTGATGTAAGGATTCACGATCCTGCGTAATTCCCTTTTGCATCTCTTTGATCTCTTCATCAATCTGCACTTGCTTTTCCTGTAATTCTTCAACAGAAAGTGCACTTTCTTTTACCTGATTGTCTTCCTCAAACGACTTTATTTTCTCCTGCAAATGCTGGATTTCTTCTTGTAATTGACCATAACGAATGCGTTTACTGCGCACCAGATGCAATTGTTCCTGTGCAGAGCCTTCTGCTTCCAACGGGAAACGATCCAGGTATTTATGAAGCAGACGCTTTTGTTCTTCCATGGTCAAATGAATGAGATCCAATTGTTTACGGCAATGCACATATTCCTCGTAAAGCTCCTTGTCGTTTTTCAATCGTTCCAGTAAATCTGTCTCATTTCCTTCATGATACAAGTCCATCTGATAGACCAGTGCATAGCGGTCTAAAATGGTATAAAGTTCCATGCGCACGTCCGCCATTTCTTCGACTGCATTCGTCGTCTGTGCGGTTGCCTGCTGTGCCTCGTCCTGTAATCGCACATAATGATCTAAATTAACACGAATCTCATACACCATCTGCTGCATACTGTCTGCAGGTGTTAATTTGAAGTATGACAAAAACTCTTTACAGCGGACTGCTAAGTCTTCGCGTTTCTGCCTACTCTGTGCCAAGGCATCTTCCGCCTCTTTTAACTGATTTTGCAAATCTTCCTGCTTATTGCGATGAAGCGAACGCATTCGCAGATACTGCATCACAGCTGCCACACCTGTTGCCGCTGCGCCACCAAAACAAAGGATCTGATAAATAGAACTGCCATCAGAATCCGGTGCTAATAAGCGGAATGAAAAGCCTCCCAAAAGCAGCGCTGCAAAAAGAATAAAAAGCATCCATACACTTGCTGTTTTACCAGCCGTACGCCCTGTCTTTGTCACAACATCCGCTCTTGCCTTAATGTTTCGGTAATTCTCATCCTGCTCCACAATACGTCCATCCAGACGTGATAATTCCACCACATCTTTTTCAACTTGTGATAATTCTTCCTCCGTCGGTACCTTCTGCGCAAAAAAGTATTTGAGTTGTTCTAACTGTGCTGCCGCATCTTCGGATAATTTTGAATGTTCTCCCTGCATGCGAAGTTCCTGCAGCCGGTTTGACATTTCTTTCCATTTTGCCAGATCTTCTTTCGTCGGCACTTCTTCACCAAAGAGTCCTTCCCACTTATGGATTTGCTGCTCCGGTGGCATTTTAATTGCAAGCTCTCTCTCGGTACGACGCGCCATATCGTACTGGCGCTCCAGCTCTTCCATTGCCGTCTGCTCCTGTTCATCCGGCAGACCCGCTGCAAAAAAGTCATCCAGCGCATTCATTTCTTCCTGTTGTTTTTTCAGGAATTCCTGCTGCTGACGATACGCTCCCATATCCTGCTCGCGCTTACTCTGCATGCGGATTTCGTCCGTAATACGATTCTTTTCCGCCTCCATCCAGTTGAGTGATTTCTTTTTCTCTTCTAATTTGTCAAACTGCTTGTGGTATCCATCTAAAATCGCCGTCTTTTTATCAATCAGTTCACTGCATTTACTGATTTCTTCTTTGATCATGGTAATCTTACCATTGTTTACTTTACTTCTTCGCGTATAATTCTTACGCACTTCCGCCACACGGCTCACAGCCTCATCAAAATTATTGATGTCATCTTTTGCCGCAGCAAGGTCGCCCATTTTGGCGTTCAGACTATCCGTCATTGCCGTCGATACCGATGACTGCGGGATAAAAATGCTCTTTTCAAAAGAATCACGGTCAACCTGAAACAACTCTTCTCCAAGATTTTTTGAATAATCATCGCATGCATTTCCTGTGTTCAAATCCAGTAATAAAAACGTATCCTCTTTATCTGTCTTACCAAAGGTACGTTCCACGCGGTATGTTTTTCCTTCCGCTTCAAAAATCAGATTACCACCACAGATGCCGCCATCCCATGGCATGTAATGCTTACGCTCCGTCAGCATCTTTGTGCGGGCAGAATAATCCATTCCGTAAAACATTGCCTTCAAAAATACGCTAAATGTCGTTTTTCCCCAGCCATTTTCCTGGCACAAAGCATTCATACCATCTGAAAAATCGTAAGACCACTCTTTTATTGTTCCAAATCCACTAATATAACAGGAAATTAACTTCATACTTCTATATCCTCACCCATAATTGCTTTCATCCCAAGTTCAATAATGGCTGCTCTTTCATCCTCTGACATATCTTGTCTTTCCATCAAACGAACAAATTCTCCTTTTAAAGACTTGTCGTTACGGAAACTCTCGTAATCAATTTGCACGGAGGTGCGATCGTAAACTTTTATAAAGAAAAAGTCCAAATTCAAATTGCGTCGTAGACGGTCACAATCGATATCCGTATCAATATTTGTCTCACCTGTCACAATAATCTTAATCAAATCCTCTGATGATATTCCCGCAACACACTCTCTGGCTTTCTGCACAATTGCTGCCATATCCATAGATGGATCCACCTCGACGCACACCTCATGTAACAAACGCTTGGCTATCGGCACAAACTTCGTATGTATTTTGCCCTCTTCCACCTCGAGAAGAACAAAACCCTTTTCACCACACTCGTCAAAACCTCTGCCTTCTAAGCAACCACTGTAGCAATATACACCACGGTCGTCCAAGCGTTCTTTTTTGTAGGTGTGAATATGTCCGAGAGCCAGATAATCAATATACTTATTGCGCAGCATTGATAAATTTACAATTTCTGTACGATCATTTCCCTGGTAATCCGACTCCTGACCATGCAATGCCACAATATTCAACCGGTTCTGATCCAACACCAGATTCATTCCCAAGGTCTGGCTGTTTTCTTTTACCAGTTCCATGCCGGTAATCACAACATCACCATAATCATAAGATGTCCATTCATCTGTCCCGAAAAGCTTGAGGTTGGTAATGCCCTCCTGCTCCGACAGCTCTTCCACAAAGTCCAGCTGATCGTGATTACCACGAATATAACAAAAATCTATCTCCGGATGTTGCTTCATTTGTTCGATCACACGTGTTTTTGCAGCTTTTCGCACATTCGGCTTATCAAAAAGATCCCCTGCGATCAGAATAACCCGCACTTCATTTTCAGCCGCATATGTCACCATACGTTCAAATGTATCCAACAACTCGTCCCGGCGCATGCTGGCTGCTTCCCGATCCAAATTACTTTCCATTTTCGAGTCTAAATGTAGATCTGCACAATGAATTATCTTCATAAATTACTACCCCTCAAAACTGTCTCATTTCTTATAGATTAGTATATCATATCCGCATATCGCTTGTCTGTCAAAACTTATCGACGTCATATACCATAAATCTCTTTTTGCTTATGTAAGCGGACGGAAGGATTCCATCGCTTCCCGATTCACACGCTCCACTTCTTTTTCCAGATCTCTCGCCGAAAATCTGCGTGCACCTTCGCCAATGACAATCATCTGTTCCCTGCGATCTGATGTCGCCACGGTCACTTCATATTTGCCAGCCATATCGTGTGTTGTGCGCTCAATGTAGGCATCTGCGGTCTCTGCCTCTCTTGTATAAACTACATGAATATTGTGATAATCTACAATTTCTTCCACATGACCACGTACACGGTATGCATCAAAGACCACGATTACTTCCTGTCCGATATGCCCTTGATAATTGCACATAATATCAAGCAGACGTCCCCTTGCACCGTCAATGCTGACCTTTGCAATCTCATCTAACTCTTTCCACACAAAAATAACATTATATCCGTCAACAAGCAGATATTTTTTCTTTGGCTTTTCCGCTTGATTTCTATTATGCGTCTTTTGGTATGTCTCTCGCGCATCCTGAATACGTTCCTTGCGTTCCGCGTCAATGACACGTTTTTCTGCGGCAGGCAATCGTCTCTTAATCTCGCCAAATTCACGCACAAAGATTTCTTCCAAATCCGATTCTAAACCGCCATAACCATCATAACCTTTCGGCTTTCCACTGCGCATTGCCTCCGCTTTTGCTTTTGCTGCAGCAATGACTTCATCTTCCGTCGGGTCTGCCTTTTTTTCATATAGATACGACGCCATTGGCATGTGCATTTTATCTTCCACTTCATACCACGGAACAACATACCCCGCTCCATGCCCACAAAAGACGGAATCGCAGGTGTTTCTTGTATCACGGTCTGGATCATATCCTATTTCAGCCACAACTTCTTCCTGGTTATGACATGGAAAATACCCTTCCAACGCCAGTGTCATTTGACCATTTCCACCTGTTGCCTGTGCCAAGGTTGTACCATAATCACGCATCAAAGATACCGGTGCAATGCCTTGCAAAATGGCGGTATTACTTTCCATGAGTGGTGCTTCAAATTTCCCCTGCATGCGGTTCATATCCGTCATCACACGTCCCAAATCCTGTAATGGCATTTCAATACGCACACGATAGTATGGTTCTAAAAGCACATTTTCTGCTTTGCGCAATCCCTGACGGATTGCCCGATACGTTGCCTGACGAAAATCGCCGCCCTCGGTATGCTTTTTGTGCGCTTTTCCCGTCACCACCGTCATACGCACATCCGTAAGCGGCGAACCCGTTAATACACCACGATGCGCACGTTCTGTCAAATGTGTGTAGATCAGGCGCTGCCAGTTGAGATCTAAAATATCCTGCGAACAATCCATTGCATACTCTACACCACTGCCTTGCGGCAATTCTTCTATCAGAATATGTGCCTCGGCATAATGACGCAAAGGTTCAAAATGGCCGACGCCCTCTACTGCCCCGCGAATGGTTTCTTTGTATCGTACTTTTCCTGCACCAAATGTCACCAATATACCATAGCGCGTTTTTAACTGCTGCTGCAGTACTTCCGTCTGCACCGGTCCCATCAAATGCACATGCACTTGGCGGTCACGCTCCTGCCACGTCACATGCAGCGTCGGATCTTCCTCCTCCAACTGACGCATGTAGGATAATAAGACATGCGGTGCGCACCCCTCCGGTGGAATGACATGATAAGATAATACCGGTTCTATCACATCCTGCTCCAACGGGCTGCATTCTCCTAAGGTCATACCGGCATACGACTGGCTCAATCCCATCACCGCACAAATCTCACCCGATTCTATCGTATCCACACATTCATAGCGTTCTCCCGAATATAAACGAATCTGGTTGATTTTTTCGGTACAAGTTGTCTTTTGTCCCTCAGTATCATCCTCTTGTGCCATAACAGGAAGCTCATAAGAAACATCATCCTTAACACTTAATGTTCCACCTAAAATTTTTAAATATGTCAGACGGTTTCCTTTTTGATCCCTGCCAATTTTAAAACAACGCGCCGCAAAACCTTCTTTCGCCTGTGGTTCACGCATATAATTTTGCATAAGACAAAGCAGCTCACAAACACCTTGTAATTTTAATGCCGAGCCAAAAAGAACAGGAAAGATTTTTCGTTTTGCAATTGCCTCTATCAGATCTTCCTGCGCCAGATTTCCTGTATTTAAAAATACTTCCAATAATTTTTCGTCGCAAAGAGCAATGCTTTCTTTTTCTGCAGAAGTCATTTCCTGTTGTCCACAAAATCCGCGAAAGTCAAGACAGTTATCCCCAAGTTTGTCCTGTAAGTGTGCAAGTAGTTCCTCTGCCGATTGGTGCGTCACATCCATTTTGTTGACAAAAATCACACATGGCACTTCGTAATTTTGCAAAAGCTTCCACAATGTACGCGTATGCCCCTGCACACCATCCATACCACTAATCAGCAAAATGGCATAATCCAAAACCGAAAGTGTACGCTCCATTTCTGCTGTAAAATCGGCATGTCCCGGGGTATCCAGCAAAACATATTCCACGTCACCATCTGTAAAACGCGCCATTTTCGAAAAAATCGTAATCCCCCTCTGGCGTTCCATTTCATCCGTATCCAGATACGCATCCTGATGGTCCACACGCCCTAAGCTTCGAATTGCCCCCGTCTGGTATAAAAGAGCTTCGGATAATGTTGTTTTGCCGGCATCAACATGTGCTAAAATGCCGATTGTCAATTTCTTCTTCATCTATCTGTCCTTTTCAAAATGCTGGTAGTCTTTATTTCCATTCCATTCTCCGCCCCACTGAAAGCCGTGCGACTTAAAGATACGATAACAGACGTCATCTTTTGAAATCATGTGTGCACGCTGCGTTGTTCTATCCTTATAAGTATTATAATCTTGATATGGACTTGCAACCGTCTGCTGCAGATCCGTCTCTTTTACATACGGATTTTCCAGCGGATTTATATCAATCGCCATTCCATAGGCATGGTTCGACAATACGTCCGTCCCCGCAATTTTACGATAGTGAAAAGCCGATGTATTGTCATCATTGATGGAGCAAATATCCACCTGTTCTCCGTTTCGCACCTGATCTTTTTCATAATACCGGTCAATCAGATACATTGCATGAATCTCATATTCTTCCTGAAACAATTCCATAAAAATCTGACGGCAATCCTCCGCAATCGCCTGATTCACTACAAGTTCCCCCACCTGCATCTGATGATTAAAATTGTAATGGAGTACTTTTATATAGCGCAAATCATCATAAGAAATGTCTGGATTTTCTATATAAGATTTTCCATTCATAGCTTCTTTTTGTGCCTCAGTAAGTTCACTTGAAGTAAAGTATAAGTCCAGATTCTGCTCATCAATGGTCGCATCTTCCACAATAGCGCCCGCTTCTAAGTCACACAAATCCGTTCGTTTCCCTGGTGTTGTCTGCCATGCATCTGGTGCTTGTGTATCTGGCGTCTGCTGCTCCGATGTTTGCTTTTCTGATGTTTCGTTTTCTGTCACTTGTTTATCGTTGGTCGGCCGGTTTAACAGATAGATTCCGAGGGAAACAAGCATTGCCAGAGCAAGAAGAGCCAAAACGAGCTTCATCTTATCATCGCACATGCGGTTATGTTTATTCTTTTTCACTGCCATTGCCGCTTTTCCTCCTTCTTTTTCTCTGCTGCTCTTCTTGTCTTTCCTGATCTTATCCGCTTTACCGATCTTATGCGAAATGCAATAGCTACATAAGCAAAAAGGACTTCTTTCCACTTAGAAAGAAGTCCTCTTCATAGAAACTGCCGCAGACCGGAATCGAACCGGTACGATGTCGCCACCACAGGATTTTAAGTCCTGCGCGTCTGCCAGTTCCGCCACTGCGGCCTGTTACGAGCACTTAATGAGAACTAGCGTAGCGCTGTTCGAATTTAGTAGGCAAGTGCTGTTACGAGCACTCAGATGTCTTAACATCCTATGTGCGATACGTACTTGCACTCAGATATTCCTATCTTGTGCAATGGGTGGTGGTGGATTCGAACCACCGAAGCAAGATGCAGCAGATTTACAGTCTGTCCCCTTTGGCCACTCGGGAAACCACCCATTTCAAAACAATATCATGTCCTGACAAAATAGAATTATAGCACAGGCTTTTTTTGCGCGCAACTGTTTTTTATATGTAGGTTTGTCGAATTTCTATGCATGGTATGTCACTCGCATGGGTATCTTGCTCATTTTTCCTGTTCTCATACCCATAGTTCATCACTTGCGTGGGTATCTTGCTTGTTTTCCTGCTCTCATACCCATAGTTCATCACTCGCATGGGTATCTTGCTCATTTTCCTGTTCTCATACCCACAATTCGTCGCTCGCATGGGTATCACGCTCATTTTCCTGCTCTCATACCCACAGTTCATCACTCGCATGGGTATCACGCTCATTTTCCTGCTCTCATACCCACAGTTCATCACTCGCGTGGGTATCACGCTCATTTTCCTGTTCTCATACCCACAGTTCGTCACTTACATGGGTATCTTGCTTGTTTTTCTATCGCCATACCAAACTGTTTCAAATCGACCTTGCCATTTTCAACAACAATGCCTTCTTCTCTCAAACGCGTTGCCTGCTCTTCTGCTCCGCCAAAAGCGAACGCATCACACAATTCTCCCTTTGCATTAACAACACGAAAACACGGAATATGCTCCGGGTCTGGATTTTTGTGTAAAGCATTTCCCACTGCGCGACACATTTTCTCATTGCCAGCCATCTTTGCCACCTGCGCATAGGTTGCAACTTTCCCCTTGGGAATCCGCTTTACTGCATCATAAATACGCTTGGTCGGACTATCTGTCACAAGATCATAACTTTCCGCAATCATACGCTTAATTTCTGCATCCGGAATGCTTCCATCTAAGCGAATGGTATTCCAATGCTCCTTATTCTGATGATATCCCGGCATAACAGCCTCGTAAGTTTCACGCCAGAAATCACGCCATTGCGGATCCACTTTTACATTTATATGAACCGTTCCATCCATATCATAGGTCCATAAAAATACTTTCTGACTATCCTTTATGCGAACCAATTGCCAGTTCGGATCATGGAATGGCGCATCCTGGTATGTCCCCGGAAGCGAAAGCCCATATGCAAGTGCTTCTTCTCGTGTTCTCATGCTACCCCGCTCTTTCCTGTATAAATTTCCTCTTTCCTATGTAATTTTCCATTATTTATCTATATTTTCTTCATTGCTGTCATTTCAACTTCAGCTATCGTTTCCATATAGTTCTTCTCACGGATTTTATTGCTCCTGTTTAAAGACCATACCACTGTAAGGTGTCAATTTCACGTGCATCGTGCCATTTTTCACTTCATGTTTTGATGGCATAATCGAATATCCCTTTTCGTTGGTCATCATCGCACTCAGCATCCAGCCATCCGTCACTTCTGCCAGATAAACCGGTATATCTGCTTCTATTTCTTCTTTTCCAACATTTACAACGACAACATAGCGCTCCTGCTCATTAAAACGCCCGTACGAAACATAATCTTTTCCATGCGCTAAAAAGCGGAACGATCCACGGCGCAGCGCACTGCTGCATTTGTGCACCATAATCATATCACGATGGTAATCAAGCAAAGGATAATTGGCCTTGCCCCACGGATAGGTACGTCGGTTATCCGGATCCGTAAATCCACACACACCTGCCTCATCACCATAATAAAGCGTTGGTGCTCCCGGCCAGGTCATCTGCATCAAAACAGCCACTTTATACAACGGAATATTGATGTCCTCAGATGCTGCTTCCACACCAAGCGCAGATGCTCTTCCTACCTTATGATTTGTTCTGGTCAGAAAACGCGAATGATCATGGTTAGACAGCTGGTTCATTGATGTATACAATGAAGAACCTGTAAATTTTGTCATGTAGTAACGCATGGCATTTTCAAATCGCTCACTATCGCCCTGTGCTGCCGGTTCATACGCATCGCTGTGCTTTTCCATTCCTGTCACAAAATAGGAAATTGGCTCCATAAAAGCATCATAATTCATCACCGTATCCCACGCATCCCCCTGCAGCCAGGATGACGCATCGCCATAATGTTCTGCCAAAATAATTGCTTCCGGATTGGCTTCCTTGACAGCTTTACGGAAATCCCGCCAAAACTGATGATTAAACTCCGCGCTATGCCCCAGATCTGCTGCTACATCCAGACGCCAGCCATCTGCATTAAAAGGTGGTGATACCCATTTTTTTCCAATATCCAAAATATACTGATAGAGTTCCTGTGAATCCTCGTAGTTTAATTTTGGCAGCGTGTCATGTCCCCACCAGCCTTCATATGTTCTATTATCCGGCCAGGCATTCTCGTCAGCAAAACGAAAATAATGGCGGTATGGACTGTTTGCATCCTCATACGCTCCCGGCGCGTATCCTTTTTCTGCACGGTATATCTTTTCACGGTTCAGCCATTTATTGAAGGAGCCGCAATGATTAAAGACACCATCCAAAATAACACGGATCCCTTTTGCGTGAGCCTCTTCGATAAATTCCGCAAAAAATTGATTGGATGCCTCCAGGTTTTCTTTGGAGGTAACACGGTTGATAAAACGGCTTGCGCCCATATTATCTCCTGCTTCCGGCGGCAAAAGTTCACCCTCATCAATCACAATCTTTCCGTAATGCGGATCAATATGGTCATAGTCAGCAATATCATATTTATGATTGGAAGGCGAGACAAACAGTGGATTAAAGTAAATCACTTCCACGCCCAGACTCTTCAGATAGTACAGCTTCTGGCGCACTCCTTCCAGATCACCACCATAAAAATCTGCTACGTCAAAATGGGCATTTGGCAGCTGCTCCCAATCCTTAATCTGATGGCTCATCGTATTGATATAATGATATTCCTGGTCCAGCACATCGTTCGAAGGATCGCCGTTTGCAAAACGATCTACCAGGATCTGATACATAATCGCACCTTTTGCCCAATCCGGTGTCTCAAAGCCCGGTATAATGCGAAAGAAATATTCTGGTCGTGCCTCCTGGCTCACACCAAATTTATCATAAAAGCATTGTTCCTCTTCGTTCTCGCGAATAGAAAAGCAATAAGAAAATATCGTATCATCCAACTTCACCTGTGTCTCATAGTAATCAAACACATCACCTGCATGCACCATTTGCATCAAATAATGCATTCCCTTTGCTAAAAGGTAAATCTCACATATATGTCCATGAGCCACGCGCAAACGTATAGTTACTGTTTCCCCCGGCTTAGGTTCCATCGGTATCACATACTGCCCTGTCTCATCGCTGTATATTGCTTCTGTGTTCATATCCTCGCCCTCTTATTTCATACGATTTTCTATATTTTCATCATAACCAGTTTTCTTTATCTTTTCTAGGGATTTTTGTAGAATTTGTAGAATATTTATACAAAGTAAAAAAGACAGCTATCGAACGCTGCCTTTTTAGGAGAAGGTATTTTTACTATGGGGTTAGCAAAAATATTTATATAATGTATTGGGGGGTTTTTACGATTGTTATTATATAATGCGTCTACCGATAAGTGTTCACAAAGTTACCAATTTCATGCAAAACTTTTTGTGCACTTTGTACAAAATCGAGTTCCTCGCTCATAAATAACAACCTTTTCCCCTTTATTTTTCACACCCTTCGAAAGAATGATAAAAATACCTTGCTTAAATTCCTTCTACAACCACGCCTTCTTCTTCCGGCTGTGGGAATGATGCGCCATCAAACAGAGCTTCAAACTCTTCACGACCAATCTTTTCTTTCTCAAGTAACAATTCTGCGCACTTATGCAATACCTCTTCATGTTCTTTGATCAGATCTGTCGCCTTCGTATAACACTCTTCAATAATACGTTTGACTTCGCCATCAATCGTCGTTGCTACATTCTCTCCATATCCTCTGGTATGTGCAAGATCTCTTCCGATGAATACTTCATCTTCTTCATTATCATAATTGATTGGTCCTATCTCCGCAGAAAAACCATACTTGGTAACCATATCTTTTGCTGTCTGGGTTGCCTTTTTAATATCAGAAGATGCTCCTGTCGTAATGTCATCAAATATAATTTCTTCTGCCACACGACCACCCAGAGAAACAACAATGTCTTGCAACATTTTTCCCTTCGTATTGAACATTTCATCTTTTTCCGGAAGTGGCATAGTATAACCAGCTGCCCCTTGTCCGGTAGGAATGATCGATACCGAATACACAGGTCCTACGTCCGGCAATACATGGAAAAGAATCGCATGACCAGCTTCATGATATGCTGTGATTTTCTTTTCCTTTTCGGAAATAATACGGCTCTTTTTCTCGGTACCAAGTCCAACTTTTACAAAGGATCTCTTGATATCATTCTGGCAGATATATACTCTTCCTTCTTTTGCCGCAAGAATAGCTGCCTCGTTTAACAGATTTTCCAAATCCGCACCGGTAAATCCCGCTGTTGTCTGCGCGATCTGCTTCAAATCCACATCATCGCCCAATGGCTTATTTTTTGCATGCACATGCAAAATCTCCTCGCGACCACCAACATCCGGGCGTCCCACAAAGACTTTTCGGTCAAATCGACCCGGACGTAAAATCGCAGGATCCAAAATATCTACACGGTTGGTTGCTGCCATTACAATGATTCCCTCATTCACACCAAAACCATCCATCTCTACGAGCATCTGGTTTAAGGTCTGTTCGCGTTCATCATGGCCACCGCCCATACCGGTTCCACGGCGTCTTGCCACAGCATCAATTTCATCAATAAAGACAATACATGGTGCATTTTTCTTTGCTTCCGCAAAAAGATCTCTCACACGGGAAGCACCAACACCGACAAACATTTCCACAAAATCAGAACCGGAAATGCTAAAGAATGGCACACCTGCCTCTCCTGCTACTGCTTTTGCAAGCAACGTCTTACCTGTTCCCGGAGGTCCCACAAGAATCAATCCCTTTGGAATACGTGCGCCCACTTTGGTGTATTTTGCAGGATCTTTCAAAAAGTCAACAATCTCCGCCAACTCTTCTTTTTCTTCCTGAAGACCGGCAACCTGCGCAAAACGCACCTGCATCTTATCCTGCGTCGTCATTGTTGCACGGCTTTTTCCAAAATTCATCATCTTGGCATTTGTTCCGCCGCCCCCTTGCGATTGGGCGTTCATCATCATCATAAACAGGATAAATACCACTGCTACAACAATCAGCATCGGAAGCAGGCTTTCCATAAATCCACTCTTTGGAACATCATTTAAAGTATAATCCACGCCTGCCTCATCGAGTGTATCCTGCAGCTGTCCCACATCCGATACATTCATGACAAACGTACCGCCTGCTGTTGTTGTGATTCTGACCGAACCCGTCGGAACCTGTTCATTCTGGCGGATGACTGCAGATTGTATCTCGCCTTTTTCCAGAGCCTTTGTAAACTGACTTGCTGTATAAGTCGCTGTCGTCGGATTGGACATTGCATACCAAATGCACGCCACAATCATAATCAGGACAATATACAACCCAAGGCTCGCTCTTCTCTTTTTCAATGATTGCCTCCTTTTATAACTCTACAACTCCAATATATGGCAGGTTACGATACTTCTGGTCATAATCAAGTCCATAACCTACAACAAATTCGTCTGGAATGGTAAAGCCAACATAATCTACATCCACATCTACTTCTCTGCGATCTGGTTTATCTAACATGGTGCACAAACGAACGCTCTTTGCATTGCGGTCCTTAAATACATCCTGTAAGAAATGCAATGTATTACCGCTATCGATGATATCTTCTACAATCAAAACATTGCGTCCGTCAACCGGAATCTCAACGTCACTCTTAATCTTTACTTCTCCACTAGAAACGGTTCCCGCACCATAGCTGGATGTTGTCATAAAGTCAATTGTTACCGGAACTGTAATTCTCTTTGCGAGTTCACATGCAAAGAAAGAAGCTCCGCGTAAAATACAGATGACATAAACGCTTTCTCCCTCATAATCCTTGCTGATCTGCTCTCCCAATTCTGCGATTCTTGCTGCTAAATCTGCTTCCGAAATCATTTCTCTGATGGTTTCACTCATAATCTTTCTCCTCCAAAACTTGTATTTTTAGTATTCTTTTTGTATATTCGTCTATTTTATAATGTGTACTAATCCGATATCCAATCGCCCAAATCACATGATCACCGTCGCACACGAGCGGCACGCAATCACGTTGTTCACGCGGCACTTTTTCGTTCACAAAATAATCCTGTAAACGCTTGTGGCCGCCCGACGATGTCACCGTCAAATAGTCTCCCTCACGCCTATGGCGTAAACAAATAGCACTCTCTATCTTATCATAATCAAACCATTTCGTATAGAATTTTCTAGGAATTTCCGCCGTCACATCCATGGGTTCTACCGATAAACAGATTTTTTGCCCCTGTTTTGGCAATGGCAGACAGATTCCTTTGCACAATTCCTCATATGATACTGTCCGATACCAGGAACAATCGTCTGCATCTTCCTGCTGCTTTTTCATCTGCAATCCATCATAGGTGCGCCAGACACAAAGATGATACGGCAAATCCATGCGCTGTCCCGTCTGGGAAAACAGTAAACGCTCCATTCCCTGCAGATGCGTTGTACTGATATCTCTGGCTCCCGGCACATACGACTTCAACCATAAATACAGCATCTCATGCCGCATAAACGCCGGTTGCGCTACCACATTTTCCGCCAGAAGCACATCTTCCCTCTGCGCCTGTTTTAGATGTTTCGCTGCTTCCTTTTTGATATAATCTGCAATCTGCCCAAGATAAAGTGCTTCCCGACCAAGATGTTCTATGGCCTGTGCGTTGATTTTTTGTAATTCCGGTATTACCTGATGACGTAAACGATTGCGGTCATACTGTATGTCCGTGTTACTGCTATCCTCACAGTACGTTTGTTGCAATTCTTCCAAATACGCTTCGATTTCCTGCCGTGTTACCGCCAAAAACGGGCGTATGATGCGTTCTCTTCGCACCGGCATACCACGCATACCATCAATCCCGGTACCACGCGCCAAATGGAACAACATCGTCTCGCCATTATCGTCTGCATGATGTGCCACTGCAATATGCACCGGATGCCCTATCTCTTTTTCCCAGGCTTCTGCTTCTTGTATGAGTGCCTGATAACGTGCCGTCCGCGCCATTTCTTCCACTGCTGCATGCGCCTTTATAGCCTGTGCAATCTGCTCGCCCACCGCAACCGATGTCTCCGCTATGCCATACGTCCTGCACAATTCTTCCACAAAACACTGGTCGCGCAGACTCTCCTCTCCACGAATTCCATGTTCCACATGGACACAACGAATGGTTATCCGAAGGCGCTCCTTCACCTCATCAAAAAAACGGAGCAATGCCACCGAATCTGCGCCACCGGACACACCAATTACGACGCCATCGCCCGGTTGCACCAGTGCTTCCTGTCCTATAAAACTACATACCCTGTCCTCAAATTCCTTTCGCTGCATGTATTACCTTTCCAATGCCTTTAACACCAACACCGTCATATCGTCCGCAATGGTTCCTCCTGTAAAGAGCAAAACACGTTCCATAATCTTTCGTGCAAATGTCACAGCATCCGTATCTGTCAATTCCTGAATCAATTCGCGCAGCATTTCCACTGCGTCCTCTACTTGCAAATATTCTAACACACCATCTGTAACCAGCACAAGATAATCGCCCGGTTCTAAGTAGCTGCGGCTTGGCAGCGTATCCAAAGAACTGCTTGCTCCCATCGGCAGACTACTTGCCTCAATCACCTCTGTACGTCTCTTGTGCCGCACAAATGACACATGTGCTCCCACTTTATAAAAATCGACAATTCCTGTGTATTCATCAATGATACAGGCATCCAACGTTGAAAACCGCTCTGCATCTGCACCAAAAATCATTGCCGCATTCATCAGACGCAATGCCATATCTGCCAAAAACCCGGCTTCCATAAATTGTAAAAAGAGATTTACGACCGTATCACTCTCTTCATGCGCCCTTGTTCCACTCCCCATTCCATCGGAAAGTGCCATCACAAACGTACCGTTTTCCAAACGCTTTGTTCCAAAACTATCGCCGGATATCGTCTGTTTTTGCTGAAGCATTTTTGAGACGCCATACGTACATGAAATCTTCGGGCGCGTCACAAAAACATATCGCGCACGATCACGTCCTACGATATTACGATTTTCCTCCGCCATAACCAGAGGTTCGCTGACACAGCTTTCTAACATCACAAGCACTTCCTTACTTGTTATACAAATACCGGGACGTGCAGCAAGTTCCATCACAATACGGCATGTTCCATTTTTTCTCCGATAAAAATGAAGTTCCCATACCCGAAGTCCGGCTTCACGCAATTGAAACCGGATTTTTGCCATGTGCAGACGTTCCTTCTCATCACAAAGTTCCTCCTGCTCCATCGCATCCTCCATAAAATATGCCATAGCATCCATCTGTCCCGCTATCATCTCCCGATGTTCACACAAACGTCGATACCAGGACATATTGAGTTCCGTTCTCTCGAAAATTCCAAGCGCCTCCCGAATCAAAAGTTCTGCGCGCTCACACTGCTGCTCAATTTTTTCCTCCAATGCCGGATCTAGCACTTGTCCATTCTGCGCCTGGGTAAACAAAGACTCCATCGTCACTGCCATTTCGCTTCCCGTCGCAAAACAGACATCATAATGTCCGCACCGACCACAGATGCGTTCTTTTAACTCCTGCTGCATCACGATGCCCACATCCGTTTTGCTTTCCTGCGGACAGACAAGAGCTCCCATGCTTTTTGCAAGACCACTCATTGCACGCGAATAGGGACTCGGCATCTGCGTTTTCGCATGCTTTCTCTTCTTTGATGTCTTTGCAATCATCGCCTCGCATATACCAAGTGCCCAAGCCACAACATACGTTCCTCCCGCAACCAGCATGCCTTCGAGTGGTGGAATAAAAATCCATGGCATGCGCATGTGCTGTGCCGCTGTCATCACGCTACCGCCGTATGAAACCGCCACAAGAATCATCCCAAGCAGTACTGCCTGTCCAAAATGGCGCAAAGCGACGTGCATATGCCAAAAAATGGCAAGCACCACCATCCACACCAAAAAAACTATGCCATAGCGAAACAGCGATGCTATCGGCAAAAATAATACCATCCATAAATATAAAAAAGGCACACACACGCGGCGATTTTCCTCGTCCAGATAAAATGCACCGAATATGATTGCCACCAATGGATAACATCCCAACATCTTCACATGACATGCCAATGCTCCCAGCACTAAGCATACTAATATTCTCGCAACCTGATCCTTCATAATACGCCTCCTATTTTCCTTGCAGAGGCTATTATAAAAGGACTTCCTCGCATTATTTGTCAAAGGAAGTCCCACTTATCTTTTTTCTATCATCTTTATCTTCTATTTTTCGCGAAAAATCGTTTCGTTATCATGAATAAGTCCCAGCTTATCTTTTGCAACTTTTTCTTTATATTCATCGGATTGGATATATTGTTCCTGTTCCTCCAGCTCCTTTTGTTTTTCCTGCTGCTCGTTTAGTTCGTTCTGCTTTGTCTGCTCTGTCTGCACCAATGCCTCATTTTTCTGATACAGGCGCACCATCTGCACAGAAAGCACCAACGCTAAAAATATACCAATACAAAGAAATGAAATTCTTCCCGCGCCATTTTTCTTTTTTCTTTTTGGTCTTTTACTCATACGTCATCCCTTTTTTCTTCTTTCTTTGTCCATCCCGCCACAACAGCGAGAATATGATCGCACACTTTTCCTATATATCGGTACAGCTGCGACATGCTTTTATAGAGAAATGTAATCGGAATACAAAAAATCTTCCGTACTATCCTACTACCTATAGCATAATACAAAATCATCCCCGATGCACCTATAAAAAATTGACAAAATCGTAAAATCCCCTCTGTTTCCTGATTTAAAACGCGCCAAATGACAAATGCTGCCACAATCCAATAACAAAAATCGCCCAGCATTTCCCTTTCTCTTGCGATGTTTCTCACCTTGCGAAACGCATCCATCAAATCATACGCCACACCAAGACACACCCCCAACAAAAACATAACCCCTAAAATATGTCCCTGTTCTGTCACAAAAGAATATAATGGCATTATTTAAACATCCGTCCAAAAAAATTCTCTCCGACTGCCTTCGGCGAAATCACTTCTGTATAAAGCAGCGCATCTACTTTTCCTTCTACTTCCAGGTCTCCTTTTTCTACCGACAGACGATTGATATGTAGATCATTTCCTTTTATCGTCAGCATGCCTTCTGATGTTTCCAGAAGAATCTCGCGCAGATCAAAGGAGATCACATCTAAGATTCCCGTGAGGCTGATCCCCTTTCGGTTCGTCATCATTAATTTATGATTGGTCACAACGTGTTTTTCTTCCATAGGATCTCCTTTTCTTTTATCTTCCTATCTCTATCCTATGTCACCTATGCCAACCTTATGATTAAAAATTAAAGATAACGGAAAAGTTCTTTTGCCTCTTCCTTTTTTGTGGTATCTGCCAACGCCAGCACTTCTACTTTGACCGGTTTGTTACCAAATGCTATTTCTATGATGTCTCCTACTTTCACCTTCACAGAGGCTTTTGCTTCTTTTCCGTTAACCATGACACGTCCCGCATCGCATGCTTCGTTTGCCACGGTACGTCTCTTGATTAGGCGGGATACTTTTAAAAACTTATCTAATCGCATTTTTCGCTGTCCTTTCCTCGTCATCATAACAAAAAAGGCTCAAAACAGAAGTTTTGAGCCAAATGTTCATAAAACAATATGAATTAGTTCATCATATCCTTTAAAGCCTTACCAGCTTTGAACTTAGGTGCCTTAGATGCTGGAATCTTCATCTCAGCGCCAGTCTGAGGATTTCTACCTGTTCTAGCAGCTCTTTCAGATACTTCGAAAGTACCGAATCCAACTAACTGAATCTTTTCACCTTTCTTAAGTTCTTCTGCAACAACATCTGTAAATGCCTTTAATGCTGCTTCTGCATCTTTCTTAGAAAGATCTGCCTTGCTAGCCATAGCTGCAACTAATTCTGTTTTGTTCATATTAACTTCCTCCTATGGAATATAAAAATATAATATTATGTCAGAGTCCTGCCTCCAAAATAACTACAAAGTTATTTATAAAGGTTTTACCTATATTTGTCAAGGTAAACACCTTATATTTTCAAGGTTTCCCGACGTTTTGCCAAATTATACAAAATATTAAATAATCTTTGTATAAGAATACTATGGACAAAATTCTCTCTGATTACAACATCTTTTCTACTAATGCATTTACGGCTTCTTTCATTGCCTCTGCTTTTGCCTCTGCATCTGCAATCGATGTACCCTTGATACCAAAATAGAATTTGACTTTTGGTTCTGTACCGGAAGGTCTGACACATACCCATGCATCATCTGTCAATTCATAGTAAAGCACATTGGAACTTGGAAGTCCGGTCGGACGCACTTCTCCTGTTGCCACATCAGTAATCATATCATTCTTATAATCACGCACAGCCGTCACCTGATATGCGCCAATTTCCTTTGGTGCATCTGCACGTAAAGTGTTCATGATAGTACCAATTTTTTCCAGACCTTCAATGCCCTTTAAGGTAATGGCTGTAATACCATCCTGATAATAGCCATAGCGCTCGTACATAGCAATCATTGCATCCCACAAGGTCATATTCTTTGTCTTATAATAAGCTGCAGCTTCGCAAAGTGCCATAGAAGCAACTACCGCGTCCTTATCTCTTGCATATGTTCCCGTCAGACAGCCATAGCTCTCTTCCATACCGAAAAGATATGTGCCCTTTCCTGTTGTTTCCATTTCTAAAATCTTTTGACCAATAAACTTGAATCCGGTCAACACTTCCACTAACGCAATACCATAATGCTTTGCAATCGCATCTGCCATGTTGGTAGAAACGATAGAGCGGATAAATACGCCATCTTCCGGAAGTCCCTGCAATTCCTTCTTCTGACCAATCAGATAATCTCCGATCAGACAGCCTGACATATTACCGGTGAGTGGATGGTATTCCCCTGTCTGTGCATCTTTCACATAAACACCCAAACGATCCGCATCCGGATCTGTAGCGAGAACTAAATCTGCATCCACTTTCTTTGCCAATGCAAGACCAAGCGTAAATGCTTCTTTTGCTTCCGGGTTTGGATAGCTGACCGTCGGAAAATCTCCATCCGGCAATTCCTGTTCCGGCACTACATAAACCTGCGTAAATCCAAGTTCTTTTAAAACGCGACGCACCGGAATATTTCCTGTTCCATGAAGTGGTGTATAAACCACCTTAATCTCAGAACCAACAGCATCAATCGCATCCTGATGTACTACAAGCTTCTTCAGCTCGGCAATGTATGGATCATCAATATCTGCACCTATGGTCTGGTAAAGTCCTGCTGCGATTGCCTCTTCTTTATCCATTTTTTTGCATACTGCATAATCGGAGATTGCCTTTACCTCATCCATGATTCCACTATCGTGTGGAGGGGTAATCTGCGCACCATCTTCCCAATATACTTTGTAACCATTGTACTCTGGCGGATTATGACTTGCGGTAATATTGATACCGGCAATTGTATGTAATTTACGTACTGCATAAGATAATTCCGGTGTTGGACGAAGGGATTCAAACACATATGCCTTAATGCCGTTTGCCGCTAAGCAAAGTGCTGCCACATCCGCAAATTCCGGTGACATATGTCTGGAATCATATGCAATTGCAACACCTCTGTCCTGTCCGCCAACTTTTAAAATATAGTTTGCGAGTCCCTGCGTTGCCTTACGCACAGTATATTCATTCATACGGTTGCAGCCTGCGCCAATAATGCCGCGAAGTCCGGCTGTACCGAATTCCAATTCCGTATAAAATCTCTCCTCGATTTCTTTTTCATCTCCTGCGATCTGGCGCAACTCTTCTTTTGTTGCTTCATCCATGTAATCGCTTTCTAACCAATGTGTATACTGCTCTTTGTAACCCATAGCATCCTCCTTTTGAATATCTCGTATTCTTTTTTATCATAATTGCCTATCTTGTATTAGTCAAGCAATGTAGATAGCATCTTTGAGATGGTCGTCAGATAATCTGTCTCCGTATCCGATAAGTTCGATGAAGATGAACTGCTATCATTCGATGACGTATCCTTATCTCCTTTATTGGTTTTGTTCTTGTTCGTAGAATTCTTATTGGAATTACTATTGGAATTGCTGTTTGAACTATTACTTGTGCTATTATTTGTGCTATTACTCGTACGGTTACTTGTGCTGCCGCCTGTACTCTGCGTCGTATTTTCACTGCTTTGCGAAGTGTCTTCTGTATCCTCTGTCTGTGCCATATCCAGCGAAATCGTCGCACTCTCAGAATTCACGATTAAAGTCTTTTGCCAATCATCATACCCTTCTGCCACCACACGAAGCTTATGTGCCCCGTAGGTCACCGGCACTACCTGTCCCACGGTAATCTGCTCGCCATCCACATAAACAGACACACCTGCCACTTCCGATGTAAATGTCAGCTGACACACCTTCGGGCCACTGCCTTTGAGCTGATTCAGATCCACAATGGTTGTCTCCCCACGCACAACGGTATAATCCCCTGTACCGCCATAACCATTATTTGCGACAGTAATTGCATACGTTCCTTCCGGCACTTCTAAGCACATATCACCGGTTACTTTTGTAAAAATCCGGTTGCCAATGCAAATCATGCTATCTACAAACGTATCACTATTCTGAAGCTGGATATAGCCATGACCGGTCGTCACGATGACTGACCACACATCCTTATCCTTGCCAATCACCTGTAAGGTGTCCTCCGCGCCAATCGCATCTAAGCTGATCTGCGCATCCTGTGAAAATGCCATCGTATCCGGCGTAATCCGATACGCCGTCTGACCAATGGTAAAAATGCCCTTTGCTATATCAATCTCATAATTGGTAATGTCTTTTTGATTCCATACCTCGTCCGACATCTGCACCGAACTAAGTGTTGAGGACGCACTGATTTCGCCCAGACGGACAACCTGCCCCGGTGTAAAATGAATCGAGCTGTAAGAATCCCCATAGGCATCCATAAATCGTGTACTCAGCGTATAGCCATAACGTACCTGTCGCTCTGTCTTAGGAGAATACAGTGTCATTGTCTCTCCCATCATATCTATTTGTTCAATGATATAATCCGGCGTTGTCTCTTCCTTATCTGCTGTCTCCTGTTCCTGCTTTGCTGCAGGCGCACGATAAGTAAAAGGCTCATTTTCTTCCTGTTTTCCACATGCGTTCATGACACATAAAAGCAGGAGCAGCATAACGGTACAACCACCTTTTTTCCATATGTTTTTCATAGCTCGATTATAAACTATTCCATCAGATTATACAATAATGCCAGGTATTCCCGACGTGCAGTTTCCTGGTTCATAATCTGCCGCAATTTATCACCATCACGTTTGGATGACCACGTTTTCTTGTTGTTATTATAGTGGTTTGCAATTTTCCAGAATTTTTCCGGATAAAGCAGCCGTAAATATAGTTCATATACTTCTTCCGTTTCCATCGGACGGACTCTCTGATACGTCATCAACATCTGCCTTCCAAGCTCTGCATTCCAACGATTTTTTTCCAATGCCTTACGCATATATTTTGCAAGATCACTCATCGCACTGTCCATACGCATGTTTTCAAAATGCTGGATATACGACAAATGACTGCAATCTAAAACATTATGATGATGATAATCTCCGTGGCATAGCTGCACTCGCATTTTTTGGTGTTGTACCTGTTTTTCCACACATTCTGATTGCTCTAAAAACAAGGTATACGCCTGCTCGTACAACTCTTCAAACTCGGTTTTTTTCTTCTTTTTCCGCGCGTAATTCCGCAAATTACGCAATTCCCGGTTATGCCGTTTCACCTCCGCAAAAAACATATGCTCCTGCGCAAGAAATACCGTTTTATCCACTTCCGGCAGCGATGCTAATTGCAAATGCAGATCTGCCAGTTTCCGCGCTCCCTCCAACACTTCACATGCATTTTTCACATCGCATTCCCGCCCCGGCTGATACTGTTTTAATATGTAAGATGGTCCATGTTCTTCCCGGACCATATATGCCCCTTCCTTCGTCGCAACAAGCTGTTCCGTCCTCGCATCCCACGTATGCAACTCCCGTAACACATACGCCAATTGCTCTGCTTTTTGCGCTGATCCGCTAAAAGGCTTCAGCATACAAATCCCTTGTGTCGTATGAATCAGCAGACTTCCTCTTCCCTTAGAAACGCCTGTAATCTCCAGCTCATATTCTCCAAGCAGTTGTTCTCCTTGCCCCATACGCGGAATAACAATCTGTGATTTCTCTATATTTTCACACATAAAAAATCCTCCATAACACGAACACCATTTTCCAATATCTGTTCATCTTATGAAGGAATCTCTCTGATTATACCTATCGTATTTATTTTTCTATTGCCGCCAGGCGCTTTGCCTCTGCAAGCAATTCTTCTCTTGTATTCTTTGCCGGTTCCTCAATCACCTGTGTAAACAACAAATCCAGAATCTCACCAACCTTTTTTCCCTGCGGTACGCCAATATCTAACAAGTCTTTTCCATTGAGCGCAAGATCTTTTTTTTGCACGCAGACCTGTTTCTCCATAATCCTGTCATACAACGCCTCAAACTGATCGATGGCGTCTAATTTCTGTTGGCGCATATACATGCTTTGTGCCAACGTATCTGCCCGTTTCACGGCAAAGATTTCCGGGAAACTCTCCAATCCCATTTTCACAATGCTGCGGCGCACATTTTTCTCCTGCAATACTGGTCGCATATCATGAAAACGTACCAGGCGCTTCACCGAGCGAATGGTATCATTGTCAAATTTGAGCCGGCGTAAAATCTGTCCTGTCATCTCTGCACCAATTTCCGGATGTCCATAAAAATGGTCATTTTCTGCTTCATCTGTTGTTCTGCACACCGGCTTTGCCACATCGTGAAACAGCATCGTCAAACGCAGCACACGATCTGCCGGTACTGCCATAAGTGCATGAATGGTGTGCTCGCCCACAGAATACTGATGGTGAACGGTATGTTGCGGTGTTTCCATCATTGCATCAAATTCCGGCAAAAAAATCCCAGTCAGACCACACGCATAAACCGTACGCATTTCCTCCGGATGAGCCGATGTGAGCAGTTTCACAAGCTCCACCATAATGCGTTCCATACTCACCCGCGCAATGGTTGGTGCCAACGCACAGATAGCATCATAGGTGGCTTTATCGATAGAAAAGCCAAGCTGTGCCGCAAAACGTACCGCGCGAAGCATACGCAGGGCATCTTCTGAAAAACGCTCCGTTGCCTCTCCCACGCACCGAATCACACCATCCTGTAAATCCTGCATACCGCCAAACAAATCCACCAGACCTTCTGTCTGGTTATATGCCATGGCGTTGATCGTAAAATCACGACGCCGCAAATCTTCCGATAAAAGATTGGTAAAAGCAACACTCTCCGGGTGTCTTCCATCCTTATACTCACCATCAATACGATATGTTGTCACCTCATATCCACATTTGCCACACATAATGGTAACCGTACCATGTGCAATACCGGTATCAATGGTATGGGTAAACAATGCCTTTACCTCTTCCGGCGAAGCTGAAGTCGTAATATCCCAGTCAGCCGGTTCTTTACCTAAAATGCTGTCGCGGACACAGCCGCCTACTGCATAGGCTTCGTGTCCGCAACTTTCTAACCGTTCTATAATTTTAATGACATCCTGTGGTAATACAATATTCATTAATATGCTTTGCCCCAATAAACTAACTTCTTAGCCGGTTTGCCACAGCATACACAAACATCAGAAATCGCTTCCTGTGCAAATGGCATACATCTGCTTGTAGCTGTTGTATCTTCCTTGATCTTGTCTTCACATGCCTGATCGCCACACCACATTCCACGGATAAATCCTGGTTTGTTTGCTACGATTTCTTTGAACTCTTCGTAATTGTGTGCATCATATGTATGTGCTTCTCTATGTGCTCTTGCTCTTTCCAGCATTTCTGTCTGCATCGTAGCAAGAATCTCTGTGATCTTTTCTGCCAATTCATCGATGCATACTGTGATTTTTTCTCTTGTATCACGGCGAACAACCACAGCCTGGTTTGCCTCTATATCGCGAGGTCCCATCTCTACACGAACCGGAATACCACGCATTTCCTGCTCAGAGAACTTCCATCCCGGTGATTTATCCGTGTCGTCTAACTTCGCACGAAGACCTGCTGCCTTTAATGCGTCCAACACTTCGTGTGCCTTATCAAGCACACCGTCTTTGTTCTGCATAATTGGAATGATATCTACCTGTGTAGGTGCAATTCTTGGTGGAAGTACCAAGCCTGAATCATCACCATGTACCATGATAATCGCACCAATCAGACGTGTTGTCATACCCCATGAAGTCTGATGTACATACTTTAACTGGTTATCCTTATCGGTATATTGAATTTCAAATGCCTTGGCAAAACCATCACCAAAGTTATGGCTGGTACCAGACTGCAAGGCTTTACCATCATGCATCAATGCTTCAATTGTGTAAGTAGCTTCTGCCCCTGCAAATTTTTCTTTATCTGTCTTACGTCCACGGACAACCGGCATAGCCAGTACTTCCTCACAGAAATCTGCATACAGATTCAGCATCTGCTGTGTACGCTCTTCGGCTTCCTCTGCAGTTGCATGCGCTGTATGGCCTTCCTGCCATAAAAATTCTCTGGAACGGAGGAATGGTCTTGTCTCCTTTTCCCAACGTACCACAGAACACCACTGGTTGTACAACTTTGGAAGATCACGGTAAGACTGGATTTCATCCTTATAAAAATCACAGAAAAGTGTCTCCGATGTAGGACGTACACAAAGTCTTTCCTGCAATGGGTTGAGACCGCCATACGTTACCCATGCAACTTCCGGTGCAAATCCCTCAACATGATCCTTTTCTCTTTCGAGAAGACTTTCCGGAATAAACATTGGCATGTAAACATTTTCCACGCCTGTCTCTTTAAATCTACGATCCAATTCATGCTGGATATTCTCCCAGATTGCGTAACCTGCAGGTTTAAAAATCATACATCCCTTTACGCTGGAATACCCCATCAATTCTGCTTTTTTAACAACATCCGTATACCACTGTGCGAAGTCAACATCCATCGATGTAATGGCTTCTACTAATTTTTTATCCTTTGCCATCATGGCCTCCTTATTACTTTCATCAATACCATTTATTCTAAAAAAATCCACAGGTCTTGTCAAGGCTGGTATCCGTGTATTTTCTAGGTAAAACGATATATTTCCCAAATCAGAAATGCACTGGCTGGTCCTAAAATCACACCCCAGATTCCATATATCTGAAGTCCCAGATAAATACAGGCAAGTACAATGAGCGGATTAGCCCCAACACTTCTTCCAATTAACTTTGGTTCTAAGTACTGGCGAAGCAGACTTGTTGCCCCTGCCAGGACCACATAATAACACCCGAGCAGTATCTTTTTCTGCAAAAACATCACCACCGCCCACGGCAAAAAAACAAGCGCAGTTCCTATAAATGGCAGAGCATCACAAATGCCGATAAACACCCCAAGCAGCACGGCATACCGGTTTCCTGTCACCAAAAGTGCAGCAATACAAATGGCTGTAATGATCAGCATAATGATCCCCTGTGCCCGCAGATAATCACCACCTGCTACCGACAAATCTTTTGCCAGAGAAATCACCACCTGCCCAAACGTATTTTTTTGGATTTGCTCCTGCAGCAACTCATAGTCTTTGGTCATCAAAACTGTTGCCACGACTGTCACCGCAAGCGCAACCATTCCACCAAGGGTATCCTGCATGCCGCCAAAGGGAGAAGCCACATTATCAATCAGATGATCTAACATTTTCCCGGTGTCAAATTTGCCTACTAATTTTTCATATGCCTCTCCCACGAGGCCTGATTCTTTCGCGCCCTCCCAATACAACAGTTCTTCCCGTCTTCCCCACAAATCCAGAAATTCCTGCAGCAGATACCATAACGCCAAAAGAATACCGCCTGCAATCGCCACATTGCGAAGCACACAAAGGTATGCGTGTTCTTTTTTCTTTCCGGGCATTCTGCGAAAAAATCCTGCCAGATAATAAGCTACAAAAAAGGGAAGCACCATTGGCAGCATCCATTTCATAAATGCATATACCAGGATGGTGATTCCCAATAATTTGATTGTATTTCGAATAAAATGATACTTTTGCTCCATGACAAAAGTATGCACTTCCCTATACCTTTTTATACACTTTTTCCAGATTTATTCCGGAAAAAAGTCCTGAAACTCCGCACCTCTTGGACGAATCACAAAATTCATCCCCTCGTCACTGACCGGATGTGTAAACTGCAAACGATACGAGCAAAGACAAAGCGCATCGCCCGTGCGTGATCCACCATACTTCACATCACCGAGAATCGGTGCTGTGCGGCTTGCCAACTGCACACGGATCTGATGGAATCGTCCTGTATTCAAATGAATATCCAGCAGACTTCGATCATCCAGGCGTTTCACCACTTCATAGGAAAGACGTGCTTTTTTGGCTCTCGGATTGTTCTCTGTCACTACCATAGCACGATTCTTTCTGCCATCTTTCACGACGTAGTCCTCCAGAACACCGGATTCCGGAATGTTTTCTCTGGTGACAATCGCATAATAATGTTTTGCAAATTGTCTCGCCTTTAGCTCCTTTCCAAGAATCGCTGCCGCTGCTGCATTTTTTGCAAAAACGAGTACACCCTCAACCGGCTGATCCAGGCGATGGATGATCCCCACATAATCACTCTCTCCTTTTTCCACACGGTAATTACGAATCATGCTCACCATATCCGGTTCCGTCAATTTTGCCGTCTGTGTTGCAATCCCCGCCGGCTTGTAGCACACAAGCACATCCTCATCTTCATATAAAATTTCCAGTTCCATACCTTCTCCTTCCGCACTCCGTTATATTCCCCCAACGGCAGTGCCTTTTTATACCTTGAACCTATATCCCACGCCCCAGATTGTCTCGATGTATTGTGGTTTATTGGTATTCAATTCTACCTTTTCACGAATCTTTTTGATATGCACAGTAACCGTGGCTATATCTCCGACCGAATCCATATCCCAGATTTCTTTAAATAATTCCTGCTTACTAAAAACATGATTTGGATGCTCCGCCAAAAAAGTCAATAATTCAAATTCTTTTGTTGTAAACTGTGTCTCCTCACCTCTGACCCATACACGTCTTGCCGTCTTATCAATCTTAATATCACGAATTTCAAACAGATCGCTCTGTGTCTGCTGGCTGCTTCCTACCAGACGATCGTATCTTGCAAGATGTGCTTTCACACGTGCCACCAATTCACTTGGTGAGAATGGTTTTGTGATATAGTCATCTGCCCCCAGCCCTAATCCGCGGATTTTATCGATATCTTCCTTTTTCGCAGATACCATAAGAATCGGTGTATTCTTCACCTCGCGAATCCGTTTGCAAATTTCAAAACCATCCATGTCAGGCAACATCAAATCTAACACAAAAATGTCAAAGTCTTCTTCCAAAGCCCGCTCACAGCCTTTGCTGCCGTTCTGCTCAATAACAACTTCAAAATCACTCAATTCCAGATAATCTTTTTCTAGTTCTGCAATCGCCAATTCATCTTCGATAATAAGCACTCTACTCATTTAGCACCTCCTGATATTTTCGCAATACAAAGTACATCACTGTACCCACATTTTCCTTACTGGTCGCCCAGATTTTACCACCATGATCCTCGATAATCTTTTTCACAATCGAAAGACCAATACCACTTCCGCCCGCTGCAGAATTGCGGGAAGCATCCGCACGATAAAATCGGTCAAAAATATATGGCAAATCTTTATTTGCAATACCACGCCCGTTATCTTCTATCTCTACCTGGATAAAATCTCCCACGTCCTTAATGCGCATACTGATAAAAGATGGTTCTTCTGCGCGCATATATTTGATAGCATTGCCAATGATATTATGAATCACGCGTCCTAATTGTTCCGGATCTGCAATCATAAGTATATCCTCATCTACATAATTGAAAAAGGTCAACTGCACATGCTGATTTTCCAGATCCATCTTTAATTCTTCCATACAGTCTGTAAAATAATCTTTTACACTTAGCTTACGGAAATTATAAGGGATTTTATTCGTATCAATATTGCTGTACAAAGTCAGCTCATTGATGAGTGTATTCATCTCATTTGCCTTGTTATAGATGGTCTTAAGATAGCGCTCCCGTTTCTCCGGTGTATCTGCCACACCATCCAAAATACCCTCAGAATATCCCTTGATTGCTGTAATCGGTGTCTTTAAGTCGTGTGCAATATTGGAAATCAGCATACGATGCTCCTGCTCCGCATCCAGCTTTTCCTGCGCATTCATCTGCAGCCGCTTGCGCATTGCCTCAAAGCTCTCGCTCAATTCACTGATCTCGTCATTCCCTTTGGTATCAATAGAAAAATCCAGATTACCATCACGAATATTCTCTGCCGCCTTATTCAGCTGACGCAGGCGCGAAATGATGCCTCCATAAATCCATATAATCAGAATCGCTGCTGTAAAAAACAAAATCAAGATGACCGAAATCATCACATCCATCGCCGTTTGTTTGAAATCCGGCAATTGGGCGATATATTCATAACTCGCACTTGATACCTGAATATTCAGCGTCGGCAAAATGGTATGAATGGCATAGATTCCAGCTGACGCTATAATAATCGGAACAAATGTAATGATACAAAAAGATATCACAAGTCTGGTTCGCAATTTCATATATTTTCCATCCTTATTATAGAAAAAAGTCGTGGGATGTATATTCATCCCACGACTTCATTATATCACTTCAGCCTCTTAAATAAAGCAATCCACTAAAGTTTTATACTTTTTTTAGAATCCTAAAGATATTTTTTCAGTTCTTCCACCTTATTTAATGCTTCCCATGGAAGATTTAAATCATTACGTCCGAAGTGACCATAAGCAGCTGTCTGCTTGTAGATTGGTCTTCTCAAGTCTAACATCTTGATGATACCTGCTGGACGAAGATCAAAATGTTTACGAACAATTTCAACTAACTTCTCATCCGATAACTTACCTGTACCAAATGTATCGACCATAATAGAAGTTGGCTGTGCAACACCAATCGCATAAGACAACTGGATTTCACACTTGTCTGCCAAGCCTGCTGCAACAATGTTCTTTGCAACATAACGTGCTGCATAAGCTGCAGAACGGTCAACCTTTGTACAATCCTTTCCGGAGAAAGCACCGCCGCCGTGACGAGCCATTCCACCGTATGTATCTACAATAATCTTACGTCCGGTAAGACCTGCATCACCGTGTGGTCCACCAATAACGAAACGTCCTGTTGGGTTAATAAAGAATTTTGTCTCTGCATCTACCAATTCAGCTGGAAGGATTGGGTCAAAGACATATTTCTTAATATCTTCATGAATCTGTTCCTGTGTAACATCTTCATCATGCTGTGTAGAAAGAACAACAGCCTCTAATCTCTTTGGCTGACCTGCTTCATCATACTCTACAGAAACCTGTGTCTTTCCATCTGGTCTCAAGTAAGAAAGTGTACCATCTTTACGTACCTTAGTAAGCTGAAGTGCAAGCTTATGTGCCAATGAAATTGGATATGGCATGAAGTCTTCTGTCTCATTTGTAGCGTAACCAAACATCATACCCTGGTCACCAGCTCCTGTATCCAGATCATCTGTCAAAGAACCGTCTTTTGCTTCAAGTGCCTTATCAACACCCATAGCAATGTCAGCTGACTGCTGATCCAAAGCTACCATAACAGCACAGGAATTACCATCAATTCCCTTCTTACCATCATCATAACCAATCTCAAGAACTGTCTTACGAACGATAGCTGGGATATCAAGCTGTGCTTTTGTTGTAATTTCTCCTGTTACTAAAACGAATCCTGTACAAGCAGCTGTCTCGCAGGCAACACGGCTCATTGGATCCTGTTCCATACATGCATCTAAGATTGCATCTGATACAGCATCACAGACTTTATCCGGATGTCCTTCTGTAACAGATTCTGAAGTAAATAATAATTTTTCCATTTTTCTTCCTTTCTATATTCCCTTCTGTACCGTTTTAATCCCTAAAAAGGCATTAAAAAAATCCGCATAAGCGGATTTAATTGTCTAAGATAATCAAATCCCTTATTGTTCGAGTTACTCGCTCAGGTTGGCACCTTCCATTTTACGGGGTTGCCGTGGTTTCATCGATCCTTTGTATCTCCGCCACTCTGAATAAGAGAAAATACGATATGGAATTTTCAAATCTGTGACTTATATCAGTGATGACTTTACACCGCATATGAGCATTTGTCAAGAAATCTGCTTATACAATTCCTGCGTTTTGTAGCCTTCCCTTAGTCGTCCTTTCGGATATGTATATACACTGCCTCATTTTTACCGTGTTTCGTATTCCCATAAAATTGTCAGAAAACTCTTGCCATTTATAAGATATTACATATATAATGTTTTTGTGCGTACTTATGCACAGCATTTTAAAAGCGCACATTTTCTGGGGGAACGCTTATGATAAAACTTAATGTAGATCGATTAGAAACCGGCATGGTTGCAGCCCAGCCGATTGTTACAAAAAGAGGGCAGACAATTGCTCCTGCTGGGACTGTATTAACAGCACAATTGATTGCCAAATTATCTTTTTACCGCATTCAGACGGTAATGATTGACGAATCATCTCTGCCTAAGGCAGCAGACAAACAGCCTGTCGCAGCAGAAACTGTCGATACTGCTCCTGCAAAGGCTGCAGCTCCTTTGCATGAAACCTCATCACGTGAAAGTGCATCTCAGCGCCAACGCGTTCAGGTCTCACCACAGTTTCATGCATTTCAGACAAGTTATACACGCAATATGATTTCTTTAAAAGAAGATTTTGACCATATCATAGCCGGTGACGTAGACAGTGCCTGTGCACATCTTTTATCAGAAGCATCTTCCTTATTTGCTTCAAAGACCTCTCTAGAGCTTTTTGATATGATACACAATATGCGTTCCGTCGATGACACGATTTATGCACATTCTTTAAATGTAGCGTTGATCTCCCGCGCGATTGGAAAGTGGCTGCAGTTATCTAAGGAAGACCTAAACACTCTGACTTTGGCAGCGCTTCTGCACGATATTGGCAAAACGCAAATTCCACCGGAAATCTTAAACAAACAGGGGAAATTAACAGACGAAGAATTTGCTGTTATCCGTTCCCACTCGAAATTAGGACACAAGATTTTAAAGAATACAGATTTGGACTTACGCATCAAATTGACGGCTTTGCAGCACCACGAGCGTTACGATGGTTCCGGATATCCAAGAGGCTTGGAATCGGATGAGATTGATACCTTTGCTTCCATTGTTGCCATTGCGGATGTCTATGATGCCATGACAGCCGCACGCAGTTACCGCGCACCAAAATGTGCTTTTCAGGTGATTGCCGCTTTTGAGGAAGACGGCTTCCAAAAATACAATCCAAAGGTCATCTTTACTTTCCTGCAGCGCGTTGCCTCCTGCTACAACAACAGTCGTGTACTGTTAAGTGACGGCACCGCAGGACAGGTTGTTTACCTGAACAAAAACACGCTTTCGCGACCGATTGTGGATACCGCAGATCAGGGGCTGATTGATTTATCACAATCTGCCAACAAAGACATTTTTATCAAAGCAATTCTTTAAACGATAAAGAAAACAGCAAAGAGACGGATACAAATGGTACCTACCATTCATATCCGTCTCTTTTTATCGTTCTTTCATTAAGAAACCTGAAGAACAAATTTTTGAATTTCTTTTTCGCAATTTGTGCGCTCAATCTGTGCACCTAAGCTGCGTAACTTAATCTCAAAGTCCTCATATCCACGCTGAATGAAATGAATATCATCCACAATGGTAATACCATCTGCTGCAAGTCCGGCAATCACTAACGCTGCTCCTGCGCGCAAATCCGGTGCACTGACTCTTGCACCTGTATATTCCTTAATACCACGAATGATTGCGATATTACTCTCCACTTTGATATCGGCTCCCATACGTGAAAGTTCATCCACATATTTGAAACGATTCTCAAAAATACTCTCTGTTACCGTACTGGTTCCTTCTGCAATACCAAGAACAACGGTCATCTGTGGCTGCATATCCGTCGGGAATCCAGGATATGGAAGTGTCGTAATCTGTGTATGCGTCAATCCCTTATTGGCAACAACGCGAACCGCATCATCAAACTCCTCTATCATACATCCTGCTTCAACCAGCTTTGCTGATGTCGCTTCTAAGTGCTTTGGAATTACATTCTTGATCAAAACATCGCCCTTTGTCGCTGCTGCTGCACACATAAAGGTACCCGCTTCAATCTGATCCGGTATCACAGAATAATTGGTCTTGTGTAACTTCTCTACACCAACAACACGAATCACATCTGTACCCGCACCACGGATATTTGCGCCCATACTATTTAAGAAGTTGGCAACATCTACAACATGTGGTTCTTTGGCTGCATTCTCAATAACCGTCTTGCCTTCTGCAAGTGCTGCTGCCATCAAGACATTGATCGTTGCGCCTACCGATACCTTATCCATATAAATATGGCTTCCTACTAAGTGCTCTGCTTTTGCAGAAATCAATCCATAACTGATATCCACATCTGCACCTAACGCACGGAATCCTTTTACATGCAGATCAATCGGACGGCTTCCGATGACGCATCCGCCCGGTAATGCTACTTCCGCCTTTTTGTATTTACCAAGTAATGCACCCAGCAAATAATACGATGCGCGAATTTTTTTGATATATTCATAATCGACATTCAACTGTCCAATAGTCGATCCATTGATGCGTGCTGTATGGCGGTCTACACGCTCTACCACTGCTCCAATGTCGCTCAATGCATCCAGCATGATATTGATATCGCGCACATCTGGCAGATTATCTATGGTTACTGTCTCATCCGTCATAATGGATGCTGCAAGAATCGCGAGAGCTGCATTCTTTGCTCCTCCGATCTCTACTTCCCCTACGATCGGATTACCCCCTTTGACTACGAATTGTTCCATATAACACCTCGTTATTTTTATTTCCACGGCCAACGGCCTCTTCTGTCATTTTCCCTATCAAAAGCTCGATTGTACACAAAATCCCACCATTGATAAAAGACATTATACCACATATTACATCATATGCACCAGCAAATCTTACGTCACCGTAAAAAGTCAATCTATTTATCGCATATGAACTGACTGCGATACAATTTAGCATAATATCCATTCTTCTGCAACAATTCTTTGTGATTTCCCTGTTCCAAAACCTTTCCATCCTGCATATAAAGAATCACATCTACCTCCCGGATCGTTGACAGACGATGCGCAACGACAAATGTCGTTCTGCCTTCCATCATTTTTTGGAAAGCTTCCTGGATTTTCATCTCTGTTCTGGTATCAATCGAAGACGTTGCCTCATCCAGAATTAACATTGGCGGCAATGCCAACATCAGGCGCGCAATACAAAGAAGCTGTTTCTCACCCTGTGACAAGTTACCATCGTCCCCTTTGATATACGTGTCGTACCCCTTTGGCAAACGTTTGATAAATTCATGTGCATGGGATGTCTTTGCTGCCTGTATCATTTGCTCCTCTGTCGCATCCGGATTTGCAAACATCAGATTTTCTCGAATCGTTCCTTCCTTTAACCAGGTCTCCTGCAAGACCATACCAAAGTTTTCACGTAAATTTGCACGCGGAATACTGCGGATATTTACACCATCTACCGTAATGCTTCCATGCGTCGTCTCATAAAAACGCATAAGCAAATTGATCAATGTTGTCTTTCCACTTCCGGTCGGTCCAACAATGGCAATACGTTGTCCCGGTTCTACGGTCAGATTTAAGTGCTCGATCAACGGTTTTTCCGGATCATACGAAAATGCCACATCCTCAAAAACAATGCGTCCTTTTACCTCATCCAAATGCTGCGCATCGCTTTCTTCCACTTCCGGCGCATCTATGATTTCAAAAATACGTGCCGCACAGGCAATCGCATTCTGCAATTCGGTAACAACACCGGAGATTTCATTAAACGGCTTTGCATACTGACTGGCATAGCCCAAAAAACTCGTTAATCCGCCGACAGTAATACCACCGGCGATGGCCAGTAGCGCCCCTGCAACACCGACGCCACTGTAAATCAGACTATTGACGAATCGCGTACTTGGATTTGTCAAAGATGAATAAAACGTTGCCTGAAAAGAGCTGTCCGCCAAGCGTTCATTGAGCACGTCAAATTCTTTTTTCGCTGTTTCATTGTAGGAAAAAGCAGATACAATGGCCTGATTTTCAATCATTTCATCCGCATATGCCGTCTGTTCGCCACGATGCTTTGCCTGTAACTGAAACATCGCATACGTTCTGCCCGCCACGAATTTTGCTACCAGCAGAGAAACCGGCGTCAATACAATCACAACAAGTGCTATGGGCAGACTGACACGCACCATAAAAAAGATGGTGCCTATGATCGTAAGCACGCCCGTAAATAATTGTGTAAATCCCATCAAAAGACCATCGGAAAACACATCCGCATCCGTAGCAATACGGCTCATATAATCCCCATGGGAATGTGCATCAATATTTTTTATTGGCATCACCAGCATCTTATTAAATGCTTTTTGGCGCATATTTTTTGTGATATCGTATGTGATATAGTTATTGATTCGGTTCATCACCCACTGAAAGAAAAAAGTCCCGACAATGACAACGACCATTTTTTCCAGAACCGTCAGAAGCGCACTCCATTGAATTGCGCCCTGACCAAGCATACAGTCAATGGCTTTTCCTGTAAGCACAGGAATCAAAAGCGTAAAGATTACCGTAAGAACCGCACACAAAAGGCTCAGAACAATCTGCATACGATATCCCTTTAATTCCGAAAACACACGTTTTAATACTTCGGATTGTTTGATTTCGTTTTTCGTACTCATTTCGTTATTCCTTCCTCTTATGCATTTTCATCCGCATTCTCTTTTGGAAATTGTGAGTAGTAAATTTCCTGATACACCGCATTTTCCTGTAACAGTGCTTCATGCGTTCCCTTACCCACAATACATCCATTATCCATTACAAGAATCTGATCTGCATCCATAACAGAAGACGCACGCTGTGAAATGATAAATGTCGTTGGTTTCCATGGTAGCGCACGAATTGCTTTCCGCAGTGCTGCATCGGTCGCCACATCCAGCGCTGATGCCGAATCATCCAAAATCAAAATCTTTGGTTCTCCTGCAAGTGCTCTTGCAATCGTAAGTCTTTGGCGCTGTCCACCGGAGAGATTTCTCGCATCCTGCAGGATCTCCTCGTCCAGTCCATGTTCTTTACTTTCAATTACATTATCAGCCTGTGCGGCATGAATTGCCGTTGCAATCATATCATCTGTCACTTCAGGTCTTCCAAAACGGATATTGTCCCGGATACTTCCATGAAACAAAACGCTTCGCTGTGATACCAGACCAACCATTTTTGTCAATTCTTTTGTATCGTACGACTGCACATCTTTTCCAAAAACAAGCACCTTTCCTCTGGTTGCATCGTACATGTGGTTGAGTAGGTGTAATACGGTAGATTTTCCCGAACCGGTTCCACCAATGATTCCCACGGTTCCATGCTCCGGTACAGAAAAATCAATGTCTGTAATTGCCATTTCCCCCGCATCCGGGTACGCAAACGATACATTCTCATAAGAAACCGCATCCGTATTCTGTCGCGTCTGCTCCTTTGGCAAATACGTTCTTTCGTCCCAAGGCATGTCCATAATCTGCTGCACACGTGCAACGGAAGGGAATGCGCGCATTAAAAGAACAATCAAATTTGCCAATTTGATCAATTCCACCAGAATCTGCGACATGTAATTCACAAGTGCTACCACTTGTCCTTTTGCAAGAAAGCCCATGTCCACCTGCGTACTGCCAAACCAGATGACAGCAACAACACCAAGGTTTACCACTACATACGTAACAGGATTTAATAGTGCTGACACTCTGCCCGCATGCATCTGATCTGCGTACAAATTCTGCGTCTGTTCTGCAAATTCTTTTTTCTGGTTTTCCTGATTGCCAAAGGCACGTATCACTCTGGCGCCCTCTAGATTTTCTCCAACTGCCAAAAAGATACGTTCCATCTTCTTCTGAATACCGGAAAAAATCGGTAAGGTGGATCGCATAATCCCATAGACCACAAGCCCTAAGATTGCAATGACCGCCACAAAAATCAATGTTGCGCGTATATCTACGATCATTGCCATAATCATTGCGCCAAACACAATAAATGGCGAGCGGAGGAACAGGCGTAAAAACATATTGATACCACTCTGAATCTGATTGATATCCGATGTAATACGCGTTGTCAGCGCAGATGTTCCCACCGTTCCATGACTTGCCACTGACATGTCCATAATCCGGTGAAACAGATCACCGCGCATCTTCGCCGCCGTATAAATCGCTGCCTTTGCCGCAAAATACTGTGCTGTAATCGCAAAACCAAGGCCCACAGCCGCTAACAGCACCAACACAAGGCACATGCGAATCACATAGCTTTTATTTCCCTGCGCAATCCCCACGTCAATAATAGATGCCATAACAAGTGGCACGAGGAGTTCAAAAATCGCCTCCAGCATCTTAAACAATGGTGCCAGAATGCTTTCTTTTTTATAATCCTTTAAATAGTTTCCCAAAAATCTCATATTCTATCCCTTACTCTAAAGAAGCAAAAAGCAAGGAATTGCTCCTTGCTTCTTGATTGTCTTTATTCCGTCGTATCTGCATCTGTTACCTTTTCAAAGAAGGTATCAAACTGTACTTTTTTCCATTCTTTTTTGTCGGTTGTCCAGGTAATCTCCTTTTTCCAACCTTTTATGACAGATTCGAGATACTCTTCGCGTTTCTTTTCTTCAAGCGTAGGTATTGCCTTTTCTGTTGCTTCTTCATCATATGCGCTGTCCAGACGGATAACATAATATCCATCATTTCCCACTTCAACAACCGGTGAAATTTCACCCTCGCTTAATTTGTCAGCAGCTTTGATGACATCTTCATTCAATGTCGTGTCATCTTTTCCATAAGATGTCGTCTTAACCGTTGCACCTGCAGCTTCTCCTTCTGTCTTCAGATCCGTTGCTTTTGTCAATGCTTCTGCTTTTGCTTTTAATTCCTTTTTCTGATCATCCGTATAATATCCGGTCTTGCCACTGGCATCCTTATATGTCACAGACCCAATGTATGCATATGTGATGGTGCGCTGTGCAGCATCTTCCTTTGTCACAGTAATATCTGCTGATTCTTTTATGGCGCTTGATACCTTAGAAGCAATCGTCTGATTTGTCAGATACTGTTCCACGATTTCTTCTGTCGCTGTCATCTCTTCCAATGTATCTTCGTCATTGTTTTTCATGAATGCCTTTGCGGCTTTCTTGATGCTCTTTTTCTCATCATCCGAAAGTGTCACATCATAATCAGCTGCATGCTGTTCCAACAGATAATCCTCTTTCAGGGATTTCATAACAAGCTTTTTCACACTATCCTGAAATGTCGTTCCATCCTGTTCTTTGGTCCACATAGAAGTGCCCATATACTGCATATAAGTTGCATCATAAAGAGACTGGGTATAGCGAGCCACAAAGTTACCATATCCCAATGAAATGCTGTCCTCTCCGTTATTGATATTTACAAGTGTTGCTCCTGTATTCATACCACAGCCGGACAACAATGTTGTTCCTGCTATTGTCATTGCCATAACAGCAGCTAATAATTTTCTTTTTTTCATAATACCTTTATCTCCTTGTTTTCGGCTTACCTTGCTATTATATCTATTTTACAAGCAGGGGGCAACCACTAAACCTCTGAACATTGTGTGATATTTTGTTATGATTGCGGTTTTTGTGTCAATGCAAGTGTTTGCAGTTCTTTCACAAATGACATCGTAAGCTCCGGCACATCCTTTGGTTTGATTCTTGAATTCTTTGTATAAAAATAGTGAAATGCCGGGCGTTTTGCATCTGCGGTAAAGCTGACATACGGCTTATTTTTCTCTATCAGCGCAGGGATGCCGCTCGCATCAATCGCCGCACGTTCAAACAGTGTAATCACAATTTCTTCCGGTCTTTGCACAATATCTGTCACAAATGCCTGATGCGCCTCCATGCGAAGCATGGCAATAAACAGCAAATTCTGTACCGGTTTTGACGGTTCTCCAAAACGGTCAATCAGCTCGTCGAGCATCTCGTCGCGACCTTCTTGCGAATCAATCAGAGCAATGCGCTTATAAAGATCCAATCGCTGTTCTTCGCTCGCCACATATGTTTCCGGCAAATATGCGTCCATATCCAGATCAATGGTCGTGTCAAAGTATTCCTCAACAACGCCGCCTTTTTCTTTTTTGACAGCTTCGCCCAGCATCTTGCAATACAAATCATATCCAACCGCCGCCATATGGCCATGCTGTTCCTGACCAAGCAGGTTTCCTGCACCACGTATCTCCAAATCACGCATTGCAATTTTAAAACCACTTCCCAAATCGGTAAATTCCTTGATTGCAGCCAGTCGTTTTTCCGCCACTTCTTTTAACATTTTGTCCCGTTTGTACATAAGAAATGCATATGCACTTCGGTTGCTGCGTCCCACACGTCCACGCAACTGGTATAACTGGGACAGGCCCAGCTGATCTGCATCATGAATAATGATGGTATTGACATTTGATATATCCAGACCAATTTCAATAATTGTCGTAGAAACCAACACATCAATTTCCTGATTGATAAAACCATACATGATTTTTTCCAGGCGGCTTTCCGTCATCTTTCCATGCGCATAAGCAACGTTTGCCTCCGGCACTAACTCTTCAATCTTTGCCGCCACATCCGCAATCTGTCTGACGCGGTTAAACACATAATATACCTGGCCGCCACGTGCCATTTCACGCACGATCGCCTCTCGAATCATCTCTTCATTATATTCAAAGACAAACGTCTGAATCGGCTGACGTTCCATTGGTGCTTCTTCGAGAACACTCATATCGCGAATACCGATCAGACTCATATGCAAGGTTCGCGGAATCGGTGTTGCAGATAAAGATAACACATCCACTGTCTTTTTCATCTGTTTGATCTGTTCTTTGTGGTTCACGCCAAAACGCTGTTCTTCATCGATAATCAAAAGTCCCAAATCTTTATAGGCAACGTCTTTCGACAGCAAGCGATGTGTCCCAATGACAATGTCAATCTGTCCCGTTTTCAATCCAGCAAGCGTCTTTTTCTGTTCTGCTGCACCTACAAATCGACAAAGCAGTCCGATATTTACCGGGTAATGTGACATACGTTTTAAGAACGTATTGTAATGCTGCTGCGCCAAAATCGTTGTCGGCACAAGATATACCACCTGTTTTCCGTCCTGTACTGCCTTAAAAGCCGCACGAATGGCAATCTCTGTTTTTCCATACCCGACATCACCGCAAATCAAACGATCCATAATTTTTGTACTCATCATATCCTGTTTGACTGCTGCGATAGCTTCTAGCTGACCATCTGTCTCCTCATAAGGAAACGTTTCTTCAAATTCCTGCTGCCATACCGTATCCGGTCCATATACAAAGCCCTCATTCTGTTCGCGAAGGGCATATAGATCCACCAATTCTTTTGCGACAACACCAACAGCTGCGCGCACGCGATTTTTGGTATTGATCCAATCCTGTGTTCCTAAGGTGTTTAACTTCGGCTTCTTGCCATCCTGACTTCCATACTTTTGAATGGCATCCAACTGTGTTGCCGGAATATACAGATTTCCACCTTTGGCATAGGAAATCTTAATGTAATCTTTAACAACCTTATCCACTTCTATTTTTTCAAATCCCTGGTAAATACCAAGTCCATGGTTTTCATGAACAACGTAATCTCCCACAGAAAGATCCGATAGTCCTGCAATATGTTCTCCCTCGTATTTTCGGGATTTTTTCTTTTTCTTACGCGCTCTTGTCCCAAAGATATCCTGCTCTGACAAAATTACAAATGCCGCCTCCGGAAACTCATATCCACGGGATAAATTCCCCACAGACACCATAATTTCCCCCGGATGAATGACATGATCATAATCTTCTGTGAAGAATGCATTCAAGTCCTGATCCATCAGATTTTCCGCCAAATGATGACCACGGGTTCGTGATGGGCTCAAAAGCAAAATACGATATTTTTGATTTTTATAATGCTTGAGGTCTTTGACCAACAGCTCAAACTGGTTGTTGTAGGTTCCAACGGAAACTGCACGAACACTCGTATGTCCGGCAATATTTAATAAACCTTCCCGGCTATCCAATGTAGATAATACGACACCCGGGTATTTTTGCAGCATTCCAAAAACACTTTTTGTGGAAAGCAGCATCTGCAGCTGCCCCGGCAGGCAATATCCTTTTTCCAAACGGCTTGTCATGCTATCTGAAAATTCCTGTTCCATCACCTGGCCTTTTTCATCCAAATGTACCAGTTCATCCAAAAAAACCATGGTATCTGCCGGAAAATACGAAAGCAGACTTCCTGTGTTTTCTACAAAATAATTGACGTGTGTCTCAAGCCCAAGACCAAGTCCCCACTCGCGCGTCTCGGTTGCCAACTGCTCCACACTACTTTTGATACGATGTGCCTCTTCGGTGCGCATCTCTTCGCGGTATTTTTTATACAACTGCTCCGCATCCGCTTCCATACGCTGTAACCCGGTCTCAATTTCCTCCGGTGTCAGCACCAGTTCCATCGCCGGATAAACCGTCACACGCTCTACCGTATCAATAGATTTTTGTGTCGTGACATCAAAATAACGCAACGAATCAATTTCGTCACCCCATAATTCCATACGAATCGGATGTTCTTCTGTCAATGGGAAAATATCAACAATACCGCCGCGAACAGCAAATTCTCCCGGATGCTCTACCTGTGTCACATTCTCATAGCCAAGCATCACCAGCTTACGGCGCATTTCCTCAAGATCTACGGTCTCATCCGGATCAATCGTAAAAATTCCGCGCTCATAGGAATGCAACGGGGGCATGCGATTCATCAAAGCATCCATTGTTGTGACAACCGTCACCGGCTTTTTTTCGAGCAATGCCTGCACAACCAAAAGACGCTCCCTTGTCAGCGCATTCCCATGGATATCCGACTGGTAAAAAAGCAGATCACGCGCAGGATAATACAATGTGTTTTCATCAAAAAACTGATATCCCTCACACAGCTGTTTCGCCCGCATCTCATCAAACGTGACAATCAGCTTTACCGGGAAATCATAACCAATCCCATAAATCAAATGCGGTTTGAGACTATCAATCACACCTGATATTTCATAGATATTTGTTTCTTTTTTTAAATGTTCCCGCAGTTCTTCTACCTGCGGCATCTCTTCAAAAGGCTTTAGAAATGTTTTCATGCTTCTTCCACTTTTCCATTATAACGACTCATGGCTTTCTGCTCATCCTCTTCCAATATGCACTCGATTGCCTGTACAGCACGGTCATACGACAATTCCACTAAGCGTCTGTCTTCCGGCGCAAATCTACCTAAAACATGCGCTATCATATCACCATGCACCGGTAATTTTCCCACACCAACACGCACACGCAAAAATTCTTCTGTATGACAGTGTGCAATGATGTTTTTCAGTCCGTTATGGCCACCGGCACTTCCCTTTTTGCGGATGCGCAATGTTCCCGGATCCAGTGCAACATCATCCGATATCACAATCAGATCTTCTGTCGGATCCAGTTTATAAAAATGCAGAATATCTGCTACACTTTCACCAGAGAGGTTCATAAACGTCTGTGGTTTTACAAGAATCACTGCTTCTGCGCCAATCCGACCTTTGCCAATCAGTGCTTTGTGTTTACGTTCTGTGACAGAAATACCATGCTTTTCTGCCAATAAGTCTATGACATCGAACCCCACATTATGTCTGGTTCTTTCATATTTATCTCCCGGATTTCCCAATCCTACTATTACATACATCGTTTATCCTCCTCGTCATCATTCCAAATCAAGTTCTGACAACAGACAGGGCTATTATATCACATAATCCGCTTGTCGCAACGATTTGTAGCACTATACCACAATAGCAGGCGCAGAGCAGCAGGACGGGCAGCACGCAGGATGCAGGGAAGAAACTGTCTCAGAACAGGCGGCAGAACCGCCTGCTCTTGACATGCGTTTTAGTAACTGTTATATATAAACAAAAGGCGAAAAGCTGATTTTTCAAGCCTTTCGCCGATTCATATATTATCTCTTTCTGTAAAGCATCATTGCTTCATAAGGTTTTAAGAAAATCTTTGACTCTTCTATTTTTTGTTCAGAATAGTTGCCCAGCAATGTTTCGAAGCCCTTCAGATCCATTCCACTA
>CAKRJY010000002.1 GCA_934352055.1 uncultured Lachnospiraceae bacterium
ACCGCTATGCGTAAGAGATATCTGGCATCACATAATGGTTATGATGGATATATGTGCGGTTTCCATCAAAAGATGGGACAGAATTACTGTGAACTGAATCATATTACGTTTGAAAAACTGGATGAATTAGTGGTATTTGCTATCAATCAGCAGCTGAAACAAATGCGGACAGATCTAAAAAATCTGGAAAATCAGATTGGGCAAAGAAAGCCAGATGTGGATAATAAAATTACCCGTTTGCATGCAAAAATTGAGCGAAATACAGAATATCGGAAACGGGCATATGAACAGTTCATGGATGAAATTCTTTCCAAGGAAGAATATCTGGAATTAAAGCAGATGTATGAAAATGAGAATCGGCAATATCAGAAAGAACTGGAAAAGTTGAAGCAGGAAGAACAGGAACAGCAGGCTGCTGTGAATACAACAAAGGTATGGCTGAACAATTTTAGTCGGAGAAAACTGACAATAAAACAGTTGACCAGAGAAGTACTTGTAGAACTGATTGATAAAATTTATGTTTATCCGGATCAGAAAATAGATATTTATTTTAAGTTTGCTTCGGAGAAAAATTTAGTGGATGTAACAGTACAGAAAGATGGGGTGATATGATGTATCAGATGGCTGCGTATTGTCGTCTGTCAAAAGATGACGGGGAAAATAAAATCAGTGAGAGTATTGAGAATCAAATGAAGCTGATTCGAGAATATGTAGGTAAGTCAAATGATCTGGAAATCGCTGATATTTATATTGATGATGGTTATTCCGGACTTTATTTTGCAAATAGACCGGAATTTCAGCGGATGATGGAAGATATTTACAAAGGGAAAATACAGGGTGTGATTACGAAAGATATTTCCCGTCTTGGACGTGAGCATATTGAGACAAGTAATTACATAGAGCGTGTTTTTCCATCGTTGGGAGTCCGCTATATTGCAATTCTGGATGGTGTGGATTCTGTTCATCACAGTAATGAAGAACTGGCACAGTTTAAGACGCTGTTTAATGATATGTACAGTCGTGATATATCCAAGAAGATCAGGGGAGCACTCTCTGCACAGAAAAAACGTGGGCAGTTTATGTCAGGCTTTGCACCATATGGTTATATGAAAGATCCGGCAGATAAGCATCATTTTCTTATTGATGAAGAAGCTGCCAAGGTAGTTCGGAGAATCTTTTATATGAGTTTGGAGGGATATTCCAGAGATGGTATTGCGAGAAAGCTGAATCAGGAAGGCGTTATGACGCCATCAGAGTATAAAAGAAAGGTCCAGGGATTGAAATATACGAACGCACTGGAAAAATCCGGTGGAAAAGGCTGGGCGTATCCTACGATCAATGTGATTTTGCGAAATAGAGTTTATACAGGTGCCATGGTACAGCATAAGTCGGAAAAAATATCATATAAAGTGGAGAAATACCATTACATTCCAGAGGAACAACAATATATCGTAGAGGGAATGCATGAAGCAATTATCAGTAAAGATACCTTTGAACAGGTACAGGAAAATATGAAGAAAAGAACAAGAACACCGGGCTTTCACAGTGAAGTGAGAAAGGTGAATCCGTACGCAGGAATTCTTGTCTGTGGGGACTGTGGATATAATCTTCAGCGAGTTACCTGCAGGGATGGCTATGAGTGTGGAACTTATCATAAAAAGGGAAACACAATTTGTCATTCGCATTTTATTAAGAAAGAGATACTGGATTCCATTGTAATAAATGAAATCCAGAGACAGGCGGAACTGGCACTGAAAGAAAGTGATAAGGATGAAATACTAAAGGCAGCAGACCGCAGAAAGGAGGTGCAGAGACGATGTGCAGAAGCGGATCAGCAGATAGAACGACTGCAAAAAGAGCTTGCAGCAGTTCGGAAGTACAAAAAGAAGACGTATGAGAATTATGTGGATGGCGTTCTGGACAAGGAAGAATATCTCTCCTATAAGGCAGAATATGAAAAGCAGGATAAAGAGATCAGAGAAAAAATCCAAATGGCAGAACAGGAAAAAGACAGCTTTGGAGAGGCAGAAGAATCCTATGAGAACTGGATAGAAAAATTTATCAAGTATGGAACACTATCCGAAGTGACGCGAGAAATCGTGACAGAATTGATTGAGAAAATCGTTGTGAACGGAGATAAGAGTATTGATATTGTATTTAAGTATCAGTCACCTTATCCAGTTAAGAAAAGGGCAGTGTAATGGCTGCAAATTTTTTTACAGTAACTTTCCCTTAGTTATAATGATCACACACGGGAAGCTCATTATTAGAGACCTATCTGACACAGATGGCGAAGCGGTGGAAGATGTCAATTGCGATTGGTGCGGGAAATGAAGGGCAGGAACCGTTGCATTTTCAAGGTCGTTTTGCCGCGAAAAAACAGCAAAAAGAGCAGGAAGTAGAATGGGTCATTGATACTTATGAAACGAGTATGAATCTGCAATTGTGGAAAAATTATCAGGATAAAATGACCATTTTTCTGATCGCTCCGGATGGGACAGAAATCATAGTGCTTCGGGAAGAACAACAGGAAAAAAGAGAGGGGACGATCGTGTCAGCGCAGTGGCGGGATACGATCATTCATGTGTTCTATGATGTGCCGAGTCCGTATCATATCCAACAGGAGATTTATCTTACCTTTTTGCCGCGGGACGCATATATTGATGCAGGCGTATGGAAGTTTCGCCTGCAGCCGCAGCATATAAAAGATGGCAGGTATGCCCTTTGGCTTCCAGTCAGTGGCGCATTGAATGAGAATAGTGGATTTTTATATCCGAGCGAAGAATCGACCATTACCGTGCCGGCTACGGCAGAAGGTGTTATATCTGTGGGCGCATATGACAGCAGGAGAAATGAATATGCACCATTTTCCGGGCGTGGTTTTGTGTGGGAAACAGAAGCAATCAAACCGGATCTGGTAGCGCCGGGGGTAAATATTACATCATGCGCACCTGGAGGAGGCTATGCTGTGCGCAGTGGTACATCTATGGCAACGCCCTTTGTAACGGGAGCGGCAGCACTTATCATGCAATGGGGGATTGTGGAAAACAAGGATCCGTATGCTTATGGTGAGAAGTTAAAAGCGTATCTGTTGCGTGGTGCGCAGGAGATGCCAGGGGAATGGATGCCTTCGAAGCGTGTCGGCTGGGGAAAGTTGTGTGTACGTGAAAGCCTACGATAGGTGTGGTTTTTTGCTTGAAGTCGCGCTATAATAAAAATAGTATGGATAGAGTACCTTGGGGGATTTTTATGAAGAACTTCATGGAAAAAATAAAAGAATTTTTTGATATACGAAAAAAAGGTATGCGGCTGGTTTCATTTAATGTCATCGTAGTGATTGCGTTGCTTGGCTGTTTATTTTCGGTTGCGCTTGCGCTGGCATCATTTTTGCCGCTGAAGCCGGTGCCGATTTTGATTGCGGCGATTCTGACAGCGACCTTTCCGTTCTATCTTGCAAATTACCGGGGAAAGCTTGTGTTAGCCTCTAATGTCATGGTTGTTGCCGTTTGTTTTATCCTTTTTCCAGCGGTATTTTTTGTAAGAGGCGGTATTGAAAGCGGGATGTCAAGCTGGTTTGCGCTGGGAATTTTGTTTATCTTTCTATTGTTAGATGGCGTGAATTTTGTACTGATGCTATCACTGGATGCGGTTGTTGTTGCGGGCTGTTATTGGATTTCCTATCGTTTTCCACAGCTGGTGCAAGGACATATGCTGCGTTCAAGCTTCTTTCTTGATGTGGTACAGGGGATTTTTACAACGACACTTGCGGTTGGCATGATTGTGAAAGTGCAGGCATGGATACAAAAGCAACAGGGAAATGTGCTGGAAGATAAGAACAAGCAGCTCTTGGAGATGACGCAAAAAGCGAAACGGGCACAAAGAGATGCAGAAGTTGCCAACCATTCAAAGAGTAATTTCCTTGCCAATATGTCCCATGAAATACGAACACCAATCAATACGGTTCTTGGCATGAATGAGATGATATTGCGCCAGACGACAGAAGAGAATACGCGTAGCCTGGCACAGGATATTCGCACTTCGACGGAATCCCTGCTTGAGATTGTAAACGAAATATTGGATTTTTCCAGAATTGAGTCCGGAAAGATGCAATTGATGGAGGATGATTACGAATTGAGGGATGTACTGCATGATACGGCAACGGCGTTTGATCTACGGGCGAAGGAAAAAGGGCTGTATCTGCATCTGGATATCAATGAACAATTGCCATCCATGTATCGGGGTGATTCTTTGCGTCTGCGCCAGATTATCAATAATGTCATGAGCAATGCAATTAAATACACCAGAGAAGGAGGCATCCGTTTTTCTGTATCCGGTCATCAGGAAGAAGATTCGGAAATACTGCATTTTGAAATAGAAGATACAGGAGCAGGGATACGCGAGGAAGATCTGCAGCGTTTGTTTGAAGCATTCGAGCGCATTGATGAAAAAACAAATCGTAATATTGAGGGAACCGGACTTGGTATGGCGATCACAGCAAATTTACTAGATATGATGGGCTCCACCTTACAGGTAAAAAGTACCTTTGGTGAGGGGACAACATTCTATTTTGATTTAAAACAGCGTGTCAAAGACTGGACACCGATGGGGACTTTTGAAGCACAGGAAAGAAGAGATGACAGCAATCAAAAGCAGAAATTTACATTTGTTGCACCGGATATATCGATTTTGCTTGTGGATGACAACGCCATGAACCGAAAAGTGTTCTGCAAACTGTTAAAACACACGCAGATGCAGATTGATGAGGCAGACAATGGATTTAGTTGTCTGGAGATGGTAAAAAAGAAGCATTATGATTTGATTTTTCTGGATCATATGATGCCGGAGCTTGATGGTGTGGAGACGTTTTCTTATATGCAGAGTATGCAGGAAAATCTTTGCAAAGATACGCCGGTGATCGTTCTTACGGCAAATGCCATTATTGGAGCAAAAGAGCAGTATCTTAAAATTGGTTTTCGAGATTATTTGTCCAAACCGATCGATCCGCGGCTTTTGGAGAATCTGATTGTAGAGCAGCTGATGTTACAGAATATCAAAGTTAAGACGGTTCCGATTCAGGGAAATCATAAGGAAATTTACGAAGATAAAAAGCTGGAAGAAAAACAGGAATTGCCGCAGATCGAAGGATTTGACTGGGCATATGGCTTATTGCATTTTCCAGATGCACAGATGTTATGGGAGTCTGTAGAAGACTTTTATAAGGAGTGTAAGAGCGCAATACAGGACATGAATCTTTTGTGTGAGGAGATAGATTCGGAGCAGGGATTGGAAAAATACAGGATTCAGGTGCACGCCTTAAAGAGCAATCTGGCATTGATTGGAGCAATGCAGGCATCCGCATTGGCGAAAGTCCTGGAATATGCAGCAAGGGATGGCTTGCGGGAGCGTGTGCGCCAAATCCATGGCATATGGGTGAATGAGGTAGAACAGTGTTATCAGAATCTAGTGCCTCATATGCAGCAGGAAACAACAAAAGAAAAGATGACAGACGTATCGTGGATACAGGGAATGCTGGAAATGCTCCGTAATAGTGCGGAAGAGCTGCATTATGATGGTGTCGACCAGATGATGCAGATGTTAGATGGCTATGTCTATGAAGATGATCTGCAGGGGCAAATGGAGCAACTTCGTTCTGCAGTACACAATCTGGATTTGAAAAAAGTGGTGAATCTTTGTAATTTGATGGAAGAGAATGTCAGGAAAGAGAGCGGAAAACTTGACATGTGAGGTACATGAGTATAACATGAGATAGGATTTGTGTTTATGCAGAGCATGCACATATAAAATAATAGATAAGAGGTCGAGCGATGAAAAAGGTTGAAGACTACATAAGAAGTATCCCGGATTTTCCGGAGAAGGGCATCATCTTTCGTGATGTGACAAGTATATTACAGGATGCAGACGGATTGCAGCTGGCAATTGATGAGATGAAGAAGTTATTAGATGGCGTGGATTTTGATGTGATCGCCGGAGCAGAATCTCGTGGTTTTATTTTTGGTGTGCCGATTGCATATGCATTGCACAAGCCATTTGTACCGGTACGTAAGGCTGGTAAGTTGCCATGCGAAACGGTATCTAAGACATATGATTTGGAATATGGCAGTGCAACGATTGAGATGCACAAAGATTCCATCAAGCCAGGACAGAAGGTAGTATTGATTGATGACTTGATCGCAACAGGTGGAACGATTGAGGCAGCTGCACAGTTAGTAGAAGAACTTGGCGGCGAAGTTGTTAAGATTGTATTCTTAATGGAATTAGCAGGTCTTCACGGCAGAGATAAGCTTGCACAGTATGATGTGGCATCTGTTGTGACATACGAAGGCAAATAGGATTGTATTTACGACTAGGTAAGAGGTGAGCCAAAGTGCTTGCCTCTTTTTTCGCGCTTACGAACCTATGAACGGTACAAATCGAGGTTGTTCCCTACTCCAGCCGCACCCTGCAGATGCTATAACGTCGCATAATTCTATGGCACAAAAAAGAGACCTCGGTTACGTGATAAAAACAGTCTTTGCAAAGTTAGACAACCGCCTTGGATGATGTTCGGCTACGACAGATATGACTGCGAAACGCATTAGAGGTTCTTGAAACTTGTACAGATCAGGCAACTCGTGTACATGGATGTTCGTTTGCGCCGGTTGCCATATCTTGATAATTACGATAACTACAAGTTTCTAGAACCTCTTATAAGTGGAGCTTTTGCATATCTGTCGTAGCCGGACACATCCTGGCGGCAGTCGAAGCTGTGCAAAGACAGTTTACGTGAAACCGAGGTCTCTTTTGGTGCCAAAACAAATTATGCTCCCATGTTATAGCATCTGCAGGGTGCGGCTGGGGTAGGGGCGACCGTGATATTGAGCTTAGGATGTTTGTAAGCGCGAAATCAGAGGAATCACTTTGGACAGATCCTCTGCCCAGTCGTAAAGGAGAGGCGTAAGGTCTGGCGTAGGTGGAGTCAGATCCGGAATCATAATCGTAATGCAGCCGGCATCATGTGCAGACCGGATTCCATTGGGAGAATCCTCTAATGCCACGCAGTGCGCAGGGGCTACACCGAGTTCCTTACAAACATGTAAATAAATATCAGGATATGGTTTCCCACGTTTTACCATGGAAGCACTGATAACAATGTCAAATGCATTTTCTAAATGGACAGCTTTCAAACGGTCTAATGCGCGGTCTAATTTAGATGCGGTTGCAACGGCAGTTTTGATGTTCTCTTTTTTAAGAACTGCCAACAAATTATCTAATCCGGGTTTTGCCTCAATGCCTTCTTTTGCCATGAGATCTAACACTAATTTGGTATTGCATTTATGAACGGTTTCAAAGCAAAAATCTTTTCCGTAGCGGCTTTCCCAAAGCTTTTGCGCATCTTCGTGGTTGAGGCTTCGTTGCATCAGGGCATCTTCTCTGGTAAAATCAGTATAACCGCATGCGGCAAATGCAAGTGGCCAGGTGCGGTTATAATATTTTTCGGTGTCTGTGATGGTTCCATCCATGTCAAAAATGACGGCATCTAATTTCATGAAAAATCTCCTTTTTCTGCTGGTAAATTTATGCTTTTGCGGAAAGTATAGCACAGGAGATGGATGAGGACAAATACATGCAATATTTTGGAATTCAATTTTTAAATCAATTCAAATGTGCGCAGGGAGACTGCCCGCAAACCTGTTGCAAGGGTTGGCAAATATTAATAGATGCGAATACGATGGAACAAATCGAAAAAGAACCGGAAGATATGCGGCGGGAGTTAAAACGACATATTGCAGGGGTGCGAAAGGGACAACCACAGATTCGAAAAAATTTTGGCAGATGCCCGTATCATACGAAGGAGCAATTGTGTGGTTTGCAGCTGAGAAAACGTACAGATCTGATGCCGCGTGTTTGCAGAGAATATCCGCGGAGAACGATTTCCTTTGGCTCATTTGCAGAAATTACAATGGAACTGGCTTGTCCTGTTGTGGCACAACTTTTTCTGGAAGAAAAGGAAATGCTTTCCATGCAGCCTATCTCTGTGCAAGAGCATGAGGTATTGTGGCAGATTGGAAACGAAGATCCGGTATTTTTGACATGGTTACAACAATTGCGAGAGACCTTGGTAAAAGAAGCACAGCAGACGGTCATTTTTGATGCGTTCTTTTTACAGCGCCAGTATGTTTGTGTGGATGCGATACACGAGATGCTTATGCGCAATAAATTAAACGATGCGAAGCAGATTTTGGAAAAATACGAACAGGAAGTATGGGAAGAGCATAGACCAGAGGATACAAGACGCACATTCTTTTCCATGGAGCTGGTAGACAAGGTGATTGCCCATCAGCTGGATACACCGAATTTAGCCCTCAACAACCCAAAATTAAAAAAGGTGATACAAACATATTACCGCTTCTATAATGCAAAGACTGCCGGGGAGGCTGAGCAGACGTTAGAGACAACGTGGGAGCAAATGGAACAGGAATTACCGGGTACTTATGAAAAATATCGCAGGTATTACATATACTATTTGTATGAAATGTTACTCTGCGCGTATGAGGATTATCATTTACTGAAAGTTATGTTACTGGGCAATATGTATTTGGAGCTATATATGGTACTGGATGCGGTTTGTTTTACTTCCTGTAAACAAAAAAATAAGCCATATGATATGGCAATGCAGGCAGAATTTTTGGCAGCTCTGGAGCGGCGTATGCGTCATAATACCAGTGTGGGTGAGGGGATTTTAGAACGTCTTCGAAAAGATTTTTTGTAAAAAATTCTTGACAGGTCAGAAGCTTTGGAGTATAAATAACCTATATTGATAAACCGATGAACAAGAGAAGTACTTTCTTGGAACATTCACAGAGAGCCATCGTTGGTGCGAGATGGTAGTGCGAAGAGTTAGGAATGGACTTGCGAGGGCATGCTTGAAATGTATTTACAGAGTAGGGGATGACGGGAACCAGACTCGTTAACAAGCTGGCACGTATGATGGTATGTGGAATGAGAGGGTTGCATAGCAGCCAATTTGAGTGGTACCGCGATAATGATTATATTACCGCCTCAGAAGTTTTTCTGAGGCGGTTTTTTTGTTATAAACAAGTCGGTTTCGCTCAGAATTCCGATCCGGTTCATACACAAGTTGAAAGATGGCAAATGCTTTCAACGAGTATTGAATTTTAGGAGGAAAAGAAAATGAAAAAAAGAATTGTAGCAGGAATGATGGCAGCCATGATGATGGTAGGAGCAGTAGGATGTGGAAGCACAGGTGGTAAAGAGAAATCGTCTGATGCAGAGTATACGATTGGTATTGCACAGTTTGCTGAGCATGGATCATTGGATAACTGCCGTGAAGGTTTTTTGGAAGGTCTGAAGGAAGAGGGCATTGTAGAAGGTGAAAACCTAGAAGTACTTTACGACAATGCGCAGACAGATACCGGTACAGCAAGTACAATTGCAGACAACTATGTTTCCAAAAAAGTAGATATGATTTGTGCAATTGCAACACCATGTGCGATGAGTGCATATAATTCCGCAATGAATACAGAAATTCCGGTTGTATATACCGCAATTTCAGATCCGGTAGCAGCACAGTTAGCAGATAAGGATGGCAACTCTGTAGGAAATATCACAGGAACATCCGACGCACTTCCGGTAAAAGAACAGTTAGAAATGATTCGTGCATTGATGCCGGAAGCTAAGAAAATTGGTATCATTTATACAACAAGCGAGACGAACTCCGTAAGTACAATTGCTACTTATAAAGAGTACGCAGCAGACTATGGTTTTGAAATTGTAGATACAGGAATTAACACGATTGCAGATGTAGATATGGCAGCTGCAGATATGGTAAGTAAAGTAGATTGCATTACAAACCTGACAGATAATACAGTAGTAAGTGGTTTGCAGACCGTATTAGAGCATGCAAATAAAGCCAACATTCCGGTGTTTGGTTCAGAAGTAGAACAGGTCAAAGCCGGATGTCTTGCAGCAGCAGGAATCGACTATAAGAAGTTAGGCATTCAGACAGGTAAGATGGCAGCTAAGATTTTAAAGGGAGAGGCAAAAGCTTCCGAAATTCCTTTTGAAAAGATTACTGAGCCAAGTTACTATGCAAACACAGCAGTAGCTGAAACCTTAGGTATTACTTTACCGGATGATTTTACAGAAAAAGCAGAAGTATTTGATGCAATTACAGTAAGCGAGGAATAAGATGACATTAATAATCAGTGTTTTTGAACAGGGCATGATTTATGCGGTTATGGCTCTGGGCATGTATATCACATACAAAATTTTAGATTTTCCAGATATGACAGTTGACGGAAGCTTCCCTTTGGGAGCTTCCTTATCTGCTGTATTGATTTCACAAGGAATGAATCCATATCTGACATTACTTCTCAGTTTTGCGGCAGGTCTTGTGGCAGGAACGATTACCGGATTGATTCATGTAAAGTTGAAGGTGCGCGATATTCTGGCAAGTATTATTATGATGACAGCATTGTATTCTGTGAATCTGCGTATTGCCGGAAAAGCCAATTTGCCAATCTACAACTGTGATAATATTTATAATAATCGTGTCATGGATCGCATTTTTGCAGGTGCGCTTGCACCATACAAGAACATGATCATCATTGCAGTTATCGTATTGCTTGTAAAATGTGTTTTGGACTGGTACTTAAAGACCAAGTCAGGATATTTGTTAAAAGCAGTTGGCGATAATGAGACACTGGTAACATCTATGGGAATTGATAAAGGAAAAATCAAGATTTTGGGTCTTGCTATTGCAAATGGTCTTGTGTCGCTCGGTGGTTCGATGTTTGCGCAGCAGCAGCGGTTTTTTGATGCATCTATGGGTGTAGGAACTGCGGTTATTGGCTTGGCAAGTGTAATCATTGGAACTGCACTGTTTGGACAGATCAGTGCTTTTGGATTTTCCATCAGTGTGATTTTAGGATCCATTCTTTATAAGGGATGCGTTGCAGCGGCTATTCGTATTGGATTGCAGTCAACAGATCTTAAGTTAGTTACAGCAGTTCTGTTTTTGCTGATTCTGGTGCTTTCTTCAAGAATTGAAAAACATCAGGGGAAGAAGCGTAGAAAGGAGCGGGCATGATTGAGTTAAAACATATTCATAAGTATTACAATGCAGGTTCTGTAAATGAAATGTGTCTATTTGAAGATTTCAATCTGACCATCCAGGACGGGGAATTTGTTTCCATTGTCGGAAGCAACGGTTCGGGAAAGACATCTCTTTTAAATATCATCTGTGGCAGTATCGGAGTTGATGGTGGACAGATTATGATTGGTGGAAAAGATATTACCCATCAAAAAGATTATCTGCGCCATCGCAGTATCGGGCGTGTATATCAGGACCCGGCGAAGGGAACTTGTGGACACATGACGATTCTGGAAAATATGGCACTTGCGGATAATAAGGGCAAACCATACAATCTGGGAATGAGCGTGAAAAAGAGTCGTGAGGATTATTACAAAGAGCTGCTTCTTCCACTCGGGCTAGGATTGGAAGATAAAATGCACACACAGGTCGGTTCCCTTTCGGGCGGACAGAGACAGGCGGTGGCACTTTTGATGGCAACTATGACACCAATCGAAATGCTGATCTTAGATGAGCATACGGCGGCACTGGATCCAAAGACGGCAGAGATTATTATGGAATTAACCGGCAAAATTGTCGCTGAAAAGAAATTGACAACGATGATGGTTACGCATAATCTGCGTTATGCAGTTGAGTATGGCGACAGACTTCTGATGATGCACCAGGGGCAGGCGATTCTGGATCAGTCTGGTACGGAAAAACAGAGTCTTGCAGTAGAAGACATCATGGGTGTTTTTAATGAGATTAGTGTGGAGTGCGGTAATTAATGGTAGAAGAATTAGCAATCAACAGTGTTGAAAAAAAATTAGACATGCAGGCATCTATTCTGGTGGGCAATTATGAATATTATTATGCCTGCGGAAAATTAAAAGGTCTGATAGAGCTGGCGGTGGACGAGGAGACAGCACCGCTAGTTATGAAAGAAATCGTGGACGAGGCATTAGCTTCATACAGTCCCGACGAAGAGAGCGAGCCAGCCAAGGCTTATTTAAAAACGCTCCTCTTGCGTTATCGCCCATCGGAAGCATACGATGCACAGATGACCGACCTCTTCCGCCGGGGCAGTGGTCGTTAGGGACGTTCCTTTTGCCACAAGGAGCGTCCCTTTGGCATCTATTGCAGTCTAGATAATATGACACCCCCCAACTCACGCCGTAATCTTTCCAGGTGACTTCAATCTGGTCACCTTTTCACCCAACCTGTTTGCCTGATTTTCAGGATAAGTATCAAAGTAAGATTTATGTTGAACTGCGCGCTTCTTCTCAAAGTATGGGATTTTCGCCCAGATCATAGATGGCGCGCCGACAGTTAGCAGATACAGCGGTCCCCAGATGAGCGACTGGATCGTGTGCCCGTATTCATGCACCGCAAACATTTGAGAAAAATCTTCCTCGCTATAATTTCCCTTTTCATGTTCATAATAGAAAAATGGATCATCAGAAACAAAGATGAATAAGCCAAGTGATAGATTCGCTTTTAACTTCCATGTAGTACAGATTGCTCCATGGAAATTTTTATGCGGGCAGTCACGATTTTTTAGAAAAATAATAAAGCCCGCCAAGGTTTGTGGAAAGCCCCAAGTCAGTTGCAATATCGTATATAAAATCTTTTTCATTATTCCCTCGCTAGAGTCATCCTATTTGATTTTTACAATCATAAGAGTAACATTTTTTATTCACATGTTCAAATGCATATTTCCCCTCATATTTACACACGCTATCCTATAGAAAAATAACGAAAACATGGGAATGAGCCAAAAGGGACACTCCTTATGGCAAAAGGAACGTCCCTGAAAGGAGGTAAGATGGAAATACAGATGGGAGCGGACAGTGTGTGTCTGCCGAAACCGGTGTATGTGTTAGCAGCAGCGTCCGTTGCGGGGAAAATGGAGGGAGAAGGCCCTCTGGGAGATTGTTTTGACGTGATTTGTGAGGATGACCGGTTTGGAACGGATTCGTGGGAAAAGGCAGAGAGTGAGATGCAGAAAGAATCTTTGACCATTGCACTGGGGAAGGCGAATCTTTCTGGAGAACAATTGCGCTATATTTTTGCCGGCGATCTGCTGGGGCAGACGATTGCATCATCGTTTGGTCTTATGGAATTTCAGCGACCATTTTTCGGTTTGTACGGAGCTTGTTCGACGGTGGGAGAAGCTTTGTCTTTAGCCGCTATGAATGTGGCAGCAGGGTATGCGGATTTGGTAGCAGCAGTGACTTCCTCGCATTTTGGGGGTGCGGAGCGGCAATTTCGTTTTCCGATTGAATATGCAAACCAGCGACCACTTTGTTCGACATGGACAGTGACTGGAAGTGGAGCTTATATTTTAGGGACGGTCAAATCCAATGTCAGGATTACCGAAATTACAACCGGAAAAATTATGGATCTGGGAATTCGGGATGCACAGAATATGGGAGCGGCCATGGCTCCTGCAGCATCAGCGTTGATTTTAAATCATATGAAAGATTTTGGACGCACACCAAAAGACTATGATGCTATTATCACCGGGGATCTGGGAAGTGTGGGGAGCAAAATTTTAGTAGAACTTTGCAGCATCGGTGGATGTGATATTGCGGGCAACCATTATGACTGTGGCGTGGAAATCTTTGATGCTGGCGAGCAGCACACCTGCTCTGGCGGCTCTGGTTGTGGCTGTTCTGCAATTACGTTGGCCTCACATTATTTGCCAAAGATTGCATCGGGTACATGGAAACGTATTCTTTTTATTCCTACGGGAGCACTTTTATCTCCCGTCAGTTTTAATGAAGGAAACAGCGTACCGGGGATTGCCCATGGTGTCGTGATTGAGCATGAGGAGGTGGCATGATGGATTATGTAAAGGCATTTGTGGTTGGAGGTCTAATCTGCGCTGGGGTACAGATTTTAATGGAAAAAACGAAAATGTTACCGGGGCGCATCATGGTACTTCTCGTTTGCAGTGGAGCTGTTTTGGGAGCTATTGGTATCTACGAACCATTTGTTGACTTCGCAGGTGCGGGCGCAAGTGTACCACTTCTGGGATTTGGAAATGTACTTTGGAAAGGTGTCAAAGAGGCCGTGGAAGAACAGGGCTTTCTAGGTACTTTTGCAGGCGGATTGACGGCAGGTGCCGTAGGAACAGAGGCGGCTTTGATTTTTGGATATTTGGGAGCACTGCTTTTCCCATTGCGGCGAAAGCGGTAAACCAAATGCAAATTGGTATAAAAATAGGAAATGTAAACCATACTATAAATGCCTTGCAAGGTACGAGGTGAATTTTGTATAAAAGGAGCAAATCGCGATGAAAAAACAAAGACTATTACTGGTAATGACACTGGGTGTTTTGGCAGTTGCTATGTTTGTAGGATGTGGAGCAAACAAGAATACAACAGAAGACCCAAAGCAGGAAACACAGAATGTGAATGATGCCACAGGTGGTACAAAGAAGGACACCACGGAAAAAGATACGAAGAAAGAGGATAACGGTGGCGTTATAAATGATGTTGTCGATGGTGTTTCTGATGGAGTCAAAGATGTGACAGAAGGTGTTTCTGATGGTGTGAAGGACGTGACAAACGGTGTGGAAAATGCTACAGATCACGCAACAGATCAGAAAAATACAACCCAAAATCAAACGAAAGCAAATTAAATGGAAAAAGCAAAGCACCGTTCTGTGAAATAAGAAGCGGTGCTTTGCTTTTCTATTGTTAGGGTAAAACAAATTTATATAACAATTATTGACTTTAATGGTTAAAAGATGTTATCATGGTTATAACAGAAACATACCAAAGTGGTTAAAAATCGTTGCGCAGGAGGTGTATTCATGTTATACGGATATTTGATTGAAAATTTTAAACCAAATGAACCAATCTTCACTGCGGATATTGATATAGATATGGTTGGGAATTCTCTTCGTCCAAAATTAAAAGAATTATGTGATTCTGGTAAACTTTGTAGATATGAAGCGGGGGTTTATTATTTGCCAGGAAAAATGAAGCTGAAGGGATTAACTCCGATATCTGCTAGTGCCGTGGCTAGAAGTAGATATGTCAATCATAGAGGAAAAGTTCGAGGATATTATTCAGGCTATACTTTTGCAAACCAGATTGGTCTTTCGCTACAAGTACCTTATGTGCAGGAAATTGTTACTAACGAGGCTAGTGCTAAAGTAAGAGAGATTGATATTAAGGGACAGAAATTTATCATCCGAAAACCTAAGGCAGAAGTCACTGAAGAAAATGTATATACATTACAGTTTTTAGATTTCCTTAGTGATATAGATAAATATCTGGATGGAAGTTCCATAAATATTCTTGATAAGTTAGAGAAACTTATTAAAGATGAAAAGATTACAAAAGAACTTATCGATACCTATATTAGTTTGTACCCGACAAGGGTATATAAGAATCTTTATGAGACAGGAGTAGTATATGCTATTACACAAGGATAGAGAACAATTTGAATCTGTTTTAAATGCTGTTTCAAATGAATTGGGAGTGCCTATAACCATTGTTGAGAAGGATTATTATGTCACGATGATTCTGAAACAGTTAGCGGTAAAGGCGCCTGGCTGCGTCTTTAAGGGTGGAACTTCATTATCAAAATGCCATCATGCAATTAATAGATTCTCAGAGGATATAGACATAACATTTTCAGATAAACTGTCACAGGGAGAACGCAAAAAATTAAAGAATCAGGTTATAGCCGGAATTAGCGAGTATTTGGATCTTACGATAATAGATTGGGATAATACAAGAAGCCGGCGGGATTATAACTGCTACACTTTTAAATATTCTCCTATAGAAGGATATGTTCCGGAAAGTATTATTGAAGGGGTTAAGATGGAAGTGGTTTTAGGTTCAATATCTTTTCCGACTGTTGAGATGGAAGTAGATAGTTACATTTATCAAGTGCTTAAAGTAGATAACATGGATTTTATAAGAGAGTATGAGCTTGAGCCTTTTACTATGACGCTTCAGAGTATAGAGAGAACATTTATAGATAAGGTGTTTGCAATTTGCGATTATTACATAAGGGACGACGTAAATAAGCATTCTAGACATATTTACGATCTTTATATGTTATTGCCCAAAATAACGTTTGATGACATCTTTAAACAACTTGTCGAAGATGTAAGGAATGAGAGATTAAAGATGCCAAAGATGTGTCCTGCTGCTGAAGCAGGAATAGATATAAATGAGTACCTTCAGGTGATAGTCGATAAGCGGATATATGAAAAGGATTACGATGAGATAACGTCGTACTTCCAAAAAGAGAGAGTAGGCTACGATGAGGCAATAGGAGTAATTGATAAAATAATTAATTCAAAGATGTTTGGATAAATATGTTACTTCTGGTCCAATGGACCAGAAGTAATTTTTGATTTAGGAAGATGAACTTCCGGGATGGCAACATCATCATAGTGGATGGTTTCTTCTGTATTTTCGGTGGAAGCAGATGGGGTAGATTTGTGTGTATGAATTTCCGGAATCGCAACATCATCATAGGTTAAATCATAGTCTGCTTCTGTCGTCTCCTTTTTTTGTGTGACATATTGTTTTAATTTATCAAACATAGGTTTCTCCTGTTATCTTTTATATAAAATTGATGAAAAAGGTAATCACCAGGCTGTTAAGGAAATCTGCAAACAGACTGCCAATCAATGGAATCAGCAGATACGCTTTGACCGACGGTACATATTCTTCACAGACAGCCTGCATATTTGCCATGGCATTTGGGGTCGCTCCCATGCCAAAACCACAAGTGCCGGCAACGAGAACGGCACTATCATAATCGTGTCCCATAATGTTAAACTCAACGAAATAAGTAAATGCAATAGTGAGCAGTACCTGTGCGCCCAGCAAAATAACGAGTGGCAATGCCAAGGATGCCAGTTCCCATAGGCGTAAGGTAATCATTGCCATGCCGAGGAACAGAGAAAGGCTGATACCACCGAGGTCGTTAATTTCTCCCATGTGAATGGTTGTCACATTGGCATATTCTGAATAAGAGATTTGCCACCCTTTTTTAACACTTTTAAATTGACCTGAAATCCAACAGAGGTAAAGAAAAATACCATGCAGACTTCTCGCAGCGTATCATCAAAAGCAAATTCAGCAATCCCGTATAATAGGAAATGAGCTTTCTTGTAAAAGCTTGCCGAATGAGAAAAATAAGATATAATAGATTTATGGCTACAAAGAGACGACATAGATTTACGAAAAAACAAAAGAAAAAGTTAATATTAGAAGTGATTATTTTGTTTCTTGCTACGGTAGGGGCAATCACGATTGTGCTTGGCATTGGACGCAAGGTGGTATCTGTTTTTTCCGGAAAAGGAGAACAGAAAGTTGTGACGGAACAGCCGGAGCTTGATGTAGAACTCCTTTCCATCAATGATTATTCAAGACCCGGAATAGCGATGAACCAGGTCAATAGCATTGTCGTTCATTACACGGCAAATCCGGGGTCGACAGCGCTGCAGAACCGCAATTATTTCGAGGGATTAAAAGACAGCCACGAGACGATGGCAAGCAGTCATTTTATTGTGGGATTAGACGGCGAGATTGTACAGTGCATTCCGACCAATGAAATCAGTTATGCATCCAATGATCGTAATAATGACACCGTTTCCATCGAATGCTGTCATGCCGATGCAACCGGACAGTTTAACCAGCAGACATATGATTCTTTGGTGGAACTTACGGCATATCTCATTGGTAAATTCCATTTGACGACAGATGACGTCATCCGCCATTATGATGTGACTGGGAAAAAGTGTCCACTCTATTACGTGGAACATGAAGATGCGTGGCAACAGTTTTTAAAGGATGTGGATACCTATATTGATACGCATGGTGTGGTGCAGGAGGAGTAGAATGAGTGCAGAACAATATAACCGCATGGCAGAACACATGCGACAGCGACCGAGAGCACTTCACCTGCTGCTTACCTGTAACAAGGGGATAACGTGGCTTGTGATGATTGCTTATCCATTGCTTCTTTTGTATTTGCTTTTTTTAAAAAGATATGAGATGCTATATCACACTGTTTTGATTCCCGGTGTTGCATTTGCAGTTGTCAGTGTATTCCGGCGTATTTATAATGCACCGCGGCCTTATGAAAAGATGGCTATTACACCTTTGATTACAAAAGACAAACAGGGACAAAGCTTTCCAAGCCGTCATGTTTTTTCGGCATTTATGATAGGCATGTGCTTTTTGCAGGTTTCTGTTATTCTGGCAAGCATGATTTTTGCTGCGGGGGTGTTTCTTTCGGTGGTACGTGTGCTCGGTGGTGTTCACTTTTTACAGGATGTGATCGCAGGGGCAGTGCTTGGAATTGCCATCGGAATTGTGGGATTTTATGTTATTTTCTGAATTGAACTTTTATAGAATAGAGAGGGAAGTATGAAAAAAAATGTACGAAAAATAATAGCGGTTTTATTGGGATTGCTAGGAACGATCCTTGCTATTTATATTGGAGGATACTGGCTGTTCATTCGCCCGGTGCGTTATCTGTATGTTGGATTTCTGGCGGGGACATTGACAAAAAAATCGTTAATCATATGTATCATCAAAATCTTTTTGTCATCTACAGCAGGTGGCGGGATTTGGTGTGCATTTGATATTTTTGCCGGACATTTCCGGGATGAATAAAATAGTATGAAAAAAGCGTTTCAATCTCATGTGGAGAGTTGAAACGCTTTTTTATATGTAGTGAAAATTATTCGTCTACGCTGTAGTTTGGAGCTTCTTTTGTAATATGAATGTCATGTGGATGACTTTCTTTTAAGGAAGCAGCAGAAATCTTAACAAATTTAGCTTTTTCCTGAAGTTCCGGAATGGTAGGACATCCATTGTATCCCATACCAGAGCGGATACCACCAACTAACTGGAAAATCATGTCTTCCAGAGAACCCTTGTATGCAACACGTCCTTCAACACCTTCTGGAACTAACTTCTTAGCACCTTCCTGGAAGTAACGATCTTTGCTTCCGTTTTCCATAGCAGCGATAGAACCCATACCACGGTATACTTTGTATTTTCTTCCCTGGAATAATTCGAATGTACCAGGAGCTTCGTCGCAGCCTGCAAACATGCTACCCATCATACATACATTACCACCGGCAGCAAGAGCCTTTGTAATATCTCCGGAGTATTTGATACCACCATCGGCAATAACAGGGATACCATATTCTTTTGCAACAGCATAGCAGTCCATGATTGCTGTAATCTGTGGAACACCAATACCGGCAACGACACGTGTGGTACAGATAGAACCAGGTCCGATACCAACTTTGACAGCGTCTGCACCAGCTTCAATCAATGCTCTTGCAGCATCACCGGTTGCGATGTTTCCGGCGATAACCTGAAGATCAGGATAAGCTGTTTTCACCTGTTTTACAGCTTCAATAATATTTTTAGAGTGGCCATGTGCGGAGTCCATAACGATGACATCGACATGTGCGTTAACCAGAGCTTCTACACGCTCCATCATGTTTCCGGTGATACCAACACCGGCACCACAGAGAAGGCGTCCCTGGTCATCCTTTGCAGACAATGGGTACTTGATCTGCTTTTCAATATCCTTGATGGTAATCAGACCACGAAGATTGAAATCGTCGTCTACGATTGGTAATTTTTCTTTACGAGCCTTAGCAAGAATTGCCTTAGCTTCATCCAAAGTGATACCAACTTTTGCAGTGATAAGTCCGTCTTCCTTGGATGTCATAGATTCTTTGATTTTCTTTGAAAAATCAGTTTCGAATTTTAAATCGCGGTTGGTAATGATACCAACTAACTTGGTTCCTTCCGTGATTGGCACACCGGAAATACGGAACTTTGCCATCAATTCATCAGCATCTTTTAAGGTATGCTCTGGAGAAAGGTAGAATGGATCGGTAATAACACCGTTCTCAGAACGTTTTACCTTATCTACCTCATCTGCCTGTGCTTCGATTGACATGTTTTTGTGAATGATACCGATACCACCCTGACGTGCCATGGCAATTGCCATCTTGGATTCTGTAACAGTATCCATTGCTGCACTCATCATAGGAATATTTAACTTGATTTTCTTTGTAAGATTGGTTGTCAGATCAATCATATTAGGGGTAACCTCAGAATACTGAGGGACTAATAATACATCGTCAAAAGTAATGCCTTCGCCAATAATTGTACCCATTGTGTGTTTTCCTCTCTTTCTTTTCACTTGTATTTCTTATTTTCAGTGGTCTCGCAACACTACCGAAACCTACTTTAATAAGATATTTTAACAAAATAATAAAGGATAGGCAAGTAGAACAAAAGGTTTATTTTTAAAGAAAAGTATGCTATGCTCTTGCTAAAAGATTTTTAAGAAAGGAAATTACATATTATTATGGAATACCGACCGTGTATTGACATACACAATGGCAAGGTGAAGCAGATCGTAGGAGGTTCTTTAAAAGACGAAGGCGATCGGGCGAATGAGAATTTTGTATCCAAAAGGGATGCAGATTTTTTTGCGGAGTTTTACGCAAAGGATGGCTTAAAAGGTGGACATGTGATTATGCTGAATAAGCCAGACAGTCCGTTTTATGAGGAGACAAAGCATCAGGCACTTTTAGCATTGCACACCTATCCGGGGGGCATGCAGATTGGTGGCGGCATCACGGCAGAGAATGCACCTTATTTTATAGCAGAGGGAGCAAGTCATGTAATTGTGACATCCTATGTGTTCTCAGACGGAAGAGTGGATATGGAGCACCTAAAGAAGCTGGTCGAGGCGGTAGGCAAAGAACATATTGTTCTGGATCTTTCTGCACGACGCTTGGAGGATGATTATTACATCGTGACAGATCGCTGGCAGCATTTTACAAAGGAAAAAATCACACCGGAGCTTTTGGATCAGTTATCTGCGTACTGTGATGAGTTTTTGATTCATGCAGCAGACGTAGAAGGTATGTGCCAGGGGATTGAGGAGGATCTGGTCCGTATACTCGGAGCCTGGGGCAAAATTCCAATTACATATGCAGGCGGTATTTCAGATTATCAGGATATCACGCATATCAAAGAAGTTGGCAATGGAAAGATTAACATTACCATAGGATCTGCGCTGGATATATTTGGGGGCAATCTCAATTATGAGACGGTATTGAGTTATGTGCAGGATGTGTAGAGACATTCAGAAAGAAGGTACAGTATGAAGTTTACAAAAATGCATGGCTGCGGTAATGACTATGTATATGTTGATTGCACCAAGGAAGTGATTCCCGACATAGAAGCGACAGCTATCCGTGTCAGTGACCGTCATTTTGGTATAGGTTCTGATGGATTGATTTTGATCAAATCATCTGAAGTGGCAGATTTTGAAATGGACATGTACAATGCGGACGGGTCACGCGGAAAGATGTGTGGCAACGGCATCCGCTGTGTTGCAAAGTATGTGTATGACCATGGTCTGACCAATAAGACGGAGATTACAGTAGATACACAGGCAGGAATCAAGACGCTGCAATTAACCGTCTGTGATGGTAAAGTAAGTAAAGTGCGTGTGGATATGGGAGAACCGATACTGATACCGCAGGAGATCCCGGTGAAAGCATCGGTGTTAGGATTGGCGGATGATCGAAGGGAAGCGATTGTCGCACAGCCATTTACCGTTGCAAACAGCAGTTATGATATTACCTGCGTTTCTATGGGCAATCCACATTGCATTACCTTTATTGATGAAGATGTAAAATCGTTTCCACTGGAATCGATAGGGCCACTCTTTGAAAAGCATGAACTTTTTCCAGAGGGAGTCAACACAGAATTTGTCAATATAATAGATAAGGAACATTTGCGTATGCGTGTTTGGGAACGTGGCTCAGGTGAGACACTCGCTTGTGGCACAGGAGCATGCGCAGTTGCAGTAGCGTCCTATTTAAACGGGTTCACAGGACGCAACGTTGATATTGAATTGATGGGTGGTCATCTGGAGATTGCTTATGATGAGGCAACCAACCATGTCTTTATGACAGGACCGGCAACCGAAGTTTTTTCCGGGGAGATATAGTATAGAACTTGACAGCAAAAGAGTAGATAAGCATAGACATAAAGGAGAATAACGATGTACAAGATCAATACGAATTACCAAAAGTTACCAGGAAGTTATTTATTCAGTGATATTGCAAAAAAGGTCAGCGCGTTTACGCAGGAACATCCAGAAGCGGATATCATCCGCTTAGGTATCGGTGATGTGACACAACCGATTGCACCGGCGATGATAGAAGCCATGCACAAAGCGGTAGATGAAATGGGTGATGCAAAGACATTTCGTGGATATGCACCAGATCTTGGATATGATTTTTTGCGCAATGCAATCGTATCGCATGACTATCAGGCAAGAGGCTGTGCTATCACAGCGGACGAAATTTTTGTGTCAGATGGTGCAAAAAGTGATTCCGGAAATATTCAGGAAATCTTTGCGCAGGATAATCGGATTGCTGTGTGTGATCCTGTCTATCCGGTATATATCGATTCGAATGTTATGGCTGGAAGAACCGGGGAATACGATGCACAGACCCAGACATGGAGTAATGTAATCTATATGCCATGTACAGCTGAAAATAATTTTGTACCGGAATTTCCAAAGGAAAATCCAGATATCATTTATCTTTGTCTGCCAAACAATCCGACAGGAACAACACTGACAAAAGAGCAGCTGCAGATGTGGGTTGATTACGCCAATCGCATTGGAGCTGTCATTATTTATGATGCAGCATATGAAGCTTATATTTCAGAGAGCAATGTGGCACATACCATTTACGAATGTGAAGGTGCAAGAACCTGTGCCATTGAAATCCGCAGTTTTTCAAAAAATGCAGGATTTACAGGGGTGCGTCTTGGCTTTACCGTTGTACCGAAAGACTTGGTGTGCGATGGAGTTTCATTGCATGATATGTGGGCAAGACGTCATGGAACCAAATTTAATGGGGCTCCTTACATCATCCAACGTGCCGGTGAGGCTGTATATTCAGAAGCAGGTCAGGCGCAGATCAAAGAACAGGTTGGCTACTATATGAACAATGCGAAGACGATTTATACCGGTTTAAAAGAAGCGGGCTATGAAGTCTTTGGTGGTGTGAATGCACCATATATCTGGTTAAAGACACCAGAACATATGACATCATGGGAGTTCTTTGATTTCCTTTTGGAAAAGGCAAATGTTGTAGGAACACCGGGATGCGGATTCGGTCCGAGCGGTGAAGGATATTTCCGATTGACTGCCTTTGGTACCTATGAGAATTCCGTACGTGCACTGGAACGTATCAAGCAATTATAAAATAAAAGTACATAATAGAAGCCATTCTTTTGCAAAAATGTTTGCGAGGGAGTGGCTTTTATCAAAGATGGGAATAAGAGAAGTGAAGGCATTAGAATTAAGAAACCTTGTTGTTTACATGGAACAGGAAAAATTCACACCGGAAAATTATGAGCGCCAGACGGCATATTTAAAACAGATTATGCCATCCTTTGAACAGGTGCTTTTTTTAAAGCCGGATAACATGGCATCGCTGTTTCTGATGGAAAATATGGCAGAAAGTATTTGCCTTACGACATCACCGGCGCTGGCAAAACAGATGCAGGGGCTTGGCATGGCAGTGTTGGGCTTTCAAATAGAAAAAGATGAGATGCTGCAGGCAAGCTACGTTGTCTTGGGGTTGGATCAGGTCACTTATGATGATTTGTTGCGTGTGTTCCAACGCTTTCACGGGATTCCATGGCATATTCTTGAAACAAAGCGATGCCAGGTCCGTGAATTTGGAATGGATGATTTAGACGCACTTTATGCATTGTATGCACAACCACATGTGACAGATTTTATAGAACCGCTGTATGCATATGCACAGGAGAGAGAATACGAGAAGAACTACATAGAGCGTATCTATGGTTTTTATGGGTTTGGCATGTGGCTGGTTTTTGAAAAAGAAACAGGGCAGCTGATTGGACGTGCCGGGCTTGAATACCGTGAACCGTGCGTAGAAGGTGAGGTGGAAATGGGATATCTGATTGCACCTTCACATTGGCGCAAAGGGTATGCGACTGAGGTGTGTCAGGCAATTCTTTCCTATGCAAAAGAAGAGCTTGGTATGGAAAAAATTGTCAGCCATGTACATTTGAAAAATGATGCATCGCGCCATTTATTGGAAAAATTAGGATTTTTTGGAGAGCAGAAGGAAGACGAGTGGATATATTCTTATGATTTATAAAGGAATCCCGCGAGATTTGTTGATTTTTTGGAGACTTTTAACTATAATTATATGAAAAATTTGTGCTACTTTTTGGTATGCTCGTGAAGAGTGTTTCGAACAGAAAGGGGAGAGGACGAATGGCAGATTTCACTGTAGAACAATTAGAACAGATGGAGCAGAGTATCGACCAGGAACGCAAGGGTATCATTGCCACTGCGGATTTTGTCGAGCCGGAAGAGCTGCATCGTGAATTGATAGAGCGCATCCGTAAATATCACCCGAACACGGACATTACCATGATTGAGAAGGCTTATCACATTGCACATACGGCACATGAGGGACAATGCCGTAAGTCAGGGGAACCATATATTATCCATCCTCTTTGTGTTGCTATTATTCTGGCAGATTTAGAGATGGATAAGGAGACCATCGTAGCGGGATTGCTGCATGATGTCGTAGAAGATACCGTAATGACGATCGAAGAAATTTCTGATGAGTTTTCGGAGGAAGTGGCGCTTTTAGTAGATGGTGTTACGAAATTGGGACAGTTGTCCTATGATGCGGACAAAGTCGAAGTGCAGGCAGAAAATTTGCGAAAAATGTTTCTTGCTATGGCAAAAGATATTCGTGTCATCCTGATAAAGCTAGCTGACCGTTTGCATAATATGCGAACGCTCAAATATATGAAGCCGGAAAAACAAAAAGAAAAAGCCAGAGAGACGATGGAAATCTATGCACCACTAGCACAGCGTCTTGGTATTTCTAAGATTAAGATTGAATTAGACGATCTTGCATTAAAATATTTAGAGCCGGAGGCGTATTATGATCTGGTAGAAAAGGTCGCACTTCGCAAACAGGAGCGAGAATCTTATATTGACGGATTGGTGGCTGAAGTATCACAGCACATGGCAAGCGCAGGCATTCAGGCAGATATTGAAGGACGTGCAAAGCATTTCTTCAGTATTTATCGTAAGATGGTCAATCAGCATAAGACCATTGACCAGATTTATGATTTGTTTGCAATTCGTATTATCGTGGATTCCGTGAAGGATTGTTATGCGGCACTTGGTGTGATTCATGAGATGTACACACCGATTCCGGGGCGTTTTAAGGATTACATTGCTATGCCAAAGCCAAATATGTATCAGTCTTTGCATACGACATTGATCGGACCGACAGGTACGCCATTTGAGATCCAGATTCGCACGTACGAAATGCATAGAACATCGGAATACGGTATTGCGGCACACTGGAAATACAAAGAAAGTGGTGAAGGCGCCACTATTAATAAAGAAGAAGAAAAGTTAAGCTGGCTGCGACAAATCCTGGAGTGGCAGAGAGACATGTCAGATAACAGGGAATTTATGAGCCTTTTGAAGAGTGATCTGAATCTGTTTTCCGATACGGTATTCTGCTTTACACCGTCAGGTGATGTAAAGAATCTGCCAAATGGTTCCACACCGATTGATTTTGCTTACAGCATTCATTCTGCTGTCGGCAATAAGATGGTAGGAGCCAAAATCAATGGTAAACTGGTTCCGATTGACTATGTTATCCAGAACGGAGACCGTATTGAAATTCTGACTTCCCAGAATTCAAGAGGACCAAGCCGTGATTGGTTGAATGTGGTAAAGAGTACACAGGCAAAAAACAAGATCAATCAGTGGTTCCGCAATGAGTTTAAGGAAGAAAATATCATCAAAGGCAAGGAACTTATGATGGCTTCTGCAAAGGCAAAGGCTATCAATTATGCCGATATCAACCGTCCAGAATATCAGGAAAAAATCATTCGCAAATATGGTTTTCATTGTTGGGATGACTGCCTTGCAGCTGTAGGTCATGGTGGCTTAAAAGAAGGACAGATTGTCAATCGTATGTACGAAGCCTACAAGAAAGATCATCCGATTATGATGACGGATGAAGAGGTTTTGGCAGAGAACAATCAGCAGGAAGATAGTGCGGCAGCCAACAAAGATAAACAGAAGGAGCATAAGTCTAAGAGCGGTATTACCGTAAAGGGACTGTATGATGTGTCGGTTCGTTTTTCAAAGTGTTGTACACCGGTTCCGGGAGATGAAATTGTCGGATTTGTGACAAGAGGACGCGGTGTTTCCATTCATCGTACCGATTGTATCAATGTGTTGAATCTGCCGGACAGCGAACGCGTTCGTCTGATCGAAGCAGAATGGCAGCCGGATGCGATTGAGCAGCGCTCCGGAGAGTTGTATCAGACTGAGATTCATATCTATGGCAATAATAGAACGGGGCTTTTGGTTGATGTTTCCAAAGTGTTTACGGAACGTGATATTGATATCAAATCAATCTTTTCAAAGACAAGCAAGCAGGGCATTGCCACAATTATTGTTAATTTTGGTACAAAGAGTAAAAATGATTTGCGTGGTTTGATTGAAAAATTAAAACAGATTGATTCTGTGATTGATGTGGAAAGAACCACAGGCTGATGCCAATAGCAGAAAGATAGAGAAGATTTGGCAGAAATAGGAGGCAGCATGATCCAGATGCAGGTAGAACATTTAACGGTTGGTCCAGTGCAGACCAATTGCTATCTGGCAATAAATAAAGAGACAAAAGAGGCCATTATCATCGATCCCGGTGATGATGCAGACCGCATTGGTATGCGCTTGAAGCAATTAGAGGCAAAGCCGGTGGCAATTTTGTTGACCCATGGACATTTTGATCATGCAGGTGCAGCAAAGACTCTGGCTGCGCAGTATGATATTTTAGTGTATGCCCATGAGAAAGAAGCAGAGACACTGGAAGACAGTCGTATGAATCTGTCAGGTCCGCTTGCCGGTGGAGCAACGACATATCATGCGGATGTATTTTTAAAAGATGAGCAGGAACTGACATTAGCAGGACTGCATATGCGTGTACTTTTTACACCGGGACATACACCGGGCGGATGCTGCTACTATTTTCCGAGAGAGGATGTCCTTTTCTCAGGGGATTCTTTATTCTGTGGTTCTGTGGGACGTACAGATTTTCCTGGGGGAAGCATGCGCACACTGGTGGATTCTGTACGCAATAAATTGATGTCATTACCGGAAAACACGATTGTTTATCCGGGGCATGATATAGAGACTACCATTGAACAGGAGAGAATGTATAATCCTTTCCTATAAGAAAGTGAATAACGTATGATTACAGTAAAATTAAATGAAGCAAATTTTGAATACGATATCTACTCTTTGCTGAAGGCTTTTTATCCACAGGAAGAAATTCTTGTGGATGTGAACCCGGCGGCAGATCAAGAGCAGGTATCGTTTTCTTTTGTGGTGGAGTATGCAAAGGATGTGCTTACCATCACATGGAACATAAAAGAAACAGAGAACACAAGAAGCTGTCCGGTGCATTATGAAGATCGCAAAGACACCAAAAATCGCCTGAAACGTCTTTTATACGAAATCTTACATGAAATATCAGGAAGAGAATTGCCATGGGGAACGCTGACCGGTATTCGCCCGACAAAGATACCGCTGCATATGTTAGAACAGGGGGCAGATGAGCAACAGATCCGTCGTTATATGAAGGAGACGTATCTTATTTCGGAGGAAAAAGAGAACCTATGTACACAGATAGCGCAGACAGAACATCGTTTACTTGCACCAATTGATTATGAGAATGGCTATAGTGTGTACATTGGAATTCCATTTTGCCCAAGTACATGTCTGTATTGTTCGTTTACCTCATATCCTATTGGTGTCTGGAAAAATCGTGTAGATGAATATTTAGAGGCGCTCTTTAAAGAAATTGATTTTGTGGCGGAGCGGATGCAGGACAAAACACTGGACACCATTTATATTGGTGGCGGAACGCCAACGAGTCTGAGTGCAGAACAGCTGGATCGGCTCTTTACAAAGATTGAAAACACGCTGGATTTGTCGCATTTGCTGGAATACACGGTAGAAGCGGGCAGACCGGATAGTATTACGCGTGAAAAATTAGAAACGATTCATCGTCATGGCATTGAACGAATTTCTATCAACCCACAGACAATGAACCAGAAGACATTGGATTTGATCGGCAGACATCATACCGTAGAAGATGTGATTGCGAGTTATCATCTGGCAAGAGAAGTTGGCATTCCAACGATTAATATGGATCTGATTGTAGGGCTTCCGGGAGAACATATGGAAGATGTGCAGCACACAATGTCTGTCATCCGGGAACTGGATCCGGATAATCTGACGGTACATTCACTTGCAATCAAACGGTCGGCAAGATTAAATCTGGAGTGGGAAAAATATCAGGATATGCATATGGAAAACTCCGAAAAACATATGGAACTCGCACATCAGACGGCGGCAGAATTGTCGATGCAGCCATATTATCTCTATCGACAGAAGAATATGACGGGAAATCTCGAAAATATTGGCTTTGCCAAGGAAGGAAAAGCAGGGCTTTATAATATTCTGATTATGGAGGAGAAACAGACGATTCTTGCGCTTGGCGCAGGAGCGGCATGCAAATACGTCTCAGATCATGGGCAGACCGTAACACGTTCGGAAAATGTAAAAGACGTTGGTCTGTATATCGAAAGAATTGATGAGATGATAGAACGGAAAAAAGATAAAATAATGTAAAAATGCAACAGTTGTTGAAAAACATCCCCCTACGGGGCTTGTGCGCTCCCCTAAATCTATGGTAAATTTTCCTTGCGTTTGACGCACAAGAGAAAACGAGGAGGAGAATAATGAAGAAGGGAAGTTTGAGAAACAAAGCTGTCGCATGCGTATTGACATGCGCGATGGTACTTGGTATGGCAGGATGTGGAAAATCCGCATCTAAAACAGAATCGGAATCTACCGCAATAGATACAAAGAATACCATTGTTTATGGATCCAATGATTATACAAGAATCAACCCTGCCATGGATGAACATGGTGAAATCAACGCACTTATTTTTGATGGTTTGACAGACCACGATGGAGACAATCAGGTCATCCCAAGACTGGCAAAGAGTTGGGATTATGACGAGGCAACATATACATATACTTTTCATTTGGAAGAAAATGTAAAATGGCACGACGGAGAGAAATTTACAGCCGATGATGTAAAATTTACAATTGAGGCGATTATGGATCCGGAAAACGAGTCAGAAAATGCAGCAAATTATGAAGATGTAGAAGAAATCAATGTGATTGATGACTATACCATCGCATTTAAGCTTTCTGCACCAAACGTTGCTTTCCTTGACTATATGACAATGGCAATCTTACCAAAGCATTTGCTGGAAGGTGAGAATATGCAGGAGTCAGACTACTTTAGAAATCCGGTTGGTACAGGCCCATTCAAGCTTGCAAAATGGGATGAAGGACAGCAGATTGTTTTGGAAAAGAACGAAGATTACTTTGCAGGACCTGCAAAGATTGATGCTGTTGTATTTAAGATTGTAAATGATGACAATGCAAAGGCATTGCAGTTACAGTCAGGAGAATTAAACCTTGCACAGGTTACTCCAAAGGATGCAAAGGCATTTGAAGATGATAAGGATCACACGGTATATCAGATGAGTACTTCTGATTACAGAGGTATTTTGTATAACTTTGCAAATGAGTATTGGCAGAAAAACAGTGACTTAATCCCGGCAATCAGCTATTGCGTGGATCGTCAGGCAATCATTGATTCTGTATTGCTTGGTCATGGACAGATTGCGTATAGTCCATTACAGAAAAATAAGTACAACTGTGAAGATGTTGAAAAATATGAGTTTAACTTAGATAAAGCAGCAGAAGCATTTGAAGCAGCCGGATGTACAAAAGATGATGAAGGCTTCTGGACAAGAAACGGCGAGCGCATTGGATTTACAATTGATGCATCTCCAGATGATCAGGTAAGAATTGATATGGCACAGATCGTTGCACAGCAGTTAAAGGAAGCCGGCATTGAAGTAAAGGCAGAAGTTCCGGCAGAAGGCATTGACTGGGGCGGTCAGGAATGCTGTATTATCGGATGGGGCTCTCCATTTGACGCAGATGATCATACATACAAAGTATTTGGTACAGATAAGGGCGCAAACTACTCGATGTATTCGAATGCAAAGGTAGATGAGTATCTGAAAGCAGCCAGAGAGACAGATGACGAAAATGTAAGAATGGAACAGTATGCATTATTCCAGAAGGAATTAGCAAAAACACCAGCATTCACATTCTTCTGTTACATTGATGCAATGTATGTGGCTGCAAATAATATTTCAGGCATTGATGAAAATACAGTCCTTGGACATCACGGTGTAGGTATTTTCTGGAATGTTTGTGATTGGACAATCCAATAAAAGTGTGACATAGCAGTATGCGAAAGGGGCTTTGAAACGAGCCCCTTTTTCCACTGTCTATGGTTACTTTATGTCAGTTAAAAGAGGAAAAATATGGAATTGCTAAAAGTAGAGAATCTCTCTGTAGAAATCGGTGCAGGTCGTGAGTCAGTCAAAGCGGTAAGAGATGTATCTTTTTCATTGCAGGATGGGGAAATTCTTGCGGTTTGTGGCGAGTCGGGCTGTGGGAAGAGTATGCTTTGTAAGAGCATCATGGGACTGCTGCCAAAGAATGGAAAAATTACAGAAGGTTCTATTTATATAGAAGGAAATGATATTACAAATTACACAGAACATCAGATGGAAAGTCTGCGCGGTGGATTTTTTTCTATGATTTTTCAAGACCCGATGACAGCACTTGACCCAACTTATACCATTGGTGCACAAATTGCGGAATCCATTCGTATCAATAATAAAGATATGTCAAAGGAACAGGTAGAAAAACGCGTTATTGAACTGATGGAACTGGTTGGAATCGAAAATCCTGTGGAAAGACAGAAACTGTATCCATACAATTTTTCAGGTGGTATGCGGCAGCGTAGTGTCATGGCAATTGCACTGGCATCCAATCCACGCATTTTATTCGCAGATGAACCAACGACCGCTTTGGATGTTACAATACAGGCACAGATATTAGATTTGCTGCGGGAAATTCAAAACCGTTTGCATACAGCTACGGTATTGGTATCGCATGATTTGGGTGTGGTTGCCCGTGCAGCAGACCGCGTGGCGATTATGTATGCAGGTAAGATTGTGGAAATCGGTACCGTGGAAGATATTTTCTATGATCCAAGGCATCCGTATACGTGGGGATTGATGCAGTCACTGCCGGCTTTTTCCAAGGGAAAAGACGCTTTATATACGATTCCGGGAATGCCGCCATCGTTATCACATCCACCCAGGGGGGATGCATTTGCCAATCGAAATCAATATGCGCTGGACATTGACTATGAAGAGGCTCCGCCTATGTTTCAGATTTCAGATACGCATTATGCGGCTACATGGCTTTTGGATGAAAGAGCGCCAAAAGTAGAGAATCATCTCAGGGGAGGCTTGCAATGTCAGAAAACATTCTAGAAGTGGAGCATTTAACCCACGCATTTAAATTAGATAAAAAAACAAAAATCAAAGCCGTTGATGATGTTTCTTTTCAAATTAAGCAGGGCGAGATTCTTGGGATTGTAGGAGAATCCGGCTCGGGAAAATCGACATTGGCAAGATGCATTATGAACATCTATGAGCCAAATGCAGGCGTTGTTCGCTTTCATGGTATCAATGTATTAGACCGCGCAGCATTTAAAGCAAATAAAAAACTTTTGCAGACGCAGCGTCAGATGATTTTTCAGGATTCCGCATCAAGCTTAAATCAAAGAATGAAGGCAGTAGATATTATCAGTGAACCGTTGAAAATCAATCATATCAAAACGGCAAGAAAAACAGCGAAAGCAGAAGCGGCTTTTCAGTTACAGACGGTTGGACTGGATGAGTCGTTTTTAAATCGATATCCTTCGCAGATGTCGGGGGGACAAAGACAGCGTGTGGCCATTGCGCGTGCACTTACCACAGAACCGGATCTTTTGATTGCAGATGAGCCGGTGGCATCTTTGGATGTGTCCATTCAGGCACAAATCATCAATTTGTTCCGTCATTTACAGAAAGAACATGGCTTTTCGATTTTGTTTATCGCACATGATCTGGCGATGGTAGAGTTCTTGTGCGACCGTGTTGGTGTTATGTATCATGGAAAGCTGGTAGAGCTTGCAGATACGACGGAATTATATGAACATCCGCTGCATCCCTATACGAAGATACTTTTGTCCGCCATTCCGATTCCCGATCCGATAGCAGAACGAAAAAAGGTACGTCCGGATTACTCCGCTATGAAATTTGATACAGAGGGTCAGCTGGTGGAAGTGGCACCCGGACACTTTGTATTGCAAAAGGAAGGAGGGGACGTAAGTGAAGAGAAATAAAATCCTTTACTATTTGAAAAAGGCAGCTATCTTTTTTATCAGTATCTTTGTGCTTTCTGTTGCGGTATTTTTTATGGCACGTCTGACACCGACAGATCCCCTGCAATCCTATTATGGCGAGCGGACAGAAAAGATGTCGGTGGAAGAAAAGGATAGAGCAAGAGAACGATTGGGATTAAATGAGCCCATTATTGTGCAATATGGAAAATGGCTGCAAAATGCAAGTCATGGGGAATTTGGTATTTCCTACAAATACAAACAGGATGTTCTTCAAATCATTGAAAAGAGAATCGGCAATACCCTGCTGCTTGGTGGTATTGGTTTTGTGCTGACCTTTGTCGGAGCGATTCTTCTCGGTGTACTTTGCGCGATGCATGAAGACAGCTGGCTGGACCGTATACTTTCTACCATTGGAACCATCACAAGCTGTATACCGGAATTCTGGTTTGCGCTTGTCTTGATTCTTGTATTTAGTGTACTGCTGCACTTACTGCCGAGTAGTGGCGCAATGAGTGTCGGAAAAGAAGGCGATGTGGCAGATATGGCATTGCATCTGATTATGCCACTGACGGTCGTTATATTTGAACACCTCTGGTACTACGCCTATATGATTCGTAATAAATTGCTGGAGGAAGTGCGCGCAGATTATGTGCTACTTTTTAAATCCGTAGGAATGAAGAGAAAAACCATTTTGTTCCGTCATTGCTTAAAGAACGTTATGCCAACCATTGTAAGTATTATGGCGATTTCGGTACCGCATATTCTGGGAGGAACCTATATTGTGGAAACGGTATTTTCCTATCCGGGGATTGGTATGCTTTCTTATGAAAGCGCCAGATACGGCGATTATAATATGTTAATGGTACTTTGTATGATGACAGGAATTGTGATCATTTTTTGCAACATCGTAGGACAAACCATCAATGAAAAAATTGATCCTCGCATGAAGGCGAACGAAATTACGGAGAAATCGGAGGTTCAATATAGTGGAAAAACAAGATAAATTTCAAATAGTTGGACCCGGAAAAAGAAACGAAGATATTGTGGAAGAAAAGAAAACTGCACGCAAATTACCATATGTATCTTTAGTCATACTTGGGCTCATTGTGTTGGGGTGTCTATGTGCAGATTTGATTTCCAATCAGGATGCTTCCTATATGGATTTGATGAACTATTCGAAAGCCCCATGCAGACAGTTTTTGTTTGGAACAGATAATCTGGGACGTGATTTGTTTTCCTGTATCTGGCATGGTGGTCGCATATCCTTGTTTATCGGTGTGATTGCAACGATTATTTCTACATTTCTTGCAGTAGTATATGGGGCAATCAGTGGACTGGCATCGGACATTGTGGATACGGTCATGATGCGAACGACGGAAATTATTTTAAGTATACCGTCTCTTCTTCTGATTATTTTTATTCAGGCGATTTTGGGAGATCCAACGATGCTTTCGATTGCTTTTATTATTGGAATTACTAACTGGTGCAGCATTGCAAAAGTAGTTCGTACCGAAGTCAGACAAATTAGAAAAAGTGAATATGTGGTGGCGTCAAAGTGTATGGGCGGAGGATTCTTCCATATTCTTGCAAAACATCTCGGACCGAATTTTATCTCTGCCATTATGTTTATGGTTGTCATGAATATCCGGTCTGCGATTGTAACAGAATCCACACTTAGTTTTATGGGAATGGGATTGCCGCTGGATGTTATTTCCTGGGGGAGTCTGTTATCTTTATCCGATAAGGCACTTATGACAAAATCCTGGTGGATTATTATGATTCCGGGACTGTTTCTGATCGTTCTTCTGATTTGCCTGACAAATGTCGGCAACTGGTTAAGAAAATCTGTAAATCAAAAGGAGAGTAATCTCTAGTTGCGCACCATCTTAAAACGGATTATAATGAAGTGTAAATGTTTAATAGTTGGAGGAAGTAAAATGGCTTTAAGTAAGAAACCAGTCAACGGCATGAAAGATATCCTGCCAAGAGAGATGGAAATCCGCGATTATGTGACAAATGTAATCAAGACAACGTATCGTGAGTTTGGATTTACACCGATTGAGACACCATGTATGGAAAATATCGCGAATCTGAGCAACAAGCAGGGAGGCGAAAATGAGAAATTAATCTTTAAGGTGTTAAAAAGAGGTGAGAAGCTGCATCTGGACACTGCGAAAGAAGAAAATGATGTCGTGGATTTTGGTATGCGCTATGATCTTACTGTGCCGCTTTGCAGATTCTATTCAAATAATGCTAACGATCTGCCAAGCCCATTTAAGGCATTGCAGATTGGTAATGTGTGGAGAGCAGACCGACCACAGCGAGGTCGTTATCGTCAGTTTACCCAGTGTGATATTGACATCTTAGGAGAACCATCGAATATGGCAGAAATCGAACTGATTCTTGCTACGACAACAACACTCGGAAGACTTGGATTTTCCGAATTTGAAATTCGTATCAATGAGCGCCGTATTTTAAAAGCGATGGCAGCATACAGCGGATTTGAAGAGAAGGACTACGATAGCATTTTTATTACCCTGGATAAGATGGACAAGATTGGTACCGAGGGTGTATCCGCAGAGCTTTTGGAAAATGGTTATGCAAAGGAGAGTGTCGATAAATATCTTGGATTGTTTGATGCATTGGCAGATAAGAAAAAGGTATCTGAGGGCGTGAGCTTCTTACAGGAGACACTTGGTACTTATCTGGATGAAGAAATATCAACCAATTTACAGGAGATCGCGCAGACGGTTGAGGCAGCAAAAGCAGCTGATTTTGCGCTTGTATTTGATCCGACCTTAGTGCGTGGTATGAGTTATTATACAGGAACAATTTTTGAAATTGCCATTCCTGAATTTGGCGGATCTTGTGGCGGTGGTGGCCGTTATGATGAGATGATCGGTAAGTTTACCGGTCAGAATGTACCTGCCTGTGGATTCTCGATTGGATTTGAACGTATCATTTTGCTTTTGATGGAGCAGGGATATGAAATCCCGGAGAGACCAAAGAAGGTGGCTTATCTGGTGGAAAAGAAATACCCGGCAGAGAAGCTGATCGCGGTATTGCAGCAGGCGAAGGAAGCCAGAGAAAACGGGCAGCAGGTACAGGTTGTTCGTATGAATAAGAATAAGAAATTCCAGAAAGAACAATTACAAAAAGAAGGCTACGAAGAATTCGTAGAATTTTTCAATAGAGATTAACCAGGAGGAAAGAAAGACATGGCAGAGTCTATGCAGGGACTTCATAGAAGTCACCGATGTACAGAAGTAAATAACACCATGATTGGCGAAGAAGTAACGCTGATGGGATGGGTGCAGAAAAGAAGAAATTTAGGAAGTTTGATTTTTGTTGATTTAAGAGACCGCAGTGGTATGATGCAGGTTGTATTTGATGAGCCTGTGATTGGAAGCGAAGGATTTGCTAAGGCTGGCACATTGCGCAGCGAATATGTGGTTGCTATTGTTGGTAAGGTGCAGAAGAGATCTGCTGCCGTGAATGAGAATTTAAAGACAGGTGATATCGAAGTGTTTGCAACAGAGTTGCGCGTGCTTTCTGAGGCACAGACACCACCTTTCCCAATTGAATCCGGCATTCAGACAAAGGAAGAATTACGTTTAAAATATCGTTATCTGGATTTGCGCAGACCGGATCTGCAGCAGAATCTGATGATGCGTAGTAAGGTTATGGGTGTTATCCGTGCCTTTTTACAGGATGAGGGATTCCTTGAGATTGAGACACCGATTTTACAGAAGTCAACACCGGAAGGCGCAAGAGATTATCTTGTACCATCACGTGTGCATCCGGGAAGTTTTTACGCACTTCCACAGTCTCCGCAGCTTTTTAAGCAGCTTTTGATGTGCTCTGGCTATGACCGCTATTTCCAGCTTGCAAAATGTTTTCGTGATGAAGACCTGCGTGCAGATCGTCAGCCGGAATTCACACAGGTCGACATGGAAATGTCATTTGTTGACATGGAAGATGTTTTAGATGTTAATGAACGTCTGATTGCACGTGTATTTAAGGATACACTTGGAGTGGAAGTTCCACTGCCTTTGAAGCGTATGACATGGCAGGAAGCAATGGATCGCTTTGGCTCTGATAAGCCGGATGTTCGTTTTGGCATGGAGCTTGTAGATGTATCCGAAGTGGTAAAAGGTTGTGGCTTTGGCGTATTTACCGGAGCGCTTGAAAATGGTGGAAGTGTTCGTGGTATCAACGTAAAAGGACAGGGGGCTATGTCCCGCAAAAAGATTGACAAGCTTGTAGATCACGCAAGAGGCTGTGGTGCGAAGGGACTTGCATATCTTGCAATCAATGAAGATGGTACTTACAAATCATCTTTTGCAAAGTTTATGACAGAGGAAGAAATGGCAGCTTTGGTGGCAGCTATGGATGGACAGCCGGGAGATTTGCTTCTTTTTGCAGCAGACCGTAATAAGATTGTCTGGGAAGTGTTAGGCTCTTTACGTTTGCAGTTAGGAAAAGAATTCAACTTATATGATCCAAACGAATTTGCATTCCTTTGGGTAGTCGATTTCCCACAGTTTGAGTGGTCAGATGATCAGAACCGTTATGTGGCAATGCATCATCCATTTACTATGCCATATGAAGAAGATCTTGATAAATTGACAACAGATCCAGGCGCAGTACGTGCAAAAGCATACGATATTGTATTAAATGGCTGTGAGCTTGGCGGAGGAAGTATCCGTATTTACCAGAGTGATGTGCAGGAAAAAATGTTCAATGCTCTTGGATTTACCAATGAGGAAGCGCATGAGAGATTTGGTTTCTTATTAGATGCTTTTTCTTATGGTGTACCACCACATGCAGGTCTTGCCTTTGGTTTGGATCGTATGATTATGCTCATGATGCATGCAGAGTCCATTCGTGATGTGATTGCATTCCCGAAGGTAAAAGATGCATCTTGCCTGATGACCGAGGCACCAACACCGGTTGATAAAAAACAGTTAGATGAATTAGGCCTGGAGTTGGAAGAGCAGGAGTAGTCTTTTTTGATGAGAGGGGATAATGTATGGCTACAGGAGAGAAGAAGCAAAAAAAAGCAATTGCATTAACACCGGAACAGACAGCAAGATCAAATAAGCTTGGTGTTGGGATTTATGGGGTGTCATTGCTTGGATGGGTGATGATTATGTTGATTACCCATTCGGTTACCATAGTAGGACTGGTCGTGATGGCGGTTTGTTATGCGATGGCTGTATTTTTGGGGGTCACACAGGGTAAAGGAGAAAACACACATATTAAGATGTCATTTACCTATCTGATACCGTTTATCGTTGTTAGTCTGACATCGAGCGTGAAGATTTACCCGGTAGTATTTATTACTGTATATGCTTTGATTGTGTATCAAAATGTACGACTGGTAGCTTATGGCACAGGTGCAACGGTGATTGTAAATATCATTGATATTGGCCTGAGCATGATGCGAGGACAGATGTCGCCGGATGATGCGGCATTGGAATTGATTTCTACTATTTTATTTGGTCTCTTTTGTATGTATACGGTACTTCGTATTTATTATGCAACCAAAGAAAATATGGATCAGATTCAAAAGCAGACCAATGAAGCAATTCAGGTGGCAAATCAGGTGGGGGCAATCTCGCAGGATATTTTGGACAATTTCCATATTATTACAGATGGAATGCACAATATTACAGAGCAGGCAAATGAAAATAAGGGTGCGCTGAGCGATATTTCATCGGCTTCATCGGTCAATAGTGAAGAGATGAACCATCAGTCGGAACTGACACAGAATATTTATGGTATTGTGCAGGAAACACAGGCGAGTGCAGAACGCGTACAGCAGAATGCACAGGATGTATATGAAAAAGTCAGCGAAGGTGTAGAGTTATCTGAGGATATGCGTACACAGGCACAGGAAGTATCGGCAGACATTGAAGCCACCAATCAGATTGTTACCGATCTGGTAGGACAGATTCAAGGTGTTTCCAGTATTACCGATGCGATTCTTGCTATTTCAAGCCAGACGAATTTATTGGCTTTGAATGCATCCATTGAAGCAGCAAGAGCAGGAGAAGCCGGAAAAGGCTTTGCGGTTGTTGCAGATGAGATTCGTACTTTGGCAGAACAGACCAAACATTCTACCGAAGAGATTACACAGATTATGAACCAACTGATTTTGGTTGCGAACCAGTCTGTAGAAAAGATGAACCGTTGTGTGGAGGGTATCCAGTTACAGAATACAAAAATCGATGATGTAAATGGAAGTTTTGAACAGACCAAGAAAAACGTTGGTGCGTTAAAGACAATGGTAGATGGCATCATTGATGGGGTAAATGAAGTGTCCAATAACACAGCACAGATTGTAAATAGTGTTGTCAGCGTTTCAGAGAATACCAATCGCGTTTTTGAATTGTCAGGAAACGGTGTGGATGGTGCAGAGATGATTTACTCTACCATTCAGGAATTTTCAGAGACCATTGGCAGATTGCACAGTAAGGTGGAAATGCTAAAAAATACAATTGCAGAAGAATAATGTTACATAAAAATCCCGGTTATAAGAAGTGACTTATAATCGGGATTTTCTGTTATGGCGGTAACGATTAACGAACTAAAATATCGACAATTTCGCCAATGTACATGGTGTGCATATCACCGTCAGCATACCATTTGTCTGCAATGGTTGGTTCAATAAACTGATCTGCTGTCATGCGTGTTGCAGATAATTTCTTGCAGAGAATAACAAATTTGGCTTCGTCTAAAAATGGTGTATCCATCATATGATTGATGTGCAGGCGTGCACCGGCAATCTTGTCTTCATTGTGGCCGGACACTTTGCCGAGATAACTTAGTGTGCTGTGCATGTGATTGTCTTCGAAGAAGTTGATAGAAAAGGTGTCACTACCATCAATGAGTTCCTTGGTATAGCGGGAATCGCGGATGTAGATGGTGGCAACATTTTTGCCCCACATCACACCGACACCGCCCCAGCTGACTGTCATGGCATTGACTTTACCATCAGCTTCCGCAGTGACAGCAGCCCATTCGTTGCCAATCTTTTGGAAAGGGTTAAATTCTAACATATTCATAGGATAAGGTTGAAATGTGTGCATAATGAATCTCCATTCGTACTTTTTTCTTATTATATTATTTTTGGGGAGTGCTTTCAAGAACCATACAGAGAATGTATTGGGTAAAATTGTGATAATTATGTGTACATGCAGGATATTTATGAGAGCTATTCTTGACAAGGCAGATAAAGAGGAAGATAATAGTACAAACAGAGAAATTTTGCAGGATTTCATCTGCGATTATGCAATATATGGAGGAAGAAATCATGGAAATTAGATTCGAGGAACGTAAGCAGTTAAAGGAAAAACCAGATCAGAAGCATCTTGGCTTTGGAAAATACATGACAGACTATATGTTTGTTATGGACTGGAGCAAGGAAGATGGATGGCACGATGCCAGAATTGTACCACAAGGACCAATCGAACTTGATCCGGCATGTGTGACACTTCATTATGCACAGGAGACATTTGAAGGTCTTAAGGCATATCGTACTTCTGAAGGAAAGATTCAGTTATTCCGCCCAGAGATGAATGCAAGACGTATGATTAATTCAAATGCAAGACTCTGTATGCCGGCATTTCCGGAAGATATGTTTGTAGAGGCTGTTAGAGCATTGGTAAAACAGGAAGCAGACTGGGTGCCATCAGAACCGGATACATCTTTGTACATTCGCCCATTTATGTTCGCTACAGAAGCAGCACTTGGCGTACACATGGCTTCTTCTTACAAGTTTATGATTATCTGCTGCCCGGTAGGCGCTTATTATGCAACTGGTCTTGATCCGGTGAAGATTCTGGTTGAGGATGAACTGGTGCGTGCTGTGAAGGGTGGTACTGGATTTACAAAATGTGGTGGTAACTATGCAGGTTCTATTCTTGGTCAGGTAAAGGCAGAGAAAATGGGATATGCACAGGTTCTTTGGTTAGATGGAGAACAGCGTAAATATGTCGAAGAAGTAGGTACCATGAACATTATGTTCAAGATTGCCGGTGAAATTTATACAGCACCAATCGAGGGAACCGTTCTTCCAGGTGTAACGAGAGATTCCATGATCCATTTGCTTCGTGATTGGGGTTATACCGTTCATGAGAGCCGCCTTTCTATCGATGATCTGATGAAAGCAGGTCATGATGGTACATTGGAAGAGGTCTTTGGAACAGGTACCGCAGCTGTTATTTCTCCAGTTGGTGAGCTCCGTTATAAGGATGATGTTGTAGTCATAAACGATGCAAAGACAGGAGAATTGACACAGAAATTATACGATACCTTAACTGGTATTCAGTGGGGTAAGATTGCAGACCCTTATGGATGGACACAGATTGTAGAGTAATTGCAGAGTAAAAAAGTGACATGCCCGGTGGATGGATTTCACCGGGCATTTTTGCGTGCACCAAAACGCAGGTGGAACCATTGACAAGGCAATGGCAAGTACGATAATATTTAATTGGGATATTAGAATTTTTATAGGAAGAGGAGTATGTATGTTTGATAAGCTGTATGGATATGTGAAGAAGTGGGTTTCTGAAATTTGTCATATTTTGGAGCTCATTGCTGCGATTTTTGTATTTATTGCTGTTGTGATCGCATTGCTTGCACTGATACCACATGTGAGTGAGTTGTGGCAGAATCGCGCGGATACCGGTGCAATGTTAGAGTTTATAGAACAGGTATTTGTTGTTGTTATCGGCGTGGAATTTATCAAAATGTTATGCCGCCCGACCGCAGACAATGTGTTAGAAACCATTATCTTTTTGGTGGCGCGTCATATGATTGTCGTGACAACGACAACACCGGTCGATGATTTGATTTCGACCATCAGTATTGTGCTACTTTGTTTTGTTCGTAGATATTTAAAAGAACATCGTCTTAAGGATAAAATGCGCGAGGAAGACTGGCGCAGATTAGAGGAAGCGGATGAATCAAGAACTACTGAATGAGCTGCGGCAAATAAGCAGGGAAGAGCGTGAGTACCGCGAGGGAAACGGTGATGTCAATCGTGGCATCTATATGGAACCAGAGACGCAAATGGTGGATTATAAGCGCCTGATTGAAAGTGGTAAGACGATTGAAATCCGCACGCATACGCGTTTTGTACATTTTCCCCAGCACACACATAATTATGTGGAATTGATTTATATGTGTTCCGGACATACGACACATATTGTAAATGGTGACCGGATTGAACTGGGAACAGGCGAACTTCTTTTTTTAAATCAGAATGCAGCGCAGGAAATCTATCCGGCAGGAGAAGATGATATTGCTGTTAATTTTATCATTTTGCCGGCGTTTTTCGATTATGCGCTTTCTATGATGGGGGAAGAAGAAAATCTGGTTCGAAAGTTTGTACTAGATTGTCTGAAGAGTAAGGATGCAGATGTCAGCTATCTTCACTTTCAAGTGGCGGACGTTTTGCCGATTCAAAATCTGATGGAAAATTTGATATGGACGATCCATAACAAGCAGCCAAACAAACGCAGTATTCATCAGGCTACCATGGGGCTGCTGCTGTTGCAACTGATGAATTATACGGATCTGGTGCATGTCGGCAAAGATAATAAAAATCAGGAACTTCTGATGTCGGTATATCGCTATATTGAAGAACATTATAGAGATGGAGAATTATCCGAGCTGGCAAATATGCTTCATTATGATGTCTATTGGCTGAGCCGTGCCATTCATACGTTTACCGGCTCTACTTACACAGCACTCTTACAACAAAAGCGCATGCGTCAGGCAGCATATTTGTTAGAGACATCGGGGCTTACGGTGGCAGATATCGCAGTGGCTGTAGGCTATGAAAATATTAGTTATTTTCACAGATTATTTCAGAAAACATATGGCATTTCGCCACGAAAATATCGTACATCCATGCGTCTTGGTACATGGGAAGAAAAGAAATAGGATGAATCATGGGATTAGAAGAATTATTAAGTGAAATTATGGAAAAAGAGGATGTACGTTCTCTTTTGAGTGAGCTTAGAAGCAGATTACAGAAAAAAGAAGTACAGATGGCAGAATGCGCTGATGAAAAGCTGGTGAAACGCTTACAGGACCTGCTTTTGCATGAGGATGCAAAGACAAGAAAAAATGCTGCACTTTTGCTGGGCGATCTGGCAGACGAGATCTGCAAATTATCAGATTGGGAAATGGTACGCGATGCACTGTGGGATTCTTATCGAAAGGAACAGACAAAGTTTGTCTGGAATGCATACATTAAGGCATTAGCATCGTATGATTGTCAGTCGTTACTGGATGAGATCGTATCGGAACAAAAACGCCTGCAGCAGCAGGATGTCGCAGAGGAAGACAAAAAGCATATCAGACAGTTATTAGAACAGATGGATGCATTGTTAGCAGAGTATGAAAAAAAAGAAACCTATATTTTCGGTGGCATCAAAAAGAAGCATCCATTGATTCTTACGACAGAACCATATATGCAGGAAATTTTACTGGAGCAGGTAAAAGAACTTGGATACACAGATGCACGCGTTGTGCCAAGAGGTGTCCGGGTGGTTACAGATACACTGGATATGTTACAGCCGCTGCGCATCTATCGGGAAATACTTTTTGTGATACGATTTCGCAGCCAGACAATTGCAGCAGAAAAAAATCTGGCGCAGGCAATCACTGTATCCGAACTGCTGCCGTTGTTAGAAGAAGTATATGGGAAAAAGAAACAGTATCCATTTGCTCTTCGTATGGGAACAGAAGTTGAAAGTAAAAAGACAAAGCAGATAGCGTACGATATTGAAAAAAGCAGCGATAACCGATTGCAGAACAGACCAAAGGATGCCATTGTGGAGTTACTTCCAAAGCAAAAAAAAGACGGTACTTATGTAGTGTACGCGCGATTATCAGGGTGTGAAGCAAATCGTTTTTCTTATCGAAAACATGTGCTCCCAACCTCGATGTCGCCAATCATTGCGGCGCAGATGGTGGAATGGATTGAACCATATCTGCAGGAAAATGCACATGTCATTGATCCATTCTGTGGTGTGGGAACGCTTCTGATTGAGCGTATGAAAAAGAAACGTACACGCGATGTGTATGGAATAGATACTTATGGGGAAGCCATTGCGTATGCAAGAGATGATGCAGAGGAAGCAAAGGTATCCATTTATTTTATCAATCGTGATTATTTTGATTTTACATCAAGCTATTTGATGGAAGAAGTGATTACGGAATTTCCGCGTATGGAACATAAAGAACGGGAAGAAGTGGACTGTTTTTATCAACGTTTTTTTGACAAGACAAGTGAGATTACCGCAGAGGATGCGATGATTTTTGCTCTTTCAACGGAGGAGCAGGCTTTGAAAAAACAATTGCGTTTGCACGATGAATTTCAGCTTGTGCGGCAGATACCAATGCGTGGTCGGGAACAGATCTATATTTTGAAAAAAAGAGGATAAAATATGTACGTCAAAGACGAAGGACAGAAAACACAACAGCAAAAAGAAGAAGTGATGAGTGGTCTGGATTGGAAAAAGATGCAGATGATGCAGGATCAGTTTTGCGAAACACAAAAGGTGTATTGCGTGTGCGTCAGCAGAGATATGCAGCGTTTGACAGCATTTTCCGGGACAAAAGAAGAACAGATTTTCATCGACCGTGTATTTCCGGTGGCAACGCAGCGAAATCTCATTGCCAGTTTTTCGGATGTGGACGGAGAAGACGTCATTGCTGTTGAAGCAACAGTTCCTTATGTACAATTGCGTGGAATCGCCATCCGTGGTGAAGAGAACCGATTCTATGGTGCGTGGGTGTTAGTTGCCATTGACGACACAATGCTTAGTGCAGAGGACGAAGTGCCGGCAGGAATCCGGAGAACGACAGCTAAGGCATTTGATGCAGCGATTGCATTACTGGATGTTCTGACCAGAAATTACTTTTCAAACAAGCTCCATCTGGCAGCGCAGGCAGAAGAAATCGCGCAATTAGAAGCAAATGAAAAGCATATGGAGTATCTGTTGCAAAAAACAGAAGTACTCACAGAGATATTAAAGATGATGGAATCTGATGTGACGTTTGCACAGATTATGGAAGATATTCTAGAGCGTGTGGGAACCTATCTTTCGTTGTCAAATGCAGCACTTTTAAAAGTACAGCCGGATGAGGCAAATGTAGAAATGATTTGTGAGTGGGCAGATACGGAAGACCATGCATATATGCGAGACTTTGGCATTATACCAAAGGCAGATATTCCATTTATGACAGGCAGACCATATACGATTTCATCTGAGACCATTATGCCAAAACCATTTATGGACTTTTTTACAAAGTATGGCATCCGTTGTGGTGTCTTTTTGCCACTGAATGTCAATGGCAAATGTGGCATGTATCTGTGTTTTACCATGATGGATACGGAACGCAAATGGAGTGTGGAAGATTTGCGTTTCTTAAATGATGTTAAGTGTATTACACAGACAATTCTTGTGAAGCGGATTACCAAAAATTCCCTGGCAAGCTCATACGCGGCCTTAGAAGCAATTTTAGAGAATGCGGGCTGTGGTATTTGTGTCAATGATTTAGATACCGGAAAGGTATTATATGCGAATGAAGCATTCAAGGATATGGCATTGACGAGTGAAGACCGGGAGCAGCTGCGAAAAGTGTTTATGATTTCACCAGATGGCATGGATGGGCTGCATGAGTACCATGCACTTGGAAGTGACAGATGGTTGGAAGTTTCTTTTTCAAAAATTGGCTGGGTGGATGGAAGTGAAGTGCGCCTGGCAACAATTTATGATATTTCTACTACAAAGCGTTATCAGGAGCGGGTGGAACATCAGGCAAATGAAGATTATCTGACCGGTCTGTATAACCGCATGCGTTTTGAAGAAGATTTAAACAAAGAAATCCATGCGACGGTTCGCAGTGGCGGAGAGAGTGCCGTCCTTTATATTGATTTAGATGATTTTAATCATATCAATGATGGCTTAGGACATCATGTGGGAGATTTGTTATTGCAGAATGTGGCAGATGCGCTGGTGCATGTGGATGGCGTGAATGGCCATTGTTATCGCATTGGTGGTGATGAATTTGCGATTATTGTCACCAATCGCCATATGCAGCAGAAAGATACCATGATTCGTCATATTTGTAACTTGTTTTCACGTCCGTGGCTATTGCAGGGAACAGAATACTATTGCACCATGAGTATGGGCGTGGTGTATATTCCAAAGGATGGTATTGATTTGTCCTTGCTGTTACAGCGCGCGGATATCGCACTGCATTGGGCAAAGAGCCAGGGAAAGAATCGTGTAGAATATTATAATAATAACCAGTGTACCAGTTCCGTAGAGCGCCTGGATATGGAAAAATGTATGCGTGAGGCGGTAGAACATGGTTGCGAGGAGTTTGAAGTGTATTATCAGCCTCTGATTGATATCAGTAAACCGGAACGTCCTTGCTGCGGAGCGGAGGCATTGGTGCGTTGGAATTCGCCGACACTTGGATTTGTGATGCCTTCTGAATTTATCGCCTTGGCGGAATATTTGGGACTGATCAATCAGATTGGAAGCCATGTTTTATTGGAGGCATGCAAACGCTGTAAGTACTGGAATGATTTTGGACATCCGGAATATAAGGTTAACGTCAATTTGTCTGTCATTCAATTGTCGCAAAAGGATATTATCGATACGATCCGTAAGGCTTTGGAAGAAACAGGTATCGAGCCATCAAACCTGACATTGGAAGTGACCGAAGGGCTTGCCATCAATGATATGGAACGGATGCAGCAGGTTTTGCGCGGCATCAAGAGTCTCGGCGTGCGTGTGGCATTGGATGACTTCGGAACAGGATATTCTTCGTTGAATCATATTCGAAGTATGCCAATTGATGTCATTAAGATTGATCGTTGCTTTGTGGAAGATGTAGGAGAGGACCTCTTTTCCGATGCCTTTGTTAAATCAGTCTCCCAACTTGCTGATGCACTTCATATGCATGTATGTGTAGAGGGCGTTGAGGAAAAACATCAATGTGATGCCTTAAAAGGGATGAATGTGGACATGCTGCAAGGTTATTTGTTTGATAAACCATTATGCGTGGAAGAATTCGAACAGAAATATTTGTATTAGGAAAATAAAAAGGAATCCGTAAAGGATTCCTTTTTTATGCAGGAAATGGGACTTGAACCCACACGATATTGCTACCACAGGCACCTGAAGCCTGCGCGTCTGCCAATTCCGCCATTCCTGCGCGCAAATAGTATTCTATCTGTTTTTAGAATTGAAGTCAAGAGAATTGTAAACATTTTGCAATGAAATTATGAATTTATTCCAGTGTCAGTGTGCCCAGGAGATAGCCGTTGGAGGTAAGCGGCATGGTATTTCCCAGTTTTATGATTTCTCCGGAGGCTGGATCTCGCAGTAAAAGATAAAGGTTGTAGGTGCCTTTGTCATAATCACGTAAAGCAAGAGACTGTGTAATGGTTACCGGTTCTTTCGGATTCCAGGAGCGATTGTCCGTATCCAAAGGAAGCGAAATCATTTCTTCTGTATTCTGGTTGCGGATGAAAAGACTGATGTCATATGGCATATAGCCATTAGAAAAGCCAATGTTTTCCATCGTCAGTGTAAGAGCACCATCCGTATCTTTCCAGGTGTCAAAGGAAAGCGATACATCTTTTACGATATAGCGATATCCTAAGTGCGTTGTGACATAATCATATAGTGTCAGACCGTTGTAAGCATCATCACCGGTATAGCTTGTTGTTTTCCAATCATTTAAAATGGCTGCATCCTGATCGGCATTCAGATAAGAAATGTGTCCCATCTCAAGTCGGGTGATAGCACCAGCGACATTTGACAATAGAGAATCGTTAGCAATGGCTCCTCCACATGGGGCAAAAGATGCGATGGATGCAGTGGCATTTTGTTCAGCAGGTGTCATATTCATAGCCAGCGTATCGCTACTTAGACCAATGCGATAAAAAAGTGTCTTATCGGAAGTATATAAGGTCGGCGGAATTTCATTTTGACCAATCACCTGTAAATATTGACCGGCGTCATGTACGCTAAGAAACAGATTGTTGTTGGTCAGTGAAGCGTAATAGTGGTTCAAATCAGCAAGAGAATCTGTTGTCAGCAAACCAGAAGACAAGGCTTCGCCATTTTTTCCAAGAAAAACACCCTGCAATATATAAATACGAGACGCATAGTCGTTGATCACTGTAGATAGCTGCTCCATGTGACGATAAATAATGGAAAGATCCTGCGGCTCGTTTGTGGCATTTTCTTCGCCGGTATTGTAACAGAAACGAATCATCAGCTGCTTGTCAGTAGTGCTCCATTTGTCTAGAATGGAGCGAATATCCTCAATGCCATGAGTAGAAATGGCATCTTGCGTATAATGATCCAGGTTGATTTGCAGCAGACATAAGCGTGTGGCATTGTCGAGTGCCATGGCATAATCTACGGTGGCTGGGTCAAAAGTGGTATCTTCTGTTATTTCATATGAATAGGTGTGATACCAGCCAATATAAGGATTGGTGATAGCTTCGTTACTTTCGCTGTATGAAACCGGTGTAAAAGTTACACTGAGGTTATGACGTAATAAAAGAACAGTGCCAATGACACTGATGGTAATCAAAAAAAGAACAAGTCCACACAGGAAGCGCAGCCCCTTGTTTTTTCGCTTTGCATGTTTTCTCATAGGAATCTCCTGATTTCGTGATAAAATTAGTATATCATATTGTGTAAAAAAATAGAGAAAAGTAAGTAAAAAGTAGGAAAAATAATGAATTTACATAGTGGGAATGGAGGGGATATGGTACAATCTTTATATGGGAATGCATACAAGGGGGATTTTGATTTATGGGGATGAGAACAGAACGAAAAAGGAGAGGCTTAAAAGCAGTTGAGGCATTTTTATCAGCGACGGTTACAATCATCTGGATTGCCTTTTTCGGATGGACGCTTTTGCGTAACGCAGAGCCTTCACAAGTAGAGGAGATGGCAACGGGATGGACTGTGAGTGTCAATGGGCAGGAACTCGCGCAGCAGCCAACACTCGAAGACTATAGATTTTCAGATTTACAAGTGGGAGATATCATTGTCTTAAAGGGAAAGCTTCCAGAAGAGTTATTACCTTCGCAGGCAATGACAATGCTTTGCTATCTTTCTACCGTGGAAGTCAAAGTGGATGATGTTAGCGTGTATCATTATGGACAGGAACTGGCGCAACAGAACAAATTAGTGGGTAGTGGCTATCATTTCATAACATTACCGGACGATGCAGCGGGTAAAGATGTGACAATTACTATGGAAACCAGAGAGCCGGATGTATTTACGAGCATTGACAATCCGACGCTTATGTCGACGAATGATGTTTATCGTGAATTTGCAAAACAGAATACAGTGGCAACTTTTATTGATGTATTTTTGATTTTGTTGGGTGCGGTTGTTACGGTTGTTAGCTCTGTAGCAATTTGCTACAGCAGAGTGTACGAGAGACTTCTTTATATCGGGATTTTCAGTTTTCTGATGGGCGTATGGTCTATGTGCAACTTGAAGATTTTTGAAATCTTCAAAATCAGTCTGGAAGCGAATACAACCGTTGAATACATGAGCTTATATCTGGCAGCAGTCAGCGTCATTTTAATGACAGCAGATTTGCGGAAGAAGAGCGCTGCATGGAAACAGCAGGTGATTTATGCATCTGCAATGCTAATGGGGATTTTCTTTGTGGTAGCATCTATCTTACATTTTACAAATATTGAACATTACCCGAGATTGTTGGAATATTTTCATCTGTTTGGTGGTGTATCTTTTGCACTGATTGCAATTACAGGATATGAAAGAGGACGCAAATGGAATTCATCGGAAAAAGCGCTACATGTTGGGACGGGAATTCTTTGTGCAAGTGTTGCCATTGATTTGATGCGCTTCTATTTGCAAAAATATATTATGCCGGATGTCCATGCCCTTAACAACAGTGTCATGCCAGTAGGAACGTTGTTTTTTATCATTATGCTGATTGTCAGCTATATCTTCTATGTATATGATTTGCTTGTTTATGAGGCGGAGCAGGAGTGGCTGACAGAGCGGGCTTACCACGACGAATTGTGTAAGACATTTAACCGTACCAAATGTAATGAGCGTTTTGATGAACTCGATGCAGGAGATCAGGATTATGCACTGATTAATCTGGATCTTAATGGCTTAAAAGAAACCAATGATTCTTTGGGACATGTGCAGGGGGATTTGCTCTTACAGGAGTTTGCTTCTGTTTTAAAAGAAGCTTTTTCAGGCATTGGTGAAGTGTATCGTATGGGTGGAGACGAGTTTTTGGTTATTTTGCAGGAGGAACAGTTCCCGCAGATTGACTCTTGTCTGAGTAAAATGGTTCGTTTGGAAAAACGCAGATCCAGCGAATTCATTTTTACAATAGAAGCGGCTTATGGCGTTGCAAAAAATAGTGAATGTCCGGAGGGAACGGTACAAAAGGTGTACATGCTTGCGGATAGCCGTATGTATGACATGAAAGCCAAACAAAAGATCAACAAGAGATTGCGATAATATTTGGTCTTTTTTCAATACATACGCAGGATTTATAGACAGTTTTTGTGATGCGTGTTATATTACATTTATAAGATTGTTATTTTTTTGACAAGAGTAATAGGAAACCACAAAAGAAAGTTATGAGAGAAAAAGGGAGGACACATACCAAATGTATGCTGACGAAAATGTAATTAAGATCAAACATGATGTACTTTATGAAGTAGCCAAATTAGCATTTGCAGATGAACTGGAAGAAAAGAGAGACGGTATCGCTGAGGCTTTGATTCCAGGACCAACACCGCAATTCCGTTGCTGTATTTATAAAGAGAGAGAGATCATTCGCCAGAGAGTCCGTTTAGCGGAAGGTAAGGCACCGGGTATGAATGACGATGGTAATATCGTGCAGGTAATCAGCTCTGCATGTGAAGATTGCCCAATCTCAAGCTATGTTGTTACAGACAACTGCCAGAACTGTATCGGAAAGGCATGTATCAATGCTTGTAATTTTGGTGCCATTGAGATGGGACGTCATCGTTCTCATATCGATGCTTCCAAATGTAAGGAATGTGGTAAATGTGCACAGGCATGTCCATATCATGCCATTGCTGCATTGAAGCGTCCTTGTAAATTTAGTTGTCCGGTAGATGCGATTAGCTATGATGAGAATGGTATCTCTGTGATCAACGAGGAAAAATGTATCCGCTGTGGACTTTGTATCCATAAGTGTCCATTTGGAGCCATTGGTTCTAAGACCTTTATTGTAGATGTAATCAAAGCAATCAAGTCAGAGCATCCAGTTTATGCACTTGTTGCACCAGCCACAGAAGGTCAGTTTGGCGAAAACATTACAATGAATAGCTGGAAGAAAGCGATGAAGGCGGTTGGATTTACCGATTTAGTAGAAGTAGGTCTCGGTGGAGATATGACAGCTGCATACGAAGCAGAGGAATGGGCAGAGGCATACAAGAATGGCAAGAAGATGACCACATCCTGCTGTCCGGCATTTGTAAACATGATTAAGAAACATTATCCGGAATTGATTGACAATGTTTCTACCACGATTTCACCGATGTGTGCGGTATCGCGTATGTTAAAGGCAAAAGAGCCGGATGCAGTAACCGTATTTATCGGACCATGTATTTCTAAGAAGTCAGAAGTTAAGGATCATGCAATTGAAGGAAATGCTGATTATGCACTGACATACAGTGAAATCCGCGCTATGATGCGTGCGAAGGATATCGAATTAGAAGAAGATGATAATACATATCAGGAATCTTCTGTTTATGGCAAACGTTTTGCAAACGCTGGTGGCGTTACAGAAGCTGTATTACAGAGTCTGAAAGAAAGCGATGATGAGATTGCCGCAACTGTAAATAAGTGCAATGGTGCAGCAGAGTGTAAGAAAGCATTGCTTTTGATGAAAGTCGGAAGATTGCCGGAAGATTTCATCGAGGGTATGATTTGTGAAGGTGGTTGTGTTGGTGGTCCAAGTGCATTCCGTCCACAGGCATCCTTTAAGAAGAATCGTGACGCAATCATATCTGAGGCAGATGAGCGTGGTATTCACGAAAATCTGGATCACTATGATATGGATGCATTCTCTATGCATGCAAAGAGATAAAAATAGGTTAAAAATTAACAGCTGGAGTTTTAAAACTCCGGCTGTTTTTTGTTTAGCCACTCGACGAGCTCACATAAGCCTTCTTCCGAAAAGTCAGCAATCTGATGCGTTTTTTTATCATCATCCGTTTTGGCAAAGGCAAACGGACCGGGCCAGATGGTTGCTTGTAATTTTTTTTCGGTCTCTTCGGAATCCGGAAGAGGAAGTTCTATTTTTTCAACGCGGTAGCGCATATTACCATCACTTCCGGTAAAGGGAGAGCTTTTGTAAAAATTAAGTGCTAATAATGAATGACGGTCGATCATAAAAATTCCTTTCTGTAGGTTATTTCCTAAATTTCTTTCTATTATAATATATATAAGAGAAAAGTAGTAAATTTTTTGCTTTTTTATGGGCGGGAAGAGGCAGATATGCTATACTTTATTAATTATAGCAACATAATATGTTATCGGCGAAAGGCTCATAACAATTGTGGAAAGGAGAAAGTAACGATATGAGGGGGATTTTTAAGAAATGGAGTGCAGTTTGTCTTGCTGTGATGTTATCACTATCAATTTTTGGCGGATTGGGACAAACGCAGGTACAGGCGGCAGAGAAAGAGACAACAAATTGGATGGCAGACATCGATGGGGAAACGATGCTAAGTGCCATCTCGATTCCCGGAACACATGATACATGTACACAATATGTAGGTTTGCGCTATGTTTTCCAGTGTCAGAATACGAGTGTGGCAGAGCAGTTAGAGGATGGCTATCGTTATATGGATATGCGTCTGGTACTAGATGGAGAGGGAGAGGAGCAGACATTAATTCTCAAACATAACTTCTCAAAATGTAAAAAGAGCGGTTCTCTTTTCGCAAAAGCATTGACGCTTTCTGATGTGCTGCGTGATGTGTATGCTTTTTTGGAGGAGAATCCAACGGAGACCGTAATCATGTGCATGAAAGCGGAAAATAGCAAAGATGACGTAGCAGAAGTACAAAAATTATTATACAAACAGATCGATGCCAATGCGGATATGTGGTATCTTGCTAATGAAATTCCAACACTGGATGAGGCAAGAGGAAAGATTGTTCTGACAACACGCTTTGAAGATAAAATGGGTGTAGGCGAAAGTAGAAGTGGTCTGCACTTTTACTGGGAAGATCAGGGAGACCGTACCGTCGTAGATGTTCCATATGTGTTGTCCATGGTAAATGACACCACTTCTTTATGGGTACAGGATCGCTACAATTATGATACGGCAGATAAGCTGGATGCGATTGTAGATAATCTGGAGAATTGCCAGGCAGCAGATGATACCTTTTCTATCAACTTTACATCGACAAGTGGAAGTGGTAAAGTAGGGCATCCGAAGAAATATGCCAGCACGATCAATGATTATCTGGTGTCATATGATTGGAAAGAAAATACCTGCTATGGTATTGTTGTTGTAGATTTTGCGACAGATGAACTGGCAAAATGTATCTACGGTACCAATGATTTTATAAAATAAATGAGAAAGAATAGAAGGTGAGTGTATGCCACAGGGCAAACCAATGCCGGGAGAAATTTACCGGCACTTCAAAAACAAAATGTATCAGATTGTTACGGTTGCAACACATTCTGAGACGGGTGAATGGTACGTTGTATATCAGGCGCTATATGGAGATTATAGAACATATATCCGTCCATATGATATGTTTATCAGTCCGGTGGATCATAAAAAATATCCGGATGTGGAACAGGAGTATCGTTTTGCTATGATAGAAGAACCTGTGCTACCTGCTATCATAGCGCGGGGAAAAAAGACAGAGAGTGTTCGGATGCAGGATGGAATGGTAGAAAAAGCGACAGAGACTGTTGAAAATCCGAATCTGGAAGCAGGCGAAGAGCTGCAGGGAGTGAATCCACATTTTCTGGCATTTTTAGATGCAGATAGTTATAGTAAAAAATACGATATTGTAACAGATATGGAAGCGGAATTGGATGACCATCTGATTAACCAGATGGCGGCATCAATCGATGAGATCATTGAAGATGGACGTCTGAGTGATCGGATTATGCAATTAGAAGCATGCTTAAGAACAAAGGCGCGGTATGAATTAAACCGCGCCAGATAAATTATTGATACAGAGCCATATTCACATTGTGGTAACGGCGATCCATGGTGACATCGGTGCCAAACCATTCTGGTGGAAGAAAGGCATCCGCTTCTTCTAAAGAAGCAAATTCTACTTCAGCCATGATAAGAGGCGCCATATCGCCTTCAAATACATCGAGCTCAATCGTGTGTGGTGGAAGGGGAATGAAATAGCGCGTTTTGCGGATGATTTTACCATCTGCTTTGGTGCGAAGATGTTCATAGGCTTCCTGGGTGAGAGAAAATTCACTTTCCTCACGTGCAAGCATACCCTTGGATTTATAAGTGAGGATGTAGGTATCGTCTTTTTTTCGGATGCGCAGTACGGGCTGTTCATTCAAATAAGCCTGCTCAATGTGGCTGGATGGATAGGATTCCAGATCAGAAGGCAATGTTTTTATTAAAAATTTACGTTCAATTTCCATAAAAAGCTCCTTTTATGTTTTTTCTATATTATAACGCAGTGGAGAAGGAATGGAAAGCAAAGACAAATAAGAAAGAAATGAGGAATAAAGGATGAGTAAAGTAGCAATTTGTATGGCAGATGGATGTGAAGAGATTGAAGGTCTTACGGTAGTCGATGTATTACGTCGTGGCGGGATGGAAATTGATATGGTTTCTATTTCAGGAGACCCTTATGTGACAGGCTCTCATAATATTTCTTTTTGCGCAGACAAGCTGATTTCAGAAGTGAACTGGGCAGAATATGATGGTATTGTGCTGCCAGGTGGTATTCCGGGGACACCAAATCTTCTGGCAAATCCAGAGGTAACAGATGCGTTGAAGTTGTTTGCGGCGGAAGAAAAACTGATTGCAGCAATTTGTGCAGCCCCGAGTGTTTTAGGTCAGGTAGGACTTCTGGAAGGAAAAAAAGCTACTTCCTATCCTGGATTTGCTGAAAAAATGCCAGGGTGTCAGTATCAGACGGATGCCGTGGTACGCGATGGCAATATTATTACAAGCCGTGGTATGGGAACAGCGATTGCATTTGCACTTGCGATTGTAGAGTATTTTTCAGATCATGAGACAGCAGTCGCTCTTGGTGAAAAATTTATTTATCATTATGAATAAAAGATACTAATAATTTCCAACTATATTTTCGCGAATTATGTTCATACTAGCATTAGATAAATCTTCTATCAGAGGCATCAAGGGACGGATGGTTGGTGCCGGAAGATTTGTCTTAAAATAAATCTGGAGGTAATGAACATGAGCGGATCTTCAAACTCAAATTCTAACAGAATGGCAGTTCCTGAAGCAAAGGATGCCATGAATCGTTTTAAGCAGGAGGTTGCCAGCGAGATTGGTGTGCCACTTAAGGATGGTTACAACGGTGAGTTGACATCAAAGCAGGCAGGTTCTATCGGTGGTGAAATGGTCAAGAAGATGATCATGAAACAGGAACAGGAAATGAGCAAATAAGTTTGCCCAGACCTTAGAGAGCAGCCTCGGGAATATCCCGGGGCTGCTTTACTGATACAAGGGTACATATATTTTAGGGGTTCTTCAGGCGGAAAAGCCTTGAAAAGCCCCTATTTTTGCGTATTGCTATTTAAAAAATGGTGTGATATAATTACCCAATGACTGCACAAGGGCAGATTGCCCTTTTTATAATAGAAAATCTATTATAGAAGTGATTAGTACATGAGTTACAATTTTAAGGAGGAAATGAATTAAATGAGTGTACAGGTTGAAACATTAGAGAAGAATATGGCAAAACTCACAGTTGAGATTGAGGCTGAGCGTTTAGAGAAAGCACTTGACGCTGCATACAACAAGCAGAAGAAGAGCATTTCTCTTCCAGGATTCCGTAAGGGTAAAGTGCCTAGAGCAATGGTTGAGAAGATGTATGGTGTAGAAGTATTCTATGAAGACGCTGCCAACATTCTTTTACAGGAAACTTATCCGGAAGCATACGATGAGAGTGGTCTTGATATCGTTTCACAGCCAACCATCGACGTTGTTCAGTTAGAGAAGGGTAAGTCATTTATCTATACAGCTGAAGTTGCTGTTAAGCCAGAAGTTACACTTGGAAAGTATAAGGGTGTTACTGTTACAAAGATCGACACAAGCGTTACAGATGAAGAAGTAGATGCTGAAGTTGAGACACAGAGAAACAACAATGCAAGAACAGTATCTGTAGAGCGTCCAATCGAAAATGGCGATACTGCTGTAATCGATTTTGAAGGTTTTGTAGATGATGTTGCATTTGAAGGTGGAAAGGGCGAGAACTATGACTTAGAGATTGGTTCACATTCTTTCATTGATACATTTGAAGATCAGTTGGTTGGAAAGGTTGCCGGAGATGATGTAGACGTTCAGGTTACATTCCCAGAGCAGTACCAGGCAGAAGAACTTGCTGGAAAGCCAGCTTTATTCAAGGTTAAGATTCATGAAGTAAAGGCAAAAGAATTGCCAGAACTTGATGATGAATTTGCACAGGATGTATCTGAAGTTGATACACTTGCTGAATACAAGGAAGACGTTAAGAAGAAGTTGACAGAGCGTAAGGAAGCTGACGCACATCGTACAAAAGAAGATGAAGCAATCGCTAAGATCATCGACGATGCTAAGATGGACATTCCAGAAGCAATGATCGACAATCAGGTTAACAGCATGATCAATGATTTTGCAAACAACATGATGCAGCAGGGTCTTTCTATGGAACAGTATATGCAGTTTACAGGCATGACAATGGACAAGTTCAAAGAACAGGTTCGTCCAGATGCTGTTAAGAGAATTCAGTCATCACTCGTATTAGAGCAGATTGCTAAGGATGAAAACTTAGAAGTTACAGATGCTGATGTAGAAGCAGAAATCGAAAAGATGGCTACAGCTTATGGTATGGAAGTTGATAAGATCAAAGACTATATCCAGGATGCAGAGAAAGAATCTATGAAGAAGGATATTGCAATTGAGAAGGCAGTAAGCTTCATCATGGACAATGTAAAAGAAAGAGCAAAGAGAACGACAAAGAAGGCTGCTGCTGACGACACAAAAGAGACAGCAAAGAAGCCAGCTGCAAAGAAGACTACAGCAAAGAAGACAACAAAGAAGGCTGACGAGACAAAAGACGCAGAATAATAAAGCGTGCTATAGTTAGGAAACGGAGGTTCATAATATGGCAACAATACCTTATGTCATTGAGCAGAATAGCAGAGGAGAGCGCTCCTATGATATCTATTCCAGATTGTTGAAGGATAGAATTATCTTTCTTGGAGAGGAAGTAAACGAGACAACGGCAAGCCTTGTCGTTGCACAGTTATTGTTCTTAGAGTCAGAAGACCCTGGAAAGGACATTCACCTTTACATCAATTCTCCAGGCGGAATGGTGACTGCAGGCATGGCCATCTATGACACCATGCAGTATATTAAGTGTGATGTATCAACGATTTGTATTGGTATGGCAGCAAGTATGGGAGCATTCTTATTAGCTGGCGGTGCCAAAGGCAAACGTTTTGCACTTCCAAATGCGGAAGTTATGATTCACCAGCCATCCGGTGGTGCCAAGGGTCAGGCAACAGAGATCCAGATTGCTGCAGAGAACATCTTAAAGACAAAGAAAAAGTTAAACCAGATGTTAGCAGATAACACAGGAAAGCCATATGAAGTTGTGGCAGAAGATACAGAAAGAGATCATTGGATGAGCGCAGAAGAAGCCTTAGATTACGGCTTAATCGACGGAATCATCACAAAGAAAGAGTAATGCGTAAGAGGGTACCCCATATGGGATACCCTCGATGTGCATATCATAAAGGAATGAGAGAAGAATAGTATGGCAGGAAGAATAACAAACGACGACAAAATCAGATGTTCCTTCTGTGGTAAATCACAGCAGCAGGTACGCAAACTGATCGCAGGCCCAAACGGAGCTTATATTTGTGATGAGTGTGTAGACATCTGTTCAGAAATTATAGATGAAGAGTTGATGGATGCACCGAATGCAGATGCAGAACAGGAAGCATTTGATATCAATTTATTGACACCACAGGAAATGAAGTCATTTTTGGATGACTATGTCATTGGTCAGGACGAGGCAAAAAAAGTGCTGTCGGTAGCAGTATACAATCATTATAAGCGTATTACCTCCGGCAAGGATATTGATGTAGAGTTACAAAAGAGTAATGTCTTAATGCTTGGACCAACAGGTAGTGGAAAGACTTTGCTGGCACAGACATTGGCGCGTGTACTTGGTGTACCATTTGCCATTGCAGATGCTACAACACTGACAGAAGCAGGTTATGTAGGTGAAGATGTAGAAAACATCTTACTGAAACTGATTCAGGCAGCTGATTATGATATTCAGGCTGCAGAGATGGGAATCATCTACATTGATGAGATTGATAAAATCACAAAGAAATCAGAAAACGTTTCTATCACAAGGGATGTATCTGGTGAAGGTGTACAGCAGGCATTGCTTAAAATCATTGAAGGAACCGTGGCAAATGTTCCACCACAGGGCGGAAGAAAACACCCACAACAGGAGACGATCGCCATTGATACCAAGAATATCTTATTTATTTGCGGTGGTGCGTTTGAAGGACTAGAAAAGATCATTTCAAATCGTTTGGATAGTAAATCTATCGGATTCCAGGCAGACATTAAGGAACGCAACCAGGATGATTTGTCCGAGCTTCTAAAGCAGGTATTGCCACAGGATTTCATCAAGTTTGGTCTGATTCCGGAATTTATTGGACGTGTGCCAATCAATGTTTCCTTAGAGGAATTAGATGAAAATGCTATGGTTCGCGTATTGACAGAGCCAAAGAACAGCCTTGTGAAGCAGTATCAGGCGCTCTTTAGTATGGATGATGTGGATTTGGAATTTGACCGTGATGCATTGGTTGAAATTGCAAAGAAATCTATCGAGCGTAAGACAGGAGCCAGAGGACTGCGTGCCATTATGGAGAATGTCATGATGGATTACATGTATAACGTTCCTTCTGACAAGTCCATTAAGATTGTACAGGTGACAAAGGACATGGTAGATGAGAATCTTTTGTTAGATGACAAAAAAGAGCAGGTGACAGCCATTGAAGGCGAACAGGAGAAGAGTGCATAATGGTCATTAAAAATGTAGAACTTGAGACAGTCTGCGGTGTGACAAGCACTTTGCCGGAGAATACTTTGCCGGAAGTTGCTTTTGCCGGTAAATCAAATGTTGGCAAATCGTCACTGATCAATGCGCTTATGATGCGCAAATCTTTGGCGAGAACATCAGCACAGCCGGGAAAGACGCAGACAATCAATTTTTATAACATTAACAAAGAGATTTATCTGGTGGATCTGCCGGGGTATGGATATGCAAAAGCTTCGGAAAAGGAGCGCGAAGCATGGGGACAGATGATAGAACGTTACCTGAATACCTCGGAAAAATTGCGTGCCGTATTTTTGCTGGTAGATATACGTCACGCACCATCTGCAAATGATAAACAGATGTTTGAATGGATGGCATATGTGGGATACGATCCGATTGTGATTGCAACCAAATTGGACAAAATCAAACGAAGCCAGATAGACAAACAGATAAAGCTGATTCGTCAGGGACTGGGTGCAGATAAAGATACCATCATCGTTCCTTTTTCAGCGGAAACAAAGCAGGGACGGGATATAATCTGGGATTTTATGGATCAGGTGATTGAGAATGAAGAAGAGGCATAAAGGATTATTTGTAAGTACATTACTTGCCACCATTTTTTTGGTGGCATTTAGCTGTACTTTTTTTATTTATCAAAAGCAGGAAAAAAAGGAGAAGGATACAAGTCTGACGGTAGTAACTTCCTTTTATCCGATGTATATTGCAGCCGACAACATCTGCGAAGGTGTTGATGGTGTGGTGCTTAAGAATTTGAGTGAGCCGGAGACAGGGTGTTTGCATGACTATCAGTTGACACCGGAAGACATGAAACTGTTACAGACGGCAGATGTGTTTATTGTCAATGGCGGTGGTATTGAAGTATTTTTAGCAGATGTGGCAAAAAGTTGTCCGAATCTGACCATCATCAATGCCTGCGATGGGCTGGAGCTGCTGGAAGATAATGCGCATGCATGGATGAGTATTGCGCTGCATGAAAAGCAGGTAGAAAATATTGCAAACGGCTTAGCAGAGGTGGATGCTTCACATGGCAAGGACTATTTGCACAATGCAAAGCATTACCAGGAAAAATTAGAAGCTCTGGAGAAACAGGAGACAGAAATCGCACAATATACGAAAGACCGCTCTGTCGTACTTTTTCAGGAGGCATATGCATACCTTGCTCAGGATTTAGGTCTGAACGTATCTTATATTTTAGATCTGGATGAAGAACGTCAGGTGAGTGCCGGTGAAGTATCAGAGGTTATGGGAGCGATTGCAAAAAATCGCGTTGCTGTAGTATTCGCAGATGATGTTTATGGAAAAGAAATGGGCGATATGGTAGATGCGGAGACGGCAGCTAGTACCGTTTATGTAGATACAATGGTGCGTGGGGATTATGATAAGGACAGTTATATACAGCATATGCAGGACAATCTGGATGCAATTCAGATGGCATTTGCTGCCAGATAAGGAGATAATACATGCATAAGATCAAGAAACCCTGTGGTTTTCACTGTATCAAGATGAAGGATATTGGTGTGCAATTTGGCAATCAGGTAGTGTTAGAACACATTAATCTGCATATTCATTGTGGAAGCCTGACAGCGCTGATTGGACGAAATGGTGCGGGAAAATCCACATTAATTAAAGCTATTTTAGGTGACATTCCGCATACAGGAACCATTACGTTTACAGATACCGAAAACGGAAAAATCAAAAAGCTAAAGATTGGCTATGTGCCACAGTCACTGAATCTGGAGCCGAATACACCGATGAATGTGTATGATCTGATTACCAGCTTTCGTTATAGTGAGCCGGTGTTTTTTAAGAGTAAAAAGCGTTATGCCCAGATCAAAGAAGCTTTGGCAGAGTTCGAGGCAGATTATCTGATTGATCAGCCAGTGGGAAAGCTTTCGGGTGGCGAACTGCAAAGGGTGTTGCTTTCTTTAGCGGTGATGGATGAACCGAATCTGCTGCTTTTGGATGAGCCGGTATCCGGGATTGATAAAAATGGCATGGATCTTTTTTATGAAAAGATGGATTATCTGCGAAAAAATTATGATATGTCGATTATTTTGATTTCGCACGATTTGGATTATGTGGCAAAATACGCAGATAAAGTGGTGCTTATTGATAAGACGGTGATGGCAGATGGAAATCCCAAAGAAGTATATGAAAGTGAAGCTTTTCATAAGGTGTTTGGCGATGTGACTTATGCATATGGAAACAATGTGGGACATGTGCGTAAAGTAGAAGCAAAGGAAGCACCATATGAGGCTGGTTATAAAGGAAAGAAGGAGGGCGTATAATGGCTGGTTATTTTACAGAGTTATTTCAATATGACTTTATGCGACGTGCCTTTTTGGCAATCCTGATTATCACGCCACTTCTTGGTATTTTAGGAACGATGATTGTGCATAAAAAGATGGCATATTTTTCTGATGCACTCGGACATTCCGCTTTGACCGGAATTGCGATTGGCGTTGTTTGTGGTATCGGTGATACCAATCTATCCATGGTGTTGTTTGCAGTGGTATTCGCCTTTCTTTTGAACCAGATTAACCGAAAAAATCTGGCGGCGACAGATACCATTATCTCCGTTTTTGCAAGCTGCAGTACAGCTGTCGGACTAGCTATTCTGTCAAAAGGTGGCAATTTCAGTAAGTATTCTGCTATTCTTGTGGGCGATATCCTAAGCATTTCGAAGCGGGAGATTTTGTATCTGATTCTGATTTTTGTTGTCACGCTGTTGTTCTGGTGTTTTGCAATCAATAAGTTAAACGCCATCAGCATACATGCATCATTGGCAAAAAGCCGCAATATATCGGTGCGTCTGGTAGAGGATATTTTTGCGATCATCATTGCACTGATTGTTACATTATCGATTAAGTGGATTGGTATTTTGCTCATCAATGCACTTTTGATTTTGCCGGCTGCATCGAGCCGTAATATTTCTGATAATATGCAGGAATATCACAGGTATGCGGTTGTATTCAGCCTGTTCTCCGGCATTGTGGGACTTGTGATTTCTTACTTTACCAATGTGGCAACAGGACCGATGATTGTGATTGTTGCATCTGTCATATATTTTGCAACGTATGTATACGGAAAAAATAAATAAAACCATACGAAAGTCTGCTGATCAAACGGCAGGCTTTTTTTGTTGCATAAATTATGGAAGAAAAGGAAAGAATAGAAAACGTGTAAGTTTTGCAAAGAGATTGCGGTAGAAATGAGGAGAGGATGGTGTAAAAAATGACAGGCTGTGATGGGAAAGATATGGTGTTGTATCTGTGTATGGATCGCTCTGTCGTGCGATATGAGGATACCTTCTGCATCAAAGATCTAGGAAGTATGACATGCAGCGACATGACGATTTTAGCGCATGTAAAGGCACATAAAATCTATCACTTCAGACATCCGGGGAATATGGTGATCGGTGTGACGAAAGTGATAGAGGAGATACATCGTTTGTATCCTGCGCTAGAAGTGGTCAATTTGGGAGAAACGGATGTGATTATGGAATATCGCAGTGGTAAACCGGGGCAGGCAGGTCAGATGGCAAAAACCGTCCTGCTTTGTGTCCTGCTTTTTATAGGTGCCGGATTTGCAATCATGGCATTTCACAATGATATTAGTATTACAGATGTGTTTGAGCGTTTTTACCTGCAGGTGATGGGAAGAAAAAAGCCAACGGTTAGTGTGATTGAAATCAGCTATTCCATTGGTCTTGCTGTGGGAATTTTGTTTTTTTACAATCATTTTGGAAATAGGAAATTTACGCATGATCCAACGCCAATGCAAGTAGAGATGCGGAAATATGAGCAGGATGTCGATACCACAATCATTGAAAATAGTGCGAGAAGAGGAGAAAATCTGGATGTTTCTTAACTATGTGATTTTGCTTGTGGGGAGCGTTATTTTTGGTGGCGCAACGGCGGCGGGCGTCATTGCACTTCTCACAACATTAGGGTTTGTCCCACGTATGATTGCGGGATTGCATCTGGCAAAAGATGCGATCCGGTGGGAAAGCGTGATTACGCTTGGCAGTATAGCTGGTTGTCTATTATCTGTGTTTACGCCGACCGAAGTATTCTTTTCCTTTTGGCAGACGTGGATTGGAAGCGTTGGAGCCCAGGTGATAGGAACCGTGGGACTTCTGATTGCAGGGCTTTGCAGTGGCATTTATGTAGGATGTCAGGCAATGGCACTGGCGGAGGTTTTGAATATGTTTCCGATTTTACTGCGCAGAATCAAATTACAGATGGGACTGCGCGTGGCGATTACTGCCATAGCACTTGGAAAGCTGACAGGAAGTTTGTGGTATTTTGTATTTGGTTACGCAAGTTAATCGTGCGCATCATGGAAGGAGACGATGAAGTGAAACAACAGGAAAAAGAAAAAATAGATGAAGTGTATAATGCATATGTGGATAGCGTAACACCGAAAGCAAATCTTTTCATACGTATGGCAAAAGCATTTCTGGTAGGTGGCATCATTTGCACGATTGGGCAGGGAATCATCAATGTAGGACTTTATTATGGTCTGGATGAAAAGAGTGCGGCAGGGTATTGCAGTATGATTCTTGTATTGATCAGCGCCATATTGACAGGATTGGGAATCTATCCGTTACTTGCCAGCTTTGGCGGTGCAGGGGCATTGGTGCCCATCACAGGTTTTGCAAATAGTGTGGCTGCCACGGCGCATGGATTTAAGGTGGAAGGCCATGTGTTTGGCATCGGTGCAAAAATTTTTCAAATCGCCGGTCCGGTCATTTTGTATGGTGTTTTTAGCAGCTGGATTTTAGGGGTTATTTACTGGATTTTGCTGTGTCTGGGATCATAAATAAAAGAAATACCATAAATTGTTATTTCGATAAGATAAAAAACACTAGATATTGTGGTTCGCTTCGTGTATAATGAATACGCGCAAGCGAAAAGTAACTAAGATAACGTTTACCAGATAGGAGGCAAACACAATGGTAGAAATGAAAGAATGGGACGGATTTGAAGGACGTCTTTGGAAGGAAGAAATCAATGTCCGTCAGTTTATCCAGGATAACTACACACCATATGATGGAAATGAAGAGTTCCTGGTAGGCCCAACAGCAAACACAAATAAGTTATGGGATGCACTGCAGAAATTACAAAAAGAAGAGCGTGCAAAGGGTGGTGTATTAGATATGGAGACAAAGGTTGTTTCCGGTCTTACAGCATATGGCCCAGGTTATATCGATGAGAATTTGAAAGATTTAGAAACTGTTGTTGGTATTCAGACAGATAAGCCATTGAAACGTGCTTTTATGCCATATGGTGGTATCAAGATGGCTGTGCAGGCATGTGAGACATATGGTTACGAAGTAGATCCACAACTGAAAGAGATTTTTACAAAGTATCATAAGACACATAATACAGCTGTTTTTGATGCATATACACCAGAGATGTTAAAAGCTCGCCACAACAAGATTATGACAGGTTTGCCAGATACGTATGGTCGTGGTCGTATTGTGGGCGATTATCGTAGAATTGCGCTTTACGGTATTGATTTTCTGATTGAGCAGAAAAAAGAGGATAAAGCAAAATGTGGCAGTGGAAGCATGAAGGGCGAAGTGATTCGTCTGCGTGAGGAAATTGCTGAGCAGATTCGTTCCTTAGAAGGAATGAAAGAAATGGCTTCTATTTATGGCTTTGATATTTCAAAACCTGCAAAAGATGCAAGAGAAGCAATCCAGTGGGTATATTTTGGTTATCTGGCAGCAATCAAGACACAGAATGGTGCCGCAATGTCAGTAGGACGTGTTTCTACCTTCCTTGATATTTATTTCCAGAGAGATTTGGAGAAGGGTATCATCACAGAGGAAGAGGTACAGGAATTGGTAGATCATTTTACCATGAAGCTTCGTATGGTAAAATTTGCAAGAATTCCATCTTACAACCAGTTGTTCTCCGGAGATCCGGTATGGGCAACGCTTGATGTGGCAGGAACCGGCGTGGACGGACGTTCTATGGTAACAAAGACAGATTATCGTTTCCTGCATACATTAGAAAACATGGGACCAGCACCGGAACCAAACTTAACCGTACTTTATTCTTCTCGTTTGCCGGAGAATTTCAAAAAGTATGCGTCTAAGATTTCTATTTTGACAAGCTCTGTACAGTACGAGAATGATGATGCTATGAAGCCTGTATGGGGAGATGACTATGCCATCTGCTGTTGTGTATCTGCAACACAGACAGGTAAAGAAATGCAGTTCTTTGGTGCAAGAGCTAACCTTGCAAAATGTTTATTATACGCAATCAACGGTGGTGTAGATGAAAAGACCGGAGATCAGGTTGGACCGAAATATCGCCCAATCACAGCAGAATATCTGGATTATGACGAAGTTATGGAACGTTATGATGATATGATGGAATGGTTGGCAGATTTGTATGTAAATACATTGAACCTGATTCAGTATATGCATGATAAATATTACTATGAGGCAGCAGAATTAGCGCTCATGGATACAAACTTAGAGAGAACCTTTGCAACCGGTATTGCAGGATTTTCACATGTTATTGATTCTCTTTCTGCAATCAAATATGCGAAAGTAAAAGTGATTCGTGATGAAAATGGTCTTGCAAAGGACTATGAAATTGAGGGAGATTTCCCAAGATACGGAAATGATGATGATCGCGCAGATGAAATTGGTGTATGGCTTCTTAAGACCTTTATGGATAAGATTAAGAGACATCATACGTATCGCCGAAGTGTGCCAACAACATCTATTCTTACCATTACATCCAATGTTGTTTATGGTAAGGCAACCGGTTCTATGCCGGATGGACGTAAGGCGGGAGAACCACTTTCACCGGGAGCAAACCCAAGTTACGGTGCAGAACAAAATGGACTGCTTGCTTCCTTGAATTCTTTGACAAAGCTTCCTTATGAGTGGGCATTAGATGGTATTTCAAATACACAGACCATTAACCCGGGAGCACTTGGTAATGAAGAAGGGGAAAGAGTTGACAATTTAGTACAGGTGATGGATGGCTACTTTGATCAGGGCGCACATCATTTGAATGTCAATGTTTTTGGTAAGGAAAAGCTGATTGACGCTATGGAGCATCCGGAGAAAGAAGAGTATGCAAACTTCACAATCCGTGTATCCGGTTATGCAGTTAAGTTTATTGATCTGACAAAGGAACAGCAGTTAGACGTTATTGCAAGAACCTGCCACGAACATATGTAAAAGGCAATATCTGGTCTGATAGCAAGGGTATCAGCCGGTAAATGGGAAAAGCCACGGGAGAAGATCTCGTGGCTTCCTTTGTTATGGCGACGAGAAAATACAGCGAGCCTGCTTAAAGGTATGTGACGTCGCTATAGAAAACAGGAAACAATTGGGAGCATAAGACATGGAACAGAAAATATTAGGAAATATTCATTCAGTGGAAAGCTTTGGATCAGCAGATGGTCCGGGTGTGCGCTATATTATCTTTTTAAAAGGCTGCCAGATGCGCTGTAAATATTGCCATAACCCGGATACATGGGCAAAGCCGTGTGGAAGTATGGATAGTCCAAAAGAAGGTGAACAGTGGCTGTCTGCAGAGGAAGTACTAAAAAAAGCAAGACGCTATAAGGCATATTGGAAGAACAATGGTGGTATCACAGTCAGTGGTGGAGAAGCTTTACTCCAGATAGATTTTCTGCTGGAGTTATTTACATTGGCAAAAAAAGAAGGAATTCACACCTGTCTTGACACGTCGGGAAATCCTTTTACAAAAGAAGAGCCGTTTTTCTCAAAGTTTGAGCAGCTGATGGCGGTGACCGATCTTGTGATGTTAGATATCAAGGAGATGGATGAGGAGAAGCATAAACGTCTGACGGGACAAAGCAATGCGAATATTTTGGAGATGGCAAGATATTTGTCAGATCATGGAAAAGCGATGTGGATTCGACATGTCTTGGTACCGGGCGTAACCGATGACGAAACGGATTTGCTCGCACTGCGCGACTTTGTGAAAACGCTGAAGACGGTAGAACGTGTAGAAGTGCTTCCATATCACACGCTTGGTGTTTTTAAATGGAAGGAACTGGGCTTGACCTACGGCTTAGATGGAATCGTGCCACCGACTGAAGATGAGGTGAAACGTGCAAGAAAATTGCTGGGGCAATAGGAAACTTAAGGTTGCAAAGAACCACCTGGGATGGTATATTTTTGTATATTGAGTACAAGAAATGTACAATATTGAGAGGTGGGGTATAACTTATGAACAAAGAAATTAAGACAGAGGCGAGACTGACCTTTTTTGAGGCAACAAGTATCATCGTTGGACATGGCGTGGGATCCGGCATTTTGTCGGTTCCTTTTTTGGCGTCCAGAAACGATTGGAAGGATATGATCTGGATTGTTGTAGTGGCATATCTGATCAATCTGGTAATGCATTTTATGATTGCGGAGCTTTCCTATAATAACGGTGGCGCGCAGTTTATTAAATGCTTTGAAAATGAGTTGTTTGTGGGAAAATTAAAGACATTTGCAACATGGCTGGCATTTGGTCTGCTGGGCTTATCGGTTGTGTTAAATGTCAGCGGATTTATTGCAGGAGCAGCAGCTGTATTCCATGCATGGTTTGGGGTGCCGACATGGATTGGTATGATTATCTATTATGTGCTTGCGGCAAGCGTTATCTATGTCGGCATGAAATTAGTAGGTATCTGCGAAAAAATTTCCGTAGGTTCTATGATGGCAGTGATTGGCGTTTTATTTGTAGCAACAATGATGTCTGAAATCAGTCCTTTGCCTACAAAGTTTATTGCAGCAACAAATGTAGTTGCATTGTATAGTATGATTTCATTCTCCTTATCAGCGGTTATGTCAGTACCACAGGTAGTAAAAGGCCTGCAGGGAGATATTAAAAGAATCCGTGGGGCAATTGCAGCCGGAACTGGAATTAACACAGGATTGATTCTGTTGATAACATTTATGACGTTACTTGGTGCAGGTACCAATGTATCAGAAAATGGAGCATTGGTTGATTTGTCAGCACATCTTGGCGGATGGGTAAGTATCATTGGTTATATCTTCTCATTGCTTGCGCTTTCTACTTCATTCTGGGCAAATACATTGAATCTTCGTGATATTGTGTTTGAACAGACCAAATGGAATATCAAAGTCTGCTGGCTGGCATCGAGTTTACCATGCCTTTTGATTGCGCTGGTGGGAGTTTCAAGCTTTGTAGGATTTACACGTCTTGCAAGTGTGGTACAGGTGCTGACAGGCGTAGGTATTATCATTTCATATAACCGTTCCAGAAGAAGAGAAGGCTGTGCACCGATTTGTGGTGTATGGGGAACATTGCCATTCCAGATTATCGTCGTTGTCAGTACGTTATTTGCGACGGTGGGTGCTTTGGCAAAAGTGTACTAAAAATAACATAAAAATTTGTAAATGTTTTTGACACCATCCCGGATTCGTGCTATTATTTTTTGGAATGTGAAATGAATAATTATACATAGAGATAAAGGAGAACGATATGGCTAAAACACCTTTTGTTACAAAGGAAAAAATAGAAGAGATTGCAAATACAATTCCAACACCATTTCATTTGTATGATGAGAAAGGAATCCGCGCTAATGCACAGGCGGTAAAAGAGGCTTTTGCATGGAATCCTGGATTTCGTGAGTATTTTGCGGTAAAAGCCAATCCAAATCCATTTCTGATTAAAATATTGCAGGAGTATGGTTGTGGTACTGACTGCTCTTCTATGACGGAGCTGATGCTTAGTAATGAACTTGGTTTCCGTGGAGAGGAGATCATGTTTTCATCCAATGATACACCGGCAGAAGAGTTTGTGTATGCAGATCAGATTGGTGCAACCATCAATTTAGATGATTTTACACATATTCAGTTTTTGGAGGATACGATTGGACATATTCCGGAAACCATCAGTTTGCGTTACAATCCGGGTGGTGTTTATCAGATTTCCAATGGCATTATGGACAATCCGGGAGATGCTAAATATGGAATGACAAAGGAACAGTTATTTGAGGGATATCAAATCCTTCGTGATAAGGGGGCAAAAAGATTCGGTCTTCATGCTTTCCTTGTTAGCAATACAGTTACAAATGACTATTATCCAAGTCTGGCAAAGACATTGTTTGAACTTGTCGTAGAACTGAAAGAAAAGACAGGAATCGAGATTTCCTTTATCAACCTGTCTGGTGGTGTAGGTATTGCATATAAGCCGGATCAGAAACCAAATGATATCGGTGTGATTGGCGCAGGTGTTCATCGTGTTTATGATGAGATCTTAGTACCTGCAGGACTTGGTGATGTGGCTATTTATACCGAGATGGGTCGTTTTATGATGGGACCATATGGTGCGCTTGTCACAAAGGCAATTCATGAGAAACATACCTATAAGGAATATATCGGTGTAGATGCCTGTGCTGTCAATTTGATGCGCCCGGCAATGTATGGCGCATACCATCACATTACGGTACTTGGAAAAGAAAATGCACCATGTGATCACAAATATGATGTGGTTGGTTCTTTGTGCGAAAACAATGATAAATTTGCAATTGATCGTATGCTGCCGGAAATTGATCGCGGCGATTATCTATTTATTCATGATACGGGTGCACACGGTTTTGCCATGGGATATAGCTACAATGGCAAGTTAAAATCAGCTGAGGTACTTTTGAAAGAAGATGGTTCTTACCAGATGATTCGTCGTGCGGAAACGCCGAAGGATTACTTTGCAACGTTTGATTGCTTTGATATCATCAAAGGACTTGTATAAAAAGTCAGAAAAAGGTGAAAAAAGGATTGACATTTTTATAATGTTGATATAAACTAAGATTCGTTGATGACTTATGAAGTCAACGAGCCGGTGTGGCGGAATTGGCAGACGCACAAGACTCAAAATCTTGCGGGGGCAACTTCGTGTGGGTTCAAGTCCCACCGCCGGCACTTTTTGAAAACATCGAATTTCTCGAAATGAAGTTCGGTGTTTTTTTGTACTCATTGCAATTTTTACACATATCGTATAATATAATGATGATTGAATCAACAGGAAAGTAGGTGAGCATATGAAGTTTCGCAAGTTAGATGACCATAAAATTCATTGTATTATTTCGCAGGAAGAGATGAATGAGAAAGGAATGCGTATAGAGGATTTCCTGGATCATCGCGATAAGACAGAGGAGTTCTTGCGTGAAATTCTTGCAGAAGCCAAATATGAGCTGGACCTTGATGATATGGGACACTATTACAGTGTGCAGATGGCAGTGATGCCGGAGGGAGATGTTTCACTCGTTATCAGTGGTGAGGAGCATGATTCTCCGGAAGATGCGTTGTCAGACTTTAGTAAGCGCTTGCAGGATTTCAAGGAAATCATGGAAGAGGCCAAGCGCAAATTGGATGAGAAAAAAGAAAAAATGCAGGAAGCAGAAGAAATAGAAGAAAAGAAGCAGGAGATGCAAACAGAGGATTCTGCTGAGAAAACCCAGAAAACGGCAGCAAAGCCGGAGAAAACAGTTCTTGAGGTTCCGGTCTGGGTAGGATTTCCGACATTAGATGCCTGTATTCATGCATGTCATCATTTGCAGGAGCAAAAGGGACTTTCTAGTGCGGCTTACAAATATCATGATACATATTATCTGCGTATTAAGTTCTCAGAAGAGGAACATCAGGTGGCAGGCACGCTTTTGGTTGTGTCAGAGTTTGGAACAGAGATTTTGACGGACGATCATGGTGGAGCAGTCATTGTAGAACATGGAACCGTTTTATGTAAGGAACATGCGGTTGAGACATTGGCTATGTTATAAAAAGTGGATAGAAAAGCAGAAAATGAAGCATTTCTATCTGCTTTTTTCTTGACTCGAGGTTATCATATATGATACCATAAGAGCAGATGGTGATGAGATGAAGAAGAGATATGAAGATGGCGTAGTGCCACAGCTTAATCAGGAAATTCGTACCGAATTTGCGAAGCAGATGCGGGAGATACGGTTGAGTCAGAATCTGACACAACAGGTGTTAGCAGATCGTGTCGGTACGAAGAAATCAAATATTTCCCGTATGGAGAGTGGAAGATACAATCCGTCGTTAGATTTTATGGTACGTGTTGCGGATTGTATGGGAAAACATATTTCAATTACGTTAGAGGAACAGTAGAGGAGAGACATATGCGAAAGAAAGCACCGAGACTAGATAAGCATGTCGATAAGGATGTTGTGCTTTGCAGTACAACGAACCGTCGTGTAAGCAATCATACGACAGATATTTTGTTACAGGATGCGATTCCATTTACGAAGAATTGGAAGCGCATACCATTTTATAAGCGGGAAGAATATCGCGGCGCAGATCAGATCTGTGTATTTTCCATTAACCGCAATTTGTATAGCAGAGCCAGACGCTGTATTTCGCAATTGGATCGTTTGGATCAGAACCGTTTGCTGCTTCATGTTATTTGATTCAGTACCAGACTAGCAAAGAAAGAGAGACGATAAGTCAATTATGTTACCAGTAGAATTTTGTGAACGTATGAAACAGATGTTAGGACAGGACGAATACGATGCTTTTTTGCAAAGCTATGATGAACCAAAGTATCAGGGATTGCGTTTTAATCCTTTGAAGGGGGCACTTGCAGATTTTATGGATCAGGCAGACGGAGTGTTCGGACTTCGCGAGATTCCGTGGGCAGAGAATGGCTTTTATTATAATGCAGAAGATACACCGGGAAAGCATGCATATCACGAAGCCGGGGTGTATTATATGCAGGAACCGAGCGCTATGGCACCGGCGACTTATCTGCAGGCAAAGCCGGGAGAACGCGTATTGGATTTATGCGCTGCCCCTGGCGGAAAGACGACACAGATTGCCGCTGCTATGCAAGGACAGGGGATTCTTGTGACAAATGAAATTCATCCTGCGAGAGCCAGAATTCTATCTGAAAATATAGAGCGTATGGGTGTCAGAAATGCAATCGTTACGAATGCTTCTCCGAAGCAGTTACGAAAGCATTTTGGGATGTTTTTTCATCGTATTATGGTGGATGCTCCTTGTTCCGGCGAAGGTATGTTTCGTAAGCAGGAGACGGCATCGGACGAGTGGTCGTTAGACAATGTGAGAATTTGTGCCGACAGACAGGATGAGATATTACAGGAAGCATATGAGATGCTATTGCCTGGTGGACGTATGGTATATTCGACCTGTACTTTTGCACCGGATGAAAACGAGGGAAGCGTGAGCCGCTTTTTGGCGCTGCATCCCGATATGCATCTGATTACACCGGAAAAATATACAGGAATGCGTGATGGCAGAGCAGAGTGGTACGAAGCTTTTGCAGTACATACCAGTCGTTTTGCAGAGGATGAGACCAGATTACTTCCGGCGGCAGAGGATTTGTCAAAAACCATTCGCCTTTGGCCGCATTTGCTGCATGGAGAGGGTCATTTTGTCGCAGTTTTGGAAAAGGATGGCATAGCAGAAGAACCGGAATACAAGACTGAGAAAACGACTTCCTATAAAGAACAAAAGGAGTTACAGTCATTTGCAAAGGAGTTATTTACCGATGCATTCTTAGAAAAACTGGTACAAGGACGGTATTTGACGTTCGGAGATCAGCTATATCTTGCACCGGAAAATATGCCGGCAATTAAGGGATTAAAAGTGCTTCGTCCCGGACTACATTTAGGTACACTAAAGAAGAACCGCTTAGAACCGTCGCATGCACTTGCACTGGCGTTGCATCCGCAGGAGATCAAGCATGTGACCAATCTTTCTTCAAAAGAGGATACCGTATATCACTATTTGCGTGGAGAGACTTTTGTGGCAGAAAGCGATGCAGGATGGCATCTGATTACGGTAGATGATTATGCTATCGGCTGGGGAAAGCTCACAGGTACAACCATGAAGAATCATTATCCGAAAGGACTTAGAATTACATATAAGAGATAACAAAGAATTTTTTATGTTTTGAAAGAAAAACAAGATCTGTGTGAAAAAATTAACATAGTTCTTGTTTTTTCTTTCCCGGTATGCTACATTTTCCTTTGAGCGGTATTCATGGCATGAAACTGCATCAGATGATAGTGTGTTATCACGGGTGATGTGAAAAACAAAGGTAGTCTTTTGACACCAAAGCGAGAAGCATCGAGGCGTTTTTACGCTGGTTAAGGAAGGTGATGACATGAAAATAGGAATTATTGGTTCCGGTCGTGTGGGATTTTCCATGGGAAAATACTTATGCGATCATGGAGAGTGTGTGGTTGGATATTACGACCGACACCCGGAGCGCGCCAATGAAGCGGCGCAATTTACAAGTACGGACAACTTCGAAACGATCGAAGACTTGGTAGCAGCAAGCGATACCCTTTTTATCACTACAACAGATGGTGAAATTGCAAATGTATGGGATCGCATTCGGCAAATGTCCATAGAGAATAAGATTATATGTCACTTTAGTGGCTCATTATCATCCGATCAATTTCAAGGAATCGGCGACACGAAAGCACATGGTGTCTCGGTTCATCCAATGTTAGCGTTCAGCGACAAATATACATCCTATCAACAATTGAAAAATGCATTTTTTACGGTGGAAGGCGATGCGACAGGTGTGTCTGTGCTATCGGAATTACTGCGTAAAATGGAAAATTCCGTACAATGCATTACGCGGGAAAACAAGGCTTTGTATCATGCGGCGGCAGCAACACTGAGCAATCAGGTGGTGGCAGTGCTCTCCTATGGATATGAGATGTTAAAAGCCTGTGGATTCGATGAAAAAGAGGCCAGAGAAGCTTCACAGACGTTGATACGGGGGAATATCGAAAATGTAATCAACCAGGGATGTGTACAGGCATTGACGGGACCGGTGGAACGCGGTGATGTAGAAACCGTCAGAAAGCATCTGCAGGTGATAGATCCTGCAATGCGTGAAATCTATGGGATGTTGGCACAAAGGCAATTGCAGCTTGCCAGACAAAAAAATCCCCAAAAAGATTATGCTGCATTGGAACAGTTATTAAAAGAAAGTTGAGGAGAAGGAGAACCGATATGAAGAATACAGTTGTAACTTTTAAGGAAGCAAAAGCAAAAGGAGAAAAACTTACGATGCTTACAGCATATGATTACTCCACCGCAAAACTTGTGGATGGCGCAGGAATCAATGCTATTTTAGTGGGTGACTCTCTGGGAAATGTTGTTTTGGGATATCCGGATACGATTTCGGTAACGATGGAAGACATGATCCATCATAGCGTGGCAGTCAGCCGTGGAATCAAGGATACACTTTTGATCTGCGATATGCCATTTATGTCTTACCAGACAAGCGTTTATGATGCAGTGGTTAATGCAGGACGTCTGATGAAAGAGGGCCGTGCGCATGCAGTAAAATTAGAAGGTGGACAGGAGATGGAAGAAACCATCCGTGCGATTGTCAATGCGTCTATTCCGGTGTGTGCACATATTGGATTGACACCACAGTCAATCAATGCTTTTGGTGGATTTAAAGTACAAGGCAAAGGAGAAGAGGCTGCGCAAAAACTTTTAGATGATGCCAGAGCAGTAGAGCGCGCAGGTGCATTCGCTGTTGTATTAGAATGTGTTCCGGCAGCACTTGCCCAAAAAGTATCTGAGGAAATTTCCATTCCAACCATCGGTATCGGAGCCGGTGCAGATTGTGATGGTCAGGTGCTTGTATATCAGGATATGCTTGGTATGTTTACTGATTTTAAACCAAAATTTGTTAAGCATTATGCAAATGTGGGTGAAATCATGACAGAAGCATTTAAGGCATACGATGCTGAGGTTAAGGCTGGTGTTTTCCCAGCGCAGGAACATACGTATAAGATAGACGATAGTATCATTGAAAAGTTGTATTAGGATTTAAAACAAATAAGGAGGGAAAAGAAAATGGAAATTTGTTCTACGATAGATGCAGTTAGAAAACAGGTTAAAGAATGGAAAAGAGAAGGGCTTACGATTGGATTCGTACCAACCATGGGATATTTGCATGAGGGACATCGCAGTCTGATGGAAGCAGCAAGAAAGGAAAACGATAAGGTTGTTGTCAGCATTTTCGTGAATCCAATGCAGTTTGGACCAACAGAAGATTTGGAGAGTTATCCAAGAGATTTGCAAAAAGATGCCACACTTTGTGAAGGCGTTGGTGTTGATTTGATTTTTCATCCGGAACCGGAAGAAATGTATCCGGAAGGCTTCTGTTCTTACGTTGATATGAATGGATTGACAACAGAACTTTGTGGAAAGAGCCGCCCGATTCATTTCCGCGGTGTGCAGACGGTCGTTTTAAAACTGTTCCATATTGTGACACCGGACAATGCATACTTTGGTCAGAAGGATGCACAGCAGCTCGCTGTGATTAAGCGTATGGTTAAGGATTTGAGTGTGGATATTACAATTCATGGATGCCCAATCATCCGTGAAGAGGATGGACTTGCAAAGAGCTCCAGAAATACATATTTAAATGCACAGGAGAGACAGGCAGCACTAATTTTGTCTAAGAGTCTTAATGAAGGAAAACGCTTGATTGCGGAAGGTCAAAAAGATGCAGACGCTATCAAAAAAGCGATTACCGACTACATTCAAACAGAACCAATGGCAAAAATCGATTATGTCGATGTGGTAGATTTTGATACCATTACACCGATTCACACCATTTCAGGAGAGACACTCGTTGCCATTGCTGTTTATATCGGAAAGACAAGATTAATTGATAATTTTATCGTAGAGGCATAAAGAAAGTAGAGGAAAAACATGGAAATCACAATGTTAAAGGGAAAGATTCATCGCGCACTGGTAACGCAGGCAGAACTGAACTATGTTGGGAGCATTACGGTGGATACGGAACTTTTGGAAGCCGCAGGGATCATGGAGTATGAATACGTGCAGATTGTGGATGTGGAAAATGGAAATCGTTTTGAAACATACACAATTGCCGGCGAACCGGGAAGCGGCATGATTTGTTTGAATGGTGCAGCAGCACGTCAGGTAATGGTAGGAGACCATGTCATTATTATGAGTTATGCATCCATGACACCAGAGGAGGCAAAAGAACATAAGCCTCACGTTGTTTTTGTGGATGATGATAATAAGATTCATCGTGTATCCCGTTATGAAAAGCATGGACTTTTATCAGATAATCTCTAAGATGCAGACTTTTCTTTCCAAAGAAGTTGCGTTATAGTAGAGGAAAATAATTTGTTTAGGTAGGGAATGATTATGTTAAAAGGAAAATGTGTGGTACTAGGTGTGACCGGAAGCATTGCAGCTTATAAAATTGCTGGTCTTGCGAGTGCATTAAAGAAATTGCATGCAGATGTGGAAGTGATTATGACGCAGAATGCGACGCAATTTATCAATCCAATCACATTTGAGACCTTAACAGGAAATAAGTGTCTTGTAGATACATTTGACCGGGATTTTTCTTTTTCTGTGGAGCATATCGCGATTGCGAAAAAAGCGGATGTTTTTTTGGTAGCACCGGCTTCTGCAAATGTGATTGCAAAAATGGCACATGGAATAGCAGATGATATGCTGACGACGACAATTTTAGCATGTAAATGCCCGAAAATTATATCCCCTGCTATGAATACCGGCATGTTCGAAAACGAAATTGTACAGGATAATCTGAAAATACTGAAAAAATATGGTATGCAGGTGGTAGAACCTGCAACAGGATATTTGGCTTGTGGTGATACCGGGGCTGGTAAGATGCCGGAACCGGAAGTGTTACTGCAGTATATTCTACGAGAAATTGCCTATGAAAAAGACCTTGTGGGAAAACGTGTGCTTGTCACAGCAGGTCCGACAAGGGAAGCTATTGATCCGGTACGATTTATTACCAATCATTCAACGGGAAGAATGGGATATGCCATTGCAAAAATGGCAATGTTACGTGGCGCAGCGGTAACGCTTGTCAGTGGACCGGTTGCTATCGAGCCGCCGATGTTTGTGGACACGATCGCCGTAGAAAGCGCGCAGCAAATGTACGAAGCGGTGATGGCACATGCAAAAGAAGCAGATATCATTATCAAATCTGCAGCTGTGGCAGATTATGCGCCGGCACAGGTAAGCCCGGAGAAAATAAAAAAATCTGAAGGGGATGCGTCGATTCCACTTACGCGAACAAAAGATATTTTAGCGGCACTGGGCGAGAAAAAGCGAGAAGACCAATTTATTTGCGGATTCGCAATGGAGACCGAGCATTTGTTAGAAAATGCAACAGCGAAACGAGAGAAAAAGAACGTGGATATGATTGTTGCCAATAGCATTCGCCAGGAAGGTGCAGGATTTGGCGTGGATACGAATGTGGCAACCTTTATTACGAAGGATGGCGTGCGCTCACTGCCACTTATGAGCAAAGAAGCACTGGCAATGGAAATATTAGACGAAGCTATGCGCACACAAAATGCATGCTAGTCTATGCCTTCGGCGTATGGTGCATAAGACCAAGATCTTCGTTTATGATGGCAAGCATTTCTCTGACAAAATATGTCGGAAAAAGCCACCAGGCAGTTCTTGCAGGAATGCAGCCGGCAGACAGACCAAGTTTTTTTGCAATACATAGACTACGATAAAGATGAAATTCATTGGAGACAAGGGCGAGACGTTGGTCGAGCCCTTGTTTTTTTATGATATCGTAGGAAAAAGAGAGATTTTCCTGTGTGGTTGTGGACTGGTCTTCTATAAAAATATGTTCTTTTGGGATGCCATAATCAAGAAGATAGGCATGCATGCAGGCGGCTTCTGATATGGCTTCGTCGTCCCCTTTACCCCCTGAAACAATGACATTACAATCCGGATGTTTGCGTAAATAAGAAATGGCGGATTGCAAGCGCTCCTCCAGCATGAGACTTGCTTTTGTACCGTAGACTCTGCATCCAAGAATAATGACGGTGCAGGAATCTGTCGGGCGCTTACACATCACGGAAAAGATGCGTACGGTAAAGAAAAGCGCACACAACAGACAGAAAAGCAGAAGGTATATAAGGACAGTATTTTTAAAGATTCCATATAAAATCATCAGTACAGAAAAAGAAATCCCTGTGATATTTCCGGGATTGAGGATGCGTTTTGTGAAAAAAGGCAGTAAAAACCATATGCAAAAAAGTATGCCTATGACAATAAAAACAGGATAATACATGGAAAAACTCCTTTCCTTATAATACGAATATCATACCATAAATGTAAGGAGAGGCATAGGTGATAAAAACAGGCAAAGCGTGTTTGATAGGGCTTGAAAACAAAGCCGCGTGATGCTATTCTTATTGTATTAAATGAATTTTTTGATGTACGAAGGAAAAATAATAAGGAGTGATACAAATCATGAAGAAAAAAATGAAGACTAGAAAAATGAGTATCGGCAGTAAGATTTTGTTGCCCTCGTGTGCAATTGTAATTGCTGTCTGCTTATTTATGGGAATCAGTTCTTATCAGTTGATCAACAAAAGTATGATTGAAATGGGTGTGGAAGAGGCAGATTTGGCGGCGAGCCTTACGGTAGATGATCTGGATCCCGGAGTGGTAGCAAAGATTACGAAAGGATCTGAGGGAACAGATGAATATGTAAAGACAAAGCAGACGCTTCAGAACATGTTGAACTCTACGGATATCAAATATATGTACACTCTTTATACAGATGGCGAAAATGTTTATTATGGCGTGGATGCCTACGAACAGGATCCGGAGGCAGCCGGCAGTGCTTTTTCGGAATCTTATGAAAGCATGAAATCTGTGTTTGAAGGTAAGGAATATGTGCAGGATTACATTGATGAGACAGAAGATGGAGCTTTAGTTACCGTATACAAACCAATTATCAGTGCAACGGGAAAAATAGTGGGTGTGCTGGGATGTGACTATGATGCATCGGCTATCGTCGAAAAAACGCAGGCATCCGTACAGCGTACGGTTATGATTGCGGTATTGTGCCTTGTGATTGCGCTTTTGGCATTAGGTCTTATTACAAGAGGCATTATGCGTGGCCTTCATACCATTGATGCCAAGATTTATGAACTGGTGCATAATGAGGGAGATCTGACACAGAAATTAGATGTAAAGAGCGGCGATGAGATGGAATTGATTGCGAATAACGTCAATGCGCTGCTGGAATACATACGTACCATTATGATAGAAATATCTTCGAATTCCACTGCTCTTAGTGAATCATCAAAGAAAATGGTAGAAAATCTGCGTTCTGCAGACGGCAATATCGTAGACGTTTCTGCTACGATGGAAGAAATGAGCGCTGCAATGGAAGAAACGACAGCATCCTTGAATCAGATTGCAGAATCTGTGGAAAATGTTTATGGCGCTGTTAAGGGGATTTCTGATAATGCAACAGAGGGCAAAAATTATGCAGGCGAAATGGATCAAAGATCCAGAGAGACCAAAAATGTTGTGCTTGAAAAACAGCGTGATGTGGAAGAACAAACAAAAAATATTGCTGCAGTATTAGAACAGCGTATTCAGGAATCGCAGGCAGTTGAGGAAATCTCTGTTTTAACAAACAATATTATCAATATTACAGACCAGACCAATTTACTTGCCTTAAATGCAAGTATTGAGGCAGCACGCGCAGGAGAAGCAGGAAAAGGTTTCGCTGTGGTTGCCAGTGAAATTGGTCAGTTGGCAAGCGATTCAGCAGCGGCAGCAGAACAGATCCGCAAGGTCAGTGCGGCTGTTATTGAAGCAGTATCGGCACTTGCAAATGAAGCGCAGAATATGCTTAACTTTGCATCGACAACGGCAATGGGGGGCTATACCGGAATGGTAGAGCTGAGTGAAAATTATCATAACGATGCAGGTAAAATGAATCAGATTATGGAACATTTTGCACAGACCTCTGCAGAGTTGCAGGAGACAATGGATGGTATCCGGGAATCTGTAGAAGATGTCAATATCGCCGTGGAGGAGAGCGCAAAGGGAATTGTAAATGTTACGGAAATGTCTGTAGAACTTACCGGAAGCGTAGGCAATATCCAGCAGGAAGCAGATGGCAATAGCAATGTTGCAGATGTGCTTTCCGGAGAGGTTGGAAAATTCAAGTTATAAAAGAAGATCGGATTGTTGGAAGAGATCGTCACCTTATGTGGCGGTCTCTTTTTGTATGTACCATTGATGGTACACCATGTCTGCTAGGATGTAAGCATCAAAGAAACGGAAGCGTAAGCAAAGCAGCAGACAGGAGGTTATATCATGAAGGGTTACACAGTAGGAGCAGGATTTATGGGATATGTAGAGGGCGAATATATTTTGTTTGCCAGTGAGACAGATTACTACGAATTTATGGAAGATGCCGCTTAGTTATGGTATAATACATCAGTTAGATTTTATGAGAGGAACATGGTATTTCCATGCCAGCCTAGCGCAATAGAATAAAAGGAGATGTAAGTAACATGAGCAAAAAGATTGATCCACAGATTATCAATGAAAGACTGCGCCAATTGCGTCAGTTGATGCAGGAACGCGGCATTTGTGTATATGTCGTTCCGACATCCGATGATCATATTTCAGAATATGTAGGAGAACACTATAAGTGTCGTTCCTTTATTACCGGATTTACAGGTTCGGCTGGAACAGCTGTGATTACGATGACAGAAGCTGGTGTGTGGACGGATGGTCGTTATTTTGTACAGGCAGCTGCACAGGTGGATGGCAGTGAAGTGACATTATATCGTATGGGAGAACCGGAAGTTCCTACCGTTACAGAATTCGTGGAGCAGAAGCTGTGTGAGAGTGGCGTGATCGGTTTCGATGGTAGCTGTATGGCTGCTGGAGAAGCGCAAGAATTACGTGAAATTGCAGAGAAAAAGAACGGAAGCATCGCTATGGATGAGAATTTGATTGATCTGATCTGGGAGGATCGTCCGGCACTTCCGATGGAGCCAGTGTTTATTTTGCGTCAACAGTATGCAGGAGAGTCTACGCAGGATAAGTTGTTACGCATCCGGGAAGAAATGAAGGAAAAGAATGCAACCAGCCATCTGATTGGCAGTTTATATGATATTGCTTGGATTACAAACATGCGTGGTGGGGATATTTCACATGTGCCGGTATTTTTGTCCTTCCTGTTTTTGACAGAGGAGGATGCGATTCTCTATGCTTTTTCAGAGAACTGGTCAGAAGATATTGTGACTTATTTGAATACATGTGGCATTACGCTTCGTCCATATGCAGCCGTGTATGATGAATTGCCGGGACTTGTACAAAAAGCTGGTGGCAACATTTTATTAAATCCGGGAACCATCAATGCAAAGCTTATGAGTCTGCTGGCAAAGGATCAGATTGTAGAAGCACATGATCCATCAGAATTGATGCGCTCGATTAAGAATGAGACAGAGGTGGCAAATACAATCGAAGCACATATTCATGATGGCGTAGCAGTGACGAAGTTTATCCATTATCTCAAGACAAATATTGGGACAGAACCGATGACGGAAATCAGTGCCTCTGATTATTTGCAGGAGCGTAGGGAAGAACAGCCGGGATATCTGGATTTGAGTTTTGATACCATTAGTGCATATGGCGCGAATGCTGCTATGATGCATTACAGTGCGACTCCGGAAGATTATGCTAATCTTGCGCCGGAAGGCATGTTGCTTGTGGATTCAGGCGGACATTATCTGGGTGGTACAACGGATATTACCAGAACGATTGTGTTAGGTCCGATTTCAGATGAAATCAAGAAAATGTATACGCTGGTATTAAAGGGTCATCTTCGCTTAGCACATGCAAAATTCCCGAAGGGTGTATCCGGAACGAATCTGGATGTACTTGCAAGAGAACCACTCTGGGAATTGGGATTGGATTATCGTTGTGGTACAGGCCATGGCGTAGGACATATTTTAAATGTCCATGAAGGACCGAATGCTTTTCGTTGGCGTACAACCGACTTGTTCCCTGCACAGGAGCTGATTCCGGGAATGATTACAACAAACGAACCGGGATTTTATGAAGAAGGCGGATATGGTATCCGTATTGAAAATGAACTTCTTTGTGTAGAAGCTGAGAATACAGAGTATGGACAGTACTATCAATTCCAGAATCTTACATTTGCACCGATTGATTTGGATGCAGTGTTACCGGAAATGCTTACAGATAAGGAAAAGGACTGGTTGAATGCATATCATAGACAAGTATACGATACCATTAGTCCATATTTAGATGATAAGGAAAAGGAATGGCTACAATATGAAACAAGAGCAGTCTAAAAAATTATTACTGATTGATGGACATAGTATTTTAAATCGTGCGTTTTTTGGTTTGCCGGATTTGACAAATGCGGCAGGCGTGCATACAAATGCTGTTTATGGTTTCCTTAACATTATGTTTAAGATTATTGATACGGAAAAACCGGAGTATCTGACCGTGGCATTTGATGAGCATGCACCGACATTCCGTCACAAGATGTACGATGCATACAAAGGAACCAGAAAACCTATGGCAGAAGAGTTGCGTCAACAAGTGCCGATGATGAAACAACTTCTTGCTGCTATGGGAATTACCGTGATTTCGAAAGAAGGATTAGAAGCGGATGACCTTTTGGGAACGATGGCTCGTATGGCAGAAGCAGAAGGACTCGAAGTTACAATTGTATCGGGAGACCGGGACTTGCTGCAGCTGGCAACAGAACACACGAAGATTAGCATTCCAAAGACAAAGAAGACAGGTACAGAGATAGAAAATTATTATGCAGCAGATGTACAGGAGCGTTATCTTGTCACACCGACGGAATTTATTGATGTAAAGGCATTGATGGGGGATACGGCTGATAATATCCCGGGTGTTCCGGGGATTGGTGAGAAGACAGCGACTGCCATTATAGCGCAGTACCATTCCATTGAGGAAGCACATGCACATGCAGAGGAATTGCGCCCACCGCGTGCTGCCAAAAATATAGTAGAGTTTTATGAACAGGCAGTATTGTCAAAGGAATTGGCTACCATCGAAGTGCATGCAGACATAGAGTATGCGTTGTCATCGGCAGTGCTCGATAACGTATATACACCGGAGGCATATGCTCTTTGTAAAGAATGGGAGTTTAAGAATCTGTTAAGCAGATTTCAGATTGAGACACCGAAAAACGAGGTGGAAGATGCGTTTGCATTTGCAAAAGATGCAGATGCTTTTTCTGCCTTTGTAAAAAAAGCCTGTGAAACATCATGTACAGATATCGGTGTATATGTAGCATGGCGTCAGAAAAGTGCAAGTGAGTGGAGTGAACAGGTAAGTGCGCAGAATGCACCAGAGGGACAATTGTCTCTTTTTGCAGAGCCTGAACCAACAGAGCAATCTTGTGGTGAGTATGAAATATATGGAGTGGCTTTGTCGGATGGAGCTAAAAGCATCTGGTTACCAACAGATGATATTGCTTTTGTGACACAGCAGTTACAGGCTTTTGCTGCACATAAGAAACGTATGGTGTGCATGACAGTCAAGGAATTAATCAAAATCTTTTCGCCGGATGTGAAGAATCGTTTTTTTGATTACGAGAATGTATATGATGCAGCAGTAGCAGAATATCTGATACAACCATTGAAAAATCAATATGTCGCTGAAGATTTAGCAAGCGAATACCTGGGGATGAGTGTACCGGGCTATGCAGAGATTTTTGGCAAAAAGACATTGATACAAGTGGTAGAGGAAATGCCACAGGAAATGTGTGCATTTGCATGTTATGAGGCTTATATCTGCAGCAAAGTTGCACAGATGCAGTGTGATACGTTACAGGAAAAACAGATGGATACCTTGTATCGTGAAATAGAACTTCCGCTCATCTTCACATTAGCTGATATGGAGTTGCAAGGAATTGCAATTGATGCGTCAGCATTATCAGAGTATGGACAGCGTCTGGCAGAGCGTCTGACTACACTAGAACAGAAGATATACGAGGAAGCGGGAGAAGAATTTAATATCAATTCGCCAAAGCAATTGGGAATCATTTTGTTTGAAAAGATGGAAATGCCGGGCGCAAAGAAGACAAAGACAGGTTATTCTACAGCAGCCGATGTTTTAGAGGCGCTGGCTCCGGATTATCCAATTGTAGCGGATATTTTGGAATATCGACAACTTGCAAAGCTCAAATCAACCTATGCAGAAGGCTTGGCACATTGTATTGCGCCGGATGGCAGAATCCATTCTTCCTTCCAGCAGACCGTGACTGCAACAGGCCGTATTAGTAGTACGGAACCTAACTTACAAAACATTCCAATCCGTATGGAATTGGGCAAGATGATCCGTAAAGTTTTTCATCCAAAGGAAGGATTTGTTTTTGTGGATGCGGACTATTCACAAATCGAATTACGCGTGCTTTCTCATATGTCGGAAGATGAGAATCTCATCCAGGCATTTCAGCAGGGACAGGATATTCACAGATCTACGGCATCGCTTGTGTTCCATACGCCTTTTGATGAAGTTACAGAATTGCAGCGACGCAATGCGAAGGCTGTAAACTTTGGGATTGTCTATGGAATCAGCGCATTTGGATTAAGCAGAGATCTTGGAATCAGTAAAAAAGAAGCAGGCAAATATATCGATGACTATTTTCTGGCATATCCACGTATGAAGTCATTTTTGGATGGTCTTGTTGCGCAGGGAAAGGAAGCCGGAGCAGTTAAGACGATGTATGGTCGTATCCGTCCAATTCCGGAATTGTCATCCAGCAATTTTATGCAGCGTCAATTTGGAGAACGAATTGCCATGAATTCGCCAATTCAGGGGACGGCAGCAGATATCATTAAAATTGCAATGGTACATGTGCATGACCGTTTGCAAAAAGAGGGATTGCAGTCAAGCTTATTATTGCAGGTGCATGATGAACTTTTGATTGAAGCAAAACAGGAAGAAGTGGAACAAGTAGAACAAATCTTACAGGAAGAGATGGAGCATGCAGCAACGCTGGCAGTTCCGCTGACGATTGATATGCATACAGGATACACGTGGTACGACGCAAAATAGCTTTGTTTTGCCTATAAAAAATGATACAATGGAGAAGATTATGAAGTTTATAGGAGTTACCGGAGGTGTTGGCGCAGGGAAATCAACCGTGCTGACATATTTACAGGAGCATTATCATTGCAAGGTGGTTTTGGCGGATGATCTGGCAAAATCCATGATGCAGCCGGGAAGTATTTGTTATGCTGCACTTGTAACACTGTTGCAGCCCTATCAAGTGCTTGATGAACAGGAGCAGATCGAAAAAGAAGCAATGGCGCGCTTACTTTTTTCCAATGCCGACATACGCACACAGGTGAATCACATTGTGCATCCGGCGGTGAAAAAGAGTGTTCTGCAGCAGGTAAAAGAAGCAAGAGAACAGGGAGAGCTGGATTACTTCTTTTTTGAAGCGGCGCTTCTTTTAGAAGAGCATTATGATGAAGTCTGTGATGAGCTTTGGTATATTTACGCGTCAAAAGAAGAACGTAGGATGCGCCTAAAACGGGATCGCGGTTATTCGGATGCAAAAATAGATGCAATTTTTGCAAGTCAGATGTCAGAGGAAGCATTCCGAAGCGTTTGTGCACATGTGATAGACAGCAGTGGTACGATGGAAGAAACGCAGGCACAAGTGAGAGCCATCTTAGATGCGTAAGACGATTTTGGGAATAGAGTAATAGAGGAGAGCAGGCATATGATGAAAGAGAATCCGATGGAAGATTTTGTTTTTGGATTGGATATCGGCACACGTAATGTTGTGGGAACCGTCGGTTATCAGGCAGAAGATGGTTTTCATGTTGTGGCGCAGTGTGTACGGGAACACCAGACACGTGCAATGTTAGATGGTCAGATTCATGACATTGGTCGTGTGGGTGATACCATCCGGGAAGTCAAGGAAGTGTTAGAAGAACAACTTGGTATGACCTTGACCCAGGTGTGTATTGCTGCAGCCGGCCGTGTGCTTCGCACCGTGACAACACAGGTGGCTTATGAATACCCGGAGGAGACTGTGGTTTCCGGAGAAGATTTACATACATTAGATCTGATGGGAATTGATCAGGCACAGCAGGAGCTTTTAGCAGAGGGAGATAACAAATACAAGTTTTACTGTGTTGGATATTCTGTGATGAAGTATTATCTCAACGATGAATTGTTCTCCAGCTTAGAAGGACATAAGGCAAATAAAATCGAAGAAGTCATTATTGTTACCTTTTTACCGGAAGATGTTGTGGATGGCTTGTATTCAGCAGTAGAACGTGCCGGGTTACAGGTGGCTAATTTAACACTCGAGCCTATAGCAGCGATTAATGTAGCTATTCCTGAGAATTTCAGAATGCTTAATATTGCACTTGTTGATGTCGGAGCAGGTACATCGGATATCTGTATTACACGCGATGGAAGTATCATTGCATATGGTATGATTCCATTTGCAGGAGATGAACTGACAGAAGTAATTGTACAATCCTATCTGGTGGATTTTGCGACAGCAGAGCAGATTAAGTTGGATTCTTCTTCTATGGAGGAAGTGACCTATGAAGACATCATGGGAATTTCACATACAGTAGCTGCGGAAGAAGTATGGAAACTGACGGAAGTCGTTCGTGAAAAAATGACAACAGAAGTGTCTGCAAAAATACGGGAACTCAACGGAGATAAGTCCGTAAGTGCAGCATTTATTGTTGGCGGCGGCGGAAAAATCCATGGTTATACCGATTCCTTGGCGAAGAAACTGGATATCGTTCCAGAACGTGTGGCACTTCGTGGCGAAGAAGTCATGAAGAACATTATTTTCGAGCAGGAAAATATCAAAAAAGATCCGCTTTTGGTTACGCCGATTGGTATTTGTCTGAATTATTATGAGCAGAAGAACAACTTTATCATGATCCATTTTAATGGCGAAATGATGAAGTTATATGATAATGGACATTTGACTGTTGTAGATGCAGCTATGCAGGCAGGATTTACAACGGAAGAATTGTTCCCACGTCGTGGGCGTGAAATACATTTTACCGTGAATGGAACGCCTCGTATGATTCGCGGTGGTGAAGGAGAATCTGCTGTTGTAAAAATGAATGGTATGACAGTAGGGATGAATACGCCGCTAGAATTTAATTGTGATATTACGATTGAGCCGTCTACCGCAGGGGAAGAAGCAGCATGTACGATTGAGGAATTGGATGAATATTCCGGAAGTACGATGACATTTGAAGTCTGTGGAAAACACATTAGATGTCCAAAATTTATGGAGGTAAATGGTAGTTTAGAGCCTGGAAGTTATGAAATCCAGGAAGGAGATACTATCGAGACACGTAGTTTTTACACGGTAGGTCAGCTAGCAGAATTTATGGATGTTGAGATTGATCCGGATCGGGAAATTCTTGTCAATAATCGTCCAGCAACAATGGATTCTCTGATTTACGCCAATTTTTCGATTGATTGGACTGTACTGTCTTTTGGGGCAGCTCCCGTTGTTTCGAAAGAAAGTACCAGTAAGGCAAGCAGTATCTTAGACCAGTTAAAATACGGAAGTAAGTATGGATTTGGAGCAAAGGCAGAGGATAGTGCTGCAGAAGATACAAAAGCGACAGCAAATGAGGAAAATCAGATGGAAGTGTCTGATATGCCTTCGGGATATGAGGCAGAACAGGAAAAAAGTGAAACGGTGTCTGGCAATGGAATGGCAGAAGAAGTGATGCCGGATGAAACGGAAAGCATGGAACAGGCTGGAATTCATGTAACAGTGAATCAGGAACCGGTATTTTTGAGTGGTAAGAGCAGCTATATTTTTGTAGACATCTTTAATGTGATTGATTTTGATGTACAAGCAGGTGGCGGCAGACCGATTGTAACGAAAATAAACGGAGCTGCCTGTGGGTATTCAGATGAACTTCACGAAGGTGATGAAATTTTAGTTTATTGGAAAGAGTTATAACATGGATTTGTTTAGTGTAGCAAGTGGCAGCAGTGGCAACTGTATTTGTGTAGGCAGCAGCCAAAGCCACGTGATGATTGATGCCGGTATTAGCGGCAAGCGTATTGAGGAGGGGATGAATACCTATGATTATACGACGTCTGATATGGATGGCGTTTTAATCACACATGAACATAGTGATCATATACAAGGACTTGGTGTTATATCACGTAAATATGGGCTTCCCATTTATGCGACAAAAGCAACAGCAGAGGCTATTTTACGAACGTCGTCCGTTGGCAAAATTGACCCTTCTTTATTCCATATCATTGAAGCCGGAGAAACATTTACGATTGGTGATTTGACGATTTATGCAATGCCGATTTCTCATGATGCAGCAGATCCGGTTGCGTATATGGTATCAGATGGTAAACATCGCGTAGGAGTTGTGACAGATTTGGGATATTATGATGAAGAGATTGTGTCACATATGAAAGGTTTGGATGCTCTTTTGCTGGAAGCCAATCATGATATTCATATGTTACAGGCCGGTGCATATCCTTATCCTTTAAAACAGCGTATTTTGGGCGATACCGGACATTTGTCGAATGAGACAAGTGGACAGCTATTGGGTCAGATTTTGCATGACGATATGAAACATATTTTGCTGGGGCATTTGTCAAAAGAAAATAATTACGAAGAACTGGCTTTTGAGACGGTTCGTGTAGAGATTTCACTTGGGGATAATCCTTACCGGGGAAATGATTTTCCAATCGAGGTTGCGAAAAGAGATAAGCCGTCAAGTCTGATTACTCTTTAAATATATGATAAAAAGATTTGGCAGAAACTAAATTTGATGTTATAGTTTATAAAACTATACTAATAGATTATGAAAATAAAAAGGAGAACTGACATGGAGAAAAACACACAGAAAACAATTATCACAGTAGTAGGCAAAGATACTGTAGGGATTATTGCAGGGATTTGTACATACTTAGCAGAAAACGGAATTAACGTTTTAGATATTTCGCAAACCATTGTACAAGGGTATTTTAACATGATGATGATTGTGGATTTTGCTTCATGCCAAAAACCTTTTTCAGAATGCCAGGCAGAATTGACAGAGCTTGGACAGAAGATTGGTGTAGATGTAAAATGCCAGCGCGAAGAAATTTTTGAGAAAATGCATAGAATCTAAAGGAGAAAATGATGATTAATTTTGGTGAAGTCAACGAGACAAACAAGATGGTAGAACAGGAAAATCTGGATGTGCGTACGATTACCATTGGTATCAGCCTTTTAGATTGTATGGACTCGAATCTCGATACATTAAACGAAAACATTTACAATAAAATTACAACAGTTGCAAAAGATCTTGTTAAGGTTGGAAAAGAGATTGAGGCAGATTATTGTATTCCAATTGTAAACAAGCGTATTTCCGTTACACCAATTGCACTGGTTGGTTCTGCAGCATGTAAGTGTCCGGAAGATTATGTGACCATTGCAAAGACATTGGATCGCGCTGCCAAAACAGTCGGTGTGAACTTTATTGGTGGTTATTCTGCACTGGTATCGAAAGGAATGACAACAGCAGATGAGAATATGATCCGTTCCATTCCACAGGCACTTGCAAGCACAGATTTTGTATGTAGTTCTGTTAATGTTGGTTCTACAAAGACAGGAATCAATATGGATGCTGTACGTCTGATGGGCGAAATGGTTAAAGAAACAGCAGAATATACAAAAGAGCAGGATTCTCTTGGATGTGCAAAATTGGTTGTATTTTGCAATGCACCGGATGATAATCCATTTATGGCTGGCGCATTCCATGGTGTTACAGAGGCAGATGCCATCATTAATGTTGGTGTTAGTGGACCGGGCGTTGTGAAGACAGCTTTGGAAACAGTGCGCGGAGAAAGCTTTGAGGTTCTTTGTGAAACAATCAAAAAGACTGCTTTTAAGGTTACACGTGTGGGACAATTGGTTGCACAGGAGGCATCAAAACGATTGGGAATTCCATTTGGAATTATTGATTTATCACTTGCTCCAACACCAGCAATTGGTGATAGTGTAGCAGGTATTTTGGAAGAAATTGGTCTGGAATATGCAGGTGCACCAGGAACAACAGCAGCACTCGCTTTGTTGAATGATCAGGTGAAGAAGGGTGGAATTATGGCATCTTCTTATGTAGGTGGATTGAGTGGTGCGTTTATTCCTGTTAGTGAGGATCAGGGCATGATTGATGCTGTGACAGCAGGGGCACTTACGCTTGAAAAGTTAGAGGCAATGACATGTGTATGTTCGGTAGGTCTTGATATGATTGCTATTCCGGGAGATACAAAAGCAACAACCATTTCCGGTATTATTGCAGATGAGATGGCAATTGGTATGATTAATCAAAAAACAACAGCAGTTCGTCTGATTCCAGTGATCGGCAAGGGTGTTGGCGAAACGGTGGAGTTTGGTGGACTTTTGGGATATGCACCAATTATGCCGGTAAATCAATATTCGTGCGATGCTTTTGTGAATCGAAAAGGACGTATTCCAGCACCTGTGCACAGCTTTAAAAATTAAGTATAATACGGCATATAAAAGGGTAGAAAGACAGAAGGTGTTTTTCTGCCTTTTTCTGTTGTTTTGTTTTTATAGGGGCGAAACGAGATATAGAAAGATATAAGACTATGTTCTTTTGGAACACCTGAAATAAAAACAGGGGTCAGTATGGGGGAAAAGGGAATTTTGGAAGAAATTGGAGTAGAATTTGCAGCAGGTACGAGATATAATAAAGACAAGAGAAATGGGAAAGGAGTTGATATATATGGGTATTGCAGAATTAACAGCAAAGATAGAAAGTCTGTCAGCAGAGGATTATAATATGGTGATTATGCTTGTTAACAGATTATCTGAAAAGTCAGAAATCAATGGACTGAAAAGATTAAGTGAGAACGAGTTAGTAGAAGAACTTTCTGCATCAATCAGAAAAAGTGACACTGGAGCAACAAAGTCTGCAAAAGCAGTTTCAAAGAATATGAGGGAGAAGTATGCGGTTTGATGTAGAACTTTCAGAATTAGCAGAAACACAATATGATAATATTTTATCATATATTTCTAACGTGTTAAAAAATCCACAGGCATTAGAAAATGTTATGGATGACTTTGATGATACAGTTGGAAAATTAGAGAAGATGGCAGATACATTTAGCTTTTGTAAGAATAAAAGACTGAAAGAAATGGGCTTGCATAGGGTTAAATTTGCAAGGCATAGATATCTGTTTGTATATCGTATCGTTGATGAAACAGTAATCATTGAAGGCATATATCACGAATTACAGGACTATGAAAATTCAATTATCTAAATTATAGTAGGACATCCAGTAAAATGGGTGTCTTTCTTGCATTATCTACACTATCACTAATTCTATATCAAAATCCTTGGCTATTAATTTGACAAAGGTGAACAATGAAAACATATAAAGTAGAAATTAATAAAAATAAAGAGTTGTAGAAATTTTTGCTGAACTAGTAGCAACAAAAGTAGTTTGAGAGTGTTTGTTATATTGGTAATATAAAGGTGGAAATTCAATTGTAGGGAATTTTAATATCTGTTCGGTTTAACAGGTAGTCGGTACTCGTGTGATAGTATGTGGCTAATTTGCATAACGTTTCCAATGGAATGGAACGTTCTCCGGTTTCGTATCTGGAGTACGTACGCTGACTCACACTGAGAAAATGAGCTATCGTTTCTTGGGTTAAATCATTATCTTCTCGTAGATTTCGTATTCGTTCATATCGGTTATTCATAATGTCCTCCAATACTAAAATTATATGTAGAGTGGTTTCTGCTATTTACTTTTAGACCAATTTGGTCTAAAATGAAAAAAGTAGTAAATTCACAGAAAAATCACATAAAATTTAAAAAATCTACAAATTATAAAATGAGGAAATAAAGGAAGGAAAACACAAGATGAAAAGGGAATGGGGAAAACGTGTATTAGCATTAGTGCTGAGCGGTATGCTCTTGATGACAATGACACCATCAAAGTTGGTCTTGGCTGATGAAGTACCTTCAACACCAGAGGAGAAGGTTACATTGACAGTAAACACAGCTGGACTTCAGAACTGTAACGCAGGGATTAGTGTTACCCAAGGGGCGTCAGAAGTTTCAGAAAGTAGTGCAAATTCAGGGCAGTATAAAGTGAATAAGAATACACCTGTTACTGTGAAAGCAACGGTTAGTGTGAATGATTCTACGAACTACGAATTGAAAGATCCTACGACAGGTGCTGGATGGAGTCGCGCAGGAAATGTGTATACATATACATATGAATCTGGATTGATTGAAAATAGTGATATTACGTTGGCAGATGATCTGTTTATACAAGAAAAAGTGATCCAGGGAACCAATCTTGCAATTACATCTGGACAACATGGAAAGGTGACAGATAATAATGGGAACGTTGTTTCATCTCCAACAAATGTAAAGTCTAATACAACATTTTTGGCAACTCCTGAGGCAGGATATTATGTTGCAAATGTAAAAGTGGCAGGACAAGATGTTGTGTTTGACAGCAATAAAGTACAAAATGATGGCTCATATGCTATTGAGTATGCATATACAGATGGAAAAACGGCAGATACACTTGAGGTTACGTTTAAAAAAGTGACCGAAAACGCAGTGGAAGAATTGAGTGATTTTGGCGTCACAGCTGATGAATATTATAAAAACGCAAATAACGAATTTTTTGTAAAAAGCAGTGTGACATTGAAAAAAGAAGGAATGACATTATGCACCACAACTGCAGGTGAAACTGAGTATTCCTTTGGTAATACAAAAAATATTGGAACTTCATTTGATGGTAAAGTATATGTCTTAGATTCTACAGCAGCATCTTTTGAAAAAGTGATTTTGGGATATTCTTTAAAAGTAAATTATGATGTAAGTGCTCCAGAGATCAAAACAATTAATGGTGAAGTATGGGGACCAGATCATAAGGCATGGATTGGAGGTAATCAGACTTCCAATACAGTAAGTGTTAAGGGAAAAGTGGAAGATACAGGTTCTGGAATTCAGAGCGTAAAGTATATTCTTAGTGAAACGGCCTCCATTGATTGGACGAGTGCATCAGATGCTAAATTAGATGCTGAAGGACAATTTACATGTGATATTGCAAAGTCAGAATTGACAAATTCATCAACAAAGTGTTTTATTCAAGCATTAGATCATATGGGAAATGAAAAGGTGGTTTCTTGTGCTTTTGGAAGAGATGAAACAGCACCACAAATTACCATAGATACTAAACCAAGATGGTATAACAAAAAGAAGATTGATGTGACTGTAAAAGCCGAAGATAAAACAGGGACAACTGAAACAGAAGCATCAGGCGTAGATAAAAATAATTTTAAGGTTTTCATTGATGACGAAGACCAGAACATTGAACCGGCATCTATTAGTGAGAATAACGGTGTATATTCTGTCACTATAAAGGATGTCGCTACAGAAGATCACACTATTGTTGTACAAGTGCAGGATTGCGCGGGAAACTGGGCATCTACAGCAGATGATCCAACACATTTGAAATATGATGGCGAAGCACCAACTGTAAAAAATGTGAAGGCAGCAGATGGAACGAATCTTACGAAAAAAGGAAATACATTCTATTATACAAATAAGAATCAGTTAGCTGTTGATTTTAAATTAGAAGATAATATCGGATTACAATCTTATACGATTGAGACAGTGACTGCAGGTGTTACTTTGTCCAATTCAGATTATGTAAATAATACAACTGCAAAAATTGTACATCAATACATATCCGCAGAAGCATCGGAACTTTCATATGTGAAAAATGCGGATATTAAGTTAAATTTAAATGTTACTGATGAAGAATCGGTTAATGTGATTGTATGCAAAATAAAAGCGACGGACTTGGCAGGAAATGAGTCTGAAATTATGAGCCTCACGTTTGAAAAGGATATGCAGGCACCTGCATTTACAACGAGTCAATCTACCATTATGAAAAACAATGGAGAAATGGCATCCTTAAATACAGAGAACGATAAATACTTTATTGATGCTAATAATAAAACAGTGACTGTGAAAACAGTGGTTAAAGACGATAAATCTGGTGTTGCAAAAATACAATTGTTAAATGCAACGGGAAAAGATGAGATAGGAACGGAGTGTGCAGTTTATCCATCTGTAAATGCATCTTATAATGATGCGACAGGTGAAGTTACTTTTAACAAAGTAAAATTACATGATGGCGACAACTGGTTTACCGTAGTGGCTACTGATGGACAAGGAAATACAACAGGTGTGCCATCAGGACTTTATGGTGACGATAATAAAGCAGTGGTATATGATGCGGATGCCCCAAGCGTAACCTATGAAATGTCTAGAGGTGATACGAGCAAAAAGACAACATGGTTAGCAAATCCAAATGCAGATGCAACGTATTATTACCAGTCTTTAGACGATTTGAAAGATACTAGTCTTCAGATGAAAATTAGTGATGGTCAGGGTATTCAGAGCGTAGTAGTAAACGCGGGTGGATCGGAACAGACTGTTACAATAAATAAAAAGTCAGCAACGGAATGGAACTGCACTATCGCAGGAACTTCAGTTGCTTCGTGGCTGGCAGATGAGAACGGCGATGTGACGATTACAGTTACAGATATATCTGAGAATGTTTCAACAAGAACCATTCATTTTGTAAAAGATGAAGAGCGTGCGACAATTGCTAATGTAAAAATTGGCGATACTGGTATAGAAGCTATCAATGGAAAAGTGACATATTCTCATTATTTTCATAATAATTCTGTAACACTTAAGGCAGATATTGCAGATGGCTTATCCGGAGTAAGAAATACTACATATACAGTTACAGATCAAAATGGAACAAAAAGAACGGGAACAGGTGATACAGTATCTATTGCTGCACCTTTCAAAGGAACTGTAACTTATACAGTATATGATAATGTAAATAACAAAACAGTTTATCAGACAAATGGATTTGTTGTGACAAATGGAAATACTTCCAAGGCGTCATTGACACCAGCAGCATCAAATATAACAGATTCATTTGGAAATCCATTATATGGAGGAGATACATCCGTAGCAGTTGATGTGGAAAATGTGTATGCCGGTATTGATAGTATTACATATGCAGTTGTAGCCCCATATGATGTCGAACATAATATTTCAGGAACAATTGTGCCAAATGCCGAGGGATGGAAAACATCTTATGATGCGACAGGAATGGCAACAAAACTTACAGGTAGTATTCCGGTTACGAATAATAGTAATCAGATTGCTGTTTCGGTAACAGTGCGCGACAAAGCAGGGGTTGAACAAAACTATACTAGAACCATTAGTGTAGATAAGACAGCACCTATTATTAGTGTGAGCTATGATAACAATAATGTGGATAGTGGAAATTGTTATCGTGCCGATCGTACAGCAACAATTGTAGTAAGAGAACGTAATTTTAATGCAAAAGATTTTAAATTAAATATTACAAATAGTACAGGTGTTATCCCTACATTGTCTGGATGGACGGATGTAGCAGATGCAGAAAATCCAGATAATAATACTCATTTTGCAACAGTATCTTTTACAGCAGATGGCGATTATGTAATGGATATGTCATATGCTGATATGACTACACATGCAGGAAATGCCGTTGCAGCACAGAATTTTACAGTAGATAAGACAGCACCAGCAATCAGTGTGACATTTGACAATAATAGTGCATCTAATGATCATTATTATGCACAAAGTAGAACAGCTACAATTACAGTGAATGAACATTATTTTGATCCATCACGTGTGATTGTAAGTGGTACCGCAACAAATGATGGAAGCACTATTGCATTCCCAGGTATTGGAGGATGGACAAATAACGGTGATGTCCATACGGCAAGTATTAGTTTCACAGCGGATGGGGATTATCAATTTACTGTAAATGCAGTAGACCAGGCAGGTAATGCATCGCCAGAATATGTTGTGTCAGAGTTTGTCGTAGATCAGACTGCACCTACGATTACATTTGGTGGTATAGAAGATCAAGCATCATATAATGATGTTGTTGAACCGACAGTGACATTTGAAGATGTTAACTATGATAGTAATAATGTTAATATTACCTTAGTGGGTGCCAATCAGGGACAGGTAAATTATGGAAGTGGCACAGGTGACTCCAATAATGGTCAGACAATTACGTTTGGTGATTTTGAGCGTAAAGCAGAAGTGGATGATATCTATACCCTGACAGCGACCATTACGGACATGGCTGGCAACAACTTTGAAGACAGTATTACCTTCTCTGTCAACCGTTTTGGCTCTAACTATGAACTTGATGACTCCTTAAAAGATATTCAAGGAAAATATATCAAAGAACCAATTGATGTTGTGTTTACAGAGACAAACGTCAATTCGCTTGCAGATGGTACCTCAAAGATTGTTGTAAGTACAAATGGAACACCAAAGACACTTACAGCAGGAAACGATTATCAGGTTGCAAATGCAGGTGGTGCTGGTTCATGGAGCCGCTATACATACACAATTCCAAAGAATGTATTTGAGGTAGATGGTACATATATTGTGTCCGTTTATTCTGAGGATACAGCGGGAAATATAAATGAAAACGATGCAGAAGGTAAGGATGCAGAGATTACATTTGGTGTAGATGCAACTGCGCCGGTTATTTCAATGACTAATCTGGAAAATGATGGAAATTACAATGCAACAAGTTATGATGCCACTGTTCAGGTAAGTGATAACTTAGTGTTGGAAAATGTTTCTATCCAATTAAATGGTAAAGAAGTAGAGGCGAAGGCTTCTAATGATAATTATACATTTAGTATTCCAGAATCCTCTGATAAACAGACGGTTACAGTAGTAGCAACAGATGCTGCAGGGAACTCGTTGTCGCAAGAAGTGAGCGGTATTGTCGTAACAACGAATGCATTTGTTCGATTCTTGAATAATACAAAGGCAGTAGTTGGTGTGATTGTCGGCGTTGTAGCGGTCGGTGGTGCAGGTGCGTTTGTTGTCATTAATGGTGGCATTGGAGCATTACGTTTTCGACCAAAGAAAACAAAGAAAAAATAAATGATATATAAGACAAGTACCTTGTTGTCAGCATGACAACAGGGTGTTTGTTGTATCTAAAAACATAAGTAAGGGAGCTTTGGGAATATGCAAAATTTTTATGCATACCATACGGATATTGGCACTAAGAAAAAGACAAATCAAGACAGTTTGTTGATCAAAGAAGCTGATACGAATGATGGAAAAATACTTTTCATGGTGATTTGCGATGGAATGGGAGGATTGGCAAAAGGAGAGGTAGCGAGTGCAGCTGTAATACATGCATTTGATACTTGGTTTGAAAATGAATTGGCGTATATCCTGGCAGAGGAAAATCCTAAAGAAAAACTGAAAATGCAGTGGGATGCTATTATCCAGAAAATGAATTTGGATATTACAAATTATGGTGTTCGAAAAGGAATTCAATTGGGAACAACAGTTACAGCTTTTCTTCTTTTGGCAGATGGTACTTATGTAGTGGGACATGTGGGGGATACCAGATTGTATCGCATTACTGATCAAACAATTTCACAACTTACTACGGACCAAACATTTATTGCCCGAGAAATTCGAGAAGGCCGAGTGACGCCAGAACAAGCCAAAACGGATCCGAGAAGAAATACACTTTTACAATGTGTGGGTGCTTCTCCAAAAGTAGACGTTGATTTTGTGGAAGGACAGGCAGAAAAAGAAGAGATATATATGTTATGTTGTGATGGATTTCGTCATGTTCTATCGGACGAAGAGATTCGTGTGAATTTGAGTCCATCTGTGTGTACGGGGAAAGATGTGGCAAAAAATCAGTTGGTATATCTAATTGAAACAAATAAACAAAGAAAAGAAGAAGATAATATAACAGCGCTTCTTGCAAAAGTATGGTAAGGGGAGTAGAAATTGGCAGAAATAGGACAGATTATTGATGGAAAATATGAGATTCTGACGCTTATCGGTAAGGGTGGTATGTCAAAAGTTTACCTTGCCAGAGATCAGAGACTCAACAAGCAGTGGGCGGTCAAAGAGATCCAGAAGAACGCCAGAGACGAAAATGATGAGGCGGTATCGCAGAGTGCGATCGCGGAAGCGAACATGATCAAATCTTTGGACCACCCATATATCGTACGCATTACTGACATTATCGAATTGGAAGATGTTATATATATAGTGGAGGACTTTGTTGAAGGGCAGACACTTGGAGAAATTCTTGCAAAGGAAGGTCCGCAGCCACAGGAACGTGTAATAAAGTGGGCAATCCAGCTTTGTGAAGCATTAGAATATTTACATACGAGAGAACATCCGATTATTTATCGAGATATGAAGCCGGCAAACGTTATGCTTCGTACAGAAGGGGATAGCTGGGAAAATGATAAGATAAAAATTATTGACTTCGGTATTGCAAGAACATATAAAGAAGACAATATTGAGGACACAAAAAGTCTTGGAACAAGGGGATATGCTGCGCCAGAACAGTTTGGTGGACAGGGACAAACAGATGCCAGAACAGATATTTATTGTTTGGGAAAGACATTATATCATCTTTTGACAGGAAAATTTCCATATGACAATATGGATCCAATTCGAACATGGAACCCAATGCTTGATCCGGGTCTTGAAAATATTATTGAAAAGTGTATTCAGGCAAAACCAGAAGATCGCTTTCAATCTTGTGCGGAATTGATATATGCCTTTAAGCATTACAACGAGTATGGTGAAGCATACCGTAATATGCAAAAAAAGAAATTATACAAATTTATGGGATTTTCAATTGCTAGTGTTGTTTTGATTATTGTTGGTGCAATATGTTTGCTGATACGTTCTAATATCAACAATGCCGATTATGATCAAAATATTTTGCAGGCGGAGAAAGCAGCTACAGCAGAAGAAAAAATTGAATACTATGAAAAAGCAATTGATATTAAACCATCGCAAATTGAGCCATATACAGGAATGATTGATGCGATGAAAGATGATGCTGTTTTTACTGTAGAGGAGTCAAATATATTAACCAGTAAGATTACAGCAAATGATGAAATCCTTCGTCAACAAGAGCAATATCCGGAACTGGCATTTGATATAGGAAAGTTATATTGGTATTACTATGATTACGGAAATTCCGGCAATAGTAATACGGATAATCAAGTGACTCGAATGAAGAGTGCAATTCAGTGGTTTAATGATGCTGTGCAGTATGGTGATGAAAATGCATCATATTACCAGATGAGTAAGGTATATGCATCAATTGGTGAATTTAACAGAGATATCACAATGAATGTACAGGAAGCATCTGACAAGGGTCAGTATGCTACGTATTGGACAAGTATTAAGGATTTGTTGGATTACATAGAAAAACAAGATGATGCTAACGAATTTGTACAATTGGAAATCTATAAATTAACATATTCTACCATTGAAACTTATGGTAAAAAGTTAAAATCTGATGGTGTTGAGCAAAATGATATGCAGGAAGTTTATCAAGATGTTACAAAAAATATAAATGCTATGGAAACAACGTCAGATACAACTGGAGAAATTCAAGAAGAACTAAAAAGTAGGTCTGCGTCTGTACAGGATGCAATTGAAAATGCCTACAGAGAGCAGGTGGTAAGCAATGAGTAGTGCAAATGTGTTAATGTATGTTGCGATTGGTGCGTTTGTGTTAGCTGCCATATGTATTGTGCTTGCCGTTGTACTTTTCTTCCGCCTGGATATAAGAGGTGTTGTTGGAGATCTAACAGGAAAAACAGTGGCAAGAGAAGTACAGACAATGCGTAATGAAACAAAACAGTCCGAGTCTTCTCATGAAAGAATGAAGATTCCTCATGGTATGACAACATCAACGAATTTAAGTAAGTCAAAGATGTTGGACAAGAGACGTGCAGCAAAAGAAGCGAACAAAGCAATAGATTTAGGCGTGGCAACCAATACATATGCAATGCAGGATGAGAATATAACAACTGTTTTGACTGCAGATGATAGTGCGACAACGCTACTTTCATCAGATAATGATGCAACAACACTTTTAGCATCGGATAGTGATGCAACAACACTTCTTCAGCGAGAGGAAGCGTTAATGGAAGGTTGCGATGAAACGACACTTCTTACAGGCACAGAGGAGAGAAAGAAAGTATCATTTACGATATGTGACAGTGTGGTGCTTGTACATACAGATGAAGTGATTGCATAATCAAAAGCAATACAGCAAATGGGAGAACAGATATTATGGCAAATTATAAGGTGAGTACTAGAGGAGATTTTACAACCGTTACTTATAAACAAAAAGAACCATTACAGGTAAATCAACGAGAGATGGGATTGCTTGATCGAAATCAGATTCCAGGTTTTATGAAACCAAGATGGGATACAGCAAATGAAATGTCTTATTTGGCACCAAGCTGTATTCCCCTTAAGAAATACCTTACGAAAGATTGTTCAATTGATAAGGTGTATAACGTTTTTGAAAGATTGATTAGTATTTTATATCTGGCAGGAAATAATCAGTTAATGATACAAAATCTTTTGATGGATGTGAATTATATATTTGTACGTTCGATGTCACATGAAGTTTATATGATTTATGAGCCTTATATCACAAATAAATCACAACCTAATATTCTTGCTTTTTTTATGCAGGTAATATCTATGGCAAAAATTAAAGATAAAGGACAACAAATGCAGTTGCAACAATTTGGTGCATTTGTATCCTCTCACACACAATTGCCCGAATTGGAAACTTATTTGAAGCAATTACGACAATCAAAGGACGAGGTTTTAAATCCTATAGTGTGCGCAGGTATGCAGAGACAGAATTTTGTGGGAGCTATAGGAGAATTCCAGCCGCAGAATGATGTGATGGGAGATGAGGGAACGACCGTTTTGGGATATGAGGATGAAGGAACAACGGTATTAAATCCATCCATGCAGGAATCCCCGGAATTTGTCGAACCAGAAACAACAGTGCTTAGGAGAGAACCAGATGTTTTCCTAAGGAGAACGAAAGATGCAAGTAAAACGCAACTAGTTGGTAGAGAATTTTCTATTGGACGTTCTGCGGATAATTATATTGCGATTCGTGATAATACTGATGTAAGTCGTCAGCATGCAAAAATAACAATAGACCATGGAGTCTATGCAGTGACAGATTGCGGTTCTAAGAATGGGACAGTTTTGAATGGAAGAAATTTGATTCCGAATAACGCAGAATTGCTTCAAAATGGAGATGTTTTGGTGTTTGGTGGGGAAGAATTTACATTTGTGGTAGAAGAATAGATTAAAAAGTGGGGCAAAGGTGGCTACAAATAAAATTAAGAAAAAGAAAAATGGAACAACTGTAATTTGGAAACGACTGCCAAAGGATTATATGACGAAAAATGATATTTATCTATTGGAGGATAAGGATATCAGAGGATTGTTTTTTCCAACAGAAATAAAAAGAAAAACAATCGTATATCAGATGCCAAAGGTTGAGTCACTTGAAGAATATTTAAAAAGAGAGATAACGGTATATCAATTTTATGCTGTTATTGTTCAAGTGTTAGAGATGGTTAAAAGCGCTGAACTCTGCGGGGTGCCACATGCAAATATTATATATCAACCAAATCTTGTCTTTGTAAAAAAAATGACTGAAGAAGTGTGCTTTTTGTATTTAAGAGAACTGAAACATGGTATGAATGGAGACCCTTTTCAACTTATTCGTCAGTTGAGAGGAATGGTGGCAACAACAGATCGCAAAACAATAAAAGAGTTTAATAAATTTCTCACATATATAGAAGGAAATGCGCAATTGACCGTTCAGATTATAGAAACTTATATTCTTGAGAATTATCCGCAGATATACCAACAAATAGAACGAATAGATGACTATAAGTTAAAAGATACTGATTTGAAATATATAGGAGATAGAAAAAACAATAATCACAAAAGAGAAGTATCCATATGGAAACTAGTGAACGAAGTCAGTGGACAGAAGGTAATCGTTGATAAAGCGAGCTACTGTATAGGCAAGAGTACGGATAATGACTTGATTTTAGATGATGGAGCAGTGAGCCGGCATCATGCAATCTTATATAGACAGGATACAGAATTGTTCATAGAGGATTTGGGGTCGACAAATCATACATATATTAATGGACAATTACTTATTGGACATGTGAAAGGTAAACTGAATGGAGGGGATCAACTTCGAATTGCAAATATTGTGTTTCGAGTGATGAAGGAATAAAGAGTATGGAAGAATATTTTGAAGGTTTAGTAACCGAAGTAGAAAATGATATTGAAACGGCATATATGTTAGAAAATGAAAATCTGTTCTATGACATTGGATTTAGAGTCATGCAGAATGAAGAAAATCAAGCACTATTTCACTGCTATAAGTTGAAATACAACGGGAAGACTAAATTAGTGTATTTTACCAGTGAGTATCAATCTGTATATGAGCTGTGTGGACGAGTCAGTGTTGAACGATTTTGTCTATTGATTGATAAATTGACTCAGACTATCAATCAGATTGAAAGCTTGGGATTTTTAAATATGGCATTTGTGGATAATCGTTTGACACATATTTTTGTTGATCGTACAGAACAGAAGGTTAGAATTATTTATTTGCCAGTATCTGAGCAGAAGACCAGAAAAAATAAGAATATTTTTGAAAATGAATTAAAGTCTCAATTGATACGTCTAGTGGAAGAACGCTATCCGATGTCTGAGGCGAAGACAGGAGCATTGCTTCAAATCTTAAAGGATGCAACCTTCACGTTACAACAAGTAGGAAGTATGGTTGCAAATATTGGAAGTGACATGAATGGCATGCAGTTAACTTCAACAGAGAAATTGAAGACGCAACTACTTAATCAAAGTGCACAGACGATGGCAGAAGAACATACTATGCACTCAAGTGGAATAAGAACAAATGATGCTGTGATGCCGACGGGTGAGTGGAGGTTAGAAGGAGTTAATAATCCATATATTTTTCTTATAGATAAACAGGAATATGTTATAGGTAAAAGTAAAGAACGCGTTGATGGTGTGATAACAGACAATCCAGCTGTAAGCCGCGTGCATTGTAAATTTGTAAAACAAAGAAGTTTATTGGCGCTTACGGATTTGGGGAGTGCAAATGGGACGTATGTAGATGGAAAGAAATTAGTGGCAAATGTATCACAGAATATATTGCCAGGAAACCGTATTCGAATAGCCAATATGGATTTTATTATACGAGGATAGAATGATGGAAAGACCTTTAGTTGTAATTGCCGATATGGATGAGGAATATTTAGCAACCTTAGAGTACAAATTTTTAGAACAGTTGGGCGATCAGATTGATCTTGAAGTGATTTCAGATGGAGCATATTTTCAATCCTATCTCAATCATCCGATTACGGCAGAAATATTTATTGTTGATGAGGAAATGTATTTACCAGAATTGAAAAAGCACAATATCGGTCATTTATTTGTGCTTACAGATGAGCAGAAACAAGATGGTAGTACAGAGGATTTGTCAACAACCAAAGTATATAAATACATGAGCATTCGGGAACTGTATAACGAAGTGACTTATATGAGTGAACAGGTTTTACAAGGATATGCTGAAGATACGAAAAATACAGAAGTGGTTGCATTTTACTCGGCTATTGGCGGATGTGGGAAGACATCCGTATCCTTAGCATTGGCAGGGTGTCTGTCAAACAAGCATAAGCGTATTTTGTATATTAATACAGAATCAGTGCAAAATTTTGCGTATTATCTAAAAGATGCAAGTGGTTTGCCAGGAGAAGGCTATCGTGCACTGCGTGAAGTGAATGTGTATGAAAAAATTAAATGCTTTATAAGGGAAGAAAAGTTTTCATATCTTCCGCCACTTACTACAACGTTAGATGCCAGAAATCTTTCGTTTGAAGTTTATTATAAACTGATTCAAGATGCTCGAGATAGTGGTGACTATGATTATATTTTTGTGGATTTGGAATCAGGATATGAGAATGAAAGATTGCGAATCTTGCAGGATGCAGATCGTGTGATTATGATTGTTTTACAGGATGAATTTGCTGTGTATAAGACATATTATTTGCAACAATGTATGGATATAAGAGATCGAGAACATTATATGTTTGTGTGTAATGCATATAATGATGCAGGAGAGAATGCGTATGTGCAGTCAGATATGCAGGCAATGTTTCCAATCAAGGAATATATAGAACGGAGTGTTGTACCAATGAAATCATTGGAGCAACTAACAGAACTTGAGGGGATAGAAAAATTGTCATACGCATTTATTTAAGGAGGTATGAAAAATGTATCGGGATTTTACGGAGCAGGCGAAAGAACAGTTAAAAGGGTATATTGATGATGTGACACCACGTGGATTCTTTGAGACTCTGGGAGACCGTATCACAGATTTTTTCAGAAATTTTGTGGAAACGGATATCACAAATTATGCCGGCAACTTTCAAGGGTATCAGAAACGAATCTTAGATGTAAAAAATGTAGGAAAGAGGAACATTGACAACCTTTTTGATAAAGAGTGGGGCATAGAAGATTCTTATAAGAATTGGCTGAGTGGTGCCTGTGATACTTATGATGATGAATTGATTAAGAGTTTCAGGGCATTGAGTAATATGTTGGATGCAAAGGGAGCAGGTTTTCATTTTAGTAGGCAAAATCTGGATGATTTCAAGAATGCAAGTGAGGCTGTTAGTGAATCCTCTGCTGAGATTGCTACGGCAAAAGAAGAAATCGAGACAAAAGAAAAAGAGATAGAGAAACTGAAGAAGGAGAAAAAGGGAAAAAGAGGTGAGTACAACCTCTTTAGTGCAGATCCAGTCAACCTTGCTACCGGAAACTTTATCTATGAGAAGACGGATATCAGACCAGAGAGAGAAATGGCGCTGTCATTCCGTCGTTTTTATAATGCTCAGGATAAGACTATGGGGGTGCTGGGGCAGGGATATCGCCATAATCATGAGATTGCATTGCAAGAAGAAAAAAACGAAGTGGAAGTCATCATGGATGATGGAGGAGTCCGCTTTTTTGTAATGACAGAGGAAGGATATAAAGGAGTACTTGCGACTAGAGATCTGTTGGAAAAAGATAATGAGGGAGATGAGACGCAGTATGTCATGACGACACCGGAGGGGGAGAAGTATCGCTTCAATGCCCTTGGAAAATTGCTCGAACGAGAGGATTCAAATGAAAGAAAGATTCGTTATACTTATAATGAAGCGGATCAGCTTGTGCGTGCGGAGAGCGATAGGGGAGACTTCCTGATTTTTGACTATCATTCGAACGGTCGTCTGGCAAGTGTCACTGACAAGTCAGACCGAATGGTACGCTTTGTCTATGAGAACGAGCATCTGGCAGAAGTCATTATGGCAAATGGAAACCGATACTATTATCGATATACACAAAGTGGAGAGATGCAGGAAATCAAAAATGCCAGAGAGGTCATAACGGTTAAAAATACCTACGATGAGTGGCATAGGATTATTCGTCAGGATTTTCCAGATGGAAGTAAGATGCTGTATGAGTATCAGGGGAATGAGCTGATACTGACAGAAAGAAACGGAAGTAAGATCACATATACCCATGATGAGAAACTGCGTAATACAGATGTTAAGTATGAGGATGGCACATGGGAGCACTATGAGTATAATGAAAAGAGCCAGAAGACACTGGTAAGAGACCGAAATGGAAATACGACAAGATATAGTTATGATGCCAGGGGAAATGTGGTCAAGGTCATCAATGCCTTAGGTCAGATCTCCACTATGACTTATGATGCCAACAATCGTTTGCTTGCTATGAAGGTAAATCGAAAGGTGCGTATCCGTAATACCTATGATAAGAATGGAAATCTTCTTACCGCTATGGGAGCGGATGGAAATGGAAGTGTTTATACTTATGATGACCATGGGCGCGTCACCAGTGTGGAAGATGCAGACCATGACGTGACAAGACTTTCTTATGATGCGCGGGGAAATATCATACAGGTTTCTATCAATGGCATGAGAAACAGTTCTTTTGTATATGATGATCATGATAACGTGGTACTGTCTCGGGATGGAAATGGGAATGAGACAACATACCGCTATGATGCATGGAATCATTTGATCAGTGTAAAAAACGCCTTGGGAGAGGAAGCATCTTATACATATGATCTATCAGGAAAAGTGGTTCGAGTACAGGATTTTGATGGTCACGATATGCATGTTACCTATAACCCATTAAATAAGGAAGAAACTCTTACAGATAAAGAGGGAAATGTAACGGAACTGACCTATGATTCTATGTGGAATGTAGCCTCTGTGAAGCGGGCAGATGGCGGAGTGGTCCGTTATACCTATGACAAGAATGATCGACTGGCAGAAGTTGTTGCTCCTGAGGGCAATACGATCCGATACCAATATGATGGAAATGGAAACCTTTTGGCAGAGGAAAATGGATGTGGGGATGCTGTAAGGTATACTTATGATGCCCTAAATCGGAGAAAGAGTGTTGTAGATCCGCAAGGCAACGAGACAAAGTATGCCTATGATGGAAGTGGAAATTTGGTAAAGGAAACAGATGCACTGGGCAATGAGACTGTATATGTATATGATGAGGATGGAAGACTGATCTCTGAGACGGATGTTTTGGGAAACTCGACCACCTATGTATATACTGCTGGTGGAAAGCGAAAGGAAGTACGCTATGCCGATGGAACCAGTGATCGCTACAAGTATGAGAATGGGCAGTTAGTAGAAAGCATTCGGACAAGTGGAGAGAGATATCATTATACTTATGATGGAAATGGAAATCTGATTTCACAAAAGAACGCGCTGGGAGAAGAAGTGGCGTTTTCTTATGATGCTTTGAACCGTATGACAGAGATAACCCTGCCAACAGGAGCGGTCAGAAAATTTGCTTATAATGCTACAGGAAAATTAACGCAGATTGTAGATGAGAATGGAAATGAAACGCGATATACATATTCGCCAAATGGAAACTTGATAGAAGTTACAGATACTATGGGAGGTATCACCGGATATGATTATGATGTCATGGGAAATCTTATTCAGGTGAACAGAAGCGGAAAAGATGCTGAGGATGAGATCATAAGATATGAATGGAATAGAAATGATCAGATTATAAAGATGATCGATCCGCTTGGTTCTGAAGAAAGTTATATCTATGACATGGCAGGCAGGATGATCGAGAAACAGGATCGTGATGGTTATGTTACAAAGGTAACATATGATGCATTGGGAAATGTGACCGGACTAAAATATGCAGATGAAAAAGAAGTTCTCTTTTCTTATGATGCACTGAGTCATTTGAAAGAGATGCGTGACTGGAATGGTGTGACATCCATTGTAAGTGATGCCATGGGGCGGACAATTTCTGTAACAGATGACTTGGGTAAGAGCATTCAGTATGAGTGGAACAGTGTAGGGCAGAAGGCAAGGATGGCTTACCCGGATGGAAATGAAGTAACCTACCAATACAATGAGAATGGATTGTTAGACTGCCTTGCTACAAAAGATGGACAGACAAAATATGTCTATGATACAATGGGAAGAATTAAGGAAAAGAGTTTGCCAAATGGGATTCTTACACAGTATCAATATAACAGCATTGGAAAATTGGAAGAGATCTGTCATATAGGAAAAGATTTCGAGGAGAGATATCATTATATTTATGATGCTGTTGGTAATAAGATTGAAGCAAGAAAGATAAGAAATGGAATTGAGGAAGATAGCGGAATCTATGGTTATCGTTATGATGCCAGAAATCAACTCGTCGGTGTACTCAAAGATGGAAAAGTGCAAAGAGAGTATGGCTATGATTCCTTTGGAAATCGGATATACAAGAAGGATCATGGAGAAGACATCTTAGAGACCATATATAAATACAATAGTAATAATCAGTTGATAGAGGATATCAATAGTCAGGTGCGCCGACAGTATCAATATGATAAGCGAGGCAATCTGCTGACGATAGCAGGAAACGAAGGTATCTTGAAAAAGTTTACCTTTGATGCAACGAATACGCTGAGCAGTGCATGGGAAAAACGAGGTACGCAGGAGCAGCAAGTCGGTTATCAGTATAATGGTATGGGCAATCGCATTGGGCAGATTCTGGGAGATCATGCAGACCCGGAAAAAACGATTCGTTACACAATCGACCTGACCAGACAATATCATAATATGCTTGCGGAGGAGATAGAGACCAAAGAGAGTCTAGAGACTAGACAGTATATCTATGATTTCAATGTTGTAGGTATGAAGCAAGCGGTTGGAACGGACTACTTTATTCTGGATGATATTGGAAGTACCATGGGCGTTTATGACATGGAGGGGAATCTGCAGGAATCATATGCTTATGATGAATATGGTAATGAGTATGGAAAGATCATAGATGTAAAAGATCGTTTCCAGCCTTTTGGTTATACAGGGTATCAGAAAGAAAGTGTTGGAAATGTGTATTATGCACAAGCAAGACGTTATGATGCGGGAAACGGAAGGTTTATCAGTGAGGATATCATCAAAGGTGCAACAATCGTACCGATATCTTTGAACCACTATGTGTATGCCATGAACCAACCAGAAGATTATATTGATCCAGATGGCGAATTTGTACTGACCGCAACAGTTACACTGATTGCTGTAGGTGCGGGAATCGGAGCTGCGGCTGGAATGGCAACGAATGCGATTTCACAAGGTATAAAAATATATAAACAGGGTGGATCAATTAAAGATTTTCAAATAGGAGAATGTGTCGGATCGGGTATTGAAGGTGCAATTGTAGGTGGTGCATCTGCAATTCCTGGTGGAGGATTATGGCTTACAGTAGGTGCGGGAGCTGTCGGGGCTGGTGCTAAAAGCGTAATTACGCAGGCAACAACGGAAAATGTCGTAAGTGTTAAGAAGATTAAGCCGACCAAAGTGCTAGAAGATGTGATAGTGGGTGGAGTTTCAGCAGGATTATTCTATGGTATTGGACAGGGAATAAAACATCTGAAAGGGGAGATCAAAACTCCGACAAAAGAATTATATAAAATTGCTTCTGACAAAGTAATAGCAAAGGAACAATATATTCAGGGAGCAATTGCTGAAACGGGAAGAGTATCACCTCACAGAATAAGACAGTTGGCACAACTTGAATTAGAGCAGAAAAATATTTTGAATAAATATACACAGGAAATCATCAAAAAGAAAGCAAAGAAAATTGTGCAAAGTGCAATTTATGATGTGATTGGGATTAAGTCTACCAAAAAAATCTTTAAAGATACTTTAGGCATAATTTTACCATTCTATAAGGATGATAAAACGCTTAAGGAATATTATGAGGGGTTAATTGGTGCATCCAACTATGCGTGTATAGATTAAGGAGGCAATACAATGTATATGGCATTCTTGTTTTTAAGCATTTGTGTAATTCTGTTTTGTGTTCGATTTGTTAGGGGAAAGAAAATACAAACAGACAAACAAATGTATGACGTTTTAATGGATATGCACAGTATCAGTCAGATTTTTGATGTACTGTCCGTGATAACCATATGTGCTTGTTTTGTGGTTGATTTTATTTTCCTAGATGATGCTGTAAGAGAATCTATTTGGATATTACTCATTGAAATCCTATGGGTGATATGCTTATTGCTGGCTGCGGTGATTTTTGACAGATATTATTGGGGAGAGAAAGGAGGCAGTATTGTCAACCGTCCTTGTTTTGGAAAAGCAAAGAGTGTAAGTTATGATGCTGTAGAATACTTTACGATTGAAGGTTCAGGAGATGTGAGGTTACATCTGTGTGATCAGTCAAGTGTGATTCTGCCATCTATGGACAAAGAAATGACTACATATCTACAGAACTATCTGATAGGAAAACATTTGAAATATAAAGACAGATTGACCCATGGTTCTGTTATGATGCATGAAAGTAGAAGTAGAAAAATTTTAGCGTCTGTAGTGTTTGTCACTGCTATCTTAATATTCCTTGCCGGTATATATTGGGGACCGGACAGCCAGATGTATCTGCTGATTATAGGCTTCTGTCTATTTATGTTATTGGGGTCTACCTATGATTTGATAGCCAGATGTTATAATTATGTTCTGTTTGATGGAAAAGAAATTATAAATAGGAGATTTTTACGAAAAAACATTGTAGTGACGACAAAGGATGTTAAGCAATACCGCGTCAGAGAGATTGACAATGCCGAAGTGGTCGAACTTATAACGGCTGATAATAAAAAAATCAAAATCAGTATGCTATGGGATAACTCTTATATGATAGATACTTATATAAAGAAGTATCAATGGAAACCGTGTAAATGAGACTGAGTGATAGAAGAATAGGTAATCAAACCTATTCTTCTTATTTTTTTGCTTTACTTTCAGACCAAATTGGTCTAAAGTAGAATCAGATATATGATAAGGGGAAATGAGTTAATCGTAAAGTAGCAAGTCTGCTACAAAAACCCTTGAAATGTTAGCTAAATACGGAAGGACGCAAAGATGGAAGAAACAGCGGTAGTTGTGTTTGAAAATGAAAATGCAGGAATATCTGTTGATATTGAAGTGCCTATATACATTAGTGCGAATGATTTGATCATGGCGTTGAATGATGTATATAAACTGGGAATAGAACCGAATGATATTTTTAATGGCTACCTTGTCGCAGAAAATCCAATTGCCTTTTTACGAGGTAATAAAACATTACAGGAATTTGGCATACACAATGCAACAAGAATTATTTACAGGAGAGATAAGTAATGCAGTATCAATATAAGGTTATTGTTAAGGGCAAAAATTTATATCGTGAATTTGAACTGTCTACAGACATGAATAGTGTAAAATTGGGAACAACTCCAGTTTGCGAATTCCGTATGAACGCAGAACGTTTTTTTGCAACAATTGAATTAGTATTTCAAAAAAATGCAGAACAGTGGACATTAGAATGTAATGATGAAGTGTACTTAAGCAAAGGAGATATGCGAAAGGTCTTTGCAACAAAGCTACAACATGGAGATATTTTCTCTGTCAGATATAATGCATCAGGGGAAGAAGCATTTGAAGTGCACTTTATGATTGATTTTGAATCAAGAGTACCAGCATATGACTATTTTATCAATTTAGACAGTGTAAACAGCCTTATAATCGGAACAGATACTGAATCTGATATTGTATTACATAGTCAGTTTAGCAAACGCAGTAGAGTAGTACTTCAAAAATCACAGGAGGGATTCTGCGCTCGCATAGGTGAATCTGAGTATGGTGTAAATATCAATGGTAGATTGATGCAGACGAATTATACTTTGCAAAATCATGATTTTCTGTCTGTTGCAGAGTATACGTTTTACTACAAAAATAACAGGATATATCTTGATATGTCACGATTGGAAACGAGAATGCCTGTTACAAAAATATCCAAGAGAACAAGTCGTTTCCATTACCCTTTATTTAATCGTAATACACGTATAAAAACAAAAATATCTGATGAAAAAATACAGATATTGGAGGCCCCAAGTATTCCTAAAAAGCCGGACAATAATATTGTTGTTTCTTTGACTCCATCGATAGCGATGATAGTTCTGGTAGTCTTAATGCGTGGTAGTATGGGGGGCACTGGATCATCTGGTACATATGTATTGTTCAGTGCATGTTCTATGGGATTGGGAGCGGTCACGACAGTACTTAGTTTTATGACCACTAGGAAAAAGTATAAGAAAGAGTGCGATGATCGTATTGAACAGTATACACGATATGTAGATAAAAAGAAGCAGGAGATTTCTGAGGCGAGACAGGAGGAATTAGAACATTTAAGAGATACATATCATGACACAAATACAGATGTGGAGATTGCTAATCAGTTTGATCGTCGTTTGTTTGAACGGAATAAGGATGATGAGGACTTTTTGCATATATATCTTGGGGAAGGAATCGTAGAATCCAGTAGACCGTTGGATTATAGACAACAGGATCGGTTGGAAGTAGGGGACGAACTGACAGAGATGCCTGAGCGGTTGTATGATATGTTCCAATATATTGATCATGCGCCAGTTTTTATCAACCTTAAGGATTCCAATGCAGTGGGTGTGGTCGGAAATAAGCATTGGTTATACAACATGTTCAAAAATATTGTGATCGATATTGCGGTACGTCATTATTTTGGTGATGTACAAATGATGTTGTTGGCGGATGATTATGACCGTTATTCCTGGATGCGATTTTTACCTCATTTGGGTAATGACCAAGGTGGACGTAATATTGTATGTGATATAGAAAGTAAGAATAATACGTTTGAAAGCCTGTTTCGGGAACTGACATGGAGAGAACAGACGAAAGAAGTTCCAAGTCATTTGGTAGTGCTAATTCAAAATGAATTCGGAATCAAAAACCATCCAATTTCTCGCTTTGTGGAAGAAGCAGCACGGTTAGGTGTATCATTTATCTTTTTTGAAGAAGTGATGGAGGAACTACCTTTATATTGCGATGAGGTGGTTGTATTGGATTCTGCTAATACCGGTTGGCGCTGCAAATCAGTAGATGGATCTGAAAAACAAAAATTTGAGTATGTCACGTTGTCAGATGATGTTGTTTCAGAAGTGGTGCAGACTCTTGCACCAGTTCATTGTGAAGAGATAAGTTTGGAAAATTCTATGCGTAAGAACATTACTTTATTTGAATTATTACATATTTATCAGGCAAATGATTTGAATCTGAAGGAACGATGGGCACAGTCCAAAATTTACAAATCAATGGCAGCACCTCTTGGAGTGAATGCCAAGGATGAAGTGGTCTATCTAAACTTACATGAAAAAGCACATGGACCACATGGATTGGTAGCCGGCACAACAGGATCAGGAAAAAGTGAGATATTACAATCATTTATCATGTCGGCAGCAACATTGTTCCATCCATGGGAAATTGGGTTTGTGATTATTGATTTTAAGGGCGGTGGTATGGCAAACCAGTTTAAGAATTTGCCACATTTAATCGGAACGATTACAAATATTGATGGTAATGAGGTGCAAAGATCCCTAAAATCTATTAAAGCTGAATTAATGAAAAGACAGGCTATTTTTGCATCTGTTGGCGTGAATCATATTGATAAGTACATAAAGAAGTTTAAGAATGGTGAAGCGACAATCGCATTGCCCCATCTGGTTATTATTGTAGATGAATTCGCTGAATTAAAATCGGAGCAACCAGAATTTATGAAAGAACTCATAAGTGCAGCTCGAATAGGTCGAAGTTTGGGAGTGCATTTGATATTGGCAACACAGAAACCATCAGGTGTGGTTGATGGACAAATCTGGTCAAATTCTAAATTTAAGCTTTGTTTAAAAGTACAATCGCCGGAAGATAGTAATGAGGTAATAAAGACACCTTTGGCTGCAGAAATAAAAGAACCAGGGCGTGCATATTTACAGGTTGGTAATAATGAAATCTTTGAGCTGTTTCAATCCGCATATAGTGGAGGGAGCGCAGCTATGGATGAGGGGGCAGGAGCAAAACCCTTTAAATTGTACGAAATCCAATCAAATGGTCTGCGCCGAGAAATATATGAGAAAAAGATTGAAAAGAAAGAAAATGGAAGTGATGTTACACAATTGGATGCGCTCGTATCCTATATAGCGGAATACTGTACCCAAAATCACATTGAACGTTTGCCTAATATATGTATGCCGCCGTTACCAAAGATGGTTTCTTTGGAGAACATAGAACTTTCACAAGCAAACTTGACAGAGGGGACACAGGCGGTTGTTGGATTATTGGATGATCCGGATCGACAGGTACAGAATGTCTGTCGCATCAATTTGTCAAACCAGAATGTAATCGTTGTTGGATCCTCACAGACTGGAAAAACCAATTTGCTGCAGACAATGATACGAAGCCTTGTGGATCAATACTCACCAAAGCAATTAAATCTTTATATAATGGACTTTGGCTCTATGATTCTTAGAAATTTTGAAGGTTTACCGCATGTAGGTGGTGTGGTGTGCGCATCGGATGATGAGAAGTTAAAGAATCTATTTAAATTGCTGGAAAGTGAAATCGAAAATCGTAAGGTACGTTTGTCGCAGGCAGGGGTAAGTTCCTTTACCTCATATTTAGAAGCAGGTTTTGAGGACATGCCACAGATTGTTGTGATGATAGATAATATGACACCTTTACGAGAGACATATTTGATGCAGGATGATTTTCTCATGCCATTGCTTCGAGAAGGTGTAGCTGTTGGTGTATCTTTTGTTATTACAAACAGTCAGGTTTCCGGAATAGGTTATCGATATTTGAGTAATTTTGAGGGAAGAATTGCACTGTTCTGCAATGATAGCTCTGAATATGGAACTATTATTGATGGAACAAGAATGAAATTACCTAACATTGCGGGGCGTGCCCTTATTAAGGTGGAGAAAGAAGCATACGAAACACAGTTATATCTTGCCTTTGAGGGTGAGAAAGAGATTGAGCGTGTAAATGCGATAAAACAATATGTAGAATATGTACAGAAAAAGTATCTAGGAATGCATGCGAAAAGAATTCCGGAAATTCCGAAAGTGTTGGATTGGGCATATATGGAACAGGAATATGGCAGCGATGTTGGAAGAAATGTTATGCCATTGGGATTGGACTATGAGAGTATTACGCCAGTGATTATAGATATGATGTCTATGCCATTTATTGCTGTTGTAGGAAATAAAAATTCAAAAAAGATGGCATTTTTACGACATTTTATAAATATGCTTTTGGATGCACGGTACTTTGATACTGATATTTATTATCTGGATAGCATGACAAAGACCTGGGGTGAGTATCAGCAACAGGAAAGAACAGCTGGCTATGAGATTATGGTAGAGAGTGGCGTGGAGATGCTGGAGGAAATTGAGAATAGATTAGCAGCCAGATATGACGCAATAGCTTCAGAAGGAGTATCGGCACTAGAGAGTGAGCCATGGATTGTTTTAGTTATTGACAATGCAGATGCTATATCGGCAATAAGTCAGGATGCAGTGGCGGTTACAAGATTAAGGAATATCGTTAATAAATACAAAGATATGAAGGCCTTTGTTGTATTCACGAATATTGCAAATGAAAATATTGCATTTAATGCCCCTGAAATTTTAAAGATGATAAAGAATGCAAACAATTATTTGATTTTTGAAGATGCTGCAAGTATTAAGGTGTTGGATCTTCCAATTTCCGTGACAAAAAAATACGCAAAGAAATTGGAACCGGAAGATGCATATTATGTCAATGATGGAAAATTATCCAAATTAAGAATGTTGACGGAAGAATGAGATGGAAAAACTATTTGATAGTTGACCATAAAATCATGTACGGAGGAGGTGAAAGACATGGCAATTAATAAGGTGGATTATGAAGTCCTTGAAAGTGGCGTAACTGTGTATGCAACACAGGCAGCAAATATTGATGACGCACTGACAGCACTGATTAACATGAATGGACAGTTGGAGGCTGGATGGACAAACCAGACGGCATCAGCATTCATTGAAAGATTCAATAGCGAATATAAGCCTGCATTGGAAAATGTTCGCGATGCTGTACAGAGCATTTCTGATTACATCAGACAATACTCTAGCAATAAGCAGGACGAAGATGCACAGGGAGCAAGTGCAATCAGAGCATAGTGATGACTATGTTGGTATGAGGTATGATATTGGCTTTCCCTTAGGGGAAAGCCAAGTCTAAACCTAGGAGAAAGGATAGTTTCTATGAATATTTGGGATACTTGGAAAATAGCAGATTATCAGAATAAAATATGGGGATGTCAAACGCGAAGAGGTTATTATCAGCGATTGATCGATGGATATAATTTAGAAAAATACTTCCTGTGTGTGAGTTTACAAAGACTGAAGGAAATGCGAAGCAGATTAGATCGGGTCACAGAGCAATTTGAACAGTGTCATCGGATTAGTAGTGCGCGTGTAGGAAATACAGGAGGATTACATCATATAAATCCTAATTTGGTAAATAGATTGACAACGGGAATGAATGAAGCAGTCAATGGAGCCCAGTACCAATCAGCGTTGTCTGGTATATGGAATCAGTATAGTGAGATTGACGCAAAAACACAAAATAAGCAAAATCGTGTCAATACTCTGGATAGTTCGATCGCTCAGTGTGATCGACAGATCAAATATTGTAATAATCAGATTGCCGGATATGAAAGGGAAATTCGGCGATTGAAGGCACAAGGAAAATAAAGAAGGGGGAAAGTCAGATGGGAAGTTTTATACAGGATGATGATTATTATAAGGAAATGGGACAATACCTGCAAAAAGAGGCAGAAGAATTAGAGGATAGTTATAAAAGTTATATTGAATATTTAGACGAAATTTTGTCGAATGCAATTATCCAGGGGGATATGCATGATAAGTTATCAAAATTTCGTGACATGGCTGCACAAATGAATAGCAAGATAGCGAATATAGGAATTGTGGGTCAAAGTGCTTGCAATAACTTTTCCAGTGAAGTGGCACAGAGTGATACTTATGATCTGACAGCACAGGGAGGAAATTGATATGGGAAAGTCATATAAAGTTGATACGGCGAAATTGGATACATATATTAAGAAGATCAATGCATTGAAGGCTGATCTGCCACATGACACAAGACCAGCAGTAAGTGCTTCTAAATGTAAAGGTGCGATGAAAGATGAGGTAGAGAAAGTCGCAAATGATCTGAATACACTAAAGACATTGTATCAGACGATATTGACGCGGACAGCAAGCTGCTTGACGACTTTTCGTAATAGTGTAGATTCGAATGATCAGACGGCAAGCCAGGATGTACGAAAGTAACAGTTAAGATATGAATGGATAGCGGGGAAAACTATGTATAGAGATTTTACGGAGCAAGCGAAGAGTCAGCTAAAAGGTTATATTGATGATGTAACACCACATGGATTCTTTGAGACTCTGGGAGACCGTATCACAGATTTTTTCAGAAATTTTGTGGAAACGGATATCGCAAATTATGCCGGCAACTTTCAAGGGTATCAGAAACGAATCTTAGATGTAAAAAACGTAGGGAAGAGGAATATTGACAAACTTTTTGATAAAGAGTGGGGCATAGAAGATTCTTATAAGAATTGGCTGAGCGGTGCCTGTGATACTTATGATGATGAATTGATTAAGAGTTTCAGGGCATTGAGTAACATGTTGGATGCAAAGGGAACAGGTTTTCATTTTAGTAGGCAAAATCTGGATGATTTCAAGAATGCAAGTGAGGCTGTTAGTGAATCCTCTGCTGAGATTGCTACGGCAAAAGAAGAAATCGAGACAAAAGAAAAAGAGATAGAGAAACTGAAGAAGGAGAAAAAGGGAAAAAGAGGTGAGTACAACCTCTTTAGTGCAGATCCAGTCAACCTTGCTACCGGAAACTTTATCTATGAGAAGACGGATATCAGACCAGAGAGAGAAATGGCGCTGTCATTCCGTCGTTTTTATAATGCTCAGGATAAGACTATGGGGGTGCTGGGGCAGGGATATCGCCATAATCATGAGATTGCATTGCAAGAAGAAAAAAACGAAGTGGAAGTCATCATGGATGATGGAGGAGTCCGCTTTTTTGTAATGACAGAGGAAGGATATAAAGGAGTACTTGCGACTAGAGATCTGTTGGAAAAAGATAATGAGGGAGATGAGACGCAGTATGTCATGACGACACCGGAGGGGGAGAAGTATCGCTTCAATGCCCTTGGAAAATTGCTCGAACGAGAGGATTCAAATGAAAGAAAGATTCGTTATACTTATAATGAAGCGGATCAGCTTGTGCGTGCGGAGAGCGATAGGGGAGACTTCCTGATTTTTGACTATCATTCGAACGGTCGTCTGGCAAGTGTCACTGACAAGTCAGACCGAATGGTACGCTTTGTCTATGAGAACGAGCATCTGGCAGAAGTCATTATGGCAAATGGAAACCGATACTATTATCGATATACACAAAGTGGAGAGATGCAGGAAATCAAAAATGCCAGAGAGGTCATAACGGTTAAAAATACCTACGATGAGTGGCATAGGATTATTCGTCAGGATTTTCCAGATGGAAGTAAGATGCTGTATGAGTATCAGGGGAATGAATTGATACTGACAGAAAGAAACGGAAGTAAGATTATATATACCCATGATGAGAAACTGCGTAATACAGATGTCAAGTATGAGGATGGCACATGGGAACACTATGAGTATAATGAAAAAAGCCAAAAGACACTGGTAAGAGACCGAAATGGAAATACAACAAGATACAGTTATGATGCCAAAGGAAATGTCGTCAAGGTAATCAATGCTTTAGGACAAATTTCTACTATGACTTATGACGCTAATAATAATTTATTAACTGTAAAGATCAATCGCGTAGAAATGGTCAAAAATGTTTATGATAAACGAGGTAATATGATTTCATCGACAGAAGCAGGTGGAGATCAAAAAAGTTATCAATATGATGATATGGGAAGATTAATTCATATAGAAAATGCAGATCATGAACAGACAGAAATCTTCTATACAGAAAATGGACAGATTGAAAAGACGATTGATAATGGTGTAGTGACAACTTATCAGTATGATGATAGAGGAAATGTTATTCAAGTCACAGATGCTTATGGGAATGTAACGAAATACGCTTATGATATTAATGACCAGATTATACATATTGAAAATGCCATTGGTGAAGAAGCATACTTAGAATATGATTTCTTGGGCAATGTAACGAAAATTACAGATTTTGACGGGCATAGTATTGAGACGCAATATAATGAACTTAATAAAGAAAGTAAGGTTATAGATAAAGAAGGCAATGCAATCACATATGAATATGATGCTATGTGGAACATTGCGCGGGTGTATTATCCAAACGAAACATCTATACAATATCAGTATAACCCCGATAATCACTTGGAAAGTGTTATGGGGTCTGCTTGTGATACGCAAAAATATCAGTATGATGCCAATGGCAATTTGATTAGTGAAGAAAACGGCAATGGAGAAAAGACCCGATATGTATATGACAGTTTAGACAGGATCAAAAAGGTGATTGATGCGCGAGGCTATACAACGGGCTATGCTTATGATGCCTATGGCAATATCATTGAGAAAATAGATGCAAAAGGAAATAAGTGGAATTGGGCATATGATAAAGAGGGAAGATGTATTTCAGAAACTGATCCAAAAGGTAACAGTACACATTATGAATATACCAGAGGCGGAAGATTAGAAAAAAAAGTATTACCGAATGGTGCATGGGAAGCCTACAAATATGAGAGAGGGCGGATCAAGGAACATCAAAAATCCGTAGGTGATGTGATTCAATATACCTATGACAGAAACGGGAAATTGACTTCTCAAGAGAATTGCTTGGGTGAAAAAATCGAGTTTATCTATGATGTGCTTGGACGTTTAAAGAGTATTATTTTGCCATCAGGTAGTCAGAGAAAATTTACATATAATAGTGTAAATCGCGTGACAGAAATTCAGGACGAGAATGGAAATGTAACGCAATATACTTATTCCCCAAATGGCAATATGACATCGGTTACAGATGCCATGGGAAATAGGACAGATTACAAGTATGACTGCATGGGCAATCTGATTGAGATTACACAGCACGGAGAACAGGAAGAGATTCAGGTTACGAGATATATTTGGAATGAGAAAAGCCAGATTACGCAAATCATAAATCCGCTTGGAGACGGGGAAACTTATGCATACGATTTGGCGGGGAATCTTGTTTCTAAAGTAGATGGAGACGGCTATGTGACACAGATGGCTTATGATGCCGTAGGAAATATAGAAAAGATAACATATGCAGATAATACGGCGGTTGGCTTCTTGTATGATGAACTAAATTTGGTAAAAGAAATTCAGGATTGGAATGGAATTACTAGTATTGTAAATGATGAGCTGGGACATCCAACTAAAATCACGGATGCAGAGGGCAAGAGTCTTGCATATGAATGGAGCAGTACAGGAGAAAGAAGCAAGGTTGTCTACCCGGATGGAAGTGAAGTCTCTTATCAATATGATGCGAATGGTTTGCTCTCACATTTGGAAACGAAAGATGGAATCATTTCATATTACTACGACAAATTAGGACGACTGGTACAAAAAGACCTGCCGAATGGTAATAATGAAGAATTAAACTATACGGTCAATGGTCAGATATCCCGGATGCAGAGTAAAGGAAAGGATCATTTTGAGGAATATCAGTATAGATATGATGCCGTAGGCAATAAGATATGGGCGCAAAAACAAAGAAGACTCGGGCAGACAATGCCGGAGGTGCAGGAGTATGCATATGATAGGAACAATCAACTTGTAAAGGTTGTTGAGAATGATGTGGTGCGTAGAGAATACCAATATGATTCTTTTGGTAATAGAATTGCATTGCGAGAACAGATGAATCAGGGGCAGGATCGGCAGGTTAGGTATTTGTATAATGTTGCAAATCAGTTAATACAAAAAACTGAAAATGGCGATCAGTACACATATGCATATGATAAAAGAGGTAACTTGTCAAAAGTTTCTGAAGGAAAACAGGAGATAAGGAACTTTATCTTTGATGAAAAGAATCTTTTAAGTAAGGTGCAGGATTTTAACGAAAATCATTATGATGAAATCAAATATCAATACAATGGATTGGGTTATCGAACGCAGGCAATCACGAAAAGATATAATGAAGAAATCATGGCAGATACCTTTACGATTGATATGACCAAGCAGTATAAAAATATGGTCGGGATGGTAAGAACAAAAGAAAATAGTAAAGCTGTAACAACCAATTTCGTTTATGACTATAATATTGTGCAGTTTGATAAGGATAATGTCATCAATTATTATTTTAACGATGAACTAGGATCGGTAATGAGCCTGACGGATGCATCTGGAAATGATCAGATATCCTATCGTTATGACGAATTTGGAAATATTGACCGGACAGATTCGACAAACTTTGACTATCAGCCATTTGGTTATACCGGATATCAGTTTGATCCTTGTGAGGGACTTTATTACGCACAGGCACGTCGCTATGATGCCCAAAACGGTCGATTTATAAGTCAGGATAAAGTACCGGGAAGTCAGGAAATTGTCTTAGCATTGCACCGTTATATTTACTGCGCAAACCGTGTATTTTATTATGTTGATCCAGATGGTTTAATGCCACATATATTGGCTGGAGCATTGGTAGGTGGCATTGTCGATGGTGGCATGGAAATTATTACCCAGGTCGCCGAAGGACAATTTGATGTCTTAGATTTGAATGATTGGAAGAAGGTTGGCGTCGCAACCATTGGAGGTGTGGTTAAAGGCGGTCTGACCGCGGCTGGAGTACCACCGACAATTGCCAATACCTTGGTGAATGCGGCAACTACATATGGAAAAGACTTGGTTGATGGAGAATCCACTGAGACAATCAAAGAGGATATAAAAGCATCAGTAGCTACGGATTTGATAATGGCTGGCGGAGGGGCAGTATTTAAGAAGGTAGGGAAAGCAGCAAAGAATACAACGGCGGTTAAAAAAATTACCAAGTCTATTACAAAGAAAAATTGGTACAATGTAATCAAAAATGTGATCAAGAATAATCCGATTACAAAGATGGCAAAAAAATCTGACCGCTATTACAGAATGGTTATAACAAAAGGACAAAGATATCATACGCAGGCACATGCAACAACGATAAAAAATGGAGTTATAGCTGGCTATTATGAAGAAATTACTGATATAGTCAAAAAGAAAGCAGAATCCATGATAGACCATAATATAAAACTAGGCGGGGAGGCTTATAGAGAGTGTGTATCATGATGTTAAGAAAAGGAGGCAAGGTTAAATGAAAACAAAAATCATTGCTAGTATGGTGTCGTTGCTTGCATTATCCCTAATTAGTGGAATGATTGATTTACTCACTTACAGGAAAAATCCGAAAAATTATACAAAGTCTCTTAATAAATTTACCATACGTACATCTGCTGTGATGTGTATCTATGGAATTATGGGGGTAGGTATGGCGGCATTTTTGTTTGTGGGATATTTTTTGATTGCGAATGGATTTGAAGATAAAATTTCCGGAATTGCTATGATGTCGACCATAATTATTGTCCTTTTTGTGATGGGTGTTGTTTGTCTGCTATATCCAATGCCAAGATTTTGGGATATTGTTGTTGACGGAGATGACATTACGGTGATTAAACTATGGCTATTTAAAAAGTCGTTTAAAATCTCTGAGATCGAAAAGTGTATTATGCAGACTGGTGATGTCCGTGTATATTGCAAAGGAAAGAAACGTGCAGCGTTCATGTTTGATGCTATGATGAATGGTGTTAACAATTTCCTAAAAAGAATGGATAAAGAAGGTATCCTAGTAGAAGACAACAGACCAAAGGCAAATGCTGAAAAAGAGGATTATTTGGATAAAGATGAGATAGAAAAAATTACAGATAAGAATTATTTTATTAGTATAGGAGCAACATTACTTGGCCCAATATATTCACTATTGATAAAACAAAGGATTTCAGACCTCTTGATATCATCAATTACTCCATTTATTGCATGGTGCTGGTTGGAATACACTCGTTATACACCACATAAGAAAGAGCAAGTGTATAAGGCGAATAGCGTAGCCGGAAAGGCGAATTTGATAGGAGTTATCCTGTTTATTTTATTTGTGATAGTTGACATGATTTTTTAGTGGAAGATCATATCGTTGATAAGAAAATCGAAGGAGAAAACAAATGATTATTACAGTTTTAACGATTGTTGCATTATGGAAATTGTACACCAAGGCAGGAGAAGCGGGATGGAAGTGTCTTATACCAATTTATAATATTTACATTATGTTTCAGATTGCGCGAAATGATGGATTTGTAAAGATGATTATTTTGGCAATCGTAGAAGGTGTGTGTTTCGTTCTTGGAACAGGTCTTATGGTGGCGGGAGCCATGGGTAGTGTCTTAGCAGTGATAATTGGTGCGATAGCCTTTATTGCAGGTATTGTGGCTGGTGTATACATGCTTGTTATTGAGTTTAGGATGTATGTGGATCTCGCACAAGCTTTTGGACATAAAAGAAATTTTGCATGGGGATTATTGTTGCTCGCACCAGTGTTTATCTGGATTATTGGACTAGGCGAAGATACATATAGTGGGAACTTTTATGCCGGAAACGTAAATGGTGTACAGAATATGATGGGCGCACAACAAAACGGTCAGACCAATTATGGTGCGTATATGCCACCACAGTATCCAGATAATCAACAGAATAAAGAGTTCTAGTTATGAGAGGAAGCTGACTATGTAAAGATTTACAGAGGAAGATTTTTATGGTCAGCTAGGATTAGCTGAGAGGTACTGTGTATATTTACAGTACCTTTTCTAATGTTTACATTGCGACACAACTAGTTTAAAATAAATGTCATGAGTTATGTTTTCGGTTGAATGGGGAGATAAGAGTTAAGTATCGTATGATAGCAGTTCTTGCGCAAGTGCAATGAGAAGTATTTGTATTATGCCAGTTACCGTTGTGGCACTTGTTTTAGTATTATTAAATCCAGCTATGGGTATTGTGGTATTCTTCTCTGCAAATATTGGAGCAATTATTGTTATTTCTCAGGTGAACCCAATTAGAGATGAAAACGCAACGAATATGTTATCCTTAGCATTGTACTTGGCATTGTTTATCTTTATGCTTGTAAGTTGCTACGTGATGTACAAGGCAAGTGGTATTTATGTGCCGGAAGAAATAGGTAACGGAATTACAGATTTATTGTCTGAATTAAGGTAGAAAAAAGAGAGTGTCATAACAAAATGAACAAGAAACATTGGCTTATTTCTATAGTAGTTATTCTTGTGGCGTTTGGAATAATGGTGACAAGCATTGTTTATAACAGTCACAACAAGAAAACTACTGCGAATAAAACAAACACAAAAGAAATACAAGAAACAGAAACAAAGACGAAAGATAACGGAGAGGAAACCGCAGCATCTGACGATGGCTCAAAGAAGGGCTACACCATGGCAGACTTGTCTGTTTGGACAACGGATACTGTAAATATGCGTGCTGATGATAATACAGATGCAGAGGTACTTGCTAAAGTGCCAAGACGTGAGGAGCTTCATTGTGTTGCTACGGGATCGGAATGGTATCAAGTGCAGTATGAGGACAAGACAGGCTATGTGAGTGCTGCATATCTGACAACAGAAGAACCGGCGGCAAACAGCTATGTGGTTGTGATTGATCCGGGGCATCAGGGAAGAGGCGATAGCACTACAGAACCAAATGGCCCGGGCTCAGCAACAATGAAAGCACGTGTGGCAGGTGGAACCCATGGTACAACGACAGGGGTATATGAATATGAACTGACCCTTGCAATTTCACAGCAGCTGCAGACGGAACTTCAGAATCGAGGCTATACCGTTTATATGACACGTACGTCGCACGATGTTAATATCAGTAATATGGAGCGCGCACAATATGCAACATCCGTGGGAGCAGATATAGCGGTTCGTATCCATGCGAATGGAGCAGAAAATGCATCTGTGAGTGGCGCAATGGCATTGGCACCATCGTCTTCGAATCCATATATTTCTTATTTGTCAGATAGCAGCTGGAATTTGAGTCAGTGTGTACTAAATTCTTATTGTCAGGCGACAGGAATGCGCAATCAGGGCGTTACTGGCAGTGATACCATGACGGGAATTAATTGGAGTACGGTTCCTGTTACAATTCTTGAAATGGGTTATATGACAAATCCGACAGATGATACAAATATGGAGAATCCATCGTACCAGTCACAGATGGTACAAGGCATCGCCAATGGCATTGATGCATATTTTGGCTTGTAGTAAATATGTTATAGAACGTAAATAAAAGGCAGATCCTTTTGACACAGTGATGTGTGCGAAGAATCTGCCTTTTTCTTGTTGAAATTATAATAGTATAAGTATATTGCGTTTGTTAGTTGTCCTGTGCGTCGTCATCAGACATAGCATATACCTGACGTTTACGCGCCATTTCATCACTCTCAAGATATTCGTCGTAAGTTGTAATCTTATCGATGATCTGTCCGTTTGGCATAATCTCGATGATACGATTAGCTGTTGTTTCAACAAACTGGTGGTCACGAGAAGAGAAAATAACAACACCTGGGAATTTGATCAAGCCGTTGTTTAATGCGGTAATGGATTCCATATCCAAGTGGTCAGTCGGCTCATCAAGCATGAGTACGTTGGATGCTTCAATCATCATGCGGGAAAGAAGAACACGAACTTTTTCACCACCGGAAAGAACACGCATTTTCTTTACACCGTCTTCACCGGCAAAAAGCATTCTGCCAAGGAATCCACGAACATAGGTGGCATCCTTGATTTCAGAGAACTGGGTCAGCCAGTCTACGATGACATCATCGGTATCGAAAATCTCTGTATTATCCTTAGGAAAATAAGACTGGGAAGTAGTAACACCCCATTTATAACTTCCTTCATCCGGTTCCATTTCTCCGGCAAGGATTTTGAAGAGGACGGTCTTGGCGTGCTCGTTAGCTCCTACAAGCGCAACCTTGTCTTCGCGTCCTAAATTGAATGAAATGTGGTCAAGCACCAATTCGCCGTCGATCGTTTTGGTAAGATTTTCAACACTGAGTACTTCATTACCAATATCACGTTGTGGACGGAAATCAATGTATGGATATTTACGGCTGGATGGTTTGATCTCATCCAATTCGATTTTCTCCAGTGCACGTTTTCTTGAAGTTGCCTGTTTTGATTTTGAAGCGTTAGCAGAGAAACGAGAGATAAAGTCCTGTAATTCCTTGATCTTTTCTTCTTTCTTCTTATTTGCCTCCTTCATCTGCTTCATTAACAACTGGCTGGATTCATACCAGAAATCATAGTTTCCGGCATACAATTGGATCTTTCCATAATCAATATCTGCAGTATTGGTACATACCTTATTTAAGAAGTAACGGTCATGCGATACAACGATGACTGTGTTTTCAAAGTTGATTAAGAATTCTTCTAACCATGCGATCGCATCAAGGTCTAAGTGGTTTGTAGGCTCATCCAGAAGCAAAATGTCAGGATTACCAAAAAGTGCTTTTGCAAGAAGAACTTTGACCTTTTGTGCACCAGTCAATTCTGCCATTACAGAGTAGTGGAATTCTGGTTCGATGCCAAGACCATTTAATAATGTAGCTGCATCACTTTCTGCATTCCATCCATCCATGTCAGCAAATTCAGCTTCAAGTTCGCTGGCGCGGATGCCATCTTCGTCCGTGAAGTCTTCCTTCATATAAATAGCATCTTTTTCTTTCATAATGTCATAAAGACGCTGGTTGCCCATAATAACGGTATCAAGAACTGTAAATTCATCATATTTAAAGTGATCCTGTTCCAAAAAAGAAAGACGCTGACCTGGTGTGATGATGATATCACCACTTGTCGGTTCTAACTGTCCGGATAAAATTTTTAGGAATGTTGACTTTCCGGCACCATTAGCACCAATCAATCCATAACAGTTACCTTCTGTAAATTTAATATTTACATCTTCAAAAAGTGCCTTTTTCCCTAGACGCAGGGTGATATTACTTGCCTGTATCATGATTGTATCCTTTCTATATTAAAATATTGTATTCTATGCAATCGGTTCTATTGTATCGTATATTGCTTATTTTGCAAGTCTTTCTTATTTAAAAGCGTAAGGCATAAAGATTTTTTATTAAAAATCATAAATACACATACGATTTGATCACATGGATATCCTAAAATGGCATAAATATTAAAATGTTCAGATAAAAATAGTACAAAAGGGTACAGATTGGTCAAAATGTGCAAAAATTACACAAAAATGGTGGAAAACACTCACGAAGTAGTGTAAAATTCTGTGTAAACAAGGAGAAACGGAGAAGCATGCTAGTTTAAAATATGCAGATAAAAGCTATAATACGTGGAAACTTGTGCTTTTTTTGTTTATAAACAAGGAAGAGGTGAAGCAAATGAAAGAATTTACTTATGTTATTACAGATGAAGTAGGATTACATGCAAGACCGGCAGGACTTTTGGCGAAAGAAGCTAAAAAATACCAAAGCACCATTACACTGCGTGCAAATGGTAAGGAAGCTGTTGCAAGTAAGTTGATGGCAGTTATGGGTATGGGTGTCAAAAAGGATGATACCGTAGAGGTTTGCATCGAAGGTGATGACGAAGACATCGCTGCTCAGAAATTAGAACAATTCTTTAACGAAAATCTTTAATCAGATGACCTCATAAAGAGGGATAAATAAGAAGGGTAGTTAAGATGACAGAATATACAGGAAAGTCCGTATACAAAGGTACGGCAATTGGCAAGATCCGTGTGCTCAAGAAGAAGGACAGCTTAGTGAAGAGAGTGCATATTGATGATGTCGAAGCTGAATTGACGCGCTTAGAGAGTGCAAAGCAGCAGACACTTACACAATTGCAAAGCTTGTATGAAAAAGCGTTGCAAGAAGTTGGTGAGGCCAATGCAGCTATTTTTGAAGTACACCAGATGATGCTTGAAGATGAGGATTATCAGGATGCTATCTTAGGGATGATCCGTAACGAAGAAGTAAATGCGGAATATGCAGTAGCTGTTACAGGGGACAACTTCGCTGAAATGTTTGCCAACATGGATGATGAATATATGCAGGCGCGCTCAGCAGATGTCAAGGATATTTCAAATCGCCTGGTGGGAAATCTGAGTGGTGAAGAACAGATGGATTGGGATACCATGGAGCCATCTATTATTGTTGCTGATGATCTGACACCAAGTGAGACGGTTCAGATGGATAAGAAAAAGATCCTTGCATTTGTTACCGTTCATGGCTCCACAAATTCACATACCGCCATTCTTGCACGTATGATGAATATTCCGGCATTGATTGGGGTGCCGCTTCCATTAGAAGAATTGCATAGCGGAACACAGGCAATTGTAGATGGTAAAAATGGCGTGATCTATTTAGAACCGGATGCCGCGCAGATTGCAAAAGCGGAAGAAGCACAAAAGCAGGAAAAAGAACAGCAGAATTTGCTGGCAACCTATAAAGGGAGGGAAACTGTCACAAAAAGTGGTAAGAAAATTCATTTATATGCGAATATCGGTAGTGTTTCCGATGTGGCATATGTTCTGGAAAACGATGCAGAAGGCATTGGCTTGTTCCGAAGTGAATTCTTATATTTAGGCAGAGATGCTTTGCCGGATGAGACAGAGCAATTCAATGCATATCGTCAGGTTTTACAGATGATGGCTGGTAAAAAAGTAATTATCCGTACACTTGACATCGGAGCAGATAAGAATGCAGATTATCTGGAATTAGGACATGAGGATAACCCGGCAATGGGATATCGTGCCATTCGTATCTGCTTAGAGCAACCGGATATTTTTAAAACACAATTGAGAGCACTGCTTCGCGCTGCAAAGTTTGGCAATCTGTCTATTATGTATCCGATGATTACTTCTGTAGAAGAGGTGATGAGCATCAAAGAGATTGTAAAAGAAGTGGAAAAAGAGCTGCAGGAAGAAAATCTTCCATATGCAATTCCAGAGCAAGGTATCATGATTGAGACGCCGGCTGCTGTTATGATAAGTGCAGAACTTGCTGAACACGTTGATTTCTTTAGTATCGGAACCAACGATCTGACACAGTATACGCTGGCAATTGATCGACAGAATAGCAGACTGGACCGATTTTACAATCCACATCATGAAGCAGTTCTTCGCATGATACAGATGACAATTGATGGTGCACATAAGCATGGTAAGTGGGTTGGTATTTGTGGAGAATTAGGCGCGGATACAACACTCACTGAGAGATTTATTACCATGGGAATTGATGAACTCAGCGTTTCCCCATCTATGGTACTTGGGGTTCGCAGTAAGATTTGCGAAATGGAGTGAGAAAAATATGAGAATATATAAAGCAAAAGATTATGAAGATATGAGCAGAAAAGCAGCTAATATCATTTCTGCACAGGTTATTATGAAACCAGATTGTGTACTTGGCCTGGCAACGGGATCTACACCAATCGGTTTGTACAAACAGCTGGTTGAATGGTTTGAAAAAGGTGATCTTGATTTTTCAAAGGTTCAGACGGTGAACCTTGATGAGTATAAGGGCTTGAATCGCGAGAATGATCAGAGTTATTACTATTTCATGCATGATAATTTATTTGATCATATTAATATTCCGGAAGAAAACACACATTTACCAAATGGAATGGAGATGGATTCTGAAAAAGAATGCGCTCGTTATACGAAGTTGATCCAGTCTATGGGAGGTGTTGATTTACAGCTTCTTGGCATTGGTCACAATGGACATATCGGTTTTAATGAGCCATCAGAATCTTTTGATAAAGATGTACATTGTGTAAATCTGACACAGTCAACCATCGAAGCAAATAAGAGATTCTTTGCTTCGGCAGACGATGTTCCAAAACAGGCATACACAATGGGAATTAAGACCATTATGCAGGCAAAGAAGATTTTGATCGTGGCGAATGGAGAAGGCAAAGCTGATATTGTACGCGATGCATTCTTTGGACCAATTACACCACAGGTTCCGGCATCAGTATTACAGTTACACGATGATGTGACACTTGTAGCTGATGAAGCAGCATTGAGCAAAGTTTCTTTATAATAGATTGGTAATGGATCGAGGTGTAATACAATGATCATTAAAAATGCAAATATTTTTACACAGGATGGTCAGTTCATCACAGGGGATGTGACAGTAGAAGGCGACAGATTTGCAGCTGTATTGTCAGAAACAGAGCATAAGGATGATGTTGTGCTTGATGCTGAGAATCTTTATATGATTCCGGGTCTGGTAGATATACATTTTCATGGCTGTATGGGCGCAGATATGTGTGATGGCACAAAAGAAGCATTAGATACCATGTCATCCTATGAAGCATCCATTGGCGTGACATCGATTTGTCCAGCGACAATGACGATTCCAAAGGACGAACTTGTCTCTGTTATGAAGAATGCAGGGGAATACACATATCAAGGTGGAGCTCATCTTGTTGGAATCAATATGGAAGGACCATTTATCAGTGCTTCCAAAAAAGGCGCGCAAGCGGCTGAAAATATCATGCATTGTGATTATGCATATTTTAAACAGGTGCAAGAGGCGTCAGGTGGATTGATAAAACTTGTTGATATTGCCCCAGAAGAATCCGGTGCAATGGAGTTTATTGATCAGGCAAAAGATGAGGTTGTTATATCACTTGCACATACAGCATCAGATTATGATACAGCAGTGGAAGCGATTGCACATGGTGCATCACATGCAACACATCTTTACAATGCAATGCCACCGCTAAATCATAGAGAACCGGGTGTGATTGGAGCTGTCAGAGATTATGAGCAATGCCATGCAGAATTGATTTGTGATGGTGTTCATATTCATCCTTCTGTTATCCGGTCAACCTTTGCTATGTTTGGGGCAGAACGCATGATTCTAATTAGTGATAGCATGCGCGCGACAGGACTTGAAGATGGCGAATACACGCTGGGAGGTCAGGCAGTAACGGTACGTGGCAATCTTGCAACATTGCATGATGGAACGATTGCCGGTTCTGCAACAAATCTTATGGATTGTATGCGCTATGTTGTAAAGACAGTTGGTTTACCACTAGAGACAGCGGTTATGTGCGCAACAGCAAATCCAGCAAAAGAGATTGGCATTTATGATGAAGTTGGAAGCATTTCTGCCGGTAAAAAAGCAGACTTTGTACTTCTAGATAAAGATTTAAACATTGTTCATGTGTTTATTGATGGTAAGGAGGTAACATGTTAGGTTTTTTAAAGGGAAAGAAAAAAGGAAATATGATTGCTGCACCTTGTAATGGCAAGGCTGTACAGCTTTCAGAGGTTTCAGATCCTACATTTGCAGAGAAAATTTTAGGAGATGGATTCGCAGTGAAACCATCGGATGGTAAGATTTGTGCTCCGGCAGACGGAGAAGTGACAATGGTTTTTGATACACTGCATGCGGTTACACTTACAACAGATAATGGTACAGAACTTTTGATTCATATTGGTCTTGATACTGTAACATTAAAAGGAGATCCGTTTACAGCGCATGTTGCTGTAGGTGACAAAGTGAAAAAAGGAGATCTTATGGTGGAAGCTGATTTGGATAAGATTAGCGCAGCAGGACTGGATACCATCACTCCTGTATTAATCTGTAATACAGATGATTATGAGACGATTTCTCTTGAAAAAGAGGGAGACGTGGTTGCAGGAGAAGATGTTCTTCGCATTTTATAATTTTATAAGTTATGTTCTACAAGAGAAACTAATTGGTTCATCCAATTAAGTATAAAGTAAAAAGGAGGAGAAAATTATGAAATTTCTTCAAAAACTGGGAAAAGCTTTAATGCTTCCCGTAGCAGTATTACCAATCTGCGGTATTCTTATGGGTATCGGATATTTATTATGTCCAGCAACCATGCAGGGTGGTGATATTAAAGGTGTTGTTCCTTTGATTGGTCTGTTTTTAGTTAAAGCCGGTGGTGCTTTGATTGATAACATGGCAATCCTTTTCGCAATCGGCGTTGGTGTCGGTATGTCAGAAAAGAACGACGGAACTGGCGGAATTGCAGCACTTGCTTCTTGGTTGATGATGACAAGACTTCTTTCAACAGGTGTTGTTACAACAATTATCCCAGCCATTGCTGACAATGCCACAAAGACTTTGGCATTTGATAAGATCCAGAATCCATTCATTGGTATTCTTGCAGGTGTTATCGGTGCTATGTGCTACAACAAGTTCAAGGATACAAAGCTTCCTGACTGGTTGTCATTCTTCAGTGGTAAGCGTTGTGTAGCTATCGTTGCTGGCGTAGTTTCTATCGTTGTTTCAGCTATCTTATTGTTAGTATGGCCATTACTCTTCAGCGGACTTGTTTCACTTGGAGAAGGAATTGCTAAGCTTGGCGTAGTTGGAGCTGGTATCTACGCATTCTTGAACCGTTTGTTAATCCCTACAGGATTACACCATGCATTGAACAACGTATTCTGGTTTGATACCATTGGTCTTGGTGACTTACAGCACTTCTGGGCTGGTGAGACATCTGCTGATGTTAACTGGAGCCTTGGTATGTACATGTCTGGATTCTTCCCATGTATGATGTTTGGTATTCCTGGTGCAGCACTTGCAATGATTAAGACTGCTAAGAGTAACAAGAAGAAAGTAGCAATCGGACTTGTTGCATCTGCAGCTCTCTGTGCATTCATCTGTGGTGTTACAGAGCCATTCGAGTTTGGATTTATGTTCCTTGCTCCTGGATTATATGTTGTTTACGCATTACTTTATGGTATCTTTACAATGGTTACTGTTGCTTTGGGATTCCGTGCAGGATTCAGTTTCTCAGCAGGTGCTATGGATTTACTTTTCTCAGCATCTCTTCCAGCAGCAGCTAAGACATGGCTCATCATTCCTCTTGGAATTGCAGCATTCATCGTATTCTACTTTGTATTCTACTTCGCAATTACGAAGTTTGACTTAAAGACTCCAGGTAGAGAAGATGATGATGTAGAAGCAGAAAAGAAAGTTGAATTAGCAAATGATGATTACGCACAGGTTGCTAAGATCATTCTTGAAGGATGTGGCGGAAAAGAAAATATCGCAAGCATCGACAACTGCATTACAAGATTGAGACTTGAAGTAAAAGATATTACAGTAGTAAACGACAAGGTGATTAAGTCTGCTGGTGTTGCAGGCGTTATGAAACCTGGTAAGAACTCTGTTCAGGTTATTATTGGACCAAAGGTTCAGTTTGTTGCTGATGCATTTTCACAGCTTTGTGAATAATTTTTAAAATGATATCGCAGACCCTCTTCCGTATATGTGAAGAGGGTCTTTGCTTTTAGGTGGTGAATGATTATGGCAATTTACGAAATTGAAAATGAAAATATAAAATTAAAAGTAGATTCACACGGTGCAGAGATGAAATCCCTGATAAAAAAGGAGACAGGCGCAGAGTATTTGTGGAATGGAGATCCAGCTTATTGGCAGAGAACCTCTCCAATTTTGTTTCCGTTGGTAGGACGCTTGGTTGATAATACATATCGCGCCAAAGGGAATACGTATACCATGCCACAGCACGGTTTCGCCCGAGACATGGAATTTACATTGCTTGAAAAAAAGGATCATGAAATCTGGTTTTCTTTGAAAGATACAGAGGAGACAAGAGAAAATTATCCATACACGTTTGAATTACAGATTGGATATTTGCTGCAGGGGGCAAATGTTAAGGTCATGTGGAAGGTGCGCAATGAACAGGAAGAAATCCTGCCATTTGCTATTGGCGGACATCCGGCGTTTTTGTGTCCGGCACTTTGTCCGGAGTGTAAGGATACGTTTTATTTGAAATTTGACTGTGATAAATTGCGCGCAACAAAATTGCAAGGACCGTATGTACTGCCAGATACCTATGAAGAAGTGCCGTTAGACCACGGGATGCTTTTGATTGATGATAAGGCAATATTTGCAAACGATACATTAATGGTAGAACATGACCAGGCACATGAGATTAGTATATGTGATGCACAGAAAAAGGAACTTGTGACTTTGCGTACGCAGGCACCATTGTTTGCGGTATGGTCACCAGAGGGGAAAAGAGCTCCGTTCATTTGCATAGAACCATGGTATGGCAGATGCGATTCCTTAGATTATGCCGGAGATATCACGCAGCGCGAATGGGAAAATCTCCTTGAAAAAGGACAGGAATTTAATGCAGAATATGAAATCTGCATAGGCTAGGAATGTATATGCAATGTTCTTGATTTTAAACAGCGTGAACTATTGATTTTTTCTTAACGAAATCATATATTATTGTATTAGAGACATTACGCATTTACTATGCCATTTTTAGGGCGTACAAATGCTTATGTACATATTAAGAAAAGAGTCTTTTAGGAGGAAACGACATGGGAAGATCAAAACAATCTATGGATGGTAATACAGCCGCAGCTCATGTAGCATATGCCTACACAGAAGTAGCTGGTATCTATCCAATCACCCCTTCTAGTCCAATGGCTGATATGGTAGACCAGTGGTCTGCAGCTGGACAGAAGAACATTTTTGGAAGCACAGTTAAAGTAGTAGAAATGGAATCAGAAGCAGGTGCAGCAGGTACTGTACATGGTTCACTTGCAGCTGGTGCACTTACCACTACATTTACAGCTTCTCAGGGACTTTTACTTATGATCCCTAACATGTACAAAATCGCTGGTGAGCAGTTGCCATGTGTATTTGATGTATCTGCTCGTACAGTATCATCACACGCACTGAACATCTTCGGTGATCACAGTGACGTTTACGCTTGTCGTCAGACAGGTTTTGCAATGTTATGTGAAACAAATCCACAGGAAGTTATGGACTTAAGCCCAGTTGCACACTGTGCAGCATTAGAAGGAAAGGTTCCATTCCTTAACTTCTTCGATGGTTTCCGTACATCTCATGAAATTCAGAAGATTGAAAAATGGGATTATGAAGATTTGAAAGATATGTGTCCAATGGATGCAGTAGAAGACTTCAGAGCACATGCTTTGAATCCTAACCACCCAGCAGCTCGTGGTTCTCATGAAAATGGAGATATCTTCTTCCAGCATAGAGAAGCATGTAACACAGCTTATGATGAGTTGCCAGCAGTTGTAGAGAAGTACATGGACAAGGTAAATGAAAAACTTGGTACAAACTACGGCTTATTCAACTACTATGGTGCTCCAGATGCAGAGCGTGTTATCGTAGCTATGGGATCTATCAATGACGTTGCTGAAGAAGTTATCGATTACTTGACAGCAGCAGGCGAGAAGGTTGGTCTTGTTAAGGTTCGTCTGTATCGTCCATGGTCTTCAGAAGCATTACTTAAGGTTATTCCTAAGACTGCTAAGAAGATTGCAGTTCTTGATAGAACAAAAGAGCCAGGATCTCTTGGTGAACCATTATACCTTGACGTTGCAACAACACTTCGTGAAGCAGGTCTTAACGATATCGTATTAGTTGGTGGACGTTATGGTCTTGGATCAAAGGATACTCCTCCTTCATCTGTATTTGCAGTATATAAGGAATTAGAGAAGGATGCTCCTAAGGATCGTTTCACAATTGGTATCGAAGATGATGTTACACATCTTAGCTTACCAGAAGTTAAGCCAGCTCCTATTACTTCAGCTCCTGGTACAAAGGAATGCAAGTTCTGGGGTCTTGGTGGAGATGGTACTGTAGGTGCAAACAAGAACTCTACAAAGATCATCGGTGATCATACAGACAAATATATCCAGGCATACTTCCAGTATGATTCTAAGAAGACTGGTGGTGTTACAATTTCTCACTTGAGATTTGGTGACAACCCAATCAGAAGCCCATACTACATCAACCAGGCTGACTTTGTTGCATGCCACAACCCTGCATATGTTATCCAGGGCATGAAGATGGTTCAGGACGTTAAGCCAGGCGGTGTATTTATGATTAACTGCCAGTGGTCAGATGAAGAATTAGGACATCATTTGAACGCTGAAGCTAAGAAGTATATTGCTGATAACAACATTCAGCTTTACACAATCAACGCTATCGATAAGGCTATCGAAATCGGAATGGGTAAGAGAACAAACACAATCTTACAGTCAGCATTCTTTAAGTTAGCTGATGTTATGCCAATCGATGAAGCTGTTGAATTTATGAAACAGGCTGCTAAGAAGTCTTACAGCAAGAAGGGTGACGCAGTCGTAGAAATGAACTACAAGGCAATCGACGCTGGTGTTGATGCTGTACATAAGGTAGAAGTACCTGCATCTTGGTCAAATCCAGAAGCAGATGCTCCTAAGGCAGAACGTACAGGACGTCCAGAAGTTGTTAAGCTTGTTAACGATTTACTTGATCCTATCGCTAAGATGGATGGTGACAGCCTTCCAGTATCTGCATTTACAGAGTGCATCGATGGTCAGTTCGTAACAGGTGCTTCTGCATATGAGAAGCGTGGTACAGCTGTTATGGTTCCAGAATGGGATGCAGAGAAATGTATTCAGTGTAACAACTGTGCATTTGTATGTTCACATGCAACTATTCGTCCATTCTTACTGAGTGATGATGAAGTTAAGGCAGCACCTGCTAATATCAAGCTTGCTGATATGAAGCCTAAGGGTGGCGATTACAAGTATACAATGAGCGTATCTCCATTAGATTGTATGGGATGTGGCGAATGTATTACTGTATGTCCTACAGCTGCAATTTCTATGGTTCCACAGGAATCACAGGCAGACGAGCAGCCAGTATTTGATTACTTAGTTGCTAACGTTGGTAAGAAGGATATTGGATTATCAGACATCACTCCTAAGGGATCACAGTTCAACCAGCCACTCCTTGAGTTCTCTGGTTCTTGTGCAGGATGTGCTGAGACATCTTACGCTAGATTGATTACACAGCTCTATGGTGAGCAGATGTTCATCTCTAACGCAACAGGATGTTCTTCTATCTGGGGTAACCCAGCAGCTACATCACCATACACAGTTAATAAGGACTCTAAGAAGGGACCAGCATGGTCTAACTCATTGTTCGAAGATAACGCTGAGCATGGTCTTGGTATGTACGTTGGACAGAAATATATCCGTGATATGGCTATCGAGTCAGCAAAGGCTTGCGCTACTAGCGATAAGGCTCCTGCAGAACTTAAGGCAGCATTTGATGCATTCATGGATACAGTAGATGATACAAAGGCAAATACTCCTGCAACAGAAGCACTTGTAGCTGAACTTGAAAAAGCAGCAGCTGCAGGATGTCCAGATGCTAAGGAAGCACTTGCTAAGAAAGATTACCTTGCTAAGAAGTCCGTATGGATCTTCGGTGGTGACGGTTGGGCATACGATATCGGATTCGGCGGATTGGATCACGTTCTTGCTTCTGGTGAGAATGTTAACGTTATGGTATTCGATACAGAGATGTACTCTAACACAGGTGGACAGGCTTCTAAGGCTTCTAACATCGGTGAAGTATGTCAGTTCGCTGCAGCTGGTAAGGAAATCGGCAAGAAGTCTCTTGCAGAAATCGCTATGAGCTACGGTTATGTATACGTTGCACAGATCGCACTTGGTGCTAACCCTGCACAGGCTGTTAAGGCTATCGCAGAGGCTGAAGCATACAACGGACCTTCACTCATCATCGGATATGCTCCATGTGAGTTACACGGTATCGCTAAGGGTGGTATGAACCACTGCCAGGATGAAATGAAGAAGGCAGTAGCTGCTGGTTACTGGAACCTGTTCTCATTTGACCCTGCTAAGAAGGCAGAAGGAAAGAATCCATTTACATTGACCTCTAAGGCTGGAGATGGTTCTTACCAAGACTTCTTGAACAACGAGGCTCGTTATACTCGTCTGATCAAGCCATTCCCAGAGCGTGCTGAAAGACTCTTTGCTAAGTCTGAAGAGGCTGCTAAGGAACGTTACGATCACTTACAGAAGTTAGTTGATCTTTACAGCTAAAATACAGAAACAACATATCGTTTCTAAATAATAAATCCCGTCGAGGTGTAATACTTCGGCGGGATTTTTTTAGGGACGTTCCTTTTGCCACAAGGAGTGTCCCCATTGGCACATAGACTAGCGCAGAGCAGCAGGACGGGCAGCACGCAGAATGCAGGGGAAGAAACTGTCGCAGAACAGGGAGTCTCTTTTATGACATTTTTCTTTTGGGGATTAAAAATGTCTTTGCAAAGTTCGACAACCGTCTTGGATGATGTTCACCTCTGCCAGATATGAATGCAGAACGAATTAGAGATGCTTAGGACTTGTAAATACTGAGGCAACTCGGGTACAAGGATGTACCCGAGAGGCGCAACCGCACATGGATGTTCGTTTGCGCCGGTTGCCATTATTCGTTGAAAAAATCGTCCAAGTCCTTAGCATCTCTTATAAGTGGAGCCCTGAATATCTGTCAGAGGTGGACACATCCTGACGTCAGTCGAAGCTGTGCAAAAGACATTTTATGAAAAGAAAAGATCTCATAAAGAGACTCACCTAACCTGCTCCAAAGTTTTCTTCCCTGTATCCTGCACGTTGCCCGTCCTGCTGCTCTGCGCTAGTCTATCCATGCGCCAAAGGGGACACTCCTTGTGGCGAAAGGAACGTCCCTGCGACCAAACTACCATATATAGTGTGTTTACAAAGATGTCCGGCAATGATAAAATAATCTTTAGATTAGAGAAGGGATATGTATCATGGAAGAGATTAAGGTACAAAATCAGATGGACGAGATGTTTGAGGAACCGAGCGGTGAAGATATGCTCCTTGCTCAGATTGATGCATTTCGAGATAAGGCAAAACAATTACAGACTTTGATTAGTGCAAAAGAGCGCAAGGTCAAAGAATTAGAAGCAATGGTACGCGCGAAAGAAGAGCGCAACAGCCAGTTGCAGGAAGAACTTGCGAAGAAACAGGCAGAAGCAGATGGCATTGCAGCAGATGTGGAGACACAGGTAGACCGCATGATGCAGACATTGCGTGGCAGCGTGGATGATCTGGAAGAACGCATTCAGCAGCAAGTGGCAGATAATCAGGAAAAGGCAGCTGTGCAGACACAGGCAGTGAAAGATACTTTAGAAGATATGACTTCTGGTCTGGATGCCATCAAAGGCGAATTATCAGAAAAAGTACATTCTGAGAATGTTTTGCAATACCGCAATATTCAGGATCTTTTAAAGGAACTGGATAATCGTGAAGAAGCAGCTAAGAAGAGTGAAGAAGAGTTTTCCGTAGTGAAGAAACGTATCACAATGGTGACGGTTGTTTCTGTGCTTAATGTGATTGCAGTGGTGACACTTATTCTTGCAACATTTGGCATTATTTAATATTATACATAGTATCAATAGACAGAGTAGGGCTTCTTTTTAGGAGCCCTTTTTGAAACGAAAAGAAAGGATATGGAGCATGCAGGAAAAGACAGTTTGGGTTGTAGGACATAAGAATCCGGATACCGATTCCATATGTGCAGCCATTGCTTATGCATATCTTAAAAATGCAACAGAAGAAGGAACGGTTTTTATACCGAAAAGAGCCGGAAATATCAATAATGAAACACGTTACGTGCTGCAACGCTTTGACGTGAAGGAACCGGAGATGATTTCCTATGTGGGAGCACAGATAAAAGATATTGACTATCGTCATACAGATGGTGTGAGTGGTCATTATTCTCTGAAAAAAGCATGGGAATTGATGCGCAAATTAGATGTTGTAACACTTCCGGTTGTGGATGTAAACAAACGACTAGAAGGGGTAATCGTCAATGGAGATATTGCCTATTCATATATGGATATCTTAGATAACCGTATTTTAGGTCAGGCAAAAACCCAGTATCGCAATATCATCGAGACGATTCAGGGTACGATGGTGACAGGTAATTATCATGCCCATTTTACAAAAGGAAAAGTTGTAGTGGCTTCCGGTAATCGCGAGACATTGCGCGAAGAAGTGGAAGATGATGATCTGGTTATTACAGGCAATATTAAGGAAAGACAGCTGATTGCTATTGAGCAGAATGCCAGCTGCGTGATTGTATGCGGAAAGACGAAAGTGGATCCGGAAGTGGTAGAACAGGCGAAACAAAAAGAATGTGTATTGATTACCACGAATTATGACAGTTTTACGACAGCTCGTTTGATTCACCAGAGTATGCCAATTCGTCATTTTATGACCAAGGAAAATATCATTACATTTGAACCAGATGACTATGTGGATGATGTAAAAGAAACAATGTCAAAAATACGTCATCGAGATTTCCCGATTCTGGATGAACAGCGTCGGCTTGTAGGAATGATGTCACGTCGTCATTTGCTGAATATGAAGAAAAAGCAGCTGATTCTTGTGGATCACAATGAAAAGACACAGGCAGTGGATGGAATTGATCAGGCAGATATATTGGAAATTATTGATCACCATCGTTTGGGCAGTTTGGAAACAATTACGCCGATTTTCTTCCGAAATCAGCCATTGGGATGTACGGCGACCATTATTTATCAGATGTATGAAGAAAAGGGAATCGAAATCAATGAACAGATTGCCGGTCTTTTGTGTGCGGCAATTATTTCAGATACGTTGATGTTTCGATCTCCAACTTGTACGGCAGTAGATAAAGCTGTAGCAGAGAAATTAGCAGCTATTGCGGGAGTCTGGGTGGATGATTTAGCGACAGCTATGTTTGAGGCTGGGTCGAATTTTAAAGAAAAGACGACAGAAGAGATCTTTTATCAGGATTTCAAGGTTTTTGTATCGGATGATACGACCTTTGGTGTGGCACAGGTGAGTGCAGTCAGCCGTAAGCAACTAAATTCTATCAAGCCGGAATTGCAGGCATATATGGAAAAGGTGTTGGCAGAAAAAGGCTTAAAAATGGTTTTTGTTATGCTTACAGACATTTTTAAGGAAGAAACAGAGCTTATTTATGCCGGAGGTATGGCAAAAGGCGTGGTGGAACAGGCATTCCATGTGACAGAAACGGACGGAGGATTTATGCTTCAAAATGTTGTGTCGCGTAAAAAACAATTGATTCCACCGATGATGCAGGCAATGCAGGCATAAAGTCTGGGAATCTGAAAGAGGAGAAGAGAATGGCAAAACAGAGTTGGAAACCGGGAAATATGGTGTATCCGCTGCCGGCCGTTATGGTGTCAGTGCGAGATCAGAAAGGTCAGGATAATATTATTACCGTTGCATGGACAGGTACGATTTGCACGAATCCACCAATGGCATACATATCCGTGCGACCGGAACGTTATTCCTATCATATGTTGAAAGAATCAAAGGAATTTGTGATTAATCTGACGACAAAGGATTTGGCATGGGCGACAGATTATTGTGGCGTGACATCAGGAAAAGATGTAGATAAATTTGCAAAATGTCATCTCACAAAAGAAGAAGCAGATGAAGTGAATGTGGCTATGATTGCAGAAAGTCCGGTAAACATAGAATGCAAGGTACGTGATATCCAGGAGCTGGGATCACATCATATGTTCTTAGCAGATGTTGTTGCAGTACATGCAGATGAAGCTTATATGGATGAGACAGGGCGTTTTTGTCTGGATCAGGCAGAACCAATTGCCTATTCCCATGGCACTTATTATAGCCTGGGAGAAAAGTTAGGAACTTTTGGATATTCCATCAAGAAGAAATAGTGTGTTATAAGGGCGTTCCCGCTATTGCAGGGAGCGTTCTTTTTTTATTTGCAGGTAAATCAATACGCCCACAAGTCAGCCACAGAAACACACAAAAAAGTCGTAAGATTCTGTGTCTCTATGAAGGCAGGGCTTTTTTATAACAAAACAATCTTTGCAAAGTTAGACAACCGCCTGGGATGATGTTCGCCTGTGGGCAGATATAAATACAAGACAAATTAGAGATTCTTGGGACTCGCTTTGCAACCGGCAACGAGGGCACATGGACGTGCCCGAGAGGCGTAACCGCACATGGATGTTCGTTTACGCCGGTTGCCACCAATAAAATGCATGCCAAAAGGCGAGTCCCTAGAATCTCTTATGAGGCTTGTCCTGCATATCTGCCACAGGCGGACACATCCTGGCGGCAGTCGAAGCTGTGCAAAGACAGTTCTTAAAAAAGCCCTGCCTTCAGGAGACACGACGAATCGTACTCCAATTTTTTCGTGAGTATCTGTGGCAGCCTTGTTTGCGCTTGGTGTTCGTTTTACATAAAAAAAGAACGCTCCCTGCAATAGCGGGAACGCCCTTATAATGCTACTGGATGAGTGTGTCCATCAGACTCATATAAACGTCTTCGTGTCGTACTTTCCAATTGGTGCAAATGGTCTCAGCCTGTTCGCTGGTGGAGGCATGCAAAGATAAATCAAGCATGGTGTGTCCATTTTGCGTAAATTTGCAATGGACGATGTAACCGCCGCCGGTTGCAACATCATAATTGGCTGTTAACGCATTTTCATTTTTGATTTCAAACTTGTGATGTGTCAGATATTCTACCATATCAGCTTCAATAGCGGAACTGACTTTATCACGCATGAGAGATAACGTTTGCATCCCTTCATCGGTGAGAGCGTACATCGTATTATTGTGCGACTGGTTAACAGTCACAAGATGTGCTTCTTCTAAGTCGCTGATTACCTGTTGAATGGTAAAATAGTCGGTATATTCTTTATCCAGATAAAATTGAACAATCTGTGCATTGCTCAATGGAAAATCCACCTTAGAGAGAAGAAGCAGCACTGAAATTTTGTAGATCATATTAGGCTCGGCCATAAATTTCTCCTTTCTTTTTGTAAAGCCACGGGGACACTCCATGTGGCAAAAGGGACACTCCATATGGCAAAAGGAACGTCCCTGTAGCAATTAAATGTGATCTTTGACGGCTTGTGATACAACTTGTGCAACACGAGGGTCAAATGCTTCCGGTAAGATAAAGTCTTCGCTTAACTGATCGCTGTCGACAAGATTTGCAAGTGCATTTGCAGCAGCGAGTTTCATTTCTTCGGTAATTTGTGTGGCACGTCCTTCTAATGCGCCCTTAAAGATGCCAGGGAAAGCAACGACATTGTTTACCTGATTCGGGAAGTCACTGCGTCCGGTACCAACAACTTTTGCTCCGGCTGCTTTTGCAACATCCGGCATGATTTCCGGCGTAGGATTTGCCATCGCAAAAATGATAGCATCGCGATTCATAGAAGAAACCATTTCAGCAGAAACGATATTAGGAGCGGATACACCAACAAAAATATCAGCGCCAACCAAAGCATCTGCTAAGGAACCGGTACGATTTTCTAAATTGGTCACTTCGGTCATCTGTTTTTGCATCCAGTTTAATCCCGGATAATCTTTACCGATGATTCCTTCACGATCGCACATCATGACATGTTTGAAACCATAGCGGAGCAGTAATTTTGTAATGGCAATTCCGGCAGAACCAGCACCATTGACAACAACGCGACAGTCTTCTTTTTCTTTTCCTACGACTTTAAGACCATTGATAATACCAGCGAGAACGACAATGGCGGTTCCATGCTGGTCATCGTGGAAAACAGGAATCTGTAATTCTTTCTTTAAACGTTCTTCGATTTCGAAGCATCGTGGAGCGGAAATATCTTCCAAATTGATGCCGCCAAAGGTAGGTGCTATCGCTTTGACAGCGGCTATGATTTCGTCGGTATCCTGTGTTGATAAACAGATAGGGAAAGCATTGACGCCACCAAATTCTTTGAAGAGAACACATTTACCTTCCATAACGGGCATGGCAGCTTCTGGTCCAATATTGCCAAGACCAAGAACGGCACTTCCGTCAGAAACAACAGCAACAGTATTTGCCTTAAGTGTGTATGTGTATGCAGCGTCTTTATCCTCAGCTATGATGCGGCAAGGTGCAGCTACACCTGGTGTATATGCGATGGAAAGATCCTCACGGCTCTTTACAGGTGCTTTAGCGCATGTTTCGATTTTCCCATTCCATTGTTTGTGTAAAAAAATGGCTTTTTCATCAATACTCATGATTTTGTCCTATCCTTCCTTTGTGTTTATAATCCAATTGTTTCCTTATTATAGCATATTCATATGAAATCTAAAATAGGGTATTCCCAATTTAAAGCAAATAAGCTATACTATAGACAATCGTGATGATCTAGGTCATTTCAGACAAGGTTACCCAATTAGAGTGAATAAAATAATGTTAGTGATAAATAGGACAAGGAGTAGGGCATGAGAGAAAAATACGAGAGCTTATCTGCTGCTGTATTACGCGAACTTGCAAAATCAAGAGGCATCAAGGGAATTTCGTCAATGAAAAAAAGTCAGTTGGTAGAGGCAATGCTTGCACAGGATGAAGCAGAAGCGACAGAGACGAAGGCGGAAGAGGCAGTTAAAAAAGAAGAACATAAGACGGAACATAAGACGGAACATACGGCGGAACATACACCGGCGGCACATCGCAATCGCCCAGCTTCGGAAGGAAGAAGAGAACATCGTTCGGGCAATGAGCATCATGAAAATGTACGTCAGGAAAAAGCAGAAAGTACAGCGGACGCTTCCTGTGCAGAAGAGCCAAAAAGATGCGAAGGCATTCTGGAAGTCATGCAGGATGGATTTGGTTTTATTCGTAGTGACAATTATTTGCCGGGAGATCATGATGTCTATGTAGCCCCTGCGCAGATCCGCAGATTGAATCTGAAAACCGGTGACATTCTGGTAGGAAAAACAAAACGGAACAATCCGACAGATAAATTTGGTGCATTGATGCAGTTAGATACCGTGAATGGTTTTGCGGTAGAAGAGGCAGCAAAACGCAAGAATTTTGAAGACTTGACACCAATTTTCCCAAATCAGCGTATTCGATTAGAACAGCCGGGATCTTCTGTTGCTATGCGTATTGTAGACTTGGTTTCTCCGATTGGTAAGGGACAGCGTGGTATGATTGTTTCCCAACCAAAAGCCGGAAAGACAACACTTTTAAAAGAAATTGCAAAATCGGTGACAACATCATATCCTAATATGCATCTGATCATTCTGTTGATTGATGAACGTCCGGAGGAAGTAACAGATATTCGTGAAGCAATTCAGGGAGATAATGTGGAAGTGATTTATTCTACCTTTGATGAGTTGCCGGAACATCACAAGCGTGTTTCAGAGATGGTTATGGAGCGTGCAAAGAGATTGGTTGAACACAAGAAAGACGTGATGATTCTTATGGATAGTATTACGCGTCTGGCAAGAGCATATAACCTTACTGTTCCACCAAGTGGTCGTACATTGTCTGGTGGTCTGGATCCTGCAGCACTGCATATGCCAAAGAAGTTCTTTGGCGCAGCCAGAAATATGCGCGAGGGCGGAAGTCTTACCATTCTTGCAACAGCACTTGTAGATACAGGAAGCAAGATGGATGATGTTGTATTTGAGGAATTTAAGGGAACCGGTAACATGGAAGTGATTCTGGATCGTAAGCTTTCAGAAAAAAGAGTATTCCCAGCCATTGATATTGCTAAATCAGGTACACGTCGAGATGATCTGCTTTTGAACAAAGAAGAACAGGAAGCAATGGAAATCATGCGTCGTGGTATGAATGGCATGCGTAAAGATGAAGCGGTCGAGAGTATTTTGAATATGTTTGCGCACACACGCAATAATAAAGAATATATTGCAAAGGTACTGCGCAGCCGTATGTTTTAATACTTTCGAATTAAGGTTCAAATTAAGTTGAAATATTTTGCTATAACTATTGCATTTCCAGGATGGCTATGCTACAATAATGAAGCTGTTTATCGGGATGTAAATAGTATCGTGTATGTCCTTTTCGGACATAAAACATGCAATACAATAGATTATGTTTTTAGTGAGGTGTAAGTAATGAGACAAGGTATTCATCCAGATTATTATCAGGCTACTGTAACATGTAACTGCGGTAACACATTTGTAACAGGATCTACAAAGGAAGATATCCACGTAGAAATTTGTTCTAAGTGTCATCCTTTCTACACAGGACAGCAGAAGGCTACAAAGGCTCGTGGACGTATTGACAAGTTCAACAAGAAGTACGGTATTGAGCAGTAAGACACAGTCGATTACAGGGGTCAGATCTTTTTGGGGTCTGACCCTATTTTTTACTGTCATGTATTTGTTTATAATATTGTTATGATAAATTAGAGGTTAATGACTATGAAGTTTTCCGGTATTGGTGGTCAGGCGGTCATGGAAGGTGTCATGATGCGCAACGGAAAAGATTACGCGATTGCGGTTCGTCTCAATGACGGCTCCATTCATGTGGATAAAAAGAAGACAAAAGGACAGGATGGTATCTGGTACCGTATTCCGATTATTCGCGGTATTTGTAATTTTATCAGCTCTTTTGTGATTGGAATGTCGACACTCATGGATTCCGCAGCTTATTTTGAAGAGGAAAATCCAAAGAATCTGACCGAAGAAGAAAAGGAAAAAAAGGAAAAACGTGACAAGGTAGAAATGACAGGAACCGTTATCTTTTCTGTGGTACTTGCACTTGTGATTTTTTTGCTGATACCATACTATTTTTCACGTATTGTCGGACGATGGGTGGATTCCAAAACGCTGATGGCTTTTTTGGAAGGAGTCTTGCGTATTGTCATTTTCGTTATTTATATTAAGGCAATTTCCTGTATGGAAGATATCCGACGCGTCTTTATGTATCATGGAGCAGAGCACAAATGCATCAATTGCATTGAGCATGGTCTGCCGCTTACCGTAGAGAATGTACGAAAAAGTTCGCGTCAGCACAAACGCTGCGGAACGAGTTTTCTTTTGTTTGTGTTGATTATCAGTATGGTTGTGTTTATGTTTATTCGATTTGATACAGCATGGATGCAGCTGTTATGCAGATTACTGTTGGTTCCGTTGATTGCAGGCGTTTCCTATGAATTTATCCGCCTTGCAGGAAGAAGCGAGAATGCAATAGTACAGTTTTTTAGCAAGCCGGGATTGTGGCTGCAGAATTTGACAACGAGTGAACCGGATGATGCCATGATTGAAGTGGGTATGGCATCGGTGGAAGCCGTTTTTGATTGGAAAACATTCCAGGAAGAAAATAAGGAGTGCTTTCATGAAGTATAGAGAGTTGTTGCAGGAAGGCACAGAACAACTGAAAAAAGCAGCAATTGCAGATGCGGACGTGGATGCAGCCTATTTGTTAGAATATGTCTGTGGGATAGACCGGACGCATTATCTTTTATGCATGACAGAGACCGTTCCACCACAGATGGCAGCACGCTATGAGGAAGCGATAGCATTGCGGGCAACACACCATCCACTGCAATACATTACCGGAGAGCAGGAGTTTATGGGGTTATCGTTTCAGGTAAGCCCGGAGGTGTTGATTCCGCGACAGGATACGGAGACGCTTGTGGAACAGACACAACGTGTATTAAAAGATGGTGACCGTATTCTTGATATGTGTACAGGGAGTGGCTGTATTTTGATTAGTCTTCTCCATGAAAATAAGACATGTCAGGGTATGGGGGTAGATATTGCAGACACATCCATTGCTTTGGCGCGTGAAAATGCCAAAAAAAATGATGTCCGGGCAGAGTGGCTCGTAAGCGACTTATTTTCGGAGGTTCATGACGTGTTTGATGTGATGGTATCGAACCCTCCTTATATTGCGACAGCGGTGCTGCAGGAGTTGATGCCGGAGGTCATCGAGCATGAACCAAAACGTGCGTTGGATGGACATGAAGATGGCTTATATTTTTACCGTCAGATTATTGCGGATGCACCGAAGTATTTAAAACCGGGTGGTTGGATTTTATTTGAGATTGGTTACGATCAGGGCGAAAGTGTGCCGGCACTTTTGACAGAAGCTGGTTTTACGGAGATTACCGTCATAAAAGATTATAGCGGAAACGATCGCGTGGTACGCGCCAGACTGCATGACTTGTAACGCTCATTTTTTGATAAGAAAATGTCAGTCGCAGTAGGATGATGGCGATGTAAAAGTGATAGATGGAATTAAGATAAAGGAGAAAATCATATGTTTGATAAATTAGATGACCTTATTCTTCGATATGAGGAAGTGATGAACCTGCTGAGCGAACCGGATGTGGCAAACGATACCAATCGTTTCCGTGATCTTATGAAGGAGCAGGCAAATCTTGCACCGATTGTTGAGGCGTATAAAGAATATAAAGCATGCAAAGAAACCGTAGAAGATTCTTTGGCTATGCTGGAAGAAGAATCCGATGAAGATATGCGTGATATGCTCAAGGAAGAACTTTCTACGGCAAGAAAGCGTATTGAGGAATTAGAGACACAGTTAAAAATCCTGTTATTGCCGAAAGATCCGAATGATGATAAGAACGTTATCGTGGAAATTCGTGCAGGCGCAGGTGGAGAAGAAGCAGCACTTTTTGCAGCAGAGATGTATCGACTTTACGTTCACTATGTGGAAAGCCGTGGCTGGAAAGTAGAGCTGATGGAAGCAGATGAGACCGGTATTGGCGGTATGAAATCTGTGAACTTTATGGTGAAGGGTGATGGCGCTTATTCTGTATTAAAGTATGAATCCGGTGTGCACCGTGTACAGCGTGTTCCGGAGACAGAATCACAGGGACGTATTCAGACATCCACCTGTTCTGTGGCAGTTATGCCGGAGGCAGAGGAAGTTGATATCCAGATTGATGAAAAAGACATCCGAATTGACGTTATGAGAGCGTCAGGTAATGGTGGTCAGTGCGTTAATACGACGGACTCTGCTGTACGTTTGACACACTATCCAACCGGTATTGTCATTTATTCACAGACAGAAAAATCACAGTTGCAGAATAAGGCGAAAGCATTTGCACTTTTACGTACCAAGTTATATGACTTGGAATTGCAAAAGAAGCAGGATGCGGAAGCAGAGGAGAGACGAAGCCAGATTGGAACGGGAGATCGTTCCGAAAAGATTCGTACGTACAATTTCCCGCAAGGACGTGTGACAGACCATAGAATTAATCTGACATTGTACAAGCTGGATAAGATTATGAATGGGGATATTCAGGAAATCATTGATGCATGTATTGCAGCTGACCAGGCAAAGAAGTTAGCAAAAATGAACGATAATGAAGCATAAAGACAAAAAGCGTAGGTATAGCCTGCGCTTTTTCTTAAATATTTCTTAAATTCTACGGTTTCGGTACACCCATTTCATGAAATTGTGTATAATAAAGTTGACATAATCATGGATACATAGGAAGGAGCGTAGCGATATGTGGAATAACAAAGTATTAAAACAAAAAGCAAAAGAACGTATGAAAGTGAATTACTGGAAAATGGTTTTGGTAGGATTGTTACTTGCCCTGATTTCCGGGGGGACTGCTTCAGAATCAGGTGCCAGAAATTCTGTGCAGGAAACAACAAGGGACATTACAAATGAATCACAGTATTATGATGATTACGATGAGGATGCATTCTTTTCCGGAGGATATGATCTCGATCCGGATATGATGGTAGATTCCCTGGGGTTCTTGGGACTTTTTGGTGGAATGGTACTTGGCATACTGGTCGTTGCCGTTGTCGTTGGTATCTGTCTTGTTATTTTTGTGTTTAATCCACTGGAAATCGGAGCACGTCGCTTTTTCTATCGTAATATAAATGAGAAGGCTGAATTAAAAGAAGTGGGATTTGGTTTTGACCGTAATTATCTGGGAAGTGTGAAAACCATGTTCCTGCGCGATTTATACACGGTTTTATGGACATTGTTATTTATCATTCCGGGAATTGTAAAAAGCTATGAATACCGTATGATACCATATCTTCTGGCAGAAAATCCGGAGATGAGTACAGATGAGGCATTTGCCATCAGTAAGCGTATGATGTATGGAAACAAAGCAGCTGCATTCTGGTTTGACCTTACCTTTATTGGATGGAAAATTTTAGGTGCGATTACTTTTGGTATCGTCAATATTTTCTGGGTAAATCCATACTACAATCAGTCAGCAGCAATGCTTTATGATGCCATTAAGTTTGAAGATAATAATCGCCAGTCAGCAAATTGGCAGGCAGACAATGAGGGCAATACTACATTTTAGAGGATATAAAAATGTCATTACAGTTTGTGATTGGAAATGCCGGCAGCGGTAAATCCACGTATCTGTATCAACGTGTGATCGAGGAAGCTATTGCACATCCGCAAAAAAACTATCTGGTGATTGTTCCGGAACAGTTTACCATGCACACGCAGGAACAGCTGGTTGCAATGCATCCCAAACATGCCATTATGAATATTGATGTGCTTAGCTTTGACCGTATGGCATACCGCATTTTTGATGAATTAGGGACAGATACTTTAGAAGTCTTAGAAGAGACAGGAAAAAATTTATTATTGCGAAAAGTTGCACAAGAGCAGGAAACAAGGTTACAGGCTCTTGGCAAAAATATGAAACGACCTGGGTATATTGCCCAGGTCAAGTCTTTAATATCGGAATTTGCGCAGTATAATATTACACCGGATCAATTAGAAGAAATTATGAGTCGCCCGGAACTGAGTGAAAGTCTGCGATACAAAGGGGCAGATCTTGTGACGATGTATCGTGCATTTCAGGAAAAAATTGCGGGAACTTATATTACTACAGAACAGATTTTACAAAAGTTTTTGGCAGTTTCTAGTGATTCAAAGATTCTACGTGGAGCAACCATTGTTTTTGATGGCTTTACCGGATTTACACCGATTCAGAATCAAGTCATCGAGGAATTACTTCGCCTTGCAGAAACGATTCTTGTTACAATTACCTGTGATAACCGGGAAACATTTTTCGGAAAGATTGAGGAACAGGAATTATTTGCAATTAGTAAGAAGACAATGGCAAAACTGGTGGATATGACAAAACGTACCGGTGTGACGCTGGAAGATCCGGTTTTACTTGGGACGCAGGAAAAGAAGCGGTTTGTTGCAGGAGGCTTTTTAGAACATCTGGAACAAAATTTGTTCCGCGCAGGGACAAGCGTTTATAAAAAGCAGGAAGCCACTGATGCCATTCGCATTGTGAGCCTGAAAAATCCAAGACAGGAACTTCTTTACGCAGCCAGTGAGATTACAAAGGCTGTGCGGACAGAAGGCAGACGCTATAGTGATTTTGCGATTGTATGTGCAAATCTGGATACCTATCGTTATAGTGTGCCGGCAGTCATGGAACAGTACCATGTGCCATATTTTTTAGATGTAAAGTCAGAGATTGTTTTTCAGCCAATGATTGAGTTTATCTATGGACTCTTGATGGTGTTTGAAGAAGATTTCTCCTATGAAAGTGTGATGCGCTTGCTACGTACAGGTATGAGCGATCTTTTGACGGAAGAAATCGATCAGCTTGAAAATTATATTCTCGCATCCGGCATACGCGGACATCGAAAATATGAGGAACCATTTGTCATTTCTCCGCAAGGCTATACACCGGAGATGCTGGTGGAGTTAAATGAGATTCGTATGCGTCTGGTTGTTCCATTGCAGCAATTTGCAGCTACGGTGTTACAGCGGACACAATCACAGAATGAGCGTAAAAAACAGAGCAAGTGGCTGACAAAGACAAGAAAGGCTTCCGTGGAAGCGCTTTCTTATGGAATATACGAATATCTGACGCACTATCATATACAGGAGCGTCTGGAGGAAAAGGCAGATTTTTATGAGGAGGTACCGGATGCTGTAAAAAGTGGTGAATATCGCCAGATTTATGGTGCCTGTATGGATTTGCTGGATAAAGTTGTTTGTATTCTGGGATCGGAAGAAATGACAGTTACAGAATATCGGGAGATCCTGGCTTCCGGATTTGAATCCATTGCGGTTGGTATGATTCCACCGGCAAAAGATTGCGTTGTGATCGGCGATATGGAGAGAACAAGACTTTCGGATATACGCACGATGTATTTGATCGGCGCAAATGATGGTGCTATTCCAAAAGCACTGGGCAATGGCGGAATTTTGTCACAATTAGACAGGGAAAAACTAATGGAACTTGATGTGGAGGTGGCACCATCTGACAGACAAAAAGCTTTCATGCAGCGTTTTTATCTGTATTTTGTGATGACAAAACCGGCAAGAGAATTGATTGTGACTTATACGCGTGTAGATGGCGAGAGTAAAGCAATACGAAGATCTTATCTGATACAGACCTTGCTGCGCATGTTCCCAGAATTGTCTGTGATGGAACTGGAAGAGTTGCCGGCGCAAAATCGTATTTTGACGGAAGAAACAGCGCAGGATTATTATGTGGATCTGTTGCGTCAGTACGTGGAAGAACAAAAAGTGGATGATGCATTTCTGGCATGTCTTGCGTGGGAAGAAAAAAGAAATGCCAAAGCATTCGCACAGCTGCGTGATGCAGCGTTTTACGAACATAAAGAAGAAAAGTTGTCAAAAGCAGCACTGGATGCGGTTTATGGTACGGCAATCACGGAGAGTGTGAGCCGGTTGGAACAATATGCAAGATGTGCGTATGCATATTTTCTGCGTTATGGTTTGGGGCTTATGCCACGCCAAGAGCATGCCTTTGAAGTGGTGGATATGGGAAATCTCTATCATGAAGCGCTCGAAGCGTATGCAAAACGTCTGGAAGAAAGAGAGGACGTCAACTGGTACACTGTGGATGAAGAACAGAGCAATACTATTTTGCGTGAGGCCATTGATGCGACGTATCAGACCATGATGAAAGCAGAATTGTTTGATGAGGGGCGTGACCGCTACATTTTATGGCGCATGGAACGTACCTTGCAGCAGACCGTGCATACCTTATTGGAACAGGTGCGAAAGGGTTCTTTTGTTCCCCATGCCTTTGAGGTGGATTTCCGCGAAGTGGGAGATTTAGACGCGCTGCGATATCAGCTGGACGAGATGCATACGATGCGTCTGCGCGGAAAAATTGACCGTGTAGATCTTTATCGGGATGCACAGAAAGTGTATGTTAAGATTGTAGATTACAAATCAGGGGTAAAAGATATTGATTTTTCCAGATTATATGATGGTCTGCAGGTGCAGCTGGTACTGTATATGGATGCGATGGAGGAAAGTCTGAAAAAGCAATATCCAAAGCATTCCGTTGAGCCTGGCGCAATGCTTTATTATCACATTGACCGTCCGGTTTTAGACGTACAGGATGTTCAAAAATCAGGAAAAGAAGAGGCTGTATTAAAAGCACTGCAGATGAAAGGTGTTGTGAATGCAGATATGAATGTGATAGAGGCATTGCATCATGGATTGGAAGGCTATTCGGATGTCATACCGGTTCATATTACAAAAGATGGTTCTTTGGGAAAAACTTCCCATGCACTTACAACAGAGGAATTTGCAATTGCTTCTGATTATGTGAGACTTTTGATGCAGCAGACGGGAAAACAGATTATAGATGGAGAGATTGCCTGTAAGCCATATCGCAAAGGACAGGAGAACGGCTGTTCCTATTGTGAATACCATGGAATCTGTGGATTTGATACAAGAGTGGATGGTTTTTCTTATCGGAAATTATCAGGGAAAATGAACCGTGAGGAAGTAATGTTGCGCATGGAAGAAGATCTGGCAAAAGCGAAGGCAGCAGAGAAAAATAAGCACGAAGAAGGAGAATGAGACTGTGCCACAATGGACGATTGACCAACAGAAGGTTATTGATATCAGAGAACAGAATATGCTTGTTTCCGCCGCGGCAGGATCCGGTAAGACGGCAGTATTGGTAGAGCGTATCATTCAAAGGGTGCTGGACGAAAAGCATCCGATAGAAATTGATCGTATTGTGGTAGTGACGTTTACCAAAGCAGCGGCAGCAGAAATGCGGGAACGTATTCTTGCAGCAATTCAGGATAAACTGGCAGAACAACCGGATAATGCGTATTTGATGCGTCAGGCAACGCTTGTACACAATGCGCAGATTACAACCATCGACAGTTTTTGTAATTATATTGTCCGAAATCATTTTCATGAAATCGACTTAGAGCCGGATTACCGTATCGGAGATGAAGGAGAAATGAAACTGATACGCAACACGGTGATGGATGCGATGATGCAAAAGCAGTATGAGGAGGCAGAGTCAGTAGGAGAAGATGCGTTTTTCTATACTTTTTTAAATGCCTATGCCAAAGGCAATTCGGATCAGGCAGTGACCGATATGATACTGCGTCTTTATGATAAAGCACAGAGTTATCCATGGCCGGCAGAATGGCTGCAATCGGTCGCAGATGCGTATGCGGTCTCATCGGTAGAAGAATTAAAAAACAGTGTATGGTTTCGGTTTTTGATTGGCCGTTTACGCGAAGAGATGGAAGAAGCTGCGGCAAAGACAAAACAGCTTTTGCAGTGTTGCATGATGCCGGAGGGACCTTCATTTTATGCAGCAGGCTTAGAGCAGGATATCATCTTATATGAGGATATTCTGGCATTCGCGGAACCGACGCGTTTTTATGAAGCATTTTGCTCCTTAAAATATGGTGCCATTGGACGAAAACCTAGAAACTTTGATGGGGATGAGGTGTTGATGAATCGTGTGAAAGATGGACGCGATAGCATCAAAAAGAAGATGGACAAGGCAAGGAATGCCTATGGTGCGTACACATTGGAAGAGATTGTGACACAGATGGAACAGGTGCGTCCATTTGTGGAGGAATTGGTGCGTCTGACACTTTGCTTTACAACGATGTTTGCCGAAAACAAGCGCAGCAGAAATGTCTTAGACTTTAATGATGTGGAGCATTTTGCACTGTCTATTTTAAAAGATGAAAAGACAAAACAAGCCACAGCTACCGCCAGAGAATTCCGGGATTATTTCCAGGAAATCATGATTGATGAGTATCAGGACAGCAATTACATTCAGGAAGAAATTTTAAGCAGTGTTTCCAAAGAGGAACAAGGCGCACACAATATGTTTATGGTGGGAGATGTCAAGCAGAGTATTTATAGCTTCCGGCAGGCATGCCCTGAGATTTTTATGGACAAATACGAACGTTTTCATGGAAACGAAGAGGGCAATATTGCGATTGATTTACATCAGAATTTCCGAAGCCGTGAGGAAGTATTATCCTTTACCAATGATGTATTTTACCAGTTGATGCATAAAGACATTGGCAATGTGGAATACGATGATTTAGCAGCACTTTATCCTGGGGCTTCTTATTATCCGAAGGCAGATACCGATACATTCCAGACAGAAATTCTCATTGCGAGCCGGAATCAGGAGGAGATGGAGGAAGCAGGAATCGAAGATAACATTTCCTTTGAAGCAAAGATGATTGCAGATAAATTGCATCGTATGCAAGGGCATCAGCTTGTTACTGACAAGAAGACAGGAGAACTCCGTCCGATGCGTTATCGTGATGTTGTCATTTTGCTTCGTAGTCCGGGAGCAATGGCGGAAGATATGATTGCCGTACTAGAGGAAAACGGAATTCCTGCATTTACAGAAAATAAGACTGGGTATTATGATGCGATGGAGGTGCAGACGGTTTTAAATCTTTTGCGCATCATTGATAATCCAAGGCAGGATATCCCTTTTGCCGCAGTGCTTCATTCTGCCATGTTTGCGTTTTCAAGTGATGAGATTGCAAAAATTCGTATGACAGAAAAAAAGAGCTGTCTGCTAGAGGCGATGGAAGCTTACCGGGATGCGCATCCGATGGATCAAAAAGTAGGAGATTTTTTGGACTTTTTGGCGGAAATGCGTGCACTGGTGGCAGATACACCGATTCATATGTTTATCGAAATGCTTCTGCGAAAGACGGGATATCTGACGTATGTTACAGCTATGCCACGTGGGGAAAGCAGACGAGCGAATTTGGAGAAGTTGATTGATCAGGCCGTTATGTATGAGAATACCAGTTATAAAGGTCTGTTTCAGTTCATAAACTATATTGGACAGTTACAAAAATATGAAGTGAATGAGGGCGAAGCACAATTAATCAGTGACCATGATGATGCAGTGGCAATCATGAGTATTCATAAGAGTAAAGGGTTGGAATTTCCGATTGTCTTTGTTTCCGGCATGGGAAAACAATTTAATACACAGGATCAAAAAGGACAAATGCTTTTGCATAAAGATATGGGAGTAGGTCTGGATCTGGTGGATTATGACGCGCAGACAAAGACAGTGCCCCTTTATAAACAGGTGGTAGCGCGCGCCCTACATAGCGATGCCTGTGGAGAAGAGATGCGTGTTCTTTATGTGGCATTGACAAGGGCAAAAGAAAAGCTTGTTTTAACAGCAACACTGAACAAGGCAGAAGAGACACTGGAAAAATGGCAGGAAAACCGGGGTATGCTTACCTTTTCCGAGAGGGAAGAGGCGCAAGGATATCTGGAATGGATCATACGTGCCACGGCAGCCAAAAGAGAGTTGTATCCGATCACTGTTGTGAAAGCAGAGGAAGTGGTATTAGAAGAAGTTGCCGGGCTGATTGAAAAACAGCAGAAGAAGGAAGCATTGCCGCTTTTGGCAGGACAGGCCAAAGCATCCTGGGTGGAAGCATTAGACGCACAGATGCAATATGTGTATCCGTATGAACAAAATGGCGTTTACAAGAATAAATATTCCGTATCGGAAATCAAACATCAGCAGATGGAAAAAGTGTTTGCAGATGATTTTAGTGAGCGCCCGGATTTTTTGCAGGAAAAAGCAGAGCCGATTGTGCCGTCATTTATTACGAAAACAGAAAAGGACGAGGTTTCGCGAGGAGCACTAAGAGGAACCGCAATGCACCGTTTCCTAGAATGCTTCGACTTTTCCAATTATGATGGCGAAAAAAGCATGTATGAGCAGTTAGAGACGATGTGTCAGTCAGGCCGGTTGCAGGAAGAACAGAGAAAACTGCTGCAGATGGACCGCATACACTGCTTTTTGGAGAGTGAACTTGCGAAACGTATGAAGGTGGCTGCTACGAAAAAACAGTTGTATATTGAAAAACCATTTGTGATGAGCGTATCTCCCAAAGAGTTGTTTTTGGAGGAGAAAGACAGCGAAGATACCGTTTTAGTTCAGGGAATTGTGGATGTTTTTTTCGTCGAGGAAGACGGCATTGTGCTTTTAGATTACAAGACCGATCGCGTGAAAGAGGCAGAGGAATTAACGAAGCGTTATCAGGCGCAGCTGCAGTTATATGCCAAAGCACTACAGCGCACGATGGATTTGCCGGTAAAAGAAATATGGATCTATTCTTTTTATCTTGAGAAAATGATTGCATTGTGAGAGGGAAGTATTTATACTATACCTTGATTGTGATAGGACATAGAATCATGTCACAGGAAGAAGAATTGTTAATAGGAGGTTTTTTGAAATGAGCAGTTATGAATACGATGATGCTTGTATTCAGGCATTTCTTGAACAACAGTTGAAATTATTCCCGGAGGAAGTGGCAAATACACCGGAAGAAGCAGAAGCCTTTCTTGAGGACTGTATGGCAATGGTTTGCGATGACAAAGCGGAAGTGATCGAATATTTAGAAGATGAGATGGATATTGTAGGCATGGACGAGGAAGAGATTCTCGAGGCAGAAGAAGTGTTTGCCATTGGCGATGGACGATATCTTGTGGTAGAAGGATAATGATATGAAACACAATAGGAATAAAATATCGGCATTGTTGCTGCTTCTTTGCATGAGCATTGCTCTTTTATGCAGTGGATGTTCTATTGGAAATCGACAGGTTTATTTTGCATCAAAAAGTGGTAGTCATACGGTATTTAAGATCGGTCAGATGGCATGTAGCAGAGAAGAGGCAAAAGTCTATCTTGCAAACTACAAGAATCTATATGGAAAGATTTATGATACAGATCTTTGGTCAGGGGATTATGATACCAAGACGATGGAAGAAAGTATCAAGGATGCTGTGCTGAGTCATTTGACAAAAGTGTATTCTTTGAATATGTATGCGCAGACAAAAGAGATTACACTGACAGAGGAAGAATATAGTAAGGTTTCGGATGCCGCTGAGGTGTATTACAAATCTTTGAATCGTGCGGAGCGAAAATATACAGGAGCTTCAAAAAAAGACATTGAAAAAATGTATGAACACTATGCGTTGGCAGAAAAAGTTTACCAGCAATTGATGAGTGGCGTAGACGAAAATGTCAGCGAGGATGAAGCACGTATTATGGAAGCAAATGTTATTTATGTAACAGATGCATCTTTAGCAAAAGACATTGCAACACAGTTGAAAAACGGAGCATCGTTTGACCGCTTAGCAAGCACCTATAGTGAAGCAGATACCATTCATGTGACATTTGGGCGAAACACATATGATACTGCTGTAGAAGATGTTGTTTTCCAATTGGATAATGATGAAATTTCGGATATGATTGAAGCAAAAGATGGTTATTATTTCTTTGAATGTGTGAATAAATACAACGAAGAGTTATCCGAACAGAACAAGACAACGATCGTTAGCCAGCGACAGGAAAAAGCAATGGAAGATGTTACTTCTGCCATTGAGACGGAGTACTATTCGGACTTTAACCAGAAACTATGGGATAAAATCACGATTGATCAGAATGAAAAAATTACGACGAATTCCTTTTTTACGACATTAGATGGTAAAATTGTCTTTTAATTGGATATTTTTGGAATAATGTGTATAATAATGATTGTAACTAATGTAAGAGTTATATAGAGGAAAAGGAGTGTTTGTTATGGCAGATACGAAAAAAGTTGATGTTAAGAAGATGGCAGAAGAAGCAAAAAAGGCCACCGCAACAGTAAAGGTTGCAGCCGGTAAAGCAGCATCATCGGTAAAAGCAACTGCAGAAAAGGCGAAGAAGCAGGCAGAAAGCGCAGCAGCTGAGACAAAGAAGCAGGCAGAAAATGTTGCTACAGAAGTAAAGAAAGAAGTAGAAACAGTTTCTACGGAAGCAAAGAAGCAGGCAGAGGTAGTAGCAGAAGAGACAAAGAACGCTACAGCAGCAGCGAAAAAGACAGTCAAAAAAGCTACAACAAGAAAGCCGGCAAAGAAAAAAGTAGAAATGACCCAGTCTGCGGTATTACAGTTTGGCGGAGAAGATTTCAAAATTGATGAAATTATTGCCAATGCGCAGGCAGCATTTAAGGCTGAAAATAAGAGAAAGACAATTACTGACATCAAGGTTTACATCAAGCCGGAAGAAAGAGCAGCATATTATGTAGTGACTTCCGGAGACAGCGAATATGCTGGTAGAATCGACTTATAATTCATACGGACATCTTTGGAATACAGAAGGACTGATACACGAATATCTCGTGCACAGTCCTTTTTTATGTGCTTATGCATTTGTAATGGCTTTTACTCCATTTTCAAAGAAATCGGCAAGTGTTTCGATGTCTTCTTTTTCAATCGGGGAAGTGGCACTTGTTTTGTGCAGCGCAATAATGCCATTGATGGTAAAGGTCAGAAGAACACTGACCATATGATAGCGATCCGGATGTAATCCTTGTTCGACGGCTTTATCTCGCATAGCCTCTGACAGTTGTTCGCTAAAGATCCGGATACTGCTGCTAAAGGGTTGAATACTTTCACTTTTACAAATAGAGAGCGCATCATACATTTCCAAAAAGAATAAGCGGGGATCATCAAAGAGGTTGGACAGGTAGTGCATATTAGATACCACCATCTCAATAGCTTCATTGCGCAGTTCATCCATCAAATCATAAATATCATGGTAATGTGCGTAAAAAGTAGATTTGTTAATTTGTGCTTCCTTTACAATATCGGTAACGGTTATCTTTTCAATCGGTTTTTGGGATGCCATGGTAAGAAAAGCATCTGCAATTGCCTTTTTTGTCTTTTTTATACGAATATCCATAATCGTTCTGCTCCTTTTTGTTTTGTATATAGGTTGGCTGGTACTTCGTTTTATCTGCAAATCATAAATATCCAACGGATTTATGGTAAAAAGTTGGCTAACCGACCTTTTTATAGAGATTTGCTGATTGCTAGGTTCTGTACCTGCCTTTATAATAACAACTGTAGGTTGGAAATGCAACTAATAGTTGGAAAATTAAACGAAAGGCATAAAAGGAGAAGACATGAAGAATGAAGAAATGATGAAAAGTGGCTCTGTATGGAAGGCAATTGCCAGCATGGCAATTCCATCTGCAGTGATTATGATTTTGATGATTTTTTACAATATAGCGGATATGTTTTTTATCGCCAGATTGGGGGACAATGCACAGGTTGCAGCAGTATCTGTCGTATCGCCTGTATTTTCTATGGTATCTGCCGTTGCCATGATGCTGGGAAACGGAGGCTGTACGATGATTGCGAAAGCTTTTGGCGCAGGGGAAAAAGAGAAAGCAAAGACCTATTCCAGTCTTTGTATCTGGACAGCTATTGTGTTAGCCATTGTTTTTATTACATTGGTTCTTATATTTGCCGATCCGTTACTGGTGTTTCTTGGCGCAAAGGGAGATGTCTTTACCTATGCAAAAAGATATATGGTACCGATTGTTTTAGGCTCGCCGTTTATGATGGTATCTACATCAGTAGCACTTTTGCTTCGTGCAGAAGGGGCTGTCATGGAGGGCTTTATTGGGAACTTGATTGGAACAATTGTAAATTTAATTTTAGATCCTATTTTTATCATGGGATTGCATATGGGCGTACAGGGGGCAGCCATCGCTTCTGTTTTCGGTAATGTTCTTGCAGTATTTTATTATATCTATGTGATTGGAAAGAAGTCGCAGGCGATGTCATTTTCGCTTGTTTACGCATCGAAGGATGTGCCTGCCATTGGACATATTTTGCTTTTGGGATTGCCAAACGCAATCGCAAGTATCTTATCCGGATTTGCGTCAACATTCAGCAATCAGATTTTGAGCACCTATGGAACCGATGCACTGGCATCTATGGCAGCAGCAGGAAAGTGTACCATGATTACGACAACACTGGTCATGGCGGTTGGTATGGGATGTCAGGTACTTATTTCTTATAATTATGGTGCACGCAATATACCGCGATTGAAGGAAGTGGTACGTAAATTATCCATCGTTGTATTTGGAATCAGTATGGTTACGGGAACATTGTGTATGATTTTTAGAAAAGTGATTATGGCACAGTTTTTAACAACCGATGTCTTAGACTTGGGCGTACATATGGTAACGATACTTCTTTTGACAACGCCGATTATTGGTATTGTGTATGTGGTATCCGGATATTTTCAGGCGATTGACCGCCCGATGGAGTCGTTGATCGTGTCAATTCTGCGCCAGGGATTGGTGCTGATACCGGCGCTATATATCTGTAATCATTTTGCCGGATTAGACGGCGTGGTGTGGGCTTATGTCATTGCAGATGTGGCAGCTGCGGTTGTAGCTGCCGTAGTGTATATCGCGCGCGGTAAAGTGGTCGCGGAAATATCACCATTATAAAAAGAATAATTTGTCATATTGTGTTGCGAAAGAAATTACATCAGCGTATACTTTTTTCATAAAATAATATCTGGGGGTAAATGACGATGTATCAGGCAAATGAATCACGATATGACACTATGAAGTATCCACGCTGTGGCAACAGTGGTCTGCTGTTGCCACAGGTTTCGTTGGGTTTCTGGCATAATTTTGGCGATACCGGTGTCTATGACAATATGCGACAAATGGTTTTTACGGCATTTGATCATGGTATTACACATTTTGATCTGGCAAATAATTATGGACCGGCATATGGGAGCGCAGAAGCAAATCTTGGTAAACTATTAAAAGAAAATTTCACGGCATATCGCGATGAATTGATCATCAGCACAAAAGCCGGATATGATATGTGGAAAGGTCCGTATGGTAATTGGGGAAGTCGCAAATATCTTTTGACCAGTCTGGATCAGAGCTTAGAGAGACTAGGACTGGAATACGTTGATATTTTTTACCATCACCGTATGGATCCAGATACACCATTGGAAGAAACCATGGGTGCGTTGGATCAGGCGGTAAAAAGCGGGAAAGCACTTTATGCAGGCATTTCTAATTATGATGGAAAGACTATGAAGCGTGCCGCAGCAATCCTCAGGGAATTGCATTGTCCGTTTGTGATCAACCAGAACCGGTATTCTATTTTCGACCGTACCATTGAAAAAAATGGATTAAAACAGGCAGCGGTGGAAGAGAAAAAGGGCATCATTGCATTTAGCCCACTGGCACAGGGAATGCTGACTGACCGGTATTTGCACGGAATTCCAAAGGATAGCCGTATGCTTACGGATGGACGGTTTTTGAAAAAAGAGCAATTGACGGAAACAAAGCTGCAGCAGATACAGGCATTAAATATGATTGCAGAACAGCGCGGTGAAAGTCTGGCACAGATGGCACTTAAGTGGGTGTTAAAAGATGATGTTGTGACAAGTGTACTGATTGGAGCATCAAAGCCGGAGCAGATTCTAGATAATATTAAAGTAATAGACAGCGCTGATTTTTCAGAAGAAGAACTACAAAAAATTGATGAAATTATAAATCTATAGGAAAATAGAAGTTTGTTAGCACTCATTTTGGATGAGTGCTAATTTTTTATTGACTTTTGCATTTCGCTGTCTTATTATATTCTCTAGAACGTAACTGGTGGAGACATCAGCGCTATTTTATAGAATAAAGGAGTGACAGAAATGGAAAACAAACGCGGAAGTTTATCAATTACAAGTGAAAATATTTTTCCTGTTATTAAGAAGTGGTTATATTCAGATCATGATATTTTTTACAGAGAGCTGATTTCAAATGGCTGTGACGCCATTACTAAATTGAAGAAGCTGGATATGATGGGAGAATATGAGCTCCCTGCTGACTATAAGGCAAAGATTCAGGTGATTGTCAGCCCGGAAGACAAGACACTTACGTTTATTGACAATGGACTTGGAATGACGGCTGAGGAAGTGGAAGAATACATCAATCAGATTGCTTTTTCCGGTGCTACAGATTTCTTAGAGAAATATAAGGATAAGGCAAGTGAAGAGCAGATCATTGGTCACTTTGGCCTTGGATTTTACTCTGCATTTATGGTTGCGGACGAAGTACATATTGATACATTGTCTTATAAAAAAGATGCAAAGCCGGTACATTGGGAATGTGATGGTGGTACAGAATTTGCTATGGGCGATGGAGATAAGACGGATGTCGGCACCAAAATCACACTGTTTTTGAATGAAGATTGCCTGGAATTTGCCAATGAATACCGCGCAAGAGAAGTGATTGAAAAGTACTGTTCTTTCATGCCAACAGAGATTTATCTTTCTAAGAAGGATGCTCCGGAAGAGTATGAGACGATTGCTGTAGCAGACAAGCGCGATACGGATACCGTTATTGAAGAAATCCATACCGATGCAAAGATGGAAGAACAGGAAAAAGAAGATGGATCAAAAGAAATGGTGGAAGTAGAACCAGCCAAGGATGAGCTTAAGATTGTGAAGCGTCCGGTTCCATTAAATGACATCCATCCACTTTGGACAAAGAATCCAAGTGAATGTACCGATGATGATTACATTGCGTTTTATCGTAAAGTATTTATGGATTACAAAGAGCCATTGTTCTGGATTCATTTGAACATGGATTATCCATTCAACTTGAAAGGTATTTTGTACTTCCCTAAGATTAATACAGAATATGATTCTATTGAAGGAACCATCAAGTTATATAACAATCAGGTATTTATTGCAGATAATATTAAGGAAGTGATTCCGGAATTCTTAATGCTCTTAAAGGGTGTAATCGATTGCCCGGATCTTCCACTGAATGTATCTCGTTCTGCTTTGCAAAATGATGGTTTTGTAACAAAGATTTCTGAGTACATTACAAAGAAAGTGGCAGACAAGCTCATTGGTATGTGCAAGACAGATAAAGAAAGCTATGAGAAATATTGGGATGATATCAGCCCATTTATCAAGTTTGGCTGCTTAAAGGACAACAAGTTCTGTGATAAGATGAATGATTATATCTTATTTAAAGACATTGATGGTAAGTACACAACACTTCCAGAACTTCTTGTGGCAGAAGAAAAGGCAACCGATGAAAATGGTGAGACTGTTGATGTAGAAGAAGTAAAGGATGATGCAGCAGAAGATGGTGATACAGAAGATAAGAGAAAGACTATTTTCTATGTGACAGACATGCAGCAGCAGAGCCAGTACATCAATCTGTTCCGCGAGCAGGGTATGAATGCAGTCATCTTAGACCATACGATTGATAATTCTTTCATCACACAGTTAGAGCAGCGTAATCAGAATTACAAGTTCTTACGTATTGATGCGGATCTGACAGAGAATCTTGTGGAAGAGACTTCTGAAGAAGATCTCAAAGCTGCACAGGATGCACTTTCAGCACTATTTAAGAAAGCCTGTGGCAAGGATAATCTGACAGTCAAAGTTGAAAAATTCAAGAATAAAGATATTTCATCTATGCTTACAGTTTCGGAAGAGAGCAGACGTATGCAGGAAATGATGAAGATGTACAACATGTATGGTATGGATCCATCTATGTTTGGCGGTGATGAAACACTTGTACTTAATGTGGATAATGATCTTGTAAAATATATGTTTGAGCATGCAGATGGTGAAAATGTAGAATTGTTTGCACAGCAATTATACGATCTGGCATGTCTTGCAAATAAGCCACTTGCACCGGAAGCAATGACAGCATTTGTTGCTCGCAGCAATAAAATCATGATGCTTTTAGCACAGGAATAATATAGAATCGCATATGCGTTTTATGAGTCTGTAAAAGTTTACAAAAGACCTCTTATGGTATATTATTAACCGTAAGAGGCTTTTTGTGTATTAGGGGGAAAGGGATATGCATTTTGACAAGCAGACGAAAATGGCATCTGATTTTATCATGAACCAATTTCAAAATGGGCTGATGATTTTACATCATGTGCAAGACAATATATATGAGACCAGTTTTTTTAATGATGCATTGGCAAATATGCTTGGATATGAGAAGGAAGAGATGGAACAGCTGCTGGCAGAGAGTGGACTGAATATTGTCTATCAGGCGGATCGTCTGATGGCATATCATGCCATCTGTGACGAACGCGAAGAAACAACATTTGATGTGACATATCGCCTCTTAACAAAGGAACAAAAAGCATTGTGGGTTTTAGCTAAGTATAATGTGACAGAACTAGAGGATGGCGATACGTATGTTTTTGTATCAATGACAAATATCCAGACCTATATTGAAGCAAGAAACCGGGTGGGGATGTCGGAGAGCGGATGGGAGGAGATTGTTAATTCCACGCCGACGGGGTTACTTATTTTTTCCATCCAGGATGGAAAGACATCCGTGCTTGCAGTAAATGATCGGATGGTTGATTTTTCCAATGCAATAGGCAAAGAACTGGATGGCAGGAAACGTAACTGGGAAAAAGAAGAATTGATGCTTCTGTTCCAGCAGGATCTTTATGTATTTTGTGAGAATAAGGACAAGCATTTACTGGCACAGATGATAGAGGAAAGCAAGATACAGAAAACAGCAAGTTGTACATTTCGCATGCGGGGGTCTGTTGATATTAGAGAAATCTGGGTTTATTGCGCCTGCTGTTCGAAACAGATGGAAGATGGCTCAAGAACGTATTATGTTTCATTTCAGGATGTAACGAAAGATGAAATTCGAAAAAGAGAATTACAGGAAAGTCACAAAATTCTTTTGGATATGAGTATGTATGACCCGCTCACAGGTGTGAAGAGCAGAAATGCATACAATGCATATATTGAGGAATGTAAGAAACACCGAATTTTTGATGTGGGCATGGCATTTGCAGATATCAATGGACTCAAAAACATTAATGATACCATGGGACATCTGCAGGGGGATCAGCTGATTGCATCGTTTGCAGAGATTCTAAAAGAGGAATTTGATCGGGATACTATATTTCGTATCAGCGGCGATGAATTTGTGATCATTGTTCCACAAATGGAGCGTGATTTATTTTTTGAAAAGATTGGACATGTGTCCGATATTGTGCATATGAGAGACGATATGGCGAGCATTGGCTATATCTGGAAGGACAATGTATCGGATATCCGGCGTCGTGCAAACCAGGCAGAGCAGCTGATGTATTTAGAAAAAAAGCGTTATTATGAGGAGAGCCGGACACTTGTTTCAAAACATCGTTCAAAGATGCTTGGAACGCTGCTTCAGGATCTGGAAGATGGGCGTTATGAAATGTATCTACAGCCAAAATCCTACATAGATAACCAGTGTGTGGTAGCTGCGGAAGCATTGGTACGAAAACGCGGACCACAGGGCGAGATTGTTGCACCTTATGAGTTTGTGCCGCAACTCGAAGAACAAAAATTGATTTCGTTTATTGACTTTTTTATGTTGGAGCAGACATGTGAATTTTTGCAATATGTACAAAACCATAAGAAATTGGAATTTCATGTATCGGTGAATATGTCACGCGTGACATTGGCAGAGAAAAATTTTGCAGAGCGCGTTGCAGAAATCAGTAGTAAATATCAGTTTGAACATGCATATCTGGAATTTGAAATCACAGAGTCAAATGAGACAATTGATAATATGCGTATGGAGGAAGATGTAAGAAGCCTGAAAGAAATGGGTTTTTGCGTATCTTTGGATGATGTAGGGACGGAATATTCTTCCTTCCCGATGCTTACCTTAGAGGGACTGGATACGGTAAAATTAGACCGATCTTTTATCCTTAGAATGAAACAGCCAAAGGTAAACAAGTTGATTAGTTATATCATTGATATGTGTCATGCGATAGGACTGAAGGTAATCGCGGAGGGAGTAGAGACGGATCAGGAACGACTAGCCCTTATGTATAAAAAATGTGATATGTATCAGGGATATTTGTTGTCGAAACCAATACCTGCAAAAGAATTTTATGACAAATATATAAAAGAATAAAAGAACGGCCGCAAGGATGCTGAGGCTTCATACCTCACGCATGCCTGCGGCTGTTTTTTATTTTTTAAGATTTTTGTGTGCTGTAGAAAGCATAAGTTTAATACGGTTGAGCTGATTTACCTCTGATGCACCCGGATCATAATCGATGGCAACAATGTTTGCCTTCGGGTATTCGTGACGCAATTCTTTGATCACACCTTTTCCTACGATGTGGTTTGGCAGGCAGGCAAATGGCTGCGCGCAGATGATGTTTGGAACACCTTGATGCATCAGCTCTAACATCTCACCTGTTAAGAACCAGCCTTCCCCTGTCTGATTACCGATGGAAACAATGGATGCTGCATTCTTGGCGGTATCTTCAATATAACAGGTTGGCTCAAAATGCTTACTTTTTGCCAGCTCATCTCTGGCATCTTTTCGCATCCATTCAAAGAAACGGATGAGCATTTTATTCATGCGTGCTGTCTTTTTGGATTCGCCTAAATACTCTGCTTTGTAGACCTGATTGTAGCAGCAGTAGAGCAGGAAATCTGTTAAGTCCGGAACAACAGCTTCGGCGCCTTCCGCTTCAAGCAGTGCGACGACGTCATTGTTGGCTGCCGGATGGTACTTTACAAGAATTTCGCCGACAACACCAACACGTGGTTTCTTTTCATCGGTGATCGGTAACTGGTCAAAATCACGTATGATTTCACGACACATTTGTCTGTATTTGCGATGTGATAAAAAGCCATCCTGTGTTACAAAGGAAATGACACGTTTTTTCCACTTTTCATGCAAAGCATTCGCAGAGCCCGGTTCTACTTCATAAGGTCGCATACGATAGAGACAGCGCATGAAAATATCACCAAATGCAAGGGCATAGAGACCATGCTGGATCAAAGCCGGTGTGATTTTAAAGCCCGGATTCTTTTCGAGTCCGACCATGTTGATGGATATAACCGGCACATCCGGATAACCGGCTTTTGCAAGCGCACGGCGAATAAAAGCAATATAATTTGTTGCACGGCAGCCACCACCGGTCTGTGATATCAGAACAGCTGTCTTAGTCATATCATATTCACCGGAAGCAATAGCAACCATGATCTGTCCGACAACAATCAAAGATGGATAGCAGGCATCGTTATTGACATATTTTAGACCAACATCAACGCATTCCCTTGCCGAAATTTTAGGGATGGATAAATGGTAGCCTGCAGCAACAAATGCTGGTTCCAAAAGCTCAAAATGGATCGGTGACATTTGTGGGCAAATAATCGTGTAATCTTTGCGCATCTCTTCGGTAAAGATAATGCGTTCAAAGTTTGCCGGTTTTATGGTGCGCGTTTCATGTTTCTTTTCTCTGACGCGGATGGCAGAGAGCAGAGAACGAATGCGGATGCGGGCAGCTCCTAAGTTATTTACCTCATCGATCTTGAGACAGGTATAGATTTTTCCAGAGCCAGTTAAGATGTCACTGACCATATCTGTTGTTACAGCATCGACACCACAACCAAAGGAGTTGAGTTGGATCATATCCAGGTCATCTCTCGTCTTTACAAAGTTTGCGGCAGCATAGAGTCTGGAATGATACATCCACTGATCCATAACAAGGAGCGGTCGCTCTAAATTGCCCAAATGGGAGACGGAGTCTTCTGTTAGGACACAAATACCGTACGAATTGATGAGCTCCGGTATACCATGGTTAATTTCAGGATCTACATGGTATGGACGACCGGCAAGAACAATGCCTCGTCTTCCGGTTTCTTCCATATATTTTAATACTTCTTCACCTTTTTGCATCATCTCAAGGCGTGTCACTTCCTGTTCTTTCCAGGCATCGGTTACTGCTTCGCGTACTTCGGATTCTGGAATATCAAATTCGTCTTTGAAACATTTTACCAGTGTCAGGCTTGCTTTTTCTTCACTTCCGAAAGACATGAATGGATTGATAAAGCGTACCTGACCGGAAGTGATTTCGTCGACGTTATTCTTAATGTTTTCAGAATAAGAAGTGACAATCGGGCAGTTGTAATGATTTCCAGCATCCGGGAATTCATTTCTTTCATAGAAGAGTGCCGGATAGAAGATGAAATCGACGTTACCTTCGTCAATCAGCCACTGAATGTGTCCGTGCGCTAGTTTGGCTGGATAGCACTCAGATTCACTTGGAATCGATTCGATACCCATCTCATAAATCTTACGGGAAGAAGATGGTGAAAGAACGACAGAAAATCCAAGTTTTTTAAAGAAGGTAGCCCAGAAGGGGTAGTTCTCGTACATATTTAAAACTCTTGGAAGACCGACCGTTCCACGTGTGGCTTCTTCTCTTTTGAGTGGTTCATAAGCAAAAATACGTTTATTTTTATATTCAAATAGATTCGGGATGTTTTCTTTGTTCTTTTCTTTTCCAAGTCCTTTTTCACAACGGTTACCGGTAATATAATTACGATTTCCTGAAAACCGGTTAATGGTAAGCAGACAGTGGTTGGTACATCCCTGGCAACGTGTCAGCTTGGTAGAATAAGTCAGGTCATTGATCTGGTCAATGGTTAACATGGTGGTTTGATAGCCTTCTTCATGGCGCTCTCTGGCAATCAAAGCACAACCAAAAGCACCCATGATACCGGCAATATCCGGTCGGACTGCCTCACAGCCAGAAATGCGCTCAAAGCTGCGAAGAACGGCATCATTATAGAACGTACCACCTTGTACGACAACATGTTCTCCGAGTTCTTTTGGATCAGATAATTTGATTACTTTAAACAGTGCATTTTTTATGACAGAATAAGCCAGACCAGCAGAAATATCTGCAACGGTAGCACCTTCTTTTTGAGCCTGTTTTACCTTGGAATTCATAAATACGGTACAACGTGTTCCAAGATCAATTGGATTTTTGGCAAACAGAGCCTCTTTGGCAAAATCAGAAACGCTAAAGTTTAATGATTTTGCAAATGTTTCAATAAAGGAACCGCAGCCGGAAGAGCAGGCTTCGTTCAGCTGTACACTGTCCACCGTCTGGTTCTTGATTTTAATGCATTTCATATCCTGACCGCCGATGTCAAGAATACAGTCTACTTCCGGGTTAAAGAACGCAGCAGCATAGTAATGGGCAACGGTTTCCACTTCGCCTTCATCAAGCATGAGGGCGGATTTTAAAAGTGCTTCACCGTAACCGGTGGAGCAGGAGTGTACAATATGGGCATCCTTCGGCAGTTTGCTGTAAATATCCTGAATGGCACCAATAGCAGTAGCCAGTGGACTGCCATTGTTATTGCTGTAAAAGGAATAGAGCAGGGAACCATCCTCGTCAACTAAGGCAATTTTTGTTGTTGTGGAACCTGCGTCGATACCGAGGTAGCAATTGCCGTGATAGGTGCTGAGATCAGCGGTGCGTACGTGATTATTGCCATGACGTTTGATAAAGGCATCATATTCTTCTTCCGATGCAAAGAGTGGCTCCATACGGGCTACTTCAAATTCCATATGAATATTGGACGATAACTTTGCCATAATATCTGTGATTGCAAAAGATTTCTCTTCCTTATAATTTAAGGCAGAACCAATGGCTGCAAACAGGTGAGAATTTTCTGGTGTGATGGCGTGGTCATCATCTAAATTTAAGGTGCGGATAAATGTGTGTTTTAACTGATCCAGGAAATGAAGAGGTCCGCCAAGAAATGCCACGTGACCACGGATTGGTTTGCCACAGGCAAGACCGGAGATGGTCTGGTTTACAACGGCCTGAAAAATGGAGGCAGATAAGTCTTCTTTCGTAGCACCTTCGTTAATCAGAGGCTGGATGTCTGTCTTGGCAAATACACCACAACGAGCGGCTATCGGATAAATCGCCTTATAGTTTTTTGCATATTCATTTAATCCGGAAGCGTCTGTTTGAATCAGAGAGGCCATCTGGTCGATAAAAGAACCGGTACCACCGGCGCAGATACCATTCATACGCTGTTCCACGTTTCCGTTTTCAAAATAAATAATTTTGGCATCTTCCCCACCAAGCTCAATTGCGACATCTGTCTGTGGTGCGTAGTGCGTCAATGCTGTAGAAACGGCAATAACTTCCTGTACAAAATCGATGTCAAGATGTTTGGCCAAGGTAAGACCGCCAGAACCGGTAATCATAGGAGATACCATAATCTCGCCTGTCGTATCAAAAGCCTTATGTAGCAGATTACTCAATGTTTCCTGAATATTGGCAAAATGGCGTTCGTAGTCGGAGAAGATTAAGTGATCCTGCTCGTCGAGAATCGCGATTTTTACCGTGGTAGAACCGATGTCAATTCCTAGTTTGTACAATTTTTGATTCATTACAAAATGCGTCCTTTCTAAATACTTATATGTTAACAGTTTTCGTGAAATCCCATGGATTTCATATGTGTTATTTCCTTATATAAAGAAATAAAAAACAAACAGACCTATTATACGACAGAATTTGCTAAAAAACAAGAAAGCGATTCGTTGACAAAAAGTTATAAGCAACCTATAATTATAATAATTATGCAATAGTGTCGGAAACGATGTTTCTGATAACGATGTAAACGATGAAGGAGATTATTTTATGTTAAATAAATTAGAACGTGCTCTGGGCAAATATGCCATCCCAAATCTGATGCGTTATCTGATTGGTGGCTATGTACTGGGGTATTTTTTGATGCTGGGAAGCCGGATCACAAATGTAAATTTTCTATCGTATATGACATTGGAGCCATATTATATTATCCATAAGTTTCAGATCTGGCGTATTTTTACCTGGATTATGATTCCGGAAACAACGAATCTGCTGTTTTTTGCCATTATGCTCATGTTGTATTATCAGTTGGGAACTGCGCTGGAAAATGCATGGGGAACATTTCGCTATAATGCCTACATTCTTGGCGGAATGCTTGCAACATTGATTGGTGCTTTTGTATTGTATTTTATTTATGGAGCAATTTCCGGTGGTCCGGTTGCAGGTGTTGGCGGATATTTTAGTATGCAATATGTCAATTTGTCTATTTTCCTGGCTTTTGCAGTATGTTTTCCGGATATGGAAGTGCTGTTATACTTTATTATTCCGATTAAGATGAAATGGATGGCAGTCGTTTATGCGGTTATGATCGCCATCAATCTGGTGGGCGCATCCTGGTCAGGTCGTGTGGCTATTATCTGTTCTTTATTGAACTTTTTGATTTTTTATCTGTCTTCGCGCAATTACAGACGTGTGGATCCTCGAGAAATTCACAGGAAGAAAGAATACAAACGTAAAGTTAATGCCGGGACAAGGGCACAGACAGATCGAAACGGAGCACCGATTGCACGTCATAAATGTGCCGTATGTGGCAGAACGGATTTGACCAATCCGGAATTGGAATTTCGTTTTTGCTCGAAGTGCAATGGCAATTATGAATATTGTCAGGATCATTTGTTTACACATAAACACGTGTTATAAAAATAAAAAGTACCGGTAGCGGTGCACATATTAAGAATGATAAGTGGAGCATTCCACAGATGGAAAGGAATATATGCATGGAAAATGAAAAGGAAGTAGTATCAAAGAATTTTATTGAGATGGAGATTGAGAAAGATCTGGCAGAAGGCGTGTACGACACGGTATGTACACGTTTCCCACCGGAACCAAATGGTTATTTACATATTGGTCATGCAAAATCTATTTTGCTCAACTATGGATTGGCAAAAAAATACAATGGGGAATTCCATATGCGTTTTGATGATACCAATCCAACAAAGGAACGTGAAGAATTCGTAGAGTCGATCAAAGCAGATATTCAGTGGCTAGGAGCAGATTGGGGCGATCATTTATATTTTGCATCTAATTATTTCGATCAGATGTACGATGCAGCCGTGACTTTGATTAAAAAGGGAAAAGCATACTGCTCTGATTTAAATGCGGAACAGATTCGTGAGTATCGTGGTACGTTGACAGAACCAGGTAAGGAAGACCCGAATGCAGGTCGCAGCATAGAAGAAAACTTAAAGATTTTCGAAGATATGAAAGAGGGTAAATACGAGGACGGAACGATGGTACTTCGTGCCAAAATTGATATGAGTTCACCAAATATCAATATGAGAGATCCGATTTTATATCGTGTAGCACATATGCATCATCATAATACAGGAGATAAGTGGTGTATTTATCCGATGTATGATTTTGCACATCCAATCGAAGATGCCATTGAAGGAATTACCCATTCTATCTGTACGTTAGAGTTTGAAGATCACAGACCACTGTATGATTGGGTTGTTCGTGAAGTCGGATTTGAACGTCCACCACGTCAGATTGAATTTGCCAAGATGTACCTTACAAACGTAGTGACAGGTAAGCGCTACATTAAGCGTTTAGTAGAAGAAAATATTGTTGATGGTTGGGATGATCCACGTCTTGTTTCTATCGCAGCACTCCGTCGCAGAGGTTTTACACCGGAATCCATTGCAAAGTTTGTGGAACTTTGTGGTGTGTCTAAGAGTAATTCATCTGTAGATTATGCGATGCTTGAGTATTGTATCCGTGAGGATTTAAAGACAAAGAAGAGCCGCGTCATGGCAGTTCTTGATCCAATCAAGGTAGTGATTGACAATTATCCGGAAGGTCAGGTGGAATATCTGGATGTGCCAAACAATCTGGAAAATCCGGAACTTGGCATGCGTCAGGTGCCATTTTCAAGAGAGATTTATATTGATCGCGACGACTTTATGGAAGAACCTCCACGTAAGTATTTCCGTATGTTCCCAGGAAATGAAGTACGTCTGATGAATGCTTATTTTGTGACTTGTAATCGTTTCGAAAAAGATGATGAAGGCAATATTACAGAAATTCATTGTACCTATGATCCGGATTCCAGAGGTGGTAACAGCCCGGATGGAAGAAAAGTAAAAGGAACGATTCATTGGGTATCCTGTGAGACAGCAGTTCCGGCAACGATCCGTCTTTACGAGAATATTGTGGATGAAGAGGCAGGCGTATACAATGAAGACGGAAGTCTGAACCTGAATCCAAATTCACTTACGGTGTTAGAGCATTGTTATGTAGAACCATCCATTGCAGACGCAAAAGCATATGACAGCTTCCAGTTTGTACGTCAGGGATTTTTCTGTGTGGATGCAAAAGATTCGTCAGCAGATCATCTGGTGTTTAACCGCATTGTATCTCTGAAGAGTTCTTATAAATTGCCGACAGCATAGATTACTTATGATAAGAGGGTTAGAATAGATGAATTTATTATCAGGATTAGAAAAGTTTGGACTGAAAGGTGACGGAGAACTTGATATTTTAAATGACGGAACGGACACCAGAAAAAAACAGGAAGCCGTAACAAAACAGGAACCTGTAGAACTTACGGAAAAGGACTTCCTTTTGGACCGTAAGGTGAAATGTCCGATTTGCGACAAAGAATTTGTGGTTAAGACGGTGAAGAGCTCAAAAATGAAACGGTTAGAGCCGGATGCGGATTTACGTCCAAACCACGAATATGTCGACACCTTAAAATACGGTGTATGTGCATGCCCAAGCTGCGGCTATGCGGCGATGCGCCGTAACTTTGATCATTTGTCTGCAACGCAGCGCAAGTGGATTCGAGAGCAGATTTCTGCCAATTTTAAGCCGGTCGAAGAGCCAAAGATGGAGACCTATACATATGACTATGCCGTTGAAAAGTATAAACTTGCACTGGTTTCCGCTATGGCAAAAAAGGCGAAGCTGAGTGAAAAAGCATATATTTGTCTGAATATCGCATGGCTGCGCCGTGCAGAAATCAAGACGATTCCAAATGACACACCGGCCAATAAGAAAAGACTGGAAAACTGTCAGAAAGAATATGAGGGATTTTATCGTCAGGCATATGATGGTTTTATTAAGGTGACGAGTACAGAAATGCCACCTTACAATGGCATGGATGCAAATACGGTTGATTATATTTTGGCAAATATGGCAGTGTATTATAAGGATTATGATGTGGCATCCAAATTGATCAGTCGTCTGATTACATCTGCAGCCACACCGAGACGTATGAAAGACAAATGTCTTGAATTAAAAGAACAGGTTGTAGCAGAGTTGAAAGCAAATGTAAATTAGTATAAAACCGGGCAGATTTTTTCTGTCCGGTTTGGAAGTTAAGAGGGGAAATGGAACAACAAATTCGTTTTTACAAAGGATTAGCAAAACAATATCCAAACATTGCATCCGCAGCGACAGAAATCATCAATTTACAGGCAATTCTAAATTTACCAAAAGGAACCGAACATTTCATTACAGATGTGCATGGGGAATATTTGCAGTTTCGTCATATCTTAAGAAATGCATCAGGAGCAATCCGTCGAAAGATTGATGATGTGTTTGGACCGGCACTTCGCATGGAAGAAAAAAAAGAACTTGCAGCGCTGATTTATTATCCAAGAGAAAAGTTAGATCAGGTCGAGGCAAGAGAAAGAGATATCGAGGAATGGTATCAGGTGACGATTCATCGCATGATCCTTTTGTGCCGCAGTGCAGCTTCTAAGTATACAAGATCTAAAGTACGCAAGGCAATGCCACCGGATTTTGCCTATGTTATAGAGGAATTGATGAGTGGCCGCCCCAATGAGGCAGATCAGGAAGCCTACTACAATGAAATTATTCATTCAGTGATAACAACAGGCAGAGCGAGAGAGATGATTGTAGCATGTGCGAATCTGATCCGTCGCCTTGTCGTAGACCATTTGCATGTGGTGGGCGATATCTATGACAGAGGTCCAAGCCCGCATCTGATTATGGAGGCGCTTACCAACCATCATTCGGTGGATATCCAATGGGGCAATCATGATATTTTATGGATGGGAGCAGCAGCAGGAAGCAGACCATGTATCTGTAATGTCATCCGTATTGCGGCGCGTTATGGTAATCTTTCGACGCTGGAAGAGGGATATGGAATTAACTTACTGCCACTTGCCAAATTAGCTATGGAATATTATGGAGATGATCCATGTCTTTGCTTCCGTGAACAGAGTGCATACCAGCAGCTGGATGTGAAAAAGCATTTGACACTCGATACCAGTCTGGAAGAAAAAATGCACAAAGCCATTACCATTATGCAGTTTAAGATAGAAGGGCAGATGATACTGTCACATCCGGATTTTGGCATGGAAGACCGCCTGCTCTTGGATAAAATTGATAAAGAACAGGGCAGTGTGACAATTGATGGTGTTACGTATCCGATGAAAGATAGCAATTTCCCAACCCTGGATTCGGCGCATCCATATGAACTGACGGCACAGGAGCAGGAAGTGATTGATCAGATTCAGCAATCCTTTATGCACTGTGAGAAGTTACAACAGCACATTCAGTTTATGTATTCTCATGGTAGTCTGTATAAGGTTTATAATGGAAATTTGCTGTATCATGGCTGTATTCCATTGACGAAGGAAGGAGAATTTCTTCCGGTACAGCTTTTTGGAAAAACTTACAGTGGAAGAGCTTTGTATGATGTTTTAGATGCCTATGCCAGAAAGGGCTATTATGCTACCGATAATCGCGAAAAGATTCGTGGTCAGGCAATCCTCTGGTATTTATGGGAAAATCCCAACTCTCCTGTGTTTGGAAAAGAAAAAATGGCAACATTTGAGCGGTATTTTGTGGCAGACAAGGCACTTCATGTAGAGCCAAAGAATCCATACTATCATATGTTGAATGAAGAAAAAATGGCAGATGCTGTTCTAAAGGAATTTGGTTTGTCAGGTGCAGATGCGCATATTATCAATGGTCATATTCCGGTGGAGGCGAAGGCTGGAGAATCGCCTGTGAAATGTAATGGAAAGTTACTGATTATTGATGGTGGATTATCCAAAGCTTATCAGCCGAAAACCGGAATCGCAGGCTATACGCTGATTTACAATTCGTATGGATTGGTTTTAGCAGCGCACGAGCCGTTTACTTCTGTAGCAAAAGCTGTGGAACAGGGGAGCGATATTCATTCGGATCGCATTCTGGTGCAGCAGGTGTTGACGAGAAAGCGGGTTGCAGATACCGATATTGGACGGGAATTAAAAGAAAATGTGGCAGATTTGCAAGGACTTTTGGAGGCATATCGCACAGGTTTGATATCAGAAGTAAGAAGATAAAATGATAGTTTATAAAAAGGACGTCTCTATGTACGAGTCTTATAAGCTTTGCTTTGAGAAAAAGTACATAGGACGTCCTTTTATGATTTACACATCGTAAGATTTACTTTGTGTTATTCTTTTCTAATTCCTGCATCTTCATGGCACGAACCTTGAGCGGAAGACCAAAGAGTGTGATAAAGCCTTCTGCATCGTGGTGATCGTAAAGATCTCCGGTTGTGAAGCTTGCAAGAGATTCACTGTAAAGTGAGTAAGGAGAGGTGGTGCCAGCTTTGATGATATTGCCTTTATAGAGCTGGAATTTTACTTCACCTGTAACATATTCCTGTGTTGAGGTGACAAATGCCTGAATGGCTTCACGAAGTGGTGTAAACCATTTTCCTTCATAAACGACCTGGGCTAATTTGTTACCCATATCTTTTTTGACTTCCATTGTGGCACGGTCAAGTACGAGTTCTTCCAGCTGCGCATGTGCTTCCATTAAAATCGTTCCACCCGGTGTCTCATAAACACCACGGCTCTTCATGCCAACGACACGGTTTTCTACGATATCTACGATACCGATACCATGCTTGCCGCCCAGACGGTTCAACTCACGGATGATGTCGGACACCTTCATCTTTTTACCATTGACAGAGGTAGGGATACCTTTTTCAAATGTCATGGTAACATATTCGCCCTGATCCGGTGCTTTTTGTGGGGTGACACCAAGAACTAACATGTGGTCGTAATTTGGTTCGAGTGATGGGTCTTCCAATTCGAGTCCTTCGTGGCTGATGTGCCATAAGTTACGGTCACGGCTGTAAGACTGGTCTGTCGAAAATGGAAGATCAATGCCATGTGCTTTGCAGTAGGCAATTTCGGATTCGCGGGAGTCCATCTTCCATTTGTCATCACGCCAAGGGGCAATGACTTTGATGTCAGGAGCTAGCGCTTTGATACCAAGCTCGAAACGGATCTGATCATTTCCCTTTCCGGTGGCACCATGGCAGATAGCGACAGCACCTTCTTTGCGGGCAACTTCAACTAATTTTTTGGCAATGCCCGGACGAGCCATGGAAGTACCAAGCAAATATTTGTTTTCATAGATGGCACCGGCCTGTACACAAGGCATAATATAGTCATCACAGAATTCATCAGTAATATCTTCGATGTATAATTTGGAAGCACCGGATAATCTGGCACGTTCATCCAAACCGTCAAGTTCTTCTCCCTGACCGCAATCGATACAACAACATACGACGTCATATCCGTAATTCTCTTTGAGCCATGGAATAATAGCTGTGGTGTCAAGTCCGCCTGAGTAGGCTAATACTACTTTTTCTTTCATTATGAAATCCTCCTTATGTTTAGGCACAATAGGTGCTTTTTTTCTAAAAGTGATGCGTGATGCGCATCGGGTATAAAGTAAATATACAACATGTTAAAAAACAGTGCAAGTGGAAATTTATACATTTGATAAGAATAAATAAACGAATAAAAAATACAAATATGATGGTGACAATGAAAAAACAGGGAGACAATATGCATAAATATGCATGAAAAATTAAAAAAATTGCAATTTCCTCTTTACGAAATAAACATATTGTACTAAGATGAAAAAAATTGATATAACAGAAAAGAGGTCGCGAAATGATAAAAGCAGGAATAATTGGAGCAACTGGCTATGCAGGAGGCGAATTGGTCCGTCTCCTATTAGGACATAAAGAAGTAGAAATTGCATGGTATGGTTCACGTTCCTATGTGGACGAAAAATATGCACATGTATATCGTAATATGTTTAAATTGGTGGACGCGACATGCCTTGACGATCATTTACAGGAATTGGCAAGTCAGGTGGATGTGATTTTTACGGCAACGCCACAGGGGTATCTTGCATCTGTTTTGACAGAAGAGATATTGCGTCAGGTTAAGATCATAGATTTGAGTGCGGATTATCGTATAAAAGATGTTGCGACTTATGAAAAATGGTATGGTATCACGCACAAGAGCCCACAGTTTATTCCGGAAGCGGTCTATGGATTGTGCGAATTGCACCGGGAGCAGATGGAGAATGTTCGCTTAGTGGCAAATCCCGGATGTTACACAACCTGTTCTATTTTGACAACCTACCCACTTGTGAAAGAAGGCTATATCGATCATCAGACACTGATCATTGATGCAAAATCGGGAACTTCCGGTGCGGGAAGAGGGGCAAAGATACAAAATCTTTTCTGCGAAGTCAATGAAAATATGAAAGCATACGGCGTGGCAAATCACCGCCATACACCAGAAATTGAAGAACAGTTAGGCTATGCTTGTGGAGAAGATGTGACGATTTCTTTTACCCCACATCTGGTACCGATGAACCGTGGTATTCTGGTTACAGCATATGCTTCCTTAAAGAAGGTGTTATATCCGGACGGACATATGGATTATCCGACGGAAGAAATGCTCTTTGAAACGTATCATCAGTATTATGATAAAGAGTATTTTATCAGGGTGTTAGAAGCAGGCATGACGCCGGAAACAAAATGGGTGGAAGGCTCCAATTTTGTGGATATTGGTTTGAAAGTAGATAAAAGGACACATCGTGTGATCATGATGGGCGCGCTTGATAATCTTGTTAAAGGTGCGGCAGGACAGGCAGTACAGAATATGAATCTGCTGTTTGGATTCCCGGAACAGCAAGGCTTAGAACTTGTCCCGATGTTTCCGTAGATGAGGAAGATCTGAAAAAGAGGAAAAGAATTTGGCAGAAATAAGAATACAGACAAAGAAGGACACATTGCCGGAGAACGTTACCCTAAGAACTATGGTGGCGGCGGATTTTGAGGAAGTACATGCGCTGTGGATGCAGATTAATGGCTTTGCCATACGAAGCATTGATGATTCAAAGGAAGGTGTTTTACGTTTTATCAAAAGGAATCCAACGACAAGTATTGTGGCAGTGGCAGGAAATCATATCATAGGTTCCATTTTATGTGGACATGATGGCAGACAAGGATGTTTTTACCATGTCTGTGTTGCAAAAGAGTATCGTAAGCATGGCATTGGAAAAGCAATGGCAACCGCTTGTATGCGCAGACTGCAGGAAGAACATATCAATAAGATTTCACTGGTTGCTTTTAAAGACAATGCTTTGGGAAATGCCTTCTGGCATGAAGAAGGATGGACCTTGCGGGAAGATTTAAATGTATATGACTTTATTCTGAATGAAGAGAACATAACACGGTTTAACAAATAAAGGAGTGATACGATGGAAAAGATAAAAGGTGGCGTGACAGCAGCAAAAGGTTTTTTCGCAGCACATACGGCTGCAGGAATCAAGTATCAGGGAAGAGATGATATGGCACTTCTCTATAGCGAGGTGCCGGCAGAAGTGGCAGGAACTTTTACACAAAATGTGGTAAAAGCCGCACCGGTAAAATGGGATCAGCAGGTGGTAAAGGAAAGCCCTTATGCGCAGGCTGTTGTTGTCAATGCCGGTATTGCAAATGCCTGTACTGGAGAAGAAGGTATGCGCTATTGTAAACAGACGGCAGATCAGGCGGCAGAAGTGTTGAACATTCCGGCAAATGCTGTTTTAGTGGCATCGACAGGAGTGATTGGTATGCAGCTTCCGATGGATCGTCTTCGTGCAGGCATACAAGCAATGGCACCGCAATTAGAGGATACGCGATCAGCCGGAACGGCGGCAGCACAGGCAATCATGACGACGGATACGCATAAAAAAGAAGTGGCAGTCACTTTTATGGCAGATGGAAAAGAAGTCACTGTTGGCGGTATGAGTAAGGGCAGCGGCATGATTCATCCGAATATGTGTACGATGCTTGCGTTTATCACCACAGACCTTTCTATTTCAAAGGAACTGTTACAGGAAGCATTAAGCCGGGTGGTCGATGATACCTACAATATGATTTCTGTGGATGGTGATACATCGACAAACGATACCTGTCTGATCCTTGCCAATGGTATGGCTGGAAATGAAAAAATAACAGAGAAGAATGAGGCTTATGAAGCTTTTGTTGAGGCACTTTTTGAAGTGAATCGCACATTGGCAAAGATGATGGCTGGTGATGGCGAGGGTGCTACCGCATTGTTTGAAGTAAAAGTGATACATGCCAATACAAAAAAAGAGGCGGTAACACTTGCAAAATCCGTGGTTACATCAAGTCTTACCAAAGCAGCAATCTATGGACATGATGCAAACTGGGGCCGTATTTTATGCGCACTCGGTTATGCAGGAGTAGCCTTTGATCCGGAAAAAGTAGATTTATATTTTGAAAGTGTAAATGGCAGCTTAAAAATTATAGAAGATGGTGTGGCGACGGGATACAGCGAAGAAGAGGCTACACAGATTCTTACCGCAGATGCAGTGACAGCTATTTGTGATATGAAACAGGGGAATGCGGAGGCAACAGCCTGGGGCTGCGATCTGACATACGATTATGTCAAAATCAATGCCGATTATCGTTCTTAAATTACGAGCCAAAGTACGAGGGGAAACATCATGAAGGAGGAAATAAAGGTGGAAGAGAAGAATATGCAGGAAGTCATGGAAAAAGCACAGGTGCTGATTGAAGCATTGCCGTATATACAGCGTTTTAATCGCAAGATTATTGTAGTGAAATATGGTGGAAGCGCCATGATTGATGAAGAACTCAAAAGACAAGTTATCCAGGATGTAACCCTTTTAAAAGTGGTAGGATTTAAGCCGATTATTGTACATGGCGGCGGAAAGGAAATAAGCCGTTGGGTAGAAAAGACAGGAATGCATCCGGAATTTATCAATGGATTGCGTAAAACGGATGCCCCAACCATGGAAATTGCTGAAATGGTATTAAATAAAGTGAACAAGTCACTGGTGCAGATGGTGGAAGAATTGGGCGTGAATGCTGTCGGAATCAGCGGAAAAGATGGCGGTCTTTTAAAGGTAGAAAAAAAGTTTTCCGAGGGACAGGATATCGGCTATGTTGGTGAAATAACGGAAGTTAACCCGAAGATTTTAGAGGATTTGCTGGAACGTGACTTTTTGCCTATTGTCTGCCCGATTGGAATGGATGCAAATTATGAGACTTACAACATCAACGCAGATGATGCTGCCTGTGCGATTGCACAAGCTATGCAGGCAGAAAAGTTGGCATTTCTGACCGATATTGAAGGCGTTTACAAAGATCCGGAGGATAAATCGACTTTAATATCAGAATTGACGTTGTCAGAGGCGAGAACATTGATTGCAGATGGATTTATCGGAGGCGGTATGCTTCCAAAGCTGACCAACTGTATGACAGCCATTGAAGAGGGCGTGTCAAGAGTACATATTTTAGATGGTCGTATCGCACATTGTCTGTTGCTTGAAATCTTTACAAATAAAGGAATCGGAACAGCTATTTTAGATGACAAAGAGAGGAAATTTCATCATGAATAAGGAAAACTATATAGCCACAGCAGAAGAATCTATGTTTCATGTGTACAATCGCTTTCCTGTAGTATTTGAAAAAGGAAATGGCGTACATATTTATGATACAGATGGTAAGGAATACCTCGATTTTGCATCCGGTATCGGCGTGATGGCATTCGGATACAATGTGGGAGAGTACAAGCAGGCATTGATGGATCAGTTGGATAAGATTACGCATACGTCAAATTTATATTATCATCCATCTATGATCTCTGCCGCAAAAAAACTAAGCGAAATATCCGGAATGGACAAGGTGTTCTTTACGAACAGTGGTGCGGAAGCAGTAGAAGGTGCGATCAAGACAGCAAAAAAATATGCGTATTTGCGCGATGGTTTTGCAGGACATGAAGTCATAGCCATGGAGCATTCTTTTCATGGAAGAACGGTGGGTGCTTTATCGGTAACAGGAACGAAGCATTACCGGGATCCATTTTTACCATTGATGGATGGGGTTCGTTTTGCCACTTTTAATGATTTAGAGAGTGTCAAAGCGCAGATTACCGATAAGACCTGTGCGATCATTCTTGAGACCGTGCAGGGGGAAGGCGGCCTTTATCCGGCAAAAACAGCCTTTTTACAAGGTGTGCGAAAACTTTGTGATGAACATGATATCTTATTGATTTTAGATGAAATACAGTGTGGTATGGCGCGTACAGGCTATATGTTTGCATGGCAGAAATACGGAGTGAAACCGGACATTATGACATGTGCAAAGGCATTGGGAGCAGGGGTTCCCGTGGGCGCATTTGTGTTGACGGATCATGTGGCCAAACATTCTTTGGTTCCAGGTGATCATGGCACCACGTATGGCGGCAATCCCCTTGTCTGTGCAGCTGTGGATAAGACAATTGAAATGATGCAAAAACGGCAGATTACAGAGCATGTTAAGGAACTGACGCCATATTTTGAAAAAACGTTAGATGACATCATACAGACTTATGATTTTATGACAGGACGACGTGGTATGGGCTTTATGCAGGGAATCGTGCTGGATCCGGAAGTTGCAGTGGGAAATGTGGTCACAAAAGCACTGGATGCCGGACTGATTGTTCTCTCCGCAGGCGGGAATGTATTGCGCTTGCTGCCGCCACTTGTCATCGAAAAAGAGGATATTGATGATATGGCAAAAAAATTAAGAGAAGTGTGTGACATAATTTCGTAAAACTCTTGTAATAATTGGTGCTTTTGGATAAAATAATTCACATAGCATTCGTGTTTCCTTTCGAACGTTGATAGAGGGGGTGGCAGTTGTTGCTACCTCCTTTGTTTGTTGGAAAGGAGAATAAAGTGAAAAAACAAATCATACTACTTGGTATTGTAGTTCTTATGATGCTTGTGGGCTGCATGGGATGTAAGAAACAGTCTTATCTGGAAACGCAGTCTGATCTTCAAGAAGAGCATACAAAATCCGCAGATACAACAGAAGAAAAGAAGCAGCAGACCGAGCAGGTAACAGAGATTTACGTACAAATCGACGGGGCTGTCAAAAAGCCGGGAGTGTACACATTTTCTGAAGAAAGCCGTGTCTATGAACTGATAGAGGCAGCCGGGGGCTTGTTGCCGGAAGCATATGATCTTGGCATCAATCAGGCAGAACGTCTGGAGGACGGAGAAAAGATTTATGTTTATACCAAGGAAGAAATAGAAAACGGAGCAGGAACGACGGATACACAGAATCCGAGTGGACAGACAGACGATGGTAAGGTCAATATCAACACTGCTTCGGTGGAAGAGTTGATGACACTTAGTGGGATTGGCAAGACACGTGCTAAAGACATCATTGCGTATCGCAATGCGCACGGGGCATTCTCGTTACCGGAGGATTTGAAAAACGTATCTGGTATAGGAGACAGTACCTACAACAAAATCGCAGATGCAATTATAGTGAATTGAGGTTAGATGATGGCAAAGAAAGTATTAGTGGTAGATGATGAAAAACTGATTGTGAAGGGCATACGTTTCAGTCTGGAACAGGATGGTATGGAAGTGGATTGTGCATATGATGGGCAGGAGGCTTTGGATAAAGCTATGGCAACAGCATATGATATGATTCTTTTGGATGTCATGCTTCCAAAGATGGATGGTTTTGAGGTTTGTCAGCGCATTCGCGAGTTTTCCAATATGCCGATTGTTATGTTAACGGCAAAAGGCGATGATATGGATAAGATTTTAGGTCTTGAATATGGCGCAGACGACTACATTACCAAGCCTTTTAACATCTTAGAGGTAAAGGCGCGTATTAAGGCAATCATGCGAAGAACGACACCACAGGTTGTTAAAGAGCAGAAGATGACAGAGATTGTGAGTGGAGACTTTACCATTAATACAGAGAATCGTCGTTTGTTTATTTTAGATCGTGAGATCAATGTGACCTCAAAGGAATTTGACATGTTGCTTCTTCTGGTGACAAATCCGGGAAAAGTATACAGCAGAGACGAATTGCTTCGCACAATTTGGGGCGAAGACTATCCGGGAGATGCGCGAACTGTGGATGTCCATATTCGTAGATTGCGCGAAAAAATTGAGCCAAATGCCAGCGAGCCGAAATATGTGCATACAAAGTGGGGCGTTGGTTATTACTATCAGCAGGTGTAGGGGTAGTATATGAAAAAGCAGATCATTCGGAAAATAATAAGAAGTCTTAGATTGCATATGGTCGTCGTTTTCCTCTTGTTGGGGATTCTTCCGGCAACCTTATTTTCTGTGCTTTTTTCCAGTTTGTATGTAAAGCGCTCTGTGGAGAGCGATGTGACAGATATGGTGGCAAATGGACAGATTTTAGGTAAGCAGATTATGTCCAGCGGCTATTTAAATCAAAAGGATTCCGGCGATGTTGATGAGCAGCTGAGTGCGTTGTCTACAACATATGCCGGGCGTATGATGGTGGTGAACCGCTCGCTTACCATTATCAAAGATACCTATGGTGTGGATGAGGGGAAAACGATCGTATGGTCGAATGTGATCAAGGCATTTACAGGTTCGATTTCTTCTTCCTATGATAAGGATAATGAATATCTGGTAGCAGCGGTTCCGATTATGTCAACGGGTAAGGATACCGATGAGGTGCTGGGTGTGCTTGTGATGAATAAGTCAATGACTTATGTTACAGCCAATCTGGAATATTTTCATTCGGTAGCAATTATTACACTTTTAGTACTATATGCAGTCGTGATTGCGCTTGCTATTTTGTTTTCCGGCAAATTTACCAGACCATTTCATAAGCTTGGCAAAGCGATTGATGCCCGGGAAAAGGGTACCGATGATGGAGAGGATATTGCTGTAGATGATTTTACAGAGTCGGCAGATGTATCAGATAAACTGAATAATCTGATCGTACGTATGAAAGTGGTAGATGAGTCGCGTCAGGAATTTGTTTCGAATGTGTCCCATGAATTAAAAACCCCGCTTACATCCATGAAGGTGCTGGCGGATTCTTTGAATGGACAGGACAATGTACCAATCGAACTGTATCGGGAATTCATGTCAGATATTGGAGAAGAAATTGATCGTGAAACAAAAATCATCAATGATTTGTTGAGTCTTGTAAAGATGGATCGTGCGGCAGCCTCACTGAATGTATCTGCTGTTAATATGAACGAATTGATTGAACTGATTTTAAAACGACTTCGCCCAATTGCAGAAAAACAGCAGGTGGAAGTGGTTTTTGAAAGTTTCCGTCCGGTGGCAGCAGAAGTAGATGAAGTCAAGATATCACTTGCCATTACAAACCTTGTGGAAAATGGTATCAAGTATAACAAGGAAGGCGGCTGGGTGCATGTAACACTCAATGCGGACCACCAATACTGCTACATCAAAGTAGAAGACTCCGGTATGGGAATTCCACAGGATAGTTTGGATTATGTTTTTGAGAGATTTTACCGCGTTGACAAATCACATTCCAGGGAAATTGGCGGAACTGGTCTGGGACTTGCCATTACAAAAAATGCGGTTACCATGCACAATGGAGATATCAAGGTACATAGTGTCTTAGGAGAGGGAACGATGTTTGATGTGCGTATTCCACTGAACTATATCAGCCCACAGAGTGAGCGTGAAAGTCACAGTGTAAAGAAAGCGCATACATTTATGCATGGATAAGGAGAATACTTCTTATGAAGAAAAAAGGAATCGTATATCTGACGGTACTTGCGCTTATGTGCGGGCTATTGGTTGGATGTGGCGGACACAAAGAAAAAGAGAATATGAAGATTTACTATATCAATGCATTGGGAGATGGCATTGGTGCTGTTGGATATCACATGCATGCAACAAAAACAGATGCAATGATTGATGAGGCACTGCAAGAGTTGGGAAAAGATCCGGATAGTGTAGAATATCGCAGGACGATTTCAGATAGTGTCAAGATTGAGGATTGCGCGTTGGATGATGGCATGCTGAGTCTGTATTTTGACCGGGAATATGAGGAGTTGACCGGCTACACCGAAGTCTTAATGCGTGCAGCAATCGTAAAGACATTGGTGCAGATCAAAGGCATCGATAGTGTGACATTTTACGTCGGCGGAGATCCGCTGCAGGACGCAAATGGAACTCTTGTTGGCAGTATGAACGATGATACCTTTATCAATGATTATGGGGCAGAAACAGGTAGTCTGGAAAAGACAAAACTGACGCTCTATTTTGCCAGTGCAGATGGACAGTCTCTCGTAAAAAAGGAGATGGATGTCTACTATAATAAAAATGTGGCGCGAGAACGTCTGATTATGGATTATTTATTGAAGGGATCGGATGACGAAGATGCCAAAACGGTATTCCCATCGGGAACAAAACTTTTAAATGTAACGGTAACAGATGGGGTGTGTTATGTGAATCTGGATTCTTCCTTTTTGAAAGGAACTACGGGAGTCAACAGCAAGGTGGTGTTGTACTCTATTGTAAATTCACTGACAGAACTGGATAATATCAATAAAGTACAGATTCTTGTAGAAGGGGCACAGAGCACATCAGCGGATGCGAGTCTGGGATTTTCGCTGGGAACATCCTATGAAAGAGATACGTCTATGGTAATGCAGGCAGTGGAGAGAGATTTGATGAACGAGGGGCAATAGGAGGAAATATTGTTACGAAGGAAAGTATGTCAGATTGGCATGGCATTTCTCCTTGGTGCAGGATGGTTTGTATATGATAGTCACTGGTGGTGCGTGGCATTTGTGGTGTATATGGGAGGCCTGTATGCAGGTCTTCGACCACATTTGCTTTGCACTGTGCAGCGGCGAAAACGCTTTTTGTGTGTTGCACTTGCTTTTTTATGTGGAAGTGTTGTGGGAGAGATAGCGGTACAACGGCAAAAAGAACAGCATTCCTTTTTGCAAAAGGACCGGGTGGTCCAATTTCAAGGGGAAATTTACAAAAAAGAGAGAAAGGCGGATCAGCCGGTTTACTATTTGCGAGATGTCATCTTGCAAGATCAAAAAGAGCAGATCAAATGCTCTTCTATTATTCTATATCCGGATTCGGATGATGATACCATTGGAACAATTTACATTGGAAAAGCAAAAATAACGCCATTTCGACAAGCGCGCAATGACGGTAATTTTGATGAAAAAATATATTATGAGAGTAACGGAATCGCAGCCGGCTTAGAAGATGCTACGATATACAAAAAGATACCCTCACGTCGTTATGTGCGCATAAAGTTATATGAACTGCAGCAGAACATAGCGGCTGTGTATGGACAGTATCTGTTTGGCGAGGAAAGCGGAGTGTTGCAGACACTTGCATTGGGAGAAAAAGGCGAACTTGATACAGATGCCAAGGCGCTATATCAGATGGCGGGGCTATCCCACATTCTTGCAATATCAGGGCTTCATATTTCTGTCGTTGGCATGGCAATTTATCGTCTGCTGCGAAAAAGGGGAATGTCTTTCTTGGGAGCAGGGATGTTGGCAGGTATTCTGGTACTGCTTTATGGCATGATGACCGGAATGAGTCCTTCGACAAAGCGGGCGATTGTGATGTATTTGTTTTACCTTTTGGCAAATGTATGGGGAGAAGTGTACGATTCCGCAAGTGCGCTTATGTTTGCAGCAATCGGAATGGTGGCAACAAATCCGTTCGCAATGAAAAATGCGGGGGTGATTTTTTCATTTGCAGCTGTTCTTGGCGTGATTTCGTTTGCAAATCCATTCGTATCCTGCTTACAAAGAGGAAAAAAGAGATGGCTGGATGCGTTTGTATTTGCACTGGGATTGCAGTTGTTTACGCTGCCGCTCGTTGCAAGATTTTATTATGAAATTCCGATTTACAGTGTGTTTTTAAACTGGCTGTTGTTACCGCTACTAGGCATTTTGTTGGGATGTGGTCTGCTTGGTGGATTGCTTGGTGCCTGCGTGATGGAAATGCAGGCTACGTGTGGAAGTGCCATGTGGGATGCGTTTGGCTGGTTGCGAGGGGCGATGGCCTTTGTGACAGAAAAAATGATGCTGGTGTGTCATGGAATATTGTATTTGTATGAATGGATCGCGGATATCACATTGCGTTTGCCGGGCGCAAGACAGATTGTTGGATGTCCGGCATTGTGGAAAATTGCTATATATTATGTCTCCTTGTATATGGGATTGTATTGGCTGCAAAAAGAAAAGGGAAAACGCCAGGTACAACGATGTGTGAGAAATTACAGAGGCAAGTGGCTGCTACTGGTGTTGTGTGGTCTGAGTTGTCTGTTTTGGCCGGCGAAAGTAAAAAATCAGATGATAATGCTGGATGTTGGGCAAGGGGATGGCATCTATTTGCAGAGTGCGAAAGGGGCAAATTTTTTTGTAGATGGGGGAAGCTCTGATGTGAAAAACGTTGGAAAATATAGAATTCTGCCATTTTTGAAAAGTCACGGTGTCAGACAGGTGGATTACTGGTTTGTTTCGCATCCGGATCTTGATCATATGAATGGATTGTTGGAATGCTTGGAGCAGGGATATCGCATCAAACATATCGTGCTGTCGAAAGAATTGTACGAAAATATGCAGGATGAAGGAGCAATAGCACATATAAAAGAGTTAGAACAATCAGCACAGGCATGTGGAAGTCAGATATGTTTTATGCAGGCGGGGGATGTCTGCCACAGCGGAGATTTGCAGCTGCAATGTGTAGGACCTTCGGCTGCTACAGCAAAAGAATATGCGAATGATGTCAATGCGATGAGTCTGTGTCTGCTGGTTACGTGTAAGGACTTTTCTGCACTTTTGACAGGCGATATTGCAGCAGAGCAGGAAACAGAACTTCTGCCGGAAATAAAAGAATGTGTCCAAAAGGTTGATGTGTTAAAAGTCGCGCATCATGGATCCAACGCATCAAGCGGGCAGGAATTTCTGGAAGAACTTGAAATGGATTGTGCATTCATTTCCTGTGGCAAGAATAACTCTTATGGTCATCCGGGAAAAGAGACGATGGAGCGTCTACAGAATTGTATCGAAAAAGAAAAGATATATGTGACGATGGATGTGGGGCAGATTACGATGGAACTGGATCAGAGAAGGCGTGTTAAGACGAAGTTTGAGCGGTGAAATATGTGTTGTGGATGTGATTGTGGGTATGAGAGCAAGAAAATAAGCGTGATACCCACAACAGATATATATGAGAAGAAAGGGGAAAAGAAATGTTTCAAAATTATTATGTAATTCAGAGCAGGATGAAAGAAATTGAACATATTCGAGAAAGGCTACAAAACGAGGATGGAAAATATCCAGAGGGAGAGTTGATATGTGCAAAGAATGGAAAGTGGTATAAATGGTATTTGTGTCATCAAGGTCAATCTTTATATTTACCAAAGGATCAGAGAGGGCTGGCTGTAAAATTAGCAAGAAAAAAATATAATGAGGCAATGCAAAAAGATTTAAACAGTGAGTATGCGTCATGTGCAGCGTATATAAAACAGGCAAATCGGTCGCAGAAATGTGTGGAGGAGTTTTTGTTAAATGAAGGATACAGGAGTTTGTTGGGGGATAGTTTGGATTTGCTTGTCGAAAATGGCGAAGAATGGATGAACGATATTTATGAGACAAATGAAATGCATCCTGAAAATCTAGTGGTGAAAGGTATTACTGGAAAAATGCTAAGATCAAAATCGGAGGCTATGATTGAACAAGCATTGTTTTATGCGAATATACCGTATCGCTACGAATGTAAGTTGGAATTAGACAATAAGATTTTATATCCAGACTTTACAATGTTACATCCTGGAACGAAAGAAATATATTATTGGGAACACATGGGGATGATGGATAATCCAGAGTATGTTCAGCATGCATGTAAAAAAGTAGAAATTTATTGTGGCGCAGGTGTTTATCCGGGACAAAATCTGATATTAACATATGAAACAAAAGATAATCCATTAGGAATGGGACAAATAACTAGGGTGCTGGAAGAAAAATTTGGAATGTAGAAATGTTTTATGCAGTAAAAGCTGATTGGACATGACATATGGAAACTGTTAAAAAATATGATGCTCGATATTTGAAAAAACGGGGAAAAGGCATGGAGACAGGAAATGCATAAAAATTGTTAGCAGATTGCTATCAAGCATAATGTTGACGATAATGAAAAGTGATGCACACATCTTGAAAATCATATATAATAAAACACATGAAAACGATTGACGAAGATATTAAGACAGGACAATTTAAAAAAGTATATTTATTATATGGCGAGGAGGATTACCTTAAAAAGCAGTATCGGGACAAGCTGACGAAGGCTCTTATGAATGAAGGAGACCAGATGAATCTGGCAAAATATGAGGGGAAAGATGTCTCGGTAGAAGAGATAATCAGCTTCGCAGATACTATGCCATTTTTTGCAGACCGTCGTGTAGTGTTGGTTGCGGACTCTGGTTTTTTTAAGTCATCGCAAGAGGTGTTAGCGGAATATATTACGCGAATACCGGAGACGACATGCATGGTTTTTGTGGAAAGTGAAGTGGATAAGCGGTCAAAAACATACAAAGCGGTGACCAAGGCAGGATGTGCAGTTGATTTTTCTATGCCGGATGAACGTATGCTGACATCATGGATGATGGGGCGTGTGAAGGCAGCAGGAAAGACCATGACGCGGGAAGCGTGGACAGAGTTTTTCGATAGAAGTAGCGACTCTATGGATCATATGGATATGGAAATGGAAAAGTTACTTTCCTATGTATATGAGAAGGATAGTATTGCGCTAGAGGATGTGGAAGCCATTTGTACAAAACAGGTACAGACCAAGGTCTTTGAAATGATTTCATTTTTGGCATCCAAAAACCTAACTAAGGTACTGGAACTATATCATGATATGTTGGCGGCAAAAGAACCACCGATTCGTATTTTGGCTTTGATCATCCGCCAATTTGATCAGATGTATGTAATGAAAGATATGGCTTCTCAGGGAATGAATGCGCAGACGATTGCAAATAAGATGGGGATTCGTGATTTTATTGTGAGAAAGAATCTGGGACTTGCAAGAAATTTTACGATAGAACAGATTCGGGCGCTGCTCGAAGATGCGGCAGATTTGGATGAGAGAGCAAAGACAGGGCGCATCAATGACCAGTTGGCGGTAGAGATGCTCATGATTCGATGGGCAAGTTGATATTATATAGGAATAGTATGGAGAACAAAAAAGCACCAGTATGACGGTACTGGTGCTTCTCTATGTTCAAAAAAATTAAGCAATAGAATTAACAGCTTTTGTAAGGCGAGATACCTTTCTTGCTGCATTATTCTTGTGGTAGAGACCTTTGCTTGTAGCCTTGTTGATCTCTGAGATAGCAACGATGAGAGCTTCGTTAGCTGCTTCCTTATCGTTGTTAGCAACGGCTGCTTCTACCTTCTTGATGCAAGTCTTAACCTTAGACTTGATTGCTTTATTTCTAGCAGTCTTGATCTCTGTAACTAATATTCTTTTTTTAGCAGATTTAATGTTAGCCAATCTGTACACCTCCAATGTCTTGATATCAATTATAGTAACTCTGTTGCAACAAAGCCGGACACGGACAGTCTGTTACAAACATACTAGATAATCTTATAGCACAGAGGTGTTTCTGTCAATACATATTTCATAAAAAAATGCAAACAATATAAAAAGATTTTATGGAATTAGGGGAAATTAGGAAAATGTTTGAGATTCGAACAGATTTGGCGGTGGAAACATCGGAAAAAAGACCGGATGGTAAGGAAATCTCAGGACTTTTGGTGGAAAAAGAAAAAAGAGGAGAGGACATTACGATTACAAAAGTACGTATTGAGACACAAAAAGCTGCAAAAACGATGGGAAAGCCTCGTGGTACGTACATTAGCATAGAAGCGGATCAGATGATGGAAGAGGATAGTGATTATCACCGGGAAATATCGGAAATTTTTTCGGAACAGTTAAAGAATTTTCTCCCAAAACAATATCAAAAGAAAAAAATATTGGTGATTGGATTAGGGAATCGGGAAGTAACGCCGGATGCGCTTGGACCGAAGGTGATAGACCAGTTGTTTATTACCAGACATCTGCTGGAAGAATTTGGAAAATATATGGTTGAATTAGAAGAGTGTTGCAGCATTAGTGGCATTGTGCCAGGAGTGATGGCTCAGACAGGAATGGAGACCGTTGAAATTTTACAAGGGGTAGTTTCACAGACAAAACCGGATATCGTCATCGCGGTAGATGCATTGGCAGCACGAAGCATAAAAAGGTTGAATCGTACGATACAGATTACCGACACGGGAATTATACCGGGATCAGGTGTGGGAAATTATCGCAATGCAATCACAAGGGAACATCTGGGGATTCCTGTCATTGCCGTGGGGATTCCGACAGTTGTTGATGCTGCAACAATTGTAGCTGATTTTTGTACGGGACTTATGGAAAATAAGCAGGAGTTGGAAGAGATGGAAGAAACGGTGCGTGGCATGATACCGCCCAAATTAAATGCGATGTATGTTACTTCCAAAGATATTGATGAGGCAGTCAATCGCCTGAGCTATACCATTTCAGAGGGACTCAATATGACATTTGTTCCGAAAATGTAGAGCCCCAGGCCGCAGGGACACTCCATGCGCCAAAGGGGACACTCTATGCGGCAAAAGGAACGTCCCTGTGGCCAAACATGCATAGGAAGAAAAAAGTTGCATATATTGGTGCGTAGGGAAAAGGAGAGATACGTGCGTACCAAATGGTCTTTATATTATCAATTATTAAAATTATGTGTGCCGATATTTTGCTTTCAGGCAACAGAGCCATCACTTTATGACTGGCTTTTACAGGAAATGGACCTGGCGACGCCTGTTATGGCGTATGTCTATGGAGAAGATGAGGAAAAGGATGAACTGACATTGCTTGCTGCATTGGAAAATACCGGGAAACAGACAGAAGAAAAATGCATAGAGGAAAATAATATAGAACAGACAAAAGAGCCGGCACAAAACGATGCGCAGGAAAATAATGTGCCGGTAGCAGGGGCAGAAAATAAGGAAACGCCGACCTGGACGAAACAGGCAGAAGTCAATCGGGATAAATTGTTAGATTATGATTACCTGATAAAAAACTTTTACCGCATTGACCGCACTACGACCATTGATTCGAGCGAGTTGGATCCGGGCACTTTGCTGCAAAAAAACATAGCGCTTGATATGAATGTAGACGGACCGGTGGTTTTGATCTACCACACGCATTCGCAGGAGGGTTTTGTTGATTCGGATGGGTCTGAAGCAATGACCGTCATGGGCGTGGGTGACAGGTTGACGAGCTTATTGCAGGACACATATGGAATCCCTGTATTGCATCATCGTGGAAAATATGATGTGGAAGGTAGAGATTATGCATATGCAAATGCAGAACCGGACATTCAGCGGGTCTTAGCGGAAAATCCAACCATTCAGGTGGCAATTGATTTGCATAGAGATGGTGTAGGAGATGATGTACATCTTGTCACAGATATCGGAGGCAAACCGACGGCAAAGATTATGTTTTTTAATGGATTGAGCAGAACAACGGCTACAGGACCGATTGATTATCTGAAAAATCCTAATTTAGAGGACAATCTGGCGACATCCTTACATATGCAGATTGCAGCAGCAGAATTGTATCCGGGATTTACACGTCCTATTTTTTTAAAGGGATATCGTTATAATATGCATCTTTGTCCGAAGGCAATGCTAATTGAAGCGGGGGCACAGACGAACACGTTTGAAGAAGTTTATAATGCGATGGAACCTTTGGCAAATATCCTTGCCTATGTGCTTCTCGGGCAAGAGTAAAAGAAAGAGCAAGAGTGACGAAAAGATGCAAGAGTAAAAGAGAGAGAATACTTGTGAAGCCGGTATTTTCTATGGTATAATGCCATGAATGAGCAATTTTGGCTGGAAATACGGAGGATAATATTTCATGGCAATAGATCAGAGCAAAATTCGTAACTTTTGTATTGTAGCGCATATCGATCACGGGAAGTCTACGCTGGCAGATCGTATTATTGAGATGACAGGTCTTTTGACGGAGCGTGAAATGCAGGCGCAGGTGCTGGATAACATGGATTTGGAAAGAGAACGTGGCATCACGATCAAGTCGCAGGCGGTACGCATTATTTATCATGCAAAAGATGGTGAAGAATATATTTTTAATTTAATTGATACACCGGGACATGTGGACTTTAATTACGAAGTTTCCCGCAGCCTGGCAGCATGTGATGGTGCAATTTTAGTCGTAGATGCTGCTCAAGGAATTGAAGCACAGACTCTGGCAAATGTTTATCTGGCACTGGATCATGATTTGGATGTATTGCCGGTAATCAATAAAATCGATCTGCCAAGTGCAGATCCACAGCGTGTCAAAGATGAGATTGAGGACGTGATTGGTTTAGAAGCACAGGATGCGCCTTTGATTTCTGCAAAAACCGGATTAAATGTCGAGGAAGTATTGGAGCAGATTGTTACAAAACTTCCAGCACCGACGGGAGATCCAAATGCTCCCCTGCAGGCACTGATTTTTGACTCACTGTATGATGCCTATAAAGGTGTTATTGTTTTTTGCCGTATCAAAGAGGGAACACTTCGCGCGGGGGATGAAGTTGTCATGATGGCAACCGGTGCAACGGCGGACGTCGTTGAAGTGGGCTATTTTGGTGCAGGACAGTTTATTCCATGTGATGCCTTGAGTGCAGGTATGGTTGGCTATATGACAGCAAGTATCAAAAATGTAAAAGATACGCGTGTTGGCGATACCATTACGCACAAAAAACATCCATGTGAAGAACCGTTGCCTGGATATAAAAAAGTAAATCCAATGGTTTATTGTGGTTTGTATCCGGCAGATGGCGCAAAATATCCGGATCTTCGTGATGCGCTTGAAAAGTTACAATTAAACGACGCAGCTTTACAGTTTGAACCGGAGACATCGGTAGCCCTTGGCTTTGGATTTCGATGTGGCTTCTTAGGCCTTTTGCATTTAGAGATTATACAGGAACGCTTGGAAAGAGAATATAATCTGGATCTGGTGACGACAGCACCGGGTGTTGTTTATCGTGTATATAAGACAGACGGCACGATGATTGAACTGACCAATCCATCCAACCTTCCGGATCCATCGGAGATTGAGCACATGGAAGAGCCGGTGGTAGAAGCAGAAATTATGGTGACAAGTGAATACATCGGCGCCATTATGGATTTGTGTCAGGAGAGACGCGGTATCTATATTAGTATGGAATATATGGAAGAAACGCGAGCATTGTTAAAATACACGTTGCCATTAAATGAAATTATTTATGATTTCTTTGATGCGTTAAAATCGAGATCCCGAGGCTATGCATCTTTTGACTATGAGATGAAGGGTTATGTAAAATCGGATCTGGTGAAACTGGATATTCTTATCAATAAGGAAGAAGTCGATGCACTGTCCTTTATTGTATTCAGTGGTACCGCTTACGAACGTGGACGTAAGATGTGTGAAAAACTAAAAGAAGAAATTCCACGTCATCTGTTTGAAATTCCAATTCAGGCAGCTGTTGGAAGCAAGGTAATTGCCAGAGAAACCGTAAGAGCAATGCGTAAAGATGTGCTTGCGAAGTGTTATGGTGGTGATATTTCAAGAAAGAAGAAATTACTTGAGAAACAGAAGGAAGGAAAAAAGCGTATGCGTCAGGTGGGCAACGTAGAAATCCCACAGGAAGCATTTATGAGCGTGTTAAAATTGGACGAGGATTAAATAATATGAATGAAATTAGTCTTTATGTACACATTCCATTCTGTGTAAAAAAATGTGATTACTGCGATTTTTTGTCAGGGGCATATGATGATGCAATACAAAAAAGATACGTCAATAGCCTTTGTAAAGAAATTGCATATATGGGACAGCAACTGCAATCAGTTGCTGTTTCTTCTATATATATTGGTGGTGGAACGCCATCCTGGTTAGATGAGGCTGAAATGGAAAAAATTCTCACGGCATTGCATCAATATTTTTCAGTGCAAACGGATGCTGAGATTTCCATAGAATGTAATCCGGGAACGGTGACGATGGAAAAGTTAGCTGCATATCGTCGTATGGGAATCAATCGTATGAGTATTGGCCTGCAGTCAGCAAATGATGATGAACTGCAAATGCTTGGAAGAATACATACCTATGACCGTTTTTTGCGCACATACGATATGGCGCGAAAAAGTGGTTTTTACAATTTGAATGTCGATATTATGACAGGGCTTCCGGGGCAGACATTAGAAAAGCTGATGCATACATTGCAGCAGGTGATTGGCCTGCGCCCGGAACATATTTCGGCATATGCGCTGATTGTGGAAGAGGGAACACCTTTTTATGATCGTTACAAATTTGATGCGGTCAAACAGCATGCCGGCATGAAAACAGAATTTTTGCCGGATGAAGATCAGGAATACCGTTTGTATAAAATGGCGCAGAACGTCTTGAAAGAACATGGATATCATCAGTATGAAATTTCAAATTATGCCAGGGAAGATTACGCGTGCTACCACAACAAAGTATATTGGCAGCGAAAAAATTATTTAGGACTCGGGATTGGCGCCGCTTCGATGGTTGACAATCGCCGCATGACAAACATAAGTGATATTTATGGGTACATGGAAACCTGTGAGACATTAGAATCGATGGATATAACGCAGGATATTTTGCTGCAATCGGTATTGTGGCAGGATGTGACAGAACTTTCTAAAAAAGATGCGATGGAAGAGTTTATGTTTTTAGGGCTTCGTATGAACGAAGGTGTCACGCGTGAAGAATTTCAACGTCAATTTTCTTGTTCCATAGAATCTGTATATGCAGATGTTTTGAAACATTTGCGGGAAGAACAGTTGCTTGTGATGGCGGAGGGAAGAATTTTTCTGACGGAAAAAGGAATGGATCTGAGCAATTATGCCTTGGCACAATTCTTGTTGTAGAAGCGTCTGTGCCAAAGGGGACACTCCATATGGCAAAAGGAACGTCCCTGAAAAAAATTTGCAAGAAGTGTTGACAAAGCCGTAGGGCAGTGATACATTATTTTTAAAGATATTAGCACTCTAGTTTGATGAGTGCTAACAATCTTAGAAACAACGAAACCAGAAGAGGTATCCGATGGACGAATTAGATGAGAGAAAAGAGAAAATTTTAAATGCCATCATTCAGAACTATCTGGAGACAGGGGAACCGGTTGGTTCGCGGACCATTTCTAAAATGTCCGACTTGAATCTGAGTTCTGCAACGATTCGTAATGAGATGTCGGATCTTGAGGAATTAGGCTATATTATACAGCCACATACATCCTCAGGACGTATTCCTTCTGATAAGGGTTATCGCTTCTATGTTGATCACTTGATGGAAATCAAAGATCAGGAAGTGACCGAGATGAAGGATCTGATGATCGAAAAGACGGAGAAGATGGAACAGCTCTTGAAGCAGGTTGTTAAAGTACTGGCGAACAATACCCAGTATGCAACGATGATTTCTGCACCAAGTGTCCGTCGCAACCGGTTGAAGTTTGTACAGTTATCAGCTGTAGACGAACACCAGATTTTATCGGTGGTTGTGATGGAGGGTAATATTGTTAAAAACAAAATTATTCCGGTGGATGAACCTCTGAGCAATGAAAACATGTTGAAGCTTAACATGCTTTTGAACACGAATCTGAATGGATTGACAGTGGAGCAGATTAACTTAGGTCTGATCACCAAGTTAAAAGAACAGGCTGGTATTCATGAGGAAATCATTGCACAGGTTTTGAATACCGTAGCTGAGACGATTCACGAAGATGATGATCTGGAAATCTACACCAGTGGTGCGACAAATATTTTTAAATATCCGGAATTATCAGACTCCCAGAGAGCGAGTGAACTTATCAGTGCTTTTGAAGAAAAACAGGCACTGGCAGACCTGATCTCCGAGACAGAAGGGGATGAGGAAACCGGCATTCAGGTATATATTGGAAATGAGTCGCCATTGCAGACAATGAAAGATTGCAGTGTGGTGACAGCCACCTATGAATTAGGTGAAGGCGTGAAGGGAACGATAGGTATTATCGGACCGAAGCGTATGGATTATGAAAATGTCATGGATAATCTAAAGAATCTGAAGACACAATTAGACAAGATCCTTAAAAAAGAATGACAGACATAGGAAGGGGATGTAACAGTGGCAGAGGAAAAGAAGCAGGAAAATATGGAAGAAGCTGAAGCAGCTGTGAATACAGAAGCAGAGACAACAGAAGAAGAGGCAACAGAAGAGACAACAGAAGAGGTGACAGCAGAAGAAGCTGTAGAAGAAGATACAGAAGCGGACGCAGAGGAAGAGGCAGATGAGGAAAAATCCTCAGGAGGCTTCTTTAAGAAGAAAGATAAAAAAGACAAAAAGGATGCACAAATCGAAGAACTGACTGATAAGGTGAGACGCCAGATGGCAGAATTCGAAAACTTCCGCAAACGATCTGAAAAAGAAAAGACACAGATGTATGAAGTGGGAGCAAAAGGCATCTTAGAAAAAATTCTTCCGGTTGTTGATAATTTTGAGCGAGGACTCAAAGGAATGGAAGAAAGTGAAGATCCATTTGCACAAGGTATGCAGATGATTTACAAGCAGCTGATGACTTCATTAGAAGAAGCAGGTGTGAAAGCAATCGAAGCTGTGGGACAGGAATTTAATCCGGATTTCCACAATGCCGTTATGCACATTGAGGATGACGAATTCGGTGAAAACGAAATCGTCGAAGAGTTCCAAAAAGGATATATGTATCATGACTCTGTATTACGGCATAGTATGGTAAAGGTTGCAAATTAGCCAAATTGGTAGCAATGCTAATTTAGATATATAGAAAACAACAAAATGATAATAAATCAGGAGGAAAAAATCATGGGAAAAATTATTGGAATTGATCTTGGTACAACAAACAGCTGTGTAGCTGTTATGGAAGGTGGAAAACCTACCGTTATCGCTAACCAGGAAGGTGCAAGAACAACACCTTCTATCGTAGCTTTTACAAAAACAGGAGAAAGACTTATTGGTGAACCTGCAAAGCGTCAGGCTGTAACAAATGCTGAAAAGACAATCTCTTCTATTAAAAGAGATATGGGTACAGACAATGGTCGTACTATTGATGGCAAGAAGTATTCTCCACAGCAGATCTCAGCAATGATCTTGCAGAAGTTAAAAAGTGATGCAGAGAATTATCTTGGTGAACCTGTAACAGAAGCTGTTATTACAGTTCCTGCATATTTCAACGATGCACAGCGTCAGGCTACAAAGGATGCTGGTAAGATTGCAGGTCTTGATGTAAAGCGTATCATCAACGAGCCTACAGCAGCAGCACTTGCTTATGGTCTTGATAATGAAAAAGAGCAGAAGATTATGGTATACGATTTAGGTGGTGGTACATTTGATGTATCTATCATTGAAATCGGTGATGGTGTTATCGAAGTACTTGCAACAAGTGGTGACAACCGTCTTGGTGGTGATGACTTTGATCAGAAGGTTACAGATTGGATGTTAGAGGAGTTCAAGAAGGCAGAAGGTGTTGACCTTTCTACAGATAAGATGGCTCTTCAGAGATTAAGAGAAGCAGCAGAGAAGGCAAAGAAAGAACTTTCTTCTGCAACAACAACAAACATCAACTTGCCATTCATCACTGCAACAGCAGAAGGACCAAAGCATTTTGATATGAACTTAACACGTGCAAAATTCGATGAATTAACACACGATTTGGTAGAAAGAACAGCTATTCCGGTACAGAACGCTTTGAAGGATGCAGGTCTTACAGCAAGCGAGCTTTCTAAGGTTCTTCTTGTTGGTGGATCTACTCGTATCCCAGCAGTACAGGATAAGGTAAAGGCATTAACAGGACATGAGCCAAGCAAATCACTTAACCCAGACGAATGTGTAGCCATTGGTGCTTCTATTCAGGGTGGTAAGCTTGCAGGTGATGCAGGTGCAGGTGAAATCCTTCTTTTGGATGTTACTCCACTTTCACTTTCTATTGAAACAATGGGTGGTGTTGCAACAAAGCTGATTGAGAGAAATACAACAATTCCTACAAAGAAGAGTCAGATTTTCTCTACTGCTGCTGATAATCAGACAGCTGTTGATATCAATGTCGTACAGGGTGAGAGACAGTTTGCAAGAGACAACAAGTCCTTAGGACAGTTCCGTCTTGATGGTATCCCACCAGCACGTCGTGGTGTTCCACAGATTGAAGTTACATTTGATATTGATGCCAATGGTATCGTAAATGTATCTGCTAAGGATCTTGGAACAGGTAAGGAACAGCACATTACAATTACAGCCGGATCTAATATGTCAGACGAAGACATTGAAAAGGCTGTTAAGGAAGCTGCTGAGTTCGAAGCGCAGGATAAGAAGCGTAAGGAAGCGATTGATACAAGAAACGATGCAGACGCATTCGTATTCCAGACAGAGAAGGCTCTCGAAGAAGTTGGCGATAAGATTGACGCAGCAGATAAGTCTGCAGTAGAAGCTGACATCGCAGCAATCAAGACAATTTTGGAAGCACATCCGGAAGCAGAAGCTATGGACGATGCAACCGTTGGCGAACTTAAGGCTGCACAGGAAAAATTACAGGAAAGTGCTCAGAAGGTATTCACTAAGATGTATGAGCAGCAGGCACAGGCAGCAGGTGCACAGGGCGCAGGTCCTGACATGGGTGCTGGTGCAGGCCCTGATATGGGAGCAAATACCACTTACAATGCAGCAGATGACGATGTTGTAGATGCTGATTTCAAAGAGGTATAATTGAAAATGTGAAACGAACAGATTCTAAGTGTGTCTGCGCCCCAAGTGGGGCGTGGCATGCTTGGAATTTTGGTCGTATTATGAGATGCTTATGATATCATAGGCAAGACAATAAGATGATAGGAAAGAAGTTAAAAAATGGCAGAACAGAAACGTGATTATTATGAAGTCCTCGGTGTAGACAAGAATGCCGATGATGCAGCAATCAAGAAAGCATACAGACAGTTGGCAAAGAAATATCACCCGGATATGAATCCGGGAGATAAAGAAGCGGAAGTGAAGTTTAAAGAGGCTTCGGAAGCTTATGCTGTCTTAAGTGATCCGGATAAAAGAAGACAGTACGATCAGTTTGGTCATGCTGCGTTTGACGGCAGTGCTGGTGGCGGTGGATTCGACTTTTCCGGCATGGATTTTGGAGATATTTTTGGAGATATTTTTGGTGATTTCTTTGGCGGTGGCAGCAGAAGAACAAACAATGGTCCAATGAAAGGTCAGAATGTACGTGCCAGAGTAAATATCAAGTTTGAAGAGGCTGCATTTGGTTGTGAAAAGGAAATTGAACTTGTCTTAAAGGATGAGTGTAGTACATGTCACGGAACTGGAGCAAAGCCTGGAACGACAAAGGATACTTGTACAAAATGTGGCGGTAAGGGTAAGATTGTTGTCACCCAGCAGTCTTTCTTTGGAACAGTACAAAACGTAACGACTTGTCCGGATTGTCAGGGAACAGGTCAGATTATTAAGGAAAAGTGTACGGATTGTCATGGTACAGGATATATTTCCAGAAAGAAACGTATTGCCGTATCCATTCCTGCCGGTATTGATAACGGGCAGAGTGTTCGTATTCGCGAAAAAGGAGAACCGGGTATCAATGGTGGACCAAGAGGCGATCTTTTAGTTGAAGTACGCGTGGCACCACATGCTATCTTCCAGAGAAGCGAATATGATATCTATTCTTCTGCGCCGATTTCTTTTGCACAGGCTGCACTAGGTGGAGAAGTAATGATTGATACATTAGATGGTAAGGTCGTATATGAAGTGAAGCCGGGTACACAGACAGATACCAGAATTCGTCTTCGTGGCAAGGGTATTCCTTCTTTACGCAACAAGAATATGCGTGGTGACCACTACGTTACTTTGGTGGTTCAGGTTCCTACATCGCTTAGCCATGAAGCAAAAGAAACGTTACGCAAGTTTGATGATGAAACAGGCAAAACGTTAAAAGCCGGTGGCACAACGGTAAAGGAAGAAAAGAAGAAAAAAGGATTTATGGGCAAACTAAAGGATGCCGTTGACGATTTATAAAAAGCAGAAGCGATGGTAATATGGAAAGAATATGCCATCGCGTTTTTGCGTATTTACGGAATGAGGATAGAAAATGAAAGTATGGATTACAAGACATGGACAAACAGCGCTGAATAAGCAGCAGCTTATGCAGGGATTGTATGATGAACCATTGAATGAAGTGGGGATTGAGCAGGCGAAGGAAGCGCGCAAGAAAATAGGAGATGTCAAATTTGATGCAGTATACTGCAGTCCACTCGTACGTGCGAAAAAGACAGCGATGATTATCGGTAATGTGTCCGAGGATGAATTGAAAGTAGACCCACGTATTATTGAGGTCAACTTTGGTAAATATGAGTTGAAAAACTATAAAAAGCTGGGATTCTGGATGAGCTTATACTGGTTGTTGCCGGAAATTATACCGGCACCAAAAACCGTAGAACCGGTATCCTCTATGGTGGCAAGAAGCCGTTCTTTTCTGGAAGATTTGAAGAAAGAAGATTATGAGAATGTGCTTGTTGTCTGTCATGGTGGTATTATCCGTGCACTCTGTGGTGTGCTTGAACATCGCAGAAAAGGTATCAAATGGAGACCAAGACCAGAAAATTGTGAAATTCGAAAATATGATTTGTAGTTTTTGGGGACGTTCCTTTCGCCACAAGGAGCGTCCCTTTTGTCAAATCGAAATATTTGACGTGCGTAAAATAAAAATGTATAATATGATGTATAAAAATATTTGACGTGCGTAAAATAATATGAGGTGGTTTCATGCAAACAAGAGTAATTAGAGAAAAGCAGGATCTGACCTATTTGAATTGGTCCCATATTCGAAGTTCCAGTGGAACAGCAGGCACTTTTTTGAAATCCGAGTCTTCCTTATATGATAAAAAAATATATTACAAATTATCTAATTTCGATCCTGTAAATGGTATTGTAGGACATGAGTGTATCAATGAAATAATCGTTGACCGTTTACTTACGATACTTGGAGTGGAGCATCTTCACTATGAACTCATCTATGCAGATATTGAAATTGAGGGAAGAATATATACGACATATGTGTGTGCATCCGAGGATTTTAAGGAGCGTGGTGAGAGTAAGGTTGCTCTCGATGATTATTATCGAACCAATGCCATAAAGGGAGAGTCGCATTATGATTTTTGTGTGAGGCAAGGCTGGAAAGATTATATAGAGCAGATGATTGCTGTCGACTATCTCATATTAAATAGGGATCGGCATGGTGCAAATATTGAAGTGCTGCGAAATGCAAGAGCAAAAACACTTCGGATTGCCCCTTTGTTTGATCATGGCTTGTCTTTGTTATACTCCTGTACATCGGATGCTATGGTGAAAAAATTTGATGTGTCAGAGGATAAACGATGTCAGAACTTTATAGGTTCTTATTCCTGTTACGAAAATTTAAATCTGATTGAGGACAAAAAGAAAATATTTGCAGGAAAACTAAAAGAGAGTGATAAAGCGGTTCTTTTGGCAGATTTGCATGGGATATTATCGGAGACGCACTTAGATGCTATTTGGGATATGATTTATAAGAGGTATCAGGTCTATGAAAGCTTATGAAATATGGGATGATGAAAATCAGTTATCCATAGGAGTCTTACAATATTTTGATAAAGAGCAGAGATATATTATTGAACTTCAGGAGAATTTGGACGAGTGGACCGCCCCTCTTTTGTTTACCAATTATGTTAAGCGTGGAATCTATACCATACCAAGGCAGGAAAGCTATCTCTGGGTAAAAGAAAGAGTGATTCCGAGTGGAAGACAAAATATAGATGACATCCTGCGCAATCATAAAATGGCAGCATATGATGAGATGAGGATGCTTGAACTGGCAAGGGGAAAATGTTCGCAGGATAGCATGTCAATAAAAAAGATAGATACATTGCCATCTTTTGTGGTAGAAAGACAAAAAAAGAATCTTGTGGACTGCTGTATGTGCGATCATCATGTGGTTCTATGCTTTTTTGCAGATCATGTGGTAAAGAAACTTTCGCTAGAACAATTGAAAGATGTAAGTGGTATCGATAAAGTTATGCAAAATCAACTTCTTTTTGAATCCGGTATGGTGGGGACAGGAGGATATTGTCTGACGTTCAATGATTCAATCGATATTCCTGCAAAATTCTTATATGATGTAAAAAACGAAATGCCTATAGAAAGCAAGGATTTTGAAATTTATGTGCAAAAGAATATCTGGGATACGACGCAGGTGTGTGATGCACTTTCCTGTACGCGCCAAAATCTTTCTTATATGCTTAGGAAAGAGAGCCTATCGCCTTTAAAAACAGATGTAAAGGGAAATTTATACATGAAAGGTGATGTGCTAAAAAATAAATGGTAGTAAAAAGGGAACGTCCCTGTGGCAAATTCGCATATCATATTCGGAACAAACATGGTATGATAGAGGGAAATCAAGGACAGGCTTAGGGGGAGCGAAGATGCCAGCGCAAAAGGCAGGGAAGTGTTAGAAGAGGTGACAGATGCACAGCGCACATTGGCAAAAGAGCTTTTGGACAGAAATATGTGTAAAGTAGAGTATCTGGATTCGGAGATGCCACTTCATTTTATCATTGAGCTTCATTCAAAAATGCATATGGCAAGTGTTGAAGTAAAGTATGCGCACACAAATATTGTATCAATCATCAAAGATGGAGAGACTGTTTTTTCAGAGGAAGAACATGGGGCATTTTCCGAAGAACAGACCGACCGCAGTTGCCTGTCGATTGGGCAGATCAAGGAGTTCTGCGACGAAGTGGATTTAAAGCAGATACGCCACTTGATCGAACCACAGATCCGCTGCAATATGGATATTGCATACGAAGGGATTTCCGGAAATTATGGACTGGGTATTGGCAGAATGATTCGCAGCTCTTATACCGATGGTGTTGTGACCAGAATGAAGGCATATGCAGCGGCAGCATCGGAAGCACGTATGGATGGTTGTGACATGCCGGTTATCATCAACTCCGGTAGTGGTAATCAGGGAATTGCTCCTTCTGTTCCGATTATTATTTATGCAAGAGAAAAAGATTTCTCCAATGAAAAATTATATCGTGCACTTGCGTTTTCTGCATTGTTGACGATTTACCAGAAGAATTTTATCGGAAAACTGTCTGCATTTTGCGGTGCTGTTTCTGCATCCTGTGCATCAGCAGCAGCGATTACCTATATGTGCGGTGGAACGTTAGACCAGATTAAGTACACCATAGATAATACACTTGCGAATATTCCGGGAATTATTTGCGATGGCGCGAAGATTTCCTGTGCAGCCAAGATTGCATCGAGTATTGATGCTGCAATGATGGCACATTTTCTTGCAATGAATGACAAGGCTTATCAGGCGTATACCGGTATTATCAAAGAAGATGCAGGGGAGACCATCAGCTGTGTAGGCTATATTGGTAAAGTGGGTATGCATCAGACAGATAAAGAAATCATCAAGATGATGTTAGAATAACATGACGAAATGATGAACAAAAAAGCGAATTTCCTATCGTGGAAATTCGCTCTTTTACGTTATACTGTAAAAAGAATAAAAGAGCCAAAGGGGACACTCCATGTGGCAAAAGGAACGTCCCTACCAGACAAGGAGGATATAAAAATGAGTAAATTTCCACAGGGATTTATGGTAGGAGCTTCTACTGCAGCACATCAGGTAGAAGGTAATAATGTGCATAGTGATTACTGGTTACAGGAGAATGTGGAACATTCGCAGTTTGTGGAACCATCCGGGGAAGCGGTGGATCATTATCACCGTTATGAAGAAGATATTCGTCTGATGGCAGAGGCTGGATTGAATGCGTATCGTTTTTCCATCGAATGGGCAAGAATCGAGCCAAAACAAGGAGAGTTCGATGAAAATGAGATTGGGCATTACCGAAAAGTGATTGCCTGCTGTAAGGAAAATGGAGTGGAGCCTGTTGTAACATTACATCATTTTACTTCTCCGGCATGGGTGATTTCTCGTGGTGGATGGGAAAATGAAGAAGTCGTTGACTGGTTTGCAAACTATGTGCAGTATGTTGTAAAACATTTAGGAAGCGAGCTTCGTTATATTTGCACCATTAATGAGGCAAACATGCGATTGCAGTTAGCAGCCATTATGAAAAAATATATGGGTCAGATGGCTGGCGGATCGCAAGAAGCAAAAAATGCGCCAAAAGAAGGCGATGTACAGGTAGGACTGAATCTTGACCAGGGCATGAATACGATGATGCTTGGTATGATGGAATGTGCAAAGGCATTTGGCTTGCAGGATCCAAGAGGAATCCATACGTTTGTATCCATGTGTACACCGGAAGGTGATATTTTGGTTATGAAAGCACATCAGGCAGCAAAAAAAGTCATCAAAGAATTGTATCCGGATATAAAGGTAGGTCTTACATTATCACTTCATGATATGCAGCCGGCAGCCGGAGGTGAGGATGCAGCGCATAAGGAATGGGAGGAAGAATTTAGCCATTATCTTCCTTATATTGCAGAGGATGATTTCCTTGGCGTGCAATCTTATACAAGACAGTGCTTCGACGAAAAAGGAAATAAATATACCCCAGAGGGTGTAGAACTTACACAGATGGGATATGAATTTTATCCACAGGCAATTGCAAATGTAGTTCGTGCAGTTGCAAAAGAGTTTAAAGGCGATCTCATTGTTACAGAAAACGGAGTCGCAACAGCAGATGATAGCAGACGCCAGGAATATATCAAGGAGGCCACAGCAGGGTTACAGGCATGTATAGCAGATGGTATACCGCTTAAGGGATATCTGCACTGGTCTTTGATGGATAACTTTGAGTGGCAGAAGGGCTTTTCGATGCAGTTTGGACTGATTGCCGTAGACCGCAGCAACATGAAGCGTACACCGAAGGAAAGTCTGTCTTTGTTAGGAAGTATGACAACAAAATAATTATGTAAGTAAAAAGTAGAAAAGCCATAGGGAAAAACCTTGCAATTCAAGGAATACCCCTATGGCTTTTGTTCGACCTGTGTAAATAGTGAGGACAATTTTGCTGAAAAGGCAAAGAAAATCAGAAATTATGCATAGTTTTTAGAAAAATCTTGTGTGATATGTCGAAAAAGTGCTATGATGGAAAAAATAAAGGAGGAACGGAGTCCTATGAAAAAGAAAAAACAACAGAGGAAAAGAGGAATCGCGGAGGAGATACAGGTCAGTATCTTGTCAAAGGTAGTCATCGTATTTGTTATCGTTGCGGCAGTGGTTACCTTTATGGTGGGCAACATCAGTCTGAGTGCCCAGAAGAACGACCTGGAGATGCAATCCAAAGCAGCAGCATACCAGTTGGAGTTATTCTTTGAGGAATACACGACGGTCGTAGAACAGATGGCACTGAACACAGATGTGCAGACTTTATTGGAGGAGACCGGACCGGGAGCCAATATTACAGAGTCAGAGCGTTATGCAACCGTATTCAATTCTATGAAAAAGACCGCGGCAGCAGACAGTGACAACATTCAGGCAGTCTGGGTCGGCGATATTGATGCCAATGTTCTGACACAGTCAGACGGCTATACCAGTGGCAGTGATTTTGAGGTCACAGAGCGTGCATGGTATAAGGCAGTAGAAGAAGAAAAGACCATCCTTACGGATGCTTATGTAGATGCCAGCACAGGCAATGTGATCCTGAGTGCGGCTACTCCGGTATATGACCAGAGCGGACAAAATATCATCGGTGTTGCAGGTGTGGATGTGGCACTGGATCATATCAATGAAGTTTTATCGGAATACAAGATCGGAAACAATGGATTTGTTATCCTGGCTACTTCTGAAGGAAATGTGATCTATCATCCGAACACGGACAACCAGCAGAAGAGTTTGAGCGAGTTGAATGTAGACAAGACCTTGATCCAGGCAGTTGAGGGAGGTAAAGATACTTCCGTACATTATTCCGCAGATGGAAAGAGCAAATACGGTTATGTCGGAAGAATTGGTTCGACCGATTATCTGACCATTTCCTGCTTACCGGCAAGTGAATATTTTGCAAGTCTGATCCGTTGTATCATCATTGTATTGTTGCTTGTCATTGCAGGTATTGTCGTTATCATCATCACGATCCGTCATCTGGCAACCCAGTTGACTAAGCCGATCGTTGCTTTGAATGATGTGGCACAGGAACTGGCAGAAGGCAATCTGGATGTGACCCTTGATATCGCATCTGAAAATGAGATCGGCGAACTTGCAGATTCTATTCAAAAGACAGTAGATCGTCTGAAAGAATATATCAATTACATCGATGAGATTTCTTCGGTATTGGATCGACTGGCAGATGGCAAGTTGAAGTTTACCTTGAAGTATGATTATGCAGGAGAGTTTGCAAAGGTTAAGACCGCCCTGCTTCATATCTCAGGATCCTTTGAGCAGATGATCGAAGATATCATTGACAGTTCTACGCAGGTATCTATCGGTGCGGAAGAACTTTCCAAGGCTGCACAGAATATCGCAGAGGGTGCTATGACGCAGGCTGCATCTGTGCAGGAACTTGTTGCAACAACCGAATCCGTATCACAGCAGGTAGAGGAAAATACCGAGGATGCGCAGAAGTCTGCAACAGAGACATCCCGTGTTACCCATATGATGCAGGATAGCAGAGAACAGATGAATCAGATGATGGAGGCAATGAACAAGATCACGGAGACATCCAATGAGGTTGTCAGCATCATCAAGACGATCGAAGATATTGCAGACCAGACCAACCTTTTGGCACTCAATGCTTCTATTGAGGCTGCCAGAGCCGGAGAGGCAGGCAAGGGTTTTGCAGTCGTTGCATCTGAGATCGGATCTCTTGCGGATGACAGTTCTAAGGCTGCAAATAATACCAGGGATCTGATCGAGATCTCCTTGCAGCAGATTGATCGTGGTTCCAGTCTGGCACAGAATGTTGTGCAGTCTATGCAGGATGTACTGGATGCCGTCGAAGAAGTCAATGGCATGATTGGTAAGAGTGCAGAGAACAATGAAGCACAGAACCAGAGCATGGAGCAGATCCGTGTCGGCATTGAAGATATTTCCAAGGGCGTTGAGGACAATTCCGCATCTGCCGAGGAAACATCAGCAACTTCTCAGGAGTTGGCAGCACAGGCGGCTACATTGGAGGAACTGGTTAAGAGATTTGATCTTAAGGATCATGGTAGAGAAGAATAAAAGAACTTTAGTAAAATGCGGTTGCCCGGTGTGGTGATCGCATTTTTTGCGCGTATTCACGCATTGTCAAAACGGGCAATCCATGGTACAATACATTGGTTTAGCAAGGCTATATGTTATAGAAAATGGAGAATAGATATGCGGTGGAATAAATACACGATAAATACAAGAACGGATGCAGAGGAATTGGTCTGTGCCATGCTATCGGAACTGGGCGTTACCAGTGTAGAGATCGACAACTTTATCCCGGTTCCGGATGCGGACAGACAGGGCGGTGTATTTGAAGAACTGCAACCGGATCTGCCGGAGGACGATGGATCTTCACGTGTTAGCTTTTATCTGGAAGAGACAGAAGAGGATGCAACAGAGATTTTGAAGCAGGTGGAACAGGGATTAGACGATATGCGTTCTTATGCAGAGATTGGAGCTGGAACCATCACATCGGAAATTTCTGATGAGGCAGATTGGCGTGACAATTGGAAAGCATATTTTTCATCGTTTTCCATTGGTGATATTTTCATCAAACCAACCTGGGAAGAAATGCCGGAAGAGAAGGCAGATATGACATTGATAGAGATCGATCCTGGTGTATCTTTTGGGACAGGTAAGCACGAGAGTACACAGCTTGTGATTCGCCAGTTGCAAAAATATTTGAAAGCAGGCGATGAAGTATTAGATGTGGGATGCGGCAGTGGCATTTTATCCATTGTTGCTGCAAAGTTAGGCGCACATCATATTGTTGGAACGGATATCGATGCAGATTGTATTGCATCCAGCTATGACAACTTTGATGTAAACCACTTAGAGCGCTCTTTAGCAGATTTTTATGTGGGAAATCTGATTGATGATGGCACATTGCAGGACAAGGTCGGGTATGAAAAATATGATGTTGTTGTAGCCAATATTTTGGCAGATATCATTATTCCAATGGCACCGGCACTGGCAAAAACGATGAAGCCGGGAGCAATCGTTATTACATCCGGTATTATTGATTTTAAAGAACAAGAAGTTGCAGATGCGCTAAAAGCTGCCGGACTTACCATAGTAGAAAGCAATGCACAGGGTGAGTGGCGCAATATTACAGCACGTAAATAGTAACTGCCAGAATGGACAGATGCCTTGCAGACAGCGTTTGCAGGATGAAATGATCAGACAGGTATAAGGAGATTTATGCAGCAGATTTTTATAAATCAGTCAGTGAAAGAACAGGAAATATTTACTGTGGCAGGGGATGATGCCAGACATCTGTCGCAGGTGCTTCGTATGCGCGCCGGTGAAACCCTTCGTGTCAGTACGCAGGCAGGGGATAACTATTTGTGTGAAATCGTCGCATTAAATAAAACAGAAGTTACGCTTCGTGTTTTAGAGAAGATGGCATCCACAGAATTAGAAAAACGTATTTATCTTTTTCAGGCAATTCCAAAGGGCGACCGCATGGAGACCGTCATTGAGAAAGCAGTAGAATTAGGTGTTTACGAAATCATCCCGGTCGAGATGAAGTATTGCGTGGTAAAACTAGATGACAAGAAAAAAGCATCACGCTTAAAGCGCTATCAGAGCATTGCAGAAGCAGCGGCGAAGCAGTCAAAACGCAGTAGCATTCCAAAAATACATGATTTCATGACGTATGCGGAGGCAGTTGCTTATGCCAGACAGTGCGATACGTGTATTGTGCCATATGAGTGTGCCGAAGGCATGGAAGCGACAAAACGTGTATTGACAAAGATGGCAGATGCATCAAGCATCAGCATTATGATTGGACCGGAAGGCGGTTTTGCGGATGAGGAGATTGAGATAGTAAGAGAGGATATGGATGTCATTTCCTTGGGAAGTCGAATTCTTCGGACGGACACAGCAGCCATTACAACGATGTCTATGGTGATGCTTGCAATCGAAATGCAGGGCTAAAAAGTACAGAATAAATGTAGACTTCATTATATATATGAATAAACTAATAGTAATAGAATGTGAATAGGAAAAAACATGGAAGCATATTTAGATAATTCAGCAACTACACAATGTTCGCAGGCGGCAGCCGATTTGATGATGCGCCTGTTGCGGGAGGATTACGGAAATCCATCCTCCTTACACAATCGTGGTATGGAAGCAGAAAACTATGTAAAAGAAGCAAGAAAACGCATAGCACAGACACTTAAAGTCAACGAAAAAGAGATTTATTTTACATCCGGCGGCAGTGAGAGCAATAACTTGGCAATTGTTGGTAGTGCACTTGCCAATAAACGCTCCGGAATGCATGTGATTACGACGATGATCGAGCATCCTTCGGTTGCGAATCCTTTTGCCTATCTGGAAGAGCTGGGATTTGCAGTGACATATTTACCGGTAGATGCTTATGGATGCATTTCACTTGAGGATTTGCAGGAGGCGATGTGCAGTGATACGATTCTGGTATCGATGATGCACGTCAATAATGAGATTGGAGCGGTAGAACCGATTGAAGAGGCAGCGCGCGTGATCAAACAGAAAAATCCAAATTGTCTGTTTCATGTGGATGCGATTCAATCCTATGGTAAGTTCCGAATCTATCCAAAACGTATGGGCATTGATCTGTTATCGGTAAGTGGACATAAGATTCATGGACCAAAGGGCAGCGGGTTCCTTTTTGTACGAGACAAGGTAAAGGTACATCCTCTGATTCTTGGCGGTGGACAGGAAAGAGGGATGCGCTCCGGAACGGAAAATGTGCCTGCCATTGCAGGACTCGGTCAGGCGGCGATGGAAATTTATCAGAATTTTGAGAGCAATCAGACCAGAATGTATCGTTTGCGCGATTACTTTATTCAGGAAGTGGAACAAATCGATGGTGTTAGTGTCAATGGCCATAAAGATCACAGCAGTGCACCGCATATTGTGAGCGTCAGTGTTTCGGGTGTGCGTAGCGAGGTGCTGCTGCATGCATTAGAAGATAAGCAGATTTATGTATCTGCGGGCAGCGCATGTTCCTCCAACAAACCGGCAGTGAGCAGGACATTGCAGTCTATCGGATTAAAGAGAGAGTTGTTGGAGAGCACGGTAAGATTTAGTTTTTCTATGCACACGACAAAAGAAGAAATTGATTATGCATTGGAGGCTATGAGAGGATTGGTTCCGATGCTGGTAAAATACAGAAGAAGTTAAAAAGGAGAGTACTATGTATAAAGCATTTTTGATCAAATATGCAGAAATTGGTATCAAAGGTAAGAACCGTCATTTGTTTGAGGACGCCTTGGTACGTCAGATTTGTTACGCACTTCGTAATGTGGAAGGTACGTTTAACGTGCACAAACAGCAGGGACGTGTATTTGTAGAGACAGAAGGCGATTACGATTATGAAGAGACGATTGATGCCTTGGGTCATGTTTTTGGTATTACCGGAATCTGTCCTGCAGTGATGGTGGAAGACGAAGGCTTTGACAAGTTGGCAGAACAGATTGTTTCTTATATGGATCAGATTTATCCGGATAAGAATCTGACATTCAAAGTAAAAGCACGTCGTGCCAGAAAGAATTATCCGATGGATTCCATGGAATTAAATGCAGCACTTGGTGAAAAGATTTTAGAGGCGTTCCCAGAAATGCGTGTCGATGTGCACAATCCAGAGGTGATGCTTCATGTAGAAATCCGTGAGAAGATCAGCTTCTACTCACAGGAGATTCCAGGACCTGGCGGTATGCCGGTGGGAACCGGCGGAAAGGCAATGCTCCTTTTGTCCGGTGGTATTGACAGTCCAGTAGCAGGTTATATGATTTCAAAGCGTGGCGTTGCCATTGATGCAACCTATTTTCATGCGCCACCATACACTTCAGAGCGTGCAAAACAAAAGGTTGTTGATCTTGCAAAAGAGATTTCCGCTTATACAGGACCAATCAATCTGCATGTAGTTAATTTTACAGATATCCAGCTTGCTATTTATGAGAAATGTCCACATGAAGAATTGACGATCATTATGCGTAGATACATGATGAAAATTGCAGAGCATTTTGCAAAAGAAGATGGTTGTCTTGGACTGATCACAGGCGAGAGTATTGGACAGGTGGCATCCCAGACCATGCAGTCATTGATGGCAACGAATGAAGTGTGCAGTCTTCCGGTATATCGTCCGTTGATCGGATTTGATAAGCAGGAGATTGTGCAGGTATCAGAAAAAATCGGCACTTATGAGACATCGATTTTGCCATACGAAGATTGCTGTACGATTTTTGTGGCAAAGCACCCGGTTACAAAGCCAAATTTAAATATTATTAAAAAATCAGAAGAAAAACTTGCGGATGTCATTGATGGATTGATGGAAGAAGCAATTACTTCTGCTGAAATGATACATGTGGAAGCATAAAAAAAGAATCCTGCGATAAGCAGGATTCTTTTAAAAGTAATCCTATGTAATTATTTGATGATGTAAGGCTCAAGAGCAGCCATAACTGCTGTTGTGTCTTCGTCTGTATGAATGGTAAGATCGATTGGCTTAGAAAGATCCAAGCTGAAGATACCCATGATAGACTTGGCATCAATAACATATCTGCCAGAAATCAAATCGAAATCAAAATCGTACTGGCTGATTGTGTTAACAAAAGATTTAACTTTATCAATTGAATTCAAAGAAATCACAACTTTTTGCATATTTATGCCTCCTTCAATGTGTAGATTTTATACGATTATCGTAATTCATTATATGGGAAAAGTCAATGTAAAACGTGTAAAAAAATAGCGTGATTTTAGTAAAGGAAAAAGAGGATGACAACAAGAAAAAAAGCGGCACTTCATAATCTGGGATGTAAGGTAAATGCCTACGAAACAGATGCTATGCAGCAGTTACTGGAAGAAAATGGATATGAGATTGTACCATTTACAGAATGTGCGGATGTATATGTGATCAATACCTGTTCCGTTACCAATATGGCAGACCGTAAATCGCGCCAGATGATTCACCGGGCAAGGAAAAAGAATCCGCAGGCGATTGTAGTAGCAGCGGGATGTTATGTGCAGACAAGCACCGAGGAAGTGATAGAAGACTTAGCGGTGGATATTGTCATCGGAAACAACCAGAAAAATCATCTTGTGGATTGTATCGAAGAATTTGAGAGCAAAAACCACCCGGTATGTGCGGAAAATGCAGAACAAGGGATACAGGAAAAGAATACAGAAGAAAAGGTTGTGGATTGCATAGATATCAACCAGGATGAGCAGGAATATGAGTACTTCCTGGTCAACAAGACGGCAGAACATACAAGGGCTTTTATCAAGGTACAGGATGGCTGTAATCAGTTTTGCTCATATTGTATCATTCCTTATGCCAGAGGCCGTGTGCGCAGCCGCAGTATTGAGGATGTGGTAGAAGAAGTAACATCACTTGCAAAAAGCGGATACCAGGAAGTGGTATTGACGGGAATTCATTTGAGCTCGTATGGTCTTTCAGAAAATTATAATAGTGGATTTGAGCACAACCAGTTACTAGAATTGATTGAGGCAGTCGCAAAGGTGGATGGAATCGAGCGTATACGGTTGGGGTCTTTGGAACCACAGATTATCACGGAAGCTTTTGCAAAAAGGCTGGCAAATGTCAAAAAGATATGTCCGCATTTCCATCTCTCGCTGCAAAGTGGGTGCGATGCAACACTAAAGCGTATGAATCGTAAATACACGGCAGAAGAATATGCACAGGGCTGCGCTATGCTACGCAAATATTTTGATGACCCTGCAATCACAACGGATGTGATAGTAGGATTTCCCGGCGAGACGGAAGAAGAGTTTGCGACGACAAAACAATATGTGGCAGATATCGGTTTTTATGAGATGCATATTTTTAAATATTCAAAACGAAAAGGTACAAAGGCTGCTGTTATGCCGGATCAGGTGAACGAGCAGGTAAAAACGAAGCGCAGTGATATTTTGCTTGCCTGTGAAGAGCAGATGTCAAAAATATATCGCGATGGCTATGTGGGACGCGAGGTAGAAGTACTGTTTGAAACACCATGGGAATGGGAAGGAAAACCATATTATACCGGTTATACAAGAGAATATATTCGCGTGGCATATCCGACGACAGAGAATTTGTCAAATCAGATAAAAATGGGCGTGCTGGGCGAAGAAATTGCGGATAATATTTATCTTTTGCAGGGATAAAAGCAGGGATTCATTCGTAGAGTTCTTTACAAATTTGTTACGATATACTAGAATATAAGTAGTTAGCTTGATAACAAAAGAGCAGATAGGTGCGGATGTATTATGCAGAATTTAAGTAACACACAGTATTTTAAAGTTGAAAAGGAGACACCGACTTCCGTTAAGGAAATCCTTCGTACAGTCTACGAAGCATTGGCTGAAAAGGGCTACAATCCGGTGAACCAGATTGTAGGTTATATTATGTCCGGAGACCCGACTTTCATTACCAGCCACAACAATGCACGTAGTCTCATTATGAAGGTAGAACGCGATGAACTCGTAGAGGAACTCTTGAAGGAGTATATCGCGGGCAAATCCTGGGAACATTAGGAATCGGTAGGAGTTAGATTGAGCAGAGTACTTGGATTAGATTATGGAACAAAAACGGTAGGGGTCGCTATCAGTGACCCTTTACTTTTGACTGCCCAGGGCGTGGAGATTATTCGAAGAGAAAAACCAGGCAAATTACGTAAGACCCTGGCAAGAATTGATGAGCTAATTACATCTTATCAGGCAGATAAGATTGTTTTGGGATACCCTAAGAATATGAATGGCACAGAGGGAAAGCGATGTGAAGAGACCATCGCTTTTAAAGAGATGTTAGAGAACCGCACAAATCTTGAGGTTATCCTATGGGATGAGAGATTGTCTACCGTTACCGCAGATAAGACAATGATGGAGACAGGCATCCGAAGAGAACATCGTAAAGAATATGTAGATGAGATTGCCGCAATGATTATTTTGCAGGGCTATTTGGACTCACTACAGGCATAAGTGGAAGGAAAATCATATGGAAAGCATTACATTAATTGCCCCAGATACAGAAGAAGAAATCACTGTATATGTATTAGAAGAAACGACTTTAAATCAGCAAAAGTATTTGCTCGTGACGGAAGATAGCGAGGGAGATACCGAAGCCTATATTTTAAAAGAAATTGCAACCGATGATACAGATGCCACTTATGAAATGGTAGAAGACGATGTGGAATTTGAAGCAGTTGTAAAGATTTTTCAGGAATTGGTGGAAGATACCGATTTTGAAATGTAAAAGAAACAAAACAGGAGGTATATTTTGAACAAAAAACAACAACAGAATACAGGAAAACTCAAAATCATTCCATTGGGCGGACTGGAACAGATTGGAATGAACATTACTGCTTTTGAGTATGAAGATAGTATTATTGTAGTGGATTGTGGACTTGCATTCCCTGAGGACGATATGTTGGGAATCGATCTGGTAATCCCGGATATTTCTTACTTGAAAGAGAATGAAGAGAAGGTGAAAGGCTTCTTTATCACACATGGACACGAGGATCATATCGGAGCGATTCCATATGTGATGAAAGAGCTGAATGTACCGATTTATGCGACGAAGCTGACCAATGGTTTGATTGAGAACAAGTTAAAAGAACATGGTCTTTTGACAAAAGTAAAGCGCAAGGTTGTAAAGTACGGACAGCATATCAACCTTGGAAATTTCCGCGTGGAATTTATTCGAACAAACCACAGTATTCAGGATGCGGCAGCACTTGCTATTTATTCGCCGGCCGGTATTGTCGTTCACACAGGAGACTTTAAGGTGGATTACACACCTGTTTACGGAGATGCCATTGATTTACAGCGTTTTGGAGAACTCGGCAAAAAGGGTGTATTGGCTCTTATGTGTGACAGTACCAATGCAGAACGCAAAGGATTTACCCAGTCAGAGCGTACCGTTGGTAAGACAATCGATTCCTTATTTGCGGAACATAGCAATTCCCGCATTATTATCGCAACCTTTGCGTCTAACGTGGATCGTGTGCAGCAGATTATCAATACGGCACACAAATACGACCGTAAGGTTGTTGTGGAAGGCCGTAGTATGGTCAATATCATCGCGACAGCATCAGAACTTGGTTATTTGAAGGTTCCGGAGAATACACTTGTCGATATTGAGATGCTTAAGAATTATCCGGATGAGAAGACGGTTCTGATCACGACAGGAAGCCAGGGCGAGTCCATGGCGGCATTGTCTCGTATGGCAAATGGAACACACCGCAAGGTATCCATTAAGCCAAACGACACCATCATTTTCAGTTCCCATCCGATTCCGGGAAATGAAAAAGCTGTATCGAACGTTATCAATGAGCTCTGTATGAAGGGCGCAAACGTAATCTTTCAGGATGTGCATGTTTCCGGACATGCCTGCGAAGAAGAAATTAAACTCATTTATTCTTTGGTACATCCAAAGTATGCTATTCCGGTGCATGGTGAATACAAACATCTGATTGCACAGGCAAAAATTGCAGAAAATCTTGGTATGGATAAAGACAATATCTTTATTTTGTCTTCCGGTGATGTGTTAGAGCTGAATGAAGAAAGCGCAAAAGTGACAGGCCGTGTACACACAGGCGCGATTATGGTCGATGGACTTGGTGTCGGTGATGTCGGCAATATCGTTCTTCGCGATCGTCAGCATCTGGCAGAAGATGGTATTATTATTGTAGTGCTTACTTTAGAATCCGGCAGTGGCCGTGTACTTGCAGGTCCGGATATTGTATCGCGTGGTTTCGTATATGTGCGTGGCGCAGAAGATCTGATGGACAGCGCAAGAGCGGTTTTAAATGATACAATGGATCGCTTGCAGGATAAAAATATTACAGATTGGACCAAGATTAAAAACGAAATCAAGGATTCTCTGGGCGATTTTGTATGGAAAGAAACACAGAGACGTCCAATGATTATGCCAATCATTATGGAAGTGTAACATGATAGTAGAGGAACGTTTCCTGACCTATCTAAGATCCTTAGAAGGTCAGGAGATTGATTATATCGCAGAAATTGAAAAAGAAGCATTAGCGACGTATGTGCCTATTATCCGTAAGGATACCCAGGGATTTCTAAAATTCCTTATGCAGACATTACAGCCTCATAAGATTTTAGAAGTGGGTACCGCAGTTGGCTTTTCTGCGCTTTTGATGGAGGCATACAATCCGGTGGATTGTGAGATTACAACCATTGAGAATTACGAACCGCGTATTCCGATTGCCCGTGCAAATTTTGAGCGTGCGGGTAAGCAGGAGCGGATCCATCTGCTTCCGGGAGATGCCAAGGAGATTCTGCCGACCTTAGAGGGAACATACGATTTCATCTTTATGGATGCAGCAAAGGGACAATATCCGATTTTTTTACCGGAGATCAAAAGGCTGATGCATGCGGGCAGTGTGCTGGTAACAGACAACGTTTTGCAGGATGGGGATCTGATTGAATCCCATTACGCCATCGAGCGACGCAACCGTACGATACACAAGCGCATGCGTGAGTATTTGTACAGTCTGACGCATGATGAAGATTTTGTGTGCAGTATTTTACCGGTGGGAGACGGACTGGCACTTTGTACGATGAAGTAAAGCGTATATAAAAAGAAAACGTCATGCAATGGCATGATAAATGATATAGAATGTTGGAGTTATTTCATGAGAAATATTGAATTGTTGGTTCCAGCCAGCAGTCTGGAAGTATTAAAAGTTGCCGTGACATTTGGAGCAGATGCGGTGTATATTGGCGGAGAAGTCTATGGACTTCGCGCAAAAGCCAAGAATTTTTCAAAAGAAGATATGGCGGAAGGAATCGCCTTTGCGCATGCACATGGTGTCAAAGTTTATGTAACAGCAAATATTTTGGCGCATAATGCAGATTTGCCGGGGGTACGCCGCTATTTTGAAGAATTAAAAGAATTGCAGCCGGATGCACTCATCATTGCAGATCCGGCGGTCTTTACAATCGCGCGTGAGGTATGTCCGGAGATTGAGGTACATATCAGTACACAGGCAAACAATACCAATTATGGCACGTATCAGTTCTGGCATGGACTTGGGGCAGCGCGTGTGGTGTCTGCGAGAGAATTGTCACTAAGAGAAATCAAAGAAATCCGTGAAAATATTCCGGAAGATCTTGAAATTGAGACATTTATCCATGGTGCAATGTGTATTTCCTATTCGGGAAGATGTCTGCTTAGTAATTATTTTACCGGTAGAGATGCAAATCATGGTGCATGTACACATCCTTGTCGTTGGAAATATGCGGTTGTAGAAGAGCAGCGTCCGGGAGAATATCTGCCGGTTTATGAAAATGAGCGCGGAACTTATATTTTTAATTCCAAGGATTTATGTATGATTGAGCATATTCCGGAGCTTATTGATGCAGGAATTGACAGCTTTAAAATAGAAGGACGTATGAAGACAGCTCTTTATGTGGCGACGGTAGCCAGGACCTATCGTAAGGCGATCGACGATTATCTGGAATCAGAAGAGAAATATCGTGCAAATATGTCATGGTATCAGGAACAGATTTCAAACTGCACCTATCGCCAGTTCACGACAGGCTTTTTCTTTGGAAAACCTTCCGATGAAGCACAGATTTATGATAGCAACACCTATATCAAAGAATACACCTATTTAGGCGTTGTGGGGGAATGTAACGCAGATGGGTTGTACGCCATTGAACAACGTAATAAGTTTTCCGTTGGAGAAACTATTGAAATTATGAAGCCAAATGGCGATAATATAGAAGTAGTAGTAAAACGTATTGTAAATGAGGATGGGGAAGACATGCCAAGTGCACCACATCCAAAACAAAAATTATGGATTGACTTAGGACAGCCGTTAGATCAGTTTGACATCTTAAGGAGAAAAGAGGAGGACTAAGGATTATGGCACAGGAGAAGTATGTAGCATATGTAGGAACTTATACACATGAGAATAGCATTGGTATTCATGTGTATGATATTGACATGGAAAAGGGAAGATTGACCGAGCGCGGTGTGGCGCCAATCAGTAATCCTTCGAATATCGTGGTGGCACATAGCGGCAAATATTTATATTCCATTGAGGACGAGGGTGTAGCATCTTTTTCCATTGATGAAAATGGGGATTTGACAAAAATTAATCAGGCATGGATCGGTGGCATGCGCGCATGCTATGTAGAAATCGATTCGAAGGATCGTTATCTGTTTTTGGCAGGATTCCACGATGGCAAGGTAACGATGATGCGCCTGAATGAGGATGGCAGTATCGCAGGTATCGCGGATGGCGTATTCCATCAGGGAATCGGCAAGAGTTCCGTTGAAAAGCGTATGGATCCAAGAGTGTCTTGTACCAAATTGACACCGGATGAAAAATTCTTATGCGCTGTAGATTGGGGTTTGAACCAGATTAAAATCTACGAGGTTGATTATGCAGAAGGCAAATTGCATTTATACGATATTTTGCGTTGCCCATTTAGCAGTGCACCACGCCGTATCTGCTTTTCAAAGGATGGAAAGTATGCATATGTGTTAGAGGAAGCAACCAATACCGTTGAGATTTATACCTATGATTTGCATGGTGGCAAGCCAATCTTTGAAAAAATTGCAGACACTTCTGTTCAGAAAAAAGAAGATCCGCTCGCTTCCGGCGCGGCAATGGAATTTGCTCCGGATGGAAAGTACTTATATGTTTCTTTGGATGGTTCGAATGAAGTAGTGAGCCTTGCAGTAGGTGAGGATGGGCAGCTGTCCATTGAGTGCGATGCAAAAATCAGTGGTGATTATCCGAAGGGAATTGCAATTTTACCGGATAATAAGACGCTGGTATCTTTAAACCATGACTCAAATGAGATTCGTACCTTTACGATTGATCATGAAAAGAAATGTGTTCTGATGAAGAATCCACCGCTTAAGGTAGATAAACCAAACAGTATTGTGATACATAAATTAGTATAAGATGAGATTGATTATCCTGTGGAGAGTTCACTTTTCATGGGATAATCTTCTTCATAGAAGTATGAAAAAGATAGGAGTAGAACATGGCAGGATCGACCTTTGGAGAGACTTTTCGTATTAGCACCTGGGGAGAGTCGCATGGCGCGGCACTTGGTGTTGTGATTGATGGCGTACCCGCAGGACTGACACTGGATTTAGCGCATATACAGCAGTTTATGGACAGACGAAAGCCGGGACAGTCTAAGTTTACGACAGCCAGAAATGAGGCAGATGCAATCGAAATTCTATCAGGTGTTTTTGAAGGAAAGACGACAGGAACACCGATTTCTATGATGGTGCGCAATGCGGATCAGCATTCCAAGGATTATTCGGATATTGCGGAGGTATTTCGACCGGGACATGCAGATTATACATTCTGGGAAAAATATGGAATCCGTGATTATCGTGGCGGTGGAAGATCCAGCGGCAGAGAGACGATTGGAAGAGTAGCAGCAGGTGCTGTTGCAGTTCAGATATTAGAGGCTCTTGGTATTACCATTTGTGCCTATACAAAGTCGATTGGACCTGTGACAATCGAGCAGTTTGATGCGCAGGAGATTCGAAAAAATCCACTGGCTATGCCGGATGCGAATGCAGCAGAAAAAGCGCAGGAATATCTGGAAAACTGCATTCACAAGCAGGATTCTTCCGGTGGTGTGATTGAATGCCGTGTGCAGGGAATGCCAGTAGGAATCGGAGAACCTGTTTTTGATAAGTTAGATGCAACACTTGCAAAAGCAATGCTTTCCATTGGTGCTGTGAAAGGCTTTGAAATCGGAGATGGATTTCTGGCTGCAACAGCAACCGGTTCTACCAATAACGACGCTTTTGTGATACAGGATGAACAGGTGAAAAAGCAGACCAATCATTCCGGCGGTGTGCTCGGTGGTATGAGCGACGGCGATGAGATTGTCTTTCGCGTTGCTGTGAAACCGACGCCTTCTATCAGTCAGGCACAGCAGACAGTAGATTTGCATGGAAAGGAAAGACAAATCGAAATTCATGGAAGACATGATCCGGTGATTGTACCGCGTGCCGTTGTGGTCGTAGAAAGTATGGCAGCGATTACATTGGTGGACGCACTTTTTGCAAATATGAGTGCAAGAATGGATGCGATTGTTGATTTTTATCAGAAGAGATAAGGATAAGATATTAGATTTATAGAAAGATTAGCATTATGTATAAAGTTTTAAAAACAGAGGGAAGAGCAAAAAGAGCAGTGATGGAAACGGTGCATGGAACGATTCAGACACCGGTTTTCATGAACGTAGGAACAGTGGCTGCCATCAAAGGTGCGGTTTCTACGGATGATCTGCATGATATAGGAACACAGGTGGAACTATCCAATACCTACCACTTACATGTAAGAACAGGGGATAAGACCATCAAAGAATTAGGCGGCTTACACAAATTTATGGTGTGGGATCGTCCGATTCTTACAGATTCCGGCGGCTTTCAGGTATTCTCCTTGCGCGGACTCCGCAAGATTAAGGAAGAAGGCGTATATTTCCAGTCGCATATCGATGGTCATAAGATTTTTATGGGACCGGAAGAGAGTATGCAGATTCAGTCCAATCTGGCATCAACGATAGCCATGGCATTTGATGAGTGTCCAAGCAGTAAAGCGGATCGAAAATATGTGACGGATTCTGTCAATCGTACCACACGCTGGCTTGCAAGATGTCAGGCGGAGATGGCGCGATTGAATTCTTTGGAAGATACCATTAACAAAAATCAGCTTTTGTTTGGCATCAACCAAGGGGCGATATTTGATGATATCCGTATTGAACATGCGAAGCGCATTGCAGATATGAACCTGGATGGTTATGCTGTGGGTGGACTTGCCGTAGGGGAGTCTCACGAGGAGATGTATCATATCTTAGAGGAGACCGTTCCGTATTTACCACAGGACAAGCCGACATATCTGATGGGTGTTGGAACACCGGCAAATATATTAGAAGGTGTGGAACGGGGTATTGATTTCTTTGATTGTGTCTATCCGAGCCGCAATGGTCGTCACGGTCATGTATATACCGACCATGGAAAGCTGAATCTGTTCAATCAGAAATACGAAAAGGATATGCGACCAATCGAGGAAGGATGTAACTGCCCGGCTTGCCGCACTTACTCAAGAGCGTATATTCGTCATTTGCTCAAGGCAAAAGAGATGCTTGGTATGCGTCTTTGCGTACTTCATAACTTATATTTTTATAATCATATGATGGAAGAAATCCGGGATGCTTTGGATGCCGGAGATTTCGCAGGATATAAGAAGCGTAAGTTAGAGGGGATGGAAGCGGGAGAGTAATTATAAAAGTTTTATAAACTCTGTGAAAAATCCCTGCAAATCCTTGCGAAAAGCAGCGGGATTTAGTACAATAATTAAAGTTTGAGGCGTAAAGCCAGACATTTAGGAGGAATTTTTATCATGAATATTTTAATGAGCGCAACAGCAGGCGGTAACGCATTGATGCCAATTATTTGGATTGTAGTTTTATTTGCATTTATGTATTTCTTTATGATCCGCCCACAGCAGAAGGAGACAAAGGCGAAAAACACTATGATGTCTTCCCTTGCAGTAGGAGATACCGTTCTTACAACAAGTGGTTTTTATGGAGTTGTTATTGATATCGCAGACGATACAGTTATCGTTGAGTTTGGTAGCAACAAGAACTGCCGTATCCCAATGCAGAAGGCTGCGATTTCAGCAGTAGAGAAGCCAGAAGATGCTGTAGAAAAAGAATCAAAATAAGATCCAATTATGGATGCATGAAAAAGAGGCTGAATCCTAGGAATAGGATACGGCCTCTTTTTATATTAAGAGAGACCAAAGTTTGGTCTCTTTAAGTTTTTATAGTATTAGTGTACACTATAATTGTATAACTTAACAATACAGTGAGATACGGGGATGAGGTGAATGGTTATGAAAATAAGATGGCTTCATATTTCAGATATACATTTAAATGCAACAGGCACAGAAACTAGACGTATGCGTACACAGCTTATTGATTTTTTGAAAGCTGCTAAAGTGTCATATGATTATTTGTTTGTAACAGGTGATTTACGTTATGCGCCGAAAGGGAGTTTTGATCCGGATACATTTTCATTTTTGACAGAGCTGATGAATTCCATACATGTGTGTAAGAAAAACGTATTTATCATTCCAGGAAATCATGATGTGGATAGAGAAAATGATGAAAGGAAGACTCATATTGCGTCTATATGGGACAATTTTGAATCCTATTATAACCCGAAGGAAGGAATCATTAAGGAAGAGGATTTGATGGCAATTGCTTCGGGGCAGGAGAAATTTAATGAGATTATTGAAAATTTCTACCAGGATGTTCCTGACAGAATGGAAAAATACAAGAATTGTTTACACCCGCATTTTAATATTGTAACAGATAATATTAATGTTTTGCATGTGAATAGCACGCTGCTATATGCGGAGGAGCATCAAAAAGATCTTATAATCGGAACATATCATCTTATGGATGCACTTATGGAGATTGATAAATCTAAGCCGACAATTCTTTTGACACATTATTCGTTTGATTTTTTTAATAGAAATGAGCAAAAAGAAATTTTGAGACTTCTTACAGATTATAATATACAGTTGTGGCTGGCAGGACATGAACATGATGAAATGCTTCGTAAGCAAAATGATTATTTTTACGAGTTTCAGGCTGGAAATGTGCTTTATGAAGTGGATGATGCAAATAGCTGTATACTTATAGGAGAAATGGATACTGAAAAGGGAGAAGGTATTGTACAGGGACTGGAATGGCATACAGATCTTGGATGGAAATTGAGTGAGAACATAAGTCGCCAGTCAGACAAAAGCAGATATTTTTTTGAATTGCAGGATGATGAAGCTATGCAAACAGCAATGGTGCTTGGAGCAAATAGTGATGATTTTGCCACAATAGCTAAGGAACCATATGCATTTGATATGTATGCGATTGAAAACGATAAGAAAGAATATGATGATCCTTATGCAATTACAGTTGTGCCAGGACTTCAAGGAGAAGAGCTTTCCATTTTTTGGGGGAGAGGTCAAGAGGACTTTTATAAGGGATTTATATATTTAGATGGGAATTTTGCACCATTTATGGAAGTAGATGTTATTCAATCGCATTATGACACTTGTGATAGTTATTTAATGAAGAACGATACGATGGAAATTCAAGCTATTAAGTTGAATGGTATAGTAAAATGCATCTCGTATCAGTATAATCTTTCAAAGTATAATGATGTAGATATGCGCTTGTTTCATTTTAACAAGATTAAGGAATATATATCGTCATGTAATGTATTTGTAAAGATGGTTGGGCATGAAGGTGATAATCTTAATTACAAAACAGAGCTGGATACAGATGAATGGAAAGATAATCTTGAGATAACCGAGTATTGGATTCAACAGATGAAAAAAATCTCCAAAATAGAAAATTATTATGGAATTAAATTTTATCTGCCAGCTAAGGCGACAGACGAGGAGTATTTGGCTATAGAGGTTCTGAGCGATTCTATAGATGGTATACCATGTAGAATACTTCCGCCCATGTCATTGGCGTGTCAATTGTTTCGGAAAAAGTATTTCTTGAAAGAAGAAATTGATATAGAGGGCACCGATAGATTGTTAAGACTCTCATTATTTGGATATTTGTTTCAACCTGAAAGGCAATACATTATTCCGGGCGAATATTTTTGGAATAAGAAGCAAAAAGGTTGGGAGAGTAAAAAAGAAGGGGGTGTACCGGTATGTGTTAAATTTAAAGTGTCTTATGAGGAGGACAAAAATCGAGAACTGATATCGTATATTCCTTTTGAAGAATATCAGGATGAGTTTGATACAGAATATATTCCAGAACTCACAGGGGATTTAGAAATGTTTTTTGAGGAATATGCTGAAATTACATATGGGATACAGCAAAATCGGCAGCTTTTTTTGAATTATACGGATTCATTATGTGCATTTGGGGTAGAAGACCCTGAGAATACAAAACGAGAGCGACAATTCTCACAACGCTTCCACGATAAAGTGACAGTTAATCGACTTACGGATAATGCATTATCAGCAGGTCGTAAAATGGTGCAAGGAATAGACGCATTGGTTCTTAAATATGGAAAACAGGATGAATTTAGTAGCACAGTTGGAAATGACAATCTCGCGTATCTATGGATGATTGTTATGAACGAATATAGTGTTAAAGGGCATTTCCCAATATCTTTGTCTAAATCAGGTGAAGCTTATTATGATTTGCAAATGCTTAGAGAAGAAAGTAAAAGAGAAGAAAATGCAGAATTAGTAGATTTTATTGATGTATTTGAGACGGAAATTCTTGAGAATAAGACGTTCATTTTGAACCACTATGAGATGATTAGAAATTATGCTTATACTGTGGCAGTAATTCAGAAGAAGTATTATGAAGTCATGGAAAGTATTATTAAGGATTATGTAGAGACAATGAACGATATCATAGAAAAAAATCCAGAGTTGGTGCATAAGGGGAAAAAGTTTTCAAATCATATAGTATATACGTTGGAGAAAGATCCTACTAACATGCACATCTTCGGAAGCGATGAAGAGGTTATGGGTGATTTTATCAGGTTCAAAAATGAAGCAGAAAAGTATTATAATATGCAAAAAATAGGTATGTGTAATATAGAAGAGTTACAAGACTTATCTATTATGTGATGACAGGCAGATATAATTTGGAAAATATTAAAAATCAAAAAGTAAGAGATTTTGTACTGAAAGGTATATCATCCAATTTAGATGAAAGATATCATAGTGTCGCAGAGATGCAGCAGACATTTGAGGCTGCGTTCCCTATTTCTGGATATTAGAATATATTTAATTGGTTATAGAATAAGAGTGATAAATAGATGTTATTAATTTATATAGGCATAATGGATGCAACTAAATCGAGGTACTTATGATAAACTATTGGTGTTGTGTGAGAAAGCAATATTCAAAAGATAAAGATTTTGAGAATATTTCGGTGGGCTTAACAATATTTATGTTAATCGGTTATCTGATTACGGGTGATAATTTAAAGCTGGTATTTATTTTCGGCGGCTTGTCTATTATGTATATATTTGGAATTCCATTTATAACTTATAGAAGAGAGCGAAAACGGGGAATAGTTGAAAAGAAAAAGGAATATGTAAAGAAAGAATTTTTAGCAGAAGAATTTGAATGTATTGATAAAGTCTTGAACAAAGTAGAGAAGTATGATAATGCAAATAAGGTGGGAGCTCTTATTGAAACAGGGAAAAAAATTACTGAAAATGAATTGAAAGAAAATTTGGAAAAACATGAAGCACAATTTGAAAATGCAATGAAGGTGATAGATAATTTTTATTTTAAGAACAGTTTTAATAAAAATGATGGATTTTTGTATCATAATTTGGAAAAAAATGATTTTATAAAAAGAAAAGCATATATAGAAAAAAGAATTGATGCCATGAATAATCCAGCAATTAATAGTGCTAGAATAATTGGGAAAGAGTGGATGCAACTTATTATATCGGTATTTGGAGGTTATATATTAGGAAAAATTGATACAACTTTAGCAGATGGACAGTTTTTTTCGACAATAGAACTTATTTTTATGACTTTAATATGTATTGTATTTATGATTATGAGTAATGTTCTTTCGAAACAAAGCTTGAAAAATGAAGCTATATCATATTATAGTATAGTAGATATTTTAGTATATGAAAGAAACATTTTGAACGAGTTGATAATGTCTTGGAATATTTGTTGACAAGATGAAAAAGTTATAATACTCATACAAGGATACTGGCGCTGTTGGTATAGAGTGTCTACAAAAATCTATTTGAGCTTTGTACAAGAGAAGCCAACGGCACAGGATTTCATACCAAAATGTTTGGTGAAAAACGACCATTTGGAATTGGAAAAGGAAATCGAAAAACATACAGCAGAATGGAAAATTAGCAAATTACTATTTTGAACGAATAGAAAATAAAGCAAAAGAAATTGGAACGTATACATATGAGATTGATTCTTTTTCCAATGCATGGGGCAAAAAAGAAGAAATATCTTGCGCTTTTTGAATACAAATGTTATTATTTGTATAGAATAACACTGTAACATGTTACAGTTTTTGGGCTGGTCAAACGACCCAGATCCAACCTATTAGGCGGGGAGACTCCCCGTCATTTTTGTATACCTATACAATAAAACCACCTGCTCTGCGGGTGGTTCCCCATCCGGCTTTAGCCCTAGATAACAAAACCTCCAATGCTATAATAAGTGTGGGTCCTAAACCGCACTGCATATAACAAAGGAGGTATCCAAAAATGGACAAAAACACTTTATCACACACAACGTGGGAGTGCAAATATCACATTGTATTTGCACAAAAATTCAGAAGGCAAGTAATATATGGAGCAATAAAAGCAGATGTGGCAAATATATTAAGCACACTATGCAAGAGAAAAGGTGTAGAAATAATAGAAGCTGAATGTTGCCCAGACCATATACACATGTTAGTAAGAATACCACCAAATATAAGTGTTTCAGAATTTATGGGATATTAAAAGGGAAAAAGCTCGTTAATGATATTTGGTAGGCATGCAAACTTAAAGTATAAATATGGCAATCGTAAATTTTGGTGTCGAGGTTACTATGTAGACACGTGTGGAAAAAATGCGAAGAAAATCAAAGAGTATATAAAGAATCAGCTCATGGATGATCAAGCATATGACCAATTAAGTCTTAAAGAATATATCGACCCGTTTACGGGTGAGCCAGTAATCAAGGGCAAATAAAAAGTCCTTGTAAGGACTAGCCAGGAAATAAGGTGCGGTTGGGGCTCTTATTTTCGTAGGACCTTTGAGGCCCAAGCCGGCAATAGTCCCTTACAGGGACAGAGCAAACCACCAGCTAAGCTGGTGGTGCTGATTATTTTAGATATTTTTCTCGCATTATCTCACTTATATCTGCACTACTATATCCTTGTAGAGCCAACAATTTGATTTCAAGTAAATACTTATCAAATGATAGTGCTTTTTCAACTAATATGCGTTTGGTCTGTGCGAAAATTTCAAAGAACTCTAAATAGGAGATAGTCAATGTCGTTACCTTATCAAACATTTTCTCCACCTCTTTTGAAATATTCGGAGGTGTGGGAGTCTGATTGTGACAATAGGTATAGAAGCCATAATATATCTCACAACACGGCGTTATTTCCGCTTGACATACATTTTTGATTAACTCTATCATATTGATTGTTTCTTCATACTCACCAATAATGACCTGTCGAAATGCTAAATAACGAATGATTTCGCTTTTGTCCAGTATAGATAATTGTCCATATTTTGTGGATTTCTGGGAAATGTTTTTTAACCGCTTATATACATCTTTATAATTGTCTATATCTAATTTGCACGCAGCTTGAGTTAAAATACTTTCTTGCTTTGCAGCTAATCGAATAGCTGAAATATAAAATGTCACAACGATATATGCCAAATACAGAATGACAAACAAGGTGATATTTGCTTTTTCCCAATTAATCGAATAAATGGTTAATATGCCCAACACAAAACTGAGTGTCGTTTCCGAAAGGCTTTTGCTACTAACATAGATTCCAATAGAAATTATGAGAATTAGCAACCCTAATAAATATGTAATTGACCACCCTGCGGACAAATAACTGCGAATACCCAAATCAATCAAGTAAACTACAACCAAAAATAGAACCGGCATTTTTTTGAAAAGGGTTTGAGTTACTGCTTTGAGCGCTGTAAGTGCCTCAAAAAGGCTCTTGCTTTTTTTCATTTATTCCCCTCCTTTTTAGGAAAATTATCCATCAAAATCATAAAAACCTCCGGTCCGGTTATGCCATATTTATTTCCAATATTCCATAAATCCTTTTGAAGAATTTCATATGACAAATCAAACGGTATATCTCCAAGTTTTTTTAACATTATTCTGCAATCCATCAGGACTAACTCCTTTTGTGATTTATTCATAATACCAACACCTCCTCATATTACGATTTATTATATAGCATGAAACCTTCAGAAACAATATTTCTTGACAAGATTTACTAACCCCTTTCGCTTGTTGAAAACGTAGTCCAAAATATAAGTAGTTCTTTCATGTTATCGTGATTTGATTGCATATCGAAATAATCCAGAGGAGTTGATTTGTATGTTTTCAGATGCTTTAAATGAAATGGATCGTAACACAGAACGATATATGGTAGAAGAATTGAATAAACACGTGAATGAACTCAAGGGCGTTGTATTCAATCTTGGCGCGACTATCCAAGCGAAAGAGAATACAATCCAGACGCAGGAGAATACGATACAAACGCAAGAGGCAACGATTCTACAACTTCAGCAGAAACTTGCACAATATGAAAAAAATAATACATGTTCATAAAAGTACACAGATAATAGGTGTCAGGTACTATTAAATTTAATACTGGGAAGCCAAGTAAATTTGGCTTCCCAGTGCGGTTTATGATATTTTAAAGGAAAAATGTATAGAAGTCATTATTATAATTTGAAAGATGCTGAAACAGTAAGAAAAAAATAATCGAGTGTATGAAAACTTTAATATTCAAGAAAAATATGCAATAAGAATTATGGATAGACAGAAAATTCCAGGATCAAACGTAATGTTTGAGCCATGGATGATGCCAGAAAAAGAGGATGGTCATGGTGTGGAAGACTTCCGCTTAAGAGAAAAGGTATGTTGTGGATTGAGTATTGTAAATCGCAATATGTTTCAAGTGTTGCATACAATTATGATGGCTGAATTACCGGATTTTTGTGGGAGTATGAAAAGCGGTTATCGTGAGGGTAATCTAGATTTGCCCACACGATATTCTTTTGTATACCTATACAATAAAACCACCTGCTCTGCGGGTGGTTCCCCATCCGGCTTTAGCCCTAGATAACAAAACCTCCAATGCTATAATAAGTGTGGGTCCTAAACCGCACTGCATATAACAAAGGAGGTATCCAAAAATGGACAAAAATACTTTATCACACACAATGTGGGAGTGCAAATATCACATTGTATTTGCACCAAAATTCAGAAGGCAAGTAATTTATGGAGCAATAAAGGCAGATGTGGCAAATATATTAAGCACACTATGCAAGAGAAAAAGTGTAGAAATCATAGAAGCTGAATGTTGCCCAGACCATATACACATGTTAGTAAAAAGTCCTTGTAAGGACTAGCCAGGAAATAAGGTGCGGTTGGGGCTCTTATTTTCGTAGGATCTTTGAGGTCCAAGCCGGCAACAGTCCCTTACAGGGACAGAGCAAACCACCAGCTAAGCTGGTGGTGCTGATTGGGAATGTTATATAGTTAGTGACAGATGCTCAGTAAACGCGCCATAGTGGGTGTACCTGCTATGGCGCGTTCCCTAAAGTAGCACATATCGCGGATGGTCTGGACAGAGTTCAAGGTAAGAAGAACCTGTGCACCATCATTCATGTATTCGTTTTTTGGTGATCATACGCAATTCCTCCCAAGTGGTCGCCCGGAAGAGGGCAGCCCACCTATCAATACCAAAGCATTTGTCTTTTTCGGTAGCCCTGTTTATCTGTGTCAAGTACAATATAAATAAAGATAAGAATGTTATTTAAAATAGCATATAATTGAATTGCAAAAGTCTGGAGGCGGTGTAGAATGGAAGTATAGACAGAAACGGGAGTGTTGTAGTAATGACAATATGTGAATACGACAAAGAAAGCGGTTATATTTTTCCGAATAATGATGATAGAAAAGTAGTACACGATATTGGGATGGATAATCTAGAACAGTTGCTAAAACTCGCTGAACAGGATGAGGTGTGGGCACAAAATGTTAGAGAGGAAGTGAGACAGCGCCTCCTGGATCCGAGTATTCCACCTACGAGATTCCTGGATGAGAACAGGATTCGTAATACAGCAGGAACAGTAATTACATATCCGTTTGGTGAGCGAATTATTACTTTTAATAGCAAGCGACATTTTTATCGCGGAGAAAATCAGGAATATCCTAGTAGCTTGCCTTCTCTTCGAAGAAAAACGATTGGGATGTCTGCGTATGAAGAAGAGTTGACTTGGATTATTGCGGAAATGCGAATAAGGCAATTTTGGTATTTTATGTGGAAATTTAGTATTGTGCCATATTGGGAGGCAAATCTGTGTGATGTTAATTACCATGCGTTAGCGCAGCATTATGGATTGGATACATATCTGATGGATCTGACAAATGATTTTACGACAGCATTATTCTTTGCTACCTGCAAATATAATTATGAAGAAGATTGCTATGAGCCATTGACGCAGGAAGATGTGGATGGCGATTTTAAATATGGAATTATTTATCATACGCCAAACTGGACGATTGATTTCAACAATATGGTGTCGAATTTTTGGTATATGGAGCATATGTATGATAAACAAATGCCGGATCTATGCAGTGGTGATATGGATGGATATGCATTTCAGATTGGGTTTCAACCTTTTCTGCGATGTCATTACCAGAGCGGATATATTTTTCCTATGAGATTTTCATGTTCGTTGCAGGAGGATTATCGATTTGAAAGATTACGTTTTCGACAATCGGTGGCTTTGTCTGAACGAGTATTCAATATGATGGACAAAGGTCAGAAGATATTTCCACGCGAAGGTATTACAAAGGCGCGCTCTATTATTCAAGACATAAAGGAGTGTACTTCATTTTCAATCTACGATGTAAAAGATATGTGGGATTATAATCATGTGAATCGTTCTATTTTTCTTACCATGGAAGATTTATGTACTGCACTTAAAACGAAAGGTATACAGATTGTAAATGACGATGTCGACGAATTTATGATTTCTGATGATTTACGAGAAAACATTAATGCCATGTATGATAATCGGAATGTATTGGATGAGATTGGTGGGATGTTTCATCAGAAGCCAGAAGATGCGGAGTATCGGCGGAGAAGACGTGAAGAGATTTTACAAGGAGGCATGGATGCGGAAGAATAAATGGTATTGGGTGATTGGAACAATTACTTGCGTGGTGTTAGGGATAACTCTTGCTTTATATTATCATACTGCCAGGGCGCAGAGGAGCGAATTCTTATCATTGATTGCTGTTATAGTAGCTATTTGCACATTGGCAGCGACTATATTTATTGCATTGTATATCTATAATAAGGGTAAAAATGATGTAGAAGAAAACGAAGAGGCAAAAAAAGACATAGCAAAGAAACTGATGGGCGCAGTTGTAGTAGAGGCAATTCGATGGCTCATGACAGATGTGGATGAGCGACAAGTAGGCGTTGCAAATCGAGTACGAGAGTATTTGAACCGCTATGAGGAGACGATGGCACTGATATTGACAACTAATCAGTTAAAAATATTGTGGCAAATTGTCGAAACAGTGCAAAAGGAAATATCCGATGAAGATGGTGTTTCAATATATACCGCAGAGGAAGACAGAGAGTTTTTATTTCGAGATTGGATTAAACCAATTATGGGAAGTGAGTTTCAATGGCGATACAAAATGTGTGGTAACATCTATCAGATATTGGATCGTGAGATATATGACTTGCTACAAGCGCTGGGTGTGTATGGGACAGAAGAGAAGTATGATGATAATGTCCACCAGATTTTAGATATATGGGATCGAATTCTATTTGAGTTGGCTGAGGGCGAATTAGATCAGAATCGAATAGATGTCACGGAAACCTATAATGTATACGAAGATGAAAACTTCAAAAAAATGTTCTCTAAAGTAGAAGATATAAGGAATGCAACAAAAATTAAATATCCAGAATCGAATCGTGATAATCAGTATGTCGCTATTTATGATAACAATGAACTGATTGCTTATGGCGTGTTCGCCAAGGACTGTGATACATATCACAACTATGGATTGGAAGTAGGATGCAAAAGTACGAAAATATATAAAGGCTATGTACAAGATGGGTACTATCACGGAATGGGAATAGAGTATTATAACAACGACAGAAAGAAGAACGAAGGATTTTGGATTGCCGGAGATTTAAAAGCTGGAGTAAAACATAACTGCGTGATAGAGTGTACGCAAGGTAGTTTAGAGTGGAATGCGGATAAAGGAGACTTCGATGGAACCCCAGATTGTGAAGTGGATTTATTATTTCAAATGGACGGATATTCCTTTGATGGTGGTTTGCATATGATCGAGCAGGATGTTGTGGAATCTGGTATAGATAATTATTATGTTGCAGATTATAAGTTCGCTGGGAAGAATAGTGGGCTATTTACAAATATTATCTCACTTGATGTTTTCCTTGATGCTTATTATCCTAAAGCTCTCAAGCGAATAAAAGAGTTGCAGGAATACTATGAATAAAAATCGGATGGAAAAATCTTACCCTACGATTGAAGTTTTTGCGGGATATTCCTTTACAACGGTAAAAGGATTACGATTTCAGTATGCAGTAAATGGAAATGAAATACAGATTAATCGAAAGAAAAAATCTGTAACAAGAAGGGGTGTGAAAGTTTGCTGAAATTATATAGCCATACCAAATGCTTAGAGTAGCAAATGGTATGGCTATGCTGTTTTTCGTGTGAAGATTTATCGGACGATAATGATTTGAAGTATAATATATCTACTTCTGTGATGCCAGTTGAGCTTGTAATTCTGCGATGATGCGATCTTTTTCGGCAAGTTCCGCTTCTTGTTTCTTGATCAGATCATTCCGGTATTTTTCCTCGATTTCGGCACGTTCTCTGAAGTAGCACATATCGCGGATGGTTTGGTCAGAGTTCATGGTAAGAAGAACCTGTGCACCATCATCCATGTATTCGTTGTTTTTTGTGATCATACGCAATTCCTCCCAAGTGGTCGCCCGGAAGAGGGAAGCCCACCTATCAATACCAAAACATTTGTCTTCTTCGGTAGCCCTGTCTATCTGTGTCAAGTCTAACACATTTAAGGAAAGTTTTCTACTGTATGTTTGTTGGGTGCGGATGTTCTGAAATACCTTTACATTATCAGAAATACCATGTATACTATACTGACACTATCTTTTTTCGTTTTTACTATATTTATTCTAAAGGGTCGTATCGATTCAGAATCTCAAGTGAGAAAATAATAGGTAAGATGAAGCATTTGTACTTGCGAACTTTCATGTAAATAACGTAAGATAAGGAGAGAGTTGTGTATGGTACAGCAGAAAATAGAATTAAAACCAGATGTTGTTTTAAAACAATACTGGAATGATAATGAACATTTTGCGGATTTTTTCAATGCAGTGTTGTTTCAAGGGGAAGTGGTAATAAAATCGCAGGATTTATGCGACGTAGATTCACAGGAAACAACGGTAGTGGAAAATAAGAAAATGATGAAAAGTATGCAAATGACGCGGGATGTGGTGAAACTGTGTAAGCACTCTAACAAGCATAATGTTGAATTTGTTTTGCTTGGAATGGAATCACAGGAACATATTCATTATGCGATGCCTATGCGCGTGATGGGATATGATTATATAGCATACAAGAAACAATATGATGCAAACGCAAAAAATTATAAGGAAGCATCAGGTGTAACAGAGGATGAATATCTGTCACGGATGCGAAAAGCGGATAGATTTATTCCGGTGATAACAGTTGTTGTATATTATGGGGAAAAACCGTGGGATGCAGCAACGTCTTTACATGCGATGTTAGTTTTAGAAGATGTGGTAAAACCATTTGTAAATGATTATAAGATGCAATTAGTAGAGGCACGAAAGAATAAACTTCACTTTCACAATATAAATAATCAGGATTTGTTTCAGCTGTTGGCAATTCTGCTAAATAATACAGTACAAAAGGACTTGATAAAACAGGCGGCAATTGCATATACCAAGGAACATAAAGTAGATAAAAGTGTTGTGATCACTGCAGCAGGTGCCGCAAACTGTAAAATAGACTATAGTCAGATAGAAGCGAAAGGAGAGGTTGATATGTGTACGGTATTTGAGGAAACATGGCAAGATGGACTAAACGAAGGACTTGAGAGAGGAATAGAACGAGGGGTTTCGCAAGGAGAAAATAATATGATTTGTAAAATGTATCAGAATGGTATGGCAATTCGCGATATAGTAATTCTTACAGGGCTGACCGAAAAGCGCATACTGGAAGCACTGCGAAATGAACAGGATAGTAATGAATAAAAAAAATAAATCTGTCGTATGGTTTATCATAACAGTCGTGTGGATGACGGTCATTTTTGGCTTTTCGGCACAGCCGGCAGATGTATCTACAGATACTAGTTTGCATGTGGGAATGGCAATTGGACATATGATTGTGCCGGGATTCTCGGAAATGCCAAAAGAAGAACAGATGGATTATGCAGAAAAAATAGAGTTTCCTGTGCGAAAAATGGCACATGCGACAGAGTATGCGATTTTGGGCTGTTTACTGACAAACCTATGCCTGTCGCTTTCCAGGAGAAAAGCTTACATGTGGGGATGGCTTATGGGAAGTGCTTATGCGGCAACAGACGAATTTCATCAATTGTTTGTGCCGGGGCGAAGCGGTCAGATTACAGATGTGATGCTTGACAGTGTCGGATGTCTGATTGGTTGCTTGCTGACATGTTTGATTTTACATGTTGTGAGAAAACATGCATCTTTCCAAACACGCTAAATTATGATAGAATTACAAGGATATACAACGTGTGTTCGAAACCATCCACACGTAAAACAAAACTAAGGAGAATTAAATATGAAAAAAACAAATGCGTTACGATTGACTCAGGCCGCAATGATTGCGGCTATTTATGTGGTGTTGACTTACTTTATCAGTGCGTTTGGATTGGCAAATGGCGCTATTCAGGTAAGAATCTCGGAGGCACTTACCATCCTTCCTATTTTTACACCGGCGGCAATCCCGGGACTGTTTGTGGGATGTCTGCTCAGTAACATTTTGACAGGCTGTATGGCACTGGATGTTGTATTTGGAAGTATTGCTACATTGATTGGAGCAGTTGGTACCTACTTACTTAGAAAGACAAAGTTTGTATTTACCTTGCCACCAGTTATCGCGAACACCATTATTGTACCGTTGGTACTACGCAATGTGTATGGTCTTGAGGATGCTGTATGGTATCTTATGTTGACCGTAGGCATTGGAGAAGTGATTTCTATATGCATTCTTGGCATGCTTTTAAAGCAGGCATTATGGAAGAATCGCTTCAAAATCTTTAAAACAGAAGAGTAATTCCTGCAACGCATATGTGTTTGCAATTTAAAAAGAAAGGATAAGATTATGAAAGAAATCTTGGATTTAATCCGACAGGAAATAACAGATGCTTTTGTAGCATGTGGCTACGATAAAAAATATGGAAGAGTATCGTTGTCTAACAGACCTGATCTGTGTGAGTATCAGTGTAATGGTGCCATGGCAGCAGCAAAAGAATATAAAAAAGCACCAATCGCAATTGCTACTGAGGTAAGTGAGAAGTTGCAGGACAACCCGATGTTTGAAAGTGTTATTGCCTGCCCACCGGGATTTTTGAATCTGATCTTAGACGCAGCATATCTGACAGATTATGTCAATGCGATGGCAGAAGATGAGCGTGGCGGTGTAGAAAAAGTTACAGAACCAAAGACAATTATGATCGATTACGGCGGACCAAATGTGGCAAAGCCACTTCATGTGGGACATCTTCGTTCAGCAATTATTGGTGAGAGCATCAAGCGTATCGGTAAATTCATGGGAGATAACATGATTGGTGATGTGCATCTGGGAGACTGGGGTCTGCAGATGGGACTTATTATTACAGAATTGCGCTTGCGTCAGCCAAATCTTTGCTACTTTGATTCGGATTATACTGGGGAATATCCAAGTGAGCCACCATTTACTATCAGCGAATTAGAAGAAATTTATCCGACAGCCAGTGGTAAATCAAAAGAAGATCCTGCATACAAAGAAGAAGCCATGACAGCAACGTTTGAATTGCAACATGGTAATCGTGGGTATCAGGCATTGCTTACACATATTTTAAATGTATCAGTAAGTGATTTGAAGAAAAACTATGAGAATTTGAATGTGTCATTTGAACTGTGGAAAGGTGAATCTGATGCACAGCCATACATTCCAGACATGGTAGAGAAGATGAAAAAAGATGGTTATGCCTATGTCAGCGAGGGAGCGTTGGTTGTTGATGTAAAAGAAGACACCGATACCAAAGAAATTCCACCATGTATGATATTAAAATCAGATGGAGCATCTTTATATGATACAACAGATCTTGCAACACTTGTATGGCGTATGGAAGACTATCATCCGGATAGTGTGATCTATGTCGTAGATAAGCGCCAGGAACTGCACTTTATCCAGGTGTTCCGCTGCGCAAGAAAGACTGGTATTGTACCGGATACCACAGATCTTAAGTTCATTGGCTTTGGTACGATGAATGGAAAAGACGGCAAGCCGTTTAAGACCAGAGAAGGTGGCGTTATGCGTCTGGAGACATTGGTTTCTGAAATCAATGACAAGATGTATGAGAAGATTATGGAAAATAAGACAATGGATGAAGAGGAAGCCAGAAAGACAGCACAGACGGTTGCACTTTCTGCAATCAAATATGGAGATCTTTCCAACCAGGCTTCTAAGGATTATATCTTTGACATTGATCGCTTTACTTCTTTTGAAGGAAATACAGGTCCATATATTCTCTACACCATTGTTCGTATGAAGTCTATTCTGCATAAATACGAAGAGACAGGTAAGAGCGCAGCAGGAGCTAAGATTTTAACAGCAGAGACAGAAAGCGAGAAGTCTTTGATGTTAGAGCTTGCAAAGTTTAACAGTGCAATGCGTGGTGCCTATGAAGAAAATGCACCACATAGAATCTGTGCTTATATTTATGATTTGGCAAATGCGTTTAATCATTTCTATCATGAAACAAAAATTATGGCAGAAGAGGATCAGGCAAAGCAGGCAGGCTACATTCGTTTGTTAGAAACAACAAAGAATGTGCTTGAAATCTGTATTGATTTGCTTGGATTTAGCGCACCGGAAAGAATGTAATTATGGAATACTATTCACTGAATGCATATCTGCGCCATACGTTTGGAACGAAGGTTTATAAAATCTCCTTAGATGCAGGTTGTTCCTGCCCGAACCGGGACGGGCTTATAGATACGAGAGGATGTATCTTCTGCTCTGCTTCCGGAAGTGGCGATTTTGCCGAACACTTGCAAATGCAAAAGATTTTACATAAGTGTCGTGACAAGCAAGCGCTATGTGCAGCGGATGCACAAACGCTGCATCAGGCAGTACATACGCAGCTGGAGGCAGGCAAAAAGCGAGTGGAACAAAAGAATAAAGATGGTAAATACATTGCGTATTTTCAGGCGTATACGAATACGTATGCGCCTGTTTCTTATTTAAAAGAGATTTTTCATGCAGCGATAGAAGCGGATGATATTGTGGCATTATCCATTGCAACGCGTCCGGACTGTCTGGATGTCGAGGTGTTATCTCTACTGGAAACATTGCGAGAAAGCAAACCAGTCTGGGTGGAACTGGGATTACAGACCATCCATGAAAACACGGCAAAAGACATCCGCCGCGGCTATGCACTGCCTGTTTATGATGAGGCAGTCAGACAGCTGCGAAAACGTGGCATCGAAGTGATTACGCATGTGATTTTAGGACTTCCGAGTGAGACGAAAGATATGATGAAGGAAACAGTTGCATATGTTGGCAGCAGTGGTGTACAAGGAATCAAACTGCAGCTTCTTCATGTGTTAAAAGGAACCGATTTAGAACAGGAATATCTTGCAGGTCATTGTCCGGTATTTACGATGGAAGAATATGTAGAACTCGTAGCCGATTGTCTGGAACTATTACCAAAGGATATGGTGATTCACCGCATGACAGGAGATGGCGATAAGAAACAACTGGTAGCGCCGTTGTGGAGTGCAGATAAAAAACGAGTGTGGAATGCATTACAAAAAGAAATAGCAAAGCGTTAGGAGTGCGACATATCATTGCGATTGTATAAGTTTTACGACATGCAGACAGCTTTGTATATGTGAAATATAAAGTAAATATGTAAAAAATATAAAAAGTTTTTGTCTTTTTTTTGACAAAAACTTTTTTTGTTGAAAATCATCTCTTTTTTTAACAAAAAAACAATGTGTAATTTGCACAAAAGAAAAAACAAAAAATAGCAAAAGTAAGGATAATGTACATGAAAAAATACAAAGAAATCATGAGAAAAAGTGCGTAATGGTAAAGATTGACAATGAAATTTTGCAAGATTAAAATCGTTACGTAAATTAAGAAAAATACTATTTTTTAAGAAAGGAGGTATACAGATGGATGCTCTGGTAAATGGTCTGATGGAAGAGTTAAACTGTGAGACAGTCTTTACCATTCCACTATTTGGAGGAATTCCCATTTATGAATCTGTTGTTGTTACATGGATTATCATGGCAGTGCTTGCAGTTGTTTTCTTCTTATTAGGAAGAAACTTAAGCATACAGAATCCGGGACGAAGACAGATTGTTGTGGAAACAGGCGTAAAGTTCTTACACGACTTTTTTGATGAGACCGTAGGAGAGAAAGGAAAAGCATATATTCCATATCTCTCTGCTGTAGCCATCTACATTGGTGTGGCGAATCTGATAGGTCTTTTGGGATTCAAACCACCAACGAAGGATATGAATGTCACTGCGGCATTGGCACTGATGAGTATTATATTAATCCAGGTATCAAGCATACGTGCGAAAGGCACAAAAGGTTGGGTAAAAAGTTTTGCAGAACCGATGCCGGTCGTTTTACCGATTAATATACTGGAACTATTTATTAAGCCATTGTCCCTATGTATGCGACTGTTTGGTAACGTTTTAGGTTCTTTTGTTATCATGGAGCTTTTGAAAATGGTTGTACCGGCAGTTGTACCGGCAGTATTTAGCTGCTATTTTGATATTTTTGATGGTCTGATACAAGCGTATGTATTTGTATTCCTGACCGGGTTGTTCATAAAGGAAGCAACCGAATAAACAAAATAAAAATATGTAATGAAAAAGGAGAAAAAATTATGTCAGCAACATTATTAGTAGCAATTGGAGCAGGTGTAGCCGTTTTAACAGGTATTGGAGCAGGTCTTGGTATTGGTAAAGCAACCAGTTCTGCAGTAGACGCAATCGCAAGACAGCCGGAAGCAGAAAGCAAGATTTCTAAGTCACTTCTTTTAGGATGTGCGCTTGCAGAGGCAACTGCTATTTATGGTTTCGTAATTGCCCTTTTGATCATCCTCTTCTTAGGCTAAAAAGTAAGTGAAAGGAAGGCACAGTTATGCTGAGTATAGATCCATGGAACATCCTGTGGACGGTAGTCAATCTGTTGGTCCTTTATGCGATCTTTAAAAAATTTTTATATCAGCCGGTTATGAATGTCATCAATTCCAGAGATGATCTGGTAAAAAGCCAGTTTGCAGATGCAAAAAAAGAGCAGGATGACGCAAAGGCATTAAAGGCTGCATATCAGGATAAGTTGGAGAGTGCAAAGACAGAGGCAGATCAGATTATTCTGGAAGCCAGAGACCGTGCACAAAAGGAACACGAGATGACTTTGGAAAAAACCAGAGTCGAGGCAGATGCCATGTTAGAAAAGGCAAAGAGCGATATTGCAAACGAGCAGGAAAAGGCAACAAAGGCGGCTGAAGCAGAAATTGCTAAGTTGGCGCTCATTGCAGCAAGAAAAATTGTAAAGACAGGTGATGCTCATGACGCAGGCAGCAATCAATAATGCAAAAGTTTTGTATCAGCTGCCGGTTGAGCGCGAAGTGGTAGAAAAAGCGGATGAACTCATCTTTTTGACACCGGAATTGTTAGAGGTATTAGAAAATCCGACAATTGCGGAAGCAAAAAAATATGAGATTATCGAGCGGGTATGTGCGCTGGCACAAATGCCACAGATGATGGTAAGCTTCCTTAAAATGATGAGTCATTTGGGAGAGTGCGATATAATGCGTCAGATTTTTGATGCTTATTATGCGTACTGGGATGAGCAAAATCATATCATACAGGCGCAGATCATTTTTGCAGGTGAGCCGGATGCGGCGACGCGTGAAGAAGCAGAACAGCTGTTACAAAAGAAATATCCAGATTATAAAATAGTGATGACGGAGAGCGTAGATGAAACACTTTTAGGCGGTTATATTGTTCGTATGAAAAACGAAGAATATGACAGAAGTTATGAGGGACGACTTCGTCAGTTAGAAAGAAAATTAACCGGGAGGTGACCCCTGTGGGCGCAATAAGTGCAACAGATATTATCTCCATTATTCAGGAAGAAATCGAAAATACCCATTGGAATGACGAGAGTAAAGAGACAGGTGAAGTTATTTGGGTCGGCGATGGTATCGCAACGATTTATGGTATCGATCATGCCATGTATGGCGAGATTGTAATTTTTGATAATGGAGTCAAAGGAATGGTTCAAGATATCCGTGCAAATGAGATAGGTGTAATCTTATTTGGCAGAGATACCGGAATCAAAGAAGGAACAAAGGTTGTTAGAACCAAGAAAAAAGCAGGTATACCAGTGGGCGATGCCTTTATTGGAAGAATCGTCAATGCACTGGGTGAGCCGATTGATGGAAATGGTGAGATTAAGGCGGATGGTTATCGTCCGATGGAAGAAGATGCACCGGGAATTGTAGACAGAAAATCCGTAGATACACCAATGGAAACAGGTATTCTTTCGATTGATTCCATGTTTCCAATCGGAAGAGGCCAGCGTGAGCTGATTATTGGAGACCGTCAGACAGGTAAAACATCCATTGCAACAGATACAATCATCAACCAAAAAGGAAAAGATGTCATCTGTATTTATGTTGCAATTGGTCAGAAAGCATCCACGGTCGCAAAGATTGTATCTACGCTTACGAAGCATGGCGCGATGGATTATTCCATTGTACTCTCTTCTACTGCAAGTGATCCGGCATCGTTACAGTATGTAGCACCATATGCCGGTACGGCATTGGCAGAATACTTTATGCATCAGGGAAAAGATGTTTTGATTGTATATGATGATTTATCAAAACATGCTGTGGCATATCGTGCGCTGAGTCTGCTTTTGGAACGTTCTCCGGGACGTGAGGCGTATCCGGGTGATGTATTTTACTTACATTCCAGATTGTTGGAGAGAAGCAGTCGTTTGTCAGATGAATTGGGTGGAGGCTCTATTACAGCCCTTCCAATCATTGAAACACAGGCAGGAGATGTATCTGCCTATATTCCGACAAACGTTATTTCCATTACAGATGGACAGATTTTCTTGGAGAGTAATCTTTTCAACTCCGGTATGCGTCCGGCTGTCAATGTAGGTCTTTCTGTATCCCGTGTTGGTGGTGCAGCACAGACAAAGGCAATGAAAAAAGCATCCGGAAGTATTCGTATTGATTTGGCACAGTACCGTGAGATGGAAGTCTTTACCCAGTTTGCATCAGATCTTGATGATGCAACAAAGGCACAGCTGACACATGGTAAAGCATTGATGGAACTGTTAAAACAGCCACTTTGCCAGCCACTTTCTTTGCATGAGCAGGTTATGACACTTTGCCTGGCAAATCACGGATTTTTTGATACCGTCGAGACAAAGCAGGTAAAACAGTACCAAAAGGATGTCTTGTCCTTTATGGATTTAAAACACCCGGAAATCGGCGAAGAAATCGAGAATACGAAAGCAATCAGCGATGAACTGGTAGAAAAGATGCTTGATGCAGCAAAAGAATTTGTAGGATAGTAGGTGTTGTTATGGCAAATACGAAGGAGATACAGGATCGTATCAAAAGTATCAATGATACATTAAAAATCACAAATGCCATGTACATGATCTCTTCTTCTAAGTTGAAGAAGGCAAAGAAAATGTTGGCAGATACGGAACCATATTTCTTTACGTTGCAGTCGGAAATGAGTCGAATCTTGCGACATCTTCCGGATATGGAAGATATCTATTTTAAGTCGAATGAAGATAAACCGATGGAGGAAAGAAAAGTCGGTTACATCGTTATTACGGCGGACAAAGGTTTGGCAGGTTCCTATAATCATAATGTCTTGAAATTGGCAGAAGAGCATTTGCTTTCCCATCCAAATCATGAATTGTTTGTACTTGGAGAGTTAGGCCGTCATTATTTTGAACAGCGTGGAATTGCGATTGATAAGCAGTTTCATTATACTGTACAGAATCCGACGTTAAACCGTGCGCGAAATATCGCGGAGGAGCTGTTGGAGATGTACCGGGAAGAAAAATTAGATGAGGTCTACATCATTTATACAACGATGGTCAATGCAGTGCAGGAAGAAACCCAGATTTTACAATTGCTGCCACTGAAAAAGACGGACTTTGATATAAAATTACCGATTGATATTCCACACGAGGAATTAGCCCTTCGTCCATCGGCGGAGGCGGTGATGGATCGCATTGTTCCGGATTATGTGGTTGGTTTTGTATATGGTGCGTTGGTGGAATCATATTCCTGCGAACAGAATGCACGTATGATGGCAATGGAAGCAGCATCGAAGAGTGCAAAGGATATGCTTCATGAATTGGATATTTTATATAATCGAGCAAGACAGGCTGCAATTACACAGGAAATTACAGAAGTAATCGCTGGTGCAAAGTCACAAAAGCGAAAACGTAAAAAATAAAAAAGCTAAGATTAAGGAGGCTTTTTGATGAAGACAGGAAAAATTGTTCAGGTGATGGGACCGGTTGTCGATGTAGAGTTTTTCGATGAAGACTTACCGGCAATCAGAGACGCACTTGAAGTACAAAATGGTGACAAGAAGTGTGTGATGGAAGTTGCACAACATATTGGCAATAAAACTGTCCGCTGTATTATGTTAGCATCCAGCGAGGGACTTTCCCGTGATATGGAGGTTGTTGCAACAGGCAGCGGCATTAAAACACCGGTGGGAGAACAGACATTAGGACGTTTGTTCAATGTTTTAGGTGAAACCATCGATGGCGGAGAACAGTTAAAAGATGGTGAGCAGTGGGAAATCCACAGAGAGCCACCAACATTTGAGGAACAAAATCCGGCAGAAGAAATCCTAGAGACAGGTATCAAGGTCATTGATCTGCTTGCCCCTTATGCAAAAGGCGGTAAGATTGGTCTGTTTGGTGGTGCCGGTGTAGGTAAGACGGTATTGATCCAGGAATTGATCAGTAATATTGCGACAGAACATGGCGGTTATTCTATTTTTACCGGTGTTGGCGAGCGTTCCCGTGAAGGAAATGATTTGTGGACAGAAATGAAAGAATCCGGTGTTTTGGAAAAGACAGCGCTTGTGTTTGGTCAGATGAACGAGCCACCTGGAGCACGTATGAGAGTCGCAGAAACAGGACTTACCATGGCGGAATATTTCCGTGATGAGAAGCATCAGAATGTGCTTTTATTTATTGATAATATTTTCCGTTTCACACAGGCAGGATCTGAGGTATCAGCACTTTTAGGACGTATGCCATCTGCAGTAGGTTATCAGCCGACACTTGCTACCGAAATGGGTGAATTGCAGGAACGTATTGCATCTACAAAAAATGGTTCGGTCACTTCCGTACAGGCGGTTTATGTACCGGCAGACGATTTGACAGACCCGGCTCCGGCAACAACATTTGCACATTTGGATGCAACAACGGTTCTTTCAAGAAAAATTGTAGAGCAGGGAATTTATCCTGCTGTAGATCCACTGGAATCTACGTCCCGTATCTTAGAGCCGGATATCGTAGGTGAAGAACATTATGAAGTGGCAAGAAAAGTACAGGAAATTTTACAGAAGTACAAAGAATTGCAGGATATCATTGCCATCCTTGGTATGGAAGAACTTGCGGATGAGGATAAGCTTACCGTATTTCGTGCAAGAAAGATTCAAAAGTTCTTGTCTCAGCCATTCCATGTAGCAGAGAACTTTACCGGAGTAAAGGGTGTGTATGTGCCATTGAAAGAGACCGTTCGTGGATTTAAGGCGATCATTGATGGTGAAATGGACGAATATCCGGAAAATGCGTTCTTTAACGTAGGTACGATAGAAGACGTGATAGACAAAGCAAAATCTATGCAGTAGTTTCTCTTGTAACAGAAAGGTGAAAAGTTATGGCTGCAAGTAATACATTTTATTTAAAAATTATATCTGCGAACCGTGTGTTTTACGCGGGCAGATGCCGTTCTTTGATTGTGCCGGAATATGATGGTCAAAAAGAAATTTTGGCACATCATGAGGATATGGTCATTGCCATTGACGAAGGCGAAATGCGTTTCCAGCCGGAAGGCAGTGAAGACTGGGAATATGCAGTTGTCGGCATGGGATTTGTCGAGATTGTGCATAACCGTGTGACACTTTTGGTAGAGACAGCAGAGCGACCGGAAGAGATTGATGTGGCAAGAGCACAGGAAGCAAAAGAACGAGCAGAAGAACAGCTTCGTCAGAAACAGAGCATCCATGAGTACTATCACTCACGTGCATCTTTGGCGAGAGCGATGGCGCGACTGAAAGCAACCGCAGGTAAATAAAACAGAATAGAAATAGACGCAGAGTGTCATGAAAACAAAGGATATGTTTTGTGACACTCTGTTTTGTTTATGAAGTTTCTTAAGGAAAATTAAGAAAAAATAAAGGGTTTCTATATTTACCTAAGCGAAAAAAACCAGTATAGTGTGAGAAGAGAACGAAATCGAAACAAGATGTTGTGGCGGTTTGATACAAATCATAAGGAGAGTGTTATGTTGGAAAAAATCAAGAAACATAAGAAGCTGGTGATTGTACTGGTGGTAATCGTGATTGTTGCGATTGTTGCAGGAATTGTGGTTAAGAAAATGAAAAATAATGCAGGAGAAATTACCCAGGAGGAAAATGGTATTCAGTCATTTTCACTGGCAAAGCAGGACATGACGAGTTCTGTCAGCACAAGTGGTACCGTAGAGAGCAGCAATGTGACCGAGGTGACAACAGAAGTTAGTAGTGCAATCAAAGAGTTAAATGTATCACTTGGTGATCATGTAGAAAAAGGACAGGTGCTTTGTACCTTTGATGATGAAGAAATCAAGCAGCAGATTGCAGATTTAGAGAAACAAAATGGTGCTGCACAAAAGGCGAATGCCAGTACCATACAAAAAGCGCAGCGCGCAGTAGATACAGCAAGCGCACAGGTGAACGCAAAAACAGCAGCTTTAGCAGCAGCGCAAAATGACTATCAGACCATTCAGAATATGTTAGGAAATGGCGACCAGTCTGCAGAGGACAAATCGGCAGCACTTGCTTCCGCACAGGCAAATGTGCAGAGTGCACAGGGAGAATTGGATGGTGCCAACCAAAGCCTTATAGCGGCACAGGAAGCGTTAGAAGATGCCAAAAATACAACGGTAAATAACAGCTCATCATCTGACCTTACCAAATTGCGTCAGCAGCTGAATAATCTTACCGTCGTCGCAAGTCAGTCCGGTGTGATCACACAGTTGAATGTTTCAAAGGGAAGTATTCCTTCGAATGGTTCTTTGATGCGTATTGAGGATGACACAACACTGAAGGTAAATGTAAACATCAAGGAAAAAGATATTTTAAAACTGGCAGCAGGACAAAAAGCAAGCATCAGTGCAGATGCGATTGGAAGTGACAAGGTATTTAGCGGAACCGTTGATAAAGTGGTTAATTTTGCATCTAAGAGTGCAGCGAGTGATGGTTCAGGTTCGACTTCAGGATATAGTGCTACGATTGCATTAGAGCCGGGAACACCACTGTTATTAGGTATGTCCGTCAATGTAGAAATCCTTTTAAATGAAGAGGGAGAACAGCTTGCTGTACCATATGATGCAATTTCACAGGACGATGACGGATCAAGCTATGTAATGGTAGGCGAGAAAAAGGATAATGGCAAGTATAAAGTGAAAAAAGTAACCGTTACCCCTGGTATTTCAAATAACTACTACACCGCCATTACATCGGATGACTTGAAGGAAGGAGATACAATTATCAACTATCCATACGAAGTCGAAGAAGGAGAAGAAGTAGAGTTATATTTCCCGGAGAATGATAACAATTTCGCAGGAACAGGAGACGGTTCAACAGGTTCTTCAACAACATTTTCAACAACAAATTAGAAAGGGGCTAACTGCTTTATGGATAAAACAAACGTAATTGACATGCAAGGCATTGTTAAGCGTTATTATGTGGGTCAGCCCAATGAACTTGAAATTTTGCATGGTATAGACTTGCATGTTTCGCAAAACGAGTTTGTTGCAATTGTGGGAGAGTCTGGTTCAGGAAAAAGTACCCTGATGAATATGATTGGTGCTTTGGACCGTCCGACAGAAGGAACGTATCGCCTGGTGGGGCAGGATATCAGTCAGCTAAAAGATGAACAGCTGAGTGATATTCGTAACCAGGAAATCGGATTTATATTCCAGAATTTTTGCCTGATTCCACGTATGAGTGCTGTGCGAAATGTAGAGATTCCGCTTATGTATGCCAATATGCCGCCAAAACAGCGCAGAGAGCGTGCGATGGAACTTCTCGCAATGGTCGGCATGGAAGACCGTGCAGATCATAAACCGAATGAATTATCAGGCGGACAGAATCAGCGTGTTGCTATCGCAAGAGCTATGGCAAATGATCCGAATATTTTACTGGCGGACGAACCGACAGGTGCTTTGGATTCGAAGACAGGTCATCTTGTTATGGATATCTTTCACAGATTACACGAAGAACAGAATAAGACAGTCGTTTTGATTACACATAGTCAGGAACTTGCACATGAGACAGAACGCATGATTACGATTTCCGATGGAAGAATCATTGCGGATCAAGGGATTGGGGGTGAGAGTGTATGAATTTGACAGAAAGTGTACGCCTTTCCTTTGAAAGCTTAAAATCAAATAAATTGCGCTCCTTCCTTACGATGCTGGGCATTATTATCGGTATCAGTGCGGTTATTACGATTACGACCATTGGAAATTCTTTGCAAAAAACAATTGCATCAACGATGCGTGAATTGGGCGGAACCAATTTGATTTATGCATACGTGAATGCGATTATGCCGGAGTTTGAAAATGATGCGGAATGGGAACGATGGGAATACCCGGAAATGACGGCAAAGGAAAAACTGACATATGAAAAATTATCAGAGTTTCAAAAAGATTTTGCAGACCGCGTCGATAGTGTGAGCGTAGAGGAAGGATTGACATATTCTGCCTCAAGTACCGGTGATAAGGCTACAACAAAAGTTTCTGTAAGCGGTGTGACACCGGGTTATCTGAATGCAACCAAATTACAGTTGCTAGCGGGTAGAAATATCAGTGATAAGGATAACAAGGAGATGAAGACAACAGCGCTTGTATCAGACTTGTATGTAAAATATGCATGGGGTGGACAGAATCCAATCGGTAAAGAGATTTCCGTGCAGCTTGAGGATGATGGAACGGTTCAGAAGTTTTATGTTGTCGGTATTTACCATTATGATAACATCAAAATGGGAAGCGGAGATCCAAAGGCATCGGAACGTGAATGGGTAACACCAATTCTGGTTCCTTATACGTATGTTGCGGAAACAAACAAAGCGAATGGTACGGGAAATGAGCTGCAGAGTTTTCAGGTTATGGCAAAAGACGGTGAAGATGCTACCCAGTTATCTCAGGATATGGCAGCCTATTTTGATACAAAATATTTTTCTGATACAGGAAATTTTGAATTACAGAGTTATGATATGGCATCAGAACTTGGTCAGATTGATCAAGTATTGAAGATACTTACCATTGCCATTTCCGTTATTGCTGCAATATCGTTGATTGTAGGTGGTGTTGGTGTTATGAATATCATGCTTGTAAGTGTAGTGGAGAGAACGAGAGAAATCGGTATTCGAAAAGCACTTGGAGCGAAGAATAAGAGTATCCGACGCCAGTTCATGACAGAGGCCGTTGTCATCTGTCTGATGGGTGGTGTGATTGGTATTTTAATCGGTGTTTTGAATGGATTTATTCTTGCACAGGTTGTAGGAGTTCTGGTAACAAATTACCAGCCGGACCTTTCCGGAATGCTGAATATTACCGTCAGCCCTTCCATATCAGCAATTGTGATATCGGTGGTATTTTCGATGTTAATCGGCATCATCTTTGGATATTATCCAGCAAAGAGAGCAGCGAATATGTCGCCAATCGATGCACTTCGTTACGAGTAGTTACGTCAGGTTACGTCAGGGACGTTCCTTTTGCCACAGGGAGCGTCCCTTTTGGATTTAATGAGCGTTAAAAACCTGTGCGCAACTCCTTCATAACAAACTTTTTGAGCAGGTTAGGAGAGTCTTTACAAGAATTTTTGCTTTAACGAAACTGTCTTTTGCACAGCTTCGACTGCCGTCAGGATGTGTCCGTTGGTGCCAGTTATGAAACGGCATCACTTATAAGAGCTTCTAGGAACTTAAGATGTAGTTTAAATAAGAGGTGCGGCAACCGGCGCAAACGTACATCCATGTACGGTTGCGCCTCTCGGGTACATCCATGTACCCGAGTTGCCAGGCAAAAATTAAGTTCCAAGAAGCTCTAATGCGTTTTGCATTCATATCTGACATCAACGAACATCATCCCAGACGGTTGTCGAACTTTGCAAAGACAGTTTTAATTAGAGAAAGGCAAAAATTCTTGTTAAAAGACTCCCTGTTCTGCGACAGTTTGTTATGAAGGAGTTGCGCTCAGGTTCTGAAAATAAAGCCATTAGGGACACTCCTTGTGGCAAAAGGAGCGTCCCTAACGAAAAAAAGATGTAAGCGAAAACGCTTACATCTTTTTTAGTGTATTTAATCGGTTAAAGAAATTATAACTGAGGACCTGCAGAAACAAGTGCCTTACCAGCATCGTTACCTTCATACTTAGCGAAGTTCTTGTTGAATCTAGCAGCAAGATCTTTTGCCTTTTCTTCCCATTCAGAAGCATCAGCATAAGTATCTCTAGGATCTAAGATTGCTGAATCAACGCCAGGAAGTTCTGTTGGAACCTCGAAGTTGAAGTAAGGAATTGTCTTAGTAGGAGCATTCTTGATATCTCCGTTTAAGATAGCATCAATGATTCCACGAGTATCCTTGATAGAGATTCTCTTACCAGTTCCGTTCCATCCTGTGTTTACAAGATAAGCCTTAGCGCCGCTCTGTTCCATCTTCTTAACAAGTTCTTCAGCATACTTTGTTGGATGTAATTCCAAGAAAGCCTGTCCGAAGCAAGCTGAGAAAGTAGGAGTTGGCTCTGTGATACCACGCTCTGTACCAGCAAGCTTTGCTGTAAATCCTGATAAGAAGTAGTACTGTGTCTGCTCTGGAGTCAGGATAGATACTGGAGGAAGTACACCAAACGCATCTGCTGACAAGAAGATAACATTCTTTGCTGCTGGAGCAGAAGAGATTGGACGTACAATGTTTTCAATGTGGTTGATTGGATAAGAAACACGTGTGTTTTCTGTAACACTCTTGTCTGCAAAGTCAATCTTGCCATTAGCATCCAATGTTACGTTCTCAAGAAGAGCATCTCTCTTGATTGCATTGTAGATGTCTGGCTCAGAATCCTTATCCAGATCGATAACCTTAGCGTAGCAACCACCTTCGAAGTTGAATACACCGTTGTCATCCCAACCATGCTCATCATCACCGATCAAAAGACGCTTAGGATCGGTAGAAAGTGTTGTCTTACCTGTTCCGGAAAGACCAAAGAAGATAGCAGTGTTTTCACCATTTAAATCTGTGTTTGCAGAGCAGTGCATAGCAGCGATGCCCTTAAGTGGAAGATAGTAGTTCATCATAGAGAACATACCCTTTTTCATTTCTCCACCATACCATGTGTTGATGATAACCTGCTCACGGCTAGAGATGTTGAATGCTACACATGTCTCAGAGTTAAGACCTAATTCCTTGTAGTTTTCAACTTTTGCCTTAGAAGCGTTGTAAACAACGAAATCAGGCTCGAAGTTTTCTAATTCTTCAGCAGTTGGCTGGATGAACATATTTGTTACAAAGTGAGCCTGCCAAGCAACCTCAACAATAAAACGGATAGCCATACGAGTATCAGCATTAGCACCGCAGAATGCATCTACAACAAATAATCTCTTGTTGCAAAGTTCCTTCTTAGCGATTTCCTTAACAACTTCCCATGTCTTTTCATCCATTGGATGGTTGTCATTCTTGTACTCGTCTGTAGTCCACCATACAGTGTCCTTAGAGTTCTCATCAACAACGATGTATTTGTCTTTAGGAGAACGTCCTGTGTAAACACCTGTCATAACGTTTACAGCACCAAGTTCACTTTCCTGGCCTTTTTCATAGCCTTCTAATTCCGGCTTTGTCTCTTCTTTGAATAATTCTTCATAAGAAGGGTTGTGAACGATTTCTGTGGTTCCGGAAATACCATACTTGCTTAAATTGATTTCTGCCATTTCTTTTAACCTCTTTTCTGTATGATTTGAAAATAGTAGCAGTACTTTGTTAAAAAATAAACATTTCAAAGTACCCTCATCATATTATACAATAATCCATCATAAAATCAAGAAAAATGCACATAAAAACAATCCTTTTTTCTCCATTTCATCATGTATGTTGCTCCTTTATATAGGAAAGGGGGTATTATATGGAGTGAAAGCCCTTGCCAAACACTTCACTGGTACTGGAAACGGACATGAATGCCTGCGGTTGATTATCGCGAATGTAATTTCGTAATTCTACCGCCTGTGTACGGGATAGAGAAGTGAAAATAATATATTTCTGACTGTTGGTATAAGCGCCGACACCATCGGTAATTGTTGCACTTCGACCCAGATTTTTTGTGATAAAAGAGCAGATTTCATCTTTGTCATCACATACAATCGTGATGGATTTGCGCAGATTGATCGTGGCAATAATATCGTCAATCAAAAAAGATTTGACGGTCAGACCGACGAAAGAATAAAGTGCGGTTTTTAAGTCGAAGACAAAGCAGGCTACAAGAATCATCACAAGATCTGTGACAAACAGAGCAATGCCGATGTCTTTCATATTGGTATATTTTTTTAAAAGCATGGCAATGACATCCGTTCCGCCACTGGAAGCACCAATATTAAATAGGATGGCAGAGGCGATGGATGGTAAGGCAATCGCAAAGATCAAATCCAGCATAGGCTCATTGGAAAGTGGGGCAGATAGAGGAATCCATTTTTCAAAGACAAGCAGAAGCAGTGAAAGCAGCATACTGGCGTAAGTTGTCTTTAATGCAAAGCTTTTTCCCAGAAAAATAAAACCAATAATCAAAAGTATGGTATTCGCAAGAAAAGTAAAAGCGGAAGCACTCAGCGGCGTGATTTTTGCAATAACAGTTGCAAAACCTGTGATGCCACCAAAACAGAAATTATCTGGGAATTTAAAAAAGTAAATTCCGATGGCCATAATAAAGGTACTCATAGTAATCATAACGAGACTGTTGATTTTGTGCTTCATGATGCGATAATCTCCTTTTGTGTAAAAATATAAGTGAAAATATTACGTCTATATTCTAACCACTTTTCGGTATTTTTTCTATAGAAGATATGGTAAAATATAAAAGAATTGGAAAAAGTTGTATGGTAATAAGACAAACAGAGGAAGGGAGAACTCTTATGGCAAATAACAAAAAGAAGAAAAAGCGTATGTCATATAAGAAGCGCATTGCAATTATCGTGATTGCTCTTCTGGTGGCGATTTTGGCACTTGTTGCATACATATTGTTTGGCAATAGCGGGAAAGACGAAAAGACAGATGACATTTTAGATGGTTACACAACCATTGCTTTCTTTGGTGTGGACAATCGTTCTAATGGTAATTTTGACAGCGGAAACAGTGATACGGTGATGCTTTGTAATATTAATAACTATACGAAGCAGGTAGAAATCGTGTCAGTCTATCGAGATACCTTGATGGATGTTGATGGCGAAGGAACGTTCCGTAAATGTAATTATGCGTTTAATCATGGCGGAATGGACAATGCCATTGCTATGTTAAACCGCAATTTGGATCTGCAAATCAAAGATTATGTCGCAGTAGATTTTATGGCACTTGTAAATGCAGTGGATGCGGTAGACGGTATTGATCTTGAATTGTCGGATGCAGAAGTTGAGGCAATGAATGGTGGCTATATCGGAGAAGTAGGTGCTATTGTCGGCAAGGAAGCCAATCCGGTATCTGCAGGTATGCAGCATCTCGATGGTGTGCAGGCAACTGCTTATTGTAGAATTCGTTCTACGGTAGGGGATGATTTTAAGAGAACGGAAAGGCAACGTACCGTTTTAACCCAGATTATTGCAAAAGCAAAGAGTGCAAATCCGGCACAATTAGCATCCTTGATTAGTGGTGTATTCCCGGATGTAGATACCAGCCTTGAGATGGATCAGATGATTTATCTGGCAAAGAATATGATGGATTATAATCTTGGCGAAACTAAGGGATTTCCATTTTCCAAGTCAACCGACCGTTTTGGTGATGGCATTGGTGATGCGGTTGTTCCATGCAGCTTAGAAACCAATGTGGTACAGCTTCATCAGGAGCTATATGAAGATACAGAATATGAAGCATCGGATGAAGTAAAGAACATTTCAGATGACCTGACTCGTTTTACAGGTTATGGCGCGAATGACGGAGACTGATTTCGTTTTTCGTTGAAATGCGAAATGGAATGTGATAGAATAAGGCGAATTTCATAGAGAAATAATTGGTGCCCTTCCAGGATGAGACAGGCTTGAGAAAGGGTTAAAAGGGAAACAGGTGAAATTCCTGTACGATCTCGTCACTGTGATTAGGGAGTGCGTTTCTTTTGTTTTTACGCCACTGATGCAAAGGCATTGGGAAGGTGAGAAACGCGTGATGATCTTTCAGCCAGGAAACCTGCCAGTTGTTTGGTACAGGAATCATTCCAGATCACGAGGCATTGGTCGTACTGTTTTAAGTAATGCAAAATTGCATTTTTTTGGTGTGCAGATTTTGGCTTGCATTAGGATTTGATTACTCTGTTCCTTTTTATATGGGGCAGAGTATTTCTTTTTATACAGTTTTTTCGTGGGAATATGACCTGTTCGAATCCTGTGAAAAGCAATGAAATAATAGGAGGAATCAGATGAAGAAGAAAGTAATTTCACTTATGATGGTATGCATGTTAGCCGTTGGCCTTGCAACCGGCTGTGGCAGCAAAGACGCAGCACAGACAAGTAATACCGTAAGCGATCAGGAAGCAGCAGATAAGGTGGCAGAGTTGATTGATGCCATTTATGTGCAGGAAAGAACAGATAAGACAGACGAGCAGTGCGCTGCTGCAAAGAAAGCATGGGATGCTTTGACAGATGCACAAAAGGAACTTGTCAGTGGCGAGAACGCAGACCCGGATTATTTTGGAAGAGATACAGGGGATGCCTCTAAGGATGATCCATTGAACCAGGATGACATCGGCCATAATGAGATTCTCGTTGTAAGTTTTGGTACATCCTTTAACGATAGCCGTACTGCAGACATCGGTGGTGTAGAAAAGGCAATCGCAGAAGCAAATCCAGGCTGGTCTGTAAGACGTGCCTTCACAGCACAGATCATCATCAATCATATCCAGGCAAGAGATGATGAAAAAATTGATAATGTAGAACAGGCATTGGATCGTGCCGTAGACAATGGCGTGAAAAATCTTGTCATTCAGCCAACGCATTTAATGCATGGTGCGGAATACGATGAATTGATGGAAGCAGTCAAAGAATATGCGGATAAGTTTGATTCTGTTTCTGTTGCAGAGCCATTGCTCGGTGAAGTGGGAGCAGATGCAAAAGTAATCAATGCAGATAAAAAGGCAGTTGCAGAGGCAATCACAGCAGAAGCTGTAAAAGATGCAAAATATGACTCTTTGGATGCTGCAAAAGAAGATAGCACTGCATTTGTATTCATGGGACATGGTACTTCTCACACAGCGAAAGTAAGCTATTCACAGATGGCAACACAGATGGAAGAATTAGGTTATGATAATGTGTTTATCGGAACCGTAGAGGGCGAGCCGGAAGAGACCGCTTGTGAAAATGTCATTGAAGCCGTTAAAGAAGCAGGCTATAAGAACGTAATTTTACGTCCACTGATGGTGGTTGCCGGAGACCATGCAAACAATGATATGGCAGGGGATGATGAAGATTCCTGGAAGAGCCAGTTTGAAGCTTCTAAGGCATTTGATTCTGTAGAATGTCAGATATCAGGACTTGGCGAAATCGAAGCAATTCAAAAGCTTTATGTACAGCATACAAAGGATGCCATTGCATCTACCGGCATTATTGTAGAACCTGCAGCAAATGCAGAAGGTACAGCAAAGCTTGCAGATGGTACTTATCAGGCAAAGTTTACAACAGACAGCAGCATGTTTCATGTCAATGAGGCAAACAATGATTTGGGCGAGCTGACCGTAAAAGATGGTAAGATGACCATTCATATTTCTCTTACTTCAAAGAAAATTGTAAACCTTTATGAAGGACTTGCAGCGGATGCGCAAAAAGATACAAAGAATGTATTACAGCCAACGGTAGATACCGTGACATATAGTGATGGAACAACGGAAGAAGTCAACGGATTTGATGTGCCGGTTCCATATCTGGATAAGGAATTTGACCTTGCACTTTTGGGAACAAAAGGCACATGGTATGATCACAAGGTCATTGTATCTAGTCCACAGCAGTAAAAAAGGAATGTAGAAGAATCATGAAAATACAAAAAAAACGAAATCATTGGAAACGATATGGCACAACGGTTTTGTGTCTGCTGGTGATGCTTATTTCGTTCGTGGGATGTACAGCAAAAAAATCAGATACGTTAGCAGACGGAACCTATCTTGTGGATGTTCGCTTGGAAGGTGGAAGTGGTAAAGCAACAGTAGCTTCCCCAACAGAAATTACGGTTAAGAACGGAAAAATAACAGCAACCATTATCTGGAGCAGCAGTCATTATGATTATATGCTTGTGGATGGTGAAAAATATGAAAATGAAGCAGAAGAAGGCATGGGATCTACGTTTACCATACCGGTAAAAAATATCGAAGAACCACTTGACGTTGTAGGTGATACAACAGCCATGAGTACACCTCATGAAATCGATTATACATTGTATTTTACATTGGAAGACAAATAAAAGAATAGGAACCAAAAAGCAAGATGAGAAATTGGAAAAAAAGAGGCATGAGCCTGTTACTTGCTGTGGTTATGATGCTGACTCTGGGCGCATGTGGCGTGCAGAGTCAGTCTGATACTACGGATCGGATTTCATTTGCCTCCTTACAAAAAACAGGAGAGCTGACGCTTTCGTATGCCACACAATTTCATGTGGAGTATTACGATCCATACACGTTAATTACGATTGAACAAGAGGGGCGTTATCTGCTTGTGCCGGAGAAGGAAGAAGAACCGAAAAACTTACCGGAAGATGTTGTGGTTTTAAAGCAGCCACTGGATAAGACGTATCTTGTATCAACGTCAGTTATGGATTTTATCCGTCAATTGGATGTGATGTCATATGTTCGTTTATCGGGAAGTAAAGAAAAAGATTGGTATATCAAAGAAGCGCAGGAAGCGATGAAGCAGGGCGATATTCTTTATGCCGGAAAATATAGTGCCCCGGATTATGAATGTATTTTGCAGGCGGGTTGTAATCTGGCCATTGAAAACAGCATGATTTATCATACGCCGGAGGTAAAAGAAAAACTCGAAGAACTGGGGATACCGGTTCTGGTAGAAAGATCCAGTTATGAGTCGCATCCGCTTGGACGATTGGAGTGGATCAAGTTATATGGTGTGCTATATGATGCAACAGATGCGGCAGAGTCCTATTTTAAAAGTGAAGAGGAAAAAATAATTCCATTATTAGAACAGGAAAATACCGGGAAAAAAGTAGCATTTTTCTCTGTGAATTCTGCCGGTGCGATAAATGTCAGAAAGCCAAATGACTATATTGCGCAGATGATTGGCATGGCAGGTGGAAATTATGCACTAAATGATGTGATTCCAGAGGAAGAAAACGCTCTTTCTACCATGAACATGCAGATGGAAGACTTCTACAGTGCGGCATGGGATGCAGATGTTTTGATTTACAACAGTGCAATCGAGGGAGAGATTACAAGCATCGATGACCTTTTACGCAAAAATGGATTATTTTCCGACTTTTCTGCGGTTAAACAGAAAAATGTGTACTGTACATCAAAAAACTTTTTCCAGGAATCGACTGGAATGGCAGAATTTGTAGAAGATATGCATGCGGTATTGATTGGCGAGGAAGATCATCTGACCTATTTAAAGAAACTCAATTGATGGGAGATAACATGAAGCGATTTTTTGTAACAATGATGGGACTGGTGGCATTACTGATGTTACTGGTGGCATGGAATATTGGTTCGGGAAGCGTGAGCGTTACAGCATCACAGATGTGTGAGGTTCTGTTTCGCAAAACGACAGAAGGTACCTTTTATCATATTGTATGGGATATTCGTATGCCTCGTATGCTGGCGGCACTATTTTTGGGAGGAGCGCTGGCGGTATCCGGATTTTTGTTACAGACTTTTTTTCAAAATCCCATTGCAGGACCTTATGTATTGGGCATTTCATCCGGAGCGAAGATGGTGGTTGCCGTTGTCATGATTGTATGCCTGGGAAAAGGAATACAAATGTCATCATTTGCTATGGTACTGGCTGCGTTTTTCGGTTCACTTTTAGCAATGGGCTTTGTGCTGCTTTTGTCCATGCGTGTACATAAAATGTCGCTGCTTGTTGTATGTGGCATTATGATTGGTTATATCTGTTCTGCAGTTACGGATTTTCTTGTGACATTTGCATCAGACTCTAATATAGTGAATTTGCATAACTGGTCTATGGGTAGTTTTTCCGGAACAGACTGGACGGATGTGCTGCTTTTCACAGTACTTGTGTGTATAACGGTGGTCGCTGTTTTTTTACTGGCAAAACCAATCGGCGCCTATCAGATGGGAGAAGCGTATGCGAGAAACATGGGGGTAAATATCCGCCTGCTTCGTGTTCTTTTAATTTTACTCTCCAGCCTGCTTTCCGGATGTGTAACCGCGTTTGCCGGGCCGATTTCCTTTGTGGGAATTGCTGTGCCACATTTGATCAAGCAGGCAATGAAAACGGCAAAACCACTGTATTTGATTCCGGGATGTTTTTTGGGTGGTGCTGTTGTAACACTTTTTTGTGACGGTATTGCCAGAAGTCTTTTTGCGCCGACGGAAATCAGCATTAGCTCAGTGACTGCAGTATTTTTAGTTCCTGTGGTTATTGTGATGATGGTAAAAAGACAGGATGCCAGATAAACATATGGGAGGGACAGAGGATGTCAGAACAAAAAGAACAAAAAAAGATCGCTGTCGCTGACCTGGTTGTTGGCTACGAAGGAAAAAGTGTATTAGAGAATATTAATTTTTGTGTGCATCCGGGAGAGATTTTGACACTGATTGGTCCAAATGGCTCGGGAAAATCAACCCTTCTAAAAAGTATAACAAGACAGCTGCAAACCATTGCAGGAAATGTCTGGATTGATGGTGATGCGGTAGAAAAGATCACGGATACCGCACTTGCAAAAAAGATGTCCATGGTTATGACAGAACGGATTGCACCGGAACTTATGACGTGTCGTGAAGTGGTAGAGACGGGGCGTTATCCGTATACCGGCCGATTTGGTATTTTAGGGGAGGAAGACAGGAAAAAAGTACAAGATGCCCTGTGTCGTCTGCATGCGCTTGATGTGGCAGATAAGCTTTTTACAAAAGTGAGTGATGGGCAAAGACAGCGTGTGATGTTAGCACGTGCACTGTGTCAGGAACCGGATATTTTGATATTGGACGAACCGACATCCTATCTGGATATGCATTACAAGCTGGAAATTTTACAGTCGGTAAGAGAGATGGCACGCAAGGAAAATCTGGCGGTTGTCATGTCGCTGCATGAACTCGATTTAGCGCAAAAGGTATCCGACGTTGTTGCATGTGTCGATGGGGACAGTATTTGTGCGATGGGAAAACCGGAAGAAATATTCTGCGGGGATACGATAGCCACTTTATATGATGTGAAACCTGAAAATTTTGATGTTATTTCCGGCAATATGTTTTTGCAGAGAGCAGAGGGAACACCACAGGTGTTTGTCATTGGTGGCGGCGGAAGTGGTGTGGCAATGTATTATGCCCTGCAGCGTGAGCAAATTGCGTTTTCTGCCGGTATTTTGCAGGAAAATGATGTGGAATATGCGGCGGCAAGAGCACTGGCGACAGATGTTGTGTCAGCACCTGCCTTCTATCCGATTACCATGGCACAAATCACAGAAGCACGAAAAAGAATTGATGCATGCACCTGGTGCATGACGACGCTGACGGAGTTTGGTCCTGGAAATCAGGCAAACCGGGATCTTATTTCATATGCAAAAGAACAGGGAAAATTCTGGGAAAGGAAAGAAATGCCATGGCAAAAGTAATTATGGTGCAGGGGACGATGTCTAATGCGGGAAAGAGTCTTTTGGTAGCAGGGTTATGTCGTGTGTTTGTGCAGGATGGCTATCGGGTAGCACCTTTTAAATCACAAAATATGGCACTCAATTCTTTCATTACAAAAGATGGTCTTGAGATGGGGCGTGCACAAGTGATGCAGGCGGAAGCGGCAGGGATAGAACCGGATGTAGATATGAATCCCATATTGTTAAAACCAACGAACGACCATGGCTCACAGATTATTGTGGGAGGCCATGTGATTGGAAATATGGAAGCCAGAGACTATTTTTCATATAAAAAACAATTACTTCCTGATATTGCTGCAGCATTTCAACGCTTGGAGAAAAAGGCGGATATCATTGTGATTGAAGGGGCAGGAAGCCCGGCAGAAATCAATCTTAAAGAAAATGACATTGTGAATATGGGGCTGGCAGAACTGGTAGATGCACCGGTTCTTTTGGTGGGAGATATCGATCGCGGTGGTGTGTTTGCACAGCTGCTCGGTACCATCATGCTTCTGGACGAAAAGGAAAAAGAGCGCATAAAAGGTCTGGTTATTAATAAATTCCGTGGGGATGCGACGATTCTAGATCCGGGCATTGTGATGTTAGAAGAGAAAGCAGACGTGCCGGTTGTTGGTGTCGTTCCTTATATGCAGCTTACGATTGATGATGAGGATAGCTTAAGTATTCGTTTGGAGGAAAAACAAAAGACACTTATTAATATAGGTGTGGTACGTCTGCCGAGACTTTCTAATTTTACGGATTTCAATGTGTTTGATCAGATCGCAGGTGTGAGTGTCCATTACATTCAAAAACCGGATAAAATCGAGGCAATGGATATGATTATTTTACCGGGGACAAAAAATACGATGGCAGATCTAGTCTGGATGCGAGAGAGTGGCATGGAAAGTGCCGTTAAAAAGTTTGCGGAGCACGGCCCGGTTTTTGGTATCTGTGGTGGATATCAGATGCTTGGTATGTGTATCCGTGATCCACATGGAGTGGAAGAGGCAGGAGAAATCCGGGGTTTGGAACTTTTACCGATGGAAACCGAATTGATGACGCAAAAGCGGCGCAGTCAGGTGCAGGGAACGATAACATTGACAGAAGGTGCGTTGGCACCTCTTGGTACACAAAAGATGATGGGTTATGAGATTCATATGGGTAGAACCTGCGCAGTGCAGCGCGTAAACGCACTTTGTCAGTTTAATGATATGGGCGAAGAACAAGCGGCTGCATGGGATGGCGGTCAGCAGAAGAATGTGTATGGTACCTATGTACATGGCATTTTTGATGAGGGAACATTGGCATATGATTTATGTCAGTGCCTGGCCAAAAGAAAAGGCGTGTGCCTTGAGAATTTGGATGAAACGGATTACCAGAGCTTTAAAGAAAAACAGTATGATTTGCTGGCAGATGGTATCCGTAAGCATATGGATATGAAGCGCATTTATGAGATGTTACAGGAAGCAGCAATCTAAAAGAAATGGATAAAAAGATGGGACAGCAGGAAGAACGGATCACAATTGAACAGATTTTAGAACAAAAGCAGCAGGTAAAAGGCTATGATGCGTCGGTTTATACGGCAATTTGTAAGCATTGGGACCGCGTTGCCAAACCACTCGATGGGATGGGGACATTTGAGCCAATGCTGGCGCAGATAGGAGCCATACAAAGAAAAGAAAATCCGCAGATAGAGCGAGGAAAATTATGTGTTTTTTGCAGCGATAATGGCATTGTGGAAGAGGGAATCAGTCAGTCGGCACAGGAAGTGACAGCAATTTGTGCAAAAAATATTGCGGCAGGAAGTACAGCTGTTGGCAGAATGGCACATCTGGCGGGTTGTGCGATACAGGTGATAGATCTGGGCATCAATACAAATGAGGCATTGCCGGGTGTGATCGACCGAAAAGTTGCAATGGGAACAAAAAATTTCTTTCAGGAAGATGCCATGAATCTGCAGCAGATGAAACAGGCAATGCAATGCGGTATGGATGCAGTGCATGCGTGCAAACAGGAACAGCTGGATTTTGTCTGTATTGGAGAGATGGGAATTGGAAATACGACGACAAGCAGTGCAATTGCCTGTGCCATGCTGCATCTAGATCCTTTGCAGGCAGTTGGGCGTGGAGCAGGGCTTAGCGATGCGGGACTTTTGAAAAAGGAACAGGTGATTCGACAAACCATAGAAAAGAAGGACTTAGAACACGCCGATGCAGAAGAAGTGATGTGTGCTGTTGGTGGTTTTGATATTGCCGGTATGGCAGGGGCATGTATGGCTGCGGCATTGTATGAAATACCACTGATTCTAGATGGTATGATCAGTATGGTGGCAGCACTGGTAGCAGAAACACTTTTGCCGGGAACAAAAGCATACCTGATCGCATCGCACAGCAGTAAAGAACCAGCAACATGTGCACTGGTGCAGGCGCTTTCTTTACACCCGGTGATTGATGCGCAGATGGCACTTGGGGAAGGAACGGGAGCTATGATGTTACTTCCTATGCTTCATATGGCAAAAGCAGTTTATGAAGAGACAAATTCTTTTGCAGCAGCAGGGGTAGAGACGTATCAAAGATATGAGGAAACAAGATGATTGTGTTAGTCATTGGCGGTAGTGCAAGCGGAAAATCTGCTTATGCAGAAACACGGCTGCTGCAGATGCAGGCAGCAAAAAAATACTATATTGCTACCATGCAAGTGTGGGATTCTGAGGGAGAAAAACGTGTACAAAAGCACCGTGATATGCGAAAAGATAAAGGTTTTTGTACCATCGAAAAACAGCGTGATATCGCGGACGTTGTGTTGGAAGATGCTGATGCCTGGCTGCTTGAGTGCGTATCGAATCTGGTGGCAAATGAAATGTTTGATGAGCGAGGTGTTAAGGCAGCGGATGCTGTTATAAAAAAGATCGTAGGCGAGATGGAGGCGCTGATGAAAAAAGGAAAGCATGGCGTGATTGTTACCAACAATATTTTTGAAGATGGAGCAGAATACGATGATGCTATGCAGCAGTATCTGCATGCGTTGGGGCAGATTAACCAGGCGCTGGCGCAACGTGCGGATGAAGTGATTGAAGTGGTAGCAGGCATTCCGGTGGTCATAAAAAAGAAGGATAGGAGTATGGACATATGAAAAAGATAGTAAAAGCATGTAATGTGGCATTTTCTATGTATTCAAAGATTCCCATGCCACGTTTTGAATGGGCATCGGAAGATATGCGTTATCATCTTTTCTTTTTTCCATGGATCGGTGCTGTTATCGGATTGCTTGAATGGGGCTGGTACTGTATAACGGAAAAGTTTTCCATTGGATCGGTTTTGTATCTTACCATGGCAATCGCACTGCCGATTCTTGTGACCGGTGGCTTCCATTTAGATGGTTTTATGGATACAAAAGATGCGCAAAGCAGTTATCAAACGCGGGAAAAAAGGCTGGATATTTTAAAAGATCCGCATATAGGAGCATTTGCAGTCATCCATCTGTTGCTCTATGTGTTGTTCGCCTTTGGATTTTTATCTGTCATTGATAAAAAAGCGGCAATTGCAGCACTATGTTTTAGTTTTTTTATGAGCAGATGTCTGAGTGGCTGGTCTGTTTTACATTTTCCGGCAGCAAAAAAAGAAGGCAGTCTGTATACCGAAGCAGATACGTCAGATCGGCGTAATGTTTCAATCGGCCTTATTATGCAGATGGTGATTGCTGTGGGTGCCGCAGTGTATTGCACGAAACAATATGGCTTTCTTGTCGCGGCAGCAAATCTTTTGATGTTTTTGTATTATTATAGGATGAGTAAGCGGACATTTGGCGGCATCACCGGTGATTTGGCAGGGTATTACGTATGCATGGCAGAATTATGGTCTGTCATTGTTGTAGGGGTATATCTTGTGTTACAGTAAAAGGAGAAATGGATGAAAACGACAATGGAATTGATTCTTGGCGGCGCATCACAGGGAAAAGAAGCATATGCAAAAGAAAAATATAAAAAGGCACCTTTGTATGATGAAACAAATATAGATGACCTTTTAGATGTGACTTGGGAGGAGGAGATTCTATGGAATCATTTTCATCGATGTGTGCGCTTATGGCAGCAGCAGGAAAAAACATTAGAACAGATGCAGCAGTATGTAGATGCAGTCTGTGCAAAAACATCGCATCTGATTTTGATCAGCAATGAAGTTGGAAATGGCGTAGTGCCATTACAACAGGAGGATAGAGCATATCGGGATCTGGTCGGAGCACTTTTGATCCGCTATGCAAAGAAAGCAGAAAGGGTGGAAAGAATCATATGTCAGATACCACAGAAAATCAAATAGAGATTGTGTTGATTCGTCATGGAAAAACAGAAGGAAACAAACAGAAACAATATATTGGAAGAACGGATCAGCCCCTTTCTGAGGAAGGAAAAGCAGAAATCAGAAGAGGCAGTTATCCTGGCGTTGAAAAAGTATATGCAAGTCCCATGCTTCGGACAAGACAGACGGCAGCATTGATTTATCCGGAACAGACGCCAGAGCTGGTGGAGGGATTGCGCGAGATGAATTTTGGCGTGTTTGAGGGGAAATCGCATGCGCAACTAAAACATAGACCATCGTATGTGCTGTGGATTGCAGCACGTGGAAAGACAAAAATTCCGCAGGGCGAATCCATGAAAAAATTCAGTGAGCGTACGCTTGATGGCTTTTTACAAGTGGTAAAAAGCATGCAAAAAGACGGTATAAAAAAAGCTGCTATTGTTGCACATGGTGGAACCATTATGGCAATTACATCCCAGCTGACCGGAGATGATTATTATAGTCATATGGTAAATAATGGAGGCGGATATCGTATGTATATGGATGCTTCCGGGAATCTGGTTTCGATGCAGCCACTTTTAGGGGAAGACAATGAGATGCAGGAGAGACCATCGTGATGTACCATATGATTGCTTTTATCGGTGGATTTTTATTAGATCTGCTTTTGGGAGACCCTTATACATTTCCACATCCTGTGCGTCTGATCGGACGTTTTATCGCTGCCTTAGAAAACCATTTTCTTGGTGAAAAAGGAAATGAAAGGGAAGTGGCTGCGGATAAAAAGCGAGCCTATGGATGCTGTGTCGTGTTACTGGTATGTCTTGTAACCTTATGCGTGACAGCAGGCATTTTGGCAGGCGCATATTGGCTTCATCCGGTGCTTGGCTGCGTAATAGAACTTTTGATGACCTATCAGGCATTAGCACTACGCTGTTTATGTAAGGAAAGTAAAAAAGTGTATCGCTGTTTGAAAAGGGGAACATTGGAAGATGCCAGATATGCAGTATCCATGATTGTTGGAAGGGATACAAATGAGCTCAGTGATATAGGTGTTGCAAAAGCTGCTATTGAGACAGTGGCAGAAAATACATCAGATGGTGAGATTGCGCCGCTTTTGTATCTGGCAATTGGTGGTCCGGTTCTGGGATTTACCTATAAAGCAATCAACACCATGGATTCCATGATCGGCTATAAAAATGAGCGGTATCTTGATTTTGGAAGATGTGCAGCCAAACTGGATGATATTGTGAATTATATTCCGGCGCGTATCAGTGCATATTGTCTTTTTATCGCAGCGGTATTTATGGGAAAAAACTATAATGCTCGCAAGGCGTGGCACATTTATAAAAGAGACCGCTATCAGCATGCCAGTCCGAATGCAGCACAGACAGAGGCAATGTGCGCGGGGGCACTGGGAATTCGTCTTGCCGGAGATGCAAGCTACTTTGGAAAAGTTGTAAAAAAACCATATTTAGGGGATGATACGCGTCCGATTGTTTATGAAGATATATTGCACATGAATCACTTGGCATATGGTGCGGCTATTTTTTTCCTGCTGGTTTGTGCGGTGATTATGGCAGTTGTAATGATATAGAAAAGGAAAACAGCATGCACGGAGGAGACCGATATCGTAATAAAGTGAATATAGATTTCTCCATCAATGTGAATCCGACAGGCATTGCGCCAGAGATTCAGCAGGCAATGCAGGAGGCGCTTCTTTTGGCGGATGTTTATCCGGATGAGCAGTGTGAAGTCTTGCGTGAGGCAATTGCAAAGCAATATGCATGTGAGAAAGCAACCATTCTTTGTGGAAATGGAGCATCGGAACTACTGCTTGGATTTGTGCGTGCGTATGCCCCGAAAAGAGCGGTTGTCGTTGCACCTTGTTTTTCAGGATATTTGCACGCACTTCGCAGTATTTCCTGTGAAATCTGTTACTTTTATGCAAAAGAGGAACAGGCATTTGCTTTGGATGATGTACTGTTATCGTTTCTCAAAGAAAAGCAGCCGGAGCTTGTTATTTTAACCAATCCAAACAATCCAAACGGAGCATTGTTATCGCATAAGTATCTCGAAAAAGTAAGTATGTGCTGTGCTGATATAGGAGCAAGGCTCTTAGTGGATGAATGTTTTATTGCATTGACGAGAGAGGGGGATGAAGCATCCTTTTTGCAGGAGAGCAAGCAGTGGAATCATGTGTTTATTCTGCAGGCACTGACAAAAAGCATGGCAATTCCGGGCGTGCGATTGGGTTATCTTTTTTGCCCGGCAGAAAAAGATGCGGCGTTGATCAAAAAGCAGCTGAGTGAATGGAATGTATCTGTGATCGCTCAAAAAGCGGGCATTGCGGCAATGCAGTTATTGGAAGATAAGAAATATCTGGAAAAGACAAGAGCATTATTAGAAGCAGAGTCCATATTTTTACGTGAGGGATTGCAGGCAATGGGATGCAAGGTGTATCCGAGCCATGCGAATTATATGCTGTTTTATGAAAAGACGATTCCCTGGCAGAAACGATTGTTACAACAGCAGATTTTGATACGGGACTGTAGTGATTATGAAGGGCTGACAACAGGATTTTACCGCATAGCCATTCGCACGCATGCAGAGAATGAGGCATTGCTGCTGGCAATGCAACAATGTCAGATAGAGGAAAGAAATGAAAGAAATTGAAATGATTCTTCCGCAGGATATTGAAAAGCGGAGTTTTGAAATAATCGAAGCAGAATTGCAGCAAAAGAATATTGTCTTACCACAGGAGCAGGAAGCAATTACGAAACGTGTGATTCATACAAGTGCAGATTTTAGTTATGCAGAAACAATGACGTATGCTGCGGATGCCGTTTCGCAGGCAATTGCACTGCTGCGCAGCGGGGCACATATTGTGACAGATACGAATATGGCAAAGGCAGGAATCAATAAAAAGACGTTGGCACGTTTTGGCGGTGAAGTACATTGTTTTATGGCAGACGAAGTAGTGGCACAGGAAGCGAAGGAACGCGGTGTCACACGTGCAGTGGTAAGCATGGAGCATGCAAGCCATTTGCCGGGGCATGTGATTTTTGCAATAGGAAATGCACCTACAGCGCTGATTGCCTTACATGAAATGATGGAACAGGGTGTGTTCACTCCGGAATTTGTGATTGGTGTTCCCGTGGGATTTGTGAATGTAGAAGCAGCAAAAGAACTGTTTTTAGATAGTAAAGTGCCATACATTATCAATCGGGGGCGCAAAGGCGGCAGTAATATTGCAGCAGCAATATGCAATGCGCTGCTGTATCAGGCAAGTAATAATCAAAGAGATTAGTGGAGAAGAAAGACATTTGGAAGAAAAGTTACGAAATGGTTTTACAACAGGAAGTTGTGCGGCAGCTGCAGCAAAGGCAGCGTGCTTTATGCTGTTGACCGGAAAAAGCAAAGAATCCATTACGATTACAACACCAAAAGGTATTTTGTTTCAGCCGAAGGTACAGGATATTGAACGAAAAGAGCAGTGGGTACGTTGTGCTGTTTTAAAAGATGGTGGAGACGACCCGGATATCACAAGCGGTGCACATATTGTAGCAGAAGTTTCCTTTTTAAAAGAACAGCAGGAAGATGCGCTGTGTATTCTGATTGACGGGGGAGAAGGTGTTGGGCGCGTGACAAAGCCGGGGCTGGATCAGCCGGTAGGAAATGCGGCCATCAATCATGTGCCACGGGAAATGATTACAAGAGAAGTTAGGGAAGTCTGTGAGGTGTGTGATTATCACGGTGAGCTTCAGGTGGTGATCAGTGTTCCTGAGGGAGAAAAGCTGGCAAAATCAACCTTTAATCCAAGACTTGGTATCGTCGGCGGAATATCTATTTTAGGGACAAGTGGGATTGTTGAGCCTATGAGTGCACAGGCTCTCAAGGATACAATAGCGGTTGAATTGCAGCAGAAAAAAGCATTGAAAGAGCGTGTGGTGGCTGTTTCTCCGGGAAATTATGGATTGGATTTTATGTGGCGTACTTATGGTTATGATTTGGATCGCAGTGTGAAATGTTCCAACTTTATAGGGGATACGATTGATATGGTAGTCACCTGCGGATTTCGCGCTATGCTTTTGACCGGTCATGTGGGAAAAATGATCAAGCTTTCTGGTGGAATTATGAATACGCATTCGAAAGAAGGCGACTGTCGTATGGAACTTTTAGCTGCAGCGGCTCTGTATGCAGGTTGTGATGCAAAAGTGGCAAGAAACCTGTTAGAGGCAGTGACGACAGAAGAGGGCGTTCGGATATTGTGTGAGGCAGGTTGTCTGCAGCAGGTAATGGATCGTGTGATGGAACGCATTATGTTTTATCTGCGAAAACGCGCGGGTGAAAATCTTCAGATTGAATGTATGATGTATGCAACAGAATATGGTCTGTTGGCACAAAGTGAAGGCGCGGAAGCGTTGTTGCAGGAGTTGAAAGGATAGGTAAAACAATGGTTTATTTTGTTGGCGCAGGATGTGGTGCACCGGATCTGATTACGGTGCGTGGAAAAAATCTACTGGAAAAGGCAGATGTTATTATTTATGCCGGTTCCCTTGTGAATCCGGAACTTTTATCCTATGCAAAGAAAGAGGCAAAAATTTATAACAGTGCATATATGACATTAGAAGAAGTGATGGCGGTCATGGAAGAAAAAAAAGATGCGCTGATTGTTCGTTTACATACAGGAGAACCAAGCATTTACGGGGCTGTGCGGGAACAGATGGATTTGCTGGAGGAAAAAGGGATTGCGTATGAATCCTGTCCGGGCGTGAGCGCGTGCTTTGGTGCTGCAGCCGGATTAAATCTGGAGTTTACCTTGCCGCAGATTTCACAAACACTCATTATTACAAGACAAGAAGGAAGGACAAAAGTCCCGCCAAAAGAAAAAATTGAGAGTTTAGCAGCGCACCAGGCGAGTATGGCCATTTATCTGAGTGCAGGAATGCTTGATGAATTACGGGAAAATCTGCTGGCAGGTGGTTATGCTGCAAATACACCGGCGGCGCTTGTTTATAAGGCAACCTGGCAGGAAGAACAGGCATTTGTCTGTACCGTGGATACCTTACCACAGATTGCAAAGGAACATGGTATTACAAAGACAGCGATTGTTTTGGTGGGAGAGGTGATCGCGCACAGTCATTATGAAAGATCACGTCTGTATGCACCTGATTTTGAGACGGAATTTCGGAGGAAACAGGTATGACAATCGTAGGTGTGATGACTTTTTCAAAACAAGGGAAAAAAACAGCAGAGCGTTTGTTTGGCACATGGCAGGATGCCATACCGTTATATTACATCAACGACACACCAAGAGAAGCCTGGATAGCAATGGCTTTTTCTTACCATATGCCGATTCTGTTTGTTGGCGCAATGGGGATAGCAGTACGCCTGATTGCACCATGTATCAAAGATAAGCTGCAGGATAGTCCGGTCGTTGTGATGGATGAAAGAGGAGCGCATGTGATTCCTGTTTTATCCGGACATATGGGTGGCGCAAATGCAATGGCTGTACAGATGGCAAAGCAGCTCGGTGCAGAAGCAGTGCTTACAACAGCAACAGACGTAGAAGGTGTTTTTGCGGTAGATGTTTTTGCCAGAAAAAATGGTTTTAGCGTTTGGAATCGGGACGGAATACGCGTGATTTCACAAAAAATGCTGGAGAAGGAAACGGTGCGCGTTGCAATAGCAAAAGAAATTGCATTTCCATCAATAGATATACCAAAAAATTTTTGGCTGGTTGAAACAGAGGAAGAAGCAGATCTTTGGATTGGTACAAAGCCAAGAGAAGAGGAGACTGTCTTACAATTGATTTTTCAGCCGTATGTGCTGGGAATGGGATGCAAAAAAGGAAAAACTTTTACGGAATTACAGCCATTTGTGGAGGCTGTAATCAAAGAAAGAAAGATAAAAATGAGTGAAGTGTATGCTATGGCGAGCATTGATATGAAGCGCGAAGAGTGGGGGCTGTTGTATCTGTCTTGTTTTTATCATTTGCCATTTTTTACATATACAGCGGAACAATTGCAGGCTGTGGAGGGGAACTTTTCTGATTCTGGTTTTGTTGCGCAGGTAACAGGGGTACCAAATGTGTGTGAAAGATCGTCGATGGCTGCGGCAGGCAAAGATGCAGAACTGGTTATGAAAAAACAGGCAAAAGAAGGAATGACGATTGCGATAGCAAAAAGAAAGCCTCAGATTATGGATTGGAGCACGGATGTGAAGAGGGCTTAGGTGAGAGGATAATCGAATGACAGAAAAAAAGATATATATCATCGGAATGGGACCGGGAAATATAGATGGTATGAGCGGAGAAGCAAAAAAAGCATTACAGCAGTGTGATATCATTGTGGGATATACCGTCTATGTGGAGTTACTTCGCCCATATTTTCCGGAGAAAGAATTTGCGACAACACCAATGCGAAAGGAAATAGAACGATGCGAACTTTGTTATGCGTATGCAGTGGAAGGCAAAGTGGTGGCTATGGTTTGTAGTGGAGATGCTGGTGTTTATGGGATGGCAGCGCCACTGTATGAGATGGAAGAACGATATCCGGAAGTGGCATTGGAAGTGATTTGTGGTGTGACAGCAGCAAACAGTGGTGCAGCTGTACTTGGCGCACCGCTCAATCATGATTATTGCGTTGTCAGTTTAAGTGATCTTCTGACACCTTGGGATAAGATTGAAGCTCGCCTGCGTGCAGCGATTCAGGGAGATTTTGTCCTTGTTCTCTATAATCCTTCGAGTCATAAGAGAAAAGACTATTTACAGCGTGCATGTGATATTTTAATGGATGCCGGTGCAAAGCCGACACGTGCTTGTGGCTATGTAGAAAACATAGGAAGAGACGGCTGCAATCATGATGTCTGCACATTACAGCAGCTGCGTGAGCGTGAAGTGAATATGTTTACTACCGTATTTATCGGCAACGAGAAAACAATGATACAAAAGGATAAATTAATTACGCCAAGAGGGTATATGGTATGAAACGCGTTTTGATTTTTTCAGGAACAACGGAAGGACGTCATTTGGCAGAACACCTTATGAAAGCAGGTGTTTTTTGTGATGTCTGCGTGGCAACCGAGTATGGAGCCCAGGTGATGGAAGAAGCATCTTTATTACAATTACATACGGGGCGGTTGTCGGTAGAACAAATGAAACAGTTGTATGAATTGTGTGAGCCTCAGGTGGTGGTGGATGCGACACATCCATTTGCTACGGTTGTCTCCAGTCACATCCGAGAGAGTCTAAAAGAGACAAAGATACCGTATATTCGCCTGGAGCGGACACAGCAGGAAACATCTTATGATGTGAGAACCTTTGCAGATAGCGCAGCCGTTGTACGTGCGTTAGAAATGACGCAGGGCAACATATTACTAACAACCGGCAGCAAAGAACTTGCTGCATTCTGTGAAAATGAAGCATTGCGTAAGCGTCTGATTGTACGTGTATTGCCGGGGGCAGAAAGTCTGGCATTGTGCTATGAAAATGGTTTAGAAGGAAATCAGATCATTGCCATGCAGGGCCCTTTTTCAGAGGAGATGAATACCGCAATTTATCATCAGTATGCAATTTGTCATATGGTGACAAAAGAAAGTGGTTCTGTTGGCGGTATGGAAGAAAAATTAGCAGCTGCAAAGAAAGCCGGTGTGACGTGTTACGTGCTGCAGCGTCCGAAGGAACAAAATATAGACTGGCGTATTTGTGATGAAGAGGAAATCTATGCAGCATTAGAACCCATGCTATCTTGTGATTTACAGATGTCTGTGATGGAAAAAGACGAGGAGAAGATGAAAATATCGCTTGTTGGTATTGGTATGGGCAGCACGGATTACCTTACTTGCTTTGGGAAAGAAACTATTTTAAATGCAGATTATATTTTTGGTGCAGAGCGCATGATTGCTCCCTATGAGGCAAGGGTTGCGAAATATCCATATTATATGGCAAAGGATATTCTGCCACAGCTTTTGGCTTTGTTAGAGCAGGGCAAGCGGGGGAAGGTTGCAATCTTATTTTCAGGAGATACCGGGTTTTATAGTGGAGCAAAAAAACTATACCATGCACTGCAAACATTAACGGATGTTACCGTTGAAGTGGTACCTGGGATTTCATCGATTGCATATCTGGCAGCAAAAATACCGACATCATGGGAGGATGCAGCGATTGTCAGTGCCCATGGCGTGCAGGAAGATATGTGGAAACACCAATTGCTCTGGCATGGATTACATGAAAGAAAAGTATTCTTTTTGACTTCCGGTGTGAGAGATTTGCAAAAAATTGGAGCTCTTTTTATGCATTACGCACCACAAGTGCGGATGTATATAGGTTACCAATTGTCCTATGATACAGAGCGGGTGTTACAGCTATCACCGAGAGAATGTATGCAGATGCAGGAAGAGGGATTGTATGTAGGTATGATAGAAAATGATGCACCACAGGATCTATACTTAGGTGCCGGCATTTCTGACGAATTATTCCTGCGAACAAAAGTGCCGATGACAAAAGAGGAAGTGCGTCATTTGTCTGTTGCAAAGCTGCAGTTGAAAAAGAACGCCATCTGTTATGATCTTGGTTGCGGCAGTGGAAGTGTTGCTGTAGAAATGGCAATGCAGGATCCATCCATATCGGTTTATGCGATGGATGTGGTAGAGGAAGCGGTGTCGCTGACAACAAAAAATGCGAACCGTTTTGGCTTGGAGAATATCCATGTGCTGCAGGCAATGGCACCGGAGGGACTTAAGACATTACCGGTTGCGTCGCATGCTTTCATAGGAGGAAGCCGCGGGCAGATGAAGGCAATTTTGGAGGCATTGTATCAGAAAAATGCGTCTATGCGAGTGGTTGTGAATGCTATTTGTTTAGAAACGATAGGAGAACTTATGGAATGTTTAAAACAGTTTTCCGTGACCGACCTTGATATTACGCAAGTCCAGATTAGTAAAGCGAAGACGGTTGGAGACTATCATATGATGATGGGACAAAATCCGGTAACCATTGTATCGTTTACTTTTATGAGTTGTTAAAGGATGATTTAAGAATGGAAAGACAACAAGGGCAAAGTTGCCCAAGACTGCTCATTGCAGCTCCGCACAGTGGAAGTGGAAAAACGATGATCACATGCGGTTTGCTGCAGGCAATGACAAAAAGACAAAAGAATATAAAGGCATATAAATGTGGACCGGATTATATTGATCCGCTTTTTCATAAGCGTGTACTCGGCATTCCGTCGAAGAATCTGGATTTGTATTTTACGGATGAAGCCATGACAAAAGCATTGTTTTTGGCAGACCGGGACAGAGACTTAGCGATTGTTGAAGGTGTTATGGGACTCTATGATGGTCTTGGGGGAACCGAAGAGACAGCGAGTGCCTATCATCTGGCAAAGACATTGCAGATGCCGATTCTTCTGGTGGTAGATGTGCATGGCATGGGAAGATCCGTTTTGGCTGAAATCATGGGATTTTTAGCGATGGATGAGAAACATTTGATTCAAGGGGTGTTACTGAATCGCTGTAGTGCGTCTTTTTATGAAAAATTGGCGCCACTTTTAGAAAAACACTTAGATATTCCTGTGGTCGGTTATTTTCCAGTTCGAAAAGACCTTCAATTTCAAAGTCGTCACTTAGGACTACAATTACCGGATGAAATCGAAGGAATCAAACATACATTGCAAGCGATTGCAGAGCAGATGGAAGCATCCGTTGATTTGGACAGAATATTGCAATTGGCGGAAGACGCTCCATTACTTTCTATGGATGAGAAACTTTATACGCTGATGTTGCCAAAACAGAAAAGCTCTAAAGCGCAGGTAAAGATTGGTGTAGCGTATGATGAAGCCTTTTGTTTTTATTATGAAGATAATTTGCGCATGTTAGAACATGCAGGAGCACAGTTATGTTTTTTCTCACCTCTTAGGGATGCGAGTTTACCAGATGGGATACAAGGAATGGTACTTGGTGGAGGGTATCCGGAATTGTACGCAAAAGAGCTGGCGAAAAATACAGTAATGCGTGAAACAATCTGTGAGGCGCTGCAAAGAGGTATGCCGGCGTTGGCAGAATGCGGTGGCTTTATGTATTTACATGATACGATTGAGACACAGGAGAAAGAAACATATCCAATGGTAGGGTATTTGCACGGAACATGTGCATATACAGGACATCTGGTTCGCTTTGGCTATGTTGGCATTCATGAGAAAAAACCACTGTTTTTACCTGAGAAAACGGAAATTCGAGGGCATGAATTCCATTATTTTGACAGTACACAAAATGGCGGGGATTGTGTGGCAACCAAACCAGTGGATGGACATCAGTGGAATTGCATACATGCAAGCGAAAACCAGTTTCTGGGTTTTGCGCATTTGTATTATCCATCCAATCCGGTATTTGTGGAGCATTTTATCGGGCAATGTAAAAGGAGTAAACCATGGCAGGAGAATTCATAGGAATCGGTGTAGGCCCGGGAGACCCGGAGCTTTTAACGGTAAAAGCGGTCAAGGCTCTGCAAAGATGTGATTTGTTGGCATTGCCGGTAAAAGATAAGGAACAATGCTATGCCTATCAGATTGCTGTGCAGGCAGTGCCACAGATTTGTGATAAATCATGTATCTGCCTGGATTTTCCCATGTGCAAAGATGTATCCGTTCTGGATGCAAAAATGAAAGAAAATGCAGAAGAAATTATATCATGGTTAAATAAAGATATGTGCGTTGCATTTCTTACGATTGGGGATCCGACGGTTTATGCGACGTTTCACTATGTGCATCGGATTGTGTGTGAACAGGGGTATCAGGCACAAATCATCAGTGGAATCCCATCCTTTCTTGCGGTGGCAGCAAGACTTGGAATCTCTCTGGCTGACCGGGGAGAGCAGATACATGTGATACCGGGAAGTTATGATATAGAGGATGCTAAGACATATCCGGGAACAAGAATCTATATGAAATCCGGGAAAAATTTGCAATATATGAAAGAGGGGTTACAGAGAGAGGTTGTAGAAGGAAAGCAGCTGGAAGTGTATGTGGTTTCTAACTGTGGTATGGATTCAGAAAAGGTTATGGTGGGGCTGGATGCATGGGAAGAGGGGCTGCCATATTTGACGACCGTAATTGTAAAAGATGCCGCATTGTAAAAAAAGTGATATAATACACACGAGAGGTTATACAAAATATGAAAATATAATATAGATTTAAGAAAAGAGAGGCGGATCGAATGAAAAAAGCATTTGTAGGTGGCATTATATTAGACGGAACAAAGAATATGGAACCGCAGGAGAATCGTGTGATTCTAGTGGAAAATGGAAAAATCACAGCCATTGTAGATAAAGAGGAGAAAGAAGCGTATCAGGGATTTGAAATTATCGATTTAAAAGGTGCGTATATTATGCCGGGACTTGTTAATTTGCATGTACATCTGGCTGGCTCAGGAAAACCGAAAAAGAAACCATTAGATCCAGTTAAGGCTGTAAAGCAGATTACATCGAGTGGCTTGATGCGTGCCGTAGGACAGGCTATGGTTGCAAATTTTGCAAAGACGCAGTTAATGAGTGGAACAACAACCATTCGTACGGTGGGTGGTATAGCAGACTTTGATACAAAGATCCGTGATGAAATCAATGCAGGAAAACGTATTGGCCCTCGTATTATTGCGAGTGGTATGGCAATTTCTGTACCAGAGGGACATATGGCAGGTTCGCTTGCTTATGTGGTACACAATGCAGAGGAAGCAAGGCATTATGTAGATGTCATTGCAAAAGATAAGCCGGATTTAATCAAACTTATGATTACTGGAGGGGTAATGGATGCAGAAGTCGTTGGTGAGCCGGGCGTTCTTCGTATGCCACCAGAGTGTGTAAAGGCAGCATGTGACAGAGCACATGAACTAGGTTTGAAGGTTGCAGCGCATGTTGAAAGTCCAAAGGGTGTAGAAGTTGCTCTGGAAAATGGTGTTAATTCCATTGAGCATGGAGCAAAACCAAATGCACATATCACAGAGCTTTTTAAGAAAACGGGCGCTTTTCAGGTGGCAACACTTTGTCCTGCACTACCATATGGTCTGTTTGACTGCGAAGTATCGCATGCAACAAAAGAACAGAAAGCGAATGGAAAAGTCGTATTTGATGGAATCATTGAAATGGCAAAAGATAATATCGCGCATGGTGTTCCGGTGGGCTTAGGAACCGATACAGCATGTCCGTTTGTTACACAATATGATATGTGGCGTGAACTTGATTTTTATGGAAAATATTGCGAGGTTTCGAATGCTTTTGCACTTTATACAGGAACACTTTTAAATGCAACCTTAGCAGGTGTAGGCGATGTTACCGGATCTATCGAAGTCGGAAAGTGCGCGGATATGATTGTGACAAAGAGGAATCCGCTAGATAACCTTTCCGTCCTTCGTCATGTGCAGATGGTTGTAAAAGATGGTGTGGTATATGACCATCCACAGGTAAAAAAGATTCCGGAAGTAGAAGCGGAGATGGACAAGTTTAACCGGGTAAAGTAGGGCAGTGTTTCAGAAAATAAGGAGTGGCAGTACCTATGCAATCAGAAAGAGAATTAAAAGAACAATTACGAAGTATTGATCATAAATCGTATCCTTTGTATAAGTCGTTGAAAGGAGCATACAGTTTTAAAAATTTTGTTTTCCATATCAATCATGTGCAAGGAGATCCTTTTGCTGCGCCATCAGACGTAGCCGTGACGGTAGATGTAAAAGAGGCAGGTTTTCCGACGTATGCATTAAAAAATGCGCTTACAAAGGATACACTTGCGGACGTGATTTTACGTGAATTTTCTAAGCAGATCAATCAATTTACCTTTAAGGCGAAAGGCTCTGGTAAAAGTGGATTATTGTCTGTTTCTCATCCGGGGCAGGAAGTTTTAAAAAGAACGGCAGCGCAGGTGGATGATAAAGAAATCGTGATTCGCTTTTCTATTGGATTTCCGGCAAATGGCAGGACCATCAATGCGCGGGAACTGGATAAAATCATTTTTGAATATTTACCGGTTTGTGTGGAAAAAGCATTGTATTATAAAAATTTAGATGCGAAACGTCTGGAAGAAGCAATTGCACTTGCGGAAGACCAACAGGCTATTCGTGAGCAGTTAAAGGAAAAAAAGCTGGTGGCATTTATTGCAAATGGCTCCGTTTTGCCGAGAGAAAGTGGTATTTCTTCCCGCCCAATGAAGCATGCCAAAGCATTTACCTCACCAGAATCATTACAGGTGAGCATGGAACTACCGCACAAAGGAACCATATACGGTATGGGCATCAAGCAGGGAATTACCCTGATTGTCGGTGGAGGATATCATGGAAAATCAACGCTCCTAAATGCGTTAGAGCTTGGTATATATAATCATATTGCCGGCGATGGAAGGGAATATGTGATTGCCGATGATACTGCATTAAAATTGCGTGCAGAGGATGGCAGATGTATCAAAAATGTAGATATATCGATGTTTATCAACGATTTGCCAAATGGTATGGATACGCATGCTTTTTCAACACTGGATGCAAGTGGAAGTACATCACAAGCGGCAGGCGTTATCGAAGGAATGGAGGCTGGAAGCCGTCTGTTTTTACTGGATGAAGATACTTCTGCAACAAATTTTATGGTGCGCGATGCCTTTATGCAGCGTGTGGTCAGTATGGATCACGAACCAATTACACCATTTTTGGCAAGAGCGAGGGATTTATATGAGAAAGCCGGTATTTCGACGATTCTGGTTGCCGGAAGTTCAGGTGCTTTTTTCCATATTGCCGACACGGTGATTCAGATGGATCAGTATGTTCCACTTGATATTACAAAGAAAGCCAAAGATTTGTGTAAAGAATTTCCTATTTCGGAAGAAACACCAAGACCATTTGTGTTGCCGAAAAGTCATCGCATTATGGAAAAGGATAAAAATGGTGCAATAAAACGCAGAGATTATCGTAGTGGTGCCATAAAAAAAGATGCACCGGAGCGTTTGAAAGTAAAGACTATGGGTGTAGAGGGCTTTTCGATTGGAAAACAGAATGTAAATCTGCATGCACTAGAACAACTGGTTGATAGTGAACAGACAGCAGCGTTAGGACAATTACTAAAGTATGCTGTAGAAAATTTGATTGACGGAAAAAGAACAATTGCTGAAATTGCAGATGATTTGGAAGACAAGTTAGCGCGGGAAGGTATGCAGTTTACAGTGGGGCATGGAGCACTTTGCGGAGGATATGTGCTTCCAAGAAAACAAGAGATTTATGCATGCTTTAATCGATATCGTGTTTGATGCTTGACCTTACAATAATTATAGGGTTTAAAGTCTTTCCTTGGAGGAAAGACAATGGAACGAAATCTTACATCCGGAAGTGTGGCAAAATCAATGTTGGTTTTTGCCCTTCCTTATTTATTATCTTATTTTTTGCAGACGCTGTATGGTATGGCAGATTTGTTTATCACAGGCCAGTTTTATGGTGTGGATCACATTACTGCGGTATCGAACGGAAGTCAGATTATGCATATGATTACAGTCATTATTGTCGGTCTGGCAATGGGAACCACGGTTATCGTTGGACGTTGTGTTGGCGGAAATCGTATGGAAGATGCGGAAGATACGATTGGGAATACCGTAACGATGTTTTTGGTGTTATCGATACTCACAACAGGTGTGCTGCTTCTTTTACGCCAGCCAATTGTATATCTGCTTGGAACGCCACAAGAGGCTATAGCAGGTTCCATCGCATATTTGACAATCACATTTTTGGGGATTCCTTTTATTACAGCGTATAATATTATCAGTTCGATTTATCGTGGATTGGGAGATTCCAAAACACCGATGTATTTCATAGGTATTGCCTGTGCTTTCAATATTGTTTTGGATTATGTATTTATTGGATACTTGCATTTAGGAGCATCCGGAGCTGCGCTTGGAACAACCATTTCGCAGACATTTAGCGTTGTGCTTGCCATACTTTGCATAAGAAAAAAGAAGAGTGGCATTTCTTTACGAAAAAGTCACTTTGTGCCGAAAAGACAAGTGTTAGGACGTATCTTAAAGATTGGTGTGCCGGTAGCTGTGCAGGATGGTTGTATTCAGATAGCATTTATTATCATTACGATTATAGCCAATCATAGAGGATTACATGATGCGGCAGCTGTTGGAATTGTCGAAAAAATTATCACGGCAATTTTTATTGTTCCTTCGTCAATGCTGGCAACGATTTCTACGCTTTCAGCACAAAATATTGGCGCAAACAAGCATGATCGTGTGGCAAAAATTCTTCGTTTGGGAACAATGACTACTGCGGGATATGGTGTACTTGCAACGGTGATTGTTCTTTGCTGGGGCAATCAGATTATTGGATTGTTTACTGCGGACGCCAGTGTTATTCTATTAGGAACACAGTATATCAGCAGCTATATTTTTGATAGTATATTAGCGGGAATACATTTTTGTTTTACTGGGTATTTTTGTGCATACGGCAAATCGTACATTGGATTTATCCATAATATTCTGGCGATTGCGTTAGTACGTTTGCCGGTATCGTATTTGTTTTCTGCATGGTATCCGGATACGCTATTTCCAATGGGATTAGCAGCTCCGGCGGGGTCGCTATTATCGGTAATGATTTGTGTTATTGTGTATTTTGGAATGAAAAAACGAGGCTCTCTAGGTACCATAAAGGCGTAGATGGCTTTGGGGAGGAATACTTACATGAAAGAGGAAAAGCTGTTTCGTATTGGGGAAGTTGCAAAGATGTTTCATATCAGTATGGGCACATTGCGTCATTATGAGCAGAGTGGACTTGTTTTGCCGGAAAAGATAGATGAACGGACCGGGTATCGCTATTACAGTATCAAACAGTTGGAAGAGTTAAATACCATACGCTATCTGCGTTTACTGGATATTCCGTTGCCACAGATTGCGGAATTTTTAGAAAATCGTGATACACAGATTATGGAAGAGAAGCTGTTACGGCAAAAGGAAATAGTGCAGAAAAAGCAACAGGAATTAGAGCAGATTGAAAAAAAGATAGATCATCGTCTGGAAAATTTGCGAGATGCATTACATTCCCAATTGGATTGCATTGAAGAGACAACCATTCCAGCCAGCCGATATGTGCTGTTGGAAGATTCCATGCAATTGCATTCCTATCTGGATTTGGAGTATGCTATCCGTAAGCTGCAAAAAGATCAGAAAGATACCTTAGCTTTTCTTGGAAAAGTGGGTGTGGGGATTATAAAAGATAAAATGATAGAGGGCAAGTTTGACTGGTATCAGGTTGCCTTTTTACTTTTGGATGCGGAAGATAAATATGTGGGCAAAATTACCAATATGCCAGAACAAAAATGTGTGATGATCCGTTTTCGCGGTGGGCATAGTGAAGCACCGGTGTACTACAAAAAATTGCTGGCATATATGAAAGAAAAGCAGTATGAAATTGCTGGATTTTCAAGAGAAATCACGCTGATCGATGACGGGTTAACAAACGACCGGGAGAAATTTGTGACGGAAATTCGGATACCGATTGTGTAGAGGGAGGACGATAGATGGATAAGCAACGGGAAAAAATGAAATATCGTCTGGCAGATGCAATGAAAATCTGCATGAAAAAGATGCCGGTAGAGAAGATAACCGTGAAAGAAATCGTAGAAGCATGTGGAACGACAAGACAGACCTTTTACCGTAATTTTCAGGATAAATATGATCTCATCAACTGGTATTTTGACAAAATCTTATTGGAGTCTTTCCAGCACATGGGAGAAGGGGATACGGTAAAGGAAGGCCTGTTAAATAAGTTTCGTTATATAGAAGAAGAACAATTATTCTTTCGCGCAGCTTTTAAAACAGATGAGCAGAATTGCTTAAAACAACATGATTTTGAGCTGATTTTAGATTTTTATACACGACAGATTGAAGAAAAAACAGGGCAGCCAATAGATGAAAAATTAAAATTTATGCTGGAAATGTACTGTCAGGGCTCGGTGTACATGACAACGCAATGGGTACTGGGATTCCGTAAGTCAACACCGGAGAAGATGGCAAGTGCGTTGGTTGAGGCTATGCCAGCAGAGTTGATGGAAGTGTTTCGGGAATTAAATTTACTATAAATTTGCATAGAATTGGTAAATATTTGGTAAAAAGTGACAGATTGATACATTTGTAACTTTCTTTCTAAAAAGTATCTTGTTAAACTAATAACAAATTAAAATTCGATTTCAAGAAAGAAAGGAAGTACGTATCATGGCAAACAGAATCACATTGAATGAGACATCTTACCACGGAGCAGGAGCAATTGCTGAAATTGCTACAGAGGCAAAAACAAGAGCTTTCAAAAAAGCATTTGTATGTTCTGACCCAGATCTGATCAAATTCGGAGTTACAGGAAAAGTAACAAAAGTATTAGAAGATGCAGGATTAGATTATGAAATCTACTCTGACATCAAAGCAAATCCAACCATTGAAAATGTAAAAAATGGTGTGGAAGCTTTTAAAAAGGCTGGAGCAGATTATATCGTAGCAATCGGTGGTGGATCTTCTATGGACACATCAAAAGCAATTGGAATTATCATTACGAATCCGGAATTTGCTGATGTAAGAAGCTTAGAAGGTGTTGCACCAACAAAGAATCCTTGTGTACCGATTATTGCAGTACCTACAACAGCAGGAACAGCAGCAGAGGTTACCATCAATTACGTTATTACCGATGTAGAGAAAAAGAGAAAATTTGTCTGTGTAGATCCACATGACATGCCAATCATTGCAGTTGTAGATCCGGAAATGATGTCTTCTATGCCAAAGGGACTTACTGCTTCTACAGGAATGGACGCTTTGACACATGCGATTGAAGGATATACAACAAAAGCTGCATGGGAAATGACAGATATGTTCCATTTAAAAGCAATCGAAATCATCAGCAGATCACTGAGAGATGCAGTTGAAAACAAGCCAGAAGGAAGAGAAGGAATGGCTTTGGGACAGTACATTGCAGGAATGGGATTTTCTAATGTAGGACTTGGAATTGCACATTCCATGGCACATACATTAGGGGCTGTTTATGATACACCACACGGAGTTGCATGTGCAATGATGCTTCCAATCGTTATGGAATACAACAAAGAATATTCTGGAGAAAAATATAGAGAGATTGCTCGTGCAATGGGTGTAAAAGGCGTTGACGAGATGTCTGTAGACGAGTATAGAAAGGCTGCTGTTGATGCAGTTGCACAGCTTTCACAGGATGTAGGAATCCCTACAAAGTTAGAGGCTATCAAAGAAGAAGATTTACAGTTCCTTGCTGAGTCAGCATTTGCAGATGCATGCTGCCCAGGTAATCCAAAGGATACAAATGTAGAAGATTTGAAAGATCTCTTTAGAAAAATTATGTAATTTAAGTTTCTCATAATAGAAATTTCATAGTATAATCAAAATAGAGCAACACGCTAAAGTGTATGCTCTATTTTTTGACTAAGAAAAGCAAAGAAACACCTGTGGTGATTTTATGGAGGGGAATTATGGTTATAAGTGATTATTGTAAAAAATGTCAGATCACACGTAATATGGCAAAGTATCCGTCGAATGCCTCGGAGGAGCAAATCAAAAGATATCAGCATGAAGTACAGGAGATTGTAAAAAAGAGTGATGGATATGCTACGCCACAGATTTCAGAGAAAATGAATGCGCTTCGTCAAGAGATATTTGGCAGTGTGATGGATTATACGGAAATAAAAAAGCATTACAATCAATTAATGCTTGATTACTTTCCATATATGGAAGAAAAAGTGGATGCTGTTGAAAATCATTTAAAAATGGCAATACAGTATGCCATGGTAGGAAATTACATAGATTTTGGTGCATTGGAAAATGTGAATGAACGTGAGCTAAAAGAAAAATTAGACGAAGCTGTAAATATACAGATTGATTCTTTGATGTTGGAGGCTTTTTGTGAGGATATTCTTCAAGCAAAAAGACTGGTCTATTTTACGGATAATTGTGGAGAGATTGTAACAGATAAATTGTTGATTTCCGTCCTTCGAGAGATAAATCCTAATTTATATATAACGGTAATCGTTAGAGGAAAACCGGTTTTAAATGATGCGACTTTAGAGGATGCGAGAGATGTTCATATGGAAGAAGTTGCACAAAAGGTAATGGGAAATGGTACCGGCATGCCAGGTAATGTTATCGGCGCAATATCGAAGGAAGCAATGAATGAGGTCGAGAACGCGGATGTGCTGATTTCGAAAGGCCAGGGAAATTATGAGGGATTAAGTGGATGCGGACTGAATATGTATTATTTTTTCTTATGCAAATGCGAAATGTTTATGAGACGTTTTGAAGTGGAACAGTTTACGGGGATTATGACAAGGGAATAAGTTATAAGAGGAAAGAACATCTTGAAAGGATGGAACTAATGGTAAAGAAAATAGTAAAAGATTCATTATTTCTTGCACAAAAGTCGATGGATGCGACAGAAGAAGATAAGCAGGTGGTGACAGATTTACTTGATACGTTACGTGCTAATCTTGATCATTGTGTAGGCATGGCTGCAAACATGATAGGAGTTAAGAAAAAAATTATTGTTGTGGCAGCAGGTCCATTTCAGTTTGCCATGATTAATCCGGTAATTACAAGAAAGTCAGGAGCATATCAGACAGAAGAAGGTTGTCTGTCTCTAGACGGTGTTCGCTCATGCACCAGATATCAAGAGATTGAGGTTGATTATCTTGATCAGAGTTTTAAGAAACAACATGGGAAATATTCAGGCTGGACTGCGCAGATTATTCAGCATGAGATTGACCATTGTAATGGCATTGTGATATAAGCTGCTGCTAAGTTATTTGAAATGGCATACAGATAATATCTTGCCGGACTTCATTTTCGATGAAGTCCGGCTTTCTGTATACATGTCACTCCATAATTTTCCCATCAATACTTATTGTCACAACTTGCCATGGTATGAATTTTCCACTGTTTTGTAGTGCTTTTTTTGCTGCCATCTCCAGACCACCACAGCATGGAACTTCCATTCTTACAATTGTCACGCTTTGAATGTTGTTATTTTGAATGATCTCGGTCAGTTTCTCGCTGTAATCCACATCATCTAATTTGGGACAACCAATTAAAGTTATCTTATTCCGAATAAAATCCTGGTGAAAGCTGGCATAAGCGTAAGCAGTACAATCAGCTGCGATTAAAAGCTTTGAGCCATTAAAATATGGTGCATTTATAGGAGCCAGTTTAATCTGTACCGGCCAGTTCTGAAGCTTTGATACGGAATCTACAGTTAAGGATGATTCTACAGGCTCAGGTGTTTCCGCTCGCTTAATCTGCATGATTTTAGATCCTGGACAGCCAGAATGAGCGGATATTGCCTGGTTTTTGGCAGATATTTTTTTCTGTGCTTCCTTTACGGCTTCTTCATCATATGCAGGAGCTTCTCTTTCTTCAAAAGAAATGGCACCTGTAGGACATTCCGGGAGACAATCGCCCAATCCGTCACAGAAATGTTCTCTTACCAATTCTGCTTTTCCGTTAATGATATCAATAGCACCTTCATGACAGGCATCGGCACAGGCACCGCAGCCGTTACATTTTTCTTTATCAATTTTGATGATTTTTCTTATCATTTTTACCCTCCGTTAATCGTGTTTTACTTTTGTTTCTGTTAGAATTATAGTATGATAAATACAACTTGTATGTTTGATTTCCAACAGGAGGGATGATTTTGAAAAAATATTTACCGATTCTAAGAAACAGCCCATTTTTTAAAGGTCTTACGGATGACGAGATATTATCCATATTGCATTGTTTAAATGCTGCAGTAATTTCTAAAGAACGAGATTCATATATTTTCAGAGCGACAGATTCTACCGAGGTAATGGGACTTGTGGTGTCAGGCGGTGCTCTTGTTGTGCAGGAAGATCTCTGGGGACATCGGAATATTTTGTCAAAATGTCACGTTGGAGATTTTTTTGGCGAGACATACGCAGCGAGTCCGGGAGCGGTTTTGAATGTTAGTGTGGTGGCAGATATGGATTGCGAGATTATTTTCTTAAATGTCCAAAGGCTTCTGGCTACTTGTCCAACGGCATGCGGGCATCATCAGAAGCTGATTCGTAACCTGGTTAGTGTCCTGGCAAATAAGATATTGCTTCTAAACGATAAGATCACACATGTTGGCAAGCGAACAACAAGAGAGAAACTATTGTCATATCTGTCAGCCGAGTCCATCAGACATTCATCATTATCCTTTGATATTCCGTTTGACCGGCAGCAACTGGCAGATTATCTTTGCGTTGATCGTGCAGCAATGTCCACAGAGATATCAAAGTTACAAAAAGAAGGTTTTATAAAAACAAATCGAAATCATTTTGAGTTAACTGTTTCTAATGATGTAGATTCAAGGGGAAAAATGTGGTGAATATCAAGGAAGGTAGCCATAACGGGCGGCCTTTTGTCGTGCAATGAAATTGAAAATATGAAGGCATATTATGGTAGACGAAAGAACAGAAAACGAAATCAAATTGCTTAGAAAACTTAACAATAGAGAAGACAGTAGGTTGTAATTCAGCTGTTTACCGATAGATGAGGAAAATGTATGCGCCATTATGAAAACAAAGCAAGTGAAAGATTAGGAATACAGAGTACGTCGAGGGATGGAAAAATAGCAAGGGTAGTAACATATATAACTTGCGAAAATTTTACAATTAAATTTGATGATGGAAAGGAGAAAACTCTAAGAAACTGGAAACAATTTATTGATGGAAAGTTTAACTATAAATTACATTATAAGGCACCGAGAAATAAAGATGAACGAATTGGTGAAAAAAGAATAATGAATAATGGTTTGGAAGCTGTTGTAATTGAATATAATGGGAGCCATGACATTGATATAGAGTTTGAAGATGGAGAAAAAAGAATGGGAGTAAACTGGAGGGATTTTTGCAAGGGAAACATTGCACACCCTACAATTTTTGGTGGGAATGTATCCCAAAATGAATTAGTAATAAAATTTTATTTAGAACCTTTGGGATTTATGAGGGTTCCTCAACGCTCAAGATTATCGAATAAGATTGGACTTAAGGGAAAAGAACTTGACTTATATAACGAAGAAGTAAGAATTGCTATAGAATATGATGGGGAATATTCTCATTCTAGGAATAAGGATGACGAAGGGAAAAATAGGTTAGTTGAAAAATTAGGAATAACACTATACCGATTTAGAGAGCCAGGATGTCCAAAAATTGACGGAAAAACATACATTATGAGTGATAGCAAATTTATGTCAATTTCATTGGAGTTTTGTCTAAAAAAATTTTTGAGGGATGTTCTTGGCAAAGATGCGGATATCATAAATTTTGAGAGAGACGAACATGAGATTAAAGAATTTATATCAAAAAATAAGCGTGTAAATATACATCTATATGAAAAAAGCAGAATGAGTAATGGAATGGAAGCTAAAATTATCAAAATGTCTAGTTGTCGAAATCTTACAGTACAATTTGAAGATGGAGCAATTGCATACAATAAAGATTATAAGAGTTTTTTAAAAGGAAACATCGCTCATCCAGAAGAAACAAGTCATGCAAAGAAGAATCGTAGATTACATGAACGGAAACAAATGAAAAATGGAATGATGGCAGAAGTCATAGAATACGTTTCTTGTGATGAAATACAAGTGAGATTTGAAAATGGAGAAATAACAAAAACAAGTTGGTATCATTTTAGTAGAGGAAGCGTGGCGACTCCGTCTTCATATGTAAAAAACCATTTGGGGGAGAAAAAAATTCAAAATAGTGGAAATGAAGAGGCAGAGATTATAGAAGCTATAGATGCTAATCATATTTCTGTAAGGTTTAATGATGGAACTATTGTGAGCAATAGAAAATATGCGGATTTTCTAAATGGAGCTATTAGAAAACCAGGATTGCCTCTGTTGACTCGTACGCTGAAAAATGATCGCCTTGGGCAAGAGAAGATAATGAAAAATGGAATGTGTGCCAGAATAACGAGATATGGTTCGGCAAATGATATTGATATTTTATTTTCAAATGGTACGCTAGTAACGCATAAAAAGTATTCAAATTTTTGTTCGGGGAGCATAGCATGTTTTCCAAAAATTATGGCATAACTCCGAGAGAATATAGAAAAACGCAGTTTCACTAAATGGAAGGGCATCGTATACGAGATCTGCTTAGAAAATATCTGGCGATATTACTTCAGATACTGCACACTGTATGGTGGCAATTCGAGCTGCCCATTCATCTGTATTTCATTTCCCGTGAGAAGATCAGTCATACTTCCCCCAAGTTCGCCGCTCGATGCGGTAAATGGTGTATCGGATGCGTTGATTGCAACCAGAATCCGCTCATCGTCTGTTTTGCGTTCAAAGATGAGCTGATGATTCGTAAGGACGACGTTGCGATAACTTCCATGACAAAGAGCGTTGCTTTCGGTTCTGACATGGATCATCTTTTTAATCTGCTCTGTCAGTTCATTTGGTTTTGGTTCCTCAAAGCATGGACGAAGGGCATAGTCATTATTTGGCGCCTTGACACCTTCTTCACCCCATTCGCTTCCATAATAAATGCAAGGAACTCCCGGCATACCAAGAAGAAGTCCATAAGTAAGGGGTAGATGTTTCTTGTTGGTGAGAATGCTGGCAATTCTTGTCACATCATGATTGTCAACGAAAGACATCAAATGCTTTCCTCGATAGATGCACCACTGCTCCGGTCCGTACTGACGGTTCAGAGAATGCGCAATCTCAAACATATTCATACTGTTGAAGCTGGAATAAATGCCTTTATAGCATTCGTAGTTGGTACAGCTGTGCAGCATTTCATCATTAACAATCTGGTTGTAATCTCCAAAGAGAACTTCCCCGATCAAGGCGAAGTCAGGCTTTAATTCCTGGCAGTAAGTGCGCAGACGTTTCATAAAATTGTGATCAAGGCAGTATGCGACATCCAGACGGAGACCATCAATGTCAAATTCATCAATCCAGCCTTTGACACATTCCAGAAGATAGTCCACAACAGCTGGATTGGTAAGGTTTAGTTTGACCAGTTCAAAATGACCTTCCCATCCCTCATACCAGAAGCCATCATTGTAACAGGAGTCGCCGTCAAAGTTGATGCAGAACCAGTCTTTGTACGGAGAATCCCATTTCTTTTCCTGCACATCTTTAAATGCCCAGAATCCACGACCGACGTGATTGAATACACCATCAAGAACGACTCTGACATTGTGTGCATGAAGATCCTTACAGACATCTGCAAAATCTTCATTGGTGCCGAGACGACAGTCAATTTTTTTATAATCTCTGGTATCGTATCCGTGATTATCTGATTCAAAAATTGGATTTAATAAAATAGAGGAGACACCGAGTGATTCAAGATAACCGCTCCATTCCTTTAACTTTAAAATCCGTGATACGGTTTTGCCGTCATTTGCAGTCGGTGCACCGCAAAAACCGATTGGATAGATTTGATAAAAAATTCCTTCATAAGCCCACATATTCTTGTACCTGTCTTTTGTTAAATTATCGATAAAATTGATTGACTTTATTGTAACAGATATAAGCGAATGATGATAGAGGAATTAAGCGGAAAAATGTGGTACCTAAACATAATAAAACTGAGAAATGCGAGGTTAAAAAATAACACAAAAATAACACTCTTGAGGGGATGTGATAGAGGGAGAGGATCAGCTGGGCTGGTCCTTTTTCAGTGGAGTTAAACTTGTCTGAGTAATATGCTAC
>CAKRJY010000003.1 GCA_934352055.1 uncultured Lachnospiraceae bacterium
TAGTGGATTTGAAAGTCAGAGAACATTTAACCGAGTATTTAAAGAAAGATATAAAATATCACCGAGTGATTATCGGATTTTTACATTGTAAATTAAATCCTACAGATGGTATATGCCATTTGTAGGATTTTTTGTTGCAAAGCATATAGGAATGCTATTGTTTGCTAGAAAATGCAAAATAGTTATGGTATGATATTTTTTATGAAGTAAGAATACAATAAGGAGTATCGATATGAAGCCTAAGAAAAAAAGGCGATTTCTGTGTATTCCGGTAATTCTGTGTGTAGTCCTGCTATTTTCTTCGTGCGGCAAGGATACAAGTACATCAAATGATACCAAGAAAACAAACAGGAATAATGAACCTGTTGTTTTGACGGGGAGTGCAGATGGTACAGTTACTTATGGGAACGAATCTGTCACAATTGATGCATCACATACACAAAATGGTTATCTGATGATTTCTTATACCGGGCAAAATCCAAAAGTGAAATTGCAAATTACAGGCGCAGATGATATCACATATACATACAATTTACATGGCGATGGGTATGAGACATTTCCTCTTACAGCCGGAAGTGGCACATATCAGATCGGCATATTTGAAAATATAGAGGGAACAAGTTATGCAACACTTTTTACGCAATCCGTTGATGCGCAATTGGAAAATGAATTTGATCCTTACCTATATGCGAACCAATATGTGAATTTCAATGCGGATTCAAAAGCCGTAGCAGAAGCAAAAAAAATATCTTCTTCTGCCGGGGATGACTTGGAAGTTATACAAAATGTGTATAATTATATGATTTCAAATTTTACATATGATTATGATAAAGCAGCCACGGTACAAAGCGGTTATATTCCGGATGTAGATGAGGTGTTTGAACAAAAGACAGGAATTTGTTTCGATTATGCTGCGGTTATGGCGACGATGCTTCGCTGTGAACGTATCCCAACACGTCTTGAGGTGGGGTATGCCGGAGATATCTATCACGCATGGATCAGTACCTATATCCACGATAAAGGCTGGGTTAACGGTATTATAGAATTTGATGGAAAAGATTGGAAACTTATGGATCCAACCTTTGCATCTACAAGTTCGGATCCAAAGGATTTTGTGACAGAAGCGGATGAGTATGTCACGAAATATGTTTATTAGCAGGAGGTTTCCTTAATGATGAATAAAAATAACAATTCGATATTGGGAAATATGGAAATAGCTGCATTTTGCGATCAATTATCCATGATTGTTGCAGCCGGTATTTCTCTGTATGAAGGCATTTCTATTTTATCGGAAGATGCAAAGGACGAGCAGACAAAAGCAATTTTGTCTGGCATCAATGCATCTTTGGAACAAGGTGTTTCCTTTCATGAAGCACTCAGTACATCTGAAGTTTTTCCAAAATATGTCATTGACATGATTGAGATTGGAGAAACAACAGGAAAATTAGAAGAAGTGTTGAAAGCATTGTCTATATATTATAGAAGAGAAGACAGTATCCGAAATAGCATAAAAAATGCAGTAACATATCCAATTATTATGATTGTACTGATGTTTGTTATTATTTTTGTGATGATTGCAAAAGTACTTCCTGTATTTCAACAGATCTATGGAGAACTGGGAAGTCAGCTGACCGGTGTTGCCGGTGCTTTTATGCGTTTTTCTATGGTACTGAACCGCTATATGCTTGTCATTGTTTTGCTATTGGCAGTAGCGGTAGTAGCGCTTGTTTTCTTTTTTAAGTCAAAGCGTGGAAAACATTTTTTGCAGAAGAAAACATATGCAATGGCGTTAGCAACCGGACGCTTTGCAAATTGTATGTCACTTGCGATGAGCAGTGGCCTAGATACTGACCAGGGATTATTGTTTGCAGAACAACTTGTCGATAATCCATATATGGCAGAACGGATTCGAACATGCAGCGATCTGATTGCTTCGGGAAAAAGCTTTGCAGAGGCCATTCTTTCTACACAGATTTTTGATAGAATTTATGTGTCAATGATTTCTATTGGATTTCGAACCGGTACTTTGGATGAGGTTATGGCAAAAATTTCAGAGGAATATGAGGACGCAATTGAAAATAAGATTGCAAAATTTATTGCTGTTCTGGAGCCAACGCTTGTCATTATTTTGTCCGTTGTTATAGGAATCGTATTGATTTCTTTCCTATTGCCATTGATTGGAATTATGTCAAGTATAGGGTAAGAAGAGAAGATAAGGTGAGGCCAGTTACTACATGAAACAAATTCATTTTGAAAAGCAGGATAAGAAATGGAAAATTTGGGGATCGCTTATCTTTTTCCTTTGCATTCTTGTGTTGTTTGCAGTGCTTTCTACACGAGTAAAGACGGCAAATGAGACACAACAAATGGAAATTCTGGAAAAAGCAGTTACAAGAACGATTACCGAATGTTATGCATTAGAGGGTGCGTATCCACCAGATATTGATTATCTGACGGCACATTATGGACTGACGTATGATGCAGACGCATATTTTATTGATTATCAGTATATTGGTTCCAATTTAAGACCAGATGTTACGATTATAAAAAGGAATAGATAGTGTATGATCGACTTAAAGAAAACACAGCAGCATTCGATTGAACAGATTTTTGTGCTAATCCTGTTGACGTTGTTTGCGGCAGTTGCATTTATTTTAGTTGCCATGGGAGCGCGGCAATATCATTCTATTGCCAATCTGATGACAAACAATTATGAAAAAAGAACGATTTCTTCCTATTTGGAAGAAAAAATGAATCAGAACGACGGTAGTGGCACCATACAAATGACAAATATAGGGGATTCACCGGCGATAGCACTGGAAGAAGAGGTGAATGGCGCCGTATTTATTACTTATATCTATTGTTACGATGGATTTTTGTATGAAATCACCGTATCGCAGGATACACCGGTAGCTCAGGGGGATGGACAGCAGATTATTGAGATGGAACAGATGTCGGTACGTTTTCTGCGTACCAATTTATTAGAATTTTCCATAACCGATCATAAAAACGATACCTTTCCTGTATATATATCGTTGCAATCAGATCAGTAAAGGAGTTTAGAATGAAACAATATCAGCATTCCAAATCCGGAATATCATTGCTGGAAATTATGATGAATATATTGTTTTTTGCATTGCTTGCGACACTCTGTATGCAGATTTTTTTCAAAGCATATCAGATTGCAAGAAAAACGACAGATTTACATCAGGCAGTAGAAGTATGCACATCTATCGCGAATATATGTCAAAGTTCAGCGGATGCATATGATACATTAGTTTCTGTTTATCCGGATAGTATACAAAAAGAAGATGAAGTGCAGCTCTATTTTGATAAAGCTTTTTTGGCTTGTGGGAAAAAAGATGCCAGTTATTGTGCTACCGTTTCCTTTGTACAGGATACCTTGCCGCAAATACATATTGTATTAACAGAACAAAACGAAACAGAAGCAATATATGAACTGACAGCTGCTGTATATCAGCCTCAGACGATAGGTGCGTTAGGGGGTGTACAGCCATGAGTAACAAAAGAAATAAAACAATCCATATTGGATTTTCTACCATTCTGATGGTGTTTACAATGCTCTGTCTGGTGACATTTGCAACACTTTCTTTGCTTACCGCAAATGCTGATTATCGTCTGAGCAAGAAGGTTGCAGCAAAAACAGAGGATTACTATGAAGCAGATTTATTGGCAAGAGAATATCTGCTGCAGATTGATGAATCATTGGAAGAATTATATCAAAACCATGCAGATCAAAATACATTTTGTCAGGAGGCGCTAAAGCGATTGCAGGAGATGCCTATGCCACAGGGGATTACGAAAAGTTCTGTCTCGGATGAGAACAGTTATGGTTTTGAGATTGATATCAATGATGCACAGACACTATCCGTGGTGTTAGAACTGCAGGAACCGCAAAGCGATACGGATTGTTTTTATACCATCAAACAATGGAAAACGACGATTATGCGCAGTGAAGAAAATGAGGAAGAAACATTACATCTATTGACAAGATAAAAGGAAAGGGTAAAACGTATATGAATGTTCAAGAAGTGCTCGAAAACATAGCAAAGGAAGAAGCATCGGATATTTTTGTTGTTGCCGGTCGACCTTTGACGTATAAAGTACATGGAAAAATGCACACGTATGAGGAAGAAAAGATGCTTCCGGATTCGTGTCGTGATTTTGTTACAGCAATTTATGCATTGGCAGATCATAGGGATATGACGCATTTTGAGACGACAGGAGACGATGATTTTTCGTTTGCAATCAAGGGTGTGTCCAGATTCCGTGTGAGTACCTATAAGCAGCGTGGATCATATTCTGCGGTAATACGAGTTATTACATTTTCACTTCCTAGTTCAGAAGAACTGGGAATACCGGATACCATTATGAATCTTGCCAATATCAACCATGGTATGGTGCTTGTCACAGGACCGGCCGGAGGCGGAAAGTCAACGACGCTGGCATGTCTGATTGATAAAATCAACAGAGAACAGGAAAAACATATTATTACATTGGAAGATCCATTGGAATTTTTGCATGCTCATAAGAAAAGTATTGTAAGTCAGCGAGAGGTCTGTACCGATACGGAAAATTATCTGACGGCACTTAGGGCATCACTGCGACAGAGCCCGGATGTTATCTTACTGGGAGAAATGCGTGATTATGATACCATTAATACAGCAATGACAGCTGCAGAGACAGGTCATGTGATTTTTTCCACATTACATACCATAGGAGCAGCAAATACGATTGACCGTATTATCGATGCTTTTCCGGCAAGCCAGCAGCACCAGGTTGCGGTACAGCTTTCGCTTGTGTTACATGCGGTTGTTTCACAGCGTCTGCTGCCAACGGTTGACGGAAGATTAGTTCCGGCATTTGAAATCATGATTTTAACACCGGCGATTCAGAACCTGATTCGAGAAGGCAAGACACATCAGATTGACGGCATGATTTATAATTCGACAAATGAAAGCATGCTTGCAATGGATACAAGTATCCTAAGGCTTTATCAGCAAGGATTGATTGATAAAAATACAGCATTAGCAAATGCTTCTAACCCGGAGATGATGAGCAAAAGATTAGGCTAGTTATGCAAGGGGGTGCTTTATGGAACATAAGATCAAAGCGCAAATGTTGGGAAATTTTTCGATGGAATACGATGGAAAGCCTTTGGCATCAGATCGTATGCACAGGGATGGACAGTTTACCAGAATGATGCAGGTGATTTTGCATTTTTCTAAGACAGGTATTTCCAAAGAAAAATTAGAAGAATATGTAGTTGGTGAGCGTGATATGGGAAATCCGCACACTGCCATACGTGTGATTGTTTATAAAACAAAGAAAAAATTAGAACAACTTGGACTACGGGGAGAAAACTGGATTTATCAAAAGGATGGTATGTATTATTGGACATCCGATATTACGGTGATAGAAGACGCCAAAGAGTTCGAAAAGAAATATAAAAAAGCACAGGCATACCAGACACAGTTGTCTTTAGAAGAACAAAAAGATGCATCAGAGATGTTACTAAAGCTTTATATGGATGCGTTTGAACTATATAAGGGAGACTTTTTATCAGGGTATACGGCGGAAACATGGGTGGCACAGGAGGCAAGACACTATCAGCAGATGTTTCGTGTGTGCGTGGAGGCAATTGCAGAGCTGCTTCGAGAGCACAAAGATTGGAAAGCTATGGAAACGCTGGGGATGCGTGCGGCGCAGATAGAACCGTATCAGAACTGGGAAGTCTTAAAAATGGAATCACTTGTCAAGGCGGGGCGCTATGACGAGGCGACAGAGTATTATTCAGAAGTTGCGGATGATTATCTCAAAGAATATGGAATTTATCCATCTACAAAAATGTTGCATTTGCTGGATTATCATGCGACAGAAATGATTCATACCGATGGCATATTGGAAAACATACAGGAAAAGATGTGTGAAGAGCAGGAACGGCCGGCAGGCGGATTTTGCTGTAGTTATCCTGTGTTTCGTGGATTATACCAATGGGCTTGCAGACGCATGGAACGTACAAAGCACGTGGTGTATCTGATGCTTTGTTCTCTGGTGGATGAACAAGGGAAAATACTTTCTGATGAAAAAGCACGGGATAAACAGATGGAAATGCTCAGAAACAGTATTGGAACGTCTATTCGTCAATGTGATGCATTTATGCAATATAGCCGTTGTCAATATCTGGTACTACTGATTTTAAAAGAAGAAAAAGATGGTGTCCTAGTAGAGAACAGAATCAATCATTCTTTTATGCAAAAGCAAAAAAATGAAAAGAAAAAGTATCATGTGAATTGTCTGTTCACGGAAATTTAGAGAAAAAGTGATGAAGAGGAACATTTTTGGATACAGCGAAAATGATACGATGATTACACAGAATATGATATGAATAGCGAGATTATAAAATGAATGAGAGGGGAACCGGAATGAATAGCAAGAAAATGAACAGTGTATTAAAAGGTGTTGCTGTTGCCGGAGCTACTATCGGAGGCGTGAGCTCCATTCAGGGAGCGGACGTTGTTATGGCAGCGGAGTTGGAAAGCAATTCTGCAGACAGTATGTCTAGCGATGTGGCATCACAATCAGAAAGTGTGAGCGATAGCGTTAGTGAAAGCACAAATGATAGACCTTCTAATAGAATAAAACGAGGCGTTTTGGCAAAAAGTAAAGCTGAAGAAGCAATGATTGCTATACAGGAGACAGGAATCAATCCTAGTGCTGAAAACGAGATGGTGGCTACGGGAGAAGATACTGCAAAGAAAGATCCAGCAGAGGAAACAGCAAAAATCGAAGAATCCGTTTCCATCCAGAAGAGCACCTTGTTATCTGATTCAGCAGTAGCAAGTGAGTCATTATCAGTTGAGAATAGTGAAATCGCATCAGCATCACAATCGGCTAGTGCAGTAGATGCTAGTGAAAGTGCATCCATATTAGCTAGTGAAAGTGAATACAGATCTACTAGTAGTATGCTTTCAGAAAGTATGTCCGTTGCTGAGAACATTTATAATTCTACAAAAGCGGAATTTGATAATTCTGGATATAGAGATGAACATCTGGATAAGTTGATTGATCAGATTAACGAGCAACAAGCAACATTGCAAAAAGCTTTGGATCAGGCAGTTGCAAAGAATCCGAATATATACCTTACGCAAGTTAGATATAATGGGAAAACTTTTTGGCAGTTAGCAAATGATCTTGCTAATACGCTTACTCAGTATAAGTATTATCAGGAACAACAAGTAGATAGAATTGATTATTCAAAATGGACGCAGGATAGAGGTAGCGGTCAGACTCAAAATTATGTAGAAGTAAAATATTTCGACAAAAACGGTATTTCCCATGTAGAGTATTTTGATTATGTCGTTACTGACGCTACAGGGAAAGTATTAGAGGGGTATAGGAACGATACAGGAACGGTTGATAATTCAAAATTGTTTGCGAAAGACGCAAAGGGAATTGCTATTTTAAAGAAGACGGTTGATTACTATAATTTATTAGGTAACCCAGTATTCAAAAATAGTGAAGAAAATAATTCTTATAGCACATATGACGAAAATGGTAATTTGATCTCGAATCAAAATAATGGTAACTTCAACGTCAAAGGAGATTACTATTTTTCAACAACTTCTTACAAAAGAGGCGAAGATGAATACAGTGATAAAAGAAGCGAGTTTAATTCCGCATCTAATTGGAAAGCAAGCCTAAGTGATTCAATCTCAGACAATCAAGCTACTTCTGAAAAAGCAAGTGAGTCGATTGCAAAACATAGAAGTGAAGAGGCTGAAAGTTTAAGTACAAGTGCAAAATCATCTACAAAAAGAAGTGAATCTTTAAGTGATAGTTTGAGTAAATATGGAAGCTTATCAGACAGTCTGAATAGCTTGAGCAATAGTGTAAGTGCATCAAAGAGCACGAGTTTAAGTGAATCAGAAAGCGTAAGTGAATCAGAAAGCACCAGTGCCTCAGCAAGTGCAAGTGCCTCAGCAAGTGCAAGCAAATCAGCCAGTGCAAGTGAGTCAGTAAGCGCAAGCGAGTCAGCAAGTAGAAGTGCATCATTAAGTGCGAGTGAATCAACGAGCATCAGTTTAAGTGAATCAACAAGTGCAAGTGAGTCAGCAAGCGTAAGCGAGTCAGCAAGTGCAAGTGAGTCAGCAAGCGCAAGCGAATCAGCAAGCACAAGTGCATCAACAAGTGCAAGCGAATCAGCAAGTGCGAGTGAATCAACGAGCACCAGTTTAAGTGAATCAGCAAGTGCAAGTGAATCAACGAGCACCAGTTTAAGTGCCTCAGCAAGCGCAAGTGAGTCAGCAAGTGCAAGCGAATCAACGAGCACCAGTTTAAGTGAATCAGCAAGTGCAAGTGAATCAACGAGCACCAGTTTAAGTGAATCAACAAGTGCAAGTGAGTCAGCAAGCACAAGTGCCTCAGTGAGTGCAAGTGCCTCAGCGAGCACCAGTTTAAGCGAATCAGCAAGTGCAAGCGAATCAACAAGCGCAAGTGAGTCAGCAAGCGCAAGTGAGTCAGCAAGCGCAAGCGAGTCAGCAAGTGCAAGCGAATCAACAAGCGTAAGCGAGTCAGCAAGCGCAAGTGCCTCAGTAAGTGCAAGCGAGTCAGCAAGTACAAGTGCATCAGTAAGTGCAAGCGCATCAGTAAGTGCAAGTGAATCAACGAGCACCAGTTTAAGTGAATCAACAAGTGCAAGTGAGTCAGCAAGCGCAAGTGAATCAACAAGTGCAAGCGAGTCAGCAAGTGCAAGTGAGTCAGCAAGTGCAAGCGAATCAGCAAGTGCGAGTGCATCAACGAGCATCAGTTTAAGTGAATCAGCAAGTGCAAGTGAATCAACGAGCACCAGTTTAAGTGAATCAGCAAGCGCAAGTGAGTCAGCAAGTGCAAGTGAATCAACGAGCACCAGTTTAAGTGAATCAGCAAGCACAAGTGCATCAGTAAGCGCAAGTGAGTCAGTAAGTGCAAGCGAGTCAGCAAGTGAAAGTGAATCAACGAGCATCAGTTTAAGTGAATCAGCAAGTACAAGTGAAAGCGAATCAATCAGTGCAAGTGCAGCAAGTGCTTCAATGAGTGCAAGTGTTAGTGCAAGTGAAAGTGCCTCAGCAAGCATCAGTGTAAGTGAATCTGTCAGCGCAAGTGCAGCAAGTGCCTCAACAAGCGCAAGTGAAAGTGATAGTGAATCAGCGAGTGCCTCAACAAGCACAAGTTTAAGCACATCAACAAGCACAAGTGTAAGTGAGTCAATCAGTGAAAGCGCAGCAAGTGCATCTACAAGTGCAAGCACAAGTACTAGCCAAAGTACTTCAACAAGCGCAAGCCAGAGTGCATCAACAAGCACAAGTGAAAGTGTATCAACGAGTATCAGTGATAGTACTTCAACAAGTACAGCAACACAAATTCAGGATGCACAGACGCCAGGAGCACCGGGAGCAGCAGCTGATGCAGCTACAATTGCAACTATGACAACAGTTACACCGGTTCCAACACTAGCGGCTAACGTAGCACCGGCTGGAAATATAACACCTGCAGCAAATGCAAACAACGTTGTAAACATCGCAGATGATAACGTACCATTGGCTGTAAATAATACAGAGGATGAAGTTACCAATATTGAAGATGAGGCAACACCTCTTGCAGCAAATGCAAAACAGGATGAAAAAGTTAAGACCTGGTGGGGATGGATCGTTGCAGCCTTAGGAGCAGTAGCTGGAAAGGGTGTATATGATTATGAACGCAGAAAACCGGCAAAGAACAAAAAAGATGATTCCAAAAAGCAAAAATAATTGCACATGGTAATCTACCATAAAATACTCTATAATATGGGTGACCGCATGATTGTGGTCACCCATATTCTATAGAAAAGGTGAGTTTTGTATTAATGAGAGAAAAAGAGCACATCTTTCTTTATAAATTCATATATATGGCAGGGATTATGCTTGTTTACATGATAGGGAGAAATATACCATTATATGGTATAGATTTATCGCATTATCAGGAAGTGACGATTGACGCGCAGACCATTATGGTGCAGTCCTTGACAGGGGATATGAAAAACTGTTCGATTTTTACTTTGGGCTTGTGGCCGTATATGCTATCGTCTATCGTTGTGATGTTAGCGGTAGCTATTTTGTCCTTAGATAAAACAAGAAAACTTTCTCCGAAAAAGATGAATCTGTGGACATTAGGGATTATGCTTGTGATTTCTATATGTCAGGCATATGGGAAAATGCAGACACTTGTATATCGGACGCAAGGAGAAGCACTCGTAATAACGAAAGCCATTGTGTTTATCGAAATGATAGTGGGAATGCTTGTTGTTATTTATCTGGGAGATCGTATGACAAAATACGGAATAGGCGGACGCACAAGTATTTTCTTTGTGAACATAATAGAGGGCTTTCTCACCATGCTTTTTAAGACAAGCCCGAGGCAATGGATACTGCCGCTTAGTATTGGCCTGATAGAAATTGTTATTATGTTGATTCTGGAAAATGCAGAAAAGAGAATTGCCGTACAGAGGGTTTCCATCCACAATATTTATGCGGATAAGAATTATATTGCTTATAAATTAAATCCAATCGGTGCCATGCCTTTGATGTTTTCTTCTGCAATCTTCATGTTGCCACATATCATATGCACCATGTTACTATACCTGATGCCGGAAAATAGTACGATTCAGTGGATATTAAAAAACATCGTGCTGACGGAGATACCGGGCATATGGGTATATATGGGGGTTGTGTGTCTGCTGACGATTTCGTTTTCCTTTGTTATGTTGTCACCGGGAACAAAAGCAGAGGAACTGATGAAGGCAGGAGATTCTATTCTGGATATCTATGCTGGACGGCAGACGAAGAAATACTTGGTCGGTAATGTTCTTTCTATTTCTGTATTTAGTGCAATTGTCATGTCCTGTTGTATGGGACTGCCGTTATTTTTGCAATTTAAAGGCTATATAGATCCAGCACTTGTTATGTTTCCATCTTCGCTCATGATGTTATCCGGATTATGGATTACACTGCACCGTGAAGCGGAAGTTTATCGAAACGCAGATCAATATAGACCTTTGTTATAAAATCATAATGAATAATTGGTGGTTGTAATGTTATATTTTATTCCAGCGTGGTATAAAAAGAATAAATGGGTGGAAAACGAGCAGAGATGGTACATACGACGGGAAAAGTCAGAATTTGATGAGACAATCAAGCAGATTACATTGTTTCATCGCAATGTCAAGCTGCCGTATCAGATATTACTTTTGAGCTTTTCACCAAATCTTCGTCATTTTCTGCATCGACAGGGGATGTATCGGGCGTCGTATTGGTCCTGCTTTGATGCCATACAACAGATTCATCGTTCTAAAATAGCAATTTTATCTTACAAAGATATTATGTGGCCACAGGGGGTGGAGTTTGTATATTCACCATTTGCCATTGTGGCTTTTTTGCGTGGTCAAAAATACGCTACCATAAACTTTGGTGATGATGGAAACCCGATATCGATTGTGATGTATGAAAACAATGAAATTTGTCGTAAGAATTATTATGATGATCGTGGTTTCATAGGGGCGACTGCCATTTATCAGGATGGAGAAGAGATCTACCGGGATTTTCTGATGGAAAACGGTATATGGAAAATGCGCCTGTTTCAGCAGGATGGTCACGTGGAAATCAATCCAACAACGCCTGTTTATGATGTTTCCAATCAAGGGGAGACACAAACAAAAACATTTAAAAATTTGTATTATGATGCGATGGATGATGTTATCCAGGAAGTGTTAGATGCATATTTGATGACAAGCCAGCCGGACGATAAATTTTTCGTGGCTGCACATCCACTGCATATGTCTGTTGTGCAGGAGACATTACAGCATAGGGAAGTGATTCTTACCTTTTTTGAACAACGTTATCCGATGGAACAATTGAAAAAAATAGAGTCTTTTGTTTATGATGCAGGCTACATTATTGCTGATTCCGTACAGACGGAAAACGCCATTCGTAAGAATTTGGATTATGTACCAATGCGCATGATGAACATTTCACCATACGATACGCGTATCGATTTTGGCATCAGTGCGCAGTTGAAGGTGCAAAATATATTGCTGCCAATTGATGGAATAGCACAAAGTGAATTCGCACAAATATTGATCGAAGTGGCGTCGTATCTGCAGGAAAATAATCTGGCAAGATTGCATCTGTTTTCCAGAAATGGCTCATGGGGATACGAAGATAAAATCAAAGCAGAAGTATCGAAAATACTGACAGAAGCCGGATATGAAGAAACGTGGATTTTTGGTGGCATGGATCAGAACGAGGAGACATGTACCCAGAGAATATATGTTGATATATGTGTGGATGAGCGAACCATTAGTAAATGTATCAATGAACAACGTGTGATTTTAGATTTGCGCAAAAAAACAGATGTATATGTGTTTATTACAGCGATTAGTAAAGGCGTGCCCCGCATCAGCATGAGCGAGGATGAGTATCTGATACATGAAGGGAATGGATATCTGATTGCAGATTATGCGCAAATTCAACCGGCGCTGTCATATTATCTGGATAATTTTGAAAATTGGAATGAAGCACTTGTTGCATGTTACGATATCGGGCAGAAATATACGACAAACGTCTTGTTAGAGTCATGGAGAAAGGTGTTAGGAATTAGTGAATAAGATATATGTGTTGTATTTAGGGGAAGAAGACTGGTCCAAAACACACGAAGTACCGGAACATATTGAGTTTATGTTCTGTGAGTCAATCAGTTCTTTGCCCGTGGAATTAAAAAAACGTATAGCAGATGTTGTGATCTTAGACCGTAATATCCAAAGAGATGAGCTGGATACGCTGTGCTTTTTGACGAGAGGTTATTGCCTGTTTGCAACAGAACAGGTGGATAGGAACGAATCCTGCAATACATCTTATTTTGAGCGGAAAATGGGACAGTATCTTTATTCAAAGGATATAGACGTATTCCTTGCCACAGAGGCTTCAAAATTTTATGAGCCGCCATATGGTGAGAAATTTTCGCCGAATGCATTGGTTGTTAGCCAGTTTTTTCGAGGAAAAGTTTCCAGTCGGGGAAATTATAATTTACTGCTGGAAGGAGATTTTGGCGAAGAATTTTCCCAGATTGCATTTTGGAGAAATACGTTACCTCTATTTGCAAAGCAGGTCCTTGATTTATATTTAGAATATCGCAAGACAGGAAATGTCGAAATCTGTTTACGTGTCATACAATTTTATAATGGTTCGGCAGACATGGTGCGTCAGATTTGGAAATTTGATGAAGAAGCATTAAAAGACGTGGTTACCATTGGAAACCAGGATGAATATGGTCCTTTTTTTGTATCAATTCTTGCAAAAGGGAAAGGAAGTTTACAGATCATTTCCCTTCATGACAGGCATTCCAGACAGGATAGAGGTTACTTTATTCCGGGAGGAAAGCGTTTGACTTCGCCGGAAGGAGAAGAACTCTTTTCATACTTTGAAAAAGGGGATGGAAAGCCGCCATTTGCCGTGTATTTTTCGGGTTATCGCCAGCAGGAAGGCTTTGAGGGCTACTACATGATGCGTAACCTTGGCTGCCCTTTTATACTTTTTACCGATCCAAGGTCGGAAGGTGGCGCTTATTATGTTGGAAATGAAGCGTACGAGTCACTGATTGTAGATGAAATACATCAGAAGATGGAGACGCTTGGTTTTACAAAAAAAGATCTTGTTTTATCGGGAGCATCTATGGGAACGTATGGTTCTTTATATTATGGCTCACAATTAGAGCCGCATGCACTGATTCTGGCAAAGCCTTTAACGAATATGGGAACGGTTGCAAAAAATGAGAGGATTCTTAGAACAGAGGGATTTGCAACGTCTTTAGACGTGCTTATGAAAAATTATGGCTCCATTGACGAGAGCGCGATTCAAGCGTTTGATGAGCGGCTGTGGAAACATTTTGTGCAGGCTGACTGGTCTCATACGAAGTTTATTGTTTCTTACTTATATGAGGATGATTACGATCCGGATGGTTACCGTAATTTGCTTACACATCTGAAATCAGAAGGTGTGCAGGTGTATGGAAAAGGTAACCATGGAAGACATACAGACAATAGCTTTGCAGTTATGGAGTGGTTTAAAAGCCAGTATCATAAAGTACTTGAAGAAGATTATCACAGATAGGGGAATCGTAATATGTTACATGATACATGGACGATCCGTTGGCGTGAATATACAGCGGATACCTATACATATGGATCTAAAATAGAATTTCGTGATGATAAAAGTGTTGCTTTTGAAAATAGTTTGATTCCGCCGGCAACAGTAATTCATCGGTGGTATTCGAGAACAAATTTTCAAACGAAAAGAATGGAACCAACGCTGCCATTGATTGATGGAGAGCGTCCGTATGAGATTACTTTGCATGCGGATGTGGCAGATGAAGATAAGAATCCACTGATTATGCGGATTGTTTTTTATGATCGCTATGATAATGAAGCGGAAAGCATCATTGTTCGTGAAAAGAAAGTGATGTTTAAGCCATCATTAAAGACATATAGCTATTGTGTGGAATTAATTAGTGGTGGAGAAGTGAATTTTGTTTTCCGTTCGTTACAGATACGGGAAATCTCAAAGGAAGAGTTGGATGAAGAGCAGAACAGAATTGCGCAAATTAAGAAAGATTCTTGCAAAGATAAAGGAATGCGAAAAAAGAATAGAAAAGTTAAGTGATCAAGAGTTGTCTGAAATGACAAAAAAACTCAAAAAAAGATACCAAAGCGGTGAATCTTTGGATCGGCTTCTTCCGGAGGCATTTGCTGTTATGATTGAGGCAGATGACAGGGTGTTAAAGAAACGACCATATGATGTGCAGGTTCTTGCCGGCATTGCCTTGCATCAGGGGTATATGGCAGAAATGAATACAGGAGAAGGAAAGACACTGGCGGCGACCATGCCGTTGTATTTAAATGCACTCTCTGGAAAACCATGTATTCTTGTAACGACCAATAGTTACCTGGCAGCACGTGATGGACAGGAGATGGGTGAAGTTTATCAGTTTATGGGACTGACCTGTTCGTATCCGGATGCGGATGAAAAAAAGAAAATGACAGACAACGAAAGAAAAGAATTCTATCGTGCGGATATCATATATACAACAAATAGTGGTTTGGGATTTGATTATCTGTTCCATAATCTTGTCAAGAAAAAGGAAGACCGCTTTTTATGTGATCTGAATTATTGCATTATTGATGAGGCAGATGCTGTACTTTTGGACTCTGCCGTTATGCCGCTTGTTATATCCGGTGTTCCGCGTGTGCAGTCAAATCTTTATCGTGTCTGTGATTTCTTTGTTACATCACTGACAGAAGAGATTGATTATATAGAAGAAGATGGAGCAGTATGGCTGACCCCAAAGGGTGTTCAATACGCAGAGAATTTCTTTGGAATCCAAAATTTCTATGGAAAAGAGAATTTTGAGATCAATCGTCATGTGACACTGGCATTGCGCGCCCATATGACGCTCAAAAACAATAAGGATTATGTTGTTACAGATCATGGTAAAGTGGAACTGTTTGATGGCGCAACAGGCCGATTGATGCATGGGGTTAAGCTCCGTGGAGGACAGCACCAGGCAATCGAAGCAAAAGAAAAAATTGAAATTTCGCAGGAATATCGTACCGTTGCTTCTGTTACTTTTCAGAATCTTTTTATGATGTTTGATAAGATGGCAGGCATGAGTGGAACCATTATGGATGCCAAGGATGAAATGTTTGATGTGTATCAGAAAAAGGTGATTAAAATCCCATCAAACCGTCCAGTGCAGCGTGTGGATCGGCGTGATTTATATTATGTAAATGCAAAACAGCAGTTTTGGGCTGCGGCAGATGATTTGATCAAAATTCATGAAACCGGACAACCGGTTCTTGTTGTGTTAAATTCTGTTTCCGATACAGATCTTTTTTCCAGAATTATGATTGAAAAGAATATTCCGCACAATGTGTTGAATGCGAGTAATGCTTTCTGGGAAGCACAGATTATTGCCGGGGCAGGTCAAAAAGGAGCTGTGACTATTGCAACAACGATGGCAGGAAGAGGAACAGACATCAAGCTTGGTAAAGGCGTCAAAGAATTAGGGGGACTTGCCGTACTTGGCATTGGAAGAATGGATAATGTACGTTCGGAACGACAGGCAAGAGGACGCTCCGGAAGACAAGGAGATCCCGGATTTAGCCAATTTTACGTCAGTTTGGAAGATGATATTGTTGGTGCGGAAGATGACGAAAAAATTCAACGGTATATTGACGAAGAAAGACATATTTCAAAGCATAAAATAAAGAGAATCATTAACCAGAGTCAGAAACTCAAAGTTGAGATGGATGAGATGGGAAGAAAAAAATCCGTGCAATATGATGAAGTACTGCAGCGTCAAAGAGATTTGATTTATAAAACGCGTGCGCAGTTGCTCGAAGGGGCACGCGTGAAAGAAAAACTTTTATTGGATATTGCCAGGGAAAATATTGTAGACTACTTACAGCATCAAGATATAATAGATTTGGCGGAAATCAACCGCTATATTTTAGATAATGTATCGTATTCGTTGGATGATGGATTAAAGGGCGTATCTCTTTCTGATAAAAAAGCCTTAGAAGTGTATTTGATGAAACGCGTCTACGAGGGAATCGCAAAGCAAAAAACATCGATTCATCATCCCGATGCGTATGAACAGTTTTTGCGTGAAGCAATCTTAAATGCGGTTGATGAAGGATGGGTAGAGCTGATTGATTATCTGGAACAGCTGAAATATGCTGTGGCTGGCAGAGCTTCTGCGCAGAGAAATATCATGTTTGAATATCAAAATGAAGCATTTGAGTCGTATTTGGATACGGTAAAAGTGGTAAAAAGAAATATTATAAGAAATGTACTATTGAGTGATGTGACCGTTTTAAAAGACGCACGTCTTAAAATCGTATATCCATAAAAAATTACTAGGAGCGTATAATGGTATATAACTTTAATTTAGGCATAGGATGGGCAAGCAGTGGAGTAGAATACGCACAAAGCTATCGTGCAAACTTACTTCGTAAAGCTAATATTCCGGCAAAATTTATTTTCACTGATATGTTTCCAAAAGATAACATAGAGCATATGACGAAAAATATCGGATTCTTGGATGAAGAAATTATCTGGCTTTATACATTCTTTACCGATGTTGTGACATCACCGGTTGTGTTTACAAAGGAAGCGTTTGAAAAGACATTACCGGATACAGATTATGAATTGACCAGAACAGATGGTATCTGTCGTTATGTGTTTAAAGAAAAAGATTGTTTTTACACAGCCTATATGGCAGATGAGACGAGCAATCTGGTGCACAGGGTAGAAATCGTTTCCCATGGTTGTCTTGTTCGAAAGGATTTTTATACATATTGCAAGACGTTTTCTGAATATTTTGCGCCGCTCGATGGGCAGGCACATTTATATGGCAGAACCTTTTTTAATGAAGATGGTTCGGTGGCATTTGAAGAAGTGATTGATGACGAACAGGTAATTTATAAATTTAAAGATGAAGTGATTTATTCCAAGGAAGCATTGGTAGGTCTTTTGGTAAGACGACTGGAATTAAAAGCAGATGATGTGGTTTTGATTGACAGGACAACAGGCATCGGTCAGGCAATACTGGAAAATTGCGGCGATGCGAAGGTCGGTATTGTGATTCATGCAGATCATTTCAGTGAAAACGGAACCGATGAAAACAATATTTTGTGGAATAATTATTATGAGTATGCATTTTCACAGACAGAACACATAGATTTTTATATAACTGCAACAGATGCCCAGAAGAATATATTGGCAGATCAGTTTGCAAAATATTGCAATAAGACACCGCGCATTGTGACGATTCCGGTTGGAAGTCTGGATACACTAAAGTATCCGCAAGAATCAAGAAAGCGTCATGCGATTGTGACAGCCTCACGTCTTGCAAGTGAAAAACATTGTGATTGGATCGTAGAGGCACTGGCTCTGGCAAGAGAGGAAGTACCGGATATTTCGTTGGATATTTATGGGGTTGGACCAGAGAAAAATAAGATTCAGTCCACCATACAAAGACTTGCGTGTGAGGATTGTGTCCGTCTGATGGGGCAGCACAATATGAATGAGGTGTATGTGACATATGAGGCTTATGTGGGAGCATCACAGAGCGAAGGATTTGGACTCAGCCTGATGGAAGCAATCGGATCAGGACTGCCAATCATAGGATTTGATGTGCGCTATGGAAATCAGACTTTTGTTGATCAGGGGCAAAATGGCTATAAGATTGCCATTACAGATGAAATGGATCAAAAAGAAAAGGTGCAGTATCTTGCAAAGGCAATCATTCAGTTGTTTACAAAAGATGATGTGAATGCTTTTATAGATCATTCCTATCAAAAAGCGGAAGAATATCTGACCGAGGAGGTGGTAAAGCGATGGATACAGCTGCTAAAATAACATTGCTGTTTGATACTTTTTCAGAGCAAAGCCAGAATTTATATAACAGTTTTCGACTTGCAGACCGGAAGTTTCAGGCGGTTGTTATTGAAGATGATGGATTTTTGCCGGAAGGCATTTTATCCGTCTATGGTGGCTTGGCCGGGTATGATGATATAAAAAGAACAGAAGATAAAAGACCATTGTATTTTAATCAGATTGCAGTGCCAAAGTATTGGCAGATTGAAGGAAATAATACGAGCGCAAGAGTTCTAAACCACGAAAATGAGGTGGCACGTATCTTTTACGCAGATCCGAAGCAGAAAAGACTGGTACGTGTGGTCGACTGGCTGGATGATCAGGGCGTTGTGCGTCTGAGTGAACATTACAATAAATATGGAGAAATATACTGTCATACGATTTTTAATAAAAAAGGGCAGAAGGTTGCAAGAAAGTTCTTTTCCCTGCAGGGAGAGGAAAAAGTGGTGGAAAACTTTGTGACAAATGATTTTATTGTGTCATGGGAAGGAAAAGAAATTGTCCTTCATACAAAGACAGAACTCATTTGTTTCTACTTGCGATGCAAGGGATTAGACCAATCGGCCATCTATTACAACTCTTTGTCAACGCCATTTTTTGCTGCAGAAGAATTGCCGGAAAACGGATATCAGGATATCCTGTTTTGGAACGAACCAATTCGGGAGGAAATCCCGGGAAATATGCAATATATATTGCAACAGCACGCTAAAAGATGCAAACAGATTTATGTACAGCGCCAGGATGCGTACGATAAACTGATGGCTCTTGGTGCGTCAGAAAAGATGGTAAAAAAACTAGGATATGTGTATGATTTTGTTAGGGAAAATAAACACAGGGCAAAAGCATTAATCTGTACGAACTCCGACCGTATTGCACATATCAATGACATTGTGCAACAGGTTCCGCAAATGCATTTTTCCATTGCTGCATTTACGGAAATGTCCTCAAAGTTAATGAGCTTAGGAGATTGCCCCAATGTTTCACTTTATCCGAATGTAAAGCAAAATACGTTGGAGCAATTATTTGAAGAATGTGACTTCTATTTAGACATCAACTATGAAAATGAAATTGCAGATGCGGTTCATCAGGCATTTTTGCAGAATCAGCTTATTGTAGGATTTGATGAAACAAGGCATAACGCCTTATATACGGCAGATACAAATTTGTTTAGCGTAAATGATTATCAGGATATGATAGATGCGCTGAATGCAACCTTGCAAATGCCGCAGATTATTGATGAGGCATTAAAAAAGCAGAGAAACAGTGCACTTGCAGAACCGGTTTCATGTTATGAAAATTTATAAAAAAGGAATCAAAGAGAGGTAAAAGATGAAAGCAGAGAGCATAAAAAAAAGAGCATTAACAGTAGCAGGTTATCTATGCCTGACCATTGTCTTATTGGCGGTTATTCCGGTATTTCTTCCGCAGTTTTTTGGATATAGATATACGACATACTTGGTAAGTACAGACACAACAAAACAGGTTTCAGAACCAAAAACGTTAGTTTATGTGGAAAATATGGATAATGCAGCATATGAAGCAGGAAATATTGTTGCAGTGTTGTCAGATAAAACAAAACGTGTAGATGTATATACCGTTGCATCGAATGATGGAAAAGAAGCTTTGACAATGAAATCCGGTGAGAAAGTGCAATATGATAAAGTGGCAGGTCATGTGGCAGCAAAATTGCCGATTGTTGGATTTTTAGGTCAGATTTGTTTCTCTATTGTAGGGATGATCGCATTGGTTATCATTTTTGTTATAGCAATCGCATGCCTTACTTATGGAAATAAAATAGCAAAAGAAATGAACGATAACAAATAAAACAGACACCAAGGAGAATAAATTATGCCAGTATTTGACTTTGCAGATAAACCCCAGGAAGAAAATAAAAGTGCATGTACGTACCATGTTTTTGCATCAAATGAACCTTTTGCTGATGCACAACATCCGATTCTGATTTTGGATCACACCAAAAGGGAATGGAAGCATCATGCCAATGGAACGTTTCTGAATCCTAACACGCGCACGGCATTTGCTTTTGAAGAGGAAGATGGTGTTGTGAATGCAGATATTCTGTGTGTGGATTCCCGCTTTGTGAGTCTTTTGAAATGGTTAGGGGAGAATCATATTCAGGTACAGCTATCAGGAGCACATACAGCACAGGGGTATGCGGTGTATCGTATCCGGGAAATTGCATCCGGAACGGGAACCAAATTATCTGCAGAGGATGGCTTTTTGCAATATATGATGGAACGGCTTTTTGCTAGTAGTGCGCCGGAGAATGTGGAAGAAGAGGATGCACCGGATGAATCAGGGGATGATATGAAGCTGACGAGCATCCAAAGCATTACGGATTTCATGACTTGTGCAGGAAAAACATTGCCAGACCATATCCGTTTGTGGGCAAGAAGAAATCTTGCGGTTGCAAAATCACATGAGGTTTCTCCGGAAGAGCGTCGTCATGCACAGCGAGCACTGTCCATCATGATGAATATTCAATGGAAAAATCAATATTTCGAGGCAATCGATCCGGTGGAAGCAAGAAAAATTCTGGATGAAGAATTATATGGCATGGAGCGTGTGAAACAAAGAATTATTGAGACCATTATTCAAATCAACCGCACGCATACATTGCCGGCATATGGTCTTCTTTTGATCGGACCGGCGGGGACCGGAAAATCGCAGATTGCGTATGCTGTGGCACGTATTCTTCGTATGCCATGGACGACGCTTGACATGTCATCCATCAACGATCCGGAACAATTGACAGGAAGTTCGAGAATCTATGCAAATGCAAAACCGGGAATTATCATGGATGCATTTGCAATGGCAGGGGAATCCAATCTTGTTTTTATCATCAATGAATTAGATAAAGCAGCATCTGGAAAAGGAAATGGAAATCCTGCAGATGTTCTTTTAACACTGTTGGATAATCTTGGGTTTACAGATAACTATATGGAATGTATGATTCCAACAAATGGTGTTTATCCAATTGCAACAGCAAATGACCGGGAACAGATTAGCGCACCACTCATGTCACGATTTGCAGTGATCGAGATACCGGATTACACCGACGAAGAAAAGAAGATCATTTTCTCACGGTTTGCATTGCCAAAAGTATTAAAGCGTATCGGCATGCGCAGTGAAGAATGTGTCTTGTCTGAGGAAGCACTGGATAAGGTGATTGAACTTTACGCCAATACCTCAGGTATTCGTGATCTGGAACAGGCGGCAGAACATATCGCCGCAAATGCCCTGTATCAGATCGAGGTGGATCAGAAGGAGCAGGTCGTGTTTGATGCGGAAATGATCGAAAAATTATTAGGTTAGGAATAAGAAAAGATGGATAGATTTTCTGCAATCGTTACCCAGATGGATGATGCCATCTGGAGTATGCTTTTGGTGGCACTGTGTCTGGGAGTGGGGCTCTTTTTATCATTGCGTATGCGTTTTCCACAACTGCGCCTTTTAAAAGAGATGGTCCGTGTCCTTAAAAACGGAGAGGAAGACGGAAATGGCATCACGCCTTTCCAGGCATTTGCAACCACTGTTGGAGCAAGAGTTGGGATGGGAAATATTGCCGGTGTTGCATCGGCAATTTTTTATGGCGGTCCGGGCGCGATTTTCTGGATGTGGATCATTGCCATTATCGGTGCGGCATCTGCATTTACGGAGTCGACGCTGGCGCAGGCATATAAAGTACGCCATGCCGGTGGTGAGTTTGTCGGCGGTCCGGCATATTACATAGAACGTGGCTTAAAGTGTAAGCCTTATGCCATTCTTTTTGCCGTGGTCGCATTCTTAGGACCGGGCGTTTTGATGCCGGGAGTCCAGATCAACTCTTTGGTGACGGTTTTTGAGGAGGCTTTTTCGGTTGATAAAGTCATTGTTGGCGTCATCTGCTGTATTGTACTTGCAATTGTTGTCTTTGGCAGTATCAAGCGCATTGCAAGGATCGCAGAACTTTTGGCACCCCTGATGTGCGCCGTTTATATGGGACTTGCTGTCATCATTCTTGCTATGAATATCACAAGGGTTCCGGCAACCCTTGCTATGATCTTTCAGTCAGCCTTTGGTTTGCAGCCTCTGTTTGGCGGTATTCTGGGATCTGCCATTGCCTGGGGTGTCAAGCGTGGCATTTATTCCAATGAGGCGGGCATGGGCTGTGGTGCCATCGTATCGGCAGCAGCAGAGTGTTCCCACCCGGCAAAGCAGGGGCTGGTGCAGGCATTTTCCATTTATGTAGATACCCTTCTGGTCGGTACTTCTACGGCACTGATCATTCTTTTGACCGGTACTTTTGATGTGACGGACGGCGCGGGAAACCTGCTCTTAGATCAGACCGGAGGCATAGAGGCTGGGATCAAGTGGACCCAGCACGCCCTGATGTCCTCTTATGGTTCCTGGAGTGGTAAACTTCTGGCGGTCATTATCGTTTTATTTGTCTTTACCTCCATGACCGGCTATTGCTATCAGGCAGAGGCGAATATCCGTTATCTGACCGGAGGCAATGAACGTGCCATTACCTTATGCCGCATGATCTTTGTACTGGCATCCTTTATGGGCTGTCTGGTCAGCGCAGATGCCATGTGGGCACTGGGAGATATCGGCTATGGACTGATGGCATGGGCAAATATCATTGCTATTTTATTGTTATCCAAACAGGCTTCTGCCATTTTAAAGGATTACGAAGTACAGAAAAAAGAGAAAAAGCGCCCGGTATTTGACCCGGCAAAATTTGGCATTTCTGATGACAGCGGGGCATGGGCGAAAGGAAAGTAGGAAAAAAGAAAGATGGATTTTTTTGTAGTTTTACAACAGATGCTGGCATTGTTTGCCATGATCTTTATCGGATTTTATGCATATAAGGTACACTGGGTGACACAGGATACGTCCGACCGCCTGTCAAAATTGCTGGTCAACATCCTAAATCCTGCACTCCTGATCAATGGCGTTCTGGATAAGACGGTCGTTGCGCAAACAGACCTTTTGCTGGAAAATCTTTTCTATATAGTCCTTTATTTTGTGCTTTTGATCGGACTTTCTTTTCCAATCGCTAAAGTCTTACGGGTGGGAAAGATGGAGAACCGTTACCAGTTGATGCTGATCTTTTCTAATGTGGGATTTATGGGTATTCCGGTGCTGCGTTCCATCTTTGGAAACGGCTGTGTGATCTACATTACCTTTTATATACTGATCTACAATATTTTGATCTATACGCTGGGGATCGCTTTTGCCCAGAGAAGTCTGCCAAAAGAGGAACGGAAAAATGCGGTCAAAGAGATGATTAATCCAGGAACGGTTTCTGCTGTCTTTGCCATTCTTATTTTTGTATTTCACCCTACAATCCCACAGGGAGCCGTGACCTTCTTTGATTATGTTGGCAATGCCGTGATTCCGTTTTCCATGATCATCATTGGCATATCCATTGCACAGATGCCTTGGAAAGAGATCTTCGGGCATGCAAAACTTTACATTTTTAGTGCTATCAAACTTCTTGTCATCCCAATTCTTTGCGCCATTCTGCTGCGCCCGCTCAAGAGGGATACCATGCTCTTTGCCATCTTTATCCTCATGCTTGCCATGCCATCGGGCAGTATCATCGCCATGATCGTCCGGGAGTATGGCGGAAAGACAGAGGAAGAGGACATATGCAGCAAGGGCGTTTTGATGACAACGCTTTTCTCCATCATTACCATTCCGATCGTGGTACTTTTTCTATAAAAGATCAAAAAAGGCACTAACGTGCCACTGATGCGCACTCGCGCGAAACTGTAGATTGTCGCAAGCGACCGCGCTCGGCACGAGAATGTGCTTTGGCACATTCTTTTTTTATTTGTCGAAAATAGACGAAAAATGTAGAAATTATACAGAATCAGTATATACATCCTGGAAAATTATGATAAAATAAACGTGAAATAGTATATATTTTTACGGAGGAAGTCTCTATGAAGTTTAAGAAGATCGGGACAAAAATGTTAGCGGTCATTCTGCCAATTGTTATTTTGGCAATGATGCTTTTGACAGCAATCAGTGGGTTGTCGAGTCGAGATATCATCAATAACCAGATTGCAAGCAGAATGCAGGCAGAATTATCGTCACAGAGTGGAGAAATGGAACAGGATTTGCATACAGTGTCTGCTATGGCACAGGCGATATCTCGTGTGGTATCCACTACATATCAGACAACTTCTATGGAAACCTACGAAAAAATGCTTGGTGAGCTGATTCAGGATAATGATATGGTATCTGGAAGTGGGCTTTGGTTTGAGCCATATGCATATCAGGCTGATGCAGAATATATGGGACCATATGTATATAAAGATGGAAATGAATTAGTTACAACTTATGATTATAGCAATGCAGAATATGATTATTTTGCACAAGAGTATTACACGTTGGCTAAAAAATCAGATGGACCGATTTTTACAGACCCATATTATGATGAGACATCGGATAGTATTATGTCGACTTGTGCGATGCCAATTTTAGTAAATGGGAAATACATAGGATGTGTGACGGTAGACATTCAGCTGAATGCAATTACAACCATGGTAGAAAACATTCAAGTAGGAAAAGCAGGAAAAGGTATGCTTTTAACGGCAGATGGTGTTTACATTGGTGGTGTTGATGAAGAAAAGATTCAAAAGGCTGTTGTGATTACAGAGGATGAGGAAGAACCTGCACTTGCAAAGGCTGCCCAGACAATATTGTCTGGAGATCAGGGAACGACAAGCTATGAGAGCAGTAAGGGGCAAATCAATCTTTACTATTCTCGTGTGCCGGCAACAAATTGGATTTTGATTATTACAATGCCAAATTCTGAATTGACACAGCCGATTTTACAATTACTTACAAGTCTTTTACTGATTTGTATTATTGCATTAATCATTGTTACAGTTGTTATTATTTTAAATGTTCGTTCTATTTCAAAAGGTTTGAATCGTGTGAAAGAATTTGCAGGTTCCTTGGCAGAAGGTGATTTTACAGTTGAACCGCTACAGGTAAAGACCCAGGATGAACTTGGTGTCATGGGCGGCTCTTTAAATGCCATGTATGACAGCAACAAAGAAGTGATCGGCAATATCGCAGAGCATGCAACGGATATTGATGATGCAAGTACAAAGCTACATGATGCAGCATTAGAATTATCAGATAATTTTGCTGAGATTAGAAAAAATATTGAAGAAGTTAATAATGCAATGATGACGACAAGTGCTGCAACACAGCAGGTAAATGCATCTACAGAAGAAGTATTATCAAATGTAAATCTTCTTACAGAAGAGACACAAAAAAGTACAGCAATGGCACAGGAAATCAGAGGACGTGCCAGAGAAGTGGAAGAAAATAGCAACAAATCATTCGCATCTGCAACGACATTGGCAAAACAGTTTGAAGAGCATTTGGAAGAAAGTATTGAAAATGCAAAAGTTGTCAGCAGTATAGAAGAATTGGCGAATGTAATTTCCGAAATCGCAGAACAAATTAACCTGCTATCGTTGAATGCTTCGATTGAAGCAGCACGTGCCGGTGAGGCAGGAAAAGGTTTTGCAGTAGTTGCGTCAGAGATAGGCTCTTTAGCAACGAATACAGCAGAGGCTGTTGGTCAGATCCAGAATACGATTTCTAAGGTTCAGGCAGCATTTGATGATTTGAAAAATGATGCTCAGAACATGCTAGGTTTTGTCGTAAATGATGTTACACCGGATTACAGCAATTTTGTAGAAGTGGCAAAACAATATGGAGAAGATGCCCAGTCTATTGAAAATACAGCAGAGAATATCTCTAATATGTCAGATAATATTAAACAAATCATGCAGGAAGTGACGGCAGCGATACAAAGTATTACCGAAGCAACCCAGGATACAACAGAAATCAGTGGAAGCATGACGGATAAAGTAGGTGTGGTCGCAGAACATGTAGACAATGTTTCAGAAATGGCGGAAAAAGATGATATCATTGCTAGACAGTTGACGGGTGTCGTTGCCCGATTTAAATTAAAAGATAAAGAACACGGAGAACAGGCAGATGAGTGAACAGGAACACAAAGTCCTGAAAGAAGAGAGGAATCGTAGAAAACGCGTACAACATATTCGGACAGGAATTATTACGGTTATTTCCGTTTGGATTGTGTTATCCATTGTGATTACCTGCATTCTTTGTGCAAAGGTTATTTCGTTACAAAAGCAGATTAATATCATGACGGGAGAATATGACTCTTCAACAGCGGTGGTATCCCAGGTGAACCAGAGCGCCGGTGATGCAGACAGTATTCAGTTAACACAAAATACAATGGACAAAGAGAATCTGGCAACAGCGGAGGATTTACATAAGGTATATCTGACGTTTGATGATGGACCAAGTGAAAATACGAACGCTATTCTTGATATTTTAGATGACTATGGTATCAAAGCGACTTTTTTCGTGACAGGCAAAGAAGATGAGGCGTCAAAAGCTGCATATCAGAGGATTGTTGCAGAAGGGCATACGATTGCAATGCATTCGTATTCACACAAATATAGTGAATTATATGCATCCAAAGAAGCATTTCAAGAGGATTTTGAACGCATTCAGAACCTGATTTATGACACGACAGGTGTGGAATGTCATTATTACAGATTTCCGGGTGGAAGCAGCAATAAAGTCAGCAATACCGATATGTCAGAATTTATTAGCTATTTGAATGAACAGGGAATTACATACTATGATTGGAACGTTTCGAGTGGAGACGCAACATCAAGGGCATTTACTGCAGATGAATTAGTTGAAAATGTTATGTCGGATGTGGTAAAATACAAAACGTCGGTTGTTTTATTACACGATGCAACAGTTAAGACAACAACGGTACAAGCGCTGCCGGCAATGATTGAGGCTTTACAACAGGCCGGAGCGATGATTTTACCGATTGATGAGGATACAACAGTGATACAACATGTCAGTATCCAACAATAAGATACGGAGGAATGAAGATGGGATTTTTTAAGGATTTTAAGGATGACTTTTCAGAGGCAGTCAATGATCTTGTTCCTGGAGCAGATGAATTAGATACAGAAGATACTGCAACAGATACATTGGATGAAGAGATTGATGTACAATCTGAATTGTCAAAATTAGACGGCCTGTTGGAACAGGTGACAAAGAGAGTGGATGGCACAGCAGAAGAGGCTAAGCCAGAGGAAGTAAAACGAGAAAATACAGTGGAGGATACAGTAACAATGGAAACAAGAGAAGTAGTGAATGAACCAGTTCGTGAGGCAGCACCAGCAATGCAGGTAACACCAAATCCTGTTGTGGCACCAACAGCACCTGTAGATGACGAGACAGCAATTATTACAGCTGGCATGACAATCAGAGGTGATATCGAATCTACTGGCGCTGTGGATGTTAAAGGTGGAATTGAAGGAAACATTACTTGTAATGGTAAGTTAGTTGTTACTGGTGTGGTTCATGGAAACAGTACATCTTCTGAATTTTTCGCAGATTCTGCAAAGATTGAAGGTGAAGTAAATACTTCCGGTACAGCCAAAATTGGTGTTGGTTCTGTTATCATTGGAAATATTACAGCAACATCTGCTGTTATTGCAGGGGCTGTAAAGGGAGATATTGATGTACAGGGACCAGTTGTTGTTGATACTTCTGCAGTTGTTATGGGCAACATCAAATCACGTTCTGTACAGATTAACAATGGTGCTGTTATCGAAGGCTTCTGTTCACAGTGCTATGCAGATGTGGATGTTGAAGGTTTGTTTGCATAAAAGAAGGTAGAACGATGAAGAGAGTTTTATTAAAATTAAGTGGCGAAGCGTTAGCCGGAGAAAAAAAGACAGGATTTGATGAGGCAACATGTATTCAGGTTGCAAATCAGGTAAAGCAGCTGGTAGATGCTGGTACACAAGTTGGTATTGTGATTGGCGGAGGTAATTTCTGGAGAGGACGTACTTCTGAGACGATTGATCGTACAAAGGCAGATCAGATTGGAATGCTTGCAACGATTATGAACTGTATTTATGTCTCTGAGATTTTCCGTTATGTTGGTATGGATACAGAGGTGCTGACTCCGTTTACTTGTGGTGCATTTACTACAGTGTTTTCAAAGGATGCTGCAAATCGTTGCTTTGCTGAGGGGAAAGTAGCTTTCTTTGCAGGCGGTACAGGTCATCCATATTTTTCAACAGATACAGCAACCGTACTTCGTGCAATCGAAATAGAAGCAGAAGTGATTTTACTTGCAAAAGCAGTGGATGGTGTATATGACAGTGACCCTAAGACCAATCCAAATGCAAAACGTTATGATGTTTTACCAATCCAGACCGTAATTGATCAGAAGTTGGCGGTTGTGGATTTGACAGCATCTATTATGTGTATGGAAAATAAAATGCCAATGTATGTTTTCGCATTACAAGAGGAAAATAGTATCGTAAAGGCAATTTCAGGAGAATTTAACGGCACAAAAGTGACGGTATAATGGAGGAAAAGATGGACGAAAAATTAAAAGTATTTGAAGACAAGATGCAAAAGTCTTACAACAATTTGCTTGAGGAATATACAACCATTCGCGCCGGAAGAGCAAATCCACATGTTTTGGATAAGATCGTTGTTGATTATTATGGTGCACCAACACCATTACAGCAGGTGGCAAATATCAGTGTTCCAGAGGCACGTATGATTCAGATTCAGCCATGGGAGATGTCTTTATTAAAAGATATCGAAAAAGCGATTCTGGTTTCTGATTTGGGCTTAAACCCAACAAACGATGGTAAAGTGATTCGTCTGGTGTTCCCGGAATTGACAGAAGAACGTCGTAAAGAATTAGCAAAAGAAGTAAAAAAACATGGTGAAAATGCAAAAGTTGCCATTCGTAATATTCGTCGAGATGCAAATGATTCTTTCAAGAAGTATGGAAAAGAAGCAGATGTATCTGAGGATGAAGTAAAAGAATTGGAAAACGAAGCACAGAAACTTACAGATAAGTATATTGCTGAAATAGACAAAGCCATTGAGACAAAGACACAGGAAATCTTAACGGTATAGTCTTAGGATAAAAGGGGACACTCGCGTAAGTGTCCTTTTTTTACAAGTAGAAAGGAGAACGTATGAGTGTTCCAAAACATGTTGCGATCATCTTAGATGGAAATGGAAGATGGGCAAAAGCAAAAGGATTGCCGAGAACAGCAGGACATACAGCAGGTGCAAAAAATGTAGAAGTTGTCTGCGAGGAAGCATACAATATGGGCATTGAATATTTGACATTGTATGCGTTTTCTACAGAAAATTGGAATCGTTCAAAGGAAGAAGTATCCGCACTGATGAACCTGCTGAATCAATACTTAAAGAACTGTCTGAAGACAGCGAAAAAAAATAATATGCGCATACGCGTGATTGGCGATATATCCAAATTGGATGAGACAATGCAGGAAAAAATCAAAGTGTTGGAAAAAGAATCTGCAGATTATACGGGGCTGAATCTGACGATTGCCATCAACTATGGCAGCAGAGACGAGATTGTAAGAGGTATCAAACGTATGCAGCATGATATTGCAACAGAACAGCTGCAAGTGGAAGATATTTCAGAAGAGATATTTAGCCGATATCTTGATACAGCAGAATTGCCGGATCCTGACTTGATGATTCGTACCAGCGGAGAACAGCGTTTGTCTAATTACTTGTTGTGGCAGTTAGCCTATGCAGAGTTTTATTTTACCCCGGTTGCCTGGCCGGATTTCCATGGAGAAGAATTAAGAAAAGCTGTGGAAGCATATGAAAACAGAGATCGAAGATACGGAAAGGTTTAAGAGGTTTTACTATGTTTAAGACAAGATTAATCAGTGGCATTGTGTTGGTTGCAATTGCACTGGTGGTAATTATTACCGGAGGAAATGTATTACTTTCAGTGATGGGAATCATTTCCCTGATTGGTATGTTTGAACTATACCGGGTATTTCAGATAGAAAAGTCAGCGGCGGGCATTGTTGGTTATGTTGCAGCCATCGCTTTTTATCTGAATTTGTATTTTAGATTTATAGCAGACCCTATGGTTTTGCCATTGTTATTTATGATAGTGTTGTTGGCTGTCTATGTGTTTTCTTATCCAAAATATAAGGCAGATCAAATTATGGCATGTTTTTTTGCCTTATTTTATGTGGCAGTCATGTTATCCTTCATCTATCAGACAAGAATGCTTGATGGTGGAAAATACTTAGTATGGTTGATTTTCCTTTGTTCCTGGGGAAGTGATACCTGTGCCTATTGCGTTGGCATGTTGATTGGAAAACATAAAATGTCACCAATACTGAGTCCGAAAAAGTCAATCGAAGGTGCGGTAGGTGGTGTTGTAGGCGCTGCACTTTTGACCGCATTGTATGTTTCTGTTTTCCGCAGTCAATTAGGAATTACAATGACAGAAGTGTGGATTTTAGCAGGGGTGAGTGCCATTGGTGCACTGATTTCTATGGTGGGTGACTTGGCAGCATCTGCAATCAAACGTAATTATGATATTAAAGACTATGGGAAATTAATTCCGGGGCATGGTGGTATCTTAGACCGTTTTGACAGCGTCATTATTACAGCACCAATTATTTTCTTTTTGGCATCCAAAGTATTGTAGGAGAGTAGCATATGAAAAAAATAGCAATTCTTGGTTCCACAGGCTCTATTGGAACACAGACACTTGATATTGTAGATCAGAATCAAGACGATTTACAGGTAGTTGCCTTGGCGGCGGGAAGTAATATTACACTTTTAGAGCAACAGGCAAGAAAATATAAACCGCTTTTAGTAGCCGTATGGGATGAAGAGCGTGCGAACGAACTAAAACAAAAATTGGCAGATACGCAGATTACGGTTGCAAGTGGTATGGATGGTCTGCTTGCTGTTGCAACGATTCCGGAATCAGAAATACTGGTAACGGCTATTGTGGGTATGCTTGGTATTCGTCCGACTATTGCCGCGATAGAAGCTGGTAAAGATATTGCACTTGCGAATAAAGAGACCATGGTTACGGCAGGTCATATTATTATTCCGTTGGCAAAAAAATGTGGTGTGTCGATTTTACCGGTAGACAGTGAACACAGTGCGATTTTCCAGTCCTTAAATGGTGAACGTCAGAATAAGATAAAAAAGATTCTTTTGACAGCATCGGGAGGACCATTCCGTGGCAAAACATACGAAGCATTGGAAAATGTAACACTTGAGGACGCATTGAAACATCCGAATTGGAGTATGGGAAGAAAAATTACAATTGATTCTGCAACAATGGTCAATAAAGGGTTAGAAGTAATGGAAGCAAAATGGCTTTTTGATGTCACACCATCACAGATTGAAGTTGTTGTGCATCCACAAAGTATTTTGCATTCGGCAGTTATGTTTGAAGATGGCGCAGTGATTGGTCAAATGGGAACACCGGATATGCGCTTGCCAATTTTGTATGCATTATTTTACCCAGAACGTCGTATGCTTTATGCAGAGGAGTTAGATCTTTTCGCCATTGGCAATCTGACCTTTGAAAGACCGGATCGTGAGACATTTTATGGACTGTCTTTAGCGTATGATGCGCTGGATGCAGGCGGCAATGTACCGACGGTATACAATGCGGCCAATGAGCGTGCTGTTGCAAAATTTTTAGATAGAAAAATTTCATTTGTACAAATTCCGGAAATTATTGCAAGCAGTATGGAAGAAGTGTATTACAAAGAAAATCCAACATTGGAAGAGATTTTAGATACAGAAGCAACAACATATGAATATATAGAGAGTCGGTGGTAAATTGAGTATTATTCTTGCAATTATCATTTTTAGTTTAATCATTATTTTTCACGAACTGGGACATTTTTTGGTTGCAAAAAAGTGTGATGTGAAGGTGAATGAATTTTGTCTGGGCTTAGGACCTACGCTTTTACATTTCACCAAAGGAGAAACCACATATTCTTTGAAATTATTTCCATTTGGTGGTGCCTGTATGATGGAAGGTGAGGATGAGGAGAGTAAGGATGACCGTGCCTTTAATCATAAGCCGCTCTTACAACGCATTGCTATTGTTGCGGCAGGACCACTGTTTAATTTCATTTTAGCCTATGTGTTGTCGGTGTTTTTGATAGGTGCGATGGGGTATGATGTACCAACGCTCGCTGGCGTGATAGAGGGATCTTCCGCAGAGGAGGAAGGTCTTGCTGCAGGAGATACGATTATCGCATTGAATCATTATCGTGTTCACTTTTATCAGGAAATCAGTGTTTATTCCTTCTTTCATCCGGGTGAAACGATGAATGTGACTTATGAAAGAGATGGAAAGGAATACCAAGCGCAGATTACACCAAAGTATAGTGAAGAAGCGGGACGTTATCTCCTGGGATTGCAAGGGGATTATACGCGTGTTCGTGGAAATGTTCCGACAACACTTGCTTATGGATTTTATGAGATGAAGTATCAGGTATATGCAACTTTTCAGAGCTTGAAAATGCTTGTGACCGGTCAATTATCAGTAAATGATATGTCGGGCCCTGTTGGTATCGTGAAAACAATTGGTGATACGTATGATGAATCGGTAAGTTCGGGAGCTTTTTATGTCGCAATGAATATGATAAACATTGCCATCCTATTGTCTGCAAACCTTGGTGTCATGAATTTACTGCCAATACCTGCATTGGATGGAGGAAGACTTTTGTTCTTTTTCGTGGAAGCAATACGAGGCAGAAAAATGAATGAAGAAATCGAAGGAAGAATTCATTTGGTTGGCTTTATGTTGCTCATGATTCTGATGGTGGTTGTTATGTTTAATGATATTCAGAAATTGTTCGTATAGGAGGGAGTTTTGATGGAACGTAAGATAACAAAAGAAATTAAAATTGGTGATCGTGTGATTGGTGGCGGACATCCAATTCTAATCCAATCTATGACGAATACAAAAACGGAAGATGTAGAGGCTACCGTAGCGCAGATCAGACAGCTGACAAAGGCCGGATGCGATATTATCCGCTGCGCAGTTCCAACAATGGAGGCAGCCGAGGCGCTTCGTGAAATCAAAAAACAGGTAGAAATACCGGTGGTTGCAGATATCCATTTTGATTATCGGCTTGCTATTGCAGCGATGGAAAATGGCGCAGATAAGATTCGCATCAATCCCGGTAATATCGGTTCTATGGAACGCATCAAAGCTGTGGTTGATGTTGCAAAAGAGCGTAATATACCAATTCGTGTCGGTGTGAACAGTGGCTCTTTGGAAAAAGATTTGGTAGAAAAATACCATGGTGTAACCGCAGAAGGTATTGTAGAAAGTGCGCTTGATAAGGTTCATATCATTGAAAATCTGGGATATGATAATCTGGTCATCAGTATTAAGTCGTCGGATGTTTTAATGTGTGTAAAAGCACATGAACTTATTTCTACGCAGACAGACTATCCACTACATGTAGGAATCACAGAGTCCGGAACGCTTACAAGTGGTAATATCAAATCATCCATTGGTCTTGGCTTGATTTTACATCAAGGCATTGGAGATACCATCCGTGTGTCATTGACAGGAGATCCCTTAGAAGAAATCAAATCAGCAAAATTGATTCTTCGCACACTGGGCTTGCGTCAGGGCGGTATTGAGGTGGTGTCATGCCCAACGTGTGGACGGACACAGATTGATTTGATAGGTCTTGCAAACCGTGTAGAAAATCTTGTGGCAGAATATCCATTAGATATCAAAGTGGCTGTTATGGGATGCGTTGTCAATGGACCGGGGGAAGCAAAAGAGGCAGATCTTGGTGTTGCAGGAGGTATCGGAGAAGGACTCTTAATCAAGCATGGAGAAGTAGTGAAAAAGATGCCGGAAGATGAATTGCTTATGGCGTTAAAATACGAATTAGATCATTGGGGGGAGTAACATCCCCTCTGGTTGGAGTGAAGCAGATTGAATAAAAGTTTTCAGGAAGTATTTCCATCATTACAATTAGATAAAGATTTGATGCAGATGATGCAGGATTCAGTGATTCAGAAGGTAAGTACAAATCGGGACAGAAGTGCCATTCGTATTTACCTTCATTGTGCTTCCTTGGTTCCGAAGCGTCGTATCTGGAAAATGGAACAGCAAATCAAAAAACAGTGTTTTGCAAAGGAGAATGTCAGCATACATATCATAGAGTCGTTTTCTCTTTCTGCATTGTATACACCACAAAAGCTGTATGACATTTATAAAGACAGTATTTTAGAGGAACTCAATGCCTATAGTGCACTTTTGTTTGGTGTATTTAAAAAAGGTGATTTGGAGTTTACAGAAGATCATCTGCTTGTGACTTTAGAAGATACGGTTATTGCGCATGGATATGAAAAAGAGTTGCATGATATTCTGGATAAAATATTTTGTGAACGCTGCGGGCAAAAATTAATCATTGAATTTTCCTACAAAGAGCCGGTAGAAAGTAAATACCGTGAGAATTCGCAGATTTTAATCGACAATCAGATTGCTGAGATCACGAGACAAAATCGGATGCGACAGCAACAAAAGGAACTGTTAAATGCTGAGGAAAATGAGCAGGAACAGAGTGCAGGAAAAAGCGCGGCCAGTGTTGGAAAAGATGGTGGAGCCGACAAAAAAAGCTTCCAAAAAGGTGGCGCCAGACGTGGTGGCTTTACAGCGAAAAAATCCAGCAATCCGGATGTTATTTATGGACGTGAATTTGAAGATGAACCAATCCCGATTCAGGAAATTTCCGGTGAAATTGGAGAAGTTACCATACGCGGTCAGATTATCAGTTTTGACTCGAGAGAAATTCGAAATGAACGCACGATTTTGATGTTTGCGATCACTGATTTTACAGATACGATTGTCAGTAAAATCTTTGTTGCAAATGACCAGGTAGATGAAGTGTGTCAGGGAATTAAAAAAGGTGCTTTTATCAAATTAAAAGGAGCACCGATGATTGATAAATTTGATCATGACCTTACTATGAGCTCAGTGTTTGGTATCATGCGTATACCGGATTTTACGACATCGCGCAGTGATCATGCACCGGATAAACGTGTGGAATTGCATTGTCATACGAAGATGAGTGATATGGATGGCGTTTCGGATGTAAAGGATATCATCAAAAGAGCTGCAAGCTGGGGACATCAGGCAATTGCGATTACCGACCACGGTGCAGTGCAGGCTTTCCCGGAGGCAGATCATGCACTTCATGATTTGGATTCTGATTTTAAAGTTATTTATGGATGCGAGATTTATCTGGTTGATGATACAAAAGGAATTGTGACAGATTCTAAAAATCAGAGTCTGGATGATACATATGTGGTCTTTGATTTGGAGACCACCGGTTTTCATGCAAAAAAGAATAATATTATAGAAATCGGCGCTGTAAAGGTAGTGGATGGAAAGATTACAGAACGTTTTTCAGAGTTTGTCAATCCGAAAGAACCGATTCCTTTTAGAATCACAGAGCTGACCAGTATACATGATGAGGATGTGATTGGTGCAGAAGATATCACAAAAATTTTGCCTCGTTTTATGGATTTTTGTGAAGGTGCTGTTATGGTGGCTCATAATGCAGACTTTGATATGAGTTTTATCAAAGCCAATTGCGAACGTCTGGGACTTCCATGTGATTTTACCTATGTAGATACGGTTGCGATGGCACGTTATTTATTGCCATCGTTGAGTAAATTTAAATTAGATAACGTTGCAAAAGCAGTCGGGGTATCTTTGGAACATCATCATCGTGCGGTGGATGATGCAGGCTGTACAGCAGAAATTTATGTTAAGTTTTTGGAGATGTTAAAAGAACGAGGCTTTGAAACATTAGATGATGTCAATCAGGATGGTATGGCATCGGATGAAATGATTCGAAAGATGCCATCTTACCACTGTATTGTGTTGGCAAAAAATGATATTGGACGTATCAATTTGTATCGTCTGGTGTCAATGTCACATCTACAGTATTATTATCGGCGGCCAAAGATTCCAAAAAGTCAGCTGCAGAAATATAGAGAAGGTCTTATTATCGGTTCGGCATGTGAAGCAGGTGAACTGTATCGTGCAATCTTAAATAGCAGACCGGAAGAAGAGATTAGCCGAATTGCGCAGTTCTACGATTATCTGGAAATTCAGCCGATTGGAAACAATGCGTTTATGCTTCGAAAAGACGATGGCATCATTAAGTCAGAAGAAGATTTACGCAATATTAACAGGCAAATTGTTTCTCTGGGTGAAATTTTTCAAAAACCGGTGGTGGCAACGTGCGATGTGCATTTCTTAGATCCGCAGGATGAAGTATATCGACGGATTATTATGGCAGGCAAAGGATTTTCTGATGCAGATGATCAGGCACCCCTGTTCTTGCGTACGACAGAAGAAATGCTGGAAGAATTTTCTTATCTGGGAAGTACAAAAGCCGAAGAGGTCGTTATTACAAATACCAATCTGGTTGCGGATATGTGTGAACCGATCGCGCCGGTACGTCCGGACAAGTGTCCGCCGGTTATTGAAAATTCAGATGGATTGCTGCGAAAAATCTGTTATGACAAAGCGCATGCGGTCTATGGGGAGCAGTTGCCGCATGTAGTGGAAGAACGATTGGAACGTGAACTGAAATCCATTATTGGAAATGGCTATGCCGTTATGTATATCATTGCACAAAAACTTGTGTGGAAATCTAATGAAGATGGTTATCTGGTAGGATCACGTGGTTCGGTAGGATCTTCTTTTGCAGCAACGATGGCAGGTATTACGGAAGTAAATCCATTGAGTCCGCATTATATTTGTGAATACTGTCATTTTGTTGATTTCGATTCAGAAGAGGTAAAGGCATTTTCCGGACGAGCCGGATGTGATATGCCGGATCGGAAATGTCCTGTTTGCGGAAAGGACTTGAAGAAAGAGGGATTTGATATTCCATTTGAGACTTTCCTTGGATTTAAAGGAAATAAGGAACCGGATATTGATCTGAACTTTTCCGGAGATTATCAGAGTAAGGCTCATAAATATACGGAGGTTATTTTTGGGGAAGGACAGACATTTAAGGCGGGAACCATTGGTACATTAGCAGATAAGACAGCGTTTGGTTATATCAAGAATTATTACGAAGAACGCGGTGTCCATAAAAGAAATTGTGAGATTGATCGTATTGTGCAAGGTTGTGTGGGTGTACGAAGAACCACGGGGCAGCATCCGGGTGGTATTATTGTTCTTCCGGTGGGAGAAGACATTTTCTCCTTTACACCGGTACAGCATCCGGCAAATGATATGACATCTGATATTATCACGACACATTTTGATTACCATTCCATTGATGCCAATTTGTTGAAATTGGATATTCTGGGACACGACGATCCAACCATGATTCGTATGCTTGAGGATCTGACCGGATTAAATGCGCAGGAGATACCGCTGGATGATCAGACGGTAATGTCATTATTTAAAAATACGTCAGCGCTTGGTGTAACGCCAGAAGAATTAAATGGTTGTCCGATGGGGACACTTGGTATCCCTGAGTTTGGTACTGACTTTGCTATGGGGATGTTACGTGACGCAAAACCACAGGAATTTACAGATCTGATTCGAATTTCCGGACTTTCGCATGGTACAGATGTATGGTTGGGTAATGCACAGACGTTGATTGAAAATGGAACAGCAACCATTTCAACCTGTATCTGTACGCGTGATGATATTATGACTTATCTGATTCATATGGGATTAGATAGTGCGGAAGCTTTTGATATCATGGAAAAAACAAGAAAAGGTATTATAGCCAAAGGAAAGTGCAAGCAATGGCCGGAATGGAAACAGGATATGTTAGACCATGGCGTTCCGGAATGGTATACCTGGTCCTGTGAAAAAATCAAGTATATGTTCCCAAAAGCGCATGCGGCGGCATACGTTATGATGGCATGGCGTATTGCTTATTGTAAAGTATTTTATCCACTTGCCTATTATGCAGCATTTTTTAGTATTCGCGCGACCTCATTCAGTTATGAACTGATGTGTCAGGGAAAAGAAAAATTGGAATTTTATATTGCAGAATACAAGAAAAAGGATAAAATGTCAGCAAAGGAAGAAGGTACTTTGCGTGATATGCGTATTGTGCAGGAAATGTATGCGCGTGGATTTGAATTTTTGCCACTGGATTTATATCGTTCGGATGCCAGATATTTTCAAATTGTAGATGGTAAGTTATTGCCACCGTTTAATTCGATTGATGGTATGGGAGATAAGGCGGCAGAATCACTTGCTATTGCGGCAAGTGGCGGCAAATTTTTGTCAAAAGACGATTTGCGGGAGCGTGGAAAAATCAGTAAATCAATTATTGAATTGTTATCAGATTTGGATATTATTTCTGATTTACCGGAGTCCAATCAGTTGTCATTTTTTGATTTTACAGCGTAGGTATATAAAGGAAAGCAAGAGAGGTAATACATGAAAGATTTAAGCGAAATCCGATGTGATATTGATGCAATTGACCGTCAGATCGTGTCGTTATACGAACAAAGAATGGGACTCGCTGCAGAAGTGGCAGAGTATAAGATTGCAAATCATAAAAACGTTTATGATAAGGCGAGGGAAGATGAAAAATTAAAAACGCTGGCGCAACTGGTACCGGATGAGTTTTTGAAACAGGGCGTTGTGGAATTGTTTGAACAGATTATGTCAACAAGCCGGAAAAAACAGTACCAGATGTTGGCAGAATGCGGACAATTGGAACCACTTGAATTTCGTGAGCTTGAAAAAATGGACATCAGAAATAAGCGGATTGTGTTTCAGGGGGTGGAAGGTGCATATGCGCAGATGGCAATGAAACAGTTCTTTGGAGAGGATTGTCAGGGGGAAGCTGTCGTAACATGGCGCGATGCGATGGAAGCCATTCAAAGTGGCAGAGTGGATTATGCGGTTCTACCTATTGAAAATTCATCGGCTGGAATTGTGGCAGAAAACTATGATTTGTTAATGGAATATGATGTCACGATTGTAGGAGAACAAATTATAAAAATTGATCATGCACTTTTAGGTGTTCCCGGTGCAAGTTTAGAAAATATTACAGAAGTGTATTCACATCCACAGGCTTTGATGCAATGCGCGGAATATCTGGAAGAACATCCAAAAATGGAGCGAAAAGCTTTAAAAAACACAGCCGTTGCAGCGCAAAAAGTAAAAGCAGATGGACTTTGCAGCCAGGCTGCGATTGCCGGTGTGCACAATGCAAACATCTATGGATTGGCTGTTTTAGATGAGTGCATACAGGATAATAAGGAAAATGAGACGCGTTTTATCGTTGTGGCAAAAGAAAAAACATATCTTAAAACGGCTGATAAAGTCAGCTTGTGTTTTGCATTGCCGGATGATGAGGCGGGTGCCTTGTATCGCATCATGTCACATTTCATTTTTAATGGAATTAATTTGACACGCATTGAATCCAGACCAAGCAAAGGTGGAACCTGGGGATATCAGTTTTTTATTGACTTTGTGGGCAATCTGAAACAGGAATCAGTTGTGAACGCATTACGTGGATTAAAAGAAGAAACATCTTCATTTAAAATTCTTGGTAATTATCAGGCGTGTAACAAGCAGCGATAGTTTTATTCCATTTTTAACAAAAATAATACCGGATATTTACATAGAACATGTAAATTAGGAGTCATGTAAAGGAGGATAGTCATGAAGTTGTATGCATCAATTTATATTGGATCATATGAAATTATTTTGAAAGTATATCAAGTCACACAAAAGAAGTGTTTGAAGGAGATAGACTGTCTTCGTACGCCAATTGATACGGCACAGGATGTTTATGTTGCAAAAAAATTGCGAAAAGAAACGGTTGACCGTATTTGCAACGTACTTGAGGATTTCAAACGTACGATTGCGATGTATCAGATACAGGACTATCAGATCTATGCTGGCTCTACATTTACAGCAGCTGCGAATCGCTTGTTTGTGACAGAGCAGATAAAGCTACGGACGGGAATGAAAGTGTTGCCGCTCAGTAATTCAGAGCATCGCTTTATAAGTTATCGCGCAGTGGCATCGCAGGATAATTTTGATGCCATGGTGGCAGAAAGTGCGGCGATTGTAGATATTGGTGGTTCCAGTTTACAAATTACGCTTTTTTCACAGGGAAAAGTAAAGACAACACAGCATATTATGCTAGGAACAGTTGTCATGAGTGAGAATATGAAGCGATTGTCTTATATGACAAATCACAAAGAGCAGATCGCACAGATGATGTATAAGGAACTGGATGCTTTTGTGACCATGCATATGCAGGATGTAAAACTAAAATATCTTATTATTTTAGGTGATCATGTATCGAGCCTGATGGAACACTCCGTACATGATGCGACAAGAGAACCGATTAAAATGGAACATTATCTGGAACTTTTAGAACAAATGCGCGGTAAGACATTGCAAAGCATTATACGTGAATTTGATGTCCTAAATGATCACCAGGAATTGATTGAACCTTTTTTGATGTTACATCATGCAATTGCAGAAAAGCTTCCGGCAAAATATGTTTTTGTGCCGGGGGTATCTGTAAATGATGGTATGGCATACCATTACTTTGCGCAAAAGAACAATCTTAAAGTTGCGCATGATTTTGATCAGGATATTGTTTCGGCAGCGTGGTCCATTGCAAAACGCTATGGTAGTTATCAGCCGCATTTAAAGGCACTGGATCGAATTTCAACACAGATTTTTGATGTGACAAAAAAGTATCATGGGCTTGACAAGCGGTATCGGCTTTTGATGCGATTGATTGCCATATTACATGACTGTGGAAAATACATCAGCATTTCAGATGCGTCAGAGTGTTCTTATATTATTATTATGTCATCTGAGATATTAGGACTTACCCATAAAGAACGTGAAATGGTTGCGACCGTTGTCTCTTTGAATCGTAAACCTTTGGAGAACTACGATAGCATGGCAGATCGTTTCAGTGTAGATGAATATATGACCATTGTAAAAATGTTAGCTATTTTAAAAGTAGCAAATGCATTAGATCGAAGTCACAGACAAAAATTTAAAAATGTTAAGATGTCAGTGAGAGGAACCAAACTTCATATTACGATGGAGGCAACAGATTCTATTGCATTAGAGAAAGGAATGTTTGAGGAAAAAGCCGATTTCTTTGAAAGTATTTTTACCATTCGACCGGTTTTGCGCGAACTTCGTGTATGTGAATAGGAGATGATGAAATGAGCAAGGCAGAAGGCTTTCGTAAGCCACAATATTACGATAACAGGGAATTGAGTTGGCTCAAGTTTGAACAACGTGTCTTAAACGAAGCGAAAGATAAAAGTATTCCGATTTTAGACCGTTTAAAATTTGTTAGTATTACATCGTCCAATCTGGATGAATTTTTTATGGTGCGTGTTGCATCTTTAAAAGACATGGAACATGCTAATTACACCAAAAAAGATATTGCAGGAATGAATCCAAGTCAGCAATTGGAAGCGATTGGTAAAGAAGTGCATGCATTGGTGGAAAAACAATATAACACATATAATCGCTCTTTGATGCCGTTGTTAAAGAAAAAAGGTATTCAAATTGTAGGAGCTTATGAAGAGCTGAATGAAAAACAGCGGGAGTATGTTGATAAATATTTTATGGAACATATTTATCCGGTGCTCACACCGATGGCAGTGGATGCATCCCGTCCGTTTCCACTGGTACGAAATAAATCTTTGAATATTGCTGCACTGATCAAATCAAAGAATCCGGACTCCAAATTGCAACAGGGAAGCAAACAGGAATTAGAATTTGCAACAGTGCAGGTGCCATCCGTATTGCCAAGACTCGTACAGATTCCTGGTGATAATAAGCGATATACATTTATATTATTAGAACAGATTATTGAAAAAAATATGGCACAGTTATTCCTTCATTATGATGTGGTCTGTGCTTATCCTTACCGCATTATGAGAAATGCAGATTTGTCTTTTGATGAGGATGAAGCATCTGATTTGTTAAAAGAAATTCAAAAGCAGCTTGTAAAGAGACAATGGGGAGAAGTGATTCGTCTGGAAATTGAGCATAAGGCGGATGAGCGTCTGCTTGGTATTTTGGAAGAAAAATTAGCAGTAAGTGCCAAGGATGTCTATGAAATTGCAGGTCCATTAGATCTTACATTCCTTATGAAGATGTATGGTCTGGAAGGTTGTGATGATTTGCGTGAAAAACCGTTTGTTCCACAGAGAAATCCACGTATTGTTGCAGGCGAAAATATATTTGATGAAATCAAAAAAGGTGATATTTTCCTGACACACCCATATGAAACGTTCGACCCGGTTGTAGACTTTATTAAGCAGGCGGCAGTGGATCCGGATGTGCTTGCCATCAAGCAGACGTTGTATCGCGTCAGCGGAAATTCACCAATTATTGCTGCGCTGGCAAAGGCAGCAGAAAACGGAAAACAGGTAACTGTGCTTGTTGAATTAAAAGCCCGGTTTGATGAAGAAAATAATATTGTCTGGGCACAAAAATTGGAAAAAGCAGGCTGTCATGTCATTTATGGATTGGTCGGTCTGAAAACACACTGTAAAATTGCACTTGTTGTGCGTCGTGAAGAGGATGCTATTGTGCGTTACGTACATCTTGGAACAGGAAATTATAATGATTCTACAGCAAAGCTGTATACGGATTGTGGAATTTTTACTTGTAATGAAAGCTATGGTGAAGATGCTACCGCAGTGTTTAATATGTTATCGGGGTATTCAGAGCCGGCGCGATGGAATAAACTGATTGTCGCACCGATTTGGCTGCGCGATCGTTTTATCGCATTGATTGAACGTGAGACAGAGCATGCAAGAGAAGGGAAAAAGGCATATATTGTTGCTAAGATGAACTCTTTATGTGATCGTCAGATTATTGAGAAATTATATGAAGCCTCCACAGCAGGCGTAGAAATTTTCCTTATTATCCGAGGTATCTGTTGTTTGCGGACAGGTATTCCCGGCGTCAGTGAACATATTCATGTCACATCAATTGTAGGTTCGTTTCTGGAGCATAGTCGTATTTTTTACTTCTATAACAATGGACAGGAAGATCTGTATATGGGAAGTGCTGACTGGATGCCAAGAAATCTGGACCGTCGAGTAGAAATTGTTTTTCCGGTGGAGGATGATATAATTAAGTTACGTGTAAAACATATTTTAGATGTATTGCTTCGTGATAATCTAAAAGCCTATGTTATGAATGCAGATGGCAGTTATGCACACATGAGTCGTAGAGGAAAAACAGCAGTCGGTGCACAAGAGACATTTTGCCAGGAAGCAATAAAAGCTGCGAAGGAAGAAGAAGTTGTCTGGAAAGGGAGAAGGTTTATCCCAATCTGGGCAGTGGATGAGGAGAGCCAGGATGCCTAAATTGTTATGCTTGGATTTTGATGATACACTGCTTTGTTCGGATAAGACGGTAAGTGAAGAAAACCAAAACATCTTACGACAAGTGTTAGAGGCGGGACATTATATTGCATTTACAACAGGAAGACCGCTGCGAGGGGCAAAAAAACTTTTTGCCAAAACACATTTGCCAAAAGAACACTGCTATTTGCTTTGTTATCAGGGCGGATATTGTTATGATCTTGCAGAGGAACGTTGCTTAAGGTCCACATTTATGGAAAAAGAAGCATTACAACGTTTGCTTCGTACGATACAAGAAAGGGGCTTGTACTTCCAAGCATTTTATGAGGATGGATTTTGTTGCCTGATGGAAAATGAAATCACAAAGAAGTATTATGCCATGGGACAAGAACCCTATATTGTGCTGCAGAATGCAAAAGAAATAGATGCGTATAAGATTTATAAAGTGATGGTTATTGATTATGAAAATCGCGCGGCACTGGAACGACTGCGTGACGCTGTTGCAAAGGAGCAGTTCCCATTTGATTCTTTCTTTTCGAGTCCATGGTTTTATGAATTTTGCCCGAAAGGACAGAATAAAGGGGCCGGTATCACGTGGCTGGTAAAACATCTAGGCATTGCCATGAAAGATACGGTTGCTGTGGGAGATGAGGAGAATGATGTGTCTATGATAGAAGCGGCAGGTATTGGTGTTGCTATGTGTAATGCGAGAAAAGAGATACAGGCGCATGCCGATTTTGTGACAACGCGTGATCATAACCATAGCGGCGTAGCTGAAGCGGCCCAAAAATATATTTTAGAAGCAAAATAAAAATTGTATAGAAAAAGTATTGACGCTGTGTGATAATTGTGATAAAGTATCATCGTTGTGAAAACAAAGTAGAGTATCCACTCTCACCTGAGCACAATGGTGACTCAGTGTTTATATTCCGACTTTTTGAAGTGTTGTGAGTTTGATTGTGGATAGTCTGTCTATCCACTTTTTTTATTTTTATCTGGAGGTATAAGACCATTAGCGATTTAATGATTAATGAGCAGATCAGAGACAGAGAAATTCGTCTGATTGGTTCAAACGGAGAACAGCTTGGCATTATGTCAGCGAGAGAAGCAATGAAATTAGCTGAGGAAGCAGAACTTGATCTTGTTAAGATTGCCCCGAATGCTAAGCCACCGGTTTGCAAGATTATTGATTACGGCAAATATCGTTATGAACTTGCACGTAAGGAAAAAGAAGCGAAGAAGAAGCAAAAGACAGTTGAGGTTAAAGAGATTCGTCTTTCGCCAAACATTGATACCAACGATTTGAATACAAAGGTCAACGCGGCTAAGAAGTTCATTTCTAAGGGCAATAAAGTAAAGATTACACTTCGTTTCCGCGGTCGTGAGATGGCGCATATTGCACAGAGCAAGCATATCTTAGATGATTTCGCAAAGGAAGTTGAAGATGTTGCGGTAGTGGAGAAAGCACCAAAGCAAGAAGGTAGAAGTATCAGCATGGTGTTGGCAGAAAAGAGATAATTTAAGGAGGAAAATAACATGCCAAAAATTAAGACAAAAAGAGCAGCTGCAAAGCGTTTTTCTACAACGGGAACAGGAAAGTTAAAGAGAAATAAAGCTTACAAGAGCCATATCTTAACCAAGAAGACAACTAAGAGAAAGAGAAATCTTAGAAAAGCAGCAATGACAGATGCTACAAATGTTAAGAATATGAAAAAGGTTTTACCTTACAGCTAATCAAATAGGTTAAGGAGGATATTGTAATGGCAAGAATTAAAGGCGGAATGAACGCTAAGAAGAAGCATAATAGAGTATTAAAGATGGCAAAGGGCTACAGAGGCGCAAGATCTAAGCAGTATCGTGTAGCTAAGCAGTCAGTTATGAGAGCACTTACAAGTTCTTATGCTGGTAGAAAGCAGAGAAAGAGACAGATGCGTCAGCTCTGGATCGCTCGTATCAACGCAGCAGCAAGAATCAATGGTCTTTCATACAGCAAGTTTATGTATGGATTAAAGCTTGCAGGTGTTGAGATGAACCGCAAGATGTTAGCAGAGATGGCTGTTAACGATGCTGCAGCATTTGCTGAATTAGTAGAATTGGCAAAGACAAAAGTAGCTTAATAATGATATGAGTAAAAGGCTTCGGTTTTCCGGAGCCTTTTTTTGAAATTACTGTTTTTTTATAAAATCAGATGTGATATAATTTCTCTTGGTGAGTAAGAGGACAGATTATTGTTAGGAGGAATAACGAATGGCTATTTTAGTTACCGGCGGTGCAGGTTACATTGGAAGTCATACTTGTGTAGAACTTTTACAGGCAGGATATGATGTTGTTGTATTAGATAATTTATCTAATGCAAGCGAAAAGTCATTGGAACGTGTAAAGGCAATCACAGGGAAGGAAGTCACTTTTTATAAGGGTGACATTTTAGACCGTGATATTTTAAATCAAATTATGGACAAGGAACAGATTGATTCGTGTATTCACTTTGCTGGTTTAAAGGCAGTAGGGGAATCTGTTGAGAAGCCTTGGGAATATTACAATAATAATATTGCAGGAACATTGACGCTTGTGGATGTTATGAGACAACATGGCGTAAAAAATATTATTTTTTCTTCTTCTGCAACTGTTTATGGCAATCCTGCGCAGATTCCAATTACAGAGGAATGTCCGAAAGGACAGTGTACAAATCCTTATGGATGGACAAAATCTATGCTGGAACAGATTTTGACAGATATGCAAAAGGCAGATCCGGAGTGGAATGTGATTTTGCTTCGTTATTTCAATCCGATTGGTGCACATCCAAGTGGAACCATGGGAGAGAATCCAAATGGTATACCAAACAACCTGATGCCTTATATTACACAGGTGGCTGTTGGTAAGTTAAAAGAACTTGGCGTATTTGGTGATGATTATGACACACCGGATGGTACAGGAGTAAGAGATTATATCCATGTAGTAGATCTTGCCATCGGCCATGTGAAAGCTTTGAAGAAGATTGAAGAAAATGCCGGTCTTTGTGTTTATAACCTTGGTACGGGTGTAGGCTATAGCGTACTTGATATCGTAAAGAATTTTGAAGAGGCCACAGGTGTGAAGATTCCTTATGTTATCAAGCCTAGAAGAGCCGGGGATATTGCAACGTGCTATTCTGATGCGACAAAAGCAAAGGAAGAACTTGGCTGGACAGCAAAGTATGGTATTAAAGAAATGTGTGCTGATTCCTGGAGATGGCAGAAGAATAATCCAAACGGATATGAGAATTAGAAAGATTTAAAATTCAATTTTTTTGAAAAAACAGAAAAAACTCAAAAAAATTGAAAAAAGGACTTGACGGGATAGAGTATTTCATATATTATTGTCTTGTTGTCGCGATGCGATGGCAAGACATTATGGTTCGTTGGTCAAGCGGTTAAGACGCCGCCCTCTCACGGCGGAATCAGGGGTTCGATTCCCCTACGAACTGTTGCAAGTTGATATGTTACTAGATTGAGAGTGGACATTTGTCCACTCTCAATTTTTTAAAGAAAGAAAGGTGGTGAATACATGTCACAGAGAGAGCAGTATGAAAAGAAAACGGAAGAATTGATTGTTCCGATTCTTGATGCAAAGGGCTTTGAACTAGTAGACGTGGAATATGTCAAAGAGGGGCAGGATTATTTCCTTCGGGCATACATTGATAAACCGGGGGGGATCACAATCGATGATTGTGTTGCTGTCAGCAGGGAAATGAATGTCCTGTTGGATGAATTGGATTATGTAGATGGTGCCTATACCTTCGAGGTGAGTTCACCAGGCTTGGGCAGACCGCTCAAGAAACCAAGAGATTACGAGCGCAGTATGGGGGAAGAAGTAGAAATCCGAACATACAAGGCGATGGATGGATCAAAAGAGTTTTATGGTATTTTAAAGGCATACGATGATACTACAGTAACGATCCAGTCTGAGGAAGAAGAAATTACATTTAATAAGTCAGATATTGCATTGATTCGTCTGGCATTTGATTTTTAGCGTACTATAACAAGATTTTTAGGAGGATGAACAAGGATGAAAAACAATGAATTGTTAGAAGCGTTAAATGTGTTGGAGGCAGAAAAAAATATCAGTAAAGATGTTTTATTAGAAGCGATTGAGAATTCGCTTCAGGTTGCCTGCAAAAACCATTTTGGCAAAAATGACAATATTACCGTTACAATCAACCCGGAAACTTGCGAATATCATGTCCTGGCTGCAAAGACAGTTGTGGAAGATGTGGAAGATCCGGTAGAACAAATTAGCCTTGAAGATGCACAGGCAATGGATGGTGCGTATGACCTTGGTGATATCGTCAATGTTGAGATTAAGTCCACAAGTTTTGGACGTATCGCTGCGCAGAGTGCAAAGAATACCATTTTGCAGAAGATTCGTGAAGAAGAGAGAAAGATGGTCTTTGACGAATACTATAAGATGGAAAAAACAGTTGTAACAGGTATTGTACAACGTTACATCGGAAAGAACATCAGCGTTAATTTAGGAAAGACAGATGCTTTCCTTGCAGAGAATGAACAGGTCAGAGGAGAACATTTCGAACCAACAGAACGTATCAAAGTTCTTATTTTAGAGGTGAAAGATAATGCCAGAGGACCAAAGGTGCTTGTTTCAAGAACACATCCGGAACTTGTAAAACGTCTGTTTGAGGAAGAAGTAGCAGAGGTTCGAGAAGGTGTGGTCGAGATCAAATCCATTGCGCGTGAAGCAGGAAGCAGAACAAAGATGGCAGTTTGGTCTCAGGATGAAAATGTAGATCCGGTTGGAGCATGTGTTGGTATGAATGGTAGTCGTGTCAATGCTATTGTGGATGAGCTCCGCGGAGAAAAGATCGATATTATTGAGTGGAATGAAAATCCGGCAATGTTGATTGAACATGCACTTAGCCCGGCAAAGGTTATTTCTGTCATTGCAGATGATGATGAGAAAACAGCTAAGGTTGTAGTTCCAGATTATCAGTTGTCACTTGCAATCGGTAAGGAAGGTCAGAATGCAAGACTTGCTGCCCGCTTGACAGGATTTAAAATTGATATCAAGAGTGAAACACAGGCAAGAGAAGCAGGCGATTTCCTGGATTATGAAAACGATTATGATGATGATGAATATTACGATGACGATGAATATTATGATGATGAATATGAAACGTCAGAGGACGCATATGATGATGAAGAAACATATGTAGATGAGGAAGCATCAGAAAGTGAAGAATAAGATGAATGAAAAAAAGATTCCACAGCGTAAATGTGTAGGATGCAATGAAATGAAAGACAAAAAACAACTCATCCGCGTTGTAAAGACGCCGGAAGAAACATTTCTTATTGATACTACAGGCAGAGCCAATGGCAGAGGTGCGTATATCTGTAAAGATGTAGCGTGTTTTCGTCAGGCAATGAAAAACAAAGGCTTGGAACGTTCATTGAAGTGCAAGATACCAGAAGATATCGTAAAACAATTGGAACAGGAGATGATGTAGATGCAGGATAAAGCGTTAGCGATGCTTGGCATGGCTGCGAAAGCAGGAAAGGTTGTCAGCGGAGAGTTTTCCGTGGAAAAAGCGGTAAAAGAAGGAAAAGCATGGCTTGTGCTTGTTGCAGAAGATGCATCTTTTAATACCAAAAAGAGTTTTACAAACATGTGTGAATTTTATGAGTGCGACATTGCTTTTTACGGGGAAAAAGAGGCGCTGGGGCATGCGATTGGTAAAGAATTCCGCGCATCCGTAGCGATAACAGATGAAAATCTGGCAAATGCCGTAAAAAAGAAAATCACATTGGTATAACAACTGAATAATGGAGGATATAGCATGGCAAAAGTGAGAGTTTATGAATTAGCAAAGCAGTTAGGTGTAGAAACGAAAGAAGTAGTCGCTGCACTTGCTGCAAAGGGAATAGAAGTAAAAAGTCAGAATAGTATTGAAGATGATGCAATTGCAATTGTTGAGAATAAGTTTAAAAAATCAACAGCAAACGCAGAAACAGCATCTTCAAAAAATGTTGACAAAGAAGTAAAAAAAGAAACAGATAAGAAGGATGCACCAAAGACAGAGAACGCGAATACAGAGAAAAAGGAAGATGGCGCCCGTCCTAAGAAGAAATCAAGCATTTCAGCAGTCTTTAATGCACAGTATAGCAAACAGCAGCCAAGACAGCGTCGTGACGGTGATCGTCCAAGAAGAAGAAACGATGGAGAGCGTTCAAACGGAGAAAGACCAAATAATAACCGTAACGATCGTTCTGGAGCAGCACGTCCGACACAGGGAAGAATTACCATTCGTCCGGAAAGTGAACGTACCGTAAGACCTTCACATCGTGTGCAGGAGGAAAAAGAACGTCAGGAGAGAATGGAACGAAAAGAACGCCAGGAACGTCAGGAACGCCAGGAAAGACGCGATGGTGGAAACAATAATCGAAACAATCAGAATCAAAATCGTCCAATTCGTCCGCGCGAAATGTCAGGAAATGACCGTCCAAGCAGTCGTGTAAATAACGGAGAGAATCGTCGACCACGTAATAACGACGGTAACAGAAATAATAATTACAATAACAACCGTACAGAACGTCCAAATGGCGGCAATCGTCCAAACAATGGAAATAGTTCTTTTGGTGACAATCGTAGAAATAATGCAGCACCGGCTGCCCCAGCTACAGATATGCGTCAAAAAGAAAGCAGAGATCGCGATAACAATCGTAATAACAAGAAAAAGCATGATTACGATCAGTTGGGTTCTAAGAAACAGGAACGTTATGTTAACTTAGAAAAAAATGGCGGTAAGAAGAAAAATAAGGCACCACAGCAGAAGCCAGTAGAAAAGGATCCAAATGAGATTCGCACACTGACATTGCCGGAACATATTACCATCAAGGAACTGGCAGATAAAATGAAGGTGCAGGCATCTGTTATTGTAAAGAAATTATTTATGAAGGGTGTCATGGTAACGGTAAATCAGGATGTTGACTATGAGCAGGCAGAAGAGATTGCACTGGAATTCAACTGTATCTGTGAACCGGAAGTAAAAGTTGATGTTATTGAAGAATTGTTACGCGAGGATGAGGAAGCAGAGGACGATATGGTTGCACGTCCACCTGTTGTCTGTGTCATGGGTCACGTTGATCATGGTAAGACATCCTTGCTGGATGCAATTCGTGATACAAAGGTGACAGATCGCGAAGCCGGTGGTATTACACAGCATATCGGTGCGTATATGGTATCCATAAATGGTCAGAAGATTACATTCTTAGATACTCCGGGTCATGAGGCATTTACTGCTATGCGTATGCGTGGTGCCAATTCAACAGATATTGCAATTCTTGTTGTAGCTGCAGACGATGGTGTTATGCCACAGACAGTAGAAGCAATCAACCATGCAAAAGCAGCTGGTATTGAAATTATTGTTGCCATTAACAAGATTGATAAACCAAATGCAAATATTGATCGTGTAAAACAGGAATTATCGGAATACGAACTGATTCCGGAAGACTGGGGCGGAAGTACCATTTTTGTTCCTGTATCAGCGCACACGCATGAAGGTATTGATGAATTGCTGGAAATGATTCTTTTGACAGCAGAAGTATTGGAATTAAAGGCAAATCCAAAGCGTACCGCAAGAGGTCTTGTTATTGAGGCACAGCTTGATAAGGGACGTGGAGCAGTGGCAACCGTTCTGGTACAAAAAGGAACGTTGCATGTTGGTGATCCAATCGCAGCAGGAAGCTCTTATGGTAGAGTGCGTGCTATGATTGATGAAAATGGTCGTAGAGTCAAAGTGGCAACACCATCTACACCGGTTGAGATTTTAGGTCTTAGTGATGTCCCAAATGCTGGTGAAATCTTTGTTTCTATGGATTCTGAGAAGGAAGCAAGAAACTTTGCTGAGACATTTATTTCAGAAGGCAAGAATAAGCTGATTGAAGATACAAAGACAAGAATGTCTCTGGATGATCTGTTCTCACAGATTCAGTCCGGTAATGTCAAAGAATTGAATATCATTGTAAAAGCTGATGTACAGGGTTCTGTAGAGGCTGTAAAGCAGTCACTTGTAAAACTTTCTAATGATGAAGTTGTTGTTAAGATCATCCATGGTGGTGTAGGTGCCATCAATGAAAGTGATGTAATCTTAGCATCCGCATCAAATGCAATTATCATTGGATTTAATGTCAGACCGGATGCTATGGCTAAGGCAACAGCAGATAGAGAAGGCGTTGATGTAAGACTTTACAAGGTCATCTATAGTGCGATTGAAGATGTAGAAGCAGCAATGAAGGGAATGCTTGATCCGGTTTACGAAGAAAAAGTGATTGGTCATGCACAGGTACGTCAGATCTTCAAGGCATCTGATGTAGGTAATATTGCAGGTTCTTATGTGCTTGACGGTTATTTCCAACGTGGATGTAAGGTGCGTGTAAGCCGTGAAGGAGAGCAGATCTTTGAAGGCGATTTGGCATCACTGAAGCGATTTAAGGACGATGTTAAGGAAGTTAAGGCAGGATTCGAATGTGGTCTTGTAGTAGATGGATTTAATGATATCGTTGAAGATGATATGATTGAAGCATATATTATGGTAGAAGTACCGAGGTAGAATATGAAAAAAAGAAGTATTAAAAATACGAGAATTAACGAAGAGGTACACCGCGAACTGAGTAATATCATTCGCGGTGAGATCAAGGATCCTCGTGTCAGTTCTCTTTGCAGCGTTGTTGCTGTAGAAGTTGCGCCAGATCTTAAGACGGCAAAGGCGTATATCAGTGTTCTGGGGGATGAGAAGGCACAGGCGGATACCATGGAAGGACTAAAAAGTTCTGCAGGGTATATTCGCAAGCTGTTAGCATCCAACATCAATCTGCGTAACACACCGGAAATTCAGTTTATTCTGGATCAGTCTATTGAATATGGTGTGCGCATGTCAAAAATGATTGATGATTTAAATCAGAATAACTAAGGAGGCACCTTATGCAATTAGATCTGGAATTGCAAAATATAAAAAGTGTTGCAATTGCAGGACATATCCGACCGGATGGAGATTGTGTCGGATCCTGCCTTGCAACGTATAACTATATCCGTACGTATTACCCTACGGTAGATGTGCGTGTATTCTTGGAACCGATTCCGACAATTTTTCATTTTTTACAGGGGGCAGATCGTATCTGTGATGCAACTTCCTGCGATGATGTGTTTGAACTGTGTATTGTTTTGGACTGCGGAGATGCGAATCGTTTGGGAGATGCAATCAAATTCTTCCATTCAGCAAAAAAAACAATATGTATTGATCATCATGTAAGTAATCAGGCATTTGCACAAAAAAATAAGATTGTAGCTGATGCATCTTCTGCGAGCGAACTTGTTTATGATACGATGGATCCGGACAAGGTGACAAAGGAGATTGCGGAATGTATTTATACCGGTTTGATTCATGATACCGGTGTGTTTCAATATGGTTGTACATCGAGTCATACCATGCAGATTGCAGGGCGTCTGATGGATCTTGGAATCGATTATCCATCTATTGTAGATAAGACCTTCTACGAAAAAACATATGCGCAGAATAAGGTGATGGGACAAGCATTATTAAATAGTCGTCTCTACGAAGATGCCGGATGTATTGCATCGGTGATTTCACAGGAAGAGATGCATCAGTTTGGCGTATTGCCAAAGCATCTGGATGGAATTGTCAGCCAGCTGCGTATTACAAAAGAAGCGGATGTCGCAATCTTTTTGTATGGTTTAGAGCCGGGCAGCTACAAGGTGAGCACCCGTTGTAAATCAGATGTAGTGGATTTGTCAAAATTAGCTGTCAAATATCATGGTGGCGGACACAAAAAAGCAGCTGGATTTACAGTAGAAGGTGATGATCCATGGGCATTGATCGATGGAATTGTATCGGATGTAAAAGAGCAGTTAATGCAATAGGAATTTTATGAAAAGTGGAATTATAAATGTTTACAAGGAAGCCGGGTTTACTTCGTTTGATGTTGTTGCGAAGATGCGCGGCATCCTTCATGTAAAAAAGATAGGACATACGGGAACATTGGATCCGGATGCAACGGGCGTACTTCCGGTATGCATTGGTAAGGCAACAAAAGTATGTGATCTTTTGACGGATAAAGATAAAACATATCAGGCTATCATGCGTTTAGGCGTTGTGACGGATACGCAGGATATGACAGGGACTGTTTTAGAGGAACATGAAGTACAGCTGACAGAAGAAGTTGTGCAACAGACGATAGCTGGATTTGTTGGAGAAATCCAACAAGTGCCGCCTATGTATTCGGCGTTGAAAGTAAATGGGCAAAAATTATGTGATCTGGCAAGAAAAGGTATTGAAGTAGAACGCAAGGCACGTCCGGTTACGATATATGAGATTATCGTTGATAAAATCGAATTTCCATTGGTGACGATGACCGTACATTGTTCAAAAGGGACTTATATCCGTACACTTTGTGATGATATCGGAAAAGCACTGGGGTGTGGTGCCTGCATGGAAAAACTTGTGCGTACGAAAGTCTCTTCATTTTCTCTGGAAAATAGCGTAAAACTTTCGGATATAGAATGTGCGGTAAAAGATGGTACGATTGAGGATTTGATCTTACCAATTGATGAAGGTTTTTCTACTTATCCAAAGGTTGTAGCTAAGGCAGAGGCAGACAAAAAGCTGACCAATGGAAATGCAATAGAAATTACGCAGATGGCAGACGAGCAATTGACGGTTTTGGAGGGAGAACAGGTGCGTATGTACTTGTCGAACGGCCAATTTGTGGGAATATATTATGTGAAAGGGCATCAATTTGTTTTGCAAAAGATGTTTTTGGAGAAGGAATGAAAATCTTAAAATCTCTTGTTCATGAAACAATTGAAGAAAATACAGCAGTAACCGTAGGAAAGTTTGATGGTATTCATAAAGGACATGAACTTTTGACACAGAAATTGCGCGAACAAAAAAAAGAAGGTTTGGCATCCTGTGTACTTACCTTTGATGTTTCACCTCGCATTCGTTTAGAAAAGGATATGACAAAGCTTTTGATCACGAATGCCGAAAGAGAGCATATTTTTGAAGCTGAAGAAATGGATTATCTTGCACAATGTCCTTTTGCAGATGAAATCATGTGTTTGGAACCGGAAGAATTTATTCGTTTGCTCGTAGAAAACTATCATATGCGCTATATGGTTTGTGGAACAGATTTTTCTTTTGGCCGTATGGGCAGAGGGAATGTTATCATGCTGCAGGAACTGGCAAAGACATATGGTTTTACTTTGGAAGTGCTGGAAAAATTACAGCAGGATCATAGAGACATCAGCAGTACTTATGTACGCGAAGAGATTGCTGCCGGTCATATAGAAAAAGGGAATGAATTGCTTGGTTATGAATATTTTGTCTGGGGAAAGGTTGTGCATGGTTTTCATCTGGGAAGTAAAATGGGCATGCCGACCATCAATTTGATTCCGCCGGAAGATAAATTGTTACCAAAGAATGGGGTTTATGTAACACGAATTGAAATCGATCATCATGTGTATCACGGTGTCACAAATGTAGGAGTGAAACCTACAGTTACGGGGGAGAATCGGATGGGCATAGAAACACATATTTTAGATTTCAATCAGGATGTATATGAAAAAGAAGTTCGTGTTGTTTTTTTGAAACATTTGCGTGATGAAATAAAATTCGAAAATGTAGATGCATTGTTTCAACAGATCGCAAGTGATAAACAGGAAGCTTTACATTATTTTAATTGTTAACATGTTATATAAATGTTATAAATATATGTTACATAAATGTTACAAAAATATTGACAGGTGAAATATGTTTTGCTATAATTCGAAAAAGACAGTAGAAATGCTACTGTCTTTTCTTAATGTAAAGAACATTTCAATGTTATTTGTTTTGCAGAGTGTATTGGGTTTTTAGGTAGGAGGTTATTGTGAAAAAACGATTGATCAGTGCTGTTTCCGTTGCATGTATCGGATGTATGGTATTTACGTTTTGCTATCGTACAGATAGCAATAAAATGAAAGGATTGACAGCAGGAATCGTGTCATCTGCAGTTGTGAATGTTGATGAGGCGGCAGAGACGCCACAGGTAACAGGCGCAGAGGTTGCAATGACAGGTACAACACAATTAGATACCTTTGGTTATACAAATTTAGGACTTGCAAATGTAGAAGGCAACATTAATATCCGGGAAGCAGCTTCTACAGATGCTTCTATGGTTGGTAAGCTGCCGGAAAATGCAGGATGTGAAATCCTTGGTGTAGAAGGTGATTGGACGCATATCTCTTCCGGAGAAGTAGAAGGATATGTGCTATCCGAATATTTATTGACAGGAGATGCTGCTATTGCAAAAGCAAACGAAGTGGCACGTTATACAGCTACCGTGAATACGGATTCTTTGCGTGTCCGTTTGGAGCCAAACACAACATCAGAGATCTTAGCTACGATGCCACAGGGAGAAGAGCTTGAAATCGTCTCAGAGACAGATGGTTGGGTGCAGGTCAATATTGATGGTGAATATGGCTATGTTAGCGGTGAATTTGTTACTTGTGCAACGACACTTCCAGACGCTATGACTATGTCAGAAGCAAGATATGGTGAAGGTGTGTCAGATGTGCGTGTAGATCTTGTAAATTATGCGACACAGTTTGTCGGTAATCCATATGTCTGGGGTGGAACGAGCCTGACCAGAGGTGCAGATTGTTCCGGTTTTGTGTTATCTGTTTACGCAAAATATGGATATGGTTTGCCTCATTCTTCCAGAGCACAGGCAAATTGCGGTACCCGCATCAGCACATCAGAGTTAAAGCCGGGTGATTTGTTATTCTATGGAAGCGGAAAGAGCATCAGCCATGTTGCTATTTATATTGGCGGAGGTCAGATTGTACACGCAAGTACAGAGCGCACCGGTATTATTATTTCCAGCGCATTTAACAGATCTCCGATCTGCTGTACAAGATTAATTAACGATTAAAAGTTATAGCTAAGTTATAAAATAAATATCTTTACAAGGTTAGTACCCTATGGTACAATATGCAAGTATGATTTTACCCGTATTCGGTATTTGGAAACTCCGACCTTATGCTGAGTACAGGCGTATGATATTTTAGGAGGTAGAAAAATGATTTCAAAAGAAAAGAAAACAGCAATTATGGAAGAATACGCTAGAACACCTGGTGATACAGGTTCACCGGAAGTTCAGGTAGCAGTTCTTACAGCAAGAATTCAGGAATTAACTGAGCATCTGAAAGAGAATCCTAAGGATCACCACTCAAGACGTGGTATGCTTAAGATGATTGGTAAGAGACGTAATCTCTTAGCATATCTTAAGGATGTTGATATCGAAAGATATCGTTCTTTGATTGAGCGTTTAGGCTTAAGAAAATAATTTTGCTTGTATGGGCGGGGTAGTTTGCTATTCCGCCCAATTTTTCGAATGAGAAAATCCCATAGCATTGTTTTGGTTAAATGACAGCAGAAGTATCCGAGACCACTGATAAATCCCTGTGTTAATAGAGCTTTATCAGTAGTTTCGGGTTCCTGTCTTAACAATAAAGAATAAGGAGATATGAAATGACAAAGACATTTACAATGGAACTGGCCGGCAGAACTTTGCGTGTTGATGTAGGTCGTGTGGCAGCACAGGCAAATGGTGCAGCATTTATTCAGTATGGCGAAACAACTGTACTTTCTACAGCAACAGCATCAGAAAAGCCAAGAGAAGGTATTGATTTCTTCCCACTGAGTGTGGAATTTGAAGAAAAGTTATATTCTGTAGGAAAAATCCCGGGTGGATTTAATAAGAGAGAAGGAAAGGCATCTGAGAACTCTGTTCTTACAGCGCGTGTTATCGACCGCCCGATGCGTCCGCTTTTCCCAAAGGATTATCGTAATGATGTAACATTAAATAACATGGTTATGAGCGTGGATCCGGAAGCTCGTCCAGAACTTGTTGCTATGCTTGGTGCAGCAATTTCTACATGTATTTCAGATATCCCATTTGATGGACCTTGTGCTATGACACAGGTTGGTATGATGGATGGTGAATTTATTATCAATCCTTCACAGGCACAGTGGGACAATGGTGATTTGAAGCTTACAGTAGCATCAACATCACAGAAAGTAATTATGATTGAAGCGGGAGCAAATGAAATCCCAGAAGATAAGATGATTGAAGCTATCTATATGGCTCATGATGTCAACCAGACTATTATTGCATTTATTAATCAGATGGTTGCAGAAGTTGGTAAGCCAAAACATGCTTATACAAGCTGTGCCATTCCAGAAGAAATGTTTGCAGAAATGCGTCAGATTGTAACACCGGAAGAAATGGAAGAAGCAGTCTTTACCGATCAGAAGCAGGTGCGTGAAGAGAATATCCGCCAGGTAACTGAGAAATTCGAGGAAGCATTTGCAGATCGTGAAGAGTGGTTAGAAGTTTTAGGAGAGGCTGTTTACCAGTATCAGAAAAAGACCGTTCGTAAGATGATTTTAAAGGATCATAAGCGTCCGGACGGAAGACGTATTGATCAGATTCGTCCACTTGCTGCAGAAGTTGACTTGATTCCTAGAGTTCATGGTTCTGCTATGTTTACACGTGGACAAACACAGATTTGTGATGTTGTTACTTTAGCACCACTTTCTGAAGTACAAAAGGTAGATGGTCTGGATGAGAATGTAACAGTAAAACGTTACATGCATCATTACAACTTCCCATCATATTCTGTTGGAGAAACAAAGCCTTCACGTGGACCAGGACGTCGTGAAATTGGACATGGAGCATTGGCAGAGCGTGCATTGATTCCGGTACTTCCTTCTACAGAGGAATTCCCATATGCAATCCGTGCCGTATCTGAGACATTTGAGTCTAATGGATCTACATCTATGGCATCTACATGTGCATCTTGTATGGCACTTATGGCTGCAGGTGTTCCAATTAAGAAAATGGTTGCAGGTATCTCATGTGGATTGGTTACCGGTGATACCGATGATGATTATATTGTACTTACAGATATTCAGGGATTGGAAGACTTCTTTGGTGACATGGACTTTAAGGTTACCGGTACAAAAGATGGTATTACAGCAATCCAGATGGATATCAAGATTCATGGTTTGACACGTCCAATCGTAGAAGAAGCAATCCGCAGAACGAGAGAAGCAAGATTCTTCATCATGGATGAATGTATGTCAAAGGCTATTGCAGAGCCAAGAGAAAGCGTTGGAAAATATGCACCAAAGATCATTCAGATTCAGATTGATCCTGCAAAGATTGGTGATGTTGTAGGTCAGCGTGGAAAGACAATCAATGAAATTATTGAGCGTACAGGTGTTAAGATCGATATCACAGATGAAGGAAATGTATCTGTTTGCGGAACAGACCAGGAGAAGATGGACGAAGCTGTTGAAATGATTAAGATTATTACAACAGATTTTGAACAGGGACAGATTTTCACTGGTAAAGTTGTAAGCATTAAGGAATTTGGTGCATTCGTTGAATTCGCACCTGGTAAAGAAGGCATGGTTCATATTTCTAAGATTTCGAAAGAAAGAATTGAGCATGTAGAGGATGTTCTTACACTTGGTGATGTTGTTAAGGTTGTATGCCTTGGCAAGGATAAGATGGGACGTATCAGTTTCTCTATCAAAGATGTAAAATAATAACATAGTGAAATAAGAGATCTCTGTCGGTTTGAACCGATGGAGGTCTTTTTTCATATACTGAAAAAAAGCGAAGAAGTACAGATGAATCAAGTAAGGCGTTGGATTGGCTTTGAAGAGAAGATGGACGTGATCCGGGATGAGCAACCCAAAATTGGAGTATGTGTTTTGGATAGTGGTATTGCATCCCATCCGGATTTCGGGCAGCGTATTGTTATGTTTCAGGATTTTGTAGATGGACGTATGAGTTTATATGATGATTATGGACATGGAACCCATATCGCGGGCATCAGCTCAGGAAATGGTATGCGTTCAAAGGGAAAATACCGTGGAATTGCCGCGCATACCAATCTTGTAGTTGGAAAAGTGCTGAATCAACAAGGGGATGGTCGGATAGAGGATTTTGTGAAAGCTATTTATTGGTGTATCAAAATGCAAAAGAAATATCATATTCGCATATTAAATATATCCATTGGTTTGATTAGCAGAGTGGAGCATGAATTACAAGCTGCATTACTAGATGCGGTAGAAATGGCTTGGGATCAAGGAATCGTTATCGTGTGTGCCGCGGGAAATAACGGGCCTGATCGAGGAAGTGTTACTATTCCTGGAACACAGCCTAAAGTGATTACGGTAGGAAGTGTTGACTATCGTTATAGTGGTTGTACGCCAAGTGACTATAGTGGACGGGGACCTACAGAAGAATGTGTGAAAAAACCGGAAATCTATGCTCCCGGAAGTAATATTATAAGTTGCAGTAATCAGGGATGGTATAGTCAAAAAACGGGAACATCCATGTCGGTTCCTGTAGTAACAGGGGCAATTGCATTACTTTTACAGCAGGAACCGTGGCTTTCACCTGTGGATGTAAAATTGCGCTTATATGAACGGGCGAAAAGATTTTCCTCCGATGGAAACTGGGGAACCATCTATTTGCCATCACTTTTAGAGAAAAGACAGTAAGAATATACCATTTGTTTCAATGTATCTTTATAACCGGCGGATGCAACGTTCTCGGCTGCCACGACCGGAATAGAACCAATTTTCGTATCTTTTAAGTAATAATCGATACTGCCGATGGTATCACCTTTTTTGATAGGTGCAAAAAGCACTGTCGGCAGATTTTTTTTGCTTTTTATTTTGCTAAGATCCTGTTTGTTTTGATCTAAATAGGAAAAATCCTGTTTTGCAATCGCTAAAATCTGTTCTTTCGTTCCCCTTTTTACCGTGACCAAAAAGGATTGATCTGATGTTTTGTCGTGATAGAGTGCGGCATTGGCAAAACCATAGGTAAATAAAGTCTGTGCATCTTTTACACGGTCTTTGGAAGTGGGAGAGGCCATGATGATCGCAATGAGTGTCATGTTGTCTTTTTGAGCAGTGGCAGAAAGACAGAATTTGGCAACACTTGTAGAACCGGTTTTTAGACCGGTTGCATAGGGATACGATTTGAGTAATTTATTGGTGTTTGTCAGGGTGAATGGTGTCTGCCCGCGTGCCGTTGTGTGTACAATGTCTTCCTGCCAAGTCTGGCAATAATCATAAATTGCCGGGAAGCGAAGTATGAGTTCCCTGCTTAGGATAGCAAGATCTTTGGCACAGGAATAATGTTCGGAAGCATCCAGTCCGCAACAATTTATGAAATGCGTGTTTGTCATACCAAGAGATGCAGCTTTTTTGTTCATTTGTGAAACAAATGATTCCTCAGAACCGGCGATGGCTTCTGCCATAGCAACAGATGCATCGTTAGCACTGGCAATACAGATGCATTTTAACAAAGTCTCTACCGGCTGTACTTCACCGGCTTCTAAAAAAACCTGTGATCCACCCATGGAAGCTGCATGCTCGGAAACAGTGACATCGGTGGAGAGAGATAATTGTCCCACATCAATGGCTTCAAATATTAGAAGCATGGTCATAACCTTTGTGACGCTTGCCATAGGAAGGGGAGTATCAGCAGCTTTTTCATATAAAACGCCACCGGTAGTGGCTTCCATTAAAATGGCACTGGGACAACTCAGAGAAAGAACATCTGTATCGGTGTCACAAGTTTCTTCGGCAAAAGTAGGAAGAGGCGGCAGGGAAAAGAAAAAGGTCAAGGATATGCATAGAGCGAATAAGAATGCAAAGAAAGAGCGCTTTTTGGTATTCATCAAAGCACCTCAAAAATAATATTATTACATAGTATATAAAAAGAACGTTGGTCTATGCCAAAAACTTGAAATTCCTTATAAAACCCGATATAATAGAATGGATTTTGCGTGAGGTATGAAAATGGAATTAGAATTTAAATTACAGGTGTTTGAAGGTCCATTGGATTTGCTTTTACACCTGTTAGATAAGAATAAAGTCAGTATTTATGATATTCCGATTGTGGAAATTACAAATCAATATATGGAATATATCAGGCAGATGCAAAAACAGGATCTGAATATTGTAAGTGAATTTATGGTTATGGCTGCAACGCTTTTGGATATTAAGTCTAAAATGCTTCTTCCTGCGGATCCTACGGACGAAGAGGAGGAAGAAGATCCACGTGCAGAATTGGTACAGCAGTTGTTGGAATATAAGTTATACAAATGTATGGCATTTGAGTTAAAAGATCGTCAGGTGGACGCATCTCATATATTTTATAAGGAGCCAACGGTTCCAGAAGAAGTGTTGGCATACCAGCCACCGGTGGATACCAAAGAACTTGTATCTGATTTGACGCTAAACCAGTTAAATGACATTTTTAAGTCAGTATTAAAGAGACAAAAGGATAAAATCGATCCGATTCGTTCCAAGTTTGGCGAAATTCGTAAAGAAGAAGTCTCTTTGGACGATAAAATGGCGAGTTTATCAGAATATGCCACCCAACACAAGAATTTTAGCTTTCGTCAGTTGTTGGAGAAGCAGAGTTCAAAAATGGAAGTCATTGTAACATTTCTTGCCATATTAGAATTGATGAAATCTGGGAAAATTTTAATTTCGCAAGAGCATACGTTTGATGACATACGGATTGAATCGAAGATTGCAGCATAAGGAGATTAGATAGATTATGGATGAAAAGCAAATGGAATCCATCATAGAGGGGATATTGTTTACCTTTGGCGAAGCGGTGGAACCATCGCGTATTGCGAAAGCATTAGAGGTTGAAACAAAAGATGTAATAAAGACATTAGAACATATGAAAGAATCCTGGAAAGAGCAGGAGCGTGGCATACAGCTGATGGAATTGGATGGTTCGTATCAGATGTGTACGACACCGGAACTTTATGAATATCTCATTCGCATGGCAAAACAGCCACGAAAACATGTTTTGACGGATGTACTTTTGGAAACGTTGTCTATCATTGCTTATAAACAGCCAATCACAAAGTCAGAAATCGAAAAAATTCGTGGTGTATCATGTGACCATGCAGTAAGTAAACTGGTAGAATATTCGCTTGTTACGGAACTTGGACGTTTGGATGCGCCGGGACGACCAATGCTCTTTGGAACAACGGAAGAATTTTTACGTTCGTTTGGCGTATCTTCTATTGAAGAACTTCCAACTCCTACACCGGATCTGGTGGAAGAGTTCAAACAGCAGGCAGAAGCGGAAATTAAATTGGATGTCGGGGGAGAATAAAAGAATCCCTGTCATAATCGTTACAAAGATCTCATATTTTTTTAAAAACTGTGAAGAAGGATAAAAACGTGCAGTTTATAAAAAAAATGGGGTCTTTTTTTCTTGCCTGTGTGATGATTCTTATAGTATTTCCCCTTCATACAAATGCTTCTGAAAAAACAATTGCACCAGAAAGTATTCATGCACTTTCGGCAGTAGTATTAGACGGTGATACCGGGCGTGTACTATATGAAAAAGGAGGAAATACAAAACGTGCAAATGCAAGTACGACCAAGATTATGACCTGTATTTTGGCACTCGAAAATGCGCAGGAAAACGATGTGGTTAAAATTTCTGCTTATGCGGCATCTATGCCTCGCGTAAAACTTGGAGTGACAGAGGGGGAATATTATTATATGGGAGACTTGTTGCACTCGTTAATGCTGGAGTCCCATAACGATGTTGCTGTTGCAATTGCGGAGCATGTGGACGGAAGTGTTGCAGCATTTAGCAATCGTATGAATGAATTGGCAAAAGAAATAGGGTGTGAGAATACCTGCTTTTTGACACCGAATGGATTAGATGCCACGGAGGGGGACAACACACACGGAACAACAGCAGAAGACCTGGCGCGTATTATGCGATATTGTACCTGGCAATCACCCATGGCAGCACGCTTTTTAGAAATTACACAAACACCACAATATACATTTTCAGATTTAAAACAGCAGGAAGGAGGGGGATTTGTTCCGGGGAATCGAAGCTTTTTATGTACAAATCATAATGCCTATTTACAGCGGAATGCAGATTGCCTTTCCGGAAAGACAGGTTTTACATCAGACGCTGGGTATTGCTATGTCACATCACTTGCTTCCGGTGAGAAAACAATTGTAATTGCATTGCTTGGAAGTGGATGGCCAAATAATAAAAATTACAAATGGCAGGACTGCGATTTGCTTTATCAGTATATTATGGAACATTACCGGCTGCGTCAGTTACCGGATATGTCATCACAATTGCAAAAAGTGGTATGTGCCCATGCACAAAACGATGCTTATGATTTGAAAAAAATAAGAAAAGAAAAGCCATATGTGATTTGTGATCGAGAGAAAATACTCTTAGCTGATTGGGAAAACCTGTCTGTGACATTTTCATATCCCCAAAAAATTGATGCATCCGGATGTGGGGAGCGCAGGATAGGAATGGCACAGCTTGGAATTGATACATTGCCAATCGAAGCATATGATATTTGCGTAAAAGATGAAAAAAAGGCATGTGATATGGCTTGGTTTTTTTGCGCAGTTTTAAAAAAATGGGCACTGTGTGATTAAAAAAGTAGTAAGATAAAATAAATTAAAAAATAGTGAAATAATTAACAAAAAAAGATTGAAAAAGAGAGGACAAAAGGCTATTATTATCGTAGAGAAATTTTGAATTTATATAAATGGAGGAAAAGTAGCATGAGTAATGTAACAAACAATCCTGCTATTCAGAGGATGAACGAATTGCTTGATGAGCACAGTTTCGTTGAATTAGGCGCACTGGTAACATCAAGAAGCACAGATTTTGATCTGAAGCAGCAACAGACCCCTTCCGATGGTGTTGTTATCGGTCATGGTCTGATCGATGGTAATCTGGTATTTTTATTTAGCCAGGATGCATCTGTATTAAATGGTACCATTGGTGAGATGCATGCAAAGAAGATTATGTCTGTTTATGATATGGCAATGAAGATGGGAGCTCCTGTCATTGGTCTTCTGGATTGTGCAGGTGTAAGATTACAGGAATCTGTAGATGCGTTAGAAAGCATTGGCGCTATTTATGCCAAGGCAGTTGCAGCATCCGGTGTAATCCCACAGATTATGGGAGTGTTTGGTTCTTGTGGTGGCGGTCTTAGTGTTTTGACATCTGTAAGTGATTTTACACTTATGACAAAGAATGCAAAGTTATTTGTAAATTCTGCAGATGCAATTGAAGGAAATCGCGCAGACCAGTTGGATACAGCAAGCGCTGAATTCCAGTATACAGAGGCTGGAAATGTTGATTTTATTGGCGATGAGACACAGGTGATGGATGAGATCCGTCGTTTCGTTACAATTCTTCCGGGATGTAATGTAGAAGAGGGCTGTGTTGAAGAATGTATGGATGATTTAAACCGTGCATCCGAAGGTCTTACTGATAAAGTAAAGAACCTCGCTCTTTTTGCAGAGGAGATTTCTGATGATCATCTTTTTGTTGAGACAAAGGCTGGCTTTGCAAGAGAGATGATGACAGGATTTATCAAATTAAATGGTATTACAGTTGGTGTTGTTGGTAATCGCGAAGAGACGACAGCTGATGATGAGACAGTAACACTTGGAACAAAGCTTACAGCGGATGGATGCGAGAAGGCTGCAGATTTTGTATCTTTCTGTGATGCTTTTGACATTCCGGTACTTTCTCTTACTAATACAACAGGATATGAGGCTTCTGTATGTGCTGAGAAGCATTTGGCAAAGGCACTTGGTAAAATGGTTTATGCGTTTGCAAATGCTACGGTTCCAAAGATTTCATTCTTATGCGGACAGGCATTGGGAAGCGCATATGTGACAATGAATGCAAAATCACTTGGTGCTGATCTTGTATACGCATTTGCTGATGCAAATGTTGCTCCAATGGATGCAGAACTTGCAGCTAAAATCATGTATGCAGATGCTTCTGCAGATGTGATTGCAGCAAAAGCGGAAGAGTTTGCAACAACAAATTGTGGTGTTGTAAATGCAGCAAGACGTGGCTATGTAGATCGTATTGTTGAATCTGCAGACGCAAGAAAATATCTGATTGCCGGATTTGAAATGTTATTTACAAAAAGGGTAGATGGCCCATATAAGAAACACGGAACAAAGTAGAAAGGTGAGCATATGAAAAAGAAAATCATATTAATGGTCAGTACTTTAGTATGTATGCTCGCGTTATGCTCCTGCGGTAAGAGTGAGGTAGACTTAAATGGTCTTTCTGAGGCTCAATTACAAAGCGCATGTGAGCAGACAGCCGGAGTTCTGGAAGGACTCAGTGCAGACGAGAGCGAACAATACTACGCTTACTATGCATCTCAGGATGATGGTGAGATTTATGCCGATCTGATGCAACAGTGGATAGATATCCAGCCACAGATCGGAGATTTTGTTGGCTACAAAGATTTTAGTGTAACAAAAGCGGGTAAAACAATTTCAGCAGTACAGACAATTTCGTTTACCCAGCGTGATGTTAAACTTACTTATGTAATCAACGCAAATAGTCTGGAAACGACAGCAATTAATGTAGAGCTGGTATATTCTCTTGGTGAGACAATGGCGAAAGCAGGATTGAATACGGTAATGTCAATTTCAATCGTATTTATTATTCTGATTTTGATTTCCCTTGTCATTAGTGCGTTTAAGGTTATTCCAATCATTCAGGCAAAATTTGCCGGAAAAGAAGAAGCACCTGCACCAAAAGCTGTTGTAGCAGCTCCGGTTGCGACAGACGAAACAGATGATATGGAATTAATCGCAGTTATTGCAGCGGCAATTGCTGCAAGTACAGGAAGTTCTACAGATGACTTTGTAGTACGTTCTATTAAGAGAAGATATTAATTTAGGAGGATTTATAAATGAAAAATTATACAATTACTGTAAATGGAAATGTTTATGACGTTACTGTAGAAGAAAAGGGAAGCACAGGTGCAGCTCCTGTCGCAGCAGCACCTGCACCTAAGGCAGCAGCACCTAAGGCTGCATCTGGCGCTGGAAGCATCAAAATCGAAGCCGGAGCCGCTGGAAAAGTATTTAAGTTAGAAGCTACTCCTGGAACACAGGTTAAGGCTGGAGATACTGTTTTAGTTCTTGAAGTTATGAAGATGGAAACTCCTGTTGTAGCACCAAAAGATGGTGTCGTTGCAACAATTGATGTCGCTGAAGGACAGGCTGTTGAATCAGGAGATTTGCTTGCAACTATGAATGAGTAACAGGCAACAGATTTTATTAGGAGGAACAATTCATGAGTTACGTTACAGAAACGTTAAGTAACCTTCTATCCCAGACGGCGTTTGCAAACTTAGACTACAAGAACTTTATCATGATCGCAGTAGCGTGTGTATTCTTGTATCTTGCTATCCGTAAGGGATTTGAGCCATTACTTCTGGTTCCAATCGCTTTTGGTATGCTTCTTGTTAATATTTATCCGGATATTATTGCAAGCCCGGAAGAGACGTCTAACGGTGTGGGCGGTTTGCTTTATTACTTTTATACTTTGGACGAGTGGTCAATTTTGCCATCACTTATTTTCCTGGGTGTTGGTGCCATGACTGACTTCGGTCCGCTTATTGCCAATCCAATCAGCTTTTTGCTTGGTGCGGCAGCACAGTTTGGTATTTTTACCGCATATCTGTTGGCAATTTTGCTTGGCTTTAGTGATCAGGCAGCAGCAGCTGTTTCTATCATTGGTGGAGCAGATGGTCCGACTTCCATTTTCCTTGCCGGAAAGCTGGGACAGAGTAGTTTGATGGGACCAATTGCGGTGGCAGCATATTCATATATGGCGCTTGTGCCAATTATCCAGCCGCCAATCATGAAATTATTTACAACCAAAAAAGAACGTGCCATTCATATGGAGAATTTACGTCCGGTTTCCAAGTTAGAAAAGATCTTATTCCCGATCGTAGTAACCATTATCGTATGTTTACTGCTTCCTACCACAGCTCCACTTGTTGGTATGCTTATGCTTGGTAACCTGTTCCGTGAATCTGGTGTGGTTCGTCAGCTGACCGAGACTGCATCCAATGCTCTTATGTATATCGTTGTTATCTTGCTGGGAACCTCTGTAGGTGCATCTACAAGTGCAGAAGCTTTCCTAAATATGACAACAATCAAAATCGTTATTTTGGGTCTGGTTGCCTTTGCAGTTGGTACCGCAGCAGGTGTACTCTTTGGTAAGTTGCTTTGCTTCCTTACAAAGGGCAAGATCAATCCGCTCATCGGTTCCGCAGGTGTATCGGCAGTACCTATGGCAGCACGTGTATCACAGAAGGTCGGCGCAGAAGAAGATCCTACCAACTTCCTGTTGATGCATGCAATGGGACCAAACGTTGCCGGAGTTATCGGTACAGCAGTTGCCGCTGGTGTATTCATGGCTATTTTCGGTGTATAATATAAGGAGGATGACATGGCAGAAGTAGTTAAAAAACCTGTAAAGATTACAGAAACAATATTAAGAGATGCACATCAGTCTTTGATCGCTACAAGAATGACGACAGAGCAGATGTTACCAATCGTTGAGAAGATGGATAAAGTTGGTTACCATGCAGTAGAGTGCTGGGGTGGTGCTACATTTGATGCTTCCCTTCGTTTTTTGAAAGAAGATCCATGGGAACGTCTTAGAAAGCTTCGTGATGGATTCAAGAATACCAAATTACAGATGTTATTCAGAGGACAGAACATCTTAGGATATAGCCATTATCCAGATGATGTCGTTGAGTATTTTGTTCAGAAATCAATCGCTAATGGTATTGATATCATTCGTATTTTTGACTGTTTAAATGATGTGCGTAACTTGCAGACAGCTGTAGATGCTTGTAAGAAGGAAAAAGGTCATGCACAGGTTGCACTTTCTTATACATTAGGTGATGCATATACCTTAGAGTATTGGAAAGAAATGGCAAAACGTGTTGAGGATATGGGCGCTGATTCTTTGTGTATTAAAGATATGGCTGGTCTTTTGGTGCCACAGAAAGCGGACGAACTTGTCCGTACCCTGAAAGAGGCAACCTCTCTTCCAATCGATCTTCATACACACTATACCTCTGGTGTAGCTTCAATGACATATTTAAAGGCTGTAGAAGCAGGATGCGATATTATTGATACTGCAATTTCTCCATTTGCACTTGGAACAAGCCAGCCGGCAACAGAAGTTATGGTTGAGACATTTAAGGATACTGCATTTGATACAGGTCTTGATCAGAACCAGTTGGCTGAAATTGCTGATTATTTCCGTCCAATGAGAGAAGAAGCACTTGCATCAGGACTGATGAATCCAAAGGTTCTTGGTGTTAACATCAATACATTACGTTACCAGGTTCCAGGTGGTATGCTTTCAAACCTTATTTCTCAGTTGAAGGAACAGGGAAAAGAAGACAAATACGAAGAAGTACTTGCAGAAGTGCCACGTGTTCGTAAAGATCTTGGTGAGCCACCACTTGTTACACCATCATCACAGATTGTTGGTACACAGGCTGTATTTAATGTTCTTATGGGAGAACGTTATAAAGTTGCTACAAAAGAAACAAAGGATATGCTTCTTGGTAAATATGGACAGACAGTTCGTCCATTCAATCCGGAAGTCGTAGAGAAGGTTCTTGGCGATGAAAAGGATCAGGCAATTACTTGTCGTCCAGCAGATTTGTTGGAGCCGGGGCTTGCTAAATTCGAAGAAGAAATGAAACAGTGGAAACAGCAGGATGAGGATGTGCTTTCTTATGCACTTTTCCCTAAGGTTGCTACAGAATTTTTCAAGTATCGTGAAGCACAGCAGACAGGGGTAGACCCAGCAGTTGCTGATACAAAAAATGGTGCTTATCCAGTTTAAATTTTAAAAGAAAAGTAGTATAATGGAATCCATCGGTGTGCGTTGAGACATGCCGGTGGATTTTTATGTTTAAAGGAAATTTATACCATGTCAAATAACAATGATCTGAATAAGAAGATGAACGAATTATATAAGTCCATGAGTAAAGGACAAAAGCTTCTTACGAATTATATTACAGACAATTATGATAAGGCAGCATTTTTAACAGCTGCTAAATTAGGAGAAACCGTAGGTGTCAGCGAGTCGACAGTGGTACGTTTTGCAATGTTTCTGGGATACAAAGGATACCCGGAATTCCAAAAAGCTTTGGAAGAAACGGTACGCAATAAATTAAATTCCGTACAACGTATGGAAGTTACCTATGGAAGAATTGAAAAAAATGCGGTTCTTAGTTCTGTATTATCCTCGGATGCAGATAAGATTCGTGAAACGATGGAGACAATGGATGAGGGTGTATTTGAGCAGGCAGTTGATACGATTGCCAGTGCAAGACGTATTTATATTATAGGTATTCGCAGCTGTGCGCCACTTGCTTCTTTTCTGGCATTTTATCTGAATCTGATGTTTGATAACGTGATTTTGCTGCAGACCAATAGCTCTAGCGAGATTTTTGAACAAATGATTCATATGACGGCATCGGATGTGATTGTTGGCATTAGTTTCCCACGTTATTCGATGCGTACGTTAAAGGCAATGGAATTTGCAAATAATCGTAGTGCTAAAGTCATTACATTGACAGATAGTGTGCATTCGCCAATGAATCTGTATTCTTCCTGTAACCTGATTGCACGAAGTGACATGGCATCGATTGTGGATTCGCTTGTTGCACCTCTTAGTGTAATCAATGCGCTGATTGTTGCACTATGTATGAAAAAGCAGGATTCTGTAGCAGAAACATTAGGCGCATTAGAAGATATCTGGGATGAATATCAGGTATATGAAAATGATGAAATTGATCAGGTGGATGATTCCATCAAAATGCGATATGCAAAGATAGGAGATGGGGATGAGTAAAGTCCTTGTAATTGGTGGTGGCGCAGCCGGTATGATGGCGGCATATGCAGCCGGTATGGTTGGCCATAAAGTCACTCTTTTAGAACAAAATGAAAAACTTGGCAAGAAGATTTATATTACAGGCAAAGGGCGATGTAATTTTACAAATGCATCGTCGCTTGATGAAATTATGAGCCAGGTGGTACGTAATCCGAAGTTTTTATACAGTGCGTTTTATACGTTTTCAAATGATGCTGTTATGGATTTTTTTGAGAACGAAGGTATGCCATATAAGGTAGAACGTGGAAATCGCGTTTTTCCGGTATCGGACCATTCTTCCGATGTGATTCGGACGTTAGAACGCGCAATGAAAAAGCAGGGTGTGGTTATAAAATTGCATACACAGGTGAAAAGCCTTTTTGTAGAACAGAATAAAGTCTGTGGTGTGAATCTGATGGATGGAACGCAGATGAAAGCAGATCATGTGATTGTTGCAACAGGCGGTCTTTCTTACCCGACAACCGGTGCAACAGGAGACGGTTATACGATGGCAAAAGCCAGCGGACATAAAATGATTCCACCAACACCGGCATTGGTTCCCTTAACGACAAAAGAAGAATATATTTTACGTATGCAGGGGCTGTCTTTGAAAAATGTATCCCTAAAAATCCGGGATCATAACCGCGTAATTTATGATGCTTTTGGCGAGATGTTGTTTACGCACTTTGGTGTGAGTGGACCGTTGGTTCTTACGGCAAGTTCTAAATTAAGCGGACGTTTCCCTCATATGTTTGATGCAACCATCGATTTAAAACCGGCCTTGTCACAAGAGCAGTTGCATGAACGTATTTTGCGTGAATTTTCGGCACGACCAAATCAACAAATAAAGACTGTTTTCCAACAATTGCTACCTTCAAAGATGGTACCAATTATGATAGAATTAAGTGAAATTCGTGCAGAAAAACCGGTAAATGAGATTACAAGAGAAGAACGAGAAAAAATCGTCAGGTTATTGAAAGCTTTCCCGTTTACGATTACAGGAACGCGCGGCTTTAAAGAAGCCATTATTACACAGGGTGGTGTCTCTGTGAAAGATATTGATCCGGGAACGATGGCATCTAAAAAAATAGACGGCCTTTCTTTTGCAGGAGAAGTGCTGGATTTAGATGCTATGACGGGTGGTTACAATTTACAAATTGCCTGGTCAACAGGATATCTGGCTGGGATAAGTATTAAATAAAAGGTGGAAAAATTATGAGTATGAATATTGCAATTGATGGACCGGCAGGGGCTGGAAAAAGCACAATCGCTAAAAAAGTGGCAAAGGAAATGGGATTTATCTATGTAGATACCGGGGCAATGTACCGTGCTATGGCACTTTATATTTTGCAGCATGGTATTGATGAAAAAAATGAGCAGGCCGTTGCAGCTGCTTGTGATGATATCGATGTGGCACTTCGTTATGAAGCCGGAGAGCAAAGAGTACTTTTGTGCGGTGAAGATGTGTCAAAAGAAATTCGCAGGGAAGAAGTCGGAAATATGGCATCCGTAACAAGTGTTTATGGATGTGTTCGCAAAAAACTGGTTTCTTTGCAGCAACAGTTGGCAGCAAAAGAAGATGTCATCATGGATGGTCGTGATATTGGAACCTGTGTTTTGCCACAGGCACCACTCAAGATTTATTTGACAGCAAGTGTAGAAACGCGTGCAAAGAGACGCTACAAAGAACTTTGCGAAAAAAATGTAACATGTGATTTGGCAGAAATCATGAAAGATATTGAAGATCGTGATTATCGCGATATGCATAGGGAAATATCACCGTTAAAACAGGCGGAGGATGCAGTTCTTGTAGACTCTTCGGATATGACAATCGACGAAGTCGTAACTACCATTATTACACTTGTAAAGGAGCGTATGGCATGAATGTGACATTGGCAAAAAGTGCAGGATTTTGCTTTGGTGTAAAACGAGCAGTCGATATGGTTTATGAGCAGGTGGAACAAAAAGATGAAAAGCCGATTTATACCTATGGTCCCATCATTCACAATGAAGAAGTTGTGAATGAGTTATCTGAAAAAGGTGTCATTGTATTAGCAGAGGATCAGGATATTTCACAGGTTACGCCAGGAACGGTAATTATCCGTTCTCATGGTGTGGGAAGAAATGTGATGGAATCCTTAGAAAATGCAGGTTTTACAATCGTGGATGCGACCTGTCCGTTCGTACAAAAAATCCATAAATATGTTGCAAAATACTCGCAGGAAGGCTATTTTCTTCTGATTGTCGGAAGCGCCAGTCACCCGGAAGTACAGGGAATCGTCGGCTGGATGACAGGAGATCGTTATGCTGTAATTTCTTCTGCAGATGATTTGGATGGTTTATCCTTAGAAAATGAAAAAATCTGTATTGTTTCACAAACGACATTTAACTACAATAAATTTCAAGAATTAGTTGAAATTATCCGAAAAAAAGGGTATGATATACTTGTTTTGAATACTATCTGCAATGCGACTGAGGAGCGTCAGAGCGAAGCGGCAACCATTGCACATGCTGTGGATGCTATGATTGTGATTGGCGGGAAGCACAGTTCCAATACGCAGAAATTATTCGAAATATGTAAAAAAGAATGTGAAGATACTTACTATATACAGACAAAAGAGGATCTCGATTTGTCGGTACTTCAATCCATTAGCAACGTAGGTATTACCGCAGGGGCTTCTACCCCAAACAAAATTATTGAGGAGGTTCAAAAGATATGTCAGAAATGAGTTTTGAACAAATGTTAGAAGAATCATTTAAAACAATAAGAAATGGAGAGGTAGTTGAAGGTACCGTTATCAATGTTAAGCCTGATGAGATTGCTGTTGACATCGGATACAAATCAGACGGAATTATTCATCGTAGTGAATATACCAACGAGTCAAACGTTGACCTGACACAGGTTGTATCTGTTGGTGATAAGATTGATGCTATGGTTATTAAGGTAAACGATGGTGAAGGCCAGGTTGCTCTTTCATACAAGAGACTTGCTGCTGAAAAGGGTAACAAGCGTTTGGAAGAAGCATTTGAGAACCATGAAGTTCTTACAGCTAATGTTGCACAGGTATTAAATGGTGGACTTAGTGTTGTTATTGACGAGGCTAAGATCTTCATCCCTGCAAGCCTTGTATCTGATACTTACGAGAAGGATCTTACAAAGTACAACGGACAGGAAATCTCATTTGTTATTACAGAATTTAATCCTAGAAGAAGACGTATTATTGGTGATAGAAAGCAGCTTCTTGTTGCAGAAAAAGAAAAGCTTGCAGAAGAATTATTTGCAAGAATCCATGTTGGTGATGTCGTAGAAGGAACTGTTAAGAATGTAACAGACTTCGGTGCATTTATTGATCTTGGTGGAGCAGATGGTCTGTTACATATTTCAGAGATGTCTTGGGGAAGAGTTGAAAACCCTAAGAAGGTATTCCATGTTGGAGACCAGGTTAAGGTATTTATCAAGGACATCAACGATAAGAAGATCGCACTTTCTATGAAGTTTGATGATGAGAATCCATGGAAGGATGCTTCTGAACGTTTCGCAGTAGGAACAATTGTAACTGGTAAGGTCGCAAGAATGACAGACTTTGGTGCTTTTGTTGAGCTTGCTCCTGGTGTAGATGCACTTCTTCATGTTTCTCAGATTGCTAAGGAACACATTGATAAGCCATCAGATGTACTTTCTGTAGGACAGGAAGTTGAAGCTAAGATTGTTGAATTCCGTGAGGAAGATAAGAAGATCAGCCTTAGCATGAAAGCACTTCTTGCAACTCCTGAAGATGAAGTTGAAGAAGATGATGATGCTGAATTTGCAGATGTTGATATTGATGCAGTTGCAAATGAAATGGAAAAGACAGAGGAATAATTATTTTTCCGATTGAGGACAAGTTGTATGGATGATTATGAATCTTTCAAAAGGGTTGTATATACGCTGACAAAGATTGATCTGAGTTCTTATAAAGAAAAACAGATGCGTCGGCGTATTGATTCTCTGGTGCGAAAGCGTAAATGCGACACATACGATGCCTATGTCAAATTATTAAAATCAGATGCGGCAGTTTTTGAGGAGTTTGTTAACTTCCTTACCATTAACGTATCTGAATTTTATCGAAATCCGGAACAGTGGGATTTGTTGACGCGCGAATTTGTGCCAGAACTCACAAAGAAGTTCGGTTCAAATCTACGTATTTGGTCAGCAGCATGTTCTACAGGGGATGAGCCATATTCTCTTGTTATGGCATTGTCTAAGCATTTAGATCTTAGTAAGATTAAGATTATTGCTACCGATATTGATAAGCAGGTGATTGCATCTGCGAAAGTAGGACTCTACTCTGAAAAGAGTATTGCAAATGTACCGGAAGAATTCAAAAGAAAATATTTTACAAAAGTTGGTAGTTCTTATCAGATTTCAGAACAAATCAAAAAATGTGTGGAATTTAGGGAACACAATTTGCTTTCGGATCCATATCCGAGAGATTGCCATATGATTGTTTGTCGTAATGTGCTGATTTATTTTACAGAAGATGCCAAAAACGAGGTTTACGAGAAATTTGCTAAATCTTTGAAAGATGGTGGAATCTTATTTATTGGTAGTACAGAACAGGTGACAGATTATAAGAGTATGGGATATAAGAGAAGATATTCGTTCTATTATGAAAAAGGACAGGAATAAAGACTCTAAGTCAAGTGCAGGGGTGTGATTTACGAATCACACCCCTTACTAGATACAGAGTCTTTTTCTATTGTAATAGACTTTTTATGTATTGTGAAAGGAAGGCTGTGTCAATATAAGAGGTCTGGTAAGGAATGAAGCTTTCCTTTGCCTTGTAGGTTCTGCAAAAGAAATAAATATCATCGCTGCAGGTAAGCGTCTCCGGTATAAACAAATAGCGGTCATCCTTTGCGATATAACAGGTTGCTGCGGTAGCTTTTTGCTTTTGTGAGGAATCTATATGTGTGGCTAGTTCTTTTGGTATAACCATATCTTCACCCGGCAGATAATAATAATCCTTTGGATTAGGAAGAAAATGATACATTTTTTCCTGGAGTAAAAATATAGAACCACGAATCGTATTGTTTTCTAATACAATATAATAATAATCGTTGTGAAGTCGTAAAGGTGCTGGAAGTGTGAAGGAAATCGTTCCATGAAACTGTAGTTCTTCCTGCGTCTTTTTCGTGTAGTCCGTATAATTGACTACCGCTATATCGGAAATAGAAAAGGAGGCATTCTTTAACTGCGCATAGGCTAAAATAGGAAGAATTTCAACCATTCCGGCGACATCTTCATAATTGTGCAATTTTAGAAGGGAAAGAGCGTCCTCATTTGGTTCTTTTGTATAGGCTTCATAAACGGATATGAGTTCTCCTCCGGAATACCGATCCATCCGATGGATTCCAAGAAAAGATTCTATGGCTTTTTGCCGATAGGATGGAAGTTGTAAAACAGACTTCATATTACGGCATGCTTTATAAATGTCAAAATGGTTTGCAGGCAATGCATCCGATGAAATATGTAATTTTTGACAACGCTCCCGTATAAAATTTTCATCAAAGCGTATGCCATTAAAAGAAAGAAGTCCCTGAAAATTTTGGGTCAGTTCAAAAAAGGCATTTATAAGATCTGTTTCCTGTGAAGGATTTTCTGCAAAATACTGTAAAAGCGTGATTTGCGTTCCTTGATGATAAGCACATCCAATCATATAGATCGTGTTATATTTTGCCGAAAGCCCTGTAGTTTCGATGTCAAATAGAAGATAATTTTCTTCCCAAAATTGTAATTCGTTATGCTGTGGAGTATAGCAATAGGTGTCCGTAAATGTAAGCATGATAACCTCCTTCGTTAGTTAAAAAATTAACAGAAAAACCCTGTGTTTTTTATAGTATAACACATATTAAAATGGTACTCAAAAAGATACAAAAAGATAAAAATGTAAGTCTTGATTTGTTTGCAAAAGTGATATAATGTATTAAAAGTGTGTAAACACCTAAGTATCGAAAGAAAGAGGGGTACAGTTCATGGGCCTAAAGACATTTAAGGGCGGCGTTCATCCAATGGATGGCAAAGACTTATCCAAGTCCAAGCCAATTAAAGAATTGCTGCCGGAAGGAGAATTAGTTTTTCCTTTATCCCAGCATATTGGTGCTCCAGCAACACCGATCGTTGCTGTTGGCGATGCTGTTTTAAAAGGACAGAAGATCGCAGAGGCAGGTGGCTTTGTGTCATCTCCAATTTATTCATCTGTATCAGGAACCGTTAAGGCAATTGAGCCAAGACGCGTAACTGTTGGTGACATGGTGAATTCTATCATTATCGAGAGTGATGGTGAATTTCAGGAAGTTGCTTACGAGGAAACAGAGGATGTAACAAAACTCTCTAATGAAGAAATCATTGGAAAGATTAAAGAAGCCGGCGTTGTCGGTATGGGTGGCGCTGGATTCCCAACACATGTTAAGTTGTCTCCAAAAGAGCCGGATAAGATTGAGTATATTATTGCAAACTGTGCAGAATGTGAGCCTTATCTGACATCTGATTATCGTAGAATGATAGAAGAACCGGAAAAATTAGTAGAAGGTATGAAAATCATTTTACAGTTATTCCCAAATGCAAAAGGTATCTTTGGTGTAGAGGATAACAAACCAGATTGTATTGAAAAATTACAGGCACTTGTTGCCGGAGATTCCCGTATGGAAGTTTGTCCTTTGCAGACAAAATACCCACAGGGTGGTGAGCGTCAACTGATTTTTGCAACGACTGGCAGAAGCATCAATTCTAAGATGTTACCAGCAGATGCAGGATGTATTGTTGACAATGTAGAGACTATGGTTGCCATCTACAATGCCGTACGTTTTGGACGTCCACTTACCAACCGCATCTTTACTGTAACAGGTGATGCTGTATGTGAACCAAGAAACTTCTATATCAGCATTGGTACAAGCTATAGCCAGTTGCTTGAAGCAGCAGGCGGATTGGTAGCACCGGCTAAAAAAATGATAGCAGGCGGACCAATGATGGGATTTGCGTTGTTTGGAATTGATGTTCCTACAACCAAAACAACATCAGCACTTCTTTGCCTGACAGAAGATGAAGCATCAAAATACGAAACAACCGCATGCATTAACTGTGGACGTTGTGTCGATGCTTGTCCAGAGGCATTGGTTCCATCCAGACTTGCTGATTATTCCGAGCATCATCAGATGGATATGTTTGAACAATGGTATGGTCTTGAATGTGTAGAATGTGGTAGCTGTAGTTATGTCTGCCCAGCACGTAGACCGTTAGCACAATCAGTTAAGACAATGAAAAAATTTGTTCTTGCTGAAAAGAGAAAGAAAAATTAGAAAGGGGTGAATCTTGTGAGTGATTTATTAAACGTTACATCTTCGCCACATGTCAGAGATAAAATGGATACCCAGAAGATTATGGGATTGGTTGTAATTTCACTTCTTCCTGCATCTATTTTTGGTATCTGTAATTTTGGAGCTCATGCACTTATTTTGATTCTTGTAACAATCGCTTCCTGCGTGGCTTCTGAATGGATTTACGAGAAAATCGTACATAAAAAAAGTACCATCAAGGATTTGAGTGCAGTTGTTACAGGTCTTTTGTTAGCACTTAACTTACCACCAACATTACCATGGTGGCAGGCAGTTCTTGGCGGTATATTTGCTATTGTTATCGTCAAAATGTTATTTGGCGGTTTGGGACAGAACTTCATGAACCCAGCATTAGGAGCACGTTGCTTCCTGTTGATTTCTTTTACAGGATCTATGACAACCTTTACCTATGATGGTGTTACCGGAGCAACACCTCTTGCTGCATTAAAAGCAGGAGAGAGCGTTGATACCATGGCAATGCTTCTTGGTAAAACAGCCGGAACCATTGGAGAGACATCCGTTATAGCTCTTTTGATTGGTGCCATTATTTTGATTTTATTTGGTATTATCGATCTGCGTATTCCGGGAACTTATATTGTTACTTTTGCAATCTTTGTATTACTTTTCGGTGGACATGGATTCGATATGAATTATCTGGTTGCACAGCTGTGTGGTGGTGGACTTATGCTGGGAGCCTTTTTTATGGCAACCGATTATGTGACTTCACCAATTACACCAAAGGGCAAAATTCTTTATGGTATCGCATTGGGTATCCTGACCGGAATTTTCCGTATCTTTGGCGCATCTGCAGAAGGTGTTTCATATGCAATCATCTTCAGCAACTTGCTTGTTCCTTTGATTGAAAGAATTACGATTCCGAAAGCTTTCGGTATTGTAAGCGAGAAGGGAGGCAACAAATAATGAATAAATTAGTAAAAGACGCATTAGTTCTTACTGCAATTACTGTGATTGCCGGTGTTTGTCTTGGTGGTGTATATGAGATTACAAAAAAACCTATTGCAGACGCACAGGAAGCAGCAACACAGGAATCTTACAAAGCAGTATTTGCAGATGCAGCATCTTTTTCAGATTTAGACGGATTTGATGCCGCTGCTGCAACAAAGATTGCCGCTGATGCAGGTTATACAGATGATGATATTACCAATTGTGTTGTTGCAAAAAATGATGCAGGCGAAGATATTGGATATGTTATTACCATTACATCACATGCCGGATATGGCGGAGATATTACATTTTCCATGGGTGTAACAAAAGATGGTACATTAAATGGATATTCTATTACAGATATTAGTGAGACAGCAGGTCTTGGTATGAAAGCGAAAGAAGACGCTTTTATGAGTCAGTTTACAGGCATTCCTGCACAGATGTTAGAGGTTACAAAATCTGCGAAGACAGCAGATACGGAAATCGAAGCAATCAGTGGTGCAACCATCACATCTAAAGCTGTGACTTATGGTATTGATGCCGGTCTTGCTTATTACAACAGTCTGGTAGGAGGTGCGACAAATGAATAAGATCGTAGAACGTTTACAGAACGGTATTATTAAAGAAAACCCTACCTTTGTTCTGATGCTTGGTATGTGTCCGACACTTGCTGTAACAACATCAGCAATCAATGGACTGGGAATGGGACTTTCCACAACAGTTGTTTTGGTTATGTCCAACCTGATGATTTCATTACTTAGAAATATTATTCCAGATCGTGTTCGTGTACCTGCATTTATTGTTATCGTTGCATCATTCGTAACAATGGTACAGTTTTTGGTACAGGGATTTATTCCAAGTCTGTACGCAGCATTGGGAATTTATATTCCACTTATCGTTGTTAACTGTATTATCTTGGGAAGAGCCGAATCATATGCATCTAAGAATCCGGTCATTCCATCTATTTTCGATGGCCTTGGTATGGGACTTGGATTTACACTTGGTTTGACATGCATTGGTATTGTTCGTGAGATTTTAGGTGCTGGTCAGATTTTCGGATTCCAGCTTCTTCCACTTGCAGATGCTGCAACAGGTAAGGCTGGTTATACACCGATTACTATTTTTGTACTTGCACCTGGTGCATTCTTTGTATTGGCATTCTTAATTGCTATCATGAATGTGATCCGTGCAAATGCAGAAAAGAAAGGCAAACATATTGCACCTGCAACAGGATGTCTTGCTGGTGATTGCAGTAGCTGTGGTATGGAGTCTTGCACAGGTAAGTCCAATGGAGCTGCAGTAGAAGCAAAAAAAGCAGAGACAAAAGAAGAAACAAAGGATAAGGAATAGGAGGAAAATCAATGAAAGAATTACTTTTGATTTTGGTTGCGTCAGCAATCGTAAATAACGTAGTACTTAGCCAGTTCCTCGGTCTGTGTCCTTTCCTTGGTGTTTCCAAGAAAATCGAGACAGCTGCCGGTATGGGCGGTGCCATTATTTTCGTTATCACAATATCAAGTTTTGTAACAGGCTTGATTTACAAATTTATCTTGGAACCAACCGGTTTTGCATATTTACAGACAATTGTCTTTATTCTTGTAATTGCGGCATTGGTTCAGTTTGTTGAAATGTTTTTAAAGAAACAAATTCCAGCATTATATCAGTCACTTGGTGTTTATCTTCCTTTGATTACAACGAACTGTGCTGTACTTGGTATTGCAATTAAGAACGTTACAAAGGGATACAGCATTTTAGAAGGTGTCATTAATGGATTTGGTACAGCTGTAGGTTTTACAATTGCAATTGTAATTATGGCTGGTATTCGTGAAAAAATGGAATTCAATGATATTCCTAAGCCATTTAGAGGTTCTGCTATCGTTGTTGTTACAGCAGGGCTGATGGCAATTGCATTCTTTGGATTCTCAGGAATTATTAAGTAGGAGGGCTGACGGATGAGCGTAACAGGAATTATTGCGGCCGCTGTCATTGTCGGCTGTACAGGATGTCTTATGGGATTTTTCTTATGTTTTGCATCAGAAAAATTCAAAGTAGAAGTAGACGAAAGAGAAGAAGCAATTCTTGGTGTTTTACCTGGAAATAACTGTGGTGGATGTGGTTATGCCGGATGTTCTGGTTTGGCTGCAGCCATCGTAAAAGGAGAAGCACCAGTGAATGGTTGTCCGGTTGGTGGCGCACCGGTTGGAGAAAAAGTTGGCGAGATTATGGGTGTTGCTGCTGGAGAAAGTGTAAAGATGGTAGCATTTGTAAAATGTGCCGGAACTTGCGAAAAAGCTGGCAAAGATTATGAATATGCCGGCGTTGAAGATTGCCAGGCCATGGCATTTGTACCAGGTGGCGGACCTAAATCCTGCAATTATGGATGTCTGGGATATGGTAGTTGTGTAAAGGCTTGTCCTTTTGATGCAATTCATATCGTTGATGGCATTGCTAAGGTGGATGCAGAAGCTTGTAAGGCATGCGGTAAGTGTGTGGACACATGTCCAAAACATCTGATTGAACTGGTTCCTTATGAGGCTACTACTTTAGTACAGTGTAGTTCAAAAGATAAAGGTAAAGATGTTATGAAGGCATGTTCTGTTGGATGTATCGGATGTCATCTTTGCGAAAAGAACTGTGAGCATGATGCAGTACATGTTATTGATAATGTAGCTTACATTGATCAGGATAAATGTGTGGGATGCGGTGTTTGTGCACAGAAGTGTCCAAAGAAAATCATTCTTACAAAATAAAATATAAAAAGAACGGATTGTATTTGATTGGTGATTTACCATCAGATGCAATCCGTTTTTTTTATGTTTATCTTTGTTCGAAAGGAATTGTCTTTCCAATGCCGGAAGTATATTGAATATCACCATTTGTTGTGACAAAAATAGCTTCTACGCCAGAAAGACTCTCTACATAGGAAAGACCATCATCTAATCCCATTAAAAATACCATTGTACTTAATGCATCACAATCGACAGATTTTTTGCTGATAATGGTTACCGAATCAAGTGTATTATTACATGGATATCCGGTTGTTAAATCCAGAATATGATGATATCGTTTGCCGTTTACTTCAAAATAGCGTTGATATGTACCAGACGTAACAACAGAGGCATCACTGACTTTTACCGTTGCTAAGACCGTACCATCCTCTGAAAAAGGTTTTTGAATGGCAATGGTATATGTTTTTTCGTCGCCGGTTTTAGGACCAACGCATAATACATTACCGCCAAGATTGATTAGTCCACTTGTAATGCCTTGTTTATTTAAATACGCTTTCATTTGATCTGCAATATAGCCCTTGGCAATGCCACCAAGATCAATGGCCGTGTTAGGATTGGTCAGTGTAACCGTGTTTCCTTCAATGATGACATTATGATAGTCAATGGTTGCTAACGCTGCAGCAATTTCATCTTCTGAAGGAAGGCGTTTGGCAGAGTCTTCTGAAAAATCCCAAAGGGAAGATAGCTTTCCAACCGTAATATCAAAGGTTCCATTGCTTTTTTTGCTGTATTCGATACCGGCCTTTAATAGCGCAATCGTTTCGTCGCTGACGGTAACCGGTTTGCCATTGCTGTGGTTGATTTGCCATATTTCTGTGTTTTCTTTTTGCGCACTGAACAGATTCTCATACTTGGCTGCCATAGAAAAACAGTGTTCTAACTCTTTTTCGTAGGCTTCGTCATAAAGTGTAATGGTTATGACGGTATCAAAATAAAAATCTGTTTTGGAGATTTGATCCTTTGGACTGCTGCAACCACCTAGGAAAATAGAAGAGCAAAGCAAACAAAGTGATAGTGCAATTGTATATAATTTTTTCTTCATTAAAAAGTACCTCGTTTTTTCGTCATTTAATGATAGCATAAATGAATTGCATAAAAAAGAGATATTCGCTATAATTACATTGGTTTATTAGGGATTGGAAAGGCAAAGATATATGAAGAAGAATCGCTTTAAAAATAAAAAGAGAATTGTTGTCAAAATTGGATCGTCCTCTTTACAGCATAAAAAAACAGGGCAACTTGATTTTATTAAATTGGAAAAATTAGTAAGAGAGTTGTGTGATTTGAAAAACCAGGATCTTGATGTGTGTCTGGTTTCTTCCGGAGCAATTGCGGTTGGACGAAAAATGTTGGGTATTACCAAACGTCCGAAAAACATTTCAACAAAACAGGCCTGTGCTGCAGTCGGACAGGCTAGTCTTATGATGACATATCAAAAATTATTCGCAGAATATCATCAGCAGTGTGGTCAGGTCTTGATGACAAAAAAGACCATGACCGATAATGTGTCAAGAAAGAACGCACAAAATACATTTGAAGAATTATTTCGTTTGGGTGTGATTCCTATTGTAAACGAAAACGATACCGTTAATACTTACGAAATTCAATTTGGTGATAATGACTCGTTGGCAGCAATCGTTGCATCCTTAATCGGTGCAGACCTTTTGGTGCTGCTTTCAGATATCGATGGTCTTTTTACAGCAGATCCAAAGACACATCCGGATGCAAAGTTGGTTGAGGTTGTAGAACAATTGGATGAACGCTATCTTCATATGGCAAGTTCAAAAGCAGGCAGTGATGTTGGAACCGGTGGTATGACAACAAAACTAAACGCTGCACGTATTGCAACGTATTCCGGGGCAGATATGATTATTGCCAATGGGGAAGATGTTGGCGTTTTACATCAGATAATGGCAGATGATTTTGTTGGTACGGTATTTAAAGCAGATACAAAAGAAGATTTCTTTATTGCAGATTTTATAGAGGAGAATATGTACGAATGACAGAAGAAAAGATTGCAAGAATTAATGAATTATATAAAAAATCGAAAGCAGAGGGGCTGACAGAAGAAGAGGCGAAGGAACAGCATGCGCTGCGCCAGGAATACTTGGATAATGTGCGTAAAAATTTAAAAAGTCAGTTGAATAACATTGATATCAAAGAGGCAGATGGAAGTATCGTAAACCTTGGAGAAAAATTCGGAAAAAAGAATGAATAAAAAAGAACAACGATGCCAGTTAAGGACATGGCGAAATAGTGTGGATGCAACTTTACGCGAAACTTGGAGTATGGAGATATGTAATCATTTATTACAACATACTCTTGTGCAGGAAGCAAAACACATCTATGCATATAGTGCAATAGCATCAGAAGCATCTTTACAGCATCTGATTCAGAAGATGCTAGCCCAGGAAAAAATGATTGGTTTGCCTGTCGTTTGTGGAGAGAACATGGAGTTTTATGCGATTTCAAAGGATATGGCGCTCAAAGAAGGGGCATTTCATATTATGGAGCCGCAACCAAGTAGCGACCGATGGATGCAATATGCAAATGGTATTTGTCTGGTGCCGGGTCTGGGGTTTGATTACAGTGGTAACCGGATTGGTTATGGAAAAGGGTATTACGACAGATATTTGGCAGCGTATCCCAAATTGCTTCGCATAGGTTGTTGCTTTGATGGACAGTTGGTTCATCAGATTGCCTGTGAAAAAAATGATTTGCCAATGGATTATATTGTTACACAATCCGGTTGGATAACATGTAAAAGAAATGAGGATGAAATATGAGTGATTTAGAACAGATCGGCCGTCTTGCAAAAGAAGCTTCAAAAGAATTAGCCATCATGGGGACAACGCAAAAAAATCAGGCACTTGCAATGGTTGCAGATGGTCTGGAAAGAGATACAGATATCATTTTGACTGAGAATGAAAAAGATATGAAAAACGGCAGAGAAAATGGTATGGCAGCAGGACTGTTAGATCGTTTGCTCTTAACACCGGCGCGTATTGCACAAATGGCTGAGGGGTTGCGACAAGTCGTTGCGTTAGATGATCCAATTGGTGAAGTGCTCTCTATGAAACAACGTCCGAATGGACTGACCATTGGTAAAAAACGTGTGCCGCTTGGTGTTGTTGGTATGATTTATGAAGCAAGACCAAATGTAACAGCCGATGCGTTTGGTCTTTGTTTTAAAACGGGAAATGCAGTGATTTTAAAAGGTGGCAGTGATGCACTTTATTCGAATATTGCATTGGTAGCAAGCATTAAACGCAGCTTAAAGCAAGCAGGGGTGACAGAACATGCATTGGCTTTAATTATGGATACCGACCGTGAAGTTACGAATCAGTTTATGAAGATGAATGCATACTTAGACGTTTTGATTCCACGTGGCGGTGCCGGTTTGATTCGCGCTGTAGTTCAAAATGCGACGGTTCCTGTGATTGAAACCGGTACAGGAAATTGTCATATTTACGTTGATGAAACAGCGGATCTTGCTATGGCGGTAGATATCATTGAAAATGCAAAAACACAGCGTATCGGTGTATGTAACGCTTGTGAATCACTTGTCATTCATAAAGATATTGCAGCCAAAGTACTTCCTATGATAAAAACCCGTTTGTTTTCCCATAATGTAGAAATGTGTGGAGATGCTATGGCAAAAAGTATTTGTCCGGAGCTTACTATGGCAACGCAGGAAGATTGGGGTACAGAATATTTAGATTATAAGATTTCAGTAAAGATTGTATCTGATCTGGATGAAGCAATTGCGCATATTAATACATACAATACGGGACATTCCGAAGCGATTATTACAAAAGATTACAATCATGCGCAGCAATTCTTAAATGAAATTGATGCAGCGTGTGTTTATGTGAATGCATCCACTCGTTTTACGGATGGGTACGAATTTGGCTTTGGTGCGGAAATTGGTATCAGCACACAAAAATTACATGCCAGAGGACCGATGGGTCTGGATGCTTTAACCAGCACAAAATACATCATTTATGGTAATGGACAAGTTCGTCCATAATGGATTTGTTAAGGAGATTTCATTTTATGATAACATTAGAAGATGTCTTTTCAGAAGATAAGATACCTACGGTAGAAGTTGAAAGACAATATTATTTTATAGAAGTTGCAAAACAGATTTTACAGGAAAAAGAAGCAGAAGCAGGACGAAAATTAACCTTTTGTGTAAATACGTTCGGGTGTCAGATGAATGCAAGGGATTCCGAAAAATTAATTGGTATCTTGGAACAGGTGGGCTATGTGCAGGCACCTTCGGAAGATGCAGATTTTGTCCTTTATAACACATGTACGGTACGTGAAAATGCCAACAATAAGGTGTATGGTCATTTGGGGTATCTGCATAATAAGAAAAAGAAAAATCCGCATATGATGATTGCACTTTGCGGTTGTATGATGCAAGAAGAGCATGTTGTGGAAACCATTTGCAAGAAATATCGTTTTGTTGATCTTGTGTTTGGTACACATAATATCTATAAATTTGCAGAACTTTTGGTACGTTCGCTTTTATCAAAATCTATGATTGTTGATATTTGGAAGGATACTGATCAGATTGTAGAAGATTTGCCAATAGAGCGAAAATATGCATTCAAATCCGGTGTTAATATTATGTTTGGCTGCAACAACTTCTGCAGTTATTGTATTGTGCCATATGTCAGAGGCAGAGAACGCAGCCGTAAACCAATGGATATTATTCGTGAAATAGAAAAACTGGTGGCAGATGGTGTTGTAGAAGTGATGTTGCTCGGACAGAATGTGAATTCGTATGGAAAGAATTTAGCGGATCCGATCACGTTTGCACAACTATTAGAACAGATAGAACAAATTGAAGGATTAAAGCGTATTCGCTTTATGACATCACATCCAAAGGATCTTTCGGATGAACTCATTCAAGTTTTAGGACGTTCCAAAAAGATTTGTAAGCATTTACACTTGCCACTACAGTCAGGAAGCACCGATATTCTGCAAAAAATGAATCGTCGTTATACCAAAGAAGATTATTTGACACTGGTTGATAAGATTCGTGCGGCTGTGCCGGATATGGCAATTACAACCGATATCATTGTAGGTTTTCCAGGCGAGACAGAAGAAGACTTTTTAGAGACACTTGATGTGGTAGAAAAAGTCCGATATGACAGTGCTTTTACCTTTATTTATTCGAAGAGAACAGGAACACCTGCTGCAGCTATGGAAAATCAAATTCCGGAAGACGTTGTGAAAGACCGTTTTGACCGTCTGCTTGCGCGTGTTCAGGCAATCTCTGCTGAGAAGGCGGCTGTTTATGAAGGAAAGACGGTAGAGGTATTAGTTGAGGAACAAAATCAACATGATGCAAGTCTGATGACAGGCCGTATGAGTAATAATTCAACGGTACATTTTCCGGGCGATTGCAGTTTGATCGGGCAGATTATTCCAGTAAAGCTTGAACAATGTAAAGGCTTCTATTATATAGGAGAACGCATCTGATGAAGCAAAGATTTGGAAAAAATGACTGGATTTTGTTATGTGTGCTCGCTGTGATCGGAATTGGTATGTGGGCTTACTCTACTTTTATTGAAAAGCCAGTAGCAACAAAAGCAGTTGTGACAGTAGACGGAAAAGAGTATGGTACTTATAATCTGAATAAAGATCAGACAATTGAAATAAAGAAGAAAACGACCGTGACAAATGTACTGGTGATTGCAGACGGTGAGATTTTTATGCAGGATGCAACATGTCCAGACAAACTCTGTGAAAAACAAGGGAGAAAAAGTCGCGATAAAGAAACGATTGTCTGTTTACCGAATAAAGTTGTTGTAACCGTTGTATCTGATGAGACAACTGGGATTGACTCTGTAGCAAATTAGAGGTTTCTATGAAAAGAAAAGTGGCTGTGCTTGGCGTTTTTCTGGCGCTGGCACTGATTTGTAGTTATATAGAATCCCTGATTCCATTTTACTTTGGTGTTCCGGGAATGAAATTGGGGCTCACCAATATTGTCGTCGTATTGCTTCTTTATTTTTATGGAACAAAAGAAGCACTTACGGTATCGTTTATGCGAATTTTGCTTGCGGGATTTATGTTTGGTAATGCGTTCAGTATTATTTATAGTCTGGCAGGCGGACTCCTCAGTCTTTTTGTTATGGCATTTTTAAAGGAAACAAAATTATTTCATATGATTGGGGTAAGTATTTGCGGTGGCATTACACACAATCTTGGACAAATTATTGTTGCTATGATTGTCGTAGATAATTACTATTTATTTAGTTATTTTCCTTTTCTGTTTATTGGCGGCGCCATCACAGGCCTACTGATTGGTTTGTTGGCGCAGGAAATCTATAGCAGAACAAAACAATTAATAAAATGATGGAGTGCTTATGTATTCGTATATTTCAGGAGAACTGGTAGAAATAAATGAGGAAACCATAGTGGTCGATAATCATGGTATTGGTTATGAGTTTTTTGTGCCAAAATCTGTCATCTATCAGTTGCCAGTTATTGGTGGTAATATAAAAATTTATACATATTTATATGTCAGGGAAGATGCTATGCAATTTTTTGGTTTTCGTACCAAAGAAGAATTAGGTCTTTTTAAACTACTGATTGGCGTAAATGGTATTGGACCAAAAGGTGCATTGGCTGTTCTTGGTGTTTTAAGTGCGCAGGATTTACGCTTTGCTGTTTTAGCAGAGGATGCGAAAGCAATTGCTGCGGCACCTGGCATTGGTAATAAAACAGCACAGCGTGTTATTATTGATTTAAAAGACAAAATCGATAAAATTGCACCTGCAGGCAGTGCAAGTGGAATGCCTGTAAAGGATACCATCAGCTCTGTAAAAACAGATGTTATGGATGCGATGACGTCGCTTGGATATTCGGCAACGCAGGCACTTCGTGCTATGGAAGATATGGATATTACAGAGGAAGATACGGTAGAAGTAGTATTAAAAGAAGTCTTGAAAAAAATGGCTTTTGTATAGGAGCAAAGCATGGATAAACGTGTTATTTCAACAGAAATTTTGACAGAAGAACGAAGTGCAGAATCTTCGCTTCGTCCGGTAAAGCTGGCGGAATATGTCGGACAAGATCGTATCAAAGATAATTTAAAAATTTATATAGAAGCAGCGAAGAACCGTGGGGAAGCGCTTGACCATGTGCTTTTTTATGGTCCACCGGGATTAGGAAAGACAACGCTTGCCTGTATTATTGCAAGTGAGATGGGCTCTAATATTAAAATCACATCGGGACCTGCCATTGCAAAAACGGGCGATATGGCTTCAATTTTATCAAATTTACGTGAAGGTGATGTTTTATTTATTGATGAGATTCATCGATTGAATAAACAGGTGGAAGAATTTTTATATACAGCAATGGAAGACTATGCCATGGATGTTTTAATCGGAAAAGAGAATTCGGCAAAGTCCGTGCGCATTGAATTGCCGCGTTACACTCTTGTCGGTGCAACAACAAGAGCCGGTTTGTTATCCGCACCTCTTCGCGATCGTTTTGGCGTGGTTCATCATTTGGAATATTACGACGCAAAAGAATTGCAGACCATTGTTTTGCAGTCCGCAGATAAATTAAATGTAAAAATTGATGCAGAAGGTGCATATGAATTGGCACGCAGATCCAGAGGAACACCACGTATTGCCAATCGTTTTTTACGTCGTGTGCGCGACTTTGCAGAAGTGCGCTATGATGGTGTTGTGACAAAAGAAGTTGCTGCGGCAGCACTTGATCTTTTAGATGTGGATTCTATGGGATTGGATCGAAACGATCGAAAAATCCTTGAAACCATCATTTTGAATTTTTCCGGAGGACCAGTGGGACTAGATACCTTAGCTGCAACGATTGGTGAAGATTCCGGAACCATTGAAGACGTTATAGAGCCATATCTTGTGATGAATGGACTGATTATGCGCACCCCAAAGGGACGTGTGGCGACAGATCTGGCATATCAGCAATTGGGATTGGAAAAATAAGGTAAGAGTCTTGTAATTCTAAATATAACTCGATATAATAGATATATTGTAGACAGTAGGAGGAAGCGGTTTATGGCTGCGAAAAAAAGCGCGGAAGTCATTATTGATGGTAAGGTTTATACATTAAGCGGATATGAAGAAGAAGATTATTTGCAAAAAGTAGGTGCATACATCAATAATAAAATAAATGAGTTTAACGAGATGGAGGAATTTCGCAGATTATCTGCGGATACCCGAAGCACGCTTCTTGCCCTCAATATTGCAGATGATTATTTCAAAGCAAAAGAATCAGTTGATAAATATCAGCTGGATATGGATCAGAAAGAAAAAGAAATCTATGATTTAAAACATGATTTGATTGCTGATCAAATCAAGATTGAAAATTATGAAGAAAAAATCAGTGCATTAGAAGCGGATAAGCAGGAATTGCTCGTCCAGAAATCAAAATTAGAGGCATCGCTTGAGGATGCATTACTTGGTGATATAACAGAGGATAAATAAGGACAGTGCAAACTGTCCTTTTTGTTATGGCGACGAGAAAAATACATCGAGCTTGCTCGAATGTATTTGACAATCGTTGTTATGATATCGTGCATTTATGAGAAAAGAGAGGAACTATGAGTATACAGGAATTAGAATTACTGTCGCCGGCAGGAAATCTTGATATTTTTAAGAGTGTAATTGGCGCAGGAGCAGATGCTGTGTATTTTGGCGGAGAAATGTTTGGTGCAAGAGCATTTGCTAAAAATTTTACGATGGATGAGGGATGCGAAGCCATCCGTTATGCGCATTTGTATGGCAAATCAGCTTATCTCACCGTCAATACACTTTTAAAAAATGTAGAAATCGAGCGTCATCTTTATGAATATGTCCGTACGTATTATGAAGCCGGCATAGATGCTGTTATTGTTCAGGATATGGGTGTATTTTCTATGCTTCACAGTTATTTCCCAGAATTGCCGTTACATGCAAGTACACAGATGACAATTACTGGAGCGGATGGTGCAGCTTTTTTACAAAAATTGGGCGCAACGCGCATTGTGACAGCGCGTGAACTTTCAATCGCAGAAATTCATAATATTTATGAAAAAACAGGGGTAGAAATTGAGACGTTTATTCATGGAGCTCTGTGTGTATGTTACTCCGGTCAATGTCTGATGAGCAGCATGTTAGGTGGCAGAAGCGGAAATCGTGGACGTTGTGCCCAGCCGTGTCGTCTGCCATATACACTTTGGGATGAACGTGGAAAGAAGTGTTCTATGCCGGGAGAATATCTTCTGAGTCCAAAAGACCTTTGTGGTATAGAACAGATTAAAGCATTGGCAGAAGCCGGTGTGTATTCCTTTAAGATTGAAGGACGTATGAAACAAAAGGAATATGCAGCTGGTGTTGTGTCATTATATCGAAAATATATGGATGCTTATCTGGAAGGAAAAGACGTTGTTGTAAGTAAAGCAGACCAGAAGAGAATTTTTGATCTGGGCAATCGAAAAGGATTTACGCAGGCATATTTTACAAAGCAAAACGATCCGAATATGATTACCTATACCAAGCCGTCGCATGAAAAATCTGAGGTTATAAAAACAGACGATACGTGTAAAAAGTTACCGGTGCAAGGCGTTTGCCAGTTACAGATTGGGAAACCTGCAATGCTTACGATTACATATAGTGGTCAAAAACGTGCAGCAACGATTTCCGTTTGTGGGGAATCGGTAGAAAGCGCTGCCAGACAACCCATTACCAAAGAGCAAGTGTTAGAAAAATTACAAAAAACAGGTAACACACCATTTGTATTTGAACATCTTTCAGTAGAGCTGGAAGAAGGTGCGTTTATGCCTATGGGAAAGATTAACGAATTACGCAGAACAGCCATAGAACAGCTCCAGTTACGTCTGGAACAAAATAATACAAGCAAACGGAGTAGAGCTTTGCCAATGACAAAACTATTAGAAAGCGAGCAGGCTTCTACTAACAACACTGAGAAACCTCTACTTGTAGTGTGTCATACAAAAGAACAATGTGAAATTGCGATGCAGACTTCTTTTGTAAAGCAAATAGCATTGCCACTGGAAATGTTTTTATGGGATGCATCGAAAAAAAGCATTTCAAGCAATCCTTTAAATGCCATGAAACAGATGGCTCAGACACTACAGGAACGACAAAAAGAATGTTATCTCTTATTGCCGGTGATTTGGAGAGAAAAAGAACGTAAGCGTTTTGGGGCGCTTTCTATTTCTCATATAAAAGATATCTTTGATGGTGTCATTGCCTGTTCATATGATGAACTGGAAATGTTAGATGCTATTGGTATCCCAAAAGAACGTGTGCTTCTGGATCATAGATTGTATACATTTTCCAATCGTAGTGTTAATGCATTCCGGGAAATGGGCTATCGCAGAAATACAGCCCCATTGGAGCTAAATGCCAAAGAATTAATGCATCGGGATTGTACGGATACCTATATGCCTGTTTATGGCAGAATGATGCTGATGGTAACGGCAAATTGCCAGAATGCAAATTGCTATGGATGTAATAAAACACAGACATTACTCTTTTTAGAAGATCGTTATAAAGAAAGATTTCCAGTTAAAAATAACTGTACTTTTTGTTATAATGAGTTGTACAACAGTAAAATTTATAATATTCTTTCAGAACATCAGACATTACAATCTATGGAATTTTTAGGATATCGTATGGATTTTACATTGGAACAACCGGGGGAAATGAAAAAAATACTGGCACAGTATGAAAGAACGTTTTGTAAACCGGTATCTGCAAATAAAAAGGCAGAGAACGATGGTATTTATACAAAAGGCCATTTTAAACGAGGAGTAGAATAGTGGTTCATTTGATTGTATCGGTTAGTCGCTTTACCATGTTATTTATGATAGCGATTTATACCTATTATTGTTTTGCAGCATTAAAAAAGAATATTTCCGAACGTAATCAGAAGCGTCTATACAAAAAACAGACGACATTGATGTATGGTCTTTTAATCAATGCAAATCTGGTTTTATATCTGGTGATGAATGATATACGCGTATTAGGTCTTTGTTTGTGTGAAATATTATTATTTGCCATTACACTTCTGATCTATCAGAAAATATATGCGTACGCGTCGAAAGCACTCGTCAACAATATGTGTATGCTTTTGGCTATCAGTTTTTTGATATTAACAAGACTTGATATGGATAAAGCAATCAAGCAGTTTTCCTTTGCGGCAGTAGCCGTTGTGATCACCTGTTTTATCCCTATTTTGGTTGCAAAACTCAAAGTCTGGGATAAGCTTGGTGTTTTATATGGTTTGATTGGTATCGGAGGACTTGCATTTGTATGTGTGGCAGCATCCACAACCTATGGTGCAAAACTTAGCATCAGTATCGGATCCGTCGTATTACAGCCATCTGAATTTATCAAGATTTTATTTATCTTTTTCTCGGCATGTATGCTATACAAATCGGTTGAATTTGAACACATCGTAAAAGTTACTATTATTGCGGCACTGCATGTATTGATTTTGGTAGCTTCCCGAGATTTAGGCGGAGCATTGATTTATCTGATCACTTATCTGGTCATGCTTTATGTTGCTACCAGAAAACCGATCTATATGATTTTAGGGTTATCTTCCGGTGCATTGGCTTCTGTTGTAGCATATCATTTGTTTGCTCATGTACGTGACCGTGTGATTGCATGGAAAGATCCCTTGAGTGTAATTGATGACCAAGGATATCAGATCAGTCAATCCTTGTTTGCGATTGGTTCTGGCGGATGGTTTGGTGTCGGTCTGGGACAGGGAATGCCGGATCGTATTCCGGTTGTAAAGACAGACTTTGTTTTTTCGGCAATCGCAGAAGAATTTGGTGTCTTATTTGCCATTTGCATCATCTTTATCTGTATTAGCTGCTTCCTGATGTTTTTTAATATTTCGATGCAGGTAAAGGATATCTTCTACAAATTGATTGCCCTTGGTATCGGAACACTATATGGAACACAGGTGTTTTTAGCACTTGGCGGTGTGACAAAATTTATTCCATCTACAGGTGTTACGTTGCCACTGGTTAGTTATGGTGGAAGTTCTTTGCTCAGTACCATTATATTATTTGCGATTATCCAGGGCTTATATGTTATGCGAGTGGATGAAGGAGACATAAATGAAGGAATGGAACGCACACGAACGAAACGACGATAAAGAAGTTGAAATCTTAGATTTCAATGATTCGAAAAAAAGAAAACGTGCCAATACAAAAGAAAGAACACGACAGGCGAAAAACAGCAAAAAACAGCAAACCAAATCGCCTAAAAAACAGAATATAGAAAGGCGTACGACATCACGCAACAAAGAATATGCCATCGTCACTTATGTTTTTTTGGCATTGTTTATTTGCATGACCGGATGGATTGTTTACTTTATGCAATTCAAAAGTGATGATTTTATTAATAATTCTTATAATGCACGACTGGCAACCCTTGCCGATTATACGGTGCGAGGTGATATTTTAGCAAGTGATGGAACGGTTCTTGCAACAACCAATGTGGATGAGGCAGGAAATGAAACAAGAAATTATCCGTATGGCAATGTGTTTGCACATGCAGTTGGCTATTCTGTCAATGGTATGTCCGGCGTAGAATTAGATGCTAATTACAATTTGCTTCGTTCGAATGCATTTGCTTTGACGCGTATTTTTAATGAGATCAGAGATCAGAAAAATCCGGGAGACGATGTGGTAACGACGTTAGATGTCTCCTTACAGCAGGCGTGCTACGATGCTATGGGTGTTCAGGATGGTGCAGCAATTTGTATTGATCCTGCTACCGGGAAAGTCTTAGCGATGGTGTCAAAACCGGATTATGATCCAAATACCATTGCACAAAATTGGGATTCTTATGTGGCAGCAGATTCAGATTCTACGGTACTTTTAAATCGCGCAACACAAGGGTTATATGCACCGGGATCTACCTTTAAGATTTTCACTTTGCTATCTTATTTAAAGCAGGGAAATGATCCAAATGCATTTTCTTACGACTGTAACGGAACCTTTGACTACAATAACTATGCCATGCATTGTTATAACAATAAGGCGCATGGAACCGAAAATCTTATGGACGCGTTTGGAAATTCCTGCAATTGTGCATTTTCAAACATTGGCTTATCGCTGGATTTAGATGCCTATCATAAATTGTGTCAGAGTATGTTATTTAACAAGCAATTGCCAACTTCTTTGAAGAATACTGCAGTCAGCAAAATGACATTAGAAGAAGGTGCACCGTCTGCTCTTATCATGCAGACAGCCATTGGGCAGGGGGAAACCATGGTTTCTCCACTTCATATGGCTATGGTAGCCAGTGCTATTGCAAATGATGGGACATTAATGGAGCCATATATCATTGACCATACGCAGAATGAGACAGGTACCATCGTTAAGCAGTATGATGCAGCCAGTTATGGTGAGCTTATAAGTAAAGAAGATGCCAATAAGCTACAGGAATATATGCGTTTTGTGGTAACGAATGGAACGGGAAATGTATTGAATAGTGATATGTATGAGGCATATGGGAAAACAGGAACAGCAGAATTTTCTTCCAATAAAAATGAAGATCATTCCTGGTTTGTAGGTTACGCCAAAAACGCAGAAGGTAAAGAGATTGCCATAGCTGTTGTTATGGAAGGTGTTGCATCCGGGGGACATTATGCAGTGCCTGCTACAAAGAAAATTTTCGACAGTTATTTTGGCGCATACTAAATCATGGAATCATGGGTAATACTATATGAAATGGTATAAAGATTTATATATCAGTGAAAATATTACAGGAAGTCTGAAGTATATACAGTTTATGGTGGAGCATAAGTGGCAGATCAGACCGCTCTATTTGATTGTCCTTTCAGATCTTTTGGATGGGCAATTAGAAATTATCCCGGTAGCAACACTAAGATTGCCAGCTTTCCGACAGCAGTCTTATGATATTATTGGTGTTGCAAAAGGGTATTATCATGCCAGAAGTCTCGTAGAACAGATTTATGGTGATGTATACACCAAAACCGGTGATTGTGCGGTGAAAGATTATTTCCGGCAAAAATTAAAAGAAGAGGAGAACGCATAGATGGGTATTCTGGTGATTTTACTGTCTATTTTAAAAGTAATTGGTATTATTTTACTCGTTATATTGCTGCTCATACTAGCTGTTCTTCTTTATTTGTTTTTCTTGCCACTTCATTACAAATTATCAGGAAGTCACACGACAGAAAAAGGCTGGGAAGGCGATGTCTCTATTGCAGGCTTTTTACATTTCTGGCAGATAAGAATGGCACAATTTTCCGGAGAATATGAACTTCGTATCTATGGATTTTGGGGGAAATTACAGGTATATCCTTGGAAAAATAAGAAAACAACATCGGATGAAGAACAGCACTCCATGGAGACAGAGCATGATGATGGTGAAGATTTTGGCGCAGAAGGTTTTGATGAGGCGGAGATTCAAGAGATACTAGAAGATAAGACGGTGTCTGCTGCCGATGTAAAACGAATGGCTGCCACTGTGGAGAAGCAATCTGGCGAAACAAAAATAGAAGAAAAAGCAGTAAAACCCAAAAAGACTGCTAAACAAGGGAAAAAAGATTCACATGTAAAACAAAAAAAGAAGACACGAACAAAAAAAACTGGTTTTCAGAGAAAATGGGAATCATTTCATAAAAATGTGACAGCAGAGCATAATAAAAATGCCGTTTTGTTTTTAATTAAGAAGACATTTTGGATTTTAAGTCATATAAAACCGACGGTTATGGAAGCAGATTTGGATTTTTCTTTGGGAGATCCTGCACTTACTGGTGGTGCGACAGGCATCATAAGCCTTTGGCCCGTATGTTATGGGAAAAAATGCCGTATTATTCCGGATTTTGAAAGTGATGATCCTTATATTTGGGGAAGTATTTCCTTAAAGGGAATTGTATTTTTATGGCATATCGTTTATCTTATAATTAGTGTTTATTTTAATAAAGATTGTAAAAAATTATTTCATTTATAATGTTTGCAGATATTCTTGATTTTCATGAAAAGGAGAAGTGACATGGAAAAGAACAACGAAGTATTTAATGAGACAGTAAATACATTATTTCAGGGGATGGATGGATTTATTTCCACCAAAACAGTTGTAGGAGATGCCATTTATATCGGTGATACGATTTTGGTACCACTTGTAAATGTGACCTTTGGTGTAGCCGCAGGTGCTTTTCGCGGTGAAAGAAAAAACAACTCTGGTGGCGGAATGGGCGGTAAATTGACCCCAAGCGCTGTGCTTGTTATTCATAATGGAGTGACACGCATGATTAGTGTAGACCGCAATTCCGGTATCGAAAAAATTCTTGATATGGTGCCTGACTTTGTAGATAAATTTACAAGCAGAAAAAATGGTTCAAATCAGGATCCGGAAGCAAGAAAAGCTGCACATGATGAGATGGAAGACATTTTAAATGATGCTGTAAATAATACAACAGAGAAATAATAAAAGAAAAAAGGCATATAATATATGTAACAAAGCATATGTTATATGTCTTTTATTATTATGAAAAGAGTAATCGGTTTTGGCTTGATTTTTACAGGTCTTGGCATTGTGATCGGAAGTCTTATAGAAAGTGGGTGCATCTGCATACTACTTTCAATAGCACTTATTGGTCTGGGGATAAAACTGTTTTGCTGCGATGCATAAAACAGAGAAGGATAGCAGAATATCTGTGTTTTTTCTCGTCGTTATAACAAAAAAAGGAATTGCCTAAAAGACAATTCCTTGATTGACGAAATATTAAACTCGTTCAACTTTACCAGAACGTAAGCAAGATGCACATACGTACAACTTCTTAGGTGTTCCGTTAACGTTACATTTAACAGACTTGATGTTTGATTTCCACATTCTGTTTGATCTTCTATGAGAATGGCTCACATTATTTCCGAAATGAGCGCCTTTTCCACAAACTGCACACTTAGCCATGACTGCACCTCCTTGGATTATGGTTTTGTAATTTCTGTATTCGATACAAAATCGCAACACGCATATTATATCAGAGCATTTTCTAAAAAGCAACGTTTTTTTACTTCTTTTTTTGAAAAAATATTGATAAAGGAAAAATAAGATTGTATTTTATGAAAAAACGTATATAATTAATACATATTATGTCATTTATATTATGGACGATTAATGTGGAGGTATATATATGCAAGGTCAAATGGAAACCAATTTAGGTAAGATTGTGATTGAATCAGATGTTATTGCAACCTATGCCGGTTCTGTGGCAGTAGAATGCTTTGGTATCGTAGGTATGGCTGCAGTGAATATGAAGGATGGTCTTGTAAAGTTATTAAAAAAAGATTATCTGAATCATGGAATCTCTGTTTTTATCGATGATAACAATGAGATTACACTTGATTTTCATGTAATTATTTCTTATGGTGTCAGTATTGCAACCGTTGCAGACAATTTAATGGAGACTGTTAAGTATAAGGTGGAATCCTTTACAGGTATGACAGTCAAAGCAATGAATATCTACGTTGAAGGCGTAAGAGTGATTGACTAAGGAGGATTTACGATAGTGGAAGCCAATACAATTAATGCAGCTACGCTTGCCAAGATGTTTTTAGCGGGTGCAAAGAATTTAGAGTCAAAAAAAGAATGGATCAATGAATTGAATGTATTTCCAGTACCGGATGGAGACACTGGAACAAATATGACAATGACAATTATGTCTGCGGCTAAAGAAGTCAGCGCATTGGAACAAGTCGATATGAAGACTCTTGCCAAGGCTATTTCATCCGGTTCTCTTCGTGGAGCACGTGGTAACTCCGGTGTTATTCTTTCACAGTTGTTACGTGGATTTACAAAGGCAATCAAAGAAGTAGACGAAGTAGATGTTGATATTTTATGCGAGGCATTACAGCGTGCGGTTGAGACAGCATATAAGGCTGTTATGAAGCCAAAAGAAGGTACCATTCTTACTGTTGCTAAGGGCGCGGCAGATAAAGCATTGGAATTAGTAGATACAACAGATGACATCGTATATTTTATTGATGAAATCATCAAAGAGGCTGATTTTGTTCTTAGTAAGACACCAGATATGCTTCCTGTATTAAAACAGGCAGGTGTTGTGGATTCCGGCGGACAGGGTCTGGTTGTCGTTATGCAGGGTGCATACGATTGTCTGATGGGCAAAGAGGTAGATTATACGATCACACCAGATCAGACCTCTGGTCAGGTGACAAAAATCACCCCAGAGACAGAAGCAGAGATCAAATTCGGTTATTGTACAGAGTTTATTATTGTACTAGATCAGCCATTAACAGAGGCGCAGGAGCAGGAGTACAAGGGATATCTCGAATCTATTGGTGATTCGATTGTCGTTGTCGCTGATGATGAGATTGTTAAGACCCATGTACATACCAATGATCCGGGCCTTGCTATTCAGAAGGCCTTGACACATGGTTCTCTTAGCAAAATCAAGATTGACAATATGCGTGAAGAACATCAGGAACGTCTGATCAAAGATGCTGAAAAAGCAGCTGCACAGCAGGCAGCAGAAGAAGCACCAGCAAGCACAGAGCCGGAAAAGGAAATGGGATTTGTAGCGGTATCGATTGGTGAAGGATTAAATGAAATCTTCAAGGAATTAGGTGTTGATTACATGATTGAAGGTGGTCAGACCATGAATCCAAGTACGGAAGATGTTTTGGATGCAATTGCAAAAGTATCGGCAAAGACCGTTTTTGTTCTTCCAAACAACAAGAACATTATTTTAGCAGCAAATCAGGCGGCATCTTTATGTGAGGATAAAGAAGTTATTGTACTTCCAACCAAGACGATTCCTCAGGGCATTACAGCACTGATTAACTTCATTCCGGAGCAGAGCGCGAAAGAAAACGAAGCACGCATGAATGAAGAAATTGCTAATGTTAAGACAGGACAAGTCACATATGCGGTACGTGATACCGTCATTGATGACAAAGAGATTCACGAAGGCGATTACATGGGTATCGGAGATGCAGGTATTCTTGCAGTCAATACAGATATTCAGGCTGTCTTTTTAGATATGATTGCAGAGATGGTGGATGAAGATTCTGCTATTGTTAGTATCTATTATGGTGCAGATGTTACAGAAGCTGATGCCAAAGCGCTTTCTTCTGCTGTAGAAGAGAAGTTCTCTGACCTTGAAGTAGAATTACAAATGGGTGGTCAGCCGGTTTATTATTATATTGCATCTGTAGAATAGGAGTATTATGAATCTATATTCTTCATTGCGTGAAATCAAAGGCGTAGGAGAAAAAACAGAACAATTATTTCAAAAGATAGGAGTATATACCGTAAGGGATATACTCCTTCATTTTCCAAGAGGATATCAGGAATTTCCGGAAGCGGGTGGTATTAGCACAGATGATTGTGGTCATCTTGTTGCTATCTGCGGTAAGTTACGCACACCGGCAAGCTATCGCAGAGGAAAGCGGATGGACATTACGCTTGCTACTGTATTTTCAGAAGATATTGCACTCGAATGCATCTGGTTTCGTATGCCATATATGGCAAAGCAGCTTACCGTAGGACAACCGTTTATTTTTTATGGTGTATTAAACGAAGAGGGGAATCGCTTTAAGATGGAACAGCCAGCCGTATATACACCAGATAAATACCTCTCCATGCGAGACTGCTTACAGCCGGTTTATAGTCTGACCAAAGGAATGACACAACAAATGGTTCGCAAAATAATAGCAGCAGCATTGGATGAGATCAATGATACAGAACAGGAATGTCTGCCAGCAGCAATTGTGCAGTGTGAGCATTTTCCATCGCATTTGCAGGCGATATATAAGATTCATTTCCCGGAAAATTTGGCATCTCTTGCACAAGGCCGCAAGCGTATTGTATACGAGGAATTTTTCTATTTTATATTACACAGTCGTATTTTAGAAGCTGGAACAACGGGTATTTTGAATCCATGGACATTTTCGGATACGAAAACGACGGATATGGTCATGCAAAAACTGCCGTATGATTTAACAAAAGGACAAGCGGAAACGCTGGCGCAAATCCGTAGTGACTTACAAGGACCTTATGTATCCCAGCGTTTGATTCAAGGTGATGTTGGATCCGGCAAAACCATTGTTGCCTTTCTTGCCATGTTAGACGCTGTTGCAAATGGCTATCAGGCTGCTATTATGGCGCCGACAGAAGTACTTGCCATGCAGCATGCACAATCCTTTAAAGAGATGTGTCACGATTTTTCTCTTCCATATCAGGTGGTTTGTCTGACCGGATCTATGACTGCTGCGCAAAAACGTAAAGCATATGAAATCATAGCGACAACGCCTGGCATTTTTGTCGTTGGTACCCACGCACTGATACAGGAAAAAGTAGATTATCTGGATCTTGCATTAGTTGTTACGGACGAACAACATCGCTTTGGTGTAAAACAGCGTGAAAAACTATCAAAAAAAGGTGTTACACCACATATGCTTGTTATGAGCGCGACACCAATACCACGTACCTTAGCAATGATTTTATATGGAAATATGCAAATATCAGCCATACATGAGCTGCCAGCTAATCGTATTCCGATTAAGACGTGTGTCATCAAAGAGGATTTACGTCAAAAAGGCTATGCAATGATTGGAAACGAACTGAAAGCCGGACATCAGGCATATATTATCTGCCCTCTGGTTGAAGCAAGTGAACAAACAGAAGCAGAAAATGTGACAGATTACGTGGAAAAAATCCGTCCGATTTTCGGCAGACAAGTGATCATAGAAGCATTACACGGTAAAATGTCACCAAAAGAAAAAAATGCAATTATGCAATCTTTTGCTGCGGGGGAAATACAGATTCTGGTATCCACAACGGTTGTAGAAGTAGGTGTTAATGTACCGAATGCAACAGTCATTATGATTGAAGATGCTAATCGATTTGGACTGGCACAATTACATCAGCTGCGCGGACGTGTTGGACGTGGAAAGTGGCAATCGTATTGTATTTTGATGGACAAATCTAAGGGTAAGAAAAAATCAGAACGCCTGGATGTTTTATATCAATCGAATGATGGCTTCTTTATTGCTAAAGAAGATTTACGCTTGCGTGGTCCGGGAGATTTCTTTGGTATCCGTCAAAGTGGCGAATTGGGATTTCGATTGGCTGATATTATTGGAGATGCCGATGTGCTACAACAGGCTTCCGAGGATGTAAATCAGCTGTTGAGAGAAGACGAAACGCTGTCTGCATATCCCCAAATACAGAGGCAATTATCGTCGTTTGCGACAGATAATAATATGATCCTATAAAAATAACGACCTCCAATCGTTAGATTTTACATCTGACTTTTGGGGGTCGTTTTTTATTTTTTGACTTATTTATCACTGATAAGCGTTACATGCGCAAGCGATGGCGTTGCGACAAGAGAATAATTCGTATAGTAAACAACAAATCCTGGGGCGGAACCATTTGGTTTTTTTACATTTTTCTTTTGTAAATAATCAATTTCTACTTTTTCGTTTTCTCTGCCGCTAGAGTAGTATGCAGCAAGTGCGGCTGCATATTCAAAAGTGGAATCCGGTAATTCCTGATTTTCGGCTTTGACAATTACATGCGAACCTGTCATTTGTTTTGCGTGAAACCACCAATCATTTCCAGTTGCAAATTTAAAGGTTAATTGATCATTTTGATAGTTATTTTTACCAACGTAAATATGAAATCCATTGTCGTCTACAAAATGTAATGGCTTACTTTTTGGTATCCTGTTTTTCTTTTTGCCATAATGCTTTTTGATAAAACCGAATTCCTGTAATTCTTCTTTGATGGCTGCAAGATCACCTTCGGTTTCTGCAATAGCTAGCGATGTTTCGATGGATTCCAAGTGATGGATTTCATTTTCGGTTTCAACGATATAGGAAGAAAGTGCATCACTGGTACGTTTTAACTTGGCATATTTATCAAAATACTTTTTAGCATTATCCATAGCATCAAGGGTCGGATCTAATGGAATGGTGAGCGGTTCATTGGTATAATAATTGGTCACTTCCATGGATTTTGCGCCAGGGATTGAAGAGTAACCATACGTATGCAGCATTTCACCATAAATTCTGTATTTATCTTTTTTTTCTGTATCTGCCAACTGCTTTTTTTGTAATTGATATTTTTTTCGATCGCGTTCTAAGTGTACACTTACGATTTTGCGGAGATCCGTAGATTTTTGATGGATCACCGTATATTGATTGCGTTTGGCATAAAAAGATTCTAAAACCTCAGACATAGAATCGTATTCCCGACATTCCATATCGCTATAGATAGAAAGTGGAAGAGGAGAAAATTCTTTCGGCGCACCGGTAATCGGATCGTAATAAATACAGTAGGTAAAGGCTTGCTCATTCAATGCCTGTAATATTATTTGTACCTGTTCATAGAGATGGATACCATCTTCAGCAGAAAGTGATGCCGTAGAAAGATCGGCATCGAGTCCTGCCCGATACGCGATTTCTGTAGCAACAATTGGAGAAAATCCTATCAGCGTCGTATAAATTGCCTTTGCAATGGAACATGGTTTGTTTAAAATCATGTCTGTAAATTGTTCCTGCGTCATATCCCAGGGATTGATACGTCCTTCCTGGGCCGGAATAAAATAAGAACGTCCCGGAAGTACCTCACGAATAGAACTCATCTGACCGGAGACATGTTTTATGCTGTCGATGATTGTATGGTTATCATCACAAAAAATAATATTACTGTGTTTTCCCATAATTTCCACATAAAGATATTTTACCGCAGGATCTCCCATTTCATCTAAGTGTTCAATGGTAAAACAAATAACACGTTCCATCGAAGGCTGCGTAACATCCGTTATGCGGCCGTTGCCGATATATTTGCGAAGCAGCATGCAAAAATTGGGTGCTGTCATAGGACTTGTTTTGTTTGTCTGTGTCATATATAAAAAAGGCAGGGATGCATTTGCGGATATCAAAAGGCGGTTGTTTTTCATGGTAACACCTTTGAAGGTAAAGAGAAGTTCTTCACGTTCCGGTTGTGCAATTTTACTGATGCGTTGTCCAACGAGCACCTGTTTTAGTTCCTGCATAATACAATTTGTTGTAATACCGTCAAAAGCCATAAGTATCTCCTTTTGTCTGTCTTTTATCTTACTATATTATAAATGTTTATATTGAAAAAACAAATACAAATAATTTGACCTTTTGTAATGGATTTAATATAATATAAATATCTATGCATAGGTATTTTTATGCAAATGGGAGGTGCCAGTGGCATGATAAAGAGCATGACAGGTTTTGGCAGAGGCGAAGCCGGTGATGAGATACGAAAGATTATAGTGGAGATCAAATCTGTAAACCATCGATATTTGGATTTGAATGTAAAACTCCCTAGAAAATTAAATGCATACGAAGTAGAGATTCGTAATGTGATCAAATCGCGGATTGTACGTGGTAAATTGGATGTATTTATTACATTAGAAGAGACAAAAGAAGCATCGGATGTTTTGCATTATAATACCCATGTTGCAGATATGTATATGGAAAATCTGCGTAAAATGTCACAGGATTATGGCATACCTTTTGATGTTACAGCATCTTCACTGGCTCGTTTTCCGGATGTGTTGGAAATCACAGAAGCTGAAGAAGATGATGAAATGCTGCATCTGTTTTTGATGGATGCCTTAACAAGTGCACTCGATCAATTTATTGAAAATCGAACACAGGAAGGTATGCGCCTGCAACAGGATTTGCTTTCAAAAATGGATGAAATGTCTGAGTATGTTTCATTTTTGGAAAAACGTTCACCGATGATTGTGGAAGAATATCGTGATAAACTACATACAAAAGTGGCAGAGATGTTAGGAGATACGTCTATGGATGAGAATCGTATTGCTGCTGAAGTCGTCATTTATGCCGATAAAGTCTGCATTGACGAAGAGATGGTACGTCTCCGCAGTCATGTCGATGAGACAAGACATATGTTATCCGATGCCGAAGAAGTGGGACGTAAGCTTGATTTTATCGCACAGGAAATGAATCGCGAAGCGAATACTATTCTTTCAAAATCAACAGATGTAGAAATCGCCGGTGTTGGTATTTCTTTGAAGACATTGATTGAAAAAGTTCGTGAACAAATTCAAAACTTAGAATAGGAACATCATTATGGCATTTATCAATATAGGATTTGGAAATATCATTAATACAGATAAGGTTGTATCTATTGTAACGCCGGATTCCGCACCGGCCAAACGTTTGGTGCAGCGTGCAAAAGAAGATGGCAACATCATTGATGCAACGCAAGGACGTCGCACCAGAGGTATTATTATCACAGATCAGCATATCGTACTTTCTGCATTATTGCCGGATACGATTGCTACAAGATCAAAAGAAGCAGCAATAAAAAAGAAGGAGGCTGATGTCTTATGACAAGGAAAGGAATGATCATTGTTTTATCCGGTTTTTCAGGCGCTGGCAAAGGCACGATCATGAAAAACCTGTTAAAAGAACATCCGGGAGAATACCACTTGTCTATTTCTGCGACTACCAGGTCAAAACGGCAGGGAGAAGAAGATGGCAGAGAATATTTTTTCAAGACAAGAGAAGAATTTGATCAGATGATCGCAGAGGGTGAATTGTTGGAATATGCCACTTTCAATGGTAATTCCTACGGCACACCACGTTCTTATGTAGAAAAATTAGTAAATGAAGGAAAAGATGTTATTCTTGAAATTGAAATTCAAGGTGCATTACAAGTAAAAAAATTATATCCGGAGGCATTGCTTCTTTTTGTTATGCCACCTTCTGCAGATGCTTTAAAAGAGCGTCTTGTTGGCAGAGGCACGGAAACACCAGATGTGATTGCACAGCGTCTGGCTATATCATCAAAAGAATCCCAGTATATGGGAGGTTATGATTATTTGGTCATCAATGATCAGATTGAAAAGAGTGTAGAAAATGTGCATGCTATTATTTCTTGTGAACATTTTAAAACAGCAAGAAATTCAGATACAATAGACATGATTCAACAAGATTTAAAGAAATTTGAAGGGAGATAGGAAGTATGTTACATCCATCATATGTAGAATTAATGAAAGTAGTAAACAAGAACAGTGACGAAATTGGTGAAGAACCAGTAGTAAACAGCCGTTATAGTATTGTTTGTGCAACAGCAAAAAGAGCCAGACAGATTATTGATGGTCAGGAACCTCTTGTTCGTGTTACCAAGGGTGAAAAGCCACTTTCCATCGCTGTAGATGAATTATATCATGGCGAGTTACAGATTATTTCAGAAGATGACGAGGAGCAGGAAGAGGAAGCATAATGAAACTTCTTTTTATTTCACTGGGATGTGATAAAAATCTGGTTGATACAGAGCATATGCTCTCCATGATCACCCAGGATGGTATTACAATCACAAATGATGAAAACGAAGCTGATGTAATCGTTGTCAATAGTTGTTGTTTTATCAATGATGCAATGGAAGAAAGTATCCAGACATTGATTGATATGGGCACACTGAAAGAAACTGCAAATTTAAAGGCTTTGATTGTCACAGGATGTCTCGCACAGCGTTACGCTGCAGAGATTACAGAACAAATTCCAGAAGTGGATGCGATTATCGGTACGAATTCCTATGATGAAATCGTATCTGCAATTCATGATGTTTTAGACGGGAAGAAAATTCAAATAGAAAAGCCATTAAGTGGTTTACCGGAGAATTATGCTGGAAGAACACTGACAACAGGAGGACATTTTGCCCACCTAAAGATTGCAGAGGGCTGCGACAAACATTGTACGTATTGTGTGATTCCATCGATTCGTGGTGCGTATCGCTCCGTTCCGATGGAACAAATCCTCAAAGAAGCAGAAAAACTTGCACAAGATGGTGTGAAAGAATTGATTTTAGTGGCGCAGGAGACAACACTTTATGGTGTAGACCTCTATGGCAAAAAAATGCTTCCGGAATTACTAGAGCGTTTAAGTGCCATCGAAGGGATTTATTGGATTCGCCTGCAATACTGCTATCCAGAAGAAATCACAGAGGAACTGATTCATACAATGGCTACAAATTCCAAAATTTGCCATTATATTGACATTCCGATTCAGCATGCAAATGATGATATTTTAAAACGCATGGGAAGGAAGACTTCGCAGGCAGATATCCGACATATCGTCGCATCATTGCGGGAGGCAATGCCTGATATTTGTATTCGGACGACACTGATTTGTGGTTTCCCTGGCGAGACCGTAGAAGCACATGAAGAATTAAAAACATTTGTTGCCGATATGAAATTTGATCGTCTTGGAAGTTTTGCATACTCCAGACAAGAAGGAACACCGGCAGATACCTTCCCTGATCAGATTGCAGAAGAATTGAAACAGACACGCGTGGCAGAGATTATGGAGCTTCAGCAGGACATCTCAGCTGCATGTAATGAAACATATATTGGTCGTACATTAGATGCGTTTGTGGAAGGCAAAGTGGCAGACGAAAATGTCTATGTTGCCAGAACCTATCGTGATGCACCGGATGTCGATGGATATTTATTTATTCAGACAACCAGAGAACTGATGACAGGTGATATTGTATCCGTTCAGGTGACCGGTTCGTATGAATATGATTTGATAGGAGAATTAGCATGAATTTACCAAATAAGTTGACAATTTTCAGAGTTATTTTAATTCCATTTTTTGTAATCTTTTTGTTATTAGATGCATCCAACCAGACATATCGTTATATTGCTGATGCTATTTTTATCATTGCAAGTCTTACAGATATGCTCGATGGTAAGATTGCAAGAAAATACAATCTTGTAACAAACTTCGGAAAATTTATGGATCCGCTTGCAGATAAATTGTTAGTCAGTGCCGCTATGATCTGCCTGATTGCAACAGGACAACTTGCTGCATGGATTGTCATAATTATTATCAGCCGAGAATTTATTATCAGTGGATTCCGTCTGGTTGCTTCCGATAATGGTATTGTCATTGCTGCAAGTTATTGGGGCAAATTCAAGACAGTATTTCAGATGTTAATGATTATTGTTCTGATTGCAAATATCAATCTGCCATTTTTCGCAGTACTTGGTACCATTTTAACTTACATAGCATTGGTACTGACCATTGTATCTTTGATCGACTATATTGCAAAGAATAAAGACGTATTAAAAGAACAAAAATAATCAATTGTTATCATTACCACAGAGATGGTTCAAGGAGTATTAATACAAATATGAGAGTAATTTCTGGTACAAGAAAACGCTTGCAGTTACATACGGTATCCGGCATGCATACAAGACCCACACAGGATCGTATCAAAGAAACGCTCTTTAATATGATTCAAAATGATTTGTGTGACGCACAGTTTTTGGATGTGTTTGCCGGAAGCGGACAGATGGGCATTGAAGCCTTAAGCCGTGGTGCAGCCTGTGCTTACTTTATTGAGAATAACCGCTTGGCACTGGATTGTATTCACCGAAATATTGTTCATACGAAGTTTGAGGATGAAGCATTTATTCTGCCAGGGGACGTTATTTATGAACTACGCAATTTAGAAGGGCGTATGCAGTTTGATATCATTTTTATCGATCCACCATACCATAGTGGATTTGAAGAAAATGTTTTACAAACAATCTTACAATCGGATTTACTGGCAGAAGATGGCTATGTGATTGTAGAGGCAGATTTGCATACAGAGTTTTCCTTTGTAAAAGATCTGGGATATCGCATACTGAACGAAAAAGTTTATAAAACAAATAAACATATCTTTTTAGCAAAGGATGAATAAAAACAGATGAAAAGAGCAATTTATCCAGGAAGTTTTGACCCTGTTACATTTGGACATTTAGATATTATTGAACGTTCCGCTAAGATTTTTGATGAAGTCGTTATAGGTGTACTGAATAACAGTGCAAAAAATGCCCTGTTTTCAACAGAGGAACGTGTTTCCATGATTCAAAGTCTGGTAAATAAATATCCCAATGTTAAGGTTGATTCTTTCGACGGTTTGTTGGTAGACTACGCAAAGAAAATGGAAGCTAATGTAATTATTCGTGGGTTGCGTGCAGTTACAGATTTTGAGTATGAAATTCAGATTGCACAAACAAATAAAGTCGAGTATCCTGAACTTGAGACAATCTTTTTGACGACTGGATTGCATTATTCCTATTTGAGTTCTACAATTGTAAGAGAATTTGCAGCTTACGGTGGGGATATCAGCAGATTTGTACCTGCGGAAATTATTCCGTTAATTCAGGCAAAGTATAATTCATAAAAGGAGATTCTATTATGGCAAGTGGTATTGAAGAAATCATCGAAGAAATTGAAGAATACGTGGACGAATGTAAACCATCAGCATTTTCTCCATCCAAAATCATCGTTAACAGAGATGAATTAGAAAGTCTTTTGGAGGAGTTGCGTACAAAAACACCAGAAGAAATCAAGCGTTATCAGAAAATCATCAGCAACAAAGAGGCTATTTTAGCAGATGCGCAGAATAAAGCAGATGCTATTATTGCACAGGCGCAAATTCAGACAAATGAATTGGTTAGTGAGCATCAGATCATGCAACAGGCCTATGCAAAAGCAAATGAAATTATTATGCTTGCGACAAAAAATGCACAGGATATGCTTGATAAAGCCACAGAAGATGCCAATAGTATTCGCATGGGCGCAATTACATATACAGATGACCTGTTAAATACAATTGAAAGCGTCATTTCTAATTCTATGGAAACAACACAAGCCAGAACGGAGACTTTCATGCAGACCATGCAGGGATATTTAGATATTGTTGTCGCAAACCGCCAGGAATTAGTTCCTCAGGAAGCAGCACAACCAGAACCTTCTGTAAAACAGCCACAGCAAGTGGAACCACAGGAGACAGAAGAGGCAGCTTCTGATGATAACGTTCCTGCACTGGATATTCCGGAATCTTTCTTTAACAAAGAATAAAGAACGTTCCAAGACAAAGGATAAAACAAAGCAGCGAGAACAGTATGCGTACTTTTATATACCTGCGCATGGAAAAAGGACATCCGGCAACTACCGATTGTGTTTGTAAAATGCTGCAAAATCCACCAAAGGATAAAAGCGGTACGATACATACATATTTTATAACAGGCGCCAGAGGCAGCGATGCTATTTCATGTATTCCAGTGGTGATTTCCATACATGAAAGGAGTATGGCGCGCAGTTCTAACGGTATCACGGAAAGTTCTTTAATAAAGCTGCAAAAGATACCAAACAGGATCAGATAACCACCAAGAATGGTTATTGTTTCAAATCCATTCATGATAGCGACATTTAAGATTTGAAAGCAATTTCGAAGTCTTGGTGTCGCTTTTCTTGTTGTAAAGGTATTATCCGGAATATAGACATTATTTTTCGTCTGCGTATCTGGCTGTTTTTTCCAAAAATGAAGCAGAATACATACCAAATGTGGAAGGTATAGGATACATACCGTCATCAAAAAATATTCCGGTAAGTTAAGTTTTGTGGATAATACATAACTCCCAACAAAAGAAGGGCCAATCAGATTGCAATGATTCAATAAATATTGTCCATCTTTTTGATTTATCCAGCCTTTTTGATACATATCTTTTGTGATTTTGGCGCCAATTGGCAAACCAAACGTAAATCCGGTCGCAATCGTAAAAACCAGACGTACACGTCGCATTGAATCCGGATTTCGATTGCCAAACAAATAGTTTTGACAGGCATCTGATAGGAGAATATTAGATAAAATCATAAAAGGCAATAAAGAGGGCAACAGTTGAAAAAACCAGATATTCAGTCCGCTGACAGCACCGGCAAATGTAATTTTCGGTTGACATAATGCAATTAAAATTCCAATGATTGATAATACAAGTCCAAACTTCATGTTATCAATCTATGAAAGATATGGTATCAATATGATTCGATTAGATAAATTTCTCAGCAATTATGGCATTGCATCACGTTCGGAAGTGAAAAAAAGACTAAAAAAGGGTATGGTATGCGTAAACGGTGAAACGATTTCTGATGGTAAATATCAGGTCGATGAAACCAAGGATACCATTACCTATCAAGGGCAGATTTTACACTTTGAGCCACTCGTCTATTATGTATTCCATAAACCTGCCGGATGCGTATGTGCCAACACAGATGCTATACATAAAACGGTATTTGACTATGTTCCGATGACGCCAAAAGGAGATTTGTTCACGGTAGGCAGATTAGATCTTGATACAGAAGGGCTCCTTTTAATTACCAATGATGGGACGCTATCACATACGCTGCTAAGCCCCAAAAAGCATGTACCAAAAACATATTTAGCTTATCTGGACCAACCGGCGGATACCTCTGATGTGACCCGTTTTGCAGAGGGCATCGATATTGGTGAAAAAAGGCTTACAAAACCCGCACAGCTTGTCATTGATGCGCAGAATGCAACACATGTATACATTACCATCTCAGAAGGTATGTTTCATCAAATAAAGCGTATGGTACATGCCATCGGAAAAGAAGTAATTTATTTAAAACGGCTTACCATGGGAAAATTCACGTTAGATGATGCGTTAGCACCGGGAGAATACAGACCGTTTACAGAAAAGGAAATGAGCTATGTTACAGAATATAAAAGCAGTACTGTTTGATTTGGATGGTACCTTAGTCGATTCCATGTGGGTGTGGAAACAGATTGACTTAGATTATTTGGGAAGCAGAAATATAAGTATGCCAGAGACCCTGCAAAAAGATATTGAAGGCATGAGCATGCGAGAAACTGCACAGTATTTTCAACAACAATTTGCGATTACCGATTCCATAGATGCAATGATGGAAGAGTGGAATGCTATGGCAATGGAAACGTATGCGCATCAGGTCACATGGAAACCGGGTGCGAAAGAATTTCTGATACAGTTAAAAGAACGTGGCATTGCTACAGGAATTGCAACAAGTAATTCCAAAGAATTGTTAAAAGCTGTTTCAGATGCACTTTCTATGGATGCTTATATTGATTGTTATTTAACAGGAAATGAAGTAAACAAAGGGAAACCGGCACCAGACATTTATCTGGAGGTAGCCAATCGGCTGCATGTTTTACCACAGGATTGCCTTGTATTTGAAGATATTTGTCCCGGTATTATGGCCGGAAAAAATGCAGGCATGAAAGTATGTGCTATTTATGATGAGTATTCTAAGGATATCACAGCAGAAAAAAAAGCACTGGCTGATGCTTATATAGAGGACTATACACAAATCGAATGGACGGGAAATAACCATGGAACAAACAACTGATTTTTTACCAATTTCAAAAGAAGATATGAAACGTCGTGGTATAGAGCAATTAGATTTTGTTTACGTATGCGGCGATGCCTACGTAGATCATCCGTCTTTTGGGCATGCCATTATCACACGTTTGTTGGAGTCCTATGGCTATACGGTTGGAATCATAGCGCAGCCGGATTGGAAACAGAACGATTCGATTGCCATACTTGGCGAACCTCGTCTGGGCTTTTTGGTTTCCGCAGGGAATATGGATTCCATGGTAAATCATTATTCCGTTTCAAAAAAAAGACGTAAGACAGATGCGTTTTCTCCCGGAGGAATTATGGGAAAACGCCCCGATTATGCGGCTGTTGTGTATTGTAATCTAATACGACGTACTTACAAGAAAACACCAATTATTGTTGGTGGTATTGAAGGAAGCCTGCGTCGTCTGGCACATTACGACTACTGGTCTAACAAAGTCAAACGTTCCATTCTATTAGATTCCGGTGCGGATTTGATTTCCTATGGTATGGGCGAACGATCCATTATTGAAATCGCGGAAGCGTTAGCAGCCGGCATTGATGTGAAAGACATCACATATATACGAGGCACTGTTTTTCGCACGCAGGATCCTTACTTTATAGAGGATGCGATTATTTTGCCTTCCTACGATGAAATCAGCACAAATAAAGAGGCATATGCCCGCAGTTTTTACATTCAATACCAAAACACAGATCCGTTTCAGGCAAAAAAGATGGCAGAAGCATATCCGCACGGTATTTATGTCGTGCAAAACCCACCTCAAAAACCGCTTTCCATGCAGGAGATGGATGATGTCTATGCATTACCATATACACGCACATATCATCCTATCTATGAAAAAGATGGCGGGATTCCTGCTATTTCAGAAGTGAAATTTAGTCTGATTAGTAATCGCGGTTGCTTTGGTGGATGTAATTTTTGTGCCTTAACCTTTCACCAGGGACGTATTATCCAGACACGAAGTCATGCTTCCATTCTTGCTGAAGCCAAACAGATGACACAAAATAAAGATTTTAAGGGCTATATCCATGATGTAGGTGGACCAACGGCCAATTTCCGGCATACATCCTGTAAAAAGCAGTTGGAAAAGGGCGTATGTACCAACCGACAGTGCCTATTTCCAACACCTTGTAAAAATCTGACTGTTGACCACAAGGATTATTTATCTTTGCTTCGCAAATTACGAGAATTACCTGGTGTAAAAAAAGTATTTATACGTTCCGGTATTCGTTTTGATTATCTGTTAGAGGATAAAGATGACCGATTTTTCCGTGAGCTATGCCAATACCATGTCAGTGGTCAATTAAAAGTAGCTCCGGAACACATCAGTGACAATGTTCTTCGCTATATGGGAAAGCCACCGGTAGAAGTCTATGACCGTTTTAAGGAAAAATATCGCAAAATCAATGAACAGATTGGAAAAAAGCAATATCTTGTACCATATCTGATGTCTTCGCATCCGGGTTCAACATTAAAAGATGCCATCGCATTGGCAGAGTATTTGCGAGACCTTGGCTATATGCCAGAGCAGGTGCAGGACTTTTATCCAACGCCGTCCACCATTTCGACATGTATGTATTATACAGGATTGGATCCGGCAACGATGCAGCCTGTTTATGTGTCACATAATCCGCATGAAAAAGCAATGCAGCGTGCGCTGATTCAATATCGTAATCCAAGTAATTACGATCTGGTTTATGAGGCATTAAAGAAAGAGCATCGTGAAGATTTGATTGGCTTTGATCAACATTGTCTGATTCGTCCGCGAAAGCTTTCCGAAGAAAAGGAAAAATCGTCCACAAAAGGTATGGCAGGAAAAGATAACGCGGCAAAGCACACAAAACCAAAACAAAAACGTAACAAAACAACGGCAAAAAGGAAACAGAAAACGCGATGAAAGAAATACATATTACCGAACGTGAGGAACAACAACGTTTTGACAAGTTCTTAAAGAAATACTTTAAGGCTGCTGGCAGTGGTTTCTTATATAAGATGTTACGAAAAAAGAATATTACCTTAAATAAGAAAAAAGCAGATGGAACGGAAATATTAAAGAAAAATGATTGTGTCCAGATTTTCTTTTCCGATGAAACTTTTGCAAAAATGCGCGGATTTGCCGATACTGAGGCGGAATATGAAGCACTTCGTGCTGTTTCTCATGATCTTCAAGTTGTTTATGAAGATGATGACATCTTAATTGTAAATAAACCAAGTGGCATTCTTTCTCAGAAAGCATATGACAGTGACATTTCACTGAATGAGCAGATTTTATCGTATCTGATACATGCTGGCTCTTTAACTGCAGAACAATATGCCATTTTTCATCCTTCCATTGCCAATCGTCTGGATCGTAATACATCCGGACTTGTTCTGGCTGGAAAAACACTTGCCGGTCAGCAAAAATTAGCAGAAATGCTTCGCGAGCGCAGTGCAAAAAAAATATATCACTGTGTCGTAAAAGGTCAAATCAAAGAAGCGTCTCATCTGGAGGGATTTCTGGTAAAAGATGTCTCCACCAATCAGGTGCGTGTGGTAGAAACACCGCAGCCAGATGCAAAACCGATTGCCACGGCATATAAACCACTTGTGATTGGAAGAGATGCGACCCTTTTAGAAGTACATCTGATTACCGGCCGCAGTCACCAGATCCGTGCACACTTAGCAAGTATCGGCCATCCGATTGCAGGCGATCCCAAATATGGAAATTTGGCATGGAATCAGATGCTTCGGCAAAAATATCATATAACATCACAATTACTGCACGCATATTCGATTACTTTTTCGGATGGTACATGCTATATTGCAGAAGAACCAACGGATTTTTCGAACATGATAAGAGGATAAATTATGGCAACCTGGCATTCAAGAGGTTTAAGAGGCTCTACCTTTGAGGATTTAATCAATCGAACAAACGATATCTATCAAAACAGCAATTTATGCCTGATTCAAAAGATACCAACACCGATCACACCGATCAATATCGACAAAGACACCAGACACATTACACTAGCGTATTTTGATAAAAAAAGTACGGTAGATTATATTGGTGTTGTGCAGGGCATTCCCGTCTGTTTTGACGCAAAAGAGTGTCATAGTGATCTATTCCCTTTGCAAAACATTCATGAACATCAGCTTAGCTTTATGCAGGCATTTGAAAAGCAGCAGGGGATTGCATTTTTATTACTCTATTTTACCGAACGTGATGAATTTTATTATTTACGTCTTAGCGAAGTGATGCGCTATTGGAACCGGGCTCTCGAAGGTGGGCGAAAAAGCTTCCGCCGCGAAGAACTGGATCCGGATTTCTTCTTTTCGGCAAAACCCGGATTGTTTGTCCCGTATTTGGATCCACTACAATTAGATTTGTCATTGCGTGATGCTTGACAGAGATGTTTGCTTTCTTTATAATATGGATAGTTTAGTTGTTTAGCACTGTGCTATAGTAAAGTATCGAAGAGGTGAAACCATGCAAAATAAAAGATTACATACACCAGAAGGTGTTCGCGATATTTATAATGATGAGTGTGAGAAGAAGCATTACATTTTAAACCGTATGCGTCATGTCATTCAATCTTATGGATATCGTTTTATTGAAACACCTACGTTTGAATTTTTTGATATTTTTGGACAAGAAGTGGGAACCACCCCCTCCAAAGATCTCTACAAATTTTTTGATCGTGAAGGAAATACACTTGTCTTACGACCGGATATGACACCATCCATTGCACGTGCTGCTTCCAAATATTTTCCGATAGAGACAGAACCAACGCGTTTATGCTATGAAGGTAATGTTTTCATCAATAACAACAGTTATCAGGGACGTTTGAAAGAGAGCACCCAATTAGGTGTTGAATTTATTGGAGAAAATTCTGTAGATGCAGATGGCGAGATCATTGCTCTTGTCGTTAATAATTTAAAAGCAGTCGGGTTAGAACAATTTCAAATTAGTATCGGTCATGCAAATTTATTTCGGGAATTGATGAAAGAAGCATATTTTCATGAAGAAGAAGAGGCGCAATTACGCGATTTGATTTTAAACAAAAATTTCTTTGGTGTAGAAGAATATTTAGAACGCCACAATGTAGCTGACGATTTACGCCAATTGTTTTCCATGCTCGGTAAAATGTATGCTTCTCCAAAAGAATGGAGCAAGATGCAAGCGCTTGCTTCTAAGTATACGGGTGTTGCAAATGCACTGTCGTATCTGCAAAATCTTTATGAATTATTAGAAGTATATGATGTGACACAATATATTTCCTTTGAACTGGGTTTGATTAGTCCGTATCGATATTATACCGGTATTTTATTCAGTGGTTATACCTTCGGCAGTGGTGAACCTATTGTAAAAGGTGGACGATATGACGGGTTACTATCGTACTTTGGCAAAGAAGCACCGGCCATTGGTTTTGCTTTGATGGTCGATCAATTATTACTTGCATTAGAACGACAAAAAATCCAAATCCCCGCACATGTACAGCCGGAAATCATCTTATATACCAAGGAGCAACGGCAGATAGCGGTAGCAACAGCAGAAGAACTTAGAAATGCTGGCAATTGTGTACAACTGCTTTTGATGGATCCTACGCAACACTCAGTAGAGGAATATTGCAAACGGTATGCCGCATACAAACAGATTGTGTTGGAGGACGAATAAAATGGAAGAACAAAGATATATAACGTTTGCCTTGGGAAAAGGACGATTGGCAAAGCAAACCTTGGCAACATTTGAAAAAATAGGCATTACCTGCGAAGAAATGAAAGATCCTGATACCAGAAAACTAATCTTTGTCAATGAAGATTTGAAATTACGTTTCTTTCTTGCAAAAGGTCCGGATGTTCCTACTTATGTAGAATATGGAGCTGCTGATATTGGTATTGTTGGCGAGGATACCATTTTAGAGGAAGCACGCAATATTTATGAAGTTTTAGATCTTGGTTTTGGAAAATGTCGTATGTGTGTATGTGGGCCAAAAGAATCCAAGGAATTACTAAAACATCAGGAACTCATTCGTGTTGCGACCAAGTATCCTAGAATTGCAAAAAATTATTTCTACAATGAAAAACACCAGACGGTTGAGATTATCAAATTGAATGGCTCCATTGAATTAGCACCGATTGTAGGACTTTCGGAAGTCATTGTTGACATTGTAGAGACCGGCAGCACCCTACGTGAAAATGGTCTTGAAGTATTAGAGGAAGTATGTCCTTTATCTGCACGTATGGTGGTAAATCAGGTTAGTATGAAAATGGAATATGAGCGCATCACAAAATTAATCGCTGACTTAAAACAGGCATTATCAATGGAAGGGTAGGTAAGACAGATGAAAATTCTAGATTTAAACAAAGAAACAACCTCCAATATATTGGAATCATTATTAAAAAGAAGTCCAAACAGCTATGGTGAATATGAAGCACGTGTTGCAGAAATTATTGAAGAAGTGCGTAAAAACCGTGATGCAGCTGTTTTTGCCTATACAGAGCAATTTGATCATGCAAAAATAGATGCAAATCATTTGATTGTAACAGAAGAAGAAATCAACGAAGCTTACGAAAACGTAGATCCGCAGCTGCTAAAGGTAATCCGCAAATCCCTGGTAAACATTCGTGATTTTCACAGCAAACAGCTGCAAAACAGCTGGTTTACAAGTGGAGAGAACGGAACAATTCTTGGTCAAAAAGTAACACCTCTCGATAAAGTCGGTGTCTATGTTCCAGGAGGAAAAGCAGTTTACCCTTCTTCTGTACTAATGAATGTTGTTCCTGCTAAAGTAGCCGGTGTACCACATATTTATATGACAACACCACCTGATGCCAATGGAAAGATTTGTGCTTCTACATTAGTTGCAGCAAAAGAAGCTGGTGTTGATGTCATTTACAAAGTTGGCGGAGCACAGGCAATTGCAGCACTTGCTTTTGGAACAGAAAGCATTCCAAAAGTAGACAAAATTGTAGGTCCTGGAAACATTTATGTTGCTTTAGCAAAAAAAGCTGTATTTGGTCATGTAAGTATTGATTCCATTGCAGGACCAAGTGAGATTCTCGTCCTTGCCGATGAGACAGCAACTCCAAAATATGTTGCTGCAGATCTTTTATCACAAGCGGAGCACGATGAAATGGCTTCTGCCATTTTAATTACAACAAGTAAAGCTTTGGCAGAAGAGGTAGCAAAAGAAATTGACTACTTTGTAGCTAAGCTTTCCAGAAAAGAAATCATCACAAAATCCTTGGATAATTACGGCTATCTTCTGGTTGCACCTGACATGGAAACAGCCATTGATGCCGTAAACGAGATTGCATCGGAGCATTTAGAGATTGTCACCAAAAATCCGTTTGATACCATGACAAGAGTAAAAAATGCCGGAGCTATTTTCCTCGGAGAATACAGTAGTGAACCATTAGGTGATTATTTTGCAGGACCAAATCATGTGCTTCCAACCAATGGAACCGCAAAATTCTTTTCTGCTTTGAGTGTTGATGATTTTATCAAAAAATCCAGCATCATCAGTTACTCCAGAGAAGCATTACAAGACGTTTATAAAGACATTGTACAATTTGCAGAATGTGAGCAGTTGACGGCTCATGCAAATTCGATTAAAGTAAGATTTGAAGAGGTTTAGAATATACTAGAAAGTAGGGATGCATGATGAGCGAAATCAGAAGTGCGCATTGCAAACGCAAGACCAAAGAAACGGATATTGATCTAATGTTTACGATTGATGGAAGTGGGCAGTCATCTATTACCACGGACATTGGTTTTTTCGATCACATGTTAGATGGATTTGCCAGACACGGATTGTTTGATTTAGATGTGACGGTAAAGGGTGATTTACTTGTTGATTGTCACCACACCATCGAAGACTGCGGCATTGTCTTAGGCGAAGCTATCAAGCAGGCCGTTGGTGATAAAAAGGGCATCTGTCGTTATGGCAGCTGTATTCTTCCAATGGATGAGACGCTTGTTCTCTGTGCCATTGATCTTTCTGGCCGCCCATATTTATCTTTTGATGCAGAATTTACAACCAATCGCATCGGATACATGGATACCGAAATGATTCGTGAGTTTTTCTATGCCATATCCTATAGCGCCGGCATGAACCTTCATATACAGGTGTTAAAAGCAGGCAATAATCATCATATGGCAGAAGCAATGTTTAAAGCATTTGCCAAAGCACTTGATGCAGCAACTACCAAAGATCCGCGTATCGCAGACATCCTCTCTACAAAGGGAAGCCTGGCATAAATAAAACAGAAAGTGAACATACATACTATGGAACACAAAAATATTGTAGCAACAATTTATTTAAAAGATGGTATGGCCGTAAAAGACCCGGCACATACCGATGAAAAGCAGGATGTTTTAGAACTGGCCCGTTTATATAACGACAGTGGAATCGATAAGATTATTTGTTATGATCTTTCCGATGAAGATGAAGAACATGAGAAAAACATTCTTGCTATTCGTGAAATCAACCGTAACATTGAAATCAAAACGTGTGGTGGCGGTAATATCAAGCGACTTGAAGATGTTAAGAAATATCTTTATGCCGGTTGTGTTGAAGTTATCTTAAATGGTTCAAAACCATCTGCCGTTGAAATTTTAAATGAGGCAAGTGCACGTTTTGGAGCTGAAAAAATCCTTGTATCACTGACAACCGTTGATTTTTTATTTAAAACAAAAGATATTTTAGAAGATCATGTACATGAACTTGTCATCTATAACAGAGCATTATTAGACAGCATTGAAGGCATTACAAATGTACCTTATATTGTTGATGTTGATTCTTATGATGTAGAAGATATCGCAACACTTTTAAAATCTGACAAAATCCGTGGCATCTGTGGTGCCTTTATCAATGATACTCAGACAGATATTATGCAGGTAAAATGCGAATTATCTGATGCCGGCATTAAAATGGACAATTTTGAGCCTAAACTTGCCTGGAAAGATTTAAAGGTCAATGCAGATGGTCTTGTTCCGGTTATTGTTCAGGATTATCAGACCAATGAAGTATTAATGCTTGCTTATATGAATGAAGAAGCCTTTAATACCACGACCCGTATCGGGAAAATGACGTACTATAGCAGAAGTCGTCAGGAATTATGGATCAAAGGCTTAACAAGTGGTCATACACAATATGTAAAGTCATTGACAGCAGATTGCGACCATGACACGATTTTAGCTAAAATTTCCCAGGTTGGCGGTATTGCATGTCATACGGGAGCACCAAGCTGCTTTTTCAATGAAATCATCAAAAAAGAGTACATAGAGCGCAATCCTCTAAAGGTGTTTGAATCTGTTTATCAGGTGATTGCAGATCGTAAAGAACATCCAAAGGAAGGCTCTTATACCAATTATCTCTTTGACAAAGGGATCGACAAGATTCTGAAAAAAGTTGGCGAAGAGGCAACAGAAATTGTCATTGCCGCTAAGAACCCGGATAATGAAGAAGTAAAATATGAAATGTCAGATTTCCTTTATCATATGATGGTTCTTATGGTAGAAAAAGGTTTAACATGGGAAGATATTACAAGAGAGCTTGCCCAGCGTTAACATGCGAAAGGAACAGATACGTTATGAATAAATTGGCACTGTCAGATGATATCTTAATGCAGGTGGATAAACCTGCAAGATACATTGGCAATGAATTAAATATGATAAAAAAGAATCCAGACGATGTAGCAATTCGTTTTGCCATGTGTTTCCCGGATGTATATGAAATCGGTATGTCACATCTGGGAATTCAGATTCTATATGAAATGTTTAATCGTAGAGATGATGTCTATTGTGAGAGAGTATATTCTCCTTGGCCAGATCTTCACAAGATCATGAAAGAGGAGGATATACCTCTTTTTGCGCTAGAAACACAAGATCCCATCAAAGATTTTGATTTCATTGGTATGACATTGCAATATGAGATGTGTTATACCAACATCCTACAGATTTTAGATCTTGGACAAGTCCCATTATGGCAAAAAGACCGTAGTGATTCCGATCCGATCATTTTATTTGGTGGTCCATGCACGTATAATCCGGAGCCAATCGCAGACTTTTGTGATATTTGCTATATCGGAGAGGGTGAAATTCGTTACGATGCCCTGTTCGACCTTTATAAAGAGATGAAACAATCCGGCATCTATACAAGAGATGCTTTTTTACGTGCAGCGGCACAAATTCCCGGAATGTATGTACCTTCTTTATACGATGTGTCCTATAAAGAGGATGGTACGATTGCGGCCATTACACCACGTTTTTCGGATGTTCCAAAAACAGTAAAACGTCAGGTGCTTGTAAATATGGACGAAGGTGCTTATCCAACGAAGCCACTGGTTCCATTTGTGCGTGCCACACAGGATCGCGTTGTTTTAGAAATTCAGCGTGGCTGTATCCGAGGCTGTCGTTTCTGTCAGGCGGGTATGGTATATCGTCCAAACCGTGAGAAAAGTCTTGCTTTGTTAAAAACATATGCAAAGGAAATGCTGCAAAATACGGGACATGAAGAAATTTCTTTAAGTTCTTTGAGTTCTAGTGATTATACAGAACTCCCAGAACTGATCAATTTCCTGATTGATGAATGTTGTGGTGATGGCGTTAATATTTCGCTGCCATCCCTTCGTATTGACGCGTTTTCTTTGGATGTGATGAAAAAAGTACAGGATGTTCGAAAGAGCAGTCTGACCTTTGCTCCGGAAGCGGGTTCACAAAGACTTCGTAATGTTATCAATAAAGGACTTACCAAAGATGATATTTTAAATGGCGCAGGTCTGGCTTTTGAGGGCGGATGGCAAAAAGTAAAACTTTATTTTATGCTTGGACTTCCAACAGAGACAGAAGATGATATGCGCGCCATTCCAGAACTGGCAAATGAAATTGCAGTTCGTTATTATGAAATACCAAAAGAGCAGCGTCATGGAAAATGTCAGATTACGATGAGTACTTCCTTTTTTGTACCGAAGCCATTTACACCATTCCAATGGGCACCAATGTATGAAAAAGGTGAATATTTACGTCGCGCGAAGATTGTAAACGACACCATGAAAGAGCAGTTAAACCACAAAAGTCTCCGTTATAACTGGCATGAAGCAGATGTTACCGTGTTAGAAGGTTTATTTGCCAGAGGGGATCGCCGTCTTTCTACTGCCATTTATGAAGCTTATATGGCAGGCTGTATGTTTGATGCCTGGTCTGACTATTTTGATGCAGACAAGTGGGAAGAAATTCTGGATCAAAATGGTATTTCACTTGATTTTTATGTTTACCGTCAACGGCCATTGGATGAGATTTTACCATGGGACTTTATCGATGTAGGTGTACGTAAAGAGTTCTTTGTGCGTGAATGGAATCGTGCAACGATAGACCAGGAAGTAACACCAAACTGTAAAATGAAATGTTCCGGTTGTGGTGCAGCATCATTTGGAGGAGGCATTTGTTTTGAAGGCAAGAATTAAATTTTGTAAATATGGAAGTATGAAATATATTGGTCATTTGGATATTATGCGTTATTTCCAGAAAGCAATACGAAGAAGTGGCCTGCCAATCAAATATTCCGAGGGATTTAACCCACATCAGATCATGTCCTTTGCAGCCCCTCTTGGTGTTGGTATTACTAGTGATGGCGAATATATGGATATTGAATTAAAAGAATTTGTGCCAAGTCAGGAAGCCTTGCAACGTTTGCAGGCTACCATGGTAGACGGTATAGAGGTAACGTCTTTCCGCTATTTGCCGGACAATGCGCAAAATGCCATGTCCTCCGTGACTGCAGCCTCTTATATTTTATCCTATAAACACCCAGATGAGTTCCCTTATACGATTACACAATTACAAGCTGCTAAGAAAGCCTTTTTTGATGATGCAGGGACCATTCCCATCATCAAAAAAACAAAAAAGGGAGAGCGCGAACTGGATCTTAAACCTCTGATTTATGATTTTAACATCTCTGAGGCATGCAATTCCTGTGGAGACAGCAGTATCCTCTTTTCCCTTGTAGTCTCCACCGGCAGTACGGATAATATCAAACCGGAACTTGTCTTAGAGCACTTTTTTAAACATTTGGGAAAAGAAGATCTTGGACGATATGATTTCTTTATTCATCGCAAGGATATGTTAACCAGAGAAGTGGGGCAGTTTGTTTCTTTAGGAGAAATCGGCGATGACAAAGAATAACCGTTGTTTTATCACGAAAATAACCAAAAACAATCGCATCTTTGATTTGTTACTTTATCTGGATGCCAATGACCGCCCGATGGAAATACATCCCTATGATGCAACGTTTCCGACTCTTGTTGGCAATATTTATATTGCACGTGTAGAAAATGTTATGCCGCAAATGCAATCTGCCTTTTTAAAATCAGGTGATTTGACATTTTTTTGCCCATTTGATGCAATGGATACGTCCACAATGATTTTTACCAAAAAGAATGGTAAACCGAATGCTCTTATACAAGGCGATGAACTTTTGGTACAGGTGACGCGTGATGCCATCAAATCCAAAGAGATTTGTGTAACAACAAACATATCTTTTTCATCGGAGCACCTTCTGCTTACAACCGGAAATTCCATACACGGTATTTCCAGAAAAATCAATGGTGCATCCAGAAGTCGCCTACAAACGACATTTCTGGATGAAATCACACAGGAACCTCTTGGCATTGTTGTACGAACCAGTGCAAAAGACTGTGATGCTTCCATACTTTTTGGCGAATATCACACGCTTTGTAAGCAGGTACAGGATTTGATTTCCCGAGCCAGGCATTTGCTTGCCGGGCAAACACTTCTTTTGGCAAGACATCCTATTTTTTCACATCTGGATCGTTTGCAAAAAGAAGATCTCCTTGAAATTGTAACAGATGATGCCGTATGGTTTGAAAGATTACAGACAGAATATCCTGCGATGTCATCCATCCGGTTATATAACGATCCATCCTATTCCTTGCAACAGCTTTACGGAATAGAGCATATGTTAGACGCCGCATTACAGAAAAAAGTCTACTTACCATCGGGCGGCTATTTAATCATCGAACCAACAGAAGCGTTGACCGTTATTGATGTCAATAGTGGTCATAATGTAAAAAAGAAAAAACAAAAAGATTATTATCTGGCAAATAACTTAGAAGCAGCAACAGAAATTGCAAGACAGATACGTCTGCGAAATATCAGTGGAATCATTATCGTTGATTTCATTAATTTAAAAGACCAGACGCAGAAAGACCAGCTGATTTCCTACATGAAGTCACTTTTGATAACTGACTATGTCAAAGCGAATGTGGTTGATTTTACACGTTTGCATCTCATGGAAATTACACGTGCAAAGAAATATGCATCTTTGCAACAGATTCTCGGAGATTGTATGCAATAAAATACAATTTTATTACAAAATTTCTTGTAAAACATTGACGAATACTAAGTCCTATGCTAATATATCAAGGTATGCCGCACAACGAGGTTTAAGTTGCATATAAGCACACCGAAGTTGGCGAGTAATGATAATAGGAGGTGCCATATGTACGCAATTATAGCAACAGGTGGTAAACAGTACAAAGTATCTGAAGGCGATATCATTACCATTGAGAAGCTTGGAGTAGAAGCTGGTGAAAAGGTTACATTCGATCAGGTTCTTGCAATCAGCGATAACGGATTAAAGATTGGTAATCCAACCGTTGAAGGAGCAACTGTAGAAGCTTCTGTCGTTAAAGAAGGCAGAGGTAAAAAGGTAATCGTTTACAAGTACAAGAGAAAGACTGGCTATCACAATAAGAACGGTCATAGACAGGCGTTCACACAAGTACAGATCAATAAGATTAATGGATAATCGATAGGAATTGTTATGATTTCGATAACGATTTTAAAAGATCAATCGCATTATCGCGGTATTACATGCATCGGGCATGCAGGCTATGAAAAAGCCGGAAAAGACATTGTCTGTTCTGCAGTTTCTATGCTTGTCATCAATACCATCAATGGTATTGATCAATTTACAGAAGATGCCTATACACTTGATACCAAAGACGATAATGCAGCACCTAAGAAAAAAAGATTCTTTTCTGCAAAAACAGAACCAGACAATCTGATTCAATTTCGTTTTACCGAAGATGTTTCGAAAGAATCTGATTTACTTATGGATGTTTTGGTCTTAGGCTTAACAGAGATTAATAAGCAATACGGTGATACGTATCTCGCACTAAAATTTGAGGAGGTGTAAACATGTTAAAGTTGAATCTTCAATTTTTCGCTCACAAAAAGGGAGTTGGTTCTACTAAGAACGGACGTGATTCAGAGTCTAAGAGATTAGGCGCAAAGAGAGCGGACGGACAGTTCGTTAAGGCTGGAAATATTCTTTACAGACAGCGTGGAACAAAGATTCATCCAGGTACTAATGTAGGTATCGGTGGTGATGATACATTATTTGCAACAGCAGATGGTATTCTTCGTTTCGAAAGAAAGGGCCGCGACAAGAAGCAGGCTAGTGTTTATCCAGTAGCAAGCGAAAACTAAGAACATTTTGGTAGACTCGACTATTGTTTAGCCGAGTCTACTTTGTTATATAATAGTATTTATTCGCAGATACTACTACATAACAAAGTAAAACGTACCAAGCAATTATTTTGGAAAGGTGTAAAAATATGTTTGCAGATCGCGCACGAATTATAATCAAATCAGGAAAAGGCGGCGACGGACATGTCAGTTTCCGTCGTGAAAAATTTGTACCAAATGGTGGACCGGATGGCGGTGACGGCGGAAAAGGCGGCGACATCATTTTTGAAGTAGATGAAGGATTAAATACACTGACAGATTATCGCCATCGCAGAAAATTTGCAGCGAAAGCCGGCGAAGAGGGCGGTAAGAAGAATTGTCACGGTAAAAATGGGGAAGACCTTGTCTTAAAGGTTCCGGAAGGAACCGTCATTAAAGATGCCGAATCCGGCAAAGTCATTGCAGATATGTCCGGTGACAACAAACGACAGATTATTCTGACTGGCGGTCGTGGTGGTCTCGGTAATCAGCACTATGCAACTTCTACCATGCAGGCTCCAAAATATGCCCAGCCGGGCGGTGAAGCCATTGAGATTGAAGTACAATTAGAATTAAAAGTCATTGCAGATGTTGGATTGGTCGGATTTCCAAACGTTGGTAAATCTACCTTTTTATCGCGCGTAACAAATGCAAAACCAAAGATTGCAAATTATCATTTTACAACGCTGAATCCAAATCTTGGTGTTGTTGATTTAGATGGCAACGGCTTTGTCATTGCAGATATCCCGGGACTGATTGAAGGAGCATCGGAAGGCGTTGGCTTAGGACATGAATTCTTACGCCATATTGAACGTACAAAAGTTATTATTCATATGGTTGATGGTGCTTCCGTAGAAGGTCGCGATCCTCTTGCTGATATTTTAGCAATCAACAAAGAATTAGAAGCTTATGATCCTTCCATTTTAGAAAAGCCACAGGTGATTGCAGCAAATAAAATGGATGTTTGTATGGAAGGCTCTGATGAAATCATTGCAACATTACGTAAAGAATTCGAACCAAAGGGCATTCAGGTATTTGCTATTTCAGCCGTTAGCGGACAAGGTGTAAAAGAACTGTTATATCATGTACAGGAGCTGTTAAAGACTTGTCCGGATGAAATTACCGTATACGAGCCTGAATTTGATCCAGCACTTCGTTTCTTTGACGATGAACCATTTACCGTTGAATTAAATGAAGATGGTGAATATGTTGTGGAAGGTCCTCGCATTGAAAAAATGCTTGGATATACCAATATCGACTCAGAAAAGGGATTTTTATTCTTCCAGCGTTTCCTAAAAGAGCAGGGCATCTTAAAACAGTTAGAAGAACTGGGAATCCAAGAAGGTGATACGGTTCGTATGTATGGCCTCATGTTTGATTATTACAAATAAGGAGTAAACTAGAATGAACAATAAACAACGTGCCTATTTATCAGGTTTAGCAAGCAAATTAACACCCATTATGCAAATCGGAAAATCTTCTTTAACACCGGAAATCATCCGTGCAGCTGATGAAGCATTAGAAGCAAGAGAGTTGATTAAAATTTCTGTTTTAAAAAACTGTTTTGATGATCCAAGAGCAATCGCAGAAATGATGGCAGGACGTACACATTCTGAAGTTGTTCGTGTCATTGGAAAAAAGATTGTATTATATCGTGCCGCAAAGAAGCCAAAGATTGAATTACCAAAATAAATAGAAGGTCTACGACTGTGAAAAAAATTGGAATTTTAGGGGGGACTTTTAACCCCATTCACAATGGACATTTAAATATTGCAACATGTGCTTATACGTATCTGCATTTAGATGAAGTCTGGTTTTTGCCAGCGGGAACACCACCACATAAAGATGTAGCTTCACATGTGAGTGTTTTACATCGAAAAAATATGGTTGCATCCGCTATTGCAGATGAGCCGCATTTTAAGCTTTGTACCATGGAATTGGAGAAAAAAACGCCATGTTATTCCTGGGAGACGCTTCAGGAACTAAAAAAGCATTATGGTGAACAATGTGAGTTTTATTTTATCATCGGGGAAGATTCTTTTGCTATGTTTGATCAATGGGTTCATCCCAAGCGGATTTGTGCCTGTTGTAAAATTGTGATAGCCAGACGACCGTTAGAACATGTTTGCACCAAAGATGTGCATCCGATGTCCTTTGACGAACGTATTTTGGCATATCGCCAACAATTTGCAACGGATTTTATAGAAATGCCTGTAGAAGAAATGGATATTTCATCTTCCTATATTCGTCAATGCATTCATGAGCATACGGTAGATAACATTCGTTTTATGCTTCCGCAGAATGTGCTTACCTATATCGACGAACACCAATTGTATCAGGAAGATGTTTCCATGGATTGCATCAATTCTTTGCAAAAAAAGATGGCAAAAGAACTCAAACCAGAACGCTTCGAACATACCTTGGGTGTAATGTATACTGCAGGAAATTTGGCTTTTGCACATGGTTATCCTGTAAAAAAAGCGATGCTTGCCGGTCTTTTACATGACTGCGCCAAATGTATGAGTGATGAAAAGCGATTAGAGATCTGTAACAAACATAATATCCCGATCACAGAGATCGAATATCGTCATCCACATTTGTTGCATGGAAAAGTCGGTGCTTATTTAGCCAAACATAAATACGAGATCGATGACATACAGATTCAACATGCGATTGCCGTACATACCACCGGCTGTCCTCATATGAATCTATTAGACAAGATTATTTATATTGCAGACTACATTGAGCCTCATCGCGACAAGGCGCCTCATTTAGAGGAAATACGACATATGGCATATACAGACATCGATCGTTGCTTATTTATGATTCTAGAGGATTCTGTAGCATATTTGAGTGCCATGCCACAAGACATGGATCCACTTACCCTTGAAACTTATAACTATTATAAAGAATGTTTCCTGCAAGATAATATAACAAAACAGGAAAGCATCGGATAGAAAGAAAAAGGAGAACAATTATGGAAATCAAAGAAATGGTAAAATTAGTATGTCATGCATTAGATGAAAAAAAAGCAGATGACATCAAAGTGATTGATATCAGAGGTCTTTCTGTTATGGCTGATTATTTTATTGTTGCCAGTGGTGGCAGCCAGAATCAGTTACTCGCTATGCAAAACGAAGTAGATAAAGAAATGTATACACATGGCATTCATGCAAAACAAGTAGAAGGTAATCGTTCTTCAACATGGATTTTAATGGATTACGAAGATGTCATTGTTCACCTGTTTTCACAGGATGATCGTCTTTTCTATAATTTGGAAAAAATCTGGCAGGATGGTGTTGTTTTATCACCAGAAGAATTTGAATAAATTTGAATATTTGAATGAATGATGTACAAAGCGCAAGGATTTACGTATCCTTGCGCTTATAATTTACAGCATTTGCTGCCTGACGCTTATGTTCATCCTCCATAGCTGCATAATAATCAATGGTTGTATTGATATTTTCATGGCCCAAAACATCTGCAACCAGACGAATATCACCCGTTTCCCGATATAATGCGGTTCCATACGTACTACGAAGCTTATGTGGCGTTATTTTCTTATTCGGTACTGCCATCATAGCATAACGTTTTACCAAGCGTTCCACCGTATCCACGCTGATTCTGCGCCCCTTCATGGAATAGAAGAGGGCAGGGGCATCCTCTTCATATGGTGTAATGCAGGCGCGTTCTGACGTAATATAATCGTCTAATACCTGATGGATTTCATCACTAAAATATAAAACATCCTGACCGCCACCTTTTCGAACAATTGTCATAGAATTCACGTGGAAATCAATATCATTTAAATCCAAACCACAGCATTCTGAAACACGAATTCCCGTTCCAAGCATCAATGTCATAATGGCCAGATCTCGTTTTTGTGTTTTTTCCGCATATTTACGTTGCCTGTCTGTCATTGGTATACCGGCATTATTTTCAATAACATTTAAGATTGCCTGTACTTCATAATTGTTCATCCGGACAATATTTTTATCCTTTTTTAACTTTGGTAATTTTACCAGAACCATCGGATTATCCTCAATATTTTTACGTTCATAATGATATTGAAACAATCCACGTAGTGGTGACATTTTACGTGCAATGGCTTTTTTTCCATTTTCATGCATTTCACCATCTAAATTCAATTCCAGATACCGTTGGTATTCCACGATGTCCTCTGATTGTAAATGCTCCAAAATAGAAAGAGGCATACCTTTAATCGTCATATCACTTAACGTACTGTTGTGAGTCTGTAAAAAGCGAAAGAACGTCAATAAGTCATAACAATATGATATCAGTGTACTTGGCTGCGTTGTCAGTTCTTTACTATAAATATAATCTGCAGCAAAGGTAGGCAACTGATCAATCAATTCCCTTAATTTTACTTTTTGTGTACGAGCTTTTGTCTTGTAGTAAGCAGAATCTTTTCCCATAAAACATCTTCCTTTTGATTGATTGATACAGATATTATACGATATTTCCTTTATTTTTGCAATATCATACGGAAAAACAGATATTTATCCGCATGATATATTTTCAAAGAAAACACTGCTATGCTCACAGAAGTTCTCCACATTATAACGATTTGGGATTTATCATCACAGAAATCATGTGGCAACAATCTTACATAGCAGTGTTTTTATAAAATCACCCTGCATCTACACCAAAATCAGCCATGCGTGCAATGATACGTTCTCGAACCATTTTAGCGATTTCCGGTGTTTTCATATCTTTATATTCATCATAATAAATTGCTGGTAAAAAGATAACCTTTGTGGTTACCGGTCTAAGCTCTAAACTGTTAAATGGTTTATAAGAATCAATCAATGCTACCGGAACAATTGGCGTTTTGGAACGCACAGAGCATTTAAAGCTTCCCGGCTTAAATTGCTGTACTTTATTCCGGTTCTTGTCATAACCACCCTCGGAAAACAGGATGTATTTTTTCCCTTGCTTTACTTCCTCTGTAATTTCATTGATGACTGTTAAATTCTGACGAACATTGTCTAATTCTAGACGCTTAGCGCCAAGCATATCAACCAATTCTTTTACAAGGAATGAGTATGATTTTGCCTTATCCATAACAAAAGAACATGGCTGCTTGTGTGCATATATGATTCCTAATGCATCATATTTACCCTGGTGATTTGGAAACATCACATAACCGCCTTCTAGCGGTAAATTCTCAGTGCCATAAACCTCCGTCTTAATCTTTCCGGATGATTTCATATAATCAATTAGCTTCTGCGCAAACGCATATCGAACCTGCTCAGAATAACGCTCCGGATGCTTAAACATCTTACGCATCTTCGGAATCAGATATGGTCCACGCTTTACATTGGCAAGTACTACTAAAATAAATCGTAACATGTATTCGTCTTCTCCCTCTATTTTACAGAAATAATCCCCTTCTGCTACTTCTACATATTATACTTGTAATAGTGGGAAAAAACAAGCAAACTACAGCACTTCCTCCGAATAATAAGGTACTGTCAGATATTGTCCTGCATGGATATCTTCTCCTGTAAGATGATTGATCTGCTTCACCTCAGAAATATAATCACTATAGCTGTGATACGCATCAATATCTGCATATTCCTGCGCAATACTCCAAAGAGAATCGCCGGCTTGTACTTCCACACTGGTATAATATTTGTACATATTATGTTCCTGCTTTGCACTGGAAGTCATCGCAAATGTACAGATTACCGTAACCATAATAGCAATGGCTATCAATGAATAAAATAACATATGCTGCTTTTGTACTCTCTTTGTCATATCACACATCCTCTTTCTCAAAAACTATGACCGAACCTTTGTTCTGGTTAAATCATACAACACGAACATGTGTTTGTCAACAACTTTTTCGAACATATTTTCGGAATGTATGTTTGCTTTTTACAATGAGCTATGCTATAATTTTTTCATCAATAATTATTTGTTACAGACGAAGGGAGATTCCTATGGAATATGGTCGTATTACCGATAAACAACGTGAGATCTTAGAGTATATCAAGCAGGAAATCTTAAACAAAGGATATCCTCCTACTGTGCGCGAGATGTGCGATGCTGTACATCTGAAGTCTACTTCTTCTATACACTCGCACTTAGAATCTTTAGAGAAAAATGGTTATATCCGTCGTGATCCATCAAAGCCTCGTACGATAGAAATCGTCGATGATAATTTTAATTTGACACGACGTGAAGTTGTAAATGTTCCCGTTGTCGGCTCTATTGCTGCCGGACAACCGCTTTTAGCTGTCCAGAATATTGACAACTATTTTCCAATTCCATCGGAATATATGCCGAATCAGGATACATTCATGCTTCATGTTAAGGGCGAAAGTATGATAAATGCCGGTATTTTTGATGGTGATGTCATTTTAGTAAAGCAGCAAAACACTGCGCGAAATGGAGAAATCGTTGCCGCTCTTGTTGATGATTCAGCAACTGTTAAGACATTCTACAAAGAAGCGGATCATATCCGCTTACAGCCGGAAAATGATTCTATGGATCCCATTATTGTTGCAGACTGTCAGATTCTCGGTGTAGTATTTGGTGTATTCCGTTTCTTTTAAATATCCGCTTTTTTACAGCATACTGTTTTTGATGTATTTTTCTTTCTATCCGATGCTTTCCTGTTTTATTACGTCATCTTGCAGGAAATCTTCTTACAAACAAAAAGATACATGTGATTTGAGGTAACTATACCTTATGTCACATGTATCTTTTTTATTCCGGTAAAATAGTAAGCAAATGAGAGAAATATTCCGGAATCGGTGCTTCCACTTCCATATATTCGCCGGTAGACGGATGTACAAAACCAATAATTGCAGCATGAAGTGTCTGTCCTTGCAGCTTATAAGGACATTTTTTAGGACCATACACCATATCACCTAACAACGGATGACCAATGGATGCCATATGTACACGTATCTGATGGGTTCGTCCTGTCTCCAGCTGGAATTCCATGTAGGTATAATCTTTATATCGTTTTAAAACGCGGTAATGGGTGATAGCATCTTTTCCATTTTTTTCATTGATGGCCATTTTCTTTCGGTCATTTGGATTTCTGCCAATCGGCGCGTGAATCACACCTTCCTCTTTTGCTACCCGGCCAATAACGATTCCACGATAAATACGTCGAATGGAATGTACCTTGATTTGTTCTGCAATTTTAATGTGTGCTGCATCATTTTTACAGATAATCAGAGAACCTGTTGTATCCTGATCTATGCGGTGTACAATACCAGGACGAATTTCTCCGTTAATACCGGAAAGAGAATCCTTACAATGATACATAACTGCATTGACAAGTGTTTGATCCGGATGTCCCGGTGCCGGATGCACGACCATCCCCTTTGGCTTATCTACAATTAATATATCCTGATCTTCATACAGAATCTGCAACGGTATATTTTGCGGCACAATTGCCACTTCTACAGGTTCTGGAATATCCATCGATACCTGTTCGTCTGTCACTACGCGATAATTTGCCTTAACCTGTTTTCCCTGAACAAGTACATCCCCTTCTTTGATATGTTTTTGAATTGCACTTCTGGAGAGTTCTGATTCGCGCTGGCTTAGAAAATGATCCAGACGCATACCATTTTCTTCATCTAATACTCTATACTCTGTCATAGCGTCTACTTATTCTCCTGTTTTTTATGACGAACTGTACGCAGGATTTCATCAAACTGCTGATCCGAATACACGAAAAGAATCAATATAAACAGACAGATCACGCCGCAGGTTACATAGATGTCTGCAACATTAAATACTGGAAAATTAATCAATGAAAAATAGATAAAATCGACAACATAATGATGCCATATACGATCTATCAGATTTCCCACAGCTCCTGCAACCAGAAATATAAGAATGATGCGAAGAGAATTATATTCTCTTTTCTCAGGAAGTTTTGCATACAAATATATCATAAAGGCACATAAAACCGGTGTGATTATGCAAAAAAACAACGTTTTATTTTCCATAATAGAAAAAGCTGCTCCTGTATTTTCAAGATAATGCAATTCCAATACTCCCGGAATTAACGTTATATCATATCCGCCTAACAGATAATTTATTGCCAATTGTTTTGTCCATTGATCTAAGAAAAGCAATGCAACACATACCAGCGCCGCTATCATATATTTTTTTATAGATGTTTTTTGCATAACAAAATACCTCAACTCATTTTAAGAATTTGTAACTACACGGATTGCCTCTAGAAGTTCATCGTCTGTAAAACTTGTATCAATTGCAGCCTTGCCAACTTCCTGTAAAATAACAAATTTAATCTTTCCGCCAACCATTTTTTTGTCTGATTTGGTATTATAAAGCACTTCTTTGGCATCGTATCCTAAAGCATGCACAGGCAAGCCAAATCCTTGTATAACCCCAAGCATTGCCTGATACTCCTGTTCTGTAAGGAATCCGCGCTTATACGATAAATACGCAGCACTATGCATACCAATAGCAACGCATTGTCCATGATACAAAGAAAAATCCGACATTTTTTCAATCGCATGTCCTACTGTATGACCAAAATTTAAATATGCGCGGATGCCATTCTCTTTTGGGTCTGTCTCAACGACATTCTTTTTAATGACACAACTGCCATATACCATATCCGTCAGCGTTCCTTCATCCTTTGCCAAAATAGCAGCTTGTTTGTCCATAAGCCAGGTATAATAATCACGATCTTGAATTAGTCCGTGTTTAATCACTTCTCCCATACCAGAGGCAAACTGAACTTCCGGTAAAGATAATAGTGTATGAATGTTGATATACACCATACGAGGCATGTAAAAGGCACCTACCATATTTTTGTACTGCAAGAAATCAACACCTGTCTTACCACCAATACTACTATCTACCTGTGAAAGTAAAGTTGTTGGCATTTGAATAAAGTCAATACCACGCAAATACGTTGCCGCCGTAAATCCTGTCAAATCTCCAACCACGCCACCGCCTAATGCAAGCAATAAATCTTTGCGATCAAAGTGTTGTTTTATTAATTCTTCATATAATTTTTGTACAGTATCCATATTTTTAGAGGCTTCTCCAGCATCAAATATAAAAAAATAAACCTCTTTAAATGTGTTTTCACATAATCCCTGCACTTCTTTTAAGTATAGTTTTGCCACGTTAGAATCAGTAACAATGCAGATTTTTCTGTCTACATTTAAATTTTCTCTTTTTAATGCTTCCATAAAACCGTCGAATTTATGTTCCAAAATAATTTTATAACACGGTTTTCCTTCATAATTCACTTGCAGTTCTTTTGCCATACTTTCACCTCTACTACATATACCATGCATATTGTATATGTAATCTTCCTTTTTTGGTTGTATTTAAAAATGCATCGAAGCGCAATTTTCCATAGCCTCGTAAAGATATAATATCTCCCGGATTCACTCCCTGGTTATGATTTGTCATAAGAGCTCCATTGATAAATACATTTTCTCCAAGAATATACGATGCAGCCTGTGCACGTGACAGCTTACACGCCTGTGCCACAAATGCATCCAAACGATTGGATGCAATAAAGCCCTGCTCTGTACGATATTGTATCTGAATCTGTATATTCGTTGGACTCGTAATTTCTGTCATAATCTGCGTATGACGAATCTGATACAATTCTTTTGCAATAAAATCTGCCATATTTTCTACGCAAAAAACATATGCATCTTTTTTCTGTAAAACAATATCCCCGAGCAAGGATCGATCAATACCTAAGTGCATCAGTGCACCAAGAATATCTCGATGTGACAGTTCCTCCGCAAAACGCTGATGCAATGGTTGTATTTTTACACAGGCAATCGGATAATCCCAATTATAATAAAGAGCATCAGGCTGGAATGCTACCATCTGACGCTCTGCTCCCTGATAACCTCCATATAATGAGAAACGAGTATATATTGTCTTCTCATTTTGTTTTAAAAGGTTAATTTCGTACATATTTAAAAAATTTGAAAATAACACGATTCCTTTACGATCTGCTTGTGTCGCCAAATCATAAAAGCGGTGTAACAGTTCCTCTGACTGATCATTTTTACGCATGATTAAAATCCTGTCTGGATACCGGAAAAGTCAAACGCATCAACGATTCCCTGTAAATCACCGGATATATCAACAGCTGCTGGTGTAATAATAAAAATATAATTACTTACTTTTTGAAGATTGCCATCGATTGCATAGCAACATCCGGACGTAAAGTCAATGATTCTCTGTGCAAGACCTAAATCAAGACCTTCCATGTTCAAAATGACGGTACGATCTGCCAGTAACGTCTCTGAAATTTCTCTTGCATCTTCAAATGAAGATGGCTTTATTACACATACTTCCATATTAGTACTATTTCCCTTTCTACCACCACGCATTGGTGTTATCTTCGGTGTTGACTTAACAGATGATTTTTCCTTAACACTTGGCGTAACTTTCGTCTTTGTTACAGGAACGTCATCCTCTTCCTCGTCCTCGTCATCCTTTTTACCGAAAAGATGAAAGATAGAATGATTATCGTCATCATAATCATCATAATCATCATCATCATACATCTCATCATCATCGTAGTAATCGTCTTCATCCTCGCCTAACTTCATTACATCGAGCATACGATCAAAAAAAGCCATGATTTATCTCTCCTTAATATCTATCTGTTATGTGTTTTGGTAATCTCTTTTGCCAAAGATACCCGTCCCAACACGAACCATCGTTGCTCCTTCTTCAATAGCAACTTCAAAATCGCCTGTCATGCCCATAGACAGAATATCCATAGATACATTATCAATGTTTTGGTTATCTATGTCAACAGATAACTCCTTTATTTTGCGAAAATAAGCGCGATTTTCCTCTGGGTCTACAACATATGGTGCTATTGTCATAAGTCCTTTGATGGACAATGCATCTAAAGAAGCAATCTGACGCACTAGTTCCATGGCGTCTTCTTTGGATACACCAAACTTTGTCGTTTCATCTGCGATGTTGACTTCTACAAGAATTGGTACTACAATCCCTTTTTTCTTCGCCTGTATATTAATCTCTTCCGCAAGGCGATAACTGTCTACGGAATGAATCAATGCCACATTACCAACAATATATTTTACTTTATTACGCTGTAAGTGACCAATCATATGCCAGTTGATATCCTTTGGCATTTTTTCCATTTTGTCACACATTTCCTGCACTTTATTCTCGCCGAAATCACGTACACCGGCATTATAAATTTCCTGTAAATCTGTAACCGGTTTTGTTTTACTGACCGCAATCAATGTCACTTCCGTAACATCTCTTCCTGCCCTTTTACAGGCTTGTTCCACGCGTGATTGTACTTCTGTCAAATTTTCTTTTAACATCTATATGCCTCCTCTGTTATTTTTTCTAACGAATGACTTGATTTTCTTTCACCAAATCACCCTGTAATACAATGTGATCATACAAAGCCAGACCGTATGTCGTTCCTGTACTGATAATCGCATAATCTTCGTTTTGATATAATATATTGATTTGTTTAAACACAGCATACCCTTTGTTAATATTATAAACCCCTTGTAAAGTCGCTGTATCAGCTCCAACCGTATAAGTTTCCTGAGAATTTGGTTTTAGAATAACCGTATTCTTTGCTATATCATCAGCATCAATATAATAAGCATCATCTGTTTCATAATAAATCGTAGGTGTAACAAACTGTGCATCTTGCTTTTTGCTTTGCACCATAAGACCAGAAGAATCCGAATCATTTCCCATAAAGAAATAACTCTTTGGCACCGTAAAAAATTCTTTTTTTACAATGGCACTGTTTGGTATTTTTAGGCCAGATTCTTCATTAATGAGAAGCTCAATTGGGACAAAGCGTGCATCCCCATAACGTGCCACACTATCATCCAAATGTAACACCAGATATGGCTCTCCAGCTTTTTCGGTCACCTCACATGCAGCCCAGGTTGTTGCATTATCTGTCTCAAACCGGATCTGAATATATTGCATTTCTTCCTCTTGTATCATAGATACAAGTGCTTCATCAATTGGCATAATAAGATCCCAGTCATCCGATACAATTAATTTATAGACCGGTTTCCCTGCCTCAACACTCTCCTGCGTCTTTAAGTTAGACACATTCAGATTTCCCATATCAAATGATTCAGATGTGACCTGATCCAGTGTCAGCCCCTCGTAGCCATCTGTCTGGTATACAACAATACCGGAAGTCGGTGCCGTATATATGGCAAATTTGCCTTGTTGTGTCGCCTGCTCTATCTGTGGCGCAATTTCCGTCATCAGACTGTTGCTGTAATATTGCTGCAAATTTGATGAAAGATCTGATTTAAACGTATAAACCTTTTGAAACTTATTATTATTATAATCATATACGAAATCACCAATTTGTTTCTGCAGACGCGTCATATCGTGATCTGATATTGCTGTATCTTCCTGTGTATGACTTTTTAACTGTTTTGTGATTTCGCCGGAATGATCAATGGAATAAATATTTGATTTGACACCTACCTGATCCAAATTAGATGCATAATAAAAAATAGCACCATCTGTCTCTGCATTTACTACCTGTTCCTGACGAATAGCCAATGCCTGATACGTGTAATTTTGAGCAATAGTTCCTTCTTTCACCTCGTAAACGGTTATATTATCTGCCGTAATATAACTGAACACATGAAATAGCACATAAATAAAAATAATGCCAAAAATAATCAGTCCAACATTAATTTGGATTTGTTTATGAAATTTAATAATCTTATCATTACGTTTCAATGAACTTCTCCTTTTTTTGTATAATCTTCCTTCTTTTGCCTATACTAAAAGAAAAAGGAGGTCTATCATGAAAGGTTTAGATTATACATTGCTGACTCTTGTAATCATTGGCGCTATCAATTGGGGGCTCATTGGCTTTTTCCAATTTGACCTGGTAGCATTTATCTTTGGTAATATGTCATGGCTTTCCCGCATCATCTATGCTCTTGTTGGATTGAGTGGGCTCTACATGATCAGTGCGTATGGAAGAATCCGCTCAAACGAATCATAACTCAAGCAAAAAGGTGTTCCATCAAACCGAACACCTTTTTACTGACACCATTCTTTTAAAGTGACAACCAAATGGTTGCATTTAATTCTTCCGGTAATTTTTCTTCTTTTTGTGAAACACTCAGTACAAAATTCACATGGAATCGTTCACTAAGAACTGCTAGTTTATCAACAGCATTTCGTAATCCCTCAGAAGTATCAATATCCCCTAAGGTAAGGAAACTGTCAATAAAGATTGTTTCTATGCTGCTATTCTGTGAAATAACACCGCATAGAAAACCAATCAATTCTTCCGTACCACTGATTGGATAATCCGGCATGTTAATCATACGAACACGTGAATCCAATTGATACATGTACTTTGGACTTTTGTCAATATAAACAAGTGTCCCCTGTACCGACGTAATGTCCTGATTTACGCGATCTAATAAATGTTTTGTTTTGCCCGTTCCCTTTTCTCCAACAATAATTTCTACCATAGTCTCCACTCCTTCTCTGTGCTTTACGATGGTGCCTCTCCGAATGTATATAATAATTCATCCATGAGATAATATAAATTCAGCGTACAATCTGAATTATATACAATAGAAATAATCGGTTGATTCTGGTCATTATAACTGTAAAGAACCAGACAATACCCTGCTTCATATGTAGTTCCGGTCTTACCCCCTATAACGGTAAATCCGGTCGGTGCTTTTTCTTTTCCATTTAAATAACGATTCGTGGACACCCAGGTCTGTGATTTTGCTTCTCCAGAGACGCCTGTATAACTCACATCATACGACGCACTGCTTATGACTTCTAAAAAAGTCTCGTTTTGCAGTGCTGCCTGGAAAATCAGATACATATCATAAATTGTAGTATAATGATCGTCCTGATGCAAACCATGTGGTGTGACAAAGTGCGACTGCGTTGCACCCAGACTTTTTGCTTTTGCATTCATAAGTTTGGCAAAGCCCTCTTCACTGCCACCAATATGTTCGGCAATTGCTATAGCAGCATCATTACCGCTTCGAAGCATCAATCCATACAACAAATCTTTTAATGTCATCACATCTCCAGCAGCAAGACCTGCAACGGAAGAGTCCGGTGTTTGATCTGCCGCATGCTCGCTGACCGTAACCATATCACTAAGATTTCCCTGTTCAATGGCCACTAAACAAGTAAGTATCTTTGTTGTACTTGCCGGATACATTCTTCCAAATAAGTTCTGACCGTAGGTACATTCACCTGTTGCCAGATTAAAAACGCCACCTCCACCGGCAACCTGGGAATCAACTTGATCTATGCCAAAATTATCTTGATCTGTTACGCATAAATCATTGCTAAAAAAAGATACATCCGATATGTTATTCACCTTTGTAATTCCATATTGATACGATGTTGTCTCTAAATTGTAGGTTCCTTCATCTGCATTGTCCTTACCACAAGACACCAATCCCAGGCCAAGAACTGCAATCATCAACATGGAAATGATTTTATCGATACATTTCACGCCACTCAAGATCCCCTCTATCTAAGGATTTAATCAAAAGTTCTGCTGTTGCCAAATTGGTTGCCAACGGAATATTGTTAGCATCACAGCAGCGAACAATCGAATTCACATCCGGTTCGTGTGACTTCGCCGTCAACGGATCTCGCAAAAAGATGACCAGATCAATTTCATTGTGTTCAATCTGGGCTGCTAATTGCTGTGAGCCTCCCAAATGCCCCGCCAAATATTTGTGTACAGAAAGATTTGTCACTTCCTCAATAAGTCTTCCTGTTGTTCCTGTCGCAAACAGTTCATTTTTTGATAAAATACCACGATATGCAATACAGAAATTCTGCATTAATTTTTTCTTGGAATCATGTGCTACTAAACCGATGTTCATAATGCAAGTCCCCCTAATTTAATATTTTTTCGCCTGTAATCCAACATTTATAACAAATCCCATACCAAAATACATCGTCACCAGTGATGTCAATCCATAACTGACAAACGGAAGCGGTAATCCGGTATTTGGAAAAAGACCCGTTACTACACAGATATTAACAAAACTTTGAAATCCAACAAGTGCTGCCATGCCGGAACAAATTAGTTTTCCGGAAAGATCTTTTGCAACCTTTGCTGTCTGTATACATTGATATCCAATAAAGAGTAACAATAATACAATCAAAACCGAACCTATAAATCCCAGTTCTTCACCAGCTACCGCAAAAATAAAATCAGTGTGTGGTTCTGAAATATAATTACCATTTTTTACGGAATCTACACTTGTATTATAAAGCCCTTTCCCTAAAAACTGACCGGACCCGACCGCCATAATTGAATTCTGCTGTTGATATGCGGTGGCAGGATAATCTTCCGGCTTAAGCCATGCTAAAATACGTAAACTCTGATAGCCTTCCAAAATGGAACTTCCCTGATTTACAATGACAAGAAGCAAAATGGCAATCGAAGGAATCGTAATTCCTAAAACAATGCCAACTAACTTATAGCTCAGCCCTGTGATAAACATCATGGATGCAATAATCAAAAATGTAACAATTGTCGTAGACAAATCCGGTTCTTTTACAATAAGCGCCAGCGGAACTGCTGCGAGAATCGCTGTCTGAACAATAAATTTGGGATTGTTAATTTCCTCCTCATTGCGCATCAGATAACTGGAGAAAAATAAAATCAATAAAATTTTACCTAATTCTGATGGCTGAAAACGTATTCCTACGTCAATCCATCGTGTTGCACCACCGGTATGATCTCCCATAATCAGAACAAGTAATAACAAACCGATGACAGCTAGATAATATAATTTAGAAAATTGTAATACAAAATCATAGTCTATCAGTGCAACTACACCCATAACAATGATGCCCAAAATCATTCCTAAGATCTGCTTAGATTGATATTCTTCATTCGCACTGCCAATAACAAGGATGCCTATAATGGTCAGTGCCAAAATGCCAACAATCAATTTTATATTTAGATTCTTTAATTTGTACGTTCGAAACATAATCTACTCTCTTTTATTTTCCATCTCTGGTTGCTGTAACAGCATTTTACATAGTGATGTCACTGGTTTGTGATTCACCGGCAATGACCTCATAGAAAGGTTTCTTTCTTGTAATCTTGGAATAATACAAACACTCTCTGCCCGGTAAATCTGTCTGCCAAAATCTTGCAAATCTGCAAATTGCTTTCTACTGCCCAGCGAACGATTCACCTGATTAAACACCAAACGCGTCCGTATATGATTTTGCTCCAATATATGTTCGAATGTCAACGCATCCGATAATGATGTTTCTGTTAATGTTGTCACTAGTAAACACTGCTTCATCCATGGGAGCATCGTCTGGTGTACCGGTGTAATACCAGCCGGTGTATCAATCAAAATGATATCAAATTGTTGTTTTAACTTTGTTAATAAAGCTAAAAATGCTTCTTCCTGTAATTTAAAATCATAATTCTTACTTCCCGGCATAATATAAAGCGTACGCGTTTCGTTTAGCGGCAACAAAGCCTGCCGATAAGAGCAAACACCAGAAAGAACATCCACCAAATTATAAATGATTTTATTTTCCAAATGAAAATATAAGTCCAGGTTTCTTAGTCCGAAGTCTGTATCCAACATGACAACGGTCTTATCCATGCGTGCGAATTGTGTTCCAAGCATGGCGCATAACGTTGTTTTACCAACACCGCCTTTGCCGGAAGCAACCATAATGACTTCGCTCACACCTTTACTCCTTATACTATAAATGTTTTAGTAGTCCACTTCGAAGAGGTTCTGCCAAAAGCTCATGTTCCCAGACAACAACTGCATAAGGTTCACTATCACTCTTTCTAGAACGCAAGGACCATTTGTTTGCCACATTCACCTCTCCAGATATAGAACCAATCTGCAGATGTGCTGCATTGATCTGATTTGCCGTGATGTAGCATTTGTTATCCTTTGGAAATCCGGCGTAAACACTGCCATCTATACTTCCCATAACAATAACATTCCCTGCTGCCTGAACACTTGCTTTTGATTTCACATCACCTAAAATGACAATGCTTCCATCCGATTGCACAACATCTTTCTTTGTTACACTACCCATAATAATTTTAGCATTCTCATAAATATTTTCATAGTAAAATCTGTCGATTTTTTCCATCATTTCGATATTCTTTAATTCATTGTTCTCTTCAATCAAAGAAATCGTAATATCTGAGTTTAATTGAATGGCTTCTACAATAACAGCTGCTTCTTCTGCGCTGATTGTTCGTCCTTCTAAAGACAACACCAATGTTGCATTTCCAAAAAAACTGCGTGACATTGCAAATTTTTTACAAATATCCCGTACCAACTGTTCAAAAGCAATATCACGATTCAATACCAGTGTCAAACCGTGGGCGCTACTTTTTATTACAACAGAATCTTTGGCTGCCATAAAATCTCCTCCTGACCGAAATACTGTTAATCGGTTACGCTATTTGTCGTTGTCTGTGTATTGGCACCATTTTCTGAAATATTCTCAAGTGTCTTTTCACCAAAATAATAAGACATGATTTCTGCAGCAACGACCGATGCATTACTGGAACCATAACCATGTGCAATACGTGTTGCAACAGCAATTTGTGGATCTGTATATGGCGCATACCCAACAAATAACGCATGGTTTGGTCGTAACAGGGACTCCTGGGCAGTACCGGTTTTACCAGCTGCCTGTACTTGCGTATTACTAAACGCCGATAAATCTTCTACTACCATACGCAAGCCGGAATTTAATGTATTCCACTCATCACTTGAAAGCGCTGTTATCTGATTTTTCACAGATGGCTCATATGTTGCAACGGTATTGCCACTTGCCGGATCTTCCACATGATCCAGTAATGTCAGATTGTATACGGTACCACGGTTTGCAACAGCTGTCACATAACGAGCCAGTGAAATCGTTGTAAAGTTGTTATCTGACTGACCAATGGCAGCCATAACAGGGAATTCCGTTGCTGGCGTTGGTTTTGATTCTTCAATCTCCACACCGGTTTTGGAATCTAGTCCATACATAGATGCATATTTGGATAATTTTTCAATACCTGTCGCATCATTATAACTGTTGCCCCCTGCCAAATCATAGCCAACTTCATAGAAGAAATAGTTACAAGAATGGCGGAGTGCTTCTGCAACATTAATGGAACCATGTGTTCCACGTGGATAAATCCAACATTCCGGTTTATTGCTGACTTTTTCAAATTTACCCAAATCTACTATCTGGGTAGACGTTGTAATTACATTTTCTGCAAGACCTGCTGTGGCACTGACAATTTTGTAAGTAGAACCCGGAGCTGTTTTTTGCTGCGTTGCATGATTGTAAAGTGGTTCTGACTGACTGGTTGTCAAATAACTGTAATAGGAAGAATCCACTGAATTTGCGAGCTTATTGTTATCATATCCCGGATAAGAGACGCATGCCAATGTCTCCCCCGTCTTAGGATCGATGACAACAGCAGATCCCGAGCACGGATCCAGTCCCAACTGACCCGGCGTGATTTCTAAGTTCTTGATTTTATCTAGTACAAAACTATATGCAGAAATACCACCGGACAAAAGTGCATCATGTGTCGCATCGTCTGCCGGCAAAACGCCCTGCTCGTATAACAATGCACACAGTTGATTTCCTGAAATCATATCCTGCTGTAGTACATACTTATAGACTAGTTTTTCAAAAGAGCTGTCTGTCTTTAACTGTTCTATAACATAGTCAATCAAACGGGCATACAATTCATCCGTATCCACATATTTTGTTTCTTTTGCATAGGTTGTTATATCAATCCAGTTATTTTCAATGGCATAGAGCAAATATTCATTCACGCTCAAAGTTTCACTCGTCCATTTTGTCTGCATTTCATCAGAAGCATCAATGGCATCTTTATCAAAAACACCTTTCTTCTTCAAATAAGTAACGATAAATGTATCATAATCCTGATATTCCTCAGGAAGATCCTTATAAACCGTGCCACTTGTTGAGGCTAATTGCGAACGCAACTGCGCCAATACATCGGCTTCTTTTCTATCATATGCGCTCTTTACCGCACGTTCTGTATCTGTCGCATCTGCATCAGAAAAATGTGCCGTATCAATCAGATTATTGTTGATAAATGAATAATATACATCATACACAGGAATCATAATGTCGGATTCTTCTCCTGTTGTATGGAACGTTTTTATATTAGCTATCTTTGAATAGACAATACTGGCAATTTCTTTTTCAAGAGCACGATATGTTGCTTCCTGCAAATCTTTATCGATTGACAAATAAACATCATCCCCGGAAACCGGCTCTTTATAATCAGATACCTGAATAAGATTTCCTACGCTGTCGACATACAGTTTTTGTTGTCCTTTTGTTCCGGACAGATAATCATTCATCACCTGTTCCATACCGGATTTTCCCACAACATCGGTCAATTCCACGGAATCGTCTTCTTTTTTCTTTTCATTGTATTCATCCGTCGATATAGTTCCTGTATAACCAATAATATGAGCAAAGTACTCGCTGTCGACATATTTTCGGATGGATGTTTCCTTGATATCCACGCCAGTCAATTCATTGCTGTTCTCTTTGATATAAGCAACAGATTCGTCACTCACATTACTGGCGATTGTCGTAGCAATATATTTCTGATAACTGTTTTGTCCAATGTTATAACGGACAATACATATCTTATAACGCATTTCCGCATCATATTTGTCAGAGATATCATAGCGTGTATCGCCCATCAGATACTCCATAATCTGATCCGGTGTTGCACTTGCTTCGTCAAGTTTTAACTTATCATTATACGTAAGGTCATCAATGCTGGCATAGCCAAACACATCCGCACGAAAGCGTTGTAATGCTGTGCCGGCAGATGCTACAAATTCATATTGACCGGAAGATGATCTGATAATACCAAAATTATTATCAATACTATCTCCGTTCGCCTCAATATGCGTAATGATTTCTGCAATATCTGCGTTCATTTTCTCATTACGTTCTTTTTTTGTATTGTAACTACCACTATCTTCAATTGTGATTGCATATGCCAATTCATTATAGGCAAGTAATTTTCCATTACGATCGTAAATATTACCACGTGTTGCCGGAATTGTTTCGTCCTTTTCAACAGTCAGATCATAATTTGCCTGATAATCTGCGCCACGCACAATCTGTAACACAAAAAGGCGGATGGTCAGAATGGAAGAAAATAATACCATCACAGACATCAATACACGCAAACGTGATGTAAATATGCGATTAACAAAAAAATCTTTTATTTGCTCAAACAAGTTTTCTTGCACTCCTTTTATTTTCTTTGTCAAATCTCTGATTGATCTTTAAAATTACATAATAAATTGGAATCGCAACCAAAATGGTATAGACTGCTTCCGGTAAAATCACATTCGTCAAATAGAACAAAAAGTCATATTTGCCGCGAAGCAAAAATAACAAGACAAAAATCACCACACCATATATCACATCACTCAACCCAATCAGCACAAGTGGCAATTTGATATCATCACCAAAAAATAGCTTTTTAAAAAGACCACACAAAAAGCCTAAATACAAGTATATAATGGCATAAAAGCCAAAATTTGTTCCACTAAAAAAATCCAACAGAAGTCCACTAAAAAAGCCAATGATCATCCCCTGCTTTCGTCCCCGCATAAGTCCAAAAGAAGTAATGATAATCACCATGATATTGGGTGTAACTCCTGCTAATTGCATTCTTGGAAAAATAGATGTCTGCAAGAGGAAACCAACAATTACAATACCTACAATCACAAGAATATATTTCACTGTACTCTTGATTTCCATTATTTTTTACCCGTTTCCTTTAACTGTGTAATAACAAGTACATCCTGTAAATGCTTAAAATCAACAACTGGTGTGATTTTACCGGATTTTGTCAGATTGTTGTTATCATCGGTTACTTCTGTTACATAACCAATCAAAAGTCCCGGCAGATATTTATCACTGATATTACTTGTAATCACAGATTCTCCTGTGCTAACTTTATGATCCACATCTTCTAAATTTGAAAACAAGATCATGTTAGATTCGGTCATTGATTTTAAATTTCCGGAAACAATACAATTGTCATTTGTCGATAACATCATTCCACTGACATTGCTATTATCATCAATAATCGAACGTACTACCGCATAATTTTTTCCGACATCTGTGACAATACCAACGAGACCACTGCCAGCTATAACATTCATATCGGCCTTGATGCCATCTTTAGAACCTTTATCAATCGTAAACGTGCTAAACCAATTGCTGGTTCCTTTTGCAATCACATGTGCACCGGTTGTCTTATAATCAGCATAATTCTGATCCAGATCATAAAGTTCACGCAATGTATCCAGTTCCGACTGTTGCAGTCTGGTATTGGTCAGTTGTGTAGAAAGTTCGTCAATTTTTTCCTGCAACTGTTCATTCTCCGCAATCAGCTGTTCTTTTGTCTTTGTGTCATCATTGCTGATGGAAATCGATTCACCCACATAATCCAGACCTTTTTGCATCGGCACAAACACATAATTACAAATGGTTCGTACCGGTTCTCCAGAATAGCCTGTTGCATATCCGGCAAACAATAACATGATACAAATCACCGTCAAAAGCAATAAAATATATTTACTTGGCAAAAAAGATCTTCCTCTGCGCTTCATAAATTCCTACCTTTTATTTAAAAATTCTTGTTCGCATACTATAACCAAATCTCTTGTATTTGGTATCTGTCAATACTTTAGAAAGGCCCAGTACGGTCGTTTCTTTTGCATGCTCACTTACATTAACCTTAATATTTGTCACTTCTGTGAACAGTTCCGCCAAATCTGCAATAGCTGCACTTCCTCCGGTTAAATAAATACCAGAATATACGATATCTTTTGCAAGCTCCGGTGGAACTCTCTCTAAAATCATTTTTATGGAATTGCAGAGACTCTCCAGATCACTTTTCATACCATCATATACGGTAGATGCCAAAACTTCCATTTCGATTGGAAGTCCACTGACAACATCGCGACCTACCACTGTCATAGATGCTTCTTTCCCTGGAACTGCACTACCAATATTTTCTTTTAACTGACAAGCTGTTTTACGTCCAATCAAAAGATTAAATTTACGTTTCATATGTGTAACGATAGCATCATCTAAGTGATTGCCACCAAACGGAAGTAATTCAGTAAGCACTAATCCACCCAAAGAAATGACAGAGATTTCTGTTGTATCTGCGCCAAAATCAACCACCATAATACCAGTCGGTTCTGTAATATCAAGATCCATACCGAGCGCATCTGCTAGTGGTTTTTCACATAATAACACACTATGTGGCTTTGTCTTAGAACGGGCAAACATATCATAAAATGCCTTCTTCTCCACTTCTGTGATATCTGTAGGTACCGCAACTACGATATCTGCGCCTTTGATTCTTGCCTTCGCCTTCTTTTCCAATACTTCAAACAACATTGTCTGCATATTATCAAAATCAGCGATCACACCACTTACAATTGGAAAAGATACCGAAATGGTCTCCGGTGCTTTTTCATACATAGAATATGCATCATCTCCATATGCATACATCTGATCTTTATCTACAATAGCAATGGTATTTTTAACATTTATAATCTCACTATTGTTGCTGCTATAAATTTTAAGGTTATTTGTTCCCATATCAATTCCATATGAATTGCTCATTTGTTTTTCCTCCGTTGCCTTTATCAAATCGTTTACGGCTACATTACTTTATATTAGCATAATTACATACCCTTAACAAGATTCGCATCATAAAGTTTTTGCAATGCCATCATAATACCAAGCTTACCATGATACCATGTAAGACCACCTTGGAAAAAGGCAGTATATGGCGGGCGAAGCGGACCATCTGCACTCAGTTCAATCGAAGATCCCTGTACAAAAGCACCTGCTGCCATAATGACTTTACTATCGTATCCTGGCATATCCCATGGTTCCGGTACGACATAACTATCCACCGGTGCTGCTGCCTGAATACCTTCACAAAAAGCAATCAATCCTTCCGGTGTACCAAACGTTACTGCCTGAATGATATCATGTCTCGATTCGGTACTGTTTGGTATTACATCAAATCCAATTTTTTCAAAAACATTGGCTGCAAACACAGCACTCTTTAAGGCACTGTTAACCACCGTTGGTGCCATAAAAAATCCCTGGAAGAATGATTGCATCATACCAAGCGACGCACCTACTTCTTTACCAAGTCCCGGTGATGTAAGACGATATGCCGCATTTTCTACACATTCCTGCTTTCCTACAATATAACCACCGATTGGTGCCAATCCACCTCCTGGATTTTTAATGAGGGATCCAACGATCATATCTGCACCTACTTCAAGTGGTTCTCTTTTTTCTACAAATTCACCATAGCAGTTATCTACCATACAAATAACATCCGGCTTAATTGCTTTAACAAACGCAATTAATTCACCAATACGTTCCACAGAAAGTGTTGGTCTTGATGCATACCCTTTGGAACGTTGAATGGTCACCAGTTTTGTACGATCATTGATTGCATTTTTGATACCATCAAAATCAAAAGAACCATCCGAAAGCAGATCCACCTGCGCATATGTCACTCCATATTCTGCTAAAGATCCCTTGGATGGGCGAATACCAATCACCTCTTCTAACGTATCGTATGGTTTGCCGACCGGTGATAAAATTTCGTCTCCCGGACGCACATTCGACATCAAAGCAAGTGCAAGTGCATGTGTTCCACATGTAATTTGTGGGCGCACCAATGCAGCTTCTCCTTTGAAACAGGTCGCATAAACTTCTTCTAATGTATCACGTCCCAGATCGTTATATCCATACCCTGTGGTAGCATTAAAACATTCTGCATTTACATGATGCTTTTGCATCGCTGCAATTACTTTCATCTGGTTATATTCTGCCACTTCATCCATTTGTGCAAAGCGCTCCCTCAAGGACTGCTCTACTTCCATACAATATTTATAAACATTCTCTGAAATCCCAAAATTTCTGTACATTTCTTCCATTTCTCTTGTCATCTCCCATTATTTATTCTGTATCTTTTCTAACATAGCATTTAAAATCCGCTCATCATTGTATTGAAAATCAGGTTTATTTATCCATATAACTTCCGGCTTGCTATGAAACCAGGTCAACTGTCGTTTTGCAAAATGTCTCGTATCCCGCTTGATACGATAAATCCCTTCTTCTAAAGAACATCTCTGTTCAATAACATCTATCAATTCTTTATAGCCAAGTCCTTGCATCGAAACCAGATCTTTTGTATATCCCATATCATATAGCTTCTGTACTTCTTCTAACAGCCCATTCTCCATCATCAGATCGACGCGCGCATCAATTCTTTGATAGAGATTGGTGCGATCATCATTCAGTACAAAATAGCGAAAATCATATGGCGATTCTTTTTGTCGCTGTGTCTGATTATGTAAGGAAATTGGCATGCCATGCATCTCATAAAATTCAATTGCACGAATGACGCGCTTAACATTATTCGGATGAATGGTATCCGCACTTTCAGGATCTACCTGACGCAGCCTGTCATGCAACGCTTCGGCGCCGTGATTTGCTGCAAAAGCCTCTAGTTCACTTCGAATCCTGCCATCGGACGCTTCTTCTGAAAAATCAGCATCATACAAAAGAGCCTGTATATAAAATCCGGTTCCGCCAACTGCAATCGGTATATGCCCATTCGCATAGATTTTTTGCATTGCATCTTTTGCCATCTCTACAAAACGTGCCACATGAAATGGTTCATCCGGCAATAGTGCATCCACCAGATAATGAGGTACTCCCTCCATCTCGTTTGGCTGGATTTTTGCAGATCCGATATCCATATAACGATATACCTGCATAGAATCGCAAGAAATAATCTCTCCGCCAATCGCTTTTGCCAGCGAAATCGATAATTCTGTTTTTCCCACAGCCGTCGGGCCGGCTAAAATAATAAGCGGTGGTTTTTTTATCATTTTTATACAATCCTCTTAAATTTCTTTTCTAATTCATATTTTGTCATTGCAATAATGGTTGGTCTGCCATGTGGACAATGATAAGGGTTATCCAGAGAAAGCAGTTCTTCTAACAGTGCTTCTATTTCCGGCCTCGAAAGATGGTTATTTCCTTTGATTGCAGCCTTACATGACATAGATGCTATTTTCTCTAGGATCATATCATGACCCTCATTTTCCTTTAAGGAATCACTTGATGCCAACAGTTCCATAAAAAAAGTTTTTACATCGAAAGAAAACAGATTTCCTGGAACACCTTCAATTGCAAATTCGCTGCCGCCAAACGGTGATATCACATATCCCAATTCTGCAAACTCATCTGCAAAGCGTTCTAAGATATCCTGCTCTGCTCTTGTAAGCGACAGTATGATTGGCGGACTGACATATTGCGTTGTCATTTCCTTATTTTTTAACTGTTTCATCATACGCTCATACAACACTTTCTCATGTGCTGCATGCTGATCAATAATGTATAACTTATTATCGTGTTCAATCAGCCAGTATGTGTCAAAAACCTGTCCGATAATATGATGTTTTGCCCTTGCTTCTCTCGTCAAAAAGCTTGTCTGTTCATATGTGACCGGTTCTTGGTTCTCCTGTTGTTCTATAGTTTCCGATGCATCCTGCGTCTTTTGCTTTTCTAATACTTCTAATGATTTTGATGCTTCCGGAAGTTCCTGCTTTGGCGCATGTGCATTTGTGTCGCTTTCGCGTTTTTGATAAAACTCCTGATATTTGCGTTCGTAAGGTGTATCTGCGTGAATTTGTTTTGTGATTTTTTCACGCATCTGCTGTAAACGTGCCTTTTCAAAAGGTTCTGGGGTACGTTCTTCTATAACTGGTTTGCTTTGTTCTTTCTCCGTCTCCTCGTCAAGCGTCACTTCCGCAATATCTTCCCGCTGATGTAAACGTTCAAAAACAAGCGTTTTAAAGATATCTGCAATTGCAATTTCATCATCAAATCGCACTTCCTGCTTTGTCGGATGCACATTGACATCTACAGCTGCTTCTTTTGTTGTAATCTGCAGCACACAAAATGGATACTGATGCTGCATCAGATATCCCACATATCCTTCTTCAACTGCTTTCGATAACAACGGACTTTTTATATAGCGGCCATTGATATAAAAGTTTTCCAAACTGCGATTTCCACGTGCGACATTTGAATTTCCAATAAATCCGCTTACTGTCAGCAAATCTGTTTCCTTTTCCACCGCTAATAAATTCGATGCTATTTGTCTGCCATAAATCTGATAAATCGTATCCATCAGATTACCATTTCCGGAAGTATGTATTTTTTCCTTTTTATTTGAAATAAAAAGGAACGATACATCCGGATGCGAAAGTGCTAATCGCTCCATCAATTCTGAAATATATGAGGCTTCTGTCATATCGGATTTCAAAAATTTCTTTCGTGCAGGTGTATTAAAAAAAAGCTGATATACCATAATGGTTGTTCCATCCGGTGCTCCAATTTTATCCATGGAAATCTCTTGTGAGCCTTCAACAACATAGCGCACACCCATCAATTCTGTTTGCGGCTTTGTAATCATTTCTACTCGTGATACGGCACTGATACTTGAAAGTGCCTCCCCACGAAAGCCTAGTGTATGAATATCAGAAAGTTCCGATGCATCACGCAATTTTGATGTAGAATGGCGCAAAAAAGCAACCGGCAATTCCTCTTCCGGTATGCCGCATCCATTGTCCGTAATACGGATATAGGACTTGCCACCATCTTTGATTTCTACCGTAATGGCATCTGCCCCGGCATCAATGGCATTTTCCACCAATTCCTTAACCACAGAAGCAGGTCGTTCCACCACTTCTCCTGCGGCAATTTTGTCTATGGTTGCTTTTTCTAAAACTGCAATTTTCTTTCTTACCATCGATTTCTAACCTTTACCTGTAATTCATTGAGTGCATTCATTGCTTCAAGTGGTGTCATATGGCTGATGTCCAAGTGACGCAATTCGTCAATGATCGCATCATCACTAATTGTGTCAAAAAATGACATTTGTGCTTTATCCACGTCATCTAATGGCTTCGTTTGTTTTCTGCTTGGAGCCGCCTGCCCTTCTACAGCAATATTCTTTGCCAGATCGACAATATCGTTTTCACAAAGCTGTGTCACAATGCGGTTTGCCCGGTCTATCACCTCATCCGGAAGTCCTGCTAATTTTGCAACAGCAATTCCATAGCTCTTGTCCGCTCCACCCGGTACAATTTTTCGCAAAAATACAATATCGTCTCCATTTTCTTTGACTGCAATACAATAATTATGTACACCCTCTAATTTGCCTTCTAATTCTGTCAATTCATGATAGTGTGTCGCAAATAATGTTTTTGCACCAATCAATTTTACATTACTGATATGTTCCACAACCGCCCAGGCAATACTCAAACCATCAAAGGTGCTGGTACCTCTTCCTATTTCATCTAAAATCAGCAACGAATCCTTTGTGGCATTGCGCAATATATTTGCCACTTCATTCATCTCTACCATAAACGTACTTTGACCGCTTGCCAGATCATCCGACGCACCCACACGTGTGAAAATACGGTCTACAATGCCAATATTGGCAGATTTAGCCGGAACAAAACATCCAATCTGCGCCATCAAAACAATCAGGGCACTCTGTCGCATATACGTTGATTTTCCTGCCATATTCGGTCCTGTGATAATGGATACTCTTTGCTTCTTATTATCCAGATACGTGTCATTGTCAATAAATAGCTGCTGATCCATCATCTGCTCAACCACAGGATGGCGCCCACCTTTAATATCAATGACACCACGCGTATTGATCTTTGGTCTGCAATAATGATTTTTCTCTGCAACGTAAGCAAGAGATGCATACACATCCAGACGCGCAATGGCTTTTGCCGTCTGCTGGATACGGTACACCTGGGAGGCTATCCGATTACGCAATTGACGGAACAGCTCATATTCTAATGCAATCAGCTTATCTTCTGCCCCTAATATGGTATCTTCTAATTCCTTTAACTCCGGGGTAAAGAATCGTTCCGCATTTGCCAGGGTCTGTTTTCTCTGATAATCCTCTGGAACAAGATCCTTATACGAATTTGTCACTTCCAGATAATAACCAAACACCTTATTATATTTCACTTTTAAATTCTTGATTCCGGTGCGTTCACGTTCCTTTGCTTCCAGCTCTGCCAGCCACTTTTTTCCATCGGTTTTTGCTTTTCGTAACCGGTCAACCTCTTCATGATAGCCATCTTTTAAAATACCACCATCACGTGCTGAAATTGGTGGTTCTTCGCAGATTGCCGCATCAATATCTGCACAGATATCCGATAAACTGTCAATATTTTCTGCCAGTTCTACCAGATTTTTTGATGTAAAATCTGCCAAAACCGTCTTGATTGCCGGTAACATTGCTACCGAATTTTTAAAGGCCAATAAATCTCTTGGATTTGCAGTCTGATAGACAATTCTGGTGTTAAGTCGCTCCAAATCATAGATCGGATTCAGATATTCTCGTAACTCTTCCCGCTGAATCATATGATGCAGCAGTTCATCAACGGCGTCTAGGCGATTTCCAATCAACGTTGCATTCGTCAAAGGCTGTTCAACATCACTTCGCAGCATACGAGCACCCATTGCAGTTTTTGTTTTGTCTAACACCCACAACAGAGAACCTCTTTTTTGTTTTTCACGAAGTGTTTCCACCAATTCCAAATTGCGTCTTGTGGAAGAATCCAGAAGCATAAAATTACCATTCAGGTAAGGCTGTATATGATTGAACTGTTCAAGCGCACTCTTTTGGATTTCTGACAAATATTTCATCAATGCCCCTGCTGAAATACTGCCCATTGGGAATTCTTCCAATCCAAGTGCCGACAAACGGCTGGTATGAAAATGTTCAAGTAATACAGCAACAGAAAGGCGATCATCAAAATAATGCGCGTCAAGTTTTGCTATCGAAATTTGCATACGTTCCCGCAAATCATCCAAATCAATACCACTGATGGTAAAATTTTCATTACAAACAATTTCCGATGGAACGTATTTGTTGATTTCATCCATACAACTTCGATTCGAATCAACTTCTGTGACAAAAAAATCTGCTGTCGTGACATCTGCAATCGCAAGGCCATATTTATCACCATCAAAAAAGATACCCATGATATAATTATTTTTTGTCTCATCTAGTGACATGGCATCCATATTCGTTCCCGGTGTAACAATACGTGTCACAGCACGTTTTACCATTCCTTTTGCTTCCTTAGGATCTTCTACCTGTTCACACACAGCAACTTTGTATCCACGTTGTACCAAACGTGTCAGGTAGGTTTCTGCAGCATGATATGGTACACCACACATTGGTGCACGCTCGTCTAAGCCACAGCTTTTCCCTGTTAATGTCAATTCCAATTCTTTTGATACAACTTCCGCATCTTCAAAGAACATTTCATAAAAATCGCCAAGACGATAAAATAAAATACAGTCCGGATTTGCATCCTTCGTCTGTACATAATGCTGCATCATAGGCGTTAATTGTTCAAAATCTACACTTTTATGATTCATAATTCACCCGATATTTTCTAATAATTTCTTCTGCAACCTTCATTCCGTCCATAGCAGCAGAGGTAATGCCGCCTGCATAACCTGCACCTTCACCACATGGATAGATTCCCGTAATGTTTGCATTTAAGGATGCATCTCTTTCTATACGAATAGGGGAGGATGTCCGGCTCTCCACACCGGATAAAATTGCATCTTCCCGATCAAATCCTGTCATTCTCTGACCAAAAAGCTTCATGCCTTCCATAAAGGAAGCATTGATATTTTCCGGGAACAATTCCCGTAAATTTGCAAATTGTGTATTTCCTTTGATCACAGAGGAAAATTCTCCATAGGACTGACTTTTTTTATTTTGACAAAAATCTCCATATAGCTGTTGTGGTATGGCTCCCTTTCCCAACTCATATGCTTTTTTCTCTAACTGCATTTGAAAGTCGATTGCCCCCAATGGGTCATCTAGCGCATATTCTCTTGCCCCAACAGAAACAACAATGGCACTGTTTGCATTTTTCGCATCACGTGCCGCATAACTCATGCCATTGATTGCCAGATGGCCTTCCATAGACGACGCGTTTACCACATAACCTCCTGGGCACATACAAAAAGAATACACGCCTCTGCCATTTTGCAGTTTTGTAGCCATCTTATACGGCGCTGCACTCAAAAACGCCGGTGGATTTTTTCCATATTGTGCTTCCTGAATCATCTGCTGTGGATGTTCTACACGGAAACCAACGGCAAATTCCTTTGCTGCCATCGCAATGCCATGCGCATGTAACATTCGGAAGGTATCGCGTGCACTATGTCCCAAAGCAAGCACTGCCACCTGGGTATCTATTGATAACGCAGGCATTCCCGGCTGTGATGCCGTAATTGCCTGTAATACTCCATCTTTTTCTATAAAAGATTCAAATTTTGTTTCAAAATAAACAAGACCGCCCAGACGCAGGATTTCCTTGCGCATATTCTGAATTACCTCTTGCAAAATATCGGTTCCAATATGTGGCTTTGCATCCCAAAGAATCTGTTCCGGTGCGCCAAATTCCACAAATGTCTCTAAAACAAATTGATTACGCCCGGTTTTATCTTTTGTCAACGTATTTAATTTTCCATCAGAAAAGGTGCCTGCACCACCTTCCCCAAACTGCACATTCGATTCCGGATTCAGACATCCGGTACGCCAAAAGTTTTCCACATCCTTTTGACGGTCTGCAACGGCACGTCCTCTCTCTAGCAAAATCGGTGCATACCCTGCCCGCGCTAACAAAAGGGCACAAAACAGACCGGCCGGTCCCATTCCAACGATAACCGGACGTTCCGTTAAGGCAACGTCTCCGGATTCCGGCATTTGAAATGTCATTGGCTGATAGATAGAAATATCAGAATCTTTCGCAAATTTCTTCAATGTCTTTTTTTCCAGATTTGTATCCATTGCAACTGCTACCGCATAAATATAAAAAAGCAGTGGCTTTTTCCTGGCGTCAATGGATCGTTTGATAATATGTACCTGTTGAATTGCTGTATGGGATATACGCAATTTTTTTGCCACTGCCGGTATCAAATCCGGTGTTTCACACGTTGCTTCCACTTTTAACTGTCTGATTAAAATCATGTTATATTCCTTTTACTATGCATTCCTGCAATTGCACCACTACTCCATGCCCATTGCAAATTGTAACCGCCACAAATACCATCTACATCAACAATTTCACCGGCAAAAAACAATCCTGGAACAAGTAAAGATTCCATCGTTGTCGGAGAAATTTGCTTTGTATCAATACCACCAGCCGTCACTTGCGCATGCTTAAAGCCATGCGTATCTATCACTTTAATCTTATAATAACGCAATGCTCCCAAAAGCATATGTATCATGTCTTTGGTACATTGTGCTGCGTCTGAATCTCCCTGTAAGTGTGCTCTTTTTAAAACAGGTTGAATCAATTTATCCTGTATCAGCCCCTCTAACGCCTGGGCAAGTGTTTTTTCTTTTCCATAACAGCACAGACGTCTTTGCAGCATTTTTATTGCTTCGTCATCTCGATATTCCGGCAGAAAATCAATTTCACAATATACTTCTTTTCCCGCCGCACAGGCATAGGCCGCTTGTCTGCTTGCCTGAAATACCACAATACCGGAAATACCATAATCCGTAATCTGTAATTCTCCCTGCCAGTAAGCAACACGCTCTCCTGCAATCCATGTGGATATTCCTGCATCACAGCGCACACCATTTGCCTGTTCCATCAGCGCATCCTCACAATGAAGCTGTACCAGTGCCGGTGCTTGTGGCACAATTGTATGCCCCAGACATGACGCCAGATAATAACCATCACCGCGACTGCCTGAAATAGCCGACGCCTTGCCCCCACAGGCTAAAATTACATTTTTTGCCTGATATGTTCGTTTATCCGCTGTCGTTACACAAAAAACTTTATCCATTTTTTCTATGCGTTTTACCTGTTGTTTAAAAACAGTTGTAATAGAAAGGCGTTTCACTTCACGTACCAATGCCATCTGTACGCTCTTTGCCTGATAACTCCTTGGATATAAAAGCCCATCTTTTTCACTCGGTTCAATGCCAAGTTCCAAAAAGAACTGTTCCGTGTCCTTTTCGCCAAATGTCGCAAATACCTGCTCCAAAAAAGATGGCTTCGCTCCAAAATAATATTCCAGACTCAGATTGCGATTTGTATAATTGCACTTTCCATTACCTGTTGCTAAAATCTTCTTTCCAAGCACGTCATTATATTCAATTAGTAAAACATCTGCTCCACGTCGTGCAGCAACAATCGAAGCAACCAGTCCGGCTGCTCCGCCTCCTGCCACTACAACGTCATATACCCTACTTCTTGTATTCTCCATAAAAATCACCACATGACATTGTAGCATAACACCTGTCAATTCTCAACACTGCCACTGCTTTTTCCGTTTTAACTGCTATAGTTTTCCAAAAAAGAATACAATTCTTTTTCATTGAAAAAATCTATGCCATCACGCAAATCTTCAACAACAGCATCAGGCAAAGTATCTCTTGTAATATCGGTTGTCAGATATTTCTTCCAGTCTACAATTTCATAGACAACAATCACATCATCTTCCAGTAATACCATAAATTTTGGTGTTGTCGCATTTACACTTGGTTGTGTTTCATTCTGCGTCAGTAGAATGCGCTCCTCCTCTAAATTCTCCTCGCTTTCTGATGATTTATGCTCAAGCATAGCTACCGTAAACAGAATGATAATTGCAATGCATACACCAAAAAAAATACAAATACCGTTTGTTCGTTTCATTTTCATCACCACAAACAGTATTTGCATTTTCTTATTTTTTATTCTGTTTCCTGTAACAAATGCATTTTCTTTGCCACAGCAATCAATGTAGTTCCTTTTGGCATACGCTGCAATTCAACCTCTGTTAGTCCTTTCATCAGAAGTAACAGGACAAAATAAACAACGACACCAATACAGATACTTACAATCACAGCAACGGCATTGGAATTTAAAATCTTATGCACAATTTCATAGGATAAAAATACTCCAATTCCCATGACGATCGAAGCAAACAATGGAATAATATATGTTTTTTGTAGATCCTGCGTTGCTCCACTATAACGCCGTAATGCAATGTCATTTAAAATACAGACACACAATCCATAAATATTATTTGCAATCACTACAGCATAAATATTTAAATCAAAGAGTTCCATTAAAAGGAATAAAGCAATCACATGAATCAACAGTGAAATAACGGCATTCACAACAGGTGTTCTCATGCGGTCAATTCCTTGCAACAAACCATTGGTCAGTGTAGATAAACCAAACAAAGCGATGGATATCGTTCCTAACAACATAATCATCATTGTTGTTTTATCTCCATCATGGAACAAAAGCAAATTAAGTGGTCTTCCTAAAATTGCCATACCAATGGTGGATGGAATTGCAATCACCATGATAAATCGCGTTGCCAACGAAATTTGTCGGTTTACCGTATCATAATCTTTTGCATGATATGCGGTTGATAAGCTCGGTACGCTCGACGCTGCAAGCGATGATGCAATGGAGATAGGTACATTTGTCAAAACAATAAACTGTCCAGAATAAACGCCCCACCATTCACTGATTTGTTTTGCTGAATATCCCTGTAAAGATGCAATGTTTTTAAATACACCCTGATCGATCAGTGTACTTACATTGTAAACAATGGTACTGAGCAAAATCGGGAAAATCGTCAGTAAAAGCATTTTCAACACATGCGCATAGGATTCTTCCTGACGATGATGATCCCGCCGCATACGCTTTTTGAATCGTTTCCGATAAACCAGATAGACAAACAGAACAAACAAAAATGCCAAGAAAGCGCCGGCTGCTGTACCTAAAGTACCGCCTGCCGCACCATATGCAGCCGCATAACTATCCGGATCGCCTAAAACTGCGCCAACCTTTTTCCCGTAAGAAAACAACATGTAAGCGGCAACAACACTGACAATTGCATTTAGAATCTGCTCTGCCACCTGCGAAAAGGCACTTGGCATCATGGTATTTAAGCCTTGAAAAAAGCCACGAAAAACACCTAATAATGCAACAACAAATACTGTCGGTGCAAGGACCTTTAATGCGATGGCACTCAATGGTGTTTTTAAAAGCGTACCTGTGAAATAATCTGCTCCAAAATAAAGAAGCAATGCTCCTAATCCACCACTGACAATCGCAAATCCCAAAGCTCCCTTAAATACACGAAATGCATCTTTGGCTCTTCCATTTCCCATGCGGGATGCCACCAGTTTTGACACCGCAAGCGGTAAACTAAAGGATGACATGATCAATATGATATTGTATATGCTATATGCCGTTCCATAATAATCGTTACCGGTCTTACCAATAATTGCCGTAAGTGGGATGCGATAAATAAGTCCCACAATACGGCTGATAATAGACGCTATCGCAAGGATAGACCCCTGCATAATAAAACTGGCATCACTGTTCTTTGACTTACCCAATTTTTACCTCTTCACTGTTACTTTGCCTGCGAAAATTCTTCCTCAGTCGCATAGAATTCTGAATCATCTGCATATTGATTCTGAATAATACATACCCATGTTTTTCCCTGATTTAAAACTATTTCATTGCCATCTGCATCATAATAATGGGTAATACCATCATTTCCCTTCTTCCAGGTAATATCAATCATTTTACCCTGTGTAAAGAATTTGCCTTCACCAGAACCGGAAACCGTGATATTTAAGTACTGTGTACCTTCATAAATACTATTGTTCACGTTCTGGAAAATAATATTCGATACTTCTACCTGTTTGCCGTCTACGGTATCAATCTGCTTGTCACCAAACTGGAAACGGGCATATGTCTTTGTATCTGCATTATAAATAAAATAAGGATGATTGTAGAAATAATAAGGCTTTACAACAGCACAATCTGTACCATTTTTTAATGTATTTGGCTTATCATCTTCTGCAAATGTATAATGACCTTCATAAGATGCATCATACTTTGTATCATATCCTTTTTTTGCGATACCACTAGCGATACCTTCAGCACTTGTATATGCATTGTGTGGTGCTGGATGCTCGTTTGTTCTGTAGAACGTATCTCCCAAGGAACCATCCAAGCCGCTCAAGTTGTCTACAATACCTGTTGCCAGCAATTGTTCTCCATGCACGCTTTGACCAAAATGAACATAAATTGCATCAAATTCTGCCGCAAACTCTGCATAATAAGGACGGCAGCTACGAACATTGCCAATCTGTGTCAGATCTGCATAGTCTTCATAAATAGCCATCATTCTGGTAATGGAACCCTCTACCGGTGCTTCATATAACACGCCGGCTGAATTTATACCATACTGTGGCAATGCTTCCTTTGTGTTCTCTGTCATCACTGCAACAGCACGGCTTCTTCCGATTTCCGGATCTACCCATTCTCCAGTCAGATAACTTTTAACCTGTCCATCGTGATTTACTTCTTCCTCTTTTGCTGCTGTCTGCTTTGGTGTCGTATCTGCTTTCTTCTGATGTGTGACAGCAAAGGCTACTGTACCACCTGTAAGCGCAACAACAACAGCGCAAATAATACCGATCCATGCTTTCTTAGACATTTTTTTCTTCCTCCCTCGTAATATGTAATAAATCTAAGATATAAGATTGTCTTTCTTCCATAATCGAAGCTTCTTCCGGGCTCATATGATCATAGCCCATCAAATGTAACATACTATGCGCAATCAAAAAAGCGTATTCTCTCTTAAAAGAATGGCCATATTCTTTTGCCTGCGCCATGACATGTTCTACGGAAATCACAATATCTCCTAAAATCAATTCCTCATTCTCAGAAACTGCTGATAAATCGAGCAATGAGAAATCCCCCGGTGCCGGATAATCCATCATCGGAAAAGATAAAACATCGGTAGAACGGTCAATTTCACGAAACTGCTGATTTAACGTATGAATTTCTTCATCATTTGTAAGTACAAGACTCACTTCTACATCATACGGAAAATTTTCCACTTCCAGTGCCTGCGCAATCACATCTTCTGCCACTTTACGATAATCAAAGGTAAATGGTACCGCTACCTCTTCTTCCAATAATAATGTCATAACAACGAATCCTCCCGGACTAATTTTTCTCGGATATGCAAAAACTGATTGATACTGATGCCTGCTTCATCATACATACCTTTTTGCGATAATTCATTCAACGTCTGATATATTACCATATCTTGGTTCCATGTGCTAGACATTGTATCCTGATCTAACAATTCAATCTTTGTCACTAATGCATCTACCATATGTACAATGGCAGATTCCGGGGTCTGCGGCAGTCGAAGAACACCACCATATTCTTCCATAATGGCCATCACATCCATCGGAAAACAATGATTGTTTGCTAGACGAAGTGCATTATCAATCTCCGGTTCCCCTTCCATTTTACCCAGCCGATAATAAAAACCGGCCATCATGGCACATGGCACGTCCGCTCCAATTTCATCTGCACATACGCCTGCGAGTCTGGAAACTCTTTTTCCATGATTATACTCTGCCAAGGAATAATGGCGAATATCCTGTACAAGCGGATATGTATCTTCCAAAAAGTACGCGTAACTTTTTTCCAATTCCAATTGGTTTCTTTGTAACAACCAAGGTACAACGGTAACAAGCAAAAGACTATAGAGGATACCATCCCCCAATCCAAATAAAACCTGTTGCATGGTTATCGCATGGTTTGCCAGATAATAAAAAATAACCGGTAATAGAAATCCCAACAAAAAATATATGACATGTATGCCAATCAAAATATCTTTTTGCTTTTCTTTAAGATAATCTGCTAATAAAACGCCGCATATAAACAATAGTCCATAGCAAACCACCTCATAAAGACTGCTGCTTCGTGTAATAGAATATAGAAGCAGCATGACCATGCCTACCCCAATCGCTAATCCTTCATCCATTGACGGGTACAAAAACACACCAATCAGTAACATAGGTGCAAAACATGCAGGACAAAACATGCCCAGAAGCATCACGCACCAAGCAAGTACAAACGATAAAAATACTTTTTTATAATTTGCAGAATGCTTTTGCGGCAGCTTCCCCGACAAACGATGTTTTAACAGCGCCAAAACGAACACAAGACAAAAAACAATATCTATGATGCATAGGCAAAATAACCTATCCAGAAGCATTTCCTGTCCAACACACAGCCCTGCTTCACCAAGTAAAAAGAGTACAAAAACACCTATGCTATATGCCAGTCTTTTACTGGAAATACTATTTTCTTCCACGGTCTTTTCCATGTGTCTTTCCAACCTTTTTCTTTTTGTCTTTTGTTTCTTCTTTTTTCTCATATACTTCATATGCATGCACAATTTTTTGCACAAGTGGATGACGCACAACGTCTGCCCCACTCAACTTGCATATACGAATTTCCGGCACAGAACGAAGCACTTCAACAGCTACATCCAAGCCTGATTTTACATTCATCGGAAGATCTTTTTGTGTCGCATCTCCCGTAATTACCGCTTTAGAGCCAAAACCAATACGCGTCAGAAACATTTTCATCTGTGCCGGCGTTGTGTTTTGTGCTTCATCTAAAATAATAAAAGCATTGTCCAACGTTCTGCCTCGCATATAAGCTAGCGGTGCCACTTCAATCAGCCCCTTTTCCATATTGCGTGCAAAACTTTCTGCTCCCATAATCTGATACAGTGCATCATAAAGCGGTCGCAAATATGGATCCACCTTACTTTGCATATCACCTGGTAAGAACCCCAGTTTTTCCCCTGCCTCTATCGCCGGACGCGTCAAAATAATACGACTTACTTCTTCACGTTGAAATGCGGTGATTGCCATCGCCATTGCCAGATATGTCTTTCCCGTTCCTGCCGGTCCGATACCAAAGGTAATCATTTCTTCACGAATGGCATCCACATATGCCTTTTGTCCGATTGTTTTCGGTTTGATCGGTTTTCCGGATGTTGTATGGCAAATACAATCATCCACCAGATTTTCCACTGCCTTTGTTGGTAGCTTTTGTTTTGCAAGTCCTAACAGATAATTGACCTGTTGTGTTGTAATGATTTCCTTCTTTTGCGAAAGCGCATACAAACGTTCCATAACCTCGGATGCGCATTTTATATTTTCTTCACTTCCGATTACTTTTAATGTATCATCTCTTGTAATAAACGTAACCGATAATTCCTGCTCTATGATTTTTATATTGGCATCAAACTGACCAAAAATATTTTCCAAATGATCTGCCGGTATCGCAAGAATACATTCTTTATCACTCATTTACTATTTCCTTTATCAAAGATATTTCCGGTAATTCTGTCATACGTTTCTCCGATGCTGACACGCGAAGCAAAAGCGTCCCTTGCATTACGCATGAATCACTACCATATTCCATAATAACATTTTTATCCACAATTTGAATACCTTTTTCCTGAAAGTTTTTATTCAGGTCGAAAAGGTGCTTTTGCATGATATCCTGCATTTCTTTTTTTGAATGTGTCGACTGTTGCAATATATAAGATTTTTCTGTCAAATGGTTACAATATATGGGCAGTGGCAATACGCCACCAAATCGCAATTGTTTCACCTTTGTCATGGTTGTGTGTGTTGTTCTCCCAAGCATATAGGGAATCAGATTCAAATTACTATGATTTGTTCCAATGATGATATATTCCCGCTGTTCTCCGGTTGCAATTCTTTTTTCATATGCCAGTTTCTCTTCATAGGAAAATTCATAACTTCCTAAAATCTGTACATCCCCATCTGCATTTTTATTGATATATTGTAAAATCTGATCCCCGGTATCATTTAATATAGGGATCCAGCCATAAACTAGAACATCCCCTTTTTTTACAGAATCTCCCTGCTTTACAGCAGCAGTTCCATCACGCACATAAATCGTATCCACAATGCCGTCGATCGGCGCTAGTAAATCCATTCCTTCTGTCATTTGGTCTTCTGATGCAACGCTTTCTTCTATTTGTTCTTTGATTGCAATATGCAGTGTTGATCCTTTGAAGTGCGCTGATACCCAGATCATCTGCGGAAAATCCTGCAATAACTGTTTTTCCAGCATATCTGTATCTATGCTCGTCTTTTTCGCTCCAATCCCCTGCTCATTTTCGCTCAAATATTTTGTAATCGTTTCCTCTGTAAGTGATGCATTTCCGTGAATCTGTACCGTCCATATAAATCCGGAAAGATAAAACAGTAAAAAAAGCATTGCAAGAATGCCAACTGCATAACCTGCTTTTTGACGATGTTTATGATAAAGAAAAGGGAGTCCGATTTTCTTACGAATTGTTATTTTTGTTCTTGTTTTATGCAAAATATCATGCAATTTCCATACATCACACCCATATAACTTAGCTTGCATATGTTCTGCATCTTTACTAACGACATCCCATAAAAAAATCCCCCGACTAATGCATATTCTGATCAGACGGGGTAACTCATCTCCTGTAAGCAAAACACAAACGTAGCCTTTCAAAAAACGAAATACATTCAATGATTTTTTTCCTTTACTTCAATTTTTTCAATATCGCCAGCAATTCTCATCTCTGTTCGCGTGTAATAACGAATTCTAAGATGTTCTCCAATAATACTGATTTCCTCCTCCTTGGATTGCACAACAATCAGTTTATCATGATACTCTATTAATCCTTTATAGTTTTCTATCAATGCATTGCGATTTCCCAGCAAGGTCAGTTGAATCATTCCGATCATCAGTGGATTTTCCAACGGTTCTTCCCGTCCCAAAAGATTGCCAATTATCTTATCATTATTTTTCATCATATTTTACTATATGAAAAATTCTTCTGTATATAACCATGTAAAGCAATTTCTATTTATGGTATGGTTCCCCTCGCATGATTCGATAACTACGATAAATCTGTTCCAATAAAATCACACGCATCAGTTGATGCGGAAATGTCATTTTTGAAAAACTAAGGGCATAATCACTTCGCTTCAGGATTGCAGTGTCTAAGCCAATAGAACCACCAATCACAAAAACAATATTTGAATTTCCCATCACACCAAGACGATTCATTTCCCTGGATAAACCCTCGGAATCAAGCATTTTCCCGCCAATTTCTAACGTGATACAATAGTCCGTATCCTTGATATGTTTCAGCAGTCGCTCGCCTTCTTTTTTTCGAATCAGATCACACTCTGCTTCCGATGCGTTTTCTTTTGTTTTTTCATCTGCGACTTCAATCACTTGTAATTTACAATAACGACTCAGCCGCTTGCTATATTCTGCAATAGCATCACGAAAGTATTTTTCCTTAATTTGTCCAACACATAAAATCGTTATATTCATAGATTTTTCCTTAATACTTTTTCCTATTGTGGAATATATTTATAATTATACTCAGAAACACTACTTGTCTTACCGTGTTTATCAACCAGAAGCAACGATAAAATATTATTTCCTTCCATCATATCAATCGGAGCCGTATACTTTGCAGACGATTGCGTAGGTGTCGTTCCATCCCATGTATAATATACACTCGCACCTTCAGGCACTTCCACCGTAATGGTCGTTGGGGTGGTAAAACTTCCCCCCGCCGGTATTACAACCGGAGCTTCTGGGTCTGCATAAGAAATCTTATATCTCTTTGCAATAACTTCACTGACTTTTTCACCATCTTCACACACCGCCTGTACCGTTGTTGTACCTTCTTTCAACGTGAATGGTTCGGTATAAAGAATTCCCCCTTCTGTCGGATCACTTCCATCTAAGGTATAATAGATTTTTCCTGTTTTCGCATGTAATTCTACAATGACATCATCATCATACTTACCACCGTCCACTGAAAACACCGGTGCTGACACCAAATGATCGTTAAACAAATCTATGATTTTTTGATTTGTCACCTGTGCCTGCAAAAAATCCAGCTTATCATAAGATTCTGTCGTCAGGTACAGTACAATCAATGACTTATACGCAGATACATTATCGGAATCTTTTTCTATAACAGATAACAGTAGTTCTTCCGCCTTATCATATTCTGTCAGCTTCATATAATCATTGGCAGCAAGTATTTTTGCTTTCGCCTTGGCATCATTTTTTTTGATTGCACGGTTGTAATATGTCAAAGCTTCTGTATATTCTTCTTTTGTATCGGCAGCTTTTCCCTTTGCCACATAATGATCATACGATGTCAAATACAGTACAAGAAAAACAATAAGTATCACCACTGCGATTATGCCTGCTATGATGCCACCTCTTGCTTTTTTATTTTTCCAAAGCGCAGCAAAACCATTTTGTTTCTTTACGCTCTCTTTTCCTGCACGATTTGACGTATTTTTTTCACTTTTTACTGCTTTGTCTTCTGAGGTTTTTGATTCCTGTTTTGCATTTTGCTGCTCATCTAACAACGATACCAAAAAATCATCTTCTAAAATATTATAATCCGGAACCATCTGTACCGGTTCACCACATTTTTTGCAAAATACACTGCCTGTTTCAATATCAGCACCACATTTACTGCACTTCATCGTCATCTCCTATTTTTGTAATTCCACAGATTCTACACAATTATGCATAAGCATGGCAATTGTCATTGGACCAACACCGCCCGGAACTGGTGTTATTGCTGCACATTTTGAAGCCACCTCATCGTATGCCACATCCCCACACAAATGATTATTTTCATCACGATGCATTCCCACATCAATGACAACCGCGCCATCTTTCACATAATCCGCCGTAATAAATTGTTTCTTTCCAATAGCAACAATCAAAATATCTGCTTCTTTTGTAATGGCTTTTAAATCTTTTGTTTTGGAGTGCGTGATCGTAACCGTTGCATTTTCACGTAACATCAAAAGTGCCATCGGCTTTCCTACAATATTACTTCTGCCAACAATGACACAATGCTTTCCTTCCATCGCAATATGACTTCTCTTTAAAAGCTGAATAATTCCTGCCGGTGTACAAGAAACAAAGCCCGGAATACCAATGGAAAGTGCTCCCACATTTTGCGGATGAAACCCATCAACATCTTTTATCGGATCAATAGCTCTGGTTACTTTATCCTCATCCATATGCTTTGGAAGCGGAAGCTGTACCAAAATACCATTTACATCTTCTCTATGGTTTAATTCATCAATCAAAGACAGTAATTCTTCCTCCGTCGTCTCCTTTGGCAATTCAAAGGACAACGAACGGATTCCGATATATTCACAGGCTCTTTTTTTATTCCGTACATAAACGCAGGAAGCCGGATCTTCACCCACTAAAACAACCGCAAGTGTCACTTCTTTTCCGTCTGCTTTCATGCATTGTACTTTTTCTTTTAACTCATCCTTTATTTCCTGTGAAATCTTCTTTCCATCAATTATTTCCGCCATGTTATAATCTCTCTTTCCGTTGATTTGTCTTAGAATAATCCGGTAATTACACCTTCATCCGATACATCAATGCCAAACGCAGCTGGTTTCTTTGGCAGTCCAGGCATTGTCATAATAGAACCGGTAACTGCAACAACAAAACCTGCGCCAGCGCTTGCATACACTTCGCGCACATTTAATGTAAATCCTTCCGGTCTGCCAAGCTTCTTTGCGTCATCTGACAAAGAATACTGTGTTTTTGCCATACAAACAGGGAAATCGCCCATACCAAGCTCTGTAATACGCGCCAATTCTTTTTCCGCAGCAGGTGCATAAGAAACATCCTTGGCACCATAGATTTCTTTTGCAATTGTTGCAATCTTGTCCTTCAAAGGCATAGCCGATGGATAAATCGGTGCAAAATGACTTTCTTTATTTTCTAACACATCAAGCACAGCCTCTGCTAAAGCAATACCGCCTTCGCCACCTTTTTCCCATACTTCGGATAATGCAAAAGCACAGCCTCTCTGTTCGCAGAATTCACGCACAAATGCCGTCTCTGCTTCTGTATCTGTGATAAAAGAGTTCAGTGTAACCACAACCGGAACACCAAATTTCTGCAGGTTTTCGATGTGTTTTTCCAAATTGACAATACCCTTTTTCAGTGCATCTAAATTCTCTTCTGCCAAAGCATCCTTTGCAACGCCGCCATTGTATTTTAACGCGCGAATAGTCGCAACTAAAACCACTGCATCCGGCTTCAATCCCGCTTTACGGCACTTGATATCAAAGAATTTTTCTGCCCCCAGATCGGCACCGAATCCAGCCTCCGTCACACAGATATCTGCCATTTTCAATGCCATTTTTGTTGCACGTACACTGTTGCATCCATGTGCAATATTGGCAAACGGTCCACCATGCACAAGGGCTGGTGTATGCTCTAATGTCTGAATCATGTTTGGCTTTAGGGCGTCTTTTAAAAGTGCCGCCATAGAACCTACTGCCTGAAGATCTGCAGCAGTAACAGGTTCTCCATTAAAGTTGTAGGCTACGATAATACGTCCTAATCTTCTCTTCAAATCAGCCATATCGTCCGCCAGACATAAAATTGCCATAATTTCTGATGCCACTGTAATAACAAAATGATCTTCACGAACCATACCATCCATTTTATTTCCCAGACCAACAACGATATTACGAAGAACGCGGTCATTCATATCAAGACAGCGTTTCCAACGAATCTGACGTGGATCAATTCCCAATTCATTTCCCTGCTGAATATGATTGTCCAAGAGTGCTGCTAACAAGTTATTTGCAGAGGTAATAGCATGGAAATCCCCGGTAAAATGCAAATTCAAATCTTCCATTGGAACTACCTGTGCATATCCGCCTCCGGCAGCACCACCCTTGATTCCGAAGCAAGGTCCTAAGGAAGGCTCACGAAGTGCAAGAATTGCTTTTTTCCCAAGTTTGCCAAATGCCTGTCCTAAACCAACGCTGGTCGTTGTCTTACCTTCTCCCGCAGGTGTTGGGTTGATGGCAGTAACCAATACCAATTTCCCATCTTTTTCCTTTTCCAAACGAGCCATACACTCATCGGATAACTTTGCTTTGTACTTTCCATACATTTCTAAGTCATCTGGACTAAGATCAACCTTTGCGGCGATTTCTGTAATTGGAAGCATGGTTGCTTCTTGTGCAATTTGGATGTCTGTTTTCATGATTCTCTCCTTACCGTTCATAAATAATTTATAACTTGTACCTTATACCCTAAAAGTCATCACTGACTGGATATTCTTCCTCTACTGCAGATATATTTGCTGCTGGATTTAATAATTGTTCAAATTGTATCTGTGTCATATGTACCGTTCTTGGTTTTGTTCCCATTTCCGGGCCAACAACGCCAGCTTCTTCTAACTGATCCATAATTCTGGCAGCACGATTAAAACCGATTTTAAAATTACGCTGTAACATGCCAATGGAGCCTTTTTCTTTAGATACAATTAATCTGCCTGCCTCCGCAAAATAAGCATCTCTTGTGTCTTCAAATCCACTACCACCACCAATGGCAGTAGCGCCCTCAGTTCCATCTGTACCGGATTCAATATGATTTGTCACGCGTTCATCATAATTTGCTTCATCATTATTGCCTTTGATATAATCCACCACATCCTGCACTTCCTCATCCGAAACGAATGCCCCCTGTACACGAAGCGGTTTCGTATATCCTTGCGGATAATACAACATATCACCATTTCCCAATAATTTCTCGGCGCCAAACATATCCAGAATCGTTCTGGAATCCACACCACTATTTACAGCAAACGCAATACGTGATGGCATATTTGCTTTGATCAGTCCGGTCACAACATCAACCGATGGTCTCTGCGTTGCTAAGATCAGATAGATACCCGCAGCTCTGGCTTTCTGTGCCAAGCGGCAAATCGATTCTTCCACTTCTTTTGCTGCCACCATCATCAAATCCGCAAGCTCATCTACGATAACTACCATTTCCGGCATTTTTTCAAATGTAGCAAGTTCTCCATTGGAATTGATTGGAAGCTTGTAATCATGTTCTTCTAATTTTTTATTATATGACTTAATGTCACGCACACTGGCATCTGCAAATTTCTGATAACGATCATCCATCTCTGTTACTGCCCAATGCAGCGCTCCTGCAGCTTTCTTTGGATCAGTCACAACCGGAATCAGAAGATGCGGTATCCCATTATAAATACTTAATTCCACGACCTTTGGATCAATCATAATAAACTTTACTTCGTCCGGTCGTGCCTTGTATAAGATACTCATAATAATGGTATTAATACAGACAGACTTTCCTGAGCCTGTTGTTCCTGCGATCAAAAGATGCGGCATTTTTGCAATATTAGCTGTAATTACATTGCCTGCAATATCGCGTCCTGCGCAAAAGGTAACTTTTGATTCACATCCCTTAAACTCCTTTGAAGATGCTAATTCTTCAAAAGATACCATCACTTTATCTTTATTCGGGACTTCAATACCAACTGCCGCTTTTCCCGGAATCGGTGCTTCAATACGAATATCCGTCACGGCAAGATTTAACTTAATATCATCTGCCAAATTCGTAATTCGATTTACGCGCACGCCAACTTCCGGCTGTAACTCATAACGGGTTACCGTCGGACCACATGTCACATCTGTCACTTCAACACTGATACCAAAATTACGCAATGTCTGTTCCAGTTTATCCGCTGTCTTTTCCAATTCTGCCTTGGAATTTCCATTTCCTGTTGCTGCCTTTTTCTTAAGAAGAGAAAGTAATGGAAATTTATATGCAGCATTCGGCTTCTTCTCACTCTTACTTTTTGCAATGGAAGCCGCCACTTCATCTGCACTTTTTTGTGTTTCCTGCATACTTGCAGCCGTTTTTCTTGGTCGTCTTTCCGGTTCATTCGCCGGAATACCTTCCGAAATCGGCTCCTCTGTTTGCGTCGTAACCACAGGTTGTGTCACCACAGGCTGTGGCCTGCTTTCTTCTACCGTTGCCGCGCTCGCAACCGAAGGATTCGATACATTGATACGTCTTGCCACTCGCTGCGGCTTTTCTTCGGTTGTCATCCTCTGTTCTGGTTTTTCTTCGGTTACTGCAGAATGTTCTAACGGCTCGTCACTTGTCGGCATAGCTGCCGTCGATGATGGTTTTTTTGTACGATTCTCATCCTGTGCAATCACAGAAGCTGAACCCGCACGTTTTGATGAAAGCGGAACACGTTTTACATTCTTTACTTCTACATCCTGTTGCGGTGCCATACGCACTTCTTCTAATTCATCCGATAAAGCCTCTGCTACAGGCATTGGTGATTCCATTTGTGTATCAAAAGCAACGCCAGATATCTTACGATTTCTTCGTGGTGTTGTTTCATCTGCTTCAGCCGCATCCTGCTGTCTTTTTTTATCCGCCCGAATTCTTGCCAGTCTTTCTTCACGAGATTCATTCGGGTCAGTATATCGTCTTTTATTTCTATGTTTTGCGCCGGTTCTATGCAGCAATGTCCGCTCAGTAATCAAAACCACACAAACGATCATAATCACAAGCGTAATCACATAAGCACCAACCAAACCAAATCCTTTGACCAGCCCTGTGGCAATCAGACCACCAAGCCATCCACCACCAACTTTATTCTCTCGCCCATAATAAAATGCACGCATAGCAGCGTAAGGTGTTCCTCCATGCGCAAACAATTCCATCAGAACACTAAGAAAAGCCGTTGCAACACCACCGGCAATCAATTTGATGGTTGCCACATGATTTCCATGATTAGAGATTCCAAAAAAAGTTGCAACCAAAAGAAGGATTGGAAAAAAATACGCAAGCAGTCCTAGAAGTCCAAAAAAGAATCCACTGACAGCATTGCCCACAACGCCTCCAATTCCCAGGTTACTAAGGAATAACAATACGCAGACTGCAAGAAAAAGCCATAAAAAGACTTCTTTTATGGCTTCTACCTTTGCTACATCAATCACTTCCGCCTCCACTGTTACATTTTTGGTCTTCGCCTTTGTTCCAGTAGATTTTGTCGTGTTTTTTTTAGTAGATGATTGTTTTTTCGTGGCTGTAGACTTTTTGCCTGTGGAAGATGCTGTACTTTTCCGCTTTGCTGTTGTCGTTTTATTCGCCATAATTTATCATCCCCTATTTTATAATCCCATACATCCTGCAATGACTGCAATCACACCAACAATCATGCAATATACAGAAAAAATTGTAAATTTCTTTTTTCGAACCACAAGAAGCATTGTTTTGATACAAATATAACCAACAATTGCTGCGACAGCCATACCTACCACATAATTGACAAGTTCTGATGTTGCTGTGCCGCTGATATTAAAATCTTTCAGCTCCAATACTGCCGCTCCAAGCACTGCCGGAATTGACATGATAAACGAATACTTCACTGCAAATGTGCGGTCAAATCCGCTCACCAAACATGCTGTAATCGTTGTTCCGGAACGTGACAGTCCTGGCAGTGTTGCAAATCCCTGGCAAACACCAATCGCAACTGCATTTCCATAAGACGCTGTTTCTTCTGTCTTCTTTCCAGTCTTCACGCGATCAGAAATAAACAGAAGGATACTTGTGATGATCAGACAAATTCCCGGAATCAACACTGTCGCTGATGCTGCTTCAATCAAATCCTGCCCAAGTACACCCATAATTCCTGTTGGAATGGTAGATACAATAATAAGCATTACAAAACGGCGATATGGTGTTGCTACCATTTTCCGGTATGCTTTTTTCTCCCTTGAAAACAGATTACCCAAAAATAGCCCAACATTTACAAAAAAGTCAACGATGATTGCCACACCTTCGCAAATCAGTTCCCAGATATCCTTATAATAAACTGCAAAAATAGCAATCAATGTTCCCAGATGTAATAAAACATCAAACATGATACCTGTATCTGCATTCACATGAAACAATGCTTTAAAAAGTGCCAGATGACCAGAACTACTTACTGGTAAAAACTCTGTCAATCCTTGGATCAGTCCCATTAAAATAGATTGTAATAATGACATAATTGCCTCCAAAATATGTATTTTCTAACTTTTTTATATTACCATATTTTAGAGGACGTGTCATTATTACTTTTCTACAGATTCCTTACAATTTCGAGTCTTCTTTTTTCTCTTCTACTTTCTTCTCCAAGCTTTCTATTGCATCCTGTAAATTCCCGACATGTGCAATCAAGCCTTCCTCCACCGCATTTTTCCCCACGAGTATCGTTCCTAAATCTTTTGCCATGGTATCCTTTGCTAACATCAGTGTTTCCAAGCGCTCTTTTTTGATTTTCGTATGCGAACTGATAAACGACACAATCCTCTCCTGCATTTGATTGAATTGATAATAGGTCTGTGGTGCACCAAGTAATGTACCATTCATTCGCACCGGATGGACCAGCATGGTTGCTGTCGGAACAATAAACGAATCATTTGTAGCCACTGCCAGGGGAATACCTATGGAATGACTGCCACCAATTACAAGAGATACGGTCGGTTTTTTTAAAGATGCTATCAGTTCTGCCAATGCAAGACCACACTCCACATCCCCACCAATCGTATTTAATACAAATAAAATACCTTCCACCTCTTCATCGTGATCAATTGCAATCAAAAGCGGTATCATGTGTTCATATTTTGTCGTTTTTGTACTGTCTGTAGCAACTGTATGCCCTTCAATTTCACCAATCACTGTCACAATGCGAATCCGATTACCTTTTTCTGTTGTAATAACATTTTGTCCATACTCTTTTATCGTATCCATCTTTTATCCTCACCTTTTTTCTACTATTGTGTACAAAAAAGATTTTTCTAATCCCCATAACAAAAAAGCATCTGTGTATATAAAATACACAGACGCCTTATGTTTCATACGATGCAATGTTATGATTCACCCATCAGATACGCATATAAGCCCTCATAATTTGCTTTTGAATTCTTCCATGAATAATCTTTCTTCATACCGCGATCTACCATCTTATTCCATTCTGCTTTCTTTTCAAAGAAAACATATTTGGAATAGTTCACTGTATTCAGAAGCTCATCCCCATTATAATTTGCAAAGGAGAAACCATCTCCCGTATGTTCATACTCATTATATGGTATAACGGTATCTTTCAATCCACCTGTCTCACGTACAATCGGAACCGTTCCATAGCGGAAAGAAATCAGCTGTGTCAAACCACATGGTTCAAAACGCGATGGCATCAAAAATGCATCTGCCGCAGCATACAACTTATGTGCAAGATCTTCGGAATAACAAATATTTGCCGAGATGCGATCTGGATATTTCCATGCAAAATGGCGGAACATATTCTCATATTGGGACTCGCCAGTACCAATCACAACAAGTTGTGTATTGTCATCCACCAGTCTTTCAATACAATAATTTACCAGATCCAGCCCCTTTTGGTCTGTCAATCTGGAAATCAGACCTATCATATATTTTTTCTTGTCCACTACAAGTCCTAACATTTCCTGCAGCTTTTCTTTATTGACCTTTTTATTTGTTCTAAAATTCGATGCATTATAATTTTTGAAAATCAGATCATCTTTTTCCGGGTCATACATAGCATAATCAATACCATTTACGATGCCCCGCATATCAAAATGTCTTGCCGACAGCAGTCCATCCAAACCTTCCCCATAATATGGTGTCTGGATTTCACCTGCATAAGTATCACTTACTGTTGTAATATAATCAGCATAAACCAGGCCGCCCTTTAACATGTTTGCGCCTTTTTTAAACTCTAATTTATCCGGCGTAAACAAAGAAAGTGGTAATCCTGAAATCCCTTGTATTGTCTCAATATCCCATACACCCTGGAATTTCAGATTGTGAATGGTCATAACGGCCTTCATGCCCCAGAAAAATGGGTTTCCGGCAAATTCTGTTTTTAAATATACAGGAATCAAACCTGTCTGCCAATCATGACAATGAATGATATCCGGTTGGAAATCAATCAATGGCAGCATGGATAAAACTGCCTTATCGAAGAAAATGAATTTTTCGATATCATAGCGCGTATCACCATATGGATAAAAGCACTCAAAGTACTCTAAGTTATCAATAAAGTAATATGTAATCCCCTGATACTCATACTGCATCACGCCAACATAACGTTCCCCTATATAAGAACCCATTCCCATCTGGAAATTACATACATATTGGAAATGATCCCGATATTGTGGTGGTATACATGTATAATTCGGAACAACCACACGGATATCCCATTCCGCCTTATCAAATTCCTTTGGCAATGCTCCAACAACATCTGCCAATCCTCCGGTCTTAACAAATGGCACGCACTCGCTTGCCGCAAAAAGCACTTTCTTCATTGTAGGCCCTCCCTAATACATCAAACGATTACTCGTCCCAGTTATGATACACTTCCTGTACATCATCATCTTCTTCAAGCAATGATAAAATCTTGTTAATATTATATAAATCCTGCTCATCTGTAAGTTCTACATACGTCTGAGGCAACATCATTACCTGTGCATCTGCCATAGCAATATTCTCTTTTTCAAGTGATTCACGAACAGCAGAAAAATCATCCGGATCTGTCAAGATAATGAACGAATCTTCTTCTTCTGTAAAATCTTCTGCTCCGGCATCTAACGCCATCATCATCAGATCATCTGCATCCAGATCACACTCTTCTTTATCAATGATAATCTGTCCCTTTTTATCGAACATGTAAGATACACATCCCTGAGTTCCAAGACTGCCTTTTCCCTTTGTAAATGCACTTCGCACATTTGCTGCTGTACGGTTCTTATTATCTGTCAATGCATCTACGATAATTGCGGTACCATTTGGTCCATATCCTTCATATGTAACTGTTTCGTAGTTTACAGCGTTCGCATCACCAGCCGCTTTTTTGATACCTCTTTCAATGGTATCATTTGGCATATTGTTGGCCTTTGCCTTGGCAATAACATCACGCAATCTGCTGTTATTGTCAGGATCTGGTCCGCCCTCTTTTACTGCAACTGCGATTTCTCGTCCGATAATGGTAAATACCTTACCTTTTGCAGCATCATTTTTTTCTTTCTTATGCTTAATATTAGCAAATTTTGAATGTCCTGACATAAAATAAATTCCTCTTTTCTAATGTATTCTTTCTAAGTGTATCATTTTTTGAATCATATAGCAAACACCTGAACCTCGCGTATCATTTTTCCTTCCACATCCATGACTTTAAAACGATAGCCCTCATATTGCACTTCAAATTTTTCATGTTCTTCCGGAATTTTATCAATATGTGCTATCAAAAATCCGTTCAGTGTCTCATACTCATCCGGAAATGTGATTCCCAGGACTTCTGCAGCTTCTTCTAAAGAAGTACCTCCATCCATACGATAAAAATTCGGTGCTACCTGCTCAATCGAGTTTTCTTCTTCATCATGTTCATCCTGAATATTACCCACGATTTCCTCTAGAATATCTTCCATGGAAATAATACCACTTGTCTGACCATATTCATCTACCACAATCATCATATGCTTTTTCTTCGATTGCATTTTTGCAAACAAGGTATTCAGACTATGCGTTTCCGGCACAAATTCCGCTGAATGCAGCAAATCATCAAAGTCACGCAATTTCCGGTGGTAACTGCTGTGATCTTTTGCGAAGAAAAGTGCATCCTTGATATGTAAAACACCGATAATATTATCTAAGTCGTTTAAATACACCGGATATCTTGAAAATGCAGCTTCCTGCATAAAGGTAAGGGCCTCTCCAAAAGTCATTTCACCATCCAATGCTACAATCTGACGCCTGTGCACCATGATATCTTTTGCATCTTTATCACCAAATTCAAAAATATTATGTATCATGGCAGCTTCACTTGCTAAAAGCACACCATGCTCATGCCCCTCATTGACAATAGATATGATCTCGTCTTCTGTGACATCATCCACTTCTTCTTTAGGATCAACACCAAATACTCCACTTAACTTTTTACTCAAAAAGTCATAAAACAAAATCAACGGACGAAAAACAAGCCGAAGTATCTCATATAATTTCAGATAGCGTAACGCAATTTTGCAATGCTTTTTGGAACTGACACGGTAAACTGTTCCAAAAAAGAAAACAGCATAAAATACACAAAAAATAATATATATAACGATAAAAACAAGCAGCGTTATCGTCGGCGTTGTCAAGAATGGCATTACGACTTCCTGCAGCAGTAAAAAAGAATTTATCACAATACCGATCCCTGTAAAAATACGTAAAAACGAACTACTGATTACCAGCAAATGATCGTCACTATGATATTGCTCCAGTTTTTTTGCTTCTATCGGATTATTTTGTTGTAAATCTTCTAAGTCGCTATCATTGATATGATCAATTGCAATCTTAAAACTTGTAATGATGACCTGCAACAGACAGCAGACCAAAAGTGCTGCTATACCGATCAGACACCTGACTCCTTCATCCATAGTTCTTTCTTCCTCATTTTCTTTCTTATGTGTTTGTTTCTATGAAACTGCTATGTAAGCAATTCCAAACTGATTTCAAGCGCCTTATCAATTTCAAATAAGACCTGATTATCCAAATGACAGATTTTATCCTTTAATCGTGTTTTATCAATGGTTCGCAGTTGTTCTAACAGAACAACCGAATCTTTTACGAGATCACATTTTCCACTGTCTAAGGAAACATGTGTCGGCAATTTTGCTTTGTTCATACGTGAAGTGATTGCCGCGCAAATCACTGTCGGTGAATGTGCATTCCCGACATCATTTTGAATGATTAATACCGGTCGTATGCCACCTTGTTCTGAGCCTACAACCGGCCGCAAGTCTGCATAATAAATGTCGCCTCTTCGAATTGTCATACTACACTCTCCAAAATTGAATTTATAAATAGTATTTCCACAATTTTTAAAGCTATTCATATTAGATTATGCAAAAGTTTCGTTTTCGCCAATCATCTCGTGATTCTTTCGGTAAAATCTTGGGATACGCATTCCAAGATCACATGCCAATTCATAATTAAACCGGCCGGACAGTTCCCCTAACGCTTCCATGGTAATCGTCTCTTCTCCATCTGAACCAATCAATGTCACACGATCCAGATAAGATGCCTGCGGAATATCCGTCACATCAATCATAAACTGATCCATACATACTCTTCCTACAATCGGTGCCCTTTTCCCATGTACAAGCACATATCCTTTGTTTGACAAAGAGCGCGGATAGCCATCACCATATCCCACCGGAATTGTTGCAATACGACTTTTTCTTGTTGTAACATATGTGCCACCATAACTGATGGGACTGCCTTCTGGCAGCGTTTTGATATGAACAATGTGACTATACAACGATAATAACGGAGATAATGGAAAGTGGTGATTCATCTCTTCGGAAGGCCACAACCCATATAATGTGATGCCTGCACGTACCATGTTTTGGTGATACTGCGGCAATTCTAAAATAGCTGCACTATTACAGCAATGACAAATTGGGAATCGAATTTCCTGTGCTTCTAATGCATTTACCATTTCCATAAAGGATGTGTACGCCTTTTTTGTCGTCGTTTTATCCACTTCATCCGCCCGCGCAAAATGTGTAAAAACGCCTTCTAACATCAGATGCGAAAGACCAGCAATTTTTTTTATTTCTTCTACCGATGCTTTTTCTACCGGAAAACCAATACGATGCATGCCTGTGTCTATTTTTATATGCACATACGCCTTTTTATTGCATTTTTTTGCAATGTCATCCAACTGTTCTGCCATATCATAGCGATACACACTAAAGCGGACATCCTGCGCAATCAATGCTTCATAGTCTTTTTCAAACACATAGCCCAGAATCAGAATCATCTTCTTTATGCCTGCTGTCCGCAATTCCAATGCCTCTTCTGCGGTAGCAACTGCATACCCTATAATGTGTTCGTCAGACTCTAAATGCCCCGCAATGTGTTTCGCTCCATGGCCATAGGCATTTGTTTTAATAACTGCCATGATTTTAACGTCCGCCGGAAGATTCTGCTCCATCGCTTTCATATTAGAATCCATGGCATCCAAATCTACAACTGCATAAACACGCCTTTTTTCTATTTCCACTGTTATCTTCCCTCTTTTCGATATATTTCTTTGATTCCCATAAGCAGATCTGATGCGCATACGCTTAAACTACCCTGTTGTTTTGCCACTGTTTCTCCAGCCAGTCCATGTACATACACACCAAGTGCTGCCGCTGTTTCAGGACTTATGTTCTGCGCCACCAGTCCGGTAATCAAACCTGTTAAGACATCACCACTTCCGGCTGTAGCCATTGCACCGCATCCACTTCCGTTAATGTATGTCGCTTCATAAGGAACGGATACAATCGTTGCCGCATCTTTTAACACACAAATCACCTGATAATCGATTGCGAACTCCTGTGCAAGTGCAATTTTGTGATCTGAGACATACATCAAAGGGCTTCCGGTAAGTCGTGCCATTTCACCCAGATGTGGTGTAATCACCATCTCCGTATGTGGTTTTTTCAGCCAATCCATATGGTTTGCCAGAATATTGAGTGCATCCGCATCCACAACCATTGGTACCGCAGCATTTTCCAGTGTTGTCTTTACTAAGTTTTCCGCCACACTGCTTTGCCCGATTCCCGGTCCAATCGCAATCACATCAGCCCAAGCCATCTGTTCTAATAATTGTTTTTCGTTCCATCTATCATAACAGACAACGATAGCTTCCGGAAAACGAGTCAAAAGAATATCCCGATTGCATCTATGCGTATAAATTTTAATCATTCCGGCACCGGAAATCATTGCACTCATGGACGCTAAATATGCCGCTCCCGCCATTTCCTCGCTTCCGGCAATCACAAGCACTTTTCCACGGCTTCCTTTATGGTCATCCGCAGCTGCTTTCGGTAATTGTGCAAGTTCCTCTCTTGTGTACATCTTACAAGGAAGTCTTCGATCTGTCAGACTGCACTCCTCTATACCAATGGATGCAACTACCAGTTGGCCACAATATTTTTTCCCTGGATAAACCATCTGCCCCACTTTTGCAAAAGCAAATGTCACCGTAGCGTCTGCCATAAATGCTGTTCCAAGCACCGTTCCGTCATCTGCAGAAATGCCGGATGGCATATCCACCGCCAGACGAAATGCCTGCATCGCATTTACCTCTTCCAGCAATTGTGCATTTTCTCCCGTAATATCACGTGAGAGGCCAATGCCAAACAATGCGTCCAGCACCACCTCACATGCTAGAATATCTGCCAAATCATCACTTATTTTTATGCCATAATTGTTACAGATATCAAATTGTTTTTCATTTTCCTGTGATTTATGGGAAGCATCCTTACTTTGAAAGACAGTTACTTGGGCGCCTTCTAAAAACAAAAGACGTGCAATAGCCAGTCCATCTGCGCCATTGTTTCCTCCCCCACATAAAATGCCAATCTTTTTCTGATGTAACTTTTTTTCATGCAAAAATGAAACAACCGATAATGCAGCACGTTCCATTAGCACCATAGAAGGAATCCCATAGTGCTCTATTGTGCGCATATCGCATTGTTTCATTTCGCGACTGTTTAAAATATATTTCATACGTCTCCTTTTTGTGTATCTTTAGACAATTGTTCATCCTGTGTTGTATCACCTGCAGGGCGATCTTCACCTGTGATCAGATCCACATCATCATTTCGCACATCAAAAAGATTTATAATATCTTTACCGAAAATGTCATGCATATAAGCATAAATTTCTTTGTTGTTGATTTCACGGTTTTGCTTGCGGATAATATTCTTTTTCAGCTCCACACGAACTTTTTTGATCCATTCCGCAATTTCTTCTGCCTCTTTGTAATTCGTACGCAGACGGTCATAACAAAAAGTCATGGTTTCCATCATAAGCGCATCATTACAGGTCTGTATTTCTTTTGGAATATCTAAAAGCGCATCCTCATTTGCAGCAATTTTATCTTTCACTTCTTCAATCAAACGTTTATTTTCATCCATTTGACGGTTGTGCTGCTGTTCATCATCCGCTGCATCCATATGTTCTACGATATTTTGCATCAACGATGACTTGACCTTTTTCAATTCCTTTAATTCCTGATTGAGACGACCTTGTCGTTCTAAAATTTCTTTTAGCTGGCTTTCCAATTCCACTACCCGCTCCGGCTTGCCATCCAGTGCAAATAAACGATGCCACTTTTGATCCAATACCAGAATCGGAATCTTTGCTTTTGCCAATGCTTCTGTAAACGCCTGTCGTTCCATACGCTCACCTTCTTTTGAAGACTACTTTTGTTTATGATTTGCCATATTGTAGGAAAGCTGCATCAAACTGTCTGATAAATGCACATTTTCTACAACCATATCATCATCCACATCATCCAAATCTACATGTGCAAAATTCCAAATAGCATGCACACCAAGTGCAGATAACTGCTTCGCTGTAGCTTCCGCATTTTGTTTTGGTAATGTAAGTGCCGCAATATCTACCCTTGTTGTTTTTACAAATTCCGGCAATTCATCTAACATACGGATTGGGATATCACGAACCATTTTTCCTTGCAGTGCCGGATTTATATCAAATAATCCCACAATACAAAATCCTAATTTTTCAAATTTTACATAATTTGCAATTGCCTGACCTAAATTACCAATACCAATAACAATCACATTATGTGTCTCGTTCAGTCCAAGAATTTTACCGATTTCATCGTATAAGTATTGTACATTATATCCGTATCCCTGTTGTCCAAAACCTCCAAAATTATTTAAATCCTGTCGGATCTGGGAAGCTGTCACATGCATACGGTTACTGAGTTCATTTGAAGAAATGCGTTCCACGCCGGCATCCAACAATTCTCCTAAATATCTATAGTATCTTGGCATACGCCGGATAACTGCCTGGGATATTTCTTTTTCCATTTTAAATTCCCCCTGTTTTTATCATATACTTATAGCAAATTATAAGTATTTTAAATTTATATGTCAAATTTTTAACAGAAGCAATCCCTACGAAAAATCTGTCGCCAAAACCTCCGACCATTGTTCCCACGATGCATATAACGTATCCAGTTTTGTCTGCACTTTAGACTGTTTTTCGGAAAGCTCATTTAACTTTGCAGAATTGGTTGCCACATCATCTTTTGCGAATTCTTCCTCTATTTGAGCAAGGATATCCTCGCACTCTGAAATCTGTTCTTCTATTTCTGCAATCCGGTTTTCCACTTTTCTTTTTTCACTCTGGAGCTTCTTTTGCTGTTTCCAATCCATTTTTCCTTCGGATTCCAGCTGCTCGGGTTCCGATGATGTCGTTGTCTGAGAAACCATATTTTGTATTTCCTGAGACTGTGCCTTCTTTTCAACAAAATAATCGTAGTTACCAAGATATACACTAAACTGCTGATTGGTAAGTTCTAATATTTTATCTGCCGTCTGATTCACAAAGTAACGGTCATGCGATACATACAATACCGTTCCTTCATATGCATTGATGGCATTTTCTAAGATTTCTTTCGATTCCATGTCCAAATGGTTTGTCGGCTCATCCAAAATCAAAAAATTTGCCCCGGATAACATCAGTTTTGCCAAAGAAATTCGTCCACGTTCTCCACCACTCAAATCACGAATGCGCTTGTAGCAATCATCGCCAAGAAACATAAAAGCTGCTAACACATTTCGGATTTTTGTGTTATTCAAATTGGGATAGGTATCACTCATTTCTTCAAACAGCGTCTTTTCATCATCTAATACCTGCTGTTCCTGATCATAATAGCCAATCGTCACATTCGCTCCTAAGCGAAAAATGCCGGCATCTGCGGGAACAATTTCGTTGATAATTTTAAGCAACGTTGTTTTTCCTGTTCCGTTATCGCCAAGTATGGCTACATGTTCTCCCCGTTGCAGAAGGAAGTCCACATTGGTAAAAAGAGGTATGCCATCGTATGATTTTGACAGTCCGATAAGTTCCAACACATCATTTCCACTCACCGTATCCGGCTGTAATGACAGTTGCATATGATTTTCGGCATCTACCGGTTTTTCCAGGACTTCCATCTTATCAAGTGCTTTTTGCCTGCTTTCTGCACGCTTGATCGATTTTTCACGATTAAACTGTTTTAGTTTATCAATGACTTCCTGCTGGTGCGCAATGGATGCCTGCTGTTTTTCATATTCACGCAGCATTGTTTTGCGAATTTCTTCCTTTTGCATTGCAAAAGCGGAATAATTGCCCTTATACACATGCGCTGTATGCATACTTAAATCGATTACTTTCGTCACAATGCGATCCAAAAAATAACGGTCATGCGCAACAATGACAACCGTCCCTTTATAATTCATCAAAAATGTTTCCAACCATTCAATAGATGTCAAATCCAAATGGTTGATTGGTTCATCTAAAAGCAGAATATCCGGTTTCATGACTAGCAATTTTCCAAGAGAAACGCGCGTCTTTTGTCCCCCGGAAAGCATATCCATGGTTTTATTAAAATCTTCCTCTGAAAATCCAAGGCCTCGCAAAACGCCCTGCACTTCTGATTCGTAGGCATAACCATTCTGATGTTCAAACAGATCATGTAATTGATGATATTTTACAAGAAGATCTTCCAGTGCTTCCCCTTGTAATTCCGTCATCTGCTGTTCCATCCTCTGCAATCGCCCCTGCATATTTAAAATATCCTGACGCGAAGAATAGACGGTCTGATAGACCGTCTCCTCTCCTTCCATATTCTGATACTGTGCTAAATACCCAAGAGTAGCATCTTTTGCAAGTGTTATACTTCCTGCATCAGACTCTAACTCTCCTGTAATCATCTTTAACAGCGTCGATTTCCCTGCGCCATTGTTTCCAACAATAGCTACCTTGTCTCCTTCGTTGATTTGAAAAGAGACATTCTTTATGATGTCATCACTTCCGAATGCTTTCGAAAGATTCTGGCATGATAAGATCATGACTTCCTCCTATAACATAGCCTCAAGTGTTGTTCTGATTTCCTTGATAAATCCCTCACTGTTCAATACTGTAGGGTTTGGAATGGTTGTAATCAATGCAAGATCCTTTGTCATCTTGCCATCTTCGATTGTCTTGATGCAGGCCTGTTCCAATTTGTCTGCGAAATCACAGAGTTCCGTGATTCCATCCAACTCGCCTCTTTTTCTAAGAGCACCTGTCCATGCAAAGATGGTGGCTACTGAGTTTGTTGAAGTTTCTTCTCCCTTTAAATGCTTGTAATAATGTCTTTGTACGGTACCATGCGCAGCTTCGTATTCATAAACTCCCTGTGGTGATACCAAAACAGAAGTCATCATCGCAAGAGAACCAAACGCAGATGAGACCATATCACTCATAACATCGCCATCGTAATTCTTACATGCCCAGATATAACCACCTTCTGATTTCATAACACGGGCAACAGCATCATCAATCAGCGTATAGAAGTACGTAATACCTGCTTCTTCAAACTTATCCTTGTAAGAAGCATCATAAATCTCCTGAAAAATATCCTTAAATGTATGATCGTATTTCTTTGAAATGGTATCTTTTGTAGCGAACCATAAATCCTGCTTTGTATCTAATGCATAGTTAAAACATGCCTTTGCAAAACTTTCAATGGAATCATTTAAGTTATGCTGTCCCTGTACAACACCGGCGCCGGTAAAGTTATGTACTACCTCGCTCATCTGGCTGCCATCTTCTGCAGTATAGACAAGTTCTACCTTCCCAGGACCAGGGATGACCATCTCTGTATTCTTATAAACATCACCATATGCATGACGTGCAATCGTAATTGGCTTTTTCCAATTCTTTACACATGGTTCAATTCCCTTAACAATAATTGGTGCACGGAATACGGTTCCATCCAAGATTGCACGGATTGTTCCATTTGGACTTTTCCACATCTCTTTCAAATCATATTCGCTCATACGTGCAGCATTCGGTGTAATCGTTGCACATTTTACAGCAACTCCATATTTCTTTGTTGCTTCTGCAGAATCAACGGTCACCTGATCATCTGTCTCATTTCGATATTCCAGACCCAAATCGTAATATTCCGTCTTTAAATCTATAAATGGAAGTAACAATTCATCCTTAATCATCTTCCAAAGGATTCTTGTCATTTCATCTCCGTCCATCTCAACAAGTGGTGTTTTCATCATTATCTTGCTCATGTTTCTGCCTCCTTTTCCATTACACTACTGCATTTTAGTATATCAAAACTTTTTCTTTCGGTAAAGTCACGAATATTTGTAACCTCTTTTTTTCAAACGCATAAGATACATTGTAAATATTTAGGAGGGTTTCTTATGAGTGACCTTGTAGCAACAAATTGTGGATGTGGAAATGATACAAATTGTGGATGTAGTTCTTTGATTTGGATTATCCTGATTCTCGCTTTATGCGGTAATGGATCATCTTTCTCAAATGACGGATGTGGATGTGGAAACAGCATCTGGATTATTCTCTTACTTCTCTGCTGCTGTAATGATGGCGGCGGATGTGGTGGTTTCTTCTAAAATCATTCTTCTCTGCAACAAAAAAGGAGGCGTCCTCTTATGGGGCGCCTCCTTTTATCATCTTTTTTTATTTTGTTTTTGTATCCTGTTTTTTCTGGTTCCGTCACATGGATACGAACTTTCATTTTTTGTTCTATTTTCTTTTTTTCGCATGCATTCCTCATCAACTTCGTAACATTCATTGTTTCTCAGAATCAATCGCTTCATATCTGCATCTTTTCTTTTCTATTTTCCTATTATTTTATTCTAACTTTTATATTTCGTCATATAGTAAATAAAAAACGCTTATGGAAAATGAAACGCTTTCGCTTTATGACAACCGCTTACAAAACAAAGAGATTAATATCCTAAAAACCATTCTTCCTTACTTAGGATCCACCGCGCAAAAAAATATTTCCATGATGATTTCTTTTTTACAGATGCAAAAAACAATGGAATATTTTGAAAACCCGGAAAACACGATGCAAATACATGCCATGGAAAAAAAGAATTCTACTTCAGACATTCTAAACGCTGTAAAGGTCTACTGTAATGACAATGAAAAACGTCAGATTGATCAGATTTTGAATGCTCTACAAATGCTATCCACCTATGAAATTCTATTTAGCGGAGGAAACAATTAATGGATACATCATTTCTAAACAATCCCATGTTCCAGTCTCTTCCAAGAGAAAAGCAACAGTTCTTACAGGCCTTTGCCGCACAGCCTCACAATGGCAATGCAAATGAACTGGCAAGTCAGCTCTCTAATGCAGCCATGCAGGCCAAGACGCAAGGTCTTAGCTTTACCGATGCAGAAACAACGCTTCTCATCGGCATGTTAAAACAGAATATGTCTTTGGAAGAACAAAAAAAGGCGGATCGTATCATACAACTGGTACATACGTTCCGCCCACATTAGACGCAGGGATGCATTCTCTGCGTCCCTTTCTTCTATTTTGCTACGATATTGATAATTCTGCCCGGTACATAAATTTCTTTTATTATGTTACCGCTCAGCTTGTCACCAAGTGCTGCCTTACCGGCTGCAATCGCATCCTCTTTTGCAATATCTTTTGCAACAGAGATCACTGTTTTTGTCTTTCCATTTACCTGTACGGCAATTTCAATCTCATCATCTTCCATTGCCTTTTCATCGAATTCCGGCCATTTTGCTGTAAACACAGACTCTGTATGACCTAATTCCTGATACAATTCCTCACTGATGTGTGGTGCAAACGGTGCAAGTAAGATAACAAGTGTTTCTAATGTCTCCTTATCCACCTGCCCCTTCTTTGCCAACTCATTTAATTTGTTGTTATGTTCCATAAATGCAGAAACAACCGTATTCAGGCTGAAGCTTTCCAGACGTGTTGTCACATCATATACCAGACGATGACGTTCCTTAATCACCTCAGGTGATGCCGCTGCATTGTCATCTTTATGATTCATGACAAGATTCCATACCTTTGTCAGGAAACGATAAATACCTTCGAGTCCTCTGTCATCCCACATAGAATCCAATTCTGGTGGTCCAATAAAGAGTTCATACATACGAAGTGTATCACAACCATAGTCTCTTACGATATCATCCGGTGAAACGATGTTGCCAAGAGATTTACTCATCTTTGTCATAGCACCGGTCTCTTTATCACGACCGCAAACCATACCTTGATTGAAGAGTTTCTTAAATGGCTCATCAAAATCAACCACACCGATATCATGTAAAAACTTCGTGTAAAATCTGGAATATAACAGGTGAAGTACTGCATGCTCTACACCACCAATATACATATCTACCGGCAAATACTTATCTGCTTTTTCCTTTGATACAAGCTCCTTGTCGTTCTTGCTATCTACATAGCGAAGGAAATACCATGATGAACCTGCCCACTGTGGCATGGTATTTGTCTCACGTTTTGCAGGCTTGCCACAACATGGACAAGTAGTATTTACCCAATCAGAAATAGCAGCAAGTGGTGATTCTCCTGTACCGGTAGGCTCATAAGAATCTACATCCGGAAGCAATAATGGCAACTGATCTTCTGGCACTGGAACTGCTCCACAATCCGGACAATGTACGATTGGGATAGGTTCTCCCCAATATCTCTGACGAGAAAATACCCAGTCACGCAATTTGTAATTGACGGTTTTCTTTCCAAATCCCATCTTTTCAATCATGATCGGAGCTTCTTTTTTCAGGACAGCAGATTCCATACCATTCCATTCACCGGAATTGATCATCGTTCCATCTGCTTCTGTGTATGCTTCTGTCATATTTTCAATTTCTTTGCCATCTTTGGCAATTACCTGGATAATCGGAATATCAAATTTCTTTGCAAATTCGAAATCTCTATCATCATGCGCCGGAACACACATAATAGCACCTGTTCCATAATCCGCAAGTACATAATCAGAAAGCCAGATTGGTACCTTTGCCCCATTTAATGGATTGATTGCATAACTTCCGGTAAATACACCTGTCTTATCTTTATCCTGCATACGGTCTACCGATGATTTCAGTGAAGTCTGGTAAATATATTCCTCTACGGCAGCCTTCTGCTCCTCTGATGCAAGCTCTTTCGCAAGTGCATGTTCCGGTGCAAGAACCATAAAGGTTGCGCCATGTAAAGTATCCGGTCTTGTGGTATATACAGTGATTTTGTCATCTCTTCCTTCAACCGGGAATTCAACCTCAGCGCCGTAACTCTTTCCGATCCACTCTGTCTGCATCTTTTTAACCTTCTCAGGCCATTCCAATGTATCCAGATCATCTAACAAACGATCTGCATAGGCTGTAATCTTTAACATCCATTGCTTTAAGTTCTTTTTCGTCACATCTGCGCCACAACGTTCGCATTTGCCACCAACAACTTCTTCGTTTGCAAGTCCTGTTTTACAAGATGGACACCAGTTAATTGGCATTTCTTTTTCGTATGCAAGACCTTTTTTAAACATCTGTACAAAAATCCACTGTGTCCATTTATAGAATGAAGGATCGGTTGTATTAACCTCCATATCCCAATCATAAATTGCAGCGATTTCATTAATCTGACGTTTGATGTTTGCAATATTCTTAGCGGTTGATTCTGCCGGATGAGAGCCTGTTTTGATTGCATAATTCTCTGCCGGAAGACCAAATGCATCCCATCCCATTGGATGAATCACATAATATCCGTGCATCAGTTTATAACGACTCCATACGTCGGAAATAACGTATCCACGCCAATGTCCTACATGAAGTCCGTTGCCGGATGGATATGGGAACATATCCAGGCAGTAGTATTTATCCTTCTTGCCATCGTTGACATTGATTGGATGCTCTTCCCACTGCTTTCTCCACTTCTTTTCAATCACCTTGTGATTGTATGGTACTGCCATTTTTGTTTCCTCCTATTTCATAAAAGATGTCTATCACCTTTTTATCTCTGTAAATATGCGAAATGAATGGATAAAAATTCGCACAACACTAGATTTTATAATAGCGAAATGTCATACATCTGTCAACACTAACCCCTTGTAACATAAGGCTTTTACATATCTGTTATCAATCATAAAACAGACTATTCTGATTGATTAATAAAATCTTATCCAGCGGGTACAAACAGATTCCTTTTCCATCACTTCCCTCGTAATATTTATAGCTGGATGTTTCAAAAAGCACATAACACAATCCATTTTCCGTTACAACAGCTTCTGATCCCGGTGGCATTTCCACACATAATCTTTCATTCAAAAAATTCTTTTGCAATGCTTCCAGATTATCGTAAATAGAAAGATACGATGATTGATTTCGGCCATAGGACTGGCTGACATAGCAATATCCATGGTCGTCGACACAAAGCCCCTGCACCTTTTTTGGCAGCAGACTCTTCTTTTCTAATAGTAGTGTATCGTCCAAAAACGTATAGGTATACAATACCCCCGGTGTATAAATATGATGGGTAGCGACATATATCTTATCCCCATAACACATGATTGCTGACGGAGTATTATATACTTTATATTTATCAAAACAATGTGTAATATCAATAAATTTTTCGTTGCTTTGTGTTGCCAGTTTTTGAATAAATGCATAGGAAATGCGTTCCAATTCCTTCGTATTGGAATGGCAAATCCACAACGACCTGCCATCATACGCAATTCCCCCAAGGTGACTGTCCGCCTCCATCCCAAAACTTATAACATGTTCTAATGTATTGCGGTCGTACAAGGTAAGTGCTCCAAGTTTATCTTCCTCCAGTGCGTACGATGATACAATGATATAGTCTTTCGTCAGGCACAATCCCTGGGGACATTGGTATTCCGATGCATATTTTTGCTGCAGCAAATCTTTGATCCGCGTTTTGGGATTTCCAGGTGTATCCAGTTCATATAAAAAGCTATACGTCACATCTTTGAGCAAAAGATTCTCTCCTTTTGCATGATAAGGATACTCCTGTACATTTCGATTGCAGTCAATACAAAGATTCCACTTTGCGTACAAGCGTTGTCCGGCTGTATTTTCTATCGTGTAAACGCGATGCAAGCCTTCTGGTTCTAAATACCAGCCCCCAAACAGATAGCCCTCCTTTTGCGGATTTTTTAAAACAAATGGTATATCCTGTTCTGTCAACTTCTGCGGATTTAAAATAGAATTGCTTCCCCCATCCAATTCATAGATCAACTCTCCATGCTTTGGTGTTTCTTCTAACTGTGGTTCTGCTTCTGAATTTATTCTTAGAACCAGAAGCATCATACATATAACGATCAAGCAAATTTCTTTTCTTTTCATAAAAACAGTTTTCCCATTTTTCCTGTAAAATAAAGATTTTTATCGCAGGCACTTTTACACTTTAAAGTGTTGACTTTAAGTAAAAAAGTGTCTATGATAAAATCTGTATTTAGAAATAAGAAGGAGAAGTTTATCATGATTTTAGTTGTAAAACCACAGACACCGGAAGACACCTTACATCGTTTCATACAAGATATCGAGTCCACCGGCTTACAGACACATTTATCCCGTGGTAAAGAAGTAACCATCATCGGTCTGATTGGTGACAAAACACAGATTGATTTGACAGCTATCGAGGCAAATCCTGTCGTAGACAAGATTATTCCTGTTACAGAAAGCTATAAATTAGCAAACAAAAAATTTCATCCTACCCCAACGGAATTTAACGTAAAAGACACAAAGATTGGTCCAAATAATATTACCATTATGTCCGGTCCATGTGCGGTAGAATCCGAAGAACAGTTACTTTGCATTGCAAAAGCTGTTAAAGAACAGGGCGCTACTATTTTGCGCGGCGGTGCCTATAAGCCACGTACTTCCCCATACTCTTTTCAGGGATTAGAGGAAGACGGTCTACGCTATATGCAGACTGCATCCAGAGAAACCGGTCTGGCAACCATCTGTGAAGTCACCTCAGCCCATGCTGTGGAATCAGCTTTTAAATATGTAGATATGTTACAGGTGGGTGCCCGCAATATGCAGAATTTTGAGCTTTTAAAAGAAGTTGGAAAAACCGGTATGCCGGTACTTCTAAAGCGTGGACTTGCTGCAACAATTGACGAATGGTTAAATGCCGCAGAATACATCATGTCATCCGGCAGTTCCAAGGTAGCTCTATGCGAGCGCGGTATCCGTACCTATGAAACTTCTACACGAAACACCCTGGATTTATCCGCCGTATGCGTATTAAAAGAACGCACCCACTTACCTGTCATTGTTGATCCAAGTCATGCTACCGGCGTGCGTAATTTTGTAGAACCGCTTGCCAAAGCAGCCATTGCCTGCGGTGCTGACGGTTTAATGATCGAAGTTCACAATGATCCTGCGCACGCTTTGTCTGACGGACCACAATCTCTTGATTTTGACCAGTTTGCCTCTGTCATGGAGCACTTAAAACCGTATATTGCACTTGCAAATCGGGTATTATAATTTTAAAGGAGACATTTTATCATGTTGTACAACAAAATTGGTTTCATTGGTTTTGGACTAATCGGTGGTTCCATCGCCAAGGTCATCAAAGAAAAATATCCAGACACGGAAATGATAGCAATTGCTTCCCGTGAACATACCATTGCACAAGCTTATGCAGACGGTCTCATTTCTAACAAGACAATGCTTCCACTCTCTGCATTTTCTGATTGCGATGTTTTGTTTTTATGTGCACCGGTTAAAGTCAATGTTGACTATCTTAAGCAACTTGCACCTATCTTACCAAAGCATTGCATCATTACAGATGTTGGCAGTGTCAAGGGTGACATCACAAAAGCTGTTGCAGAGCTTGGATTGACTTCTCACTTTATTGGCGGTCATCCTATGGCAGGCTCGGAAGCAATCGGCTACGACCACTCAAATGCACATCTTCTTGAAAATGCATACTACATTCTGACCGTGACGGATGATTTTCCTCACGAGCAATTAGCAGACTTTTCTGCCTTTATCCGCTCGCTCGGTGCTTTAACCTTGATTATGAGTCCATCCAAGCATGATTTTGCGACAGCATGTATCAGCCACTTACCGCATGTCATTGCTGCATCTCTCGTAAATTTTGTACAGGAAAATGATTTTTCTGACGAAACTATGAAAACAATTGCAGCAGGCGGTTTTCGCGATATCACAAGAATCGCATCTTCTTCTCCTGTGATGTGGCAGCATATTTGCGCTACCAACAAGGAAGAAATTTTAAAAGCCGCTTCTCTCTATGAAAAGAATTTGCACGACTTTATTACATCCATATCATGCGAACAGGACGAGGATATTATTTCGCGCTTTGCACAGGCAAAAGATTACCGTGATAATTTACCTGTGAAAAAACAAGGTGTTCTTCCTTCTTCCTATGAATTTTACCTGGATGTTGCGGATGAAGCCGGTGCGATTGCAACGATTGCAACAACACTTGCCGCAAATGGTATCAGTATAAAAAATATCGGTATTGTGCATAATAGAGAATTTGAAAAAGGTGTATTGCGCATTGAATTATATGACCAGAATGCAATGGATGCTGCAGAAAATATTTTACAAAAGCATTACACCATTCATGAATAACGAAAACTTTTGAGGTATATAAAATGGAAATCAAAAAAGCAAATCATATCGCAGGAGAAATATGGATTCCCGGTGATAAATCCATCTCACATCGCGGTGTTATGTTCGGTGCGATTGCCGAGGGCATAACAGAATTGAATGGATTTTTAGATGGAGCTGATTGCCGATCTACCATCTCCTGTTTTAAAAAAATGGGGATTGATATCAACCAGACACACGACCATGTTGTCATTCATGGCAAAGGATTACATGGTTTAGAAGAGCCAGGGGATTTACTGGATGTCGGCAACAGTGGAACGACCATGCGGCTGATCAGCGGTATTTTATCCGGAAACCCTTTTACATCCACGCTTAGTGGCGATGCATCTATCCAAAAGAGACCAATGAAACGCATCATCACACCACTCTCTACTATGGGTGCAAAAATCACATCCCTGATGCACAATGACTGTGCTCCATTAGAAATTATCGGTGGCGGTCTCCATGCCATCCATTATGATTCTCCTGTTGCATCTGCACAGGTAAAATCTGCGGTTCTACTCGCCGGGCTATACTGTGATGGTATCACTTCCGTAACAGAACCTGTTTTGTCCCGCAATCATACGGAGCTTATGTTACAAGGTTTTGGTGCTTCTGTAACTTCAGAAAAAACAACGGCATCTATCGTTGGTAATCCAAAACTCTATGGACAAAAGATACAGATTCCAGGAGACATCTCTTCTGCAGCATATTTTATTGCCGCAGCTACCATTGTTCCAAATGCAGAACTGATGATCCGCAATGTCAACTGTAATCCTACACGTGATGGGATTTTGAAAGTAGCAAAAATGATGGGTGCTGATATTTCCTATGAAAACAAACGCATTGTTTCCGGTGAAGAAGTATGTGATTTACTTGTTCGTTCATCAAGCTTACAGGGTACAACCATTGCAGGTGAGCTCATTCCTACCTTGATTGACGAAATTCCGATGATTGCTGTCATGGCAGCTTATGCCAGCGGACAAACCATCATTCGTGATGCCGGTGAACTCCGCGTCAAAGAATCCGATCGTATTGCTTCCGTTGTCGATAATCTTCGTGCCATGGGCGCAGATGTTGTAGCAACCGAAGATGGTATGATCATTACCGGTGGAAAGCCTTTACATGGTGCAGCCATTACTACACATGCAGACCATCGCATTGCCATGTCCTTTGCCATTGCAGGTCTTGGTGCCGAAGGCATCACTACGTTTGATGATCCAAATTGTGTTGTCATTTCTTATCCGGATTTCTATGATACCTTAAATACAATTATTGCATAAAAAATGACCTCCTTATTGTTAGCATCCATGTCTAACTTTGGGGAGGTCATTTCTTTTAAAATCATCCACATTTATTTCTGGTGATTATTTATTTTTCTTTCCACAGCACTGCTTATACTTACGGCCGGATCCACAAGGACATGGATCGTTACGTCCAACCTTAACTGCATTGCGAACCGTATGTGCATTCTTAGCTACGCGATAGAGTTCTTTTTTCTTTGCAGCATCAAAAATTTCATCCCACTGTGGCAATTCATATAACCAGTCAGCTTTCGCATCTACCATGTTCTCGTATAATTTTTCTTTGTCAAATGCAAGAGAAACAACGGTATCTTCTTCCATCGTCTCAATTGGATTTGGTGTGATCAGACTGTCATTGATACCGTCTAAAAATCCTGTCATGACAAGTACGTCAATCTCATATTTATCAGCCAATTCCTTTACGGTTCCAGCCACTTCTTCGTCCGGATTATCTAATAACTGCTCATAAATTCCCTTTTCAATCAAAAAATAATTCTGCCAGAATTTCTGTAAAGAAGCACGATCCTGCTCCTGGTTGTAAGAAATCTTCTGCCATTCCTGTAATAATGCCATAAATTTGTACCATCCTTCTTAATACTTTTGTAGCACATATACGATACCACACACCGAAAAAAAAAGCAAAACATAATTACACATTCCACCCTTTTATGCTATTATGATTCTATTAATGGATATAAAGGAGAATATGTATGCAACGATTACGTCAGATTTTAGCCATTCTTGGCATCATATTATTGGTTGCACTTTATCTGCTAACCATCATCGCAGCTATTTTTGATAACACCAACACCATGTCTTATCTGAGTGCTTCCATTGCCGCAACGATTCTGATTCCAGTCACACTGTGGCTTCTGAATCTTATGATTCAAAACAAAAAGAAACATGATAACGAAGAAAAAGGGAAATAAGCCCTTTTTTTATTCGGTTGTCTCCTCCGGTGTCAGATCTCCTATGCTATAGCCACATGCTGTAAGCATAGAAGAATCCACCACATAGACCTTACTCTCGTCATAATTCACCATAAGATAATACTTATCTGTAATACTGTTTTGTATGCCAATTGTAAAGGTGGTTTCCCCCTCCGCTGTCGAAACCACCACTTCATTTGTCGGTGAAGAAAAACCATATTGTTCGATATCTTCTGTATCTTCAATCACATCACTTGCTTTGATGGTTGTCAGATAGCTGAGTAATGTATTCACTTTATCGGTATCCAACACCGTCTCATCTGCATCTTTCCATGTATCCTCTGTCTTTGTCAGTGTGATTTGTGCACCATTGTTATAATAAGACACTTTCGTGACATCTTCTGCAGTTGTTTTATATACCTGAATGCTTTCCTCTGCGGAATCGATGGCATCTGCCTTATCTTTCTTATCTGCCAGTTTCTTTGCTCCAAATAATCCCAGCACGGCTATAACAAGGAGAATAACCAGAACCAGCAATGTTTTTTTCTGTTTATCCATTAACGTTTTCTCCTTCTAGCCCACACAATAACACCAATAACCATCAATACGACCGGCATAAAGATGCCCCATAAAATGCCATAAACTAAGATAGCATTTTCCGATACTGTCAGATTGGACACCGTATAATCCTTCGCTGCAACCACAACCGCCTGATCTGCACTTTCGTCTGTGGTAACGAGTGCATTTACGATTCCATTAAACAACGTCGCATTATGACCGGAAACAATCTGATTTGCACTGTCCGTACACATCATTGCTGAACCCAGTACACACAAAACGCCCTTATTTTCATTTGTCACAAGCATTCCCAGACTGTACTGCCCCTGACTATCCCCTTCCTGCACACTCGTAAGATTGGAAAGGTCATCCTGCGTTTGTACCGCTGAAATATTGGATGCCGTTTTTGCAATCGCACTATTTGATGTTGTCATAAAAGAAGTCGCCTGATCATCCTCACCAGTATACGTCAGGCCCACTGTATATGGCACAAAAACCTGCGTCATACCGGCAACATCTGCAGATACTTCCGTATCTTCTACTTTAGGTAAAAGATAGAGAGGGCTCTGATAATAATATGACCGGTCTGTTTCTGCCAAAAGACTTTCTGTCGTCTCAATATGATTTTCTTCCAACAACTGCTTAAAGTTGCTAAGATCTTTCCATTTTGAATAATCGATGGAAAGATATACTTTTCCGCCTGCATTCAGATAATCCGATAATTTCGTCAAATCATCTGCAGAAAGATCTGTCTGAGGTGCGGTGATAAAAAGTGCCTCACAGTCGGACGGTACCGCATCTACTGACAATAAGTTGAGCGAACCAACCGTCATAAAGCGCTTCTGAAACACTTCTGAAAAATCACCGGATAACGTTGTTTCATCATGTCCTGTCAATTCATACACACTTGTCGTATTTTCTGAAGTTACATACTGAATGGCAGCCGTCACCTGTCCCTCACAGTCATATCCTGTCACCGTATAGTTATAACTGGAGTCATACGAAGATTCATAGACATCTGCATTATAATCAATCACTTTGGAACGCTTCCCACATACAACAATGATACTGTTGCTTGTAACATCTTCACTCGTATACTGCGAAGCAAATGTCGGACTCGTATTTGGATCCACATATTTCACACGGATATGCTTCGATGCAGATGCATATTTTTGTAATGTCCTATCCACATTATCATCTTTTTTGTTCTTATTCACTAAGACATAGATGGTAACATCCTCTTTCAGCTGCTTCAAATAGTTTTCTGTATCTTCTGTAATCGAATATAATTTTTGCGAGGTGGCATCCACCTGTGTATAAGATTCCGGCAACGCTGCGGCAATCATATTCACAATAATGGCAAGCGCAATCCCCACTGCAATCATACCGGTACTAAATACAGATGTAGAAATCATATTCCGACTTACTGTCCAACGACGCTTTTGAATGGCCTGTTCTGTCAAAAACAATGCCAATGCAATGATGGATACATAATATACAATTCCCGTAATGGATAGCGTTCCATTGAAGAAATCGTCTAGGGGCGTATACAAATCATAACAGCCTAAAATTTTTGTCAGAAGATTTCCAGATGATGACACCGCACTACAAATGGATGACATCATATAACCAACAAAAAGCAAGCCAAACGATACCACTGCGGAGATCACCTGACTTTCCGTAATGGATGAAACAAACGTACCGATTGCAATCGTTGCCAGACCATATAGCCAAAAGCCAAGGATGCCAACATAAGTCTCTGCAAGCGGTACATCACCAAAAATCATAAGCACAAGTGGTGCAACGCAAATAACAGCAATACAAATGGTATATACAAGTGCCAATGCCAAAAACTTACCAGCGACAATCTTTCCAACAGATACCGGTGACGTCAAAAGAAGCTGATCCGTCTTTGCATGTTTTTCTTCTGCAAGCACGCGCATCGTCAGGATCGGTACTGTTATCATAAACAAAAATGCAATCGCAGATAATGAGTATGAAATATAAGGATAACCATAAGATAAATTATATACAAAGAAATACAGACCAAATAAAGCCAATGTTATTCCAATAAATAACCATCCTGTTATATTCCAGAATAAAGATTTGAATTCACGTTTAAAAATTGCAAGCATTATTCTTCGTCCTCCTTTTCCGTCAATTCAATAAATACATCTTCTAACGATTGGATATTCTCTTTCATAGCAAAGATTGCGATTCCAGCCTTTGAAAGCGACAGAGATATTTCTTCACGAATATCTTCTTTTCCTTTTGCTGTCACTGCAAGCAGAGCTGTTCCTTCCTCTTCACTTTGTTCCATGGTGACATGATCTACCTTCTCTAAATCATCAAGAATCTTCTGTGCACGAGTAGCATCACCTTTAATGGTAACCATAATCGTCTGCTGGCCTCGATTCATACGCTGTGTCAGGTTTTCTGTCGTATCATTTGCAACCAGCTTACCATCCGATATGATGAATATATAGTCACAGACAGCACTCACTTCTGACAAAATATGGGAACTTAAAATAACGGTATGTTCTTTTCCAAGCTCCTGGATCAAATCACGCATTTCAATCATCTGCACAGGATCTAATCCAACGGTAGGCTCATCCAATATAATAATAGATGGATTTCCCATAATAGCCTGCGCTAATCCTACTCGCTGCCGATAACCTTTCGACAAGTTACGTATCAGGCGTCCTTCCATTTCCTCAACTCCTGTTTTTTCCATAACCTCTACCACGCTATCATCGCGTTCTTTTTTTCCAATCCCTTTTAATTCCGCACAAAAACTCAAATATTCATATACCGTCATATCTGTATAAAGAGGTGGGATTTCCGGCAAATAACCAATCTCTCGTTTTGCTGCCTCTGCCTCTTTAAAAATATCATGTCCACACACTTTTACGGTTCCTGATGTGGCTCCAATATAACCGGTCATCATATTCATGGTTGTCGTCTTTCCTGCTCCATTTTTTCCCAAAAGACCATAAATACGCCCCGGTTCAATCTTCATACTAAGATCATCAACAGCTGTCAAACTGCCATATTTCTTCACTAGATGTTCTACTTCTATCAAGTTGATGTCCTCCCTTATTTTTCCAAAAATAACACAATGAGTATTGTATTCTTCCTATGTGCTGATAACGTGTTAGAACTGTGTCTTTTTTGTGAAAGCAAAAAGAGAGCCAGAGGCTCTCTTTTGTATCCTGTCATTTCTATAAATCTATTATTTAGCTTCGCGATAAATAATATCGTCTCTTCCCGGTCCATTTGAAATCATAGTGATTGGGAAACCAATCTCCTTCTCCACGAATTCAATATATTTGCGGCAATTTTCTGGTAAATCCTCGTATTTTTTGATACCACGAATATCACTCTTCCATCCCGGAAGTGTCTTATATACCGGTTTTGCTTTTTCCAGCAGATGTGTAACAGGGAAATCTGTTGTAACTTCTCCATCAATATCATAGCCTACACATACTGGAATTTCATCTAAGTATCCTAAAACATCAAGAACTGTAAATGCAACATCTGTTGTTCCCTGCATACGGCAACCATACTTGCTGGCTACACAGTCAAACCATCCCATACGTCTTGGACGACCTGTTGTTGCACCAAATTCACCGCCGTCGCCTCCGCGTCTACGAAGTTCATCTGCTTCATCGCCAAAAATTTCACTTACAAACGCACCAGCTCCAACAGCAGAGGAATATGCTTTACATACTGTAACAACCTGTTCAATCGATTGCGCCGGAATACCTGCACCAATCGCACCATAAGCTGCCAAAGTAGAAGATGATGTAACCATTGGATAAATACCGTGATCCGGGTCTTTTAAGGTACCCAACTGACCCTCAAGTAAGATGGTCTTACCTTCTTTTAAAGCATTCCACAAATACGTAGAAACGTCACAAACATAAGGAGCAACCATATCACGATAGGTATGTAATGTCTCCAATAACTCTTCCGGATCCAGCAATGGCTTATGATATAAATGCTCTAACAATACATTCTTTGCTTCACAGGTACGAACCACTTTTTCCTTTAACAATTCATCATCAAACAGCTCACTTACCTGATAGCCAATCTTTGCATATTTATCTGAATAAAAAGGTGCAATGCCTGACTTTGTAGAGCCAAAAGATGCCTTTCCTAAACGTTCTTCCTCATACTGATCAAATAAAATATGATACGGCATAACAATCTGTGCACGATCAGATACTTTGATTTTTGGCATTGGAACATTCTTGTCTGTAATTGATTTGATTTCGTCAAACAAAACCGGAATATTCAGCGCAACACCATTTCCAATAATACTTGTTGTATGATCGTAAAACACACCAGATGGCAATGTATGAAGCGCAAACTTACCGTAATTATTTACGATTGTATGTCCTGCATTTGCTCCTCCCTGGAATCTCACGATAATGTCTGCATTCTGTGCAAGCATATCTGTGATTTTACCTTTTCCTTCGTCACCCCAATTGGCACCAACAACTGCTTTTACCATGCTCTTGTTCCTCCTAATAGAAATATATTTAAAATGATGTTAATTTCTTTGTACAAGTCACTGCAAGTGCTCCCGGTCCAATATGACTGGATACCACCAGTGATAATGGGTCTACAATAATATCATGTCCTGGGAAACGCTCTTCCACTTCTTCTTTAAACTTTGCGATTTCTTCTTCATTCTGCGTATGTGCCATAGCAATAATGGTATCTTCGCCTGTCGGATCATGAAGTACTTCCTTCATATCCTGTGCAATCGCATCCATCATAATCTGTTTTGCCTGTTTGACTGTTCTGGCCTTGGCAAAACTATCTAATTTCTCACCACGAATCTGTAGTACCGGTTTGATTTTCAGTAGTGAACCAATGGCTGCAGCAGCTGGTGTGATTCTTCCACCTTTTTTCAGATATTCCAGTGTATCCACCATAATATAAATTGTGGATTCAAATTTCATAGCTTCTAAGATTTCTTTGATTTCTGTTGCACTTTTTCCTGCATCTGCAAGTGTCTTGGCATCAAAAACCGATAACTTCATCGTTACAGAAATACGCTGGTTGTTCACAACCTGAACTTTACCATCATAATCTTCAGCCAACATAATGGCTGTATCGCAGGAACTACTCAGGCCACTGGAAAGGGGAATATATACAACTTCATCATATTCCTCTAACAAACTTTCCCATTTGTCAATCACATCGCCCACAACCGGCATAGACGTCTTGATTTCAGCACCTTCTGCCTGTCTGGCAAAAAACTGCTCTGTTGTTAAATCCACGCCTTCGTAAAAAACTTCATCATTAATGTATACCGGTGTCGGAAATACATAAATGCCAAGCTTCTTTGCTTCTTCCTGGGTGATGCCGCTATTGCTGTCTGTTAAAATCGCTACTTTACCCATAACATCCTCATTTCGTTATTTTTCAAGTTTACATGTCTTTACACACGTAATTTATAATACCATACTTTATAAGCGGTGGCAAATGCGTTTTTACACCTTTTGCGCATAATAATGCGCAAAAAAAGAACGGCTAAATCGCCGTTCTTTTTTATCTTACATCATTCCCATTCCAGGATTTGCTGGCATTTCTGGTGCCGGCTCTTTGATATCAGCAACAACAGATTCTGTTGTAAGCAATGTAGAAGCTACAGAGCATGCGTTCTGTAATGCACTACGTGTTACTTTAACAGGATCAAGGATTCCTGCCTCTACCATGTTCACATATGTTTCGTTATAAGCATCAAATCCAAATCCAGGATCTGCCTCTCTTACTTTATTGATGATAACGCTGCCTTCCAATCCTGCATTTGCAGAAATATGGAACAATGGAGCTTCCAATGCCTTTAATACAACCTTAGCACCTGTCTTTTCGTCACCTTCCAAAGAATCTACCAATTTTGCAACTTCCTTAGAAGCATGGATATAAGCAGATCCACCACCTGCGATGATACCTTCTTCTACGGCTGCTCTTGTAGCATTTAATGCATCTTCCATACGAAGCTTGCTTTCCTTCATTTCTGTTTCTGTAGCAGCACCTACACGGATTACTGCAACACCACCTGCAAGTTTAGCGAGACGCTCCTGTAATTTCTCTTTGTCAAATTCTGATGTTGTCTCTTCAATCTGTCCACGAATCTGTGCTACTCTGGCTGCAATTGCTTCCTTATCACCTTCGCCATCAACAATAACGGTTGTTTCTTTCTGAACCTTAACAGATTTTGCACGACCAAGCTGATCCATAGTAGCATCCTTTAATTCAAGACCTACTTCTTCTGAAATCACCTGACCACCTGTCAAAATAGCGATATCCTGTAACATTTCTTTTCTACGATCACCATAGCCTGGTGCCTTTACAGCAACTACATTAAAGGTACCTCTTAATTTATTCAGGATCAATGTAGTGAGTGCTTCTCCTTCTACATCCTCTGCAATAATTAAAAGACGTGATCCAGACTGTACAATCTGCTCTAAGATTGGAAGAATCTCCTGAATATTGCTGATCTTCTTATCTGTAATCAAGATATATGGATCATCCAATACAGCTTCCATCTTATCCATATCAGTTGCCATGTATGCTGAAATATAGCCACGGTCAAACTGCATACCTTCTACAAGGTCAAGTTCTGTCTGCATTGTCTTGGATTCTTCAATGGTGATAACGCCATCGTTAGAAACTTTTTCCATGGCATCTGCTACCATGTTACCAACACTTTCATCGCCTGCTGAAATTGCAGCGACCTTAGCAATCTGTTCTTTACCGCTTACTTTTTCTGACATAGAAACGATAGAGTCAACAGCTACATCTGTTGCTTTTTTCATTCCCTTACGAAGAACAATTGGATTTGCTCCTGCTGCTAAGTTCTTCATACCTTCTTTAATCATTGCCTGTGCTAAAACAGTTGCTGTTGTAGTACCATCACCGGCAACATCATTTGTCTTTGTTGCAACTTCTTTTACAAGCTGTGCTCCCATATTTTCAAAAGAATCTTCTAATTCAATTTCTTTTGCAATAGTCACACCATCGTTTGTAATCAATGGAGCACCATAAGACTTATCTAATACAACATTGCGTCCTTTTGGTCCAATGGTTACTCTTACGGTGTCTGCTAATTTATCAACACCTGCTTCTAATGCTTTTCTGGCTTCTGCGCCATATTTGATTTCTTTAGCCATAATTTATTTCCTTCTTTCCCTATAATCTATTTTTAAGCTTCTACAACTGCCAAAATATCGTTCTGACGAACAATGATATAATCTTCGCCTTCTAATTTCACTTCTGTTCCAGCATATTTAGAATAGATTACCTTTTGGCCAACCTTTACCTGCATAACAACTTCTTTACCATCTACCATTCCACCAGGACCTACAGCAATAACTTCTGCCTCCATAGGTTTTTCCTGTGCTGCACTTGCAAGAATAATTCCTGACTTTGTTGTTTCTTCTGCTTCGCACTGTTTTAAAACAACACGATCTGTTAATGGTACTAATTTCATTTCTATATGCCTCCTTATTTTTATCTCATTATCTGTTAGCACTCTTCAAGCATGAGTGCTAACCACATTTCATATAATAGGATTCTAGGAAACAAGTTGCAACTTATGTCACATCCCATCATTCCAAGAATCCTATCATTTTCTTGCGTATTCTCTCGTTTACTCGTTTTTTCTTATGCTATTATTTTTTGTGCCTCGTTTAAAACGCACCGATAGCGGATTATGCATGAGTTTTTCCTGCATATTATCTGCCAATGTCTCTCCACTCGAATAAGCAAATCGACGAATCACATCTTTTAAAACCATCTGTTTTTCTTGCGGTAATGAAGAAAGTGATTTTGATATATTACACATCATTGCGAATTTATTGGCTGTCAGTTCATCTAACGTAACTGCTCCCGTGGATTGTAGCGTACCAAATAAAATGTCAACGAATTCTTCCCGTTCATCTGCCTCTAATCCGTAAATCCAGTTTTTCAACGTACGGTCAAGCATAACGCTTGATTCTGACAGATTATCGGCAAATACAAAATGATTTCCAAGCACTTTCCATGACATCGCATCGTGCTGCATTGCTCCTGTCTGGGAACTTTTTACCACACGATGATGTAAATCATTTTCTAATAGCATGCCAACAATCGATGACTCCGGTATGGTACTGACCACGCGTTCTGTAATTCGGCGGTAGGACTCCTGTGATGTAATTTCCGGTAAAAAACCAGGACCATCATTGGAATATACACATACAATGCGATCTTGCACGCTGCGCTTGCAAAAAGCAGATGCGTACACCGCAAAATTACCACCTTTTGAATGGCCACCAACAATCAATGGGTATTCTGCAAATCCATAACAATCATTGAGATATTGTGCCGCACGAATCTGTCCGGGCGTCTGGTATAAAAAGGACATATTAAAATCCTCTTTCCACCCAACAATGGTATTATCTGTCCCCCGGTAAGCCACATATATCGTACCGTTATCCAATAAGAAAGAGACCGCAGAAAACTGTGTCTGGTTTTCTTCATCAATTTCGTTAATGTAGTTCATCAGACGCATATTTTTAAAACGCTCTGATTTCACCATCTTATGCATCAGAAATGGAGCAACTTTTGTTGTAGAAACCCTTGCCATGATTTCTTTCTCAGAATAGATAGAAAAAAAGGTATCATGTGCTTCTTGTAGCGTGATACTTTCCATCCCCTGCCCTACTCTAGGTACAATCCCATCAAAATCTGTGTATGCCAGTTGTGCCAGCACCAGATTATCCACTTCGTTAAATGGATCCTTCTCTAACGTAATATCGCCACGCCAATCTAAATAATCTGATATATTTGCCATGTGTATGCTCCTTTCCGGAAGACCTTACACTTCCACCTCGTCCTCAACAAGAGAAGAGACCTGTTCGTCATCTTCTTTCTTGGAAGGCTCTTCATCTGTATTCTCCTCAATAGACTCTGTCACTGTCTCCGTTTCTTCCTGTTCCAAAGGTGCTTTTTCTTTTGCTGCAAACCATTGCGCAGACTCTTCCATATTGCGCTCCAATTCCCGTTGTGTCTCCTTATGATAACGTTTGGTACGAATGCCCACAAAACAAAGCGATAACAACGCAAATGCACCTACTATCACAAGCATCAGATAAAAAACAGTTACATACTTTGTTATTATATTCCCCAAATTCAACAATATAACAACAGAACCCGCAACAGAACACAAAGAAAAAATCAAACTTACTGTCCAAAGATTTCCCTTTAAATTCTTTAATTGCACCGTATTCTGTAACATGACAACTCCTTCAATCAGAACCAGAATGCCAAGATAATTGGGAATTGAATCGGCAATCTCCTGCGCACGGATCAAATCAACAGCTCCTAATATGACAACAAGTGTTCCCACAGAAAAACCATAATTGGTCGTTCTCTGAAACTCCTTATGTAAAAAGTAACGACTGATCATCCAAATGCCCCAGACCAATAGACATGCGCCTGCCCCATAGCAGAAATAAATCATGCGTACCGCATCGGTAAAAAGCATAATACATCCAATGGCAATCAATAAAAGTGACATAAATACAATTGCAATATTTCCCACTACATTAGGATTCTCCTGTTTGCTCATCTGTCCCCCCACATTTCTAGAGTGTTTCTGCTCTCTCTGAAATATTTTTCTTAAAATTGATCACATCGTGATTATACTCCTGATCAATATAATCTGATGTAATGATAAAATCTGCAGTCGCTTTGTTATTTGCGATTGGAATATCGTATACCTGAGCGATACGAAGCAGAGCCTTCACATCAGGATCGTGTGGCTGAGCTGTCAAAGGATCCGAAAAGAAAATAATCAGATCAATCTGTCCTTCTACTACTTTTGCTCCAACCTGCTGATCTCCGCCAAGAGGGCCACTGTTATATCCACGTACTGGCAGTCCGGTACGATCTGTAATCATACGGGCTGTTGTTCCTGTACCACAAAGGAAATGTTTTTTTAATTCTTCTTTATGTTCCTCACACCATGCAATAATTTCTGCCTTTTTTCCATCATGCGCAATCAATGCAATGTTTTTTTGCCTACCAATTGTAAGTGTAATCTTGTTGTTGTCCATAAATAGATCCTCCTTATGTCTGTTCTAAAGTGTCTTATCCCAGGCCTGCTAACAAAACAACAGCGAAATTCGTAACGCCATGAGCAACCATTACCACCCATAATTTGCGCGTTTTTACATATACTGCTGCTATCACAAGACCTACAAGAAATCCATATAAGAATTGTACCACATTAAAGTGCATGATACCAAAACAAAATGCAGAAATAAACACAGCAATTTTTTTATCATACCATAATTGTAACTGTCCACAGACAATTCCCCGATAAACGAGTTCTTCTAATATAGGAATACAGATACAGTTGGAAAAAATCTTAATCCATAAACTTCCTGCATAAAGCGTACTGTTTGCCTGCGCATATCCTTTGGACAGTGCAACAAGTGGTGTATGCGTAATCAGATAATTCAAAAAAAGTCCCCATAGCACAATTGCAAGTATATATAAGCATTCTCTTCCCAAAGTATGTTTATCTAGAAGCTTCTGTGCTCTTACAACAGGTGCTTTCCGATAGATCTGATAGCAAAATGGAATGGTCAAAAGACTTGCCATCCCAAGCAAAAATAAATGACTCAAATGTGTGCCAAAACATAGACACAATATGGAAAAAAACAAATTATAACAAAGATAGTACACAAGAATCGGATATACAATCTGCCAGATACGGTTTCCTCTAATTTTATGCATTTTCTTTTTCCTTTAAAATGTGATACAAATCATAAATCGTACGTCTTCGAACCGGATGTACAAGTCCCGGTGCAATTTGCATCAATGGTTCTAACACAAACATGCGGTTACACATATCAATATGTGGGATCGTCAATTCCTTCGTGTGCATACATACATCATCATACAATAAAATGTCCAGATCCAACGTACGTGGTCCCCAATGGATTTCGCGTTTTCGTTCTGCTTTTGCCTCGATTTCATGTAAAAAGATAAGCAGATCTTCTGCTGACAATAAGGTTTCTAATGTCACCGCTCCATTTAGGAATTTATCCTGATCCACATATCCGTATGGTTCTGTCTCTATATAATCCGAAACAATCACGTTTCGAATATCCGGATTTGCAATCAACGTTTCCAATGCATCCGTCAGATACTTTTCCTTATCTCCCATATTACTTCCAATGGCAAGTGCTACCTTATGCCATTTTTTCTCTACGCGCACACCAACACTTTCAAATTCCATAGGAATTGGCGCATTTGGCTTTGTTATCTGGATTTGTATTTTTTCAATTCCAGGGAAAGCATACATAATGGATGTCGCAAGTTCATCTGCCACTTTTTCCAGAAGATCGTATGCTTTTTCCTCAAAATATTTTTTGATAAACAGACATACGGTACCATAATCTACGGTTTCGCCTACGTCATCCGAATGAATGGCACTTGCAAAGGAAGTATCCATCACACAATTGACAAGAAATGTCTGTCCTTCTTCTTTTTCCTGTTCATATACACCATGATACCCAAAGACCTGGAGTCCCTGTACTAAAATCTGTTCCATTTTTACCTACTTTCCCGGATGCGTTCCATCATCTGAATCAATTCTACATTTTCCTTTACATCATGCACACGCACAAACATACAGCCCTGATTTACAGCCGCTGCCGTTGTTGCAAGTGTACCTGCCAAGCGCTTATCTACCGGTACATCTAAAACATAACCGATCACTGATTTTCTGGATGTTCCAAGCAGCACCGGATAGCCCAAGGCATTCAAGCGATCCAGATTTGCTATTGTCATAAGATTTTGTTCCTGTGTCTTTGCAAAGCCAACGCCAGGATCTATAATTATGCGTTCTTTTTTGATGCCTGCTGCAAGGGCGCGTTCCACATCCTCTTTCATCTGCCCTATAAACACATCTGCATCCATCGCTTCTGTAATCTGGTTTCGATTATGCATCAGACAATATGCTACATCACTTTCTGCAACAAGCCCGCCCAATGTATCATCATATTGTAAGCCCCAGATATCGTTTAAAAGGTCTGCTCCGGCAGCAATTCCTGCTTTTGCTACAGCTGACTTATAGGTATCCAAAGATACCGGAATAGAAAATTCTTTTTTGATGCGTTCAATCACCGGAACGACGCGTTCGATTTCCTCCTGGTCAGTTATCTTTTCATGCCCCGGTCGGGTAGATTCTCCACCGACATCAATGATATCTGCCCCTGCATCTACCATCTGCTGTGTATGCTTTAGTGCTGCGTCTATGGAATCAAACCGCCCTCCATCGGAAAAGGAATCCGGCGTCACATTCAATATCCCCATCACATATGTATGCCCCTGTGTGTCAAAATGCTGCTTTCCAATAATCATCATTCTCCCCCTTTTTCGCTTACCTGGTTTGTTGTTATATCAAAATATATACGATCTATCTTTTCTTCTGTTTTCCACTTACAACTGTCTTTTACCTCACAGGAAAAACATTCCCGCGAAAACTGATCCGCAAACGACAATAGTTCATCTAAGGATTGCAGTTCTCCCCGCCTTGCAAAACGCTTCTTCGCATCCGTTCGATTGCTGTGCGTTCTAATTGCTTTTCTGATTTCTTCTGTTTTTTTATCATCATATCCAAGAGACAACAAAATCTCCCTTGCAAATGACGCTGACGCCTCTGCGTGGGAGATTTTATGTTGGTATTGCATCGTACGTCCTATATCATGTAACAATGCCGCCAACGTAATCTCTTCCGTAGAAAACGAAAGTCCATTTTCTCTCGCAATCTGATCCGCAATTTGTGCCACGCGCATAAAATGACGCATATCATGGCAACAATACAAGCGTTCTTTTTCATATGCCTGTAAAGCATCGTATTTTTCTTTGTATAGCGGATGTTGTATCAGCCTTGTCACTGTGTCCATATGATCAATCCAAACTCTTTATTTTACTAATTGAAAAAAGCGATCCTGCAAAGCTGTATCCTCTGCAAAAATGCCTCGTGTTACATAACTAACCGTCTTGCTGCCGGGTTTTTTGACGCCACGCATAGTCATACAGGTATGTTCTGCTTCCACCATAACCATCACACCCATCGGATGCAGCTGTTCGTTGATTGCATCTGCAATTTGCGCTGTCAATTGCTCCTGCAGCTGTGGTCTTTTGGCAAAAACCTCAACGGTTCTTGCAATCTTACTCAATCCCACAACTTCACCTTTAGGAATATAAGCCACATGTGCTTTGCCAAAAAACGGCATCAGATGATGTTCACAGGTACTATAGAACACAATATCCTTTTCCAATACCATTTCATTGCCAGCCACATGAAAACGCTTTGCCAATGGTTCTGCAGCATCCATATATAAACCACTAAAAATTTCTTCATACATACGTGCAACACGATCCGGTGTTTCAACGAGACCTTCCCTGCCTGGATCCTCTCCAACTCCCTCTAAAATCATGCGTACACCCTGTTTTATTTTTTCATGATCAAACATCTCTTACTCCTTTATCACCGATGTTACCACACGTTTACATTCGCCCAGATAGGAAAGTGAACCAAATGCCAGAATCACATCATCCACCGCATCCACAGCTTGTTTTACTGCGCATTCTATGGAATCACATGCTTTTGCATCATACCCTTCTGCCTGTATCGTCCTTGCAAGCTCTTGTGCCGGTAAGGCGCGTTCATTTTTCGGTGTTACCGTATAAATATGATTTGCCATCGGCAAAAGTAATGGCAACATCTTTTGATACTCTTTATCCGCAAGTACTCCTATTATATAGGTTATTGTTTTATTTGTAAAATTGGTATCCAATGTCTTTTTCAATTGTTTTACCGCCGGCCAGTTGTGTGCGCCATCGATATAGATACATGGTTTTTTGCTTATACATTCCATTCGCCCTGGCCAACTGGCTTCCCGGATTCCCTCACTTACAGAGCTATCATCAATATCAACACCTAATCTTCGTAAGGCGCGTACTGTTTCTAAGACCAACACACTATTTTGTAATTGAAAGGTTCCCTGCAAAGAAACTGTGATATCCGTAAATTCTTTGTAATCATAACAAAGTGGCTGTCTTTCATGTAAAAGCACTGCATTTTCATCACAAAAAGTAAGATTTGCCTTCTGCTTGTCTGCCACGCTCTGCAATGCATCTGCTACTGCATTTTCCTGCCATGTACAAACACATTCGCCATGTGGTTTGATGATGCCTGCTTTGATGTGAGCAATCTTTGCCACATCCTCTCCCAAAAACTGCATATGATCCATGCCAATAGAAGCAATGACACTACACAGACTCTGTTTCATTACGTTTGTTGCATCGGTCGCTCCCCCCATACCAACTTCCATAATAACATAGTCGCACCCGGATTCATAAAAATACAGATATGCCAGCGCAGTTTCCACCTCAAAAATCGTTGGTCTCTGCCCTGTCTTTTGCACCACTTCATTCCATGCATCTTCCATCCGATGCATATAATGGTTGTATGCATCCGCTGTTATAAAATTGTCGTTAATGCGAAAACGTTCTTCCTCACAAAAGACAGCGGGAGATGTATATAAACCAACAGCATATCCCTGTTTACACAAAATATTTTGCAGCATACAGCAGCAGGAACCTTTTCCGTTGGTTCCTGCCACATGTATAATCTGTAGTTTGTCCTGTGGATTGCCCAGATATTGCATCAATGTCTGCATGGCATCCAACCCCAAAACACTGCCTCTTTTGGCTATTTCTTTCAAAAAAGCAGATGTCTGTTCATCCAAAATCATTATTTTTTGACACCTTTCGTATCACGATTGCCTATATGCAATCGATTTAACACTACATCTTTGCCTTTTACCTTCACGGTTTCACTATCGCCTGCATGCATCAGAAATACTGCCTGTAAAAGATCGGTATCTGCCAAACGCATACCACGGACACCAATGGCGCCCTTCTTTTTTTCCGGAATTGCTGCAGCATCAATACGCAAAAACATTTCTTTTTGACTCTGCATCACAATGGTATCCTGCTCCTGCAAAATGCCTACCAGAAGAAGTTCATCTTCCTCTGCCAGTTTTGTGGCTGCTGTCGTACGTTTTGCGACATCAAATTCTTTTCCATCTACCACTTTTAACATCGATGTCTTCGTAGCAAATACAACTTTTTTGTCTCTCAGATGTGCAAGAGATGCGATCAAAAGAATTTCTTCTTTCGTTGTATCAAAATTACTTACGTTATCAAGTGGTTGACCTTTATCCCGGAATTTTCCGAATGGTAAATCAAGCACTTTGATTAGATGCATCTGTCCTTTGTTTGTAAAAAGAGCCAGCTTGTCCGTATTTTTACAGAAAATAATTTCTCTGCTCTCTGCATCTGCTGCTTCTTTATTTCGTTCATATGTTGCCATATCCACAACACGTCCATAGGAAAAACGATCAATCATCACGGCAACATCCACTTCTTCGATTGGTTTTTCCTCAACGACAGCCTCAGCCACATTATCAATAACAGTACGACGTTCTCTGGCATATTCCTTTTTGAATGCCTGCAATTCCTTCATAATGACTTTTGCCATAGAACCACGATTTTCCAATATATCCGAATATTCCTGAATATTTTTCATGGTCTTTTCGTAATCATTCATCAATGCCTGGATTTCCAGACCAATCAGTTTATACAAACGCATCTCTAAGATTGCTGTTGCCTGACGCTCTGTAAATTTTAATTTGGCGGCATCTTTTTTTGCCTGTTCCGATTTAAAACGAATCCCTTCCGTAATGCCTTCTACCAGACATGCCTTTGCCATTTTCATATCTTTACTGCCACGTAAAATTTCAATAATCAGATCAATGACATCACTGGCTTTAATCAAACCTTCCTGGATTTCCTTCTTCTGGCGTTCTTTTGCCAAAAGTGTTGTGTACTTTCTGGTTGCTAATTCATATTGAAAATTCACATGATGACGAATGATTGGTACGATTCCCATCGTTTCCGGTCTTCCATCTGCAACTGCAAGCATGTTCACACCAAAGGTATCTTCCAAACGGGTTTTTTTGTAGAGAAGATTGCAAAGATTTTCCGCATTTGCTCCCTTTTTCAAATCGATTACAATGCGAATGCCTTCCTTGGAAGATTGGTTTGAAATGTCAACAATATCCGTCGTTTTCTTCGTTTCCACCAGACCACATACATCATTTAAAAATTTACCGATATTTGCACCGATCATGGTATATGGAATTTCTGTAATAATCAGTCGTTCCTTGCCGCCTTTGACTTTTTCAATCTCCACTTTACCACGCACTTTGATTTTACCGGTTCCGGTTGCATAAATTGCGTGTAAATCATCTTTGTTAACAACAATGCCTCCGGTTGGGAAATCCGGTCCTTTGATATATTCCATCATTTGCTGTGTATTGATATCCGGATTCTTCATATACGCAATCACACCGTCAATCACTTCACCAAAATTATGTGGTGGAATACTGGTTGCCATTCCAACTGCAATACCTTCCGCACCATTGATCAATAAATTAGGTACTTTTACAGGGAGTACTTCCGGTTCTTTTTCTGTCTCATCAAAGTTGGGAATAAAATCTACTACATCCTTATCCAGGTCTGCAAGATAACATTCCTGCGTCACCTTATGCAAACGTGCTTCCGTATAACGCATTGCAGCAGCGCCATCTCCTTCGATAGAGCCAAAATTACCATGTCCCTCTACCAAAGGAAGACCTTTTTTAAAATCCTGTGACATTACCACAAGAGATTCATAAATGGAACTGTCTCCATGTGGATGGTATTTACCCATCGTATCACCGACAATTCTTGCCGATTTTCGGAACGGTTTATCATAGCGGATTCCCAATTCATGCATATCATAAAGCGTTCTTCTTTGTACGGGCTTTAAACCGTCACGAACATCCGGCAACGCTCTTGCAATAATAACACTCATGGCATAATCAATATAAGATTTCTCCATAATCTCTGAGTATTCCATGTGAATTAATTTTTCCTGTACTGCCATCTATCTTTTCTCCTACTTCCTTTTTTCAAAAGGTTATACATCTAATTGTGCATCACGCGCGTGTTCATAGATAAATGCACGTCGCGGCGGCACATCATTCCCCATCAGCATTTCCGTAACATCTGATGCCATACGCCCGTCTTCAATCTCAACTTTTTTTAAGATACGCTGCTCAGGATCTAACGTTGTCTCCCACAACTGTTCTGCATCCATTTCGCCAAGTCCCTTATATCTTTGTAAAGTAAAATTACCAGTATGTGTTTTTCGGTATTTTTCCAATGCAGCGTCATCGTATAAATATTCTTCTTTGCCTTTGGATGGAATTGCTTTATAAAGTGGAGGCATCGCAATATACACATGTCCTTCATAAATCAATTCTGGCATAAAGCGATAAAACAGTGTTAAAAGTAATGTCGAGATATGCGCACCATCTACATCGGCATCCGCCATAATAATAATCTTGTCATAGCGTAACTTTGTTATATCAAAATCATTTCCATAGCCTTCGGAAAAACCACAGCCAAATGCATTGATCATCGTCTTGATTTCTGCATTTGCAAGTACCTTATCAATACTTGCTTTTTCAACATTTAAAATCTTTCCACGGATTGGCATAATTGCCTGATACATACGGTTTCTCGCCATTTTTGCGGAACCGCCGGCAGAATCCCCCTCCACGATAAAGATTTCACACTTTGTGGCATCCCTGCTCTCACAATTTGCCAGTTTTCCATTACTATCAAAAGAAAACTTCTGCTTTGTCAAAAGGTTGGTTTTTGCACGTTCCTCTGTTTTCCTGATTTTTGCCGCTTTTTCTGCACAGGAAATAACCGTTTTTAAAGTATCGATATTACGGTCAAAATACAATTGAATTTCATCGTTTGTCACTTTCGCCGTTGCTTTTGATGCATCCTGATTATCTAATTTCGTCTTTGTCTGACCTTCAAAACGTGGTGCCGGATGCTTGATCGATACTACAGCAGTCATACCATTTCTGACATCTGCCCCATTAAAATTGGCATCCTTTTCCTTGAGGATACCGAGTTCCCTGGCATAGTTATTGATAACCGTGGTAAAAACCGTCTTAAATCCGGTAATATGTGTTCCACCCTCTGCATTATAAATATTGTTACAGAATCCAAGTATATTCTCATGAAACTCATTACAATACTGAAAAGCAATCTCTACACTGATTCCCTCTGATTCTCCGCTAAAATATACGACATCATGCAATTTTTCTGCATTTTTATTGATATCCTTCACAAAGCCTATGATTCCATCAGGCTCATGATATTCAATATGTTCTACTTCTTCTTTTCGCTTATCTTCATAAATAATGGTAAGCTTTGGATTCAGATATGCCGTTTCATGCATACGACTTTTGATTTCATCTTCTTTGAAGTTGGTTTTTTCAAAAATTTCCGGATCCGGAAGGAAATTAATCTTTGTCCCTGTCTTTTTTGTTTTCCCAATGGTAGGAAGCAGTCCCTTCTCTAATGCAAGCACCGGATGTCCCTGCTCATAACGATCATGGTGAATATAACCATCACGTGAAATTTCAACATCCATATAAGTAGACAATGCATTTACAACAGAAGAACCTACGCCATGCAGACCACCACTTGTCTTGTATACACTATCATCGAACTTTCCGCCGGCATGCAATGTCGTAAAGACAACACGCGCTGCTGAGACACCGGTAGCATGCAATCCTACTGGAATCCCTCGTCCATTATCTTCTACGGTACAAGAGCCATCTGCTTCCAGTGTTACCCAAATCGTATCACAAGCTCCTGCTAAATGTTCATCTACTGAGTTATCTACGATTTCGTATACCAGGTGATTCAGACCTTTTCGCGATACACTACCAATGTACATTCCAGGTCTTTTTCGCACTGCCTCCAATCCCTCTAATACGGCAATACTGCTCTCGTCGTATATTTTCTTTGCCATTTCATAACCTCTCTAAAAAACTGCCTAAAGAATGCGCCGAGCAATACTTGGCGCATTCTGACTTTTTATTATAACTTAGAATAACCAAAACCATTGACCATGGCTTCAATCGGCATGCCCTTCTTACAATATGGGCACTCATGTGGAGCAAATGTCTGATATCCCGGAAGATCCTCTGTCGTAAAAAGTGGGAAGACTTCTGTGTCTTCTACTTTTGTCATCGTACCAAAGATCGCAGATACACCAACAACATTGCCACCATAATACTCAATACATTCCAGACTTTTGCGTACTGTCTCACCTGTTGTCATAGTTGCCAGCAAAAGTAATACATTTTTTCCTTCTATGGAAGGACGAATATTTTCACGGAATAACAATTGATTGATACTGTTAACCTCCGGCGAGACAATATAAACGGTCTCATGTTTATTGTTATTTGAAAAATGTCCTTTTTCTAATTCTTCCGCCAGATATGCACCAAGTACTTCTGTGCCATCCATACAGACAATGGTGTCTACCGTTGTCACATGATGCAGCATACGATTTTTAAGACTTCTGGCTGCTTCTCTTGCTTCATTTGCACGCACCTTCAAACGCGTTACATCAATATAGTAATTGATGTGTGACGAACTTGTTGCGAAATGCCCTGGTGTCGCATTGAGCGTAAGGGTGTTGTCATCTTTTGCGTAAAATTTTACCATACGTTCCCGAATACTTGATACTGCTTCTCCCATAATGTAATCCTCCTACATTTTGCCGGTGGAACCAAATCCACCTTTTCCCCGTTCTGTCTCGTCCAATTCGGTAACTTCTTCAAATTCAACCGAAAGAAACGGCATCACAACCATTTGTGCAATTTTTTGTCCCGGCTGCACCACACGACGTTCTTCGCTGTCGTTATGAAGTGCCACCTTGATTTCTCCACGATAATCTGCATCCACGACGCCAGTACAATTTGCCGGGCGAAGTCCTTCCTTTGCAGATAAACCACTTCGTGCAAAAATACCACCAAAATATCCCTCCGGAATAGCAACAGCAATTCCTGTTCCAATCATATGTGTCTCATGTGGTTCTAAAACACAATCTTCTGTCAGATCAGCAAACAAATCATACCCTGCTGCCCATACGCTTCCTCTCTCCGGCATTTTTGCGGAATCGGTTAATTTTTTCCATGCTATCTTCATGTAAACTACTCCTAAAAGATTTTATTATTTACAATGTAACACTATTTGGTTTGTTTTTCTAGTGTTTCGTACATCAATGACGCGTTGGTTACTGCTTCCACGCCAATAAAGACTGGTATCTTTCTGTTCCACAATAAACTCACCATCTACCAGAACATCCACATATTCCATAATAGGAAGTGTCTCTATTGTCTCATACGTAAATCCGGTATACAGCCAGATTGTCTTCTCCGGAAACTGTTCTTTGATTTCTTTCGCCAGTCCTGTCACTGCTTCCCGGTTACCGTAAAACAAAGGATCTCCTCCGCTAAAGGTAATTCCGGAAATATAATCATGATGCAAGGCTTCAAACAATTCTGCTTTTGCCTCTTCATCAAATTCCAAACCACCATTTGGATCCCAGGTAATCGGATTTTGACAGTCTTTACAACAATGGTCGCATCCTGCAACCCATAAAACGACACGCAGACCATCCCCATTTAACATATCGTCTTTCGTAATGTTATGATAACGCATTATATTCACCTATACTACATACTCTTTCTCTCTGCGATTTCTGCCATTTTCGCATCATTTAATCTGGTATCACCCTTGACTCTGGAATAAGAAAGATACCCATTCATACGCTCAATCTTTGTCAAATTGTGGCTGCCGCATACCGGGCAGACATCCATATCAAGTTCTTCGTGTCCGCAATCATCACAATAAGACAATGAAAGATTGACGCCTTCGTAAAATCCCATATCCATGGCACGACGTACCAAGGTCTTAACTGCTTCTTTATTGTACCCGATTGGATACTTCACATACTGAATTTTTCCACCATTTGAAAGTTCCCAGAAACGATACTCCAGATCCTGTTTTTGAATTGGCGTAATGTCTTCTGTTACATGGCAATGAAAACTGTTGCTGACATATTCACGATCGGAAACATTTTCAACCAATCCATATTTTTTACGGAACTGTTTTACCTGCAAACCACAAAGGTTTTCTGCCGGCGTTCCATAGATAGCATAAAGATTGCCATCTTCTTTTTTGAACTGGTTGATTTTTTCATTGATGTGCTCTAAAACTTCTACGGCAAACTGACCATCTTCTACCAGGGATTTACCGTTATACAATTCCTGTAATTCATTAAATGCTGTAATTCCAAAAGAAGCCGTTGCTGTCTTTAAGATTGGTTTAATCTTATCGTTGTATTTTAAATGTCCGCCATAGAATCCACCTTCGCAGTAGGCAAGTGGGTTCGTAGAAGCACGCATTTCTCCTAAATAAGCATACGTACGGATATGCAGCTTACGGATCAATTCCAAATAATAGTCAAGTACTTCATAAAAATCACGGCTTTCCTGTCTTGCCTTTGCTAAAATCATTGGCAAATGCAAGCTGACTGCTCCGATATTAAAACGACCAACAAAGACCGGACGATCCTTATCATCTGCCGGATTCATGCCGCCTCTTTCATACCATGGAGAAAGGAACGCACGACATCCCATTGGACTAATAATCTCGCCATATTGCTTGTACATGCTGGCAATATAACCTTTACCTGTCAAACTCAACCAATCCGGATACATTGTTTTTCTTGAGCATTCAATACCTGCATCAAAGACATCTTCTAATTCCTTGCCCGGTCCATGCAGATTTTCATCATATAAAAATACAATTTTAGGGAATAATACCGGTTTTTTGTGTCCCTTTTTCCCTTGTCCATTCATACGGACACGCAACATGCAAATCGTTGCCATCTTAGCAAAACGCGTTGTTCCTGTTCCCGCTGTAACGGTAATGAACGGATAATCGCCTCGGCTGCTGGCAACCGTATTAAACTTGTACTCCCAACCCTGGAATCCCTGTTCAAAATCACGTTCTACATCTGCCATAGCTGTTTCTTCCGCTTTTTCCTGCGAAAGTCCTAACCCCGTATATTTTTCAACATACTTAGCAAATGAAATCTCTGCATATTTATCTAAAATCAAGTCAGCACTTGGCACTGTAAAGCCACCATACTGCTGGCTGGCTGCACTAAGTACAATATCTCCGATAACGTCAAACGCAACATCTAAGGATTTCGGCTCGTTATACCAGATATTTCCCATCTCAAAGCCACCCTCTAAGACTGCCTTGACGTCAAAAAGACAACAATTCATGGTATCACGTCTGGCTGACATGTCATGAATATAAATATAACCATCACGAATTGCCTGAATCTCCTCCGTTGTCAAAAAGAACTTTTTGTATAATTCACGGTTAAATTCATTAAAAATCAAGCTTCTCTTGGTTGAGACAAGCGCACTATCTGTGTTTGCATTTTCCTTGTCTCCAATATACATAATAGACTGGCTCTTCGTGTAAACGTCATCCAGCATCTGAACAAAATCCTGCTTATAGTTTCGATAGTCTCGATAACTCTTTGCAACGACAGGGTTGACGCGCTCTAACGCGCCTTCCACGATATTATGCATCTGCGCAATCTCAATACGCTCCATGCCAAGTGCAAAAACTTTTTCTTCTACAAATTGGCAAATAAATTTTTCTTCTTCTTCTGTAAAATTAATCAACACTCTGCATGCTGATTTATTCACTGCATCTACGACTTTTTGTACGTTAAAATCTTCTAATGTACCGTCTTTCTTCACTACTTTTATCATAGTGCCCACCCTTTCTGCATCTATATATTGTCATCTTATTTCATAAATCGCACTATATCTTGTGCACTGCTTAATTATTCTAGCATCTTGGATAAGGGTAGTCAATGGGTTTTATATAATCTCAGGTTTTTTATCACGTTCCATCAATCGCTGCACTGCAATCTTGGGATCCACACCACAAAACAATACATCATTGACTTGTTCAATAATTGGCAGGCTAACGTTATATTGTTTGCCTAATGCCAGTGCTGCCTTTGCAGAATACACGCCTTCTACCACCATCTGCACTTCTTTCATGGCATCTTCCGGACGCATGCCCTGTCCGATCAACATCCCCGCTTTTCGGTTTCGACTATGCATACTAGAGCAGGTCACAATCAGATCCCCGGTTCCAGCAAGACCACTAAGTGTCTGTGGCAACCCTCCCATAGCCAGAGCAAGCGATGAAATTTCTTTGATTCCCCGGGTAATCAATGCTGCTTTTGTGTTATCTCCATATCCTAATCCATCTGACATTCCGGCTGCTAATGCTATCACATTTTTAAGCGATGCACCAATTTCTATTCCTATCACATCTGTGCTCGTATACACGCGGAAATTATCATTCATAAATGCATTTTGTAAAAATTCAGCTACTGCCATATCTTTTGCTCCGGCAACGACAACGGTCGGCAATGCTTTGACTACTTCCTCTGCATGGGATGGACCACTCAAAACGCCAATCTTTGCATCCTGCCCCAATACATCTTCCAAAATACCGCATTGCGTAAATAGTGTATCCTCTTCTATTCCTTTTGAAACACTGCAGATGATCTGGTCTTTCGTCACAAATGGTTTTATTTTTTCTGCTGTTTCCCGCGTTGCCTTTGATGGTACTGCCATGACCAAAAGAGCCTTATTTCTGATGCATTTTTCTAAATCAGCGGTCAGATGCATTTCCTTCGGAAGCAAAGCCCCCGGCAGTTTATCACACTCTCTGGTCTGCTCCATTGCCTCTATCTGCGACGCACGATGCGACCACAAGGTCACATCACATCCGTTTGCTTGTAATAAAATAGCAAGTGCTGTTCCCCAACTTCCTGCGCCAATAACTCCAACCTGCATTTGCATTCCTCCATAATTTCAATCGAAAAGAATCCTGCATTGCAGGATTCTAAACTCCATGTTTCTAACCACGTTTTGATTTGAATGAGAATTTATTTTCATTCCCATGCAGCAATCTTTTGATATTGCTTCGATGTAAAACAATGGCAAGTATACAGACAAAAGAAACTAAAATCTGTGCCTCAAGTACATCAGCTGTAGCAAAGCGCAGCCAGCCTTTTGTTCCGAAAATCCAGACTTGCGCCATCAATGCAAGCACTGCCAGAATGGATCCCAACGATACATAGCGGGTAATGGCAACAACAAGAATAAAAATCAAAACACAGATAGGCAGACATTGCGGAAACAGTGCCACAATCATACCAAAACTACATGCGATTCCCTTTCCCCCTTTAAATTTCATAAAGAAAGGAAAATCATGACCTAAAATTGCACCAATTGCGCCGTACAATTCTAACAAAACGATATGATCCGGGTAAGCATTATGAAATAGTACATAAACAACAACAACTGCGGCCACACATTTTAAGCAGTCACACACCAGTGTAAGTGCTCCCACTTTAATTCCTAGAATCCGCATGGTATTTGTTGTTCCGATATTTCCACTTCCCTGTTTGCGAATATCTACATCATTTTTTTTGCCAAAAAGATATCCTGATAAAATCAATCCAAACGCATAGCCAATTGCCAACGCAATCAGTCTCATACTTCCCATAGTTTAATCATCCTTTCTCTCGCGAATAATGAATTTCAAGGATGTTCCTTCAAATCCAAAAGCATCACGAATTCGATTTTCCAAATATCTGGTATATGAAAAATGCATCAATTCCTTGTCATTGACAAAGATGACAAACGTAGGCGGTTTTACAGCTACCTGCGTCACATAATAAATTTTTAATCGTTTTCCTTTATCTGATGGTGGCTGCTGCATAGCAACGGCTTCCGTCACAATCTCATTGAGTACACCGGTTGCAACACGCATAGAATTATTCTCAATGACTGCATCAATCGTTTCATATATTTTTGGCAGACGCTGTCCTGTCAAAACAGAAATAAACATAATCTGTGCATATGGCATAAAAGACAATGTCTGACGTATTTTTTCTTTATGCTTGTAGATGGTCTTATCATCTTTTTCCACAGCATCCCATTTATTGACCGCAATGATAATACCTTTTCCGCGCTCATGCGCAATACCGGCAATCTTTGCATCCTGTTCCGTCACACCCTCCGTTGCATCAATCATAACAATGACAACATCTGCTTTTTCAACGGCTGCAACAGCACGTATAATACTGAAACGCTCCAGCTCTTCTTTGATTTTACTCTTACGACGAAGTCCTGCTGTATCAATAAAGATATACTCTTTTCCGTGGTATTTTACTTTTGTATCTACTGCATCTCTTGTTGTTCCTGCAACATTAGAAACAATGACACGGTTTTCTCCTACCAGACGGTTGATCAGAGATGATTTTCCTACATTTGGTTTACCAACAATAGCAATTTTTGGAATATCCTCATCCTCATCTTTTCCTGTATGTTCCGGGAAATGCGCAATCACTTCATCTAACATATCTCCCAATCCCAACATGGAAGAAGAAGAAATCGGCATAGGATCTCCTATTCCCAAATTATAGAATTCATATACATCTGACATGTATTTTTCAAAACTGTCTACTTTATTTACAACAAGTACCACCGGCTTCTGGGAACGACGCAACATATCTGCTACCTTTGCGTCTGCATCTACCAATCCCTGTTTCACATCTGTCATAAAAATAATAACATCTGCCGTATCAATCGCAATCTGCGCCTGTTCACGCATCTGGCTAATGATAATATCCTTTGACTCCGGTTCGATACCCCCTGTATCAATCATCGTAAACTCATGATTTAACCAGGTAACATCCGCATAAATACGATCTCTTGTTACACCTGGTGTATCTTTTACGATTGAGATTCTTTCTCCTGCTAATGCATTGAACAATGTGGATTTTCCTACATTGGGTCTGCCAACAATAGCAACTACTGGCTTACTCATATTTTCCTCCATCTATGCTAATTCTATCAACTGTTTCACGAAATCTTGTCCGCTTGATTTTACAATATCTACCTTTACTTGTAAAGCTTCACTTAGCTCTGCCACGGTCACATCATCTAAGAAATCCATCTCCTGTGCACGCACCATATTCTGTGGCAAAAGCAGATGCGTCCCCAACTTTTGATCCGCTAATTGTGCCTTCAGATCCTGACCGGTAATCAGTCCCGATACAGTGATTTTTTCTCCGAAGAAGTCATTGCGTATTTCATACACATGGATTGTCACCTTTGGATATTTTTTCATAAATTCGTCACACAACATACGAATAAACGGTGCTGCCAGACGACCTGTTGCCACTGACAGTTCTTTTTTTCGCATAAACGGATGTTTCCGCTCCTTTGCCAATGCTTCGCGGAATTCATCCATCAACAGACGAATCATACCCACACCGTTTTCCAACTGTGTATACCCATCATAGCGGTCCTCCTGCGGCAGCTCTTCATCCGCAATCAGATACCATTCATCTGAAGCTTGTACAAAATGCGTTCCATATCGCTCAAAACTATAATCCTGCCATTTGTGAATCGTTCGAAGAACTTCTCTTGCATCTTCCTTTTCAAACGATTCCAATGGATATAATCCATCACGAAACTTTGTTAGTCCTACCGGAACAACCGACATACTCTGCATCTGTGGATGAAATTCTAATAATTCTCTTATGGAGCGATCCAATTCTTCTCCATCATTTTCTCCCTTGCAAAGAACAATCTGTGCATTCATCTCAATATCTGCTTCTGCAAGCATGGCAATCTTTTCCAAGATATCACCTGCAAAACGGTTGTGCAGCATTTTACAACGTAACTCTGGGTTTGTTGCCTGTACGGAGATATTGATTGGTGCCAAATGATATTTTATGATGCGCTGTAAATCTTCCTCTTTCATATTAGTAAGTGTTACATAATTTCCCTGTAAAAAGGATAGTCTCGTATCGTCATCCTTAAAATACAGGGTATCACGCATTCCCGGCGGCATCTGATCAATAAAGCAAAACATACACTTATTGTGACAAGAACGATAATCATCCATCAAACCGTTTGCAAAAAGAATGCCTAAATCCTCGCCCTCTTCTTTTTCAATATGCACCATTCTTGTCGTCTGATCCGGTTTTTCAATCAACATATCAAACGACGACTCATCTTCATAGTAATAATAATCAAAAATATCAATCAAAGAAACGCCATTGATTTCTCTGATGATGTCCATCGGTTCCACACCTGCTTTTGCCGCCGGACTTTCCGGCGCTACAGACGCTATCTGATGCGATGTATCCATACATTCATCCTCATCTTTCTATTCACAAAGCATTAAAAATGCTCCTAAATTTCCTCTTTTTCCCTTGCTGGCACGGTGAGAAAACAACTGCTTATCGTTGCAGCAAGTGCATATATTTGTCACCGCCAGATGCTCTTTTAAAACGCCAGCTTCGCGCAATACAATTTCATTGGATTTCCATAAATCCAACTGATACTTTCCATTCTGTTTGTCTTCCAGGATCTGTGGAATATGATCGGGAAAAGCCTGCATAAATGCCTGTGCAACATCATCACTGACTTCATAACAGCTCTGACAAATGGATGGTCCAATCGCACAAAGCAAATCCTTTGGATCTGTTCCAAAATGCTGCGTCATTTTTTGAATGGTCACTGCGCCCATACGTTCTACCGTTCCTCGCCACCCGGAGTGTGACAGCCCAATTGCATGATGTACGGGATCTACAAAATAAAGAGGTACACAGTCTGCATAAAATGTTGCAAGAACTACCCCCGGCTCGTTTGTGATCATTCCGTCTACATCGGTATAATCACGTGGACAAATAATTCCTTTTCCCTGATCCTCTTTTCCCACATATCGTACATTGGTTGTATGTGTCTGATCACTCGTTACTATTGCCTCCGGTGTCGTTTGTAATACCTCTGCCACTCTGCGATAATTTTCAAATACCGCCGCCGCATCATCACCTCTTGAAAAACTAAGATTTAAGCTTTCATAAATCCCCCGGCTGACACCACCGGCTCTTGTTGTAAACAGATGGCGGATAAACGGGATATTCTCATACATAGTAAAAGATAAATAAGGTAACGTATATCCATCCGGTGATTGATATTCTCTTTCTTTTAAGATTTCACATGTATCTTTTTTGATCATCTTCCCCTATAAGGAAACGCATTTTTCAAAAGTGTAAGATTCTCTCCGCAAATAGCAATGACATCAAAACGGATCTGCATCGTATAATAATTCTGATGCATCAAGAGATAATAATCTGCGACATAGCAAATAACCTGCTGCTTTCGCATACCAACTGCTTCTAACGGATCACCGGTTTTGGCATCTTTTCGATATTTTACCTCGACAAAACAAAGATATGCGCCATCGATTGCCACAATGTCTATTTCTCCTTTTCTGCAACGATAATTCATTTCGAGAATCGTATAGCCTTGTTCCTGCAAATACGCAGCTGCTCGTTTTTCATAGACACTACCTACACTTCGTTTATTTGTTTTCGTTCCTATTTCCTCCCGTCTAATTTTGCCTTAACTTTTTCCATGCCATCAACAAAGACTAGTATCTCCGCTACAACTTCATATAATTCCGGTGGAATGGCTTCACCAATCTCAAACTTTGACAAAGTATCTGCCAGTTTTGAATCCTTATAAAAAGGAACATCATTCTCTTTTGCAGACGCAATGATTTTATCTGCCACATGTCCTTTGCCGGTTGCTACGATCTTTGGCGCCACATCACTCGGATCATAGGATAATGCCACGGCTGTTTTTTCTTTATCAAATTCCTGGGGTTTCCATTGCTTACTTGCCATTGTTATGCCCTCACATCAAAAGAATAACGGTGTACTTCTTTCCCCGTTTTTTGGTCTGCCTTCAAAAAATCTTCAACAAAATTGATATCACGCTTATCCTGCTCTAATTTCATATCACAGTAATATCCCTTTTTTTGTAACCTCTCTGTCAAAAGATGCATATTTTCCTCTAATATGATCAAACTATCCATCTTTTCTAAATACCAGTTCGCTGATACATTTTTCTGTTTCATTTTTACAGAAATATCTACATTGCCCAGACTTTCCATCTGAAAATGCAAAAATGCAGTCAACTCCTCCTGCTCACTTTTTGTTCCTTTCGCATTGCGATAAACAAAGAGTTCACTGCTAACATTCTGTCCACGCAATCGTATTGGCACCTGCACATAAGAATACATCTGGTTTAGCTGATTCATAAATTCAATGTTTTGGGAAAGGTTTGACGTCATCGTCTGTATGACATCTTTTGCCACAGGCACTTTATCTGCCAACTGCTGTAAGCCCTGTATCTGCTGTGCCATACGTTCATACAACTGACTCACACTGCGCTCTTTGGGCAAGTCTTCCGGTTCCATCGTAAACTGTTTTTCTGCAAACTCCAGAAACAGTTTTTGATAACCTTTCGAACCTAGAAGTTTCTGTACCATCTCTTTTGGCAGGTCTTCGCCATTTTTTCCTAAAAAAACACTGATTTCCTGCAAAAATGCATCCATCTGCGTCTGCGGACGTAATTGGCCCTCTGCGGTAAAAAAATTCGCATGTTCCCGTATAAAGGAAGGAAATTGTGATAACTGTTTCTGCAAATCTACGTAAGCCTTCTCATCTAATACTGCTCCCAGCGTTCCTGTGGCATAAGTATCTGCATCTTCAAGTGTCTGTGAAAAAACAGATGCTTTCTGTGCTAATGACTGCAAATCCAACGGTTCTTCCTGCCCTTGTGGCATTTGCATTTCCTGCACATACAATCCCTGTTTCTCTGCAATAGCCTCCTGCATTGATGCATCTCCGAAAAATCCAACCAGTTCATTATGCAATTGTGTAGCTGCTGCTCCACTCATATCTTCCTGCGAAAATGCATCTCCTAATACAGCAATCAACTGTTGTACCTGTCCTAACACTTCACGTTGGTTTGCTTTATAGTGTTCAAATTGCTCTACACTGGAAACATCGATCGGCAATTGTAATTTTTGCATCTGCACAATTGTCTCTGGAGAACTGCCGGGAATCTGTCCCATTTGCCGTGCCATATTCTGCAAACTTTTTGCATCAATGGACATCTGTTCTTTCATCATGGCATTCACCATATTTAAGTTCTTTTCCCCTACAGCAAGCCCGGCAGCATCAAGCGCCTGTATCAACGTAGGATTTCCCTGATTGCCGCCCATAGAAATCGGCTTAATGCGAATCTGTTCCCCATCATTTGATTTCACCTGAAAAAAAACAGACTGTCCCTTCACCAGAGACAATCCCGCATCCAGATGTGCTGTGATATTCTGCCCACTACTCAGTCCAAGAATCACCTGTGAGCCACGCACGCTATTCACAGTTCCTTCGAAGATATTTCCTGTCTTTAACTGTTTTACCGTCTCCACTAACTGCTCAATGCCCTTTGTTTTTGTAGACACTTCACTTCCGGAAGACAAATTATTCTGATATTGTACCAACAAATCGGAAACCTGCACGTCGTCCCTCCTTATGGTGCTTACACATTTTCTACAAAATGACCAATAAAACTCTTTCTATGGATCGGACTTGGTCCAAATTTTTGCAAAGCCTCTATATGCTCTTTTGTACCATATCCTTTGTTTTGTGCAAACCCATATTCCGGCATAATTGCATCATATTCTTTCATCAAACGGTCTCTTGTCACTTTTGCGACAATACTCGCCGCACCAATGGAAATGCTTTTTGCGTCGCCCTTAATAATTGGTACCTGCTTGATATCCACTTGTGGAATTGTCACAGCATCATTGAGCAAAAGATCCGGTTCTACCGATAATTGCGCAATTGCATCACGCATTGCTACATACGTTGCCTGCAAAATATTTACTTCATCGATTTTCTCCGGCGATGCAAATCCAACCCCTACAGCCACCGCTTTTTCGCATATTTCCTCATATAAGGCTTCTCTTTTTGCTTCACTCAACTTTTTGGAGTCATTAATATAAAGGATTTCACAATTTTTCGGCAAAATGACAGCTGCCGCACACACCGGACCTGCTAACGGTCCTCGTCCCACTTCGTCAATGCCACAGATCATCGGATACTTCTCTTCATAACGATGCTCGTAGGTACGAAGCGTTTCCAAACGCTCCCGCTCCTGAGCCAGCTTATCCAGTCTTTTTTGTGCCTGTCCAATAATCTTTGCCACACCGGGTCTTCCATCCCTGATATAAGCCTCTATAAATGCCGGCAACTGCACATCATCTGCCTCTTTATATTCCTGCTGTATCTCTTTGATCTTTTTTTCAATATCCATGGCTCTTCCTCCATCCTATTGATGTTTGATGACTGTAATTTTATTAAATGGATAAATTCTTACCCATGCCTTTCCAATGATATTTTGTCGTTTGATTTCTCCCACCGAAGCGAAACGACTATCCGTACTGTTATTCCGGTTATCTCCCATCACAAAATATTCATCTTCGCCCAATGTAATTGGTTCGGATGCCAGCCCCGGATTCTGAATCGTATCTAAGCCATAATCTTCTTCTAATAATTTCCCATTGATATAGATTTCACCTGCATCGTTGATATAGACCGTTTCTCCCGGCAATCCAATGATTCGTTTGATATAGTAGGTATTTTCCTGATACTGATATGGGAAAATGATAATATCAAATCGCTGCGGATCATGAATACGATAAGAGATTTTGTCTACAATCAGATTATCTCCATCACTCAGCGTTGGTTCCATAGAAGAACCACTCACTTTGGAGCGCTGTCCTACAAACGTGATAATCAAAAAACAAATACCAAAAACAACAACAATATATAATAATAAGCTTAAAATCTCATGTGCCGGTGATGTCTGCTCACCTGTTTTCTTTTCTTTCTCTTCCATTGCCATTACACTTCCATCTTTTCATTATTCATCTCTTCCGGAAACTCCAGAGAAATTTTTCCAATCGTTCCACTCCGGAAATCATCAATCAGCAAAAGTGCTGCTTTACTATAATCCAATTGATTTCCTTTCGAGCGGCAGTTTCTATTTTCCGCGATTTGTTCCAAATAGTGAAGCACATCCTGTGTTTCATCAATCTGATAGCGTTCAGAAAGTGCTCCCGGATATTTTTCTTTCAAAATCTTGCACAGCTCAATGGCTAACTCTTCTGTCTGCAATAATTCGTCCTTGATAGAGCCAATGCATGCCAAATGAAGGCCTACCATCTGGTCTTCAAATTTAGGCCACAAAATTCCCGGTGTATCTAACAATTCTACGTTTTTATTTAAACGGATCCACTGTTTGCCTTTTGTAACGCCCGGCTTGTTTCCTGTTTTTGCACAAGCTTTTCCTGCGTAAGAATTGATAAAGGTAGACTTTCCAACATTAGGAATTCCTACTACCATCGCACGAACCGGACGATTTTTTATACCACGTGCACGATCACGTTCTATCTTTTTGGCACAGGCATCCATAACCACCTGCGTCACTTCTTTCATCCCTTTGCGATTGCGGGAATCCAAAGTCACTACAAAATATCCTTTCTTTTGAAAATACTCTTTCCAGCGTATCGTCACTTTCGGATCTGCTAAATCTGCCTTATTCAAAAGAATTAACCTTGCCTTTTGTTTTCCCAATTCATCAATATCCGGGTTACGGCTGCTCAGTGGAATACGTGCATCAACCAATTCAATCACAAGATCAATTAGTTTGATATCTTCCATCATCTGTCTTTTTGCCTTGGTCATATGACCTGGGTACCATTGAAATTCCATATTGTCTCCTAATGCACAGTTCCAAATCCCTTGAGGGATAAACAGAACCAGACTTTTCCTATCATTTCTTTTCTTGTTACATTTCCAATCGAACCATAGCGACTGTCCTCACTATTATTCACATTATCTCCGAGTACAAAATACTCATTTTTTCCAAGCGTAATCTCTGTCACTGCACGTCCTTCATCCTTGATGGATGTATCAGACTGTTTCAGATTCACGACCTTATCATTGACATATAATCTGCCATTTGAAATCAAGACCGTATCGCCCGGAACCGCCACAATACGCTTTACATTGTAATTTGCGCTTGTGTTTCCCTTCGGCATAAAGGCAACCACATCTCCCTTTTTCGGAGCCTTGATTTTATATGCAACACGATTGATCAAAACACTGCCATTTTCAGCAATGGCCGGTGTCATAGATTCTCCCGAACAGTGGATGCGCATACCGAATCCTAAGGTAAGGAAAAATGCAAGCAAAACAACTGCCAAAATCTGTATTGCCCAAAGGCTTATATAACGGACTTTCTCTCCCTGTATCTTACGTCGGCGACGACGAAAATTCAAACCGCCCCTGCTGATATGTATTTTTCTTCCTACCTGTTCAAAACCACGTCTAACTTGTCTTTTATTCATAATGCATCCTATATGCTTTCTTTTATCTGTTATACATAACAATCCTATATTAATATACACGATATCAAAAAAAAGAACAACCACCTTTGTGGTTGCTCTCTCCTTGTCTTATTACTTAACTAATTCTTTAACCTTAGCCTTCTTACCTACACGATCTCTTAAGTAGTTAAGTTTTGCACGTCTTACCTTACCACGACGTACTACTTCGATCTTCTCAACGTTAGGGCTATGAACTGGCCATGTCTTTTCTACGCCAACACCGTTAGAGAACTTTCTAACAGTAAATGTTTCACGGTTGCTTCCACCCTGTCTCTTAATAACAGTACCTTCGAATACCTGAATTCTTTCACGGTTTCCTTCCTTGATCATAGCGTGTACTCTAACAGTATCACCTACATGAAATACGTCTACTTCAGACTTCAACTGTTCTGCTTCAATGTTCTTAATAATTTCCTGTGTGTTCATTTTGTGACCTCCTAATTAAATTATCTTGACGTTCTTAATACCACATGTATCAGAGGACTATCTCTTTTCACAACTCGTTGATAATACCATAAACATGCCTAAAACACAAGTATTTCTTTGTGTTTATCGCATATTTTTATATTTTATTCAAAAAATCCTGATCTTTTTTTGAAAGTTCTGCGTTTTCAAGCAAATCCGGGCGTCTTTGTTTTGTACGGAGCAGCGATTGCTCATGTCTCCACGCATCTACTTTTGCATGATCGCCGGATAAAAGAATTGCCGGGACTTTTTTCCCATTCCACTCTTCCGGACGGGAATATTGCGGATATTCCAGTAGATTATTTTCAAAGCTCTCTGTCTCTTTGGAGTCCACGTTAGAAAGTACTCCGGGAACCATACGAGCAATTGCATCAACCATAACCATTGCCGGCAATTCACCACCTGTCAAAACGAAATCACCAATGGATATATAATCTGTCACAATGGTCTCAAGCACGCGCTCATCTACACCTTCATAATGACCACATAACAAAATAACATTTTCTTCCTTTGCCAATTCCTTGGCATCATTTTGCACAAAAGTCTTTCCCTGCGGTGTAAGGTAAATGGTGCGCACACTTCCTTTTGTACGGTCTATAATGGATTTCCATGCATCATAGATTGGCTGCGCCTGCATCACCATACCAGCACCGCCACCATAAGGATAGTCATCCACTTTTCCATGCTTATTTGTAGTAAAATCCCGGATATTAACCGCCTCTACAGACAACATTCCCTTGTCCATTGCACGCCCGATGATGCTGGTACAAAGTCCCTGCATCACCATTTCCGGAAATAACGTCAAAATATAAAATTTCACGCGCTTACTCCTCATCCAACAGCCCATCTAACAAATGTACTGTCATTTTCTTTTCTTCTTCCTCCACATTCACGATGCAATCGTGAATAGCTGGAATCAGCACCTCTTTGCCTGATGCCATCTCAACAACATAAACATCGTTTGCTCCCGTCGTAATCACATCGGTAAGTGTTCCAAGCTGCATGCCATCATCTGTGACAACCGTAAGGCCAATCAGATCTGCAATAAAGTATTCATCTTCCTCACATGCAACACGATTCTCCCGGGTAACATATAATTTGGCACCTTTGTATTTTTCTACATCATTGATATTATCATATCCCTTAAATTTTAAGATAACCAGATTTTTCTGCGGTCTGGCAGATGTCACTTCAAGTGTAATCTGTTCGCGTCCTGTGTCCATAATTAAATTCTTCATATTTTTAAAACGAGACACATCATCTGTCAGTGGAAATACCTTAACCTCACCTCGCACACCATGTGTCTGTGTGATGGCACCAACCTGATACAAATCCATATTTCTTCTCCTAAAAAAATCCCCTATCACCACACCTTTCGCATGGCAATAGGGTTCTTTGTCTTAAACAATATCTACAACGACTTTTTTATCCGACTTTGAGGCTGCTGCCTTCACTACGGAACGAATTGCTTTTGCAATACGTCCCTGCTTGCCGATTACCTTGCCCATATCTGATGAAGCCACATGTAACTCAACAACAATCGACTTGTCATTTTCTGTTTCTGTAACAACAACTTCCTCCGGGTAATCTACCAGTGACTTTGCAATTACTTCAACTAATTCTTTCATCACCTAATACCTCGTTCTTTCAATGCCTGTTTTGTGGGTTATTTTTCAATACCAGCCTGCTTGAAGATTCTTGCTACAGTCTCTGTTGGCTGTGCTCCGTTTGCGAGCCACTTCTTAGCCAATTCTTCATTTACATGATATGCAGAAGGCTCCTGATTTGGATCGTATGTTCCGATCTCTTCGATGCACTTTCCATCTCTAGGTGATCTGGAATCTGCTACTACGATTCTGTAGAAAGGATTTCTCTTCTGTCCCATTCTTCTTAATCTAATCTTTACTGCCATTTTGTTTTCCTCCTAAAAATAAATAATAATAATAAATTGCTATATGTTAAAAAGGAAATTTCATTCTTCCTCTTTTACCACCCATCATGCCCGGCATCTTTTTCATCATCTTCTTCGTCTGATCAAACTGTTTGATAAAACGATTCACCTCTGCGATATCAACGCCAGCGCCTCTTGCCAGTCGCTTCTTACGACTTGGATTCATAAGTTTTGGATTTGCTCTTTCCTCTGGTGTCATGGAAAGAATAATCGCCTCAATGTGTGCCATTTTTTTATCATCCACAGCACCTTCTATCTGTGAAAGCTGTGCACTGTTCATCCCAGGAATCATCCCCGGCATCATGCCTAGTACACTGCTAAGTCCACCCATCTTTTTCATCTGCGCCATAGAGTCTAAATAATCGTTATAATCAAACTCTGCTTTGCGCATCTTTCGGGATAAATCTTTGGCCTTCTCTTCATCAATGGATGCCTCCGCTTTCTCAATCAAAGAAAGGACATCCCCCATGCCAAGGATTCTCGAAGCCATACGATCCGGATAAAACTGCTCCAAATCATCCAGCTTTTCACCCATACCACAAAACAGGATTGGTTTGCCTGTCACAGCACGAATGGATAATGCCGCACCACCTCTGGTATCACCATCTAACTTCGTAAGTACAACACCATCAATGCCAATCTTTTCATCAAAAGTACCTGCCACATTAACTGCATCCTGACCGGTCATGGCATCTACGACCAATAAGGTCTGTGCAACATCAACAGCTTCTTTGATCTGCACCAGCTCATCCATCATGCCTTCATCTATATGAAGACGACCTGCGGTATCTAGAATAACAACGTTATTGTTATTTTTCTTTGCATGTTCTATTGCTGCTTTCGCAATATCTGATGGTTTATTCTTATCTCCCATGGCAAATACAGGCACACCCTGTTTTTCACCATTGATCTGTAACTGCGTAATTGCAGCCGGACGATACACATCACATGCTACAAGCAGTGGTCTTTTCCCTTTTTTCTTGACGAGACCTGCAAGCTTTGCCGTTGTCGTCGTCTTACCTGCACCTTGCAGACCAACCATCATAATAACCGTAATCTGCTGTCCCGGGCGATATGCAATCTCTGTTGTTTCAGAACCCATCAGATTGGTGAGTTCTTCATTTACAATCTTGATTACCATTTGTCCCGGATTCAGGCCATTCATAACGTCCGCACCAATAGCGCGCTCCTGTACTGTCTTGACAAAGTTTTTCACAACTTTGAAATTGACATCCGCCTCCAAAAGAGCCAGCTTGACTTCTTTTAAAGCAGCCTTGACATCATCTTCGCTCAGACGTCCCTTGCCTCGAAGGTTCTTAAATACATTTTGTAATTTGTCTGAAAGACTTTCAAATGCCATACTATAACTCCTCTAGGATATCATTGGATATCACAGAAATCTGGGATAAAATCTCATCCACGGAATCCGTATCCGTTGTATGAACCAAAGCATCTATGGTTCGTATCTTATCTCTGATATGAACAAACTTCTCTATCAGATGTAATTTATCTTCATATTCTTCTAAGGTCTTGGTAGATCGCTTAATAACATCATGTACTGCCTGACGGCTGATACCACGATCTGCTGCGATTTCTCCAAGGGATAAATCATTTAATACGAAATCTTCATAAATATTTCTCTGGTGATCATTTAATAATTCACCATAAAAATCATAAAGATCTCCCTGTTCAATCTTATCGTTCATATCATCACCTCGTATACTATACTATACAAAAAAATAGGTGTCAAGTATTTTTTCTTGACACCTACTCATATCTTTTTATATTACAGACTGGTTCTTACAATCTTTGGCTGGTAACCGCCCTTTTCCAAAGCATCTATGATCTGGCTTTTATGTTCTGTACCAAATGCCTCCAATGTAATACGAAGCTCTACAGCAGCATTACGGTTTGTAGACACAAACTGGTTATGTTCCAATTTGATAACATTTCCCTGTACTTTTGCAATCGTATCTGCCACTCTTGCAAGTTCTCCCGGCTTGTCCGGCAAAAGTACGGAAACCGTAAAGATACGGTCACGGAAAATCAATCCCTGTTGCACAACCGAAGACATGGTAATCACATCCATATTGCCTCCACTCAGAATGGATACCACACGTTTGCCCTTTACATTCAACTGATTCAATGCAGCAACCGTAAGAAGTCCGGAATTTTCAACGATCATCTTATGATTTTCTACCATATCAAGGAATGCTGCAATCAGTTCGTCATCCTCTACTGTGATGATATCATCCAGATTCTTTTGGATATATGGGAAAATATTACTTCCCGGTGTCTTCACTGCCGTACCATCTGCAATGGTATTTACTCCGGAAAGTGTTGTAACCTCACCCTTTTTCAAAGATTCCTGCATGCAATTTGCTCCTGCTGGTTCTACACCGATGACCTTAATCTTCGGGTTTAAAAGTTTTGCTAACGTAGACACACCTGTAGCAAGTCCGCCGCCACCAATTGGCACTAAAATATATTCTACCAATGGCAACTCTTTAAAGATTTCCATTGCAATCGTACCCTGCCCTGTTGCAACAGCTAAATCGTCAAATGGATGAATAAAAGTATAACCATGCTCTTCGGCAAGTTCATAAGCTTTTGCACAAGCTTCGTCATAAACATCACCATAAAGAACAACTTCTGCTCCTAAGTTCTTGGTGCGATTGACTTTTATGAGAGGTGTCGTTGTCGGCATAACAATCGTTGCGCGAACACCAAATTTCTTTGCTGCATATGCAACACCCTGTGCATGGTTTCCAGCGGATGCTGTAATAAGTCCTTTTTTTCTCTCCTCCGGTGTCAAAGTGCTAATCTTATAATATGCACCTCTTACCTTGTAAGCGCCTGTCAGCTGCATATTTTCTGGTTTCAAATACACACTGTTTCCACACTTTTCACTCAGGAAATCACTGTAAACAAGTTTTGTTTCCAATGTAACTTCACTGACGATCTTACTTGCCTCTTCAAATTTGTCTAATGTCAACATCTTTTTTCTCCTTTTTACTGCTCGTCTGTATAAAATAATGCGTTTACAAATTCTTCCGCATTAAATTTCTCAAGATCATCAATTGTCTCCCCTACACCAATATATTTTACCGGAATACCTAATTCAGCCTGAATAGCTACCGCAATCCCCCCTTTTGCTGTACCGTCCAGTTTTGTAAGAACAATACCACTTAAATCCGTTACTTCTGAAAATTCTTTTGCCTGATTCAATGCATTTTGTCCTGTCGTACCATCTAATACTACCAGCGTTTCACGATACGCCTCCGGGAATTCACGATCAACAATATTGTTGATTTTGCGGAGTTCTTCCATCAGATTCTTCTTATTGTGAAGACGACCTGCCGTATCAATCAAGAGGACATCCGTTCCTCTTGCTTTTGCTGCCGACACTGCATCATATACAACTGACGCCGGATCACTTCCCTCCTGACCGCCAATCATATCTACCTGCGAACGGTTTGCCCATTCTTTCAGTTGTTCTCCTGCTGCCGCGCGAAATGTATCTGCTGCCGCTAAAAGCACCTTTTTATTCTGCGCCCTTAGCTTTGCTGCGAGCTTACCAATGGTCGTTGTCTTTCCAACGCCGTTGACGCCAACCACCAGAACCACCGATGTACGATTTTCAAATTCGTACGCAGCTTCTCCAATGTCCATCTGCTGACGAATGCTCTCAATCAACAATTCCTTACATGCAACCGGTTCTTTTATTTTTTGTTCCTTTACCTTACGCTTCAGGTCTTCCAGAATATTTTCCGTCGTTGTCACACCGATGTCACCCATGATCAGAATTTCTTCTAATTCTTCATAGAATTCATCATCAATATTGGTAAAGCCGCGGAAAATATAATCCATATTCTTTACAAAATTATCTCTGGTCTTTGTAAGACCCGCAAGCAGTCGTTTAAAAAATCCACCTTCTGCCATTTCATCTCTCCTTATGCATCCAGATCATTTTCAATCAGATTAACCGATACGAGTGCAGAAACACCCTTCTCCTGCATGGTAATACCATACAATCGGTCAGCTGCGTTCATTGTACCTCTTCTATGGGTAATAATAATAAACTGCGTATTTTTCGTCAACTTATGTAAATATTTTGCGAATCTGCCAACGTTAGAATCATCCAGCGCCGCTTCAATCTCGTCCAAAAGACAGAATGGTGATGGCTTCAAATTCTGAATGGCAAACAAAAGTGCAATCGCTGTCAATGATTTCTCTCCACCGGAAAGCTGCATCATATTTTGAAGTTTTTTTCCAGGCGGCTGTGCAATGATACGTATACCGGTTTCCAGGATATCTTCTCCTTCCACCAGCTCCAAAGTACCCTTTCCGCCACCAAACAGCTCTTTGAATGCCTTATCAAATTCTCTTTGAATATCTGCAAAACCTTCCGTAAACTGTTTGCGCATCCCCTCATCCAAATCATCAATAATTCCCATCAGGGTCTGCTCTGCTTCCACCAGATCATCATGCTGTCCTTTTAAGAAATTATAGCGTTCCGATACTTCCTTATATTCTTCGATTGCATTTACATTTACGTTGCCCATACGCCGAATTTCATCTTTAACACCAGAAGTTGCTCTTCGCATGGCATCCAGATTATCATATTCGTCATTGCGCATTTTCTCAGCGCCACGAAGTGTGAGCTCATATTCTTCCCACATATAAGTATTCTGATAATTAATCGCCTCTTCTAATTTTTCCCGTTGTGCATTTAAGCGATAAATTTCCTTATCCAATGCCGAGATGCGATCCGCAATTTCTTCCCTTTGACCAAAGAAGCCTTTGTACTCCTGATTCATCTGTTCTTTTTGTTTTTGCGCTTCTTTTAAACGTTCTTCCAATTGTGCAAAATTATCATCGCTGGCAATCATGGTCTTTTTGATTTCCTCAATGTCACCACGCTTTTTATTTGCATCTGTTTTTCCGTTTTTTGCTTCCTCAACCAAACGAACAATGTCAGCTTCCTTCTTTTCGATTTCATTCGCCACACGTTCACAGTTTTCCAGCACAAAGGTAACTTTCTGTCGCGCACTAGCCTCTTCAATCTGCGCTTCGGAAACATTGCGGGCAGCAGATGTCTCCATATAGGTTTTTTCATCCAAAAGCTTCTGGTATTCCTCCGTCTGCTTCTTTATCGCTTCTTCCTTCTCTCCCGCTTCCTGGCGTTTGCGTTCCATCTCCTTCTTCCCAGCAGTGATATCACGCACCTGACGTTCCATTTCTTCGCTCTCGGTATTTAAACTTGCAAATGCATTTTCGCTCTCAGATTTCTGCTCCTGTACACGCTGCAGATGAATCTGTGCTGTATTTAATGCAAGTGCATGTTGTTCCATCTGCTTGCGGTTTTCTTCCCGGTCTGATTCCAACAACGCCTGCGCTGTCTCAATCTCAGCGATACGTTCCTTGGCTGCTTTCTTTTCCTCTGATAACGCTGCCAATTGCTTTTCAATATCATCGATTTCACGGTTTCGTCCCAAAAGGTTACTATTATTCTTAAATCGTCCACCAGACAAAGATCCGCCCGGACTGAAATACTCGCCTTCCAACGTAACAATATGTAATGAATAACGATTCTTCTTTGCAAGTGCAATACCATGATCTACCGTATCGACAACGATCACGCGTCCCAAAAGATAAGAAAGAACATCACGATACATCTCATCTGCTTCAACAAGTTCATTTGCAAGACCAAGTACACCCTTGTCCGATAAAATGTTCTTATCCTTTGTAAAACCTTTTCCAGACACACTTGTAAGTGGCAAAAAGGTTGCACGTCCCAATCGATTTTCTTTTAAATATGTGATCATCTTTTTGGCAGTCGCTTCATCTTTTGTGACAATATTCTGGATATTTCCACTAAGCGCTGTCTCTATTGCAATTTCATATTTTTGTTCTACATGAATCAAGTCAGAAACAACACCAATTAAACCCGGATTCTTTTCTTTTTGCTCCATCACTTTACGAATACTATTTCCATAGCCATCATATCGTTCTGCAATATTCTTTAACGCTTCTAACTTTGATGATTGTTTGTGGTAGGCATCGTTACTCTTTGCCAGCACATCCTGCGCTTCTCTGCGCTTATTTTTCCACTCTACTGCCCTATGTGAAAATTCCTGTTCTTTTTGTTTCAGTGCTTCTAAGCCCTTACTTACATCATCATATTCTTTCTGGCAGCGCTGCAGCGTTTCATTCAAATCTTCCTCTTCTGTTTTACGCTGCAAGAGGCGCTGATTCAGCTGTGCTTTTCGAATATTAATTTGTTCTAACATCGTATCAAAACGCTGTTCTTTGGATTGAATGGTTCCCTTCTCATTCAGAAGTTCCATCATCGCCTGGTTATTCTGTTCAATACCCTCGGTATATTTTTTGATATCCGCCTGCAGATCATCATTATATTTCCGAACCGATGCCAAACGTTTTTCTACTTCTTCGAGCTGTTCCTGCAATTGCTCTTTTTCTGTCTCATAGGTTTTCTTTTGCTGGATGTATTCCTGTTTTTCTGCCTCCAGCACACCTTTTCTCTCAGACAAATTTTCATCAGCACTTTCCGCAAAACGGATTTGTTCTTCCAGTAAACGAATCTGATTTTCCAATTTACCTTTCATCAAGGTAGTATTGCTCTGTTCTTCACGGATTCCCTGAATATGCTCATCCATGACATTCAGCTGTTCTTCCAAGGACGCATACTGTTCTTTGATCTGTTCCTGCTTGCCCTTGTTCTCATTTAATTGCGTTTCTGCAATATGATAATTCTTCTCAATATCTGTCAAACGACGATTCATATCTTCGATTTCAAGAAGAAACATATTTACTTCTAACGTCTTTAATTCTTCTTTTTTCTTCAGAAATTGCTTTGCATTTTCCGCCTGTCTTTCCAACGGACCTACTTGACGTTCTAATTCGGATAAAATATCGTTCACACGAACCAGATTCTCACGTTCATGCTCCAATTTTTTTACCGTAGCAGCTTTGCGTTTCTTAAATTTTACAATACCAACCGCTTCATCAAACAGCTCACGGCGTTCTTCCGGTTTTCCACTTAAAATACGCTCAATCTGACCCTGTCCAATGATGGAATACCCCTCTTTTCCGATTCCCGTATCATAAAAGAGTTCATTCACATCTTTCAGACGGCATGGCGAACCATTGAGCAGATATTCGCTCTCGCCAGATCGATACACACGTCTTGCAATCGTTACTTCCTCATAATCAATCGGCAGCAAATGATCGGAATTATCCATTGTAATGGCAACATACGCATAACTCAGTGGTTTTCGATTCTCTGTTCCTGCAAAGATAACATCCTGCATACTGGCACCACGAAGCTGCTTTGCACTCTGCTCTCCTAAAACCCAGCGCACAGCATCGGAAACATTACTTTTTCCACTTCCATTCGGACCTACAATCCCGGTAATACCGTTATGAAAATCAAATACAATCTTATTTGCGAAAGATTTGAATCCATACATTTCAATGCTTTTTAAATACATACTTATCCCCAAAAACTTTCTATTTGTTCTGACTTTCCTGCTGCTTTAAGTACAAAAGACCATGATAAGCAGCTTCCTGTTCCGCAGCTTTTTTTGTTCCGCCGCTTCCATCTCCCAGCTTTATGTCACCTACCGTAACATCCACATGAAATACCTTCGCATGATCCGGACCACTCTCATCTAGTAAATGATACGTTACATTCTGACGGAATTTAGCCTGGCAGACTTCCTGCAATATCGTCTTACTATCATAAAACATACGCTTATGTTCAATATCTGTCATAATATAGCGTAATATAAATGTTTTTGCTGCATCCATGCCTCCATCTAAGAAGATAGCACCAATCACTGCCTCCATAGCATCCGATAAAACTGACTTACGCGTTCTTCCGCCTGTCATATCCTCTCCTTTTCCAAGGTATATATACGACCCCAAGTCAATTTCCTTTGTACAATAGGCAAGCGTTGGTTCACATACCATGCTTGCACGTAATCTGGTAAGATCCCCCTCTGGCAGATCTTTATAATTCAAAAACAAAAATTCACTGGAAACAGCTTCAAGCACTGCATCCCCCAAAAATTCCAATCGTTCGTTATCCGACAACTTCTTCATATGCTTTTCATTTGCATATGAACTATGTGTAAGGGCCTGACGCAATAAACTTTCGTTTTTAAACTCATATCCAATTACTTCTTGAAATTCTTTTATTGTCTTCACTTTTACTCCTTAACAGAAGCAAAAGCCCTTGAATCAAGGGCTTTTGTCATCTCTCTTTTTGCACATGATTAGCCAACTGTCTTTTTGATTAATTCAACAGCATCGCCTACAGTCACGATCTTTTCAGCCTCTTCAACATTCACTTCAATGTCAAGTTCTTCTTCAATTCCCATAATAATCTGGAAAACATCAAGCGAATCTGCTCCAAGATCATCCACAAATGTGGTATCCATATTGATTTCTGTCTCATCTACATTCAAGACCTCTGCAATGACCTTTCTAAGCATTTCTAATTCCATCTTGCTTACCTCCTCTATTCTGTCTTATTGTCTTCCACACAAATATTTGCCTGGATTTTTCCGCTAATGTCCTGCTCCTTAAAAGATGCACATTGGATGATTGAATTCTTAATCTCAATTGCCTTTGCGCTGCCATGCGTCTTAACGACCAGACCTTTTAATCCGAGCAGTGGCGCACCGCCATAAGCCGATGCATCAAATGTTTTTAATGTATTTTTGAGTGCTGGAAGCGCTAACGCAGCTCCAATTTTACTCTTTAAGGTGCTCATCAGACCGGTTTTAATAACACCTATCAATGTAGAACTGAGCCCCTCATATAACTTAAGAATCACATTACCAACAAACGCCTCACATACAATGACATCTGCTGCGCCTGATGGGATTTCTCTTGCCTCTATGCTTCCAATAAAATTGATATCCTTGCATTCCTTTAGCAATGGATATGTCTCTTTTACCAAAGCATTTCCTTTTTCTTCTTCTGCACCAATATTCACAATGGCTACGCGTGGATTCTCAATGCCCACAACATCCTTCATATAGATGGAGCCCATACGTGCAAATTGCACCAGATGTGATGATCTGGCATCCACATTAGCTCCACAATCAATCAGAAGTGATACGCCTGTTTTGGTTGGTATCAATGGGGCTAATGGTGCTCTTTCCACACCTTTAATCTTACCTACAATCACCTGTCCTCCGACAAGTACTGCACCTGAACTTCCCGCAGATACAAATCCATCTGCCTTGCCCTCTTTTACAAGTTTTAAAGCAACTACGATCGACGAATCTTTTTTCTTTCGTATTGCCATCACTGGTGGTTCTGCTGTTTCAATCACTTCCGTCGCTGGTACAACCTCAATGCGCTCAGACGGATAGTTGTACTTTGCAAGCTCTGCGCGAACCACATCTTCTCCTCCTACAAGAAGAACCTTGATGTCCTCTCGCTCGTTTACCGCATCCACACATCCTTTTACAATTTCAACCGGTGCATTGTCACCGCCCATGGCATCTACGGCTACGACTTTACTATTATCCATGATACGCCTTCCTCCTATGCATAAAAAATGCATCATAAGAAAAATATACTATAAGTGTTTCTATAAATCAACACCAAATCCTATTACAGAACAGGCAAAAAAATAAGGCTTTCCATACGGAAAGCCTCATGTTTCATCTTAGTCCTGAGCGATGATCTCTTTCTTGTTATAAGAACCGCAGTTCTTACAAACTCTATGTGGAACCATTAACTCTCCACACTTGCTACATTTTACTAATGTAGGAGCTGTCATCTTCCAGTTTGCTCTTCTCTTATCTCTTCTACCCTTAGAAGACTTATTCTTTGGACAAATTGACATATCGGGTCACACCTCCTTAAATTCATTAAAGATATCTTGGAACTTTGCCATTCTTGGATCTATTACCTGACGATCACATCCGCAGTCCTGCTGGTTCAAATTCTGACCACACACCGGGCAAATACCCTTGCAATCATCCTTGCACAAGACTTTTGTCGGCCAGTTAACCAAGATTTCGTCATAAATCAGTCTGTCAATATCTAACTCATTTTCCTCCAGAAAGGTGTTTTCCTCATCATCTGCAAAAACAACCTGACCATCCGCAAGCGGAATTTCACGATCAATTGTTATTTGCAATGGTACCACAACGTCACTAAGACATCGATCACATGGAACCACCGCCTCCAGAGTCGTGTCACCTGAAATCAATAATTGCTTATTGTTATCATTTGTCAGACATATACTGAATGGCTTAATATTGGTAATAGGAAATATCCCTCCACCAACAGAAACTTCTGACATCTCCGTGGTAGCGGCAATCTCCCGTTTCTTATCGGCTGTAGAAATGATATCTATAACATCAATCTTCATAGTCTCTCCTATTCACACTCAAACTATTATACATAGACAAGCCGCGCCTGTCAACAACTTTTTCTTGTTATTTCTTATTTTACAAGTGCTACTGTCTCTCTTGCAATGGCAAGTTCTTCGTTTGTAGGAATAACGCATACCTTTACTTTACTATCTGGTGTAGATAATGTAACTTCATCACCAAATGTCTTAAGGTTTAATTCCTCGTTGATTTCGATTCCTAAATAGCCTAAGTATTCGCATACTTTACGGCGAACCAATGCAACATTTTCACCGATACCTGCTGTAAATGCAATAGCATCTACACCATTCATAGCAGCTACATAAGAACCGATATACTTTGCAACACGATAGCAGAATACTTCAACTGCATCTGCTGCTAACTGGTTACCAGCTTTGATTTCTTCCTGTAAATCACGGAAATCACTAGAACCACCCTTTGTCATACCAGAAAGACCTGATTTCTTATTTAAAATAGTAACCATTTCTTCGATATTAAGGTTCTCTTTCTTTGCAATGAATTCCATAATTGCCGGATCAATATCACCGGAACGTGTTCCCATAACAAGACCTTCAAGTGGTGTAAGTCCCATAGAAGTATCCACACATTTTCCGTTGACAACCGCACTGATGGATGCTCCGTTACCAAGGTGTGCTACAATCACCTTAGAATTATTTGCATCCATTCCTAAATATTCTACACATCTCTTTGAAACAAAGCTGTGGCTGGTTCCATGGAAACCATAACGTCTTACTGCATACTTCTCATAATATTCATATGGAAGTCCGTACAAATATGCTTTCTTTGGCATTGTCTGATGGAATGCTGTATCAAATACACCTACCATTGGTACATTTGGCATCAATTCTTTACATGCATCAATTCCAATTAAGTTCGCTGGGTTATGAAGTGGTGCAAGATCATTACATTCTTCCACTGTCTTTAATACTTCATCTGTAATCACAACAGAACATGCAAACTTTTCTCCACCATGTACGAGACGATGTCCAACAGCATCTATTTCATCTAAGCTCTTGATAGCTCCTGTCTTATCATTGATCAAGGCATCAATCACATACTGGATTGCCTGCTTATGTGTTGGCATATCCAATTCTGTGATTTCCTTATCCAATCCTGTCTTTTGATACACGAGTCTGCCATCAATACCAATTCTTTCGCAAAGCCCCTTTGCAAGTACAGATTCACTTTCAGAATCAATCAACTGATACTTTAAAGAAGAACTTCCACAATTAATTACTAAAACATTCATACTATGTTCTCTCCCTTTCTTATTTCCTTCCTTGGTATAACCCAAAATATATCTCTATTATACTCTCATTTAATTTTTGGTACAAGATACCAACATGGATTTATTTTAGTCCAATCCATATATTTCATATAAATTTTGTTGCTTGTAGCCAAAGCCTCTTTATGCTATCGTTTTATCAAATAAGTTTTTAAGGAGAACCCCTATGAAAGTTGTCGGTATCATTGCAGAATATAATCCTTTTCATAATGGACATGCCTATCAGATACGCTACGCAAAAGAAGAACTTGGTGCTGACTATGTCATTGTCGCTATGAGCGGACCTTTTACCCAGCGTGGAACGCCTGCTCTTTTTGACAAATATTCACGAGCTTCCCATGCTCTTTCTTGTGGTGCAGACCTTGTATTTGAACTTCCAGTACTTTACGCAACTGCCAGCGCACAACCTTTTTCAACCGGAGGCGTTTGCCTTCTGCAAAATACCGGTGTTGTAGATACCCTTTTATTCGGCAGTGAGACAGAGGATTTAACTATCCTAAAACAAATCGCACAACTTTTAAACAAAGAGGACACCACCTATCAGGAGCAGCTGCGTCTGGCATTGCAATCCGGGAAGTCCTTTGCTACTGCGCGTACCGAGGCACTCGGGCAGGATACCTTTGCATCCATTCTGTCTCAGCCCAATAATATTCTTGCGATCGAATATTTAAAAGCACTGCAGCAATTACATAGCCAGATGACGCCCGTCTGTCTCAAACGCAATGGAGCAGATTATCATGATGCCAATATTCATACAGATCATGCATCCGCAACAGCCATCCGCAACTTTATTGCAGAACATCCACAGCAAAACAATCCGGATTTTTCTATTCTTTTGCAGCAAATCCCAGAGGAGCTTCATACTTCTGTGACAAAGGAATTACAAAACAATGCTTATCTTTTACCCGAGGATACATCACTGTTGCTGCAATATGCACTATCCTCCCACGATGATTTCACAGCATATTCCGACTGTTCCTTTGATATTTCGAATAAAATCTTGCAAAGTCTACATTTGTATGCAGGATATCATTCTTTTTGTACACAAATAAAGTCAAAAGATGTCGCATATTCCCGGATTTCAAGAGTTTTATGCCACATTTTACTTAACATAAAGAAGTCGGATTTCGCCATATGGCAACCTGATTTGGCATCCACAACACAAATTCCATATCTGCGTCTTTTAAGTTTTAACGAACATGGAAGCTCCCTTCTTTCCACAATCAAAAAAGAAAGCCGTATCCCTATCCTGACAACGCCCAAAAACGCAGAACAGATTCTTTCACCGGCGGCATATTCCATGCTCCAAAAAGATATTTTTGCAGCAGATGTCTATCGCATGATGCTATCACAAAAAACAGGCATCTTATATCCGAATGAATATACAAGAAAATTCAAAAAACACGTCACAGACTAATGTCCTGACGTGTTTTTTTATCCTTATTTTTTTATCCTTATAAAATTTCTTTATAAAAATTAGTGGTGGAACAAACGAATTCCGGTAAATGCCATTGTCATACCATATTTATTGCATGTAGCAATTACATGATCATCACGGATAGAACCACCTGGCTGCGCCACATAGCAAACGCCACTCTTATGTGCACGTTCAATATTATCTCCAAATGGGAAGAACGCATCCGATCCAAGCGCTACTCCTGTATTCTTATCCAGCCATGCTCTCTTTTCTTCTCTGGTAAATACTTCCGGTTTTACTTTGAAGATATTCTCCCATGCACCATCTGCAAGCACATCCATATAATCTTCACCAATGTAAAGATCAATCGCATTATCACGATCTGCACGGCGGATACCATCTACAAACTGTAATCCAAGTACCTGTGGTGACTGACGTAACCACCAGTTATCTGCCTTGCCTCCAGCCAGACGTGTACAATGGATACGTGACTGTTGGCCTGCGCCAATTCCAATTGCCTGTCCATCCTTTGCATAGCATACAGAATTTGACTGTGTATATTTCAAAGTAATCATAGAAAGAGCTAAGTCAATCTTTGTCTGTTCTGGCAATTCCTTGTTTTCTGTAACAATATTTGAGAAGAAATCATCATCAATTACAAGTTCATTTCTTCCCTGCTCAAATGTAATACCAAAAACTTCCTTGCGCTCTAATTTCTTTGGTTCATACTCTGGATCAATTTCAATCACATTGTAATTACCATTCTTCTTCTGTCTTAAGATTTCTAACGCTTTTTCTGTATACCCTGGTGCAATTACGCCGTCAGAAACTTCTCGTTTAATCAAAAGTGCTGTCGCCTCATCACAAACATCAGACAGTGAAATAAAATCACCAAATGATGACATACGATCCGCACCTCTCGCACGTGCATAAGCATTTGCAAGTGGTGTAAATGTAACATCCATGTCGTCTACCCAGTAAATCTTTTTCTCCACATCAGAAAGTGGCAATCCAACAGCTGCGCCTGCCGGTGAAACGTGTTTAAAAGATGTTGCTGCCGGAAGTCCGGTTGCCTGCTTTAATTCTTTTACCAGCTGCCATCCATTGAAAGCATCCAAAAAATTAATATAGCCCGGCTTTCCACAAAGGACTTTGATTGGCAATTCGCCTTCTTCCATGTAAATACGTGATGGTTTCTGGTTTGGATTACATCCATATTTTAATTCTAATTCCTGCATAAGATTTCCCCTCGTATTCTATTATTTCTGATTCTTGTTTATGATCTTTGATGTATAGTTACCTGTTGCAATATCAATATAACGAACAAACAAAGACACCTTATTGTCAGCATTCAAGCTATTCCAGATCTTGTCTGCAAAGGCATCCATGTCATCTTCGATAGCAACCAGCTTTGGTTCTCCCTCAAAACTTGGAAGTGGATTTCCATCACACTGATATGTATGGATAAAATGACCTTCGCCTGCCACCGGATTCTCATAAGCAAACGTATAACGATTGCAGGCATCCGGATTGCCATTGTTGCTCTTTAAAATTGACATTGCATAATTATAGTTTCCATCTTTAATATGCATAATACCGGAAATTCTAGGAGTATAATTTGGTCCATCCGGCTCAAACTCTCTCGTTCTAAGAGACTGTTCAAACGTCATCTGTTTGTCCATCAATTCATAAATTGTATCTGTCTGATCACCATTTGTAACAATTGTCTTATTTCCCAACACGCGAACTGGCGCATAAATAATCAGGCTTGGATCGCTCAACTTTGATGGGTCAAATGCCTGGGTACGAATCCCCTCTCCATCTTCTACAAACACACGATTACGGCTGTTCTCGCTGCGTCCCATAATAAAATATGCTGTCACAGCTTTTGTTCCATCCGGTGTCTTACCAATAACGATTCCTCTTCCAGGATAAGCATTTGTCTGCAATTCCTGTTCCAATGATAACATTTTCATGAAAAACCTCCTAAAGACTTTAAGTATCCATTTACTTATTCAACATCCTCATTATATCCCATCATTTACTTTTTTACTATGCGATTTTCCTAATAGGATTGATTAGCCTATCTTATCATAGCTTTTTCATTTATAAGTAATACTATAAAAAGCCAAACCTCACTAAGGTCTGGCTTTTATGCATAGTTTAAATATAAGAATTGTATGTGCTCATCAAATCATTCATGGAAATCGCTCCATTCTTTGTATAACTGCCACCGGATGCCTTTGCCATCACACTGCTTCTAACCATAGATGCCTTCGCAGAAATCTGATATCCATAACCACCAGAGGTCTGAAACAGTGATTTTGCAACTGTCATATCTGATTTTTTAAAGGTGGCTTCATCCACGCTCAGATGACCTTTGGTATTTACGCTGATTCCAACACTCTTTAAAAGTGCACTATTTGACGATGTAAGTCCTTCCATACCTGTCACAGAAGAACGTACCCCAGAAAGACTAGCTTCCTCTCCACTGTCAATCATATCATTATATGTATCCGCAAACTTTTTGACAGCTGTATAAATGGAATCTGTATCATATCCATATGTTATTTTACCATCAGCATCTTTCTTCTCTACTTTAGCAAATAAAGATTCTGTTCCTTTTTTCAGCAATGCATTCGCTGCATCTGATAATTCCGTAGCATCCGTTTTCCACTCTGCCAACTGCTTATCTGTAATCTCAGCAGGATCCTTCTTCGTTGTACTTGCTGCCTCTGTGCCATCCTTCGGCGTGTAATAAGAACGCAACAGCTTAAAATATGATCCGGATTGAATACTGTTATATTCACCCAGCATATTGGTCATAGAAGAAAGCGACGAGATTCCGTTACTCTTTGAAGAATTCAGACTGGAAAACAAGGTACTAATACTAGATGAATCATATCCTGATACCGTAAGTCCCATTTTCATCACTCCTTTGATTCTAAACATCCATGTTTGTTTCTTACTTCTATTTTTTGTTTCGGCACATTTTGCATATAACATAACAAATATGCACCTATTTCTATACAAATTATACTATATTCTCGATTTGCCAGTCAATAGGCGTCATCCCATGCTCTTCTAAGAATGCATTTGTTTTTGAAAAGTGCTTGCATCCAAAAAATCCACGGTATGCAGAAAGCGGGCTTGGATGCGGCGCTTCTAAAATCAGATGATTCGGGTTGTTTGTCAGCAATTTCTTTTTCATTTGTGCCGGTCTTCCCCAAAGCAAAAAAACAATCGGCTGTTCCTGCGCATCTACAATACGGATTACTGCATCTGTAAACTCTTCCCATCCGATATTCTGATGAGAATTTGCTTGATGTGCCCGCACTGTAAGCACGGTATTTAAAAGTAATACACCTTGTTTGGCCCATTTTACAAGATAGCCATTGTTGGGAATATAACAGCCCAGATCATCCTGCAGCTCTTTGTAAATATTTACAAGCGATGGTGGGATATCCACTTCCGGTCGTACCGAAAAGCACAGTCCATGCGCCTGGTGATAGTTATGATACGGATCCTGTCCGATAATCACAACCTTCACATCCGATAATGGCGTCAAATGAAACGCATTAAAAATATCATCTGCTGGTGGAAATACGGTCCCACGGTTATATTCCTCGACGACTGTCTCATATAATTTTTTGTAATATGGTTTATGAAATTCCTCACTCAGTGGGGCAAGCCAATCATTTGTAATTGCAGGCATGTTCCGTCTCCTTTATCTTCTGACTGACACACCACGATCCGCCAGATAATCCTTTACTTCCTGAATTTCTAATTCTTTATAATGGAATAACGATGCTGCTAAAGCTGCATCCGCTTTTCCTTCCGTCAAAGCATCATAAAAATGTTCTTTTGTCCCTGCACCTCCGGAGGCAATCACCGGAATAGATACAGCTTCCGCAATCTGTCTGGTCAATGCGATATCATACCCGGCCTTTGTACCATCACAATCCATACTCGTCAGCAGAATTTCTCCTGCGCCTAAGGCTTCTGCACGCTTTGCCCATGCAATCGCATCTAACCCTACATCAATACGTCCACCATTTTTATATACATTCCAGCCACTTCCATCTGCGCGCTTTTTGGCATCAATTGCAACGACCACACATTGACTGCCAAATTTGTCTGCTGCTTCTGAAATCAGTTCCGGGCGGTTAATTGCAGAAGAATTGATTGAAATCTTATCTGCGCCTTCCCGAAGCAAGACACGAAAATCTTCAACTGTGCGGATGCCTCCGCCTACCGTAAATGGAATAAATACATTAGCAGCCACCTGACGCACCATATCCACAACTGTATTTCTATGATCACTAGATGCTGTAATGTCCAAAAAGACTACTTCATCTGCTCCTGCTTTATCATAAGCAGTTGCGATTTCCACCGGATCTCCTGCATCTTTTAAATCTACAAAATTAACACCCTTTACTACTCTGCCGTCTTTTACATCTAAACAAGGAATAATTCGTTTGGTAAACATTTCGTATCCCACTTTCTAGCATATTATAATGTTGCAAAATTCTTTAAAATCTTCAATCCAACTTCTCCGCTTTTTTCCGGATGAAATTGGCATGCAAATACTTGATTTTTCTCTACAGAGGCATGAATCTGTACACCATATTCGCACGTAGCTGTAACAATCTGTGGTTCCTGCGCCTGTAAATAATAAGAATGTACAAAATAGACATACGGATCTGCCGGTAAATCATGGAACAAACGCCCCTCTCTTGGAAAATCCAATGAGTTCCATCCAATATGTGGAATCTTTAAGCCTTCTTCCTCCGGTATACGCAAAATATTACCTTTTAGTATGCCAAGACCTTCCACTCCAGGCGTTTCATCACTGGATTCAAACAAAAGCTGTAATCCCAGACAAATGCCCAAAAAAGGCTTATCCATGGCAACCACTTCCCGGATCGCCCGATCCAATTCATAATGTTTTAGATGTTCCATGGCATCACCAAATGCACCCACTCCCGGTAATATCACTTTATCCGCTTTTTGAATTTCACGGAAATCATGGGTTAGTATGGTTTCTTCGCCAAGGTGCTGTAATGCCTTTTCCACACTTCTAATGTTGCCAGCGTCGTAATCGAGTATTGCGATCATAGTCATTCCTTCTTCTAGTTCAAGTTTAATGTTTCCACAATTTCATCAATTTTTATAGAATACTGTTCTCTGTTTAACTGATACATAGACACAGCATCATCAACCGATACGCCATATTGGTCTTGTAAAAGCTGTACCAACGCATCGCCTTCTTTTGTATACTCCTCCTCAATACCAAGCGTTTTTGCTTCATCCAGATTATCCTGATACCTTGCAACCCCGGATACCAAGGAATCCAGCGCCAAGTCATACATTTTTCGTTTTACAAACACCTGATATTCTTTATTTTTCTTCTGAAGATCACCTAACAATCTTGCCTTTTTAAATAAATCTTCGTCAGATTCTTTCAAATCCATCCCCATCAGATCTTCGTACGCCGCGAAATAATCTCCTGCATTATATGCTGTTCTAGCCTCAGTCATGGATAATTTATAGCCTGTCATACGTTGCGTAATGGTAACAAATACAACAATTGACATTGCGAGTACCAAAAATACCACAATAAGCTTTGTTGGGATTTTTGGCGAATTATCCGGCTCTTTTGGTGGTCTTGGGGCTCTCTCTTTTTTTACCTTCGGTTTCTTTTCCTTCGGTGTCTTTTGTTTTTTTTCTTTTTTCGGCTTCTTTTCTTTTTTCTCTTTTTTTGACTTAGCCTCTGCTGCTGAAAGTTCCTTTAAAATCTCCAGATTTTCCTGACCTAAATCTTCCTGTGGTGCCTGTGACAAATCCAAAACTTTTGCATCAGGCTCTTTCTTTTGAAAGATTGCCTTAATCTTTGCCAGCAGGGCTTTTAATCCCTTTTCCCCTGCTTTATCTGCTTCTTTACCTGCTGCTTGATTCTCCACATTCTGTAATGATTCTTCCGATGATGTATCCGTCTTTTCTGCCATTTCATCGAATACTTCCTGCGCTTCTTCTAATGGAGCATCTTCTCCATCCGCCTGCAGCAAAGCTCCAATATCATCCAAATCATCATCACCAGACAACAATCCCATCAAATCTATATTATCATCATCTTCATCGATTAACGAAGATTCCTCGTCCTGCCCGGATTCATTCATTTCTAAGTACTTTGCCAGCAGGTCTTCTCCCGCCTCACCAATGGATGCTTCCTCCGGCTCTTTGGCAAACTGTTCATCCATCTCGTCTGCGCCATAACCATCAAGTGCCGGTAAATCATCATCGACATCCAAAGAATCCTCGTCTGCTTCAGCTTCTTCGTCTAATCCAATCTGTTCTGTTTCTTCATTTGCAGATGCATTGTCTTCCGCTGCATCATCTTCTACATGCAAAATAGGTATCTCGTCTGTTTCTTCTGCCTGTTCCTCATGCTCCAGCTGTTCTTTTGCCTGATTTACAATATTTTCTATGTTATCCATAAAGGATGCCGACTGTTCATCCTGCTCCTGAGCAAGTTCTTCCTGTTCATAAGCAAGTTCGTCCTGTGCGATTTCATCTTCAAACTCACGAATAAAAGAATCAGATTCATCGATATCTTCATCTAATTCTTCTTCAAACTTTTTCAGAAATTCATCTTCTGATAATGCTTTACGCAAATTTTCATGTGTAGATGGCTCCGGCTTATAATCACGGATCCCACTTGCCTCCATAAAATCGTCCTGCGGCTTAATTTTATTTCTCTGTTCCTGTTTTTCTCTCAGGATTTCTTCCGTCTGTTTCTGCGCATCTGTAACATCTTTTCGCACATTCTGCACTGAATTTAACAGTCCATCCAAGTAGTCTTCTGAATTCGCCAAATTGTTACCTCCAAAATGGTTTTATATACAGTTAAGGGATGTGGCAAAAGCACATCCCTCTTTTATCCTATATATTATTTGCGGCCTGCCTCATATTTCTCAATCAGACCATCAATGGCTGATACTAATTTACCAATTTCCGGCTTGGTCAACTGTGCATCCGCTCCAAGGGATTCTCCTTTAAGTCTGATTTCCTCATTAATCAGAGATGAGAATATCACCACTGGAATCTTTTTCATAACTTCGTTTTCTTTGACTAATTTCGTCAAACGATGACCGTCCATAAGTGGCATCTCAATATCCGTGATAATACAATGTACATCGTTCAAAACGGTTCCACGTTCTTTCATCTCGCACAGTTTATCCCATGCTTCCTGTCCATTCATATTAACAATCAGATTCGTGTATCCTGCTTTACGCAAGCATTCACATATTAATTTACTCAAAAGAGGTGAATCTTCCGCAATTAAGATTGGTGAACTGCTTCGATCACGTTCCTCGTAGCTATCCATATCAGAAACCTTCAAACCAGTCTCTGGATTAATATCAGAAACAATCTTTTCAAAATCAAGAATAACGACTAATTTATCGTCTAGTTTTACAACACCTGTAGATACTGCAGTATCATCTGCACTGATGGTTGCATCTGGCTTAATGATATGTTCCCAGGATACTCTATGAATACCGAGCACCTCATCTACATGAAATGCTGTGTTTAATTTATTAAAATTCGTAATAATAAAAAGACCATCTGTCTCTGCTGGCTCTGTAATATTTAAGCACTTACGAAGATTAATAACAGAAATCATGGTATCTCGCGGCATAAAAATGCCTTCTACACATGGATGTGAATTTGGAAGTGGTGTTACCGGTTGATACAGCAAAATCTCGCGAATCTTTGCCACATTGATGCCATAATGATTATCGGCTACCTTAAATTCCAAAATTTCTAATTCATTCGTCCCTGACTCAAGTAAAATATTTGTGTCCATACCTTTTCCTCCCAAATGCCTCAATGGCACTTATACAAATTACTGTAAATTGATTGTGTTTGTTTGCCCGTCTTTTGATACCTGTAGTGTAAGACTTGAAATGTTTTCCAAATCTGCCGTACTTACCTGGAACAAAAGATCCGTATCCACGGTCTCCTGTGCGCCAAGAGACTTATTGTAATATGTCGATAAATCGGCCATTGATAATGTCGTAAGCCCATCGACCGTTGTTTCATCATTGATTGTGATTTTATAAGTGATTGGCTGATTGATTAAATCTACCAACACTGCCTGTTCCGTTGTATTTGTTACCTGAATATGTAAAATCAGATATGAATATCCTTCCCCTGCATCTGGAATAGCAACATCTGTTGTCTCATATGAAGTCGATATATCATATCCCTGATAAGAAAACGAAACTCCAGCTATGCCAATGGCATCTGACAATGTCATCTGCGGCTCACTCTGCTGTGTATTCTGTTCATCTGCATCAACATCAGCGTCTGTATCTGCATCCTGCTGCTTGTCTTTATTTTCTTTGGAAACATAGCTATAACCTGTGTCCTGTGCCCGATTATACTTCGAAACCATCTTTGCTGCATATAATACAACCTGGTCTTCTTCCTCTTCCGTCATCACGTATAATTTGCCACATCCGGTCAACAGCAGACAGAAACACAACATCACACCGCAAAGAACCTGTTTTTTGTATTTCATATTGCGCTCCTTGCACATGATATTGTTCTATATATACTGTAATGTTATCATTCTTATTCGCAATATTCAACAAGAATTTCTCTATTTTTCAGAAATCAGCACTCGACTTCAAACCAAAATTCTACACCATTTTCATGGTTTATTACACCATACGCCTGTCCCATACTTTCCATGATTGCTTTAACGATGGAAAGTCCAATACCGGTACCTCCATACTCTCTCGTTCTTGCTTTATCTACTTTATAGAATTTATCCCAAATCTGTCCCATACTTTCCTCTGGTATGGCATCTCCTGTATTAAACACACTGACACGTAATATCTTTTCTTTCGGGGTAAGCTTGATATCAATTTTTTTGTCGTATTTTGCATGATGAATCGCATTGCTCAGATAATTACTTATTACCTGTTCCATCGAATATTCATCCGCATAAACAAAAATCTCTTTATCATGCGCAAATGAAAGTGTAATATCGTTTTGCTGTAGCAAAATCTGCATGGATTGCACCATACCCTCTAACAATGCAACGATATCAAAATGATCGTATTCCATCTCATTGTTTCCACTCTCGATTTGGTTCAATGAAATCATAGATAATACCATACGATTCATTCGTTTCGCCTCATCTATAATAACATCGCAATAAAATTCACGGCTTTCCTCGTCATCCGTGATTCCTTCTGCAAGACCTTCTGCATATCCCTGAATCAACGCAATTGGTGTTTTTAATTCATGCGAAACATTTGAGATAAATTCCTGCTGTCTTCTTTGCGTCTCTTCTTTTATGGCTATATCTGCCAGCAACTCATGGTTGGCTTGTTTCAGTTCCACAATTGTCTTTTCCAGCGTCTCAGACAATTCATTCATATGTTCTCCGAGAACATCCACCTCATTCCTTTTTTTCTGGCTATGATATTTCGCCTGAAAATCAAGACCAATCATTCTCTTTGAAATATCTGTTAATGTTAAAATTGGTTTTGTGATTCGGCGCGTCAAAACAATGGTTGCCAACCCACTTAGCAATAAGGCTAAAACACCGATATAAATCAGAAACCGGTTGGTCAGACTTGTACTCTCGCGTATCCCCTCAACTGCGGAACGAAGCATAATAATATTTCCATCATCCAATGTTCCCCAGAGAACCAGATACTCTTCGCCCAACCGATGATCCATTTGCTGTTTTATCACATAATTTTCGCCGCTTTTTTCGATTCCGGAGCTTCCCTGCATCTGCTGTCCAAACATAGCATAATAAAGCTGTGAATTCATGTCTGCTGTATCATGCGCTGTTGTAAGTAAAATATTTGCTGCAGAATCCATCACAACAACGGAAATACTGTAATTTGCATGTGCTTTTTCCAGTTCATCCAAAAACATTTCATCATCCAACTTGTTTTCTACCGCAGCACGATTTACCAGATCATAGGTAGAAATCATTGCATTTTCTTTTTCATGGAGATAAAAATATCCCAAAAAACAAAAGTTAATAATCAGTGGGGCTCCGATGGTCAAAGCTATAATTGTAATATATATCCCAACCATCTGTCGGTTGATACTTTTCACTTTACTATTCGACTTCAAATTTATACCCCATTCCCCAGATGGTCTTAATATAGTTGCCTTTATCGCCTAATTTTGCACGCAATTTTTTCACATGGGTGTCTATCGTTCTCGCATCACCAAAATAATCATAATTCCATACACCATTCAAAATACGATCTCTGGATAACGCAATCCCTGCATTTTGTATAAAATATGTTAACAGTTCAAATTCTTTCACGCTAAGTACCACTTCCTTGCCATCAATCGTGACAATATGTGCTTTACGATCTACAGAAATTCCTCCCGCTTCCATAATATCTTTGTTCTCATCCTCTGCATCCGTCGTTCTGCGAATGATAGCATTGACATGTGCGACCAGAATCTTTGGACTAAATGGCTTTGGAATATATTCATCCGCACCATACTCATAACCATTTAGAATATCGTTTTCTTCGCTTTTTGCTGTCAGCATGACGATTGGTATCTGTGAAGTTTCTCTGACTTCCTTACATACCATAAAACCGTCCACGCCCGGCATCATCACATCTAAAATCATCAGTGCAAGATCTTTTTCCTGATAAAAAATATCCAGTGCCTGTTCACCATCTTCTGCCTCTAGCACCTCATACCCTTCACGAACCAGGTAATCCGAAACCAATTTACGCAGTCTTGCTTCATCGTCTGCAATTAAAATCTTCTTTCCAGCCATGTTATCATACACCTTTCCCGCTACTGTTTTCTTCTATGCTACACGTATATTATGTCAAAATTGTGACGATTTGGTCGTTATACCTCTATTGTTGTTTTAGTTGCTGTTCTCGCTCGTTTAATTCCTGTTCACGCTGGTCTAGCTGCTGCTCCCAGGAAGCATATTTATTTATGATTTTTTCCTCATAATTTAAAATCGTCGGGTTCTGGCTTGTCGCATTGATTGCGAACATTCCAATGATAATGAGAAGCATTGTCACACACGCAATCAAAAGTATATGCGACATTTTCTTATACTTTTTCATTGCTGCTGTCACCTCTTCCACAGTCATTGGCTGCTCTGCCTTTATTTCTGCGTGTTTTTGTGAGATCTGTCTGCTCTTTTTTTCTTTTGCTCGCTTTTCCTCTGCCTTATCCTGAGCCTTCGCACTTGGTTGTATTTTTGATTCTGTTTTTTTCTTTATTTTCTTATCTTCTTCTGCATGTTTTGCTTCGTCCTCTTTGATCAGAATGCGCTTCGTATCTTCCTGCTTTACTGCATTTTGTGGGATTGCCGGGACATCTGCATCCGAAAATTCCGGCAATGCAAGCAGTTGTTTTCTCATATCCTCTAAAAAGCCAATGCCCAGTTTCGTATGAAACAGATTTTTCTTGACCATCTGCTGATATGCTGCAAGCACTGCCTGTGGGTCCTCGGTATTGATCTGTTTCATGATATAAGAAATCGCCTGTACTTCTCGCTGTGCTTCCTTCGCTTCTTCTTCTGTATCAAACGAAAAATCACCGATTACATATGCCATCGTATTTTCTCCCTTCTTTTGCAATCATTTCGTATGCTGATAAATAATCTTCGCGTTCTATCTTGCGTCTTGCCTCTTCTAAAAGTTCATCATTTCCTAATTGTTCTATGATAGCAAGCATCTGCTCTTTATCCATCGCATATGCTGCCTCTTCCAATTGGTATATTTTTTCCTGTAGTTCTTTTATATCCCAGTTTAATGTAGAAAAAATAGATGCATTCTGTAGCAACTTCTCACCTTGTTTCCGTTTTGAAACCGGCATGGAAAAATAGACCTGTATACTTTGTATGTCTCTTACAAAATGTTCCATCATCTGTTCGTGATGCGTCATGATATAAGAAATATCTTCTGCTTTTCCTGCGTCTTCCAATGCCTTAGCATCTGCAGAGGTTTCCATTGCACCAACCGTTTTCATCGCACTTTTTATGCCATGCACTTCCACCGTATAGTTCTGCCAATCCTGTGTCTGATACAGTTCTTCGATTTTCGTCCAATTATGTTCTCCACGCAATGCATAATCTTTTAGAACTTCTTTATACGTTTCTTCACTTCCACAATATAAAATACCGGCAGCCTGGTCAAATGCCTCCAACGGTTTTTTTCTTTTTTCAAATGGCTGTATAACTGCATCTGCCAAGTCTAAATTGCTAAATGGCACAACCAGTATTTTTTGATTGGAATACTTCTCCTGATCTGTAGATTTTTGACAAATAATAATCATGTGTATATTTTTTGACAAATGTGAGAAATAATCTTTGTGTACCTCATATTGCGCCTCTGAAAGCATCAGGCAGACATTCGTTCGTTCCCGCAATTCTTTTTGTAAGTGCTGGATTGTCCCACAAATAACCAATGGAAATCCCAATTGTTTTGCCAGATGTTGCTGTGTCAATAAATACGCATTTCTGGCTCGCGGATCTGTATTTTGCTGACTCTCATAATAGCCAATCAGCTGTCGTGGCTGTTTCCACGCTATGAGTGGTCCTTCTTCTACAAGCAGTTGAGGGAGAACCAATGTTTCGGTTCTCCCTGTTAAATCTTTTTCAGCCTCATAACGTTCCTGTATCGGTTGATGCTGAACCAGAACAAGTACGTTGCCTGCATTCACCATTCTTTCATACGTCATACGAATGACCAATATCCCCGTTTCCTGTTGAAACAGTACTGTCTGGATCTTTTCCATAAGCTGGGCTTTCACAGACGCTATGTCTCCCTCTAATCTTTTTGGCATGCGAATGTCACAATCTATGACCATCCCCATTGGCTGTTTCTTATGTAATTCATGCAAATATTTCATCAGATCCTCTATCAGATCTGTCACCGCATAAGAATTCATCTTAATATTTTCCAAATCCATCATCTAAATGAATATATGGTGCCTCCGCATTGTTCTCTGTAAACGAACTGCTTGTTGTATCCTGTGGTGTAATTTCTCCCAGATGATACTTTGCTAACAATTCCTGCATACGATTTGCCTGATTTGACAATTCAATACTAGCGGCTGCACACTGCTCACTTGTAGCTGAATTGTTTTGTACGACCTGTGACACCTGATCAATTGCCTGATTAATCTGTGCAATTGCTGTTGCCTGATAATTAGACGCTTCTGAAATGCCAAGGATAATACCTTCACTTTCTTCCACTGCATTTGTAATCTCAGCAAGTGCTGCTGCTGTCTCAGATGCAATGGTAGAGCCTGCATTCACTTTATGAATGGAATCTTCAATCAGTTCTGCTGTCTCAGATGCTGCTGTTGCACTCTTTGCTGCAAGATTTCTAACTTCCTCCGCCACTACAGCAAATCCTTTTCCTGCTTCACCAGCTCTTGCTGCTTCTACTGCAGCATTAAGTGCCAGTATATTGGTCTGGAATGCAATATCATCAATTACCTTAATAATCTTAGAAATGCTTTCTGATGCATCATTGATATCGCGCATAGCATTCATCATCTCGCTCATCTGGTCATTGCCCTTATGCACATTATCTAAAGCATGTTCTACCAATTCAGCAGCATTAGATGCTTCTTTTGCATTATCTTTTGTTTTGCCTGCCACATCACTGATTGATGCTGTGATTTCTTCAATTGCACTGGCCTGTTCAGTAGAGCCCTGGGCCAAAGCCTCTGATGCATTTGCTACTTCTGAAGAACTCGTCGATACCTGCATTGCTGCATCTGTAATATTAGACATTGTCATATGATTCTTATCTACCATATTTTTCAACGCAATACCAAGTGTATCTTTTTCGGAAGACGGATTAACGTCAATAACAAGATTACCTCCTGCTACTTCTTCTGCTATTTGTGATTCATAGCGTGTATTATCTATAACCATCTGGAATGCATCTACTAAATCTCCAAACTCGTCATTACGTCTTTTCTTTAACGTAACATCTACATTGCCTCTGGCAATCTCTTTTGCCGCTACATTTAAACTTTCCAGTGAAATACGGATATTTTTTGTTACGATAATGCAAATTCCTGTAATCACGCCAAGACAAATGACCATTTCAAAAAACATAAATATATGGAACGACTGTAAACGCTGATCCGACATTAGTCCTTGTTGTGCTGTTTCGATTGTCAGGTAGGAAAATACCTGCGTAATAATCAAAAGAACCTGTGGAACAAAGAATGCCCATATAAGTAATGTGTGTACCTTGATTGCTTTTTTCTCTTTCATGTTACTCTTCTCCTTCTAGAATTTCATCTTCGTTATTCAAATGTCCCACCACTGCCACATCTTCGTCACCAAGCAATTTAGCAGGATCTAACAACAGCTTAACATCATTTCCGACTTTCCCAATACCGGACACAAAACTATTTTTGGCATTATCGCTTTTTCCCACGGAAGGTGAAGGCAGGATATTTTCTGCCGGTATCTCTACGACTTCAGCTATTTTTTCTACTATCAGCCCTACCACCATCTGTTCAAATTGAATTACAATAATACAAGTTCTGTCTGTATAAGGAATCGGTTCCTGGTGGAACCGCAATCTCACATCAACCACCGGTATAATTTTTCCTCGCAGGTTAATCAGCCCCTTGACATAATCCGCGCTTTCCGGAATCTCTGTTATTTCCTGAAAAACAATGATTTCATTGACATATTCAATCTTGAGACCAAAATACTCATTTCCCGATTGAAATGTCACATATTTATCTTTTTGTGTGTCAAACTCACTCATGTTTCGTCCTTTCCTAATACCCCATCAATCCGGCCGCATCCAAAATCAATGCAATGCTTCCATCTCCCAGTTGTGTACAACCGGACAGACCTTTGACTTTCTTGATATATTCCGGAATCGGCTTCACGACAATTTCCTGCTTTCCGACCAATCGGTCTACAAAGAGGCAAACAACATTTCCTTCCAATTCTACAAGAACCATCATACCATTTTCTATCTTTGTCTCATAGTCATGTAATTCGTAAAAATCTCCCAGACGGATAACCGGATAACATGCACCACGAATCATAACAGACTCTGTACCATCCGGCTCATGAATCAGCATATTCTCTGTCACATGTACGAATTCACGTACTGCACCGGTTTCCATAACAAATGCAGAATCCCCTACATCCATAACAATGCCATCTATGATTGCCAGTGTCAATGGAATTTTAAGATTCATTGTACTGCCTTCGCCCGGTATACTATCAATTTCCAGCGTTCCACCAATCTTTTGTAAGTTGGAAACCACTACATCCATTCCTACACCACGACCAGAAAACTCCGTCACTTTTTTGTTGGTTGAAAATCCCGGTAACGTAATAAATTGATATACTTCCTTATCTGAATAACTGCTTTCTGCCCTTCCCGATTCAAGCAATCCCTGTTGTCTTGCCTTTGCCATAATCTGGCTGCGGTCTAAGCCTTTACCATTATCTGCAACAGATATCCATACCTTGCCGGACTCCGTTTTCGCCGATAACGTCACCTTTGCTTTTTCCTTTTTGCCACTGGCCTGGCGCTCTTCATTCGACTCAATGCCATGATCCATCGAATTACGTACCAGATGCATTAACGGATCAGAAATGTGTTCAATAATATTTTTATCTACTTCCGTTGTATCTCCCATCATTTCAAATGTAACGTCTTTTCCTAATTTACGTGACATTTCAAAAACAATACGGTTCATCTTCTGGAATGTATTGGTAAGCGGAACCATACGCATACTCATAATAACATTCTGCAGATCTGTTGAAATCTTTTTCATCTGTCCGGCTGCCTTGTTAAAATTATCAAGGTTAAGACCCGGAACTTTCAAATCCGGATTTTGTAAAACTACCGATTGCGAAATGACCAATTCCCCAATCAGATCCATCAGCTGATCCATTTTTGCAATATCAACGCTGATAAAAGCTGCCTTGTCTTTTTTCGCCGGGCGATCTTTTGCCAAATTCTTGGCTTTTCCCGGTTCCTTCGAGGCAATAACAAAATCACCCGGTGCAATCTTCTTCTTTGCCGCCGCTTCGTCTTCTTTTGCATCCGCACGTTTTTCTATCTCTTCCACGGAGGAATCCAGATCAATCAAAATCTGAGAGCCTTCTGCCTCAAATCCCAGTTGAAATTCCTGTGCACTGCATGCATAGACCTCGACTTTTGTCAGATCATATCCAGGTTGTACGATTTCCCGAATGTCTTCCTCGGTCGCATCTGTCTTAATTAAAATCTTAAAACCATTTTTTATGATTTCCTCTGAAATCGCTTCATTTGTCAGAATATCTTCCGGAGAATACAAAATATCTTTTGCAATCTTCTTTAGGGCAAATACCGTTTTGTACGCATGCATATTCGCCATCTGAATTTCAGGATTATAGGTCAGGTAAATTCGGAAAAAATGACTATTCCCGCCCGTTTCCGGTGCAATATAAAACTGTTTTGGCCCGTCATCTTTTACAGGCTGTTCTGCCTTCTTTGCCTCTTTTGAATCTTCGCCTTTTATTTTGTGTAAAAAGGCATCCAACTGTTCCACTAACTCAGTTGCATCCCCATCTGCATCTTCCCCATCCGAAAGCTTATCCATCTCGCCCATAATAAAATCAGCAACATCCAACACAAGTGCCACTAGTTCTACATGTGGAACTGTAGTCGGATGTGATTCCCTGATAAAATAGAAAACATCTTCTAATTTGTGCGATACTTTCGTAATCTCATCGAACATCATAATGCCGGATGAACCCTTGATTGTATGCATCGTACGAAAGATCTCGTTGATGCTATCCTCATCAAAGCCATCCGCATCTTTTTGCTCCATGACAATATTCTGCAGATTCTCCAGAAGTTGTTGGTTTTCAAATAAATAAACACTGAGCATATCGCCAGTATTAAATTCGTCTGCCATGAATAACTCCTTTCTAAATCAAACCTAATTTCTTTAATGCCTGATCGAATTTTTCCTTATTGATTGGTTTTCCAGAATACACACTGCATCCCAGATCAAATGCCATTTTTACATTTTCTTCATCATTTAAGGCGGTTGTCATAATGACTTTTATCTGATCATCTTCTGAAATACCATGATCCCGTTCCAAATCACGAATACTACGCAGAACCTGATACCCATCCATCACCGGCATCATAATATCCAGGCAAGCCAGATCATAAGGTTCTCCATCTTCCAATGCCATCAAATATGCATCTACGGCTTCCATACCATCCACAGCCGCATCACATTCCCCATAATTGGATAGAAAGTTCATCATGAATTTACGTGTAACAAAATCATCTTCTGCTAATAAAATTCTCATATTCTACCTTGTCTCCTTATCCCTTATTTATAACATAATAAATCTTTTTTGCAATTTCAGGAAGCTTTTCCTGGTATTCCACAGCTCCAAGTTCATATGCTACCTTTGGCATGCCATAAACAACACACGTTGTCTCATCCTGTCCTATGGTATGTGAACCTGCATTTCGCATCTCCAATAAACCCTTCGCACCATCGCCGCCCATGCCTGTCAAAAGCACACCCAGGGCATTCCCATTCGCATGCTTTGCCACCGATGAAAACAACACATCCACTGATGGACAATGTCCGTTCACCTTCGGAGCCATTTTTAATACTATTTTATACGTATTGCCCTGGCGAATCAACTCCATATGTCGATCGCCTCCCGGCGCAAGTAAAACTAACCCCGGACGAACAATATCTCCGTTTTTTGCCTCACGTACTTCCAGTTCACATCGTTCATTCAAACGATTGGCATATAATTCCGTAAAACCTGCTGGCATATGCTGCACCACTACAATTCCCGGAACATCCTTATGTAAATTCTGCAAAACCTCTGCTATTGCTTCTGTTCCACCAGTAGACGCTCCAATGGCAATTAAGTCGCATTTTCCGAATGTTTTCTGAACCTGTAATGCATTTATATTTTCAGTATTTTTTCTTCTTCTATGTACTCTTGCAATTGATGCAATTTTGATCTTGACTGGAAGTTCTGCCCGAATAAATTCTTCTATCTCCTTGCGATTGCTCACAGTTGGTTTCGCAACAAATTCAACCGCTCCTGCGTTCATTGCATCAAAAACTCTGTCACTCAAAGAACTAATCATCACAACAGGCAGTGGATATTGTGGCATTAATTTCTGTAGGAATTCAATCCCATCCATACGTGGCATTTCAATATCAAGTGTCATCACATCTGGCTGATATTTTAGAATCATATCTCTTGCTTCAAACGGATCTCTTGCTGCAGCCACGACCTCGATGCCATCATCCTTATTCAAATTTTGGACAAGTAGCTCCCGAAACAACATGGAATCTTCCACTACCAACACCTTAATTTTTCTCACAATACAGCTCCTCTCTACTTCCGAAAAATCGATGGCTGTATCATTTGAAATGGTGCTACCGAACGATCTATCGTCTCCGTTCTTCCTATAAATAAATATCCGCCTGGCTCCATACTCTGATAAACCTTACGAATCAATTCCTGTTTTGTCTTACTGTCAAAATAAATCATAACATTTCGTAAAAATACTACATGAAACTTTCGCTTAAATAAAAAAGGACTCATCAGGTTAAAACGACGGAATAAAATCTCCTTTTTGATATCATCCGTCACCTGATAATGTTCGTGATCCGGACATTCCTTAAAATACCGTCTTTTCCACTGTGCCGGAACTGATGCAATCTGTTCTGCTGTATAAATGCCTTTGATTGCCTGTTCTAGTATTTCTGTGGAGATATCCGTTGCAAGAATGGTTGTATCCCAATTGACGTGATCCAAACCAAAATAATCTTTTATCAGCATTGCCAACATATATGGTTCCTCACCACTAGAAGCTGCCGCGCACCAAATTCCTAAGTCCTTCTTTCGAGCCTCTTTTTTTGATAGTTCCGGTAACACCACGCGTGATAAAAACTCCATATGTTCAAATTCACGCATAAAAAAAGTATGATTTGTTGTCAGCATACCAAGTAAGCGCTTTTCTAGCTGTCCTGTTGGATCTGTTTCCAGCGCATTCATAAATGCATCATAGCTGGTATAACCATGTACCATCACATAATTTTCCAAACGCCCCGTCATAATTTCTTTCTTTTTCGACATGTCAATTCCATAATGTAGCTTCACGTAACGGTAAATACGTTGGAATTCCTGTTCTGTCATATGCATAACTGCGTTACCCTCATTTTCTTTTGTATTTTTCCCATTAAGCCAGCTGATTAAACCAACTGTCGCCGAATCAAAAATAATACCTCATATAATTGCGGATTAAATTTTGTTTGTGCTTCTTTTTTCATAATTGCAAATGCTTCTTCTTTTGAAAAAGCATTACGATACGAACGCTCTTCGGTCAATGCACAATACGATGTTACAATGTTGACAATCTGTGCCGATAATGGGATTTGCTCGCCAGCAATTCCTGCGGGATATCCCGTTCCATCCCAACTCTCATGATGATATTTTACAATTTCCTTCGACATCTGTATAAAGTCATTTCCTTCATCTTCTTCTTCGATGCCTTGTAATATGCGTTCCCCCACTTCCGTGTGACGTCGCATGATATATTTCTCTTCTGCCGTTAAACGGTCCGTTTTCTGTAAAATTTCCGTAGGGACTGCCACATTCCCAATATCACAAACCGGAGCTGCAAGTTCAATCGTGTCAACATACGCATCAGAAATAACATCTGCATACTCTTTCGTCAATTGCATCGCTTCGGCCAGAACACGACAATTTTTGCTGATACGTTCCATATGTTTTTCATCATAGGCTGCATTCTCACGTGCCACCCGTAGCAACGCATAAAGAACATTCTTCTTTTCCTTCTCTACCCTGCGTAACTGTTCTATTACCGATAACTGTAATTTGTGATTCATATCCTGTAATTGTCTTGTTGTTTTATACAGTTGCAGGTGAATATTAATTCTAGCTTTAACAATATCTGGTATAAACGGCTTGGTAATATAGTCTGCGCCACCACAGGCAAATCCTTGTTTGATATGCTCTGTCTTGTCTAACGCCGAGGAAAAAATGATTGGGATCTCTCTTGTCTGTACATTTTCCTTAATCCGGCGACACACTTCAAAACCATCCATATCAGGCATCGCAATATCAAGAATCACCAGATCAATTGCCATTCTCTCCATCACTTTAAGTGCCTGCATTCCATTTTCTGTGAGTACTGGCATATACCCTGCCTGGTGAATAATATCGCGTAGAGAGAAACGATTCGCTTCCACATCATCTACCACCAATATCCTAGGTATCATTTGTTGCTCCATCCTCATCCTCCCTATATGCTTTTCAGCCTATCTTTTAGTGCCTTATAATGCATATCAACCATATCATAATTTTGTTTCTGGACTGCCATCTTCAAACGAAGTATGTCATTTTTTATTTCCTGTGGTGCTCCCATGGTCAACTCTCGTACCATTTTTGCAAACTCTTCTGCTTTTTCCCAATTGCCCATTTCAACCGAAAGAATCAGTTTATTTAAATCACGTTTTAATTCTTCGTCATTTTCTTTTGTGCCATATTCACGAATCAGATCTGCTCCTGTACCTGCTGTAAATTCTAGTAAACTATGTGTCATATTTTGACTCTGCACTGTCGTATTTGAAGTCGCCATTTCCTGTTCCGGTATTTCCACCCAGATTTGAAAGGAAAACATAGAGCCTTTTCCCTGTGCACTCTCTACATGAATGCTACCATTCATAAGTTCCACAAGCTGTTTACATATATTGAGTCCTAAGCCAGTCCCACCATAGCGTCTTGAAATAGACGCATCCACTTGTGAAAAACTTTGAAATAATTTATCCTGATTTTCTTTGCTAATACCTATTCCTGTATCAATCACAAGGAAAAACAGTTCCATTCTGTTATTGATCTGCGCTGTTTTAACAACTTCTAGCGCAATGGATCCAACTGTTGTAAACTTACATGCATTTGAAAGCAAATTATTGAGAATTTGTACAATGCGTAACTCATCTCCTATGATTGTCTTTGGTATTTCCGGTGAAATACTCATAGTAAACTGCAATCCTTTTTCTGTTATTTTATTTTTATGATTTGCCTTGACGTATTCCATCATAGCGCGAAAATCAAATTCACGCTGTTCTAAAGTAAATTTACCCGCTTCGAGCTTTGAGAAATCTAATATATTATTGATAATCGCATTCATGTCAGCGCAACCGCGCTCAACCAAAGAGACAATCTGTAACTTCTTCGGATCCTGTTCAAGTTCTTTCAAAGATAATATATTCCCAAGAATTCCATTCACCGGCGTACGCAACTCATGCGTAATATTTGCAACAAACTCGGATTTGACTTTAGCTGCTGCCTTTGCTTCCTCTCCTACCTGGTCAATTTTGCGCGTCAGAAATATCTCTTTTGTCCGATCTTTAGCGATACAAATATACCCCTGATTCTCTATATCTATCAGGCGGACACTCACAGGAAAACATGTGCGGTTATAACGATAAATCTCTACTTCCAGATCTTTTTCATGAGATTTTTTGGAATGCAACTGTTCGTTTTCCATAAAAAAAACACCCGGAAATACATCATCTATTGCAACAGTAACTCCCTTGGGATATTCTAAAAGTTCTCTTGCTGTAGCATTACAATATGTAATCTTTCCTGTACAATCGCAAGCAAGAATGATATCACTGATCTGATCTATTGATTTTGCAATAATTTCATCCTGTTCCATTTTTCTGTCCCCCACTAATAAACCACTTTCTATTGTAATGAAGTCCCATCTAAAGTGCAAGACAAAGGTAGAATAATGCTGACATTTTACGACTTTTGTCGAAACTCTGTGACATGTTTTCTTCTCCAATTCGGAAATAAATTTCTCTGGCACTTTGTATTCTTTCGTTGTTCTATCGCAATTGTATCAAAAAAGGTCTGCCACAATGGATGAAATGGGTCAGAAATCTGTTCTGATTGAGCCAAACGTTCCGCTTCCTGATCTGTCATTTCTCTGATATAAAAAGATTTATTCTTCGGATGTACTGCAGCAAGTTTTCTGCCATCATCAATCAACATCCAATCCTCCGATGGCATTCGATCCGAAAAATGCTCTGCAAGTAACGACAATATCGCATGTTTTGGTTCTATATGTGCTATATAAACTTGTTCACCTATGCCATCAAAACGCACAAATTCCCGTAAGCTATGCATTTCATTCTGCACATTACGGGCAATCTGCATCATACGACAAACGCATGGTTCCGCTAAATGTGCCATCGCATCACTGTTTTTAAATCCATATTTAAGAAATTGATATATTTCCATCATGGTGTCCTGTTTTGCCAGCATCACATAATACAAGCAGGTATACGCCTCCCACGAAATCTTCTGATAAATGGATGTCATAACTTTCTTTGCTTTTTCACGCTCTATCTCAACATGATGATATTCGTCAAATAACTCCGGCTGGATGATAGGTTCTCGTTGTAATTTTACTTTTTCCCGATGCGAAATCTCCCAATCCCACGCCTCATATATACACGTAAGCATTGCTTCCGGATGATTCTCACAAGTAAATACCTGCATAAGCCACCTCTCTTAATGTAAGCCAAAGTCATCAAACAATGACATTTGTCTGCTTGTACTTTGTTCTACGATCTGCCAATTTTCTTTTGCCTGTAACGTTATTAACTGCCTTGTGATAAACGCTTCATCCACAGGAATTCGATACAGCATCCGCCCATTGCATGTCAAGAAATAGTGCGCACGTTTTAACACAACTCCCATTTTTTTAAGATCTTCAAATGACAGATTCGCATATTTACGTGCTTTTATAATGCGACGTACCGATTTGGGGCCAATCCCTGGTACACGAAGCAGCATCTCCATGGATGCCGTCTGCACTTCAATCGGAAACAATGCTAAATGATGTACTGCCCAGTTACATTTCGGATCGATCTGTTCATTGAAATTCGGGTACTGTTCCGATAAAAGTTCTTTTGCCCGAAAGCCATAAAAGCGCAATAGCCAGTCTGCCTGATACAACCGATGTTCCCGTAACAACGGCACAGGCGTATCCAACTCTGGTAAAACTGTATCTTCTATAAGTGGTACATATGCCGAAAAAAACACACGCTTTAAATCATATTTTCGATACATATATTCTGTTGCAAGTAAATACTGATAATCGCTCTCTCCTGTTGCTCCTACAATCATCTGCGTACTCATTCCTGCCGGTGCAAATGTCTGCAAAGATGACGTCCGTTGTACCTGATGCATCTTCTCCGCTTCCACTAATCCCTGCTTCTCTTCTATGGCCTCTCTTTCTGAAAAAATGCTCCCTGACAAATAATTGTTTAGGGAGCTTCGTTCCATATATGCAGATTTTCCGGATGCAATCCGGTTTCTTGCAATCGACGCAGCTGTTTTTCCCATCGGTGTCAGAATTGTATGAAAAGATTTGTGTGGTGCTAATGTATGTAAACTGTCTGCTGTCGGTAATTCAAGATTAATGCTAACACGATCTGCTAACAAAGCAGCCTCGGAAAGTAATGCCTCTGGAGCTCCTGGAATCATTTTAACATGAATATATCCACGAAAATGGTATTCCTCCCGCAATAAACGCAACGTCTCACATATCCGTTCCATCGTATATTCTGGTGTATGTAATACTCCAGAACTTAAAAATAATCCTTCTATATAATTTCTCTTGTAAAATCCAATGGTCAATTCACATATCTCACGTGGAGAAAATGTCGTCCGTTCCACATCATTTGACCTACGATTTATACAATATTTACAGTCAAAAGCACAATGATTCGTCATCAGTATTTTCAAGAGAGAAATACATCGCCCATCCGCTGCAAAACTATGACAGATTCCACTTGCACAAGAGTTCCCCAGTGCCCCCTTTTCACCTTTTCGGTCTACGCCGCTGGATGTACATGCCACATCATATTTTGCTGCATCCGCTAAAATATGCAATTTTTCTTGTAATGATTTTTCTGTTCGCATCTCTAACATAAGTTAATTATACGAACATTTGTTCTGTTTTTCAAGTAGATTTTATGATTTATATTACTATTTATGCCATTTAAACCCAACAATCGCGCCAATCACACCACCGACGATGTGTGCCATATGTGAAATATTATCCTGTATCGTGATTCCTTCATAAATCTGTTGGCCTAAGAAAACTACAGCAACAAGCAAAAATGTGATTGGAATATCACCACTTCGAAATCCCGTAAATGATGTCATCACAATAAATGCAAATGCAATCCCACTAGCTCCACATAATCCTATCCCAGGGAAAAAAATGTAATTAATAAGTGCTGTAACAACCGCTGTGATTACAATCACTTTTAAAATATTTTGTGAAGAGTATTTTTCTTCCAACATCGGTCCTAAAAGCAAAATATATGTCATGTTGCCAAGAAAATGATCCCATCCTGAATGTCCAAATACATGGGTAAAGAAACGTACATATGTCAATGGATCTTTTAAGGAAGAATGATACGTAATAAATAATAATTGATTACTTCTTCCTCCCGTATATTCATTTAGTAAAGTTACACAAAAACATAATAAAACAAATGTCAAAATCACCGGCGAATTAAAGACGATTCTAATTCCTTTTCTTGTATTCTTCACTTTTTTGTCCTCTCTTTCCCATTTTTTTATTTACAACAAAAGACCCCTGAAACATTGTAACACAACATCTCAAGGGTCCATACATAGCAGGGGATCCAGGAATCGAACCCGGCTCTGGAGTTTTGGAGACTCTTATTCTACCGATGAACTAATCCCCTATATATCACAAAACCTATAATACAAGATTATAGGATGTAATGCAAATATAAATTTATAACACCTTCAAAATTTCATACAGATTCTTTGAATCAAACCTTCTTGGTTAAGCCTTCGATCTATTAGTAACAGTCAGCTACATGTATTACTACACTTCCACCTCTGTCCTATCTACCTTG
>CAKRJY010000004.1 GCA_934352055.1 uncultured Lachnospiraceae bacterium
AAGTCGTTTGTCAACAACTTTTTTCATCTTTTTTCGAGTCGTTTGTGACCCGAACAACTTCATTATCATATCAAATGGTTTGAAGCTTGTCAACAACTTTTTTGAAATATTTTAAATTCCTCAAACCGTTGTTGTTTGCTGTCGTTTTCGCGTCAGCTAGATTATATTATCATTTCGACCATTCCTTGTCAACAACTTTTTACATCTTTTTTCCAAAAAGTTAAAAGTTATTTTACATCAAGTTCTAGTCTTATAATCTAACGGAGAAGGAGGGATTTGAACCCTCGCGCCGCTATTCACGACCTGCACCCTTTCCAGGGGTGTCCCTTCGGCCAGCTTGGGTACTTCTCCAAGTGCGTCGAATGAAGACTGACATAAAATATGCTCACCATCATGTGATGACAAGCATATAACGGAGAGGGTGGGATTCGAACCCACGCGCCCTTGCGGACAAACGGTTTTCAAGACCGCCTCGTTATGACCACTTCGATACCTCTCCATGTGTTTATATTGATGTGTTTTTCAAGCACGAATAGAATAATATCAAACTTCCTTATGCCTGTCAATTCTTTTTTTGAATTTTTTTCACTTTTTTCGCGATTGTATAATTCTTTCCCCTAACAACATATCCTCCGGCGTTGTCACCTTTATATTTTCATAGGATCCTTCCAGCAATTTCACACGTTTCCCCATCATCTTTTCCACAACCATAGCATCATCGGTAACGCTGGTCTTATCGCATGACTGCAATCGTGTATACGCTTCATATATTAATGTATAACAAAAACTCTGCGGCGTCTGAATCCCCCACACTAAATCTCTGCGTGGTGTGGTATCTACCCAGCCTTCCTCATCCGCAATCTTAATCGTATCCTTCACAGGCATGCCAACAACACATGCCTCATATTCTTTTGCTCCTGCAATCGACCTTTTTATAATGTCCTCCGTAACAAATGCACGCGCGCTGTCATGGATCAAAACATAATCGCACTGCATATGACGAAGCCCCTGGTATACAGAATCATATCGTTCTGCTCCCCCTGGTACAATCGCCTTTACTTTTGTAATATAATATGCGTCTACGATATTTTGTTTACAATATGCTTCATCCCCCGGTGTCACTACCAAAACAATCTCATCCACCGGACTTTTTTCAAACACCTCCAGACAATGCACCATAACCGGCTTACCACACAGCGGCAAGTATTGCTTTGGCATGTCTGCTCCCATTCTTTTACCAGAACCTGCTGCAAGAATTACAGCTCCTATTCTTTCCATATATATAACCTCTTATGATTCTACGCGTTCTCCTAATGCCAAATTAGGCACTGCATTTAAAGACATAGAATCTCTACGTCCTGCCATATATTCATAATATGCTGCTGCACCAATCATAGCTGCATTATCTGTACACAAAATCGGAGACGGATGATATAACTTTACACCACGTTTTTCACATGCTTCCTGCATAGCTGCACGAAGTGTACCATTTGATGCCACTCCTCCTGCAAGTGCAAGCTTATCTCCACCATATTCATCTAATGCATGCATGGCATGTCCTACAAGCGCATCAATGACTGCCTGCTGAAATGATGCAGCAATATCTGCTTCATTTACTGCCTCACCTTTCATCTTTGCACCATTCATATAATTCAATACAGCGGATTTTAATCCACTAAAGCTGAAATCATATGCGCTGTCATGCACTTTTGCCACAGGAAACGGAATCGCATGCGGATTTCCTTCCTTCGCTTTTTGCTCCACTTTTGGTCCACCCGGATAGCCCAGGCCAATGGCTCTTGCCACCTTATCAAATGCTTCTCCTGCCGCATCATCTCTTGTTCTGCCGAGGATTTCGTATTCTCCGTAATCCTTGACACGTACAAGATGTGTGTGTCCTCCCGAAACCACAAGACATAAAAATGGTGGTTCTAGCGTTTTATCTTCTATATAATTAGCGCAGATATGTCCCTCAATATGATGCACGCCCACAAGTGGAATATCTTTTGCAAAACTGATTGCCTTTGCTTCTGATAAACCAACCAAAAGTGCACCGACGAGTCCCGGTCCATACGTAACACCAATCGCATCGATTTCATCTAATGTGGTATTCGCTTCTTTTAACGCTTCTTCTACCACCTGGTTAATACGTTCGATATGTTTTCTTGATGCAATTTCAGGCACAACGCCACCATACAATGTATGGATTGGGATTTGTGTTGAAATCACATTGCTGAGCACTTCCCTGCCATTGACAACAACGGCTGCAGCTGTCTCATCGCAGGAACTCTCGATCGCTAATATGCGTACTTGTTTCTCACTCATTCTATTCTCCTTCCGTCAGACGGAATGTTAAAATCTTCCAATGTCCTTCTGCATCCTTACGTAAAACAAATTCCTCATAAGTTCTGCTATAATCACTTGCTTCTCTGGAAAAATAATAGGCATCAACGTAAGCACAATAATCCCCCTGTACGGTAGCATAGGTGATGTCATTGCTATCACTAACAGAAGATTGCACAATCGTCTTTTTTCTCGTCTGATAATCCTCGATATCTGCCTTAAGATTTTTTATATAAGTGTCCCTCGGATTATAGGACAACAGCTCATCATCCATCAGCTTACGCACTTGATCTGCCATGTCTTCTAATTCATCATCTGTATACTCTTCTCCATAAAAAGCCGTGATGATACGGTTATACCATTTAACCACTTCACGTGGTGTCTTTGGATAATTCTTTCCAAAATCTTTATTGATAATTTTTTCAACTTCCGTCGTCTGTTCTGTAGTCTCCTCTGTCTTGTTTCCATTCCTATGTGAAAGATAATAGTAATAACCACACACAAGACCAACACAGATTGCGATAGAAATCACAATACGTAATGCTTTTTTCATCGCTTATTCCTCCAAAAAGTCCAACTCCACCATTTTGCCATCTTCTCCCAGATAAGATTCCGCAAATATTTTTTTCACATCTTTCATATATCCCTTGGCACCTACTAACGATGGACTAAAATGTGTAAGCCACATCTGTTTTACCTGTGCCTTTTTTGCAAGCTCTGCCGCTTCATAAAAAGTCATATGTTTATACTGACGTGCTTTATTTAATTTATCCGGTTCCGCATACATACCTTCGCAGATAAAAAGATCTGCATCTTTGGCATTTTCTGCAATACGATCAATCGGTCTGGTGTCCGTGCAATATGCAACCTTAATCCCTTTTCGCGGTGGTCCCATCACCATATCCGGCGTATAGACTTTGTCCTCATGCGAAATGGTTTCGCCTTTTTGCAGACGGCTCCACATCTGCACCGGAAGCCCCAGTGCACTTGCCGCCTGTGCATCAAAACGTCCACTACGTGGAATTTCAATACAATAGCCATAGCAAGGAACATTGTGCTGCACACGATATGCCCGGATATGATAACCATGTGACTCTATTGTCTGTTCCGTTTCCGTCAATTCTATAAACTTAATTTCAAAAGGAAGTTCCGGCGCAATCACACGAAGCGCATTTACAACACGTTCTAATCCCTTTGGTCCTATCATTGTCACCGGTTCTGTCCGGTCTGAATTTCCCATAGATAATAACAATCCCGGCAATCCACTGATATGATCCGCATGATAATGGGTAAAACAAATCGTATCGATTGGGTTCGAACTTAATCCTACTTCTTTCATAGCAATCTGCGTACCTTCTCCACAGTCAATCAACAAACTGCTCCCATTAAATCGCGCCATCATCGCCGTCAGCCATCGATGTGGCTGGGGCATCATCCCTGCTGTTCCCAGCAAGCAAACATCTAACATATATCCTCCTTATGAAAAGCCATAACAAGTGCATCCTCTACTGGCTTCTGATAAAAATTCTTTCTCATACCAACACACGAAAATCCGCAATGCTCATATAATCTTTGTGCTACCAGATTTCCTTTTCGCACCTCCAAATATACATGCTTTACGCCTCTTGTATCTGCTTCCGTCAGCATTGCATCCAAAAGGAGCTTTCCTATACCACAGCCCCGCTTATCGGGTGCCACTGCAATGGTTGGAATTTCTCCTTCGTCACTGTTGCAATATAAAATACCGTAGCCACAAATCACATTGTTTTCTTCTGCCACCATAAATATAGGATGCGGCTGTGCCAATGTCTCCAAAAAGCCTTCCTTTGTCCACGGTTCACTAAATGTGTTTTGTTCGATCCATGCCACTTGTTCTATATCCATATCCTGACAATTACGGATGGTTACTTTCATTATGCCTCGCCACCTTTTTGCGCTTCCATACGTTCTCTTTCTGCCTGCGACAAACGTAAATATTCCGGTCTATGCTCTGCAGCTGTCTGTGTTTTCCCCGCACGAACATAAGCCTCTGCTCTTGCACACAGTGCAGCCGCGCGCTGTCGGTTCATATGCGCAGGTGCAAATGTAAATGGCACACTGCATTCTTTTTCAAGCTGTTCCTGAAATACCGGCACACCATCTCCTAAAAAAGTAACCGGTCTTCCCTCTGCGTTGATTTTTTCTATAATTTCATGTAAATCAACGGCACAGGGTTCTACCACACATATCATGTCATCATCCACAAATCGATAAACGCCTGTATATGTCTGATTGCGTCTGGCATCCATCAGTGGGCAAACATCTGAAGCACAGCCCCAAAGATTGTATGCCAATGCTTCTATCGTAGAAATAGAAACAATCGGTTTATCCAGCGCAAGTCCTAGTCCTTTGGCTGTTGCTGATCCGATGCGAAGTCCGGTAAAAGACCCCGGTCCTGCTGCCACTGCAATGGCATCTATGGTCTGCAAATCCAGCGATATCATCTTTTTCAATTCTTCCAACATAGGAAGCAATGTTTGTGAATGTGTCTTTTTAAAGTTTGTACTGTATTCTCCAATGACAATCCCATCTTCCACAATTGCAACACTGGCAACCATTCCTGATGCGTCAATCCCTAATATCTTCATGCGTTCTCCACTTCCTCAACGGTAATTTTACGATAGTCAAATCCTTTTTCAAGATCTTTTTCTATGGTAATCCGGTAATACTGCTCTGACAAAATTTCTTCTATCAGATTTGCCCACTCAATCATCGTCAATCCATCGCCATAGACATAATCCTCAAAGCCAATCTCATCCATTTCTTCCACACAACCAATGCGATACACATCAAAATGGTAGAATGGCATACGCCCTGTATGATATTCCTGCACAATGGTAAATGTAGGGCTGCAAATTGGTTCCTCAATCCCCAACCCTTTAGCAATTCCCTGGGTAAGCACCGTTTTTCCTACACCCAGATCTCCAATCAATGTATATACCTGCCCCGGCTTTGCATTTTTCCCGAGTTCTTCACCAAACGCCAGTGTCTCTTCCGGCGCAAATGTCTCTTTTATCATCTTGATCATTCTCCCTTAATATGTAATCGATAATCATCACAATGCTTTCGCAACGCCTCGTAAATCTGTGGCAGCTTATCTGATACCTGCGCTTTCGGAATAATGTATGCATTTACACGATTACTATAAATCAAAAGATTATGTTTTGTTGTCACTGCCTTATAAATGCTTTCCCATGGTAAAACAGCTTCTTCCTCTTCGTGCTCTGTACTGACGGCAATTCCTTCATCACGCATTTCAAAATGCAAGGTATCCTTCAATACACTCGACATACGAATCTGGCGTTTGGAACGGATACGCAGTGTCAATGGAACATAAAGCAAGAAAATCAGTGCCACCAAAAAGTATGGTGCAGATAAGCTAAAGTCATGTAAATCTTCTGAAATTGCAATAATGACAATAACCAAAATTCCCATGATAAGAGACAGCCACCCCTGCACGGATGTATAAGCATGATACATATTGAAACGATACATATCTTCACTATTTAATTTGATATCAAATTTTATTGACATAATAACTCTTCCTCCATATAAGCCCACTTCTGATTGCTATCTTATCATATCTAACGCAAAATCAAAAGCCCCAATCCTTATGATGCGCATCCTTGCAGCATCATCTGAATTGAGGCTTTTCTACTCTTTTGCCTTATTTGTTTTCACAAAATACGGATTATTCGTTTCCTTTTAAGATTGGTGAAATCTTTTTATACACAACCATGGTAATCAACACAGAGAACAATCCTTTTACAAATGTAAATGGAACATTAAAGAACAACAGGCACTGCCACAGTTCTTTTACTGATGGAACAATGGCCTGATATGCACCAATAATTGCTTCCATTGGCATCATCTTTGTGTAGATCGGATATACAACAAAATAGTTTGAAGGAAAGCTAAACAATCCCATGCACACAGCTCCAAGCAATGCTCCAAGCAATGCAGATTTTTTATTCTTCTTATGCTTGTAAATCAAGCCGGCCGGAAGAACAAAAGCAGCACCGAGTACAAAGTTACTTAATTCTCCTACACCACCTGTTGATGTCATAAACAAATGCAGCATGTTTTTCACAAGGCAAACCCATACACCACATGCAGGTCCCATCGCAAAAGCTCCAATCAATGCCGGGAGCTCAGATAAATCCATGCGGATAAAATTTGGCATAACCGGAACCGAAAAATCTAAGAACATCAATACAAACGCGATTGCAGATAACATTGCTGTTACTGTCAGATAGCGAACGCTCATTCTTGATTCCTTGGCACTTTTTGCCTGGTTGTTTACAGTTGCTGTTTTTGTTGTTACTTCACTCATAATGGTAACACTCCTTTTCCCTTATTATTTTTAGGAAAATCGGTTTTTGGTAAGTCCCGTTTTACGATTTTGCAAGAAAAAAGCCCCGAACACCATACCAGTGCTCGGGGCAATACACTTTCCTCGTAATAACAAGTCTTATCTTCTCTCATCCAGACTATACTGTCGGTACCGGATTCTCACCGATTCAACTGCAATGCAGGTCACGGACTCGTTGCAAAAGCAACATCACCGTCGGTCGGGAATCTATGATCTCTCATATCACCCTGCCCCGAAGATTCCTATTCACAAGCTTTAGTATATGCATTTGTAACCTATCTGTCAACTCATATTTTGGATGTACATTTTCGTCATGAACCATTTCGGATGTTCCTCTACAACATCCATCCGTTCTCACTTTCTTATGATCCCTGGTTCTGTTGAATTTTCATCGTCAACTGAATTTTCTTTTTGGCAAGATCTACACTCATCACCTGCACATCTACGATATCACCGACACTAACAACCTCCATCGGATGCTTGATGTAACGATCACTCAGCTGTGAAATGTGTACCAGGCCATCCTGATGTACACCGATATCTACAAAAGCGCCAAAATCAATAACATTACGCACGGTGCCTTTCAAAATCATCCCCGGCGTTAAATCCTTCATTTCCAAAACATCACTGCGCAAAATTGGTTTCGGCATATCTTCACGCGGATCACGACCCGGTTTTTGCAATTCTTTCACAATGTCCTCTAATGTCATTGCACCAACGCCAAGTTCTTCTGCTAGTTTTTTCAGGTTACCTGCTTCTTTTGCGATCAGCTTGATACCACCACCGGTAATCTCTGTCACATCATGTCCTAACTTAGACAACAGCTGTTCTGTCACTGCATAACTCTCCGGATGGACACTTGTCGCATCCAACGGATTCTTTCCTCCACGAATGCGAAGAAATCCTGCACACTGTTCAAATGCTTTTGGTCCAAGTTTTGGCACTTTCAGCAGTTGTTTCCGTGATGTAAACATGCCATTTTCTTCACGGTACGTTACGATATTTTTTGCAATGGTCTTATTAATACCAGAAACATGCTCCAATAGAGAAGCAGATGCGGTGTTCAAATCGACGCCCACATTGTTGACGCATGACTCAACGACTCCGGATAATGCTTCATCCAGCTTCTTTTGATTCATATCGTGCTGGTATTGTCCAACACCAATGGATTTTGGATCAATCTTAACCAATTCCGCCAATGGATCCTGTACACGACGCGCAATCGAAGTTGCACTACGCTGTCCGACATCAAATTGCGGGAACTCCTCCGTTGCAAGCTTACTTGCAGAATATACGGATGCACCAGCCTCGTTGGTTATCACATATTGTACCGGAACCGGTATTTCTTTTAAAAGATCTACAATGATCATTTCTGATTCACGCGATGCTGTACCGTTTCCCACAGAAATCAACGTAACGTGATATTTTGAGATCAGTTTTTTTAGTACTGCTTTCGCCTCTGCCACTTTATTTTGTGGTGCTGTAGGAAAAATAACCGTTGTATCAAGCACCTTTCCTGTCGGATCTACGACCGCCAGCTTACATCCTGTACGGAACGCCGGATCCCAGCCCAATACAACCTGACCGGCAATTGGTGGCTGCATCAAAAGCTGCTGCAGATTTTTACCAAAAACACTGATGGCACCATCTTCTGCCTGCTCCGTCAAATGATTCCGGATCTCTCTTTCAATCGCCGGTGCAATCAGACGGTCATAACTATCTTCCATCACGGCTTCTAAAACCGGTGTTGTATATGGATTATCTCTGACAACAATCTGCTTATGTAAATAGCGCAACACTTCATCACGTGGCGCAACAATCTTAACCGTTAAAATTTTCTCTTTTTCACCACGATTTAATGCAAGCACACGATGTCCCGGCAGCTTTGAAACTGGTTCGTCAAAATCATAATACATCTCATATACAGATTCTGCCGTTTCATCCTTTGCCACAGACGTCATATGACCTTTTTTCTCTGTCAGTTCTCGTATGCGCATACGATAATCTGCTTCGTCTGCAATCACCTCTGCAATGATATCCATCGCACCAGCAATCGCTTCGTCTACATTTGCAACTTCCTTTCCCTCATTCACATATGCCGTCGCAATCTGTTCTAAAGGTTCTTTTACCTGCTGCATATAAATCAAATTTGCAAGTGGCTCTAACCCTTTTTCTTTTGCAATGGTTGCTCGTGTACGACGCTTTGGACGGTATGGACGATATAAATCCTCCACAACAACCAGTGTCTCTGCCGCAACAATCTGTGCACGTAATTCTTCCGTAAGCTTTCCCTGTTCTTCAATACTTGCCAGCACGGACTGCTTCTTATCTTCCAAATTGCGTAAATAATTTAAACGATCAAACAAATCACGCAAAATCTCATCGTTGAGTGCACCTGTCGCTTCCTTTCGGTAACGGGCAATAAAGGGAATTGTGTTTCCTTCGTCAATTAATTTTACTGCAGCATCTACTTGTTTTGGTAGAATCCCCAGTTCTTTTGCAAGTGTTTTATTGATGTCCATCTAAGTTACTCCATTTCTATTGATTCCTTACGCAAAGCCATCTATCTTTCGCTTTGCTTTATACACGATAATCCAGCTTCCCGCCAACCAAGCTGGCCGCATCTGCTGACTTTTGATTTTTACCATAGGGATTACTTTCATTGTATCGTATGGTTGTATTTGTTGTACCGCCTGACACATAGGTCCTTCCACATTCCGGACAAACAGATGTATGAATCGACACACTGGCATTGATGACCGTACCATTATTTTGCGCTGCCTTTGAATAAGCATTGCTGACATGTTCTCCTTCATGCGCCCGCACTGCGCTTCCTGCCGCTTCTGGCGAAATATGTGCCGCAGACTTGAAGGATACATTTTCATCAGAGCCATCGATATATTTACGTTCTTTACAGGTCTGACACTCCGCCGGTGTAGATTTATACCCCGGCCGTACTCCTGAAGTTTTGTCCTCCTCAAGTATATTTCCCGTAGCATCCACTGCAGGAAATCCCGTATTTTCATAGCCTATAGCACCATATACCGGCTGGTATGAAGTTGTAAATACAGATCCAATACCACCAATCTGCATGCAATGCACCTTCTTTCTCCTACTACGGTTCCTATTTGAAAATACTCTGTCATAATACTTTACAATCATCCCTCACATCGCTTATAGTAACGCTAGTATATCTTTTGTGTGAGGTCAGAATGAACGTGATTGTAAAACTATTAGAAAACTATATGTATAACGCACCCAAGTGCCTTTTTCACTTAGTAACCGGCTGGTACTGTCCGGGTTGCGGTGGAACGCGCGCCCTTTATTTATTTCTCACGGGGCATTGGATTTTATCTTTCTGTTTCCATCCACTTGTGCTATATACCTTTTTCGCCTTTGTTTATATAGGCATACGCAAAATCTGCAATCACAAGTACCACCCAGGTGCACACCTTCTTTGGGGTGCACTCGTATTGGTTCTCGCTAACTTTATCATCAAAAACGTATGCCTTTTCTTTCACATCGACCTGTTGCAAATACTCTTATAACGTTTATAAGCACTGTGTAATCTCTCTTGCCACATACACACCACTCGCAGATGCATGGGAAAGAGAATGGGTTATGCCACTTCCATCACCGATCACATAAAGTCCTTTATAATTCGACTGCAAATGTTCATCCACTTCTACTTCCATATTGTAGAATTTCACTTCCACACCATATAAAAGCGTATCATCATTCGCTGTTCCCGGCGCAATCTTGTCCAAGGCATAAATCATTTCCACAATACCATCCAAGATACGTTTTGGAAGCACCAGACTCAAATCGCCCGGTGTCGCATTGAGTGTCGGCGTCACAAACGATTCTTCAATACGTTTCTTCGTTGAACGCTGTCCACGAATCAAATCGCCAAAGCGCTGTACGATAACACCACCGCCAAGCATATTTGAAAGTCTTGCAATGGATTCGCCATAGCCATTGGAATCTTTAAATGGTTCTGAAAAATGTTTCGCTACCAAAAGGGCAAAGTTGGTATTCTCCGTCTGTTTTTCCGGATCTTCATAACTATGTCCATTTACCGTAATAATTCCATTCGTGTTTTCATTTACCACAGCCCCCTTCGGATTCATGCAGAATGTACGCACTTTATCTTCGTATTTCTGCGTACGGTAAACAATCTTGCTTTCATACAATTCATCTGTCAAATGTGAAAAAATCTCTGCCGGTAACTCTACGCGCACACCGATATCCACACGATTCGAATTGGTCGGAATAGCAAGCTCCTTGCACACCTTTTCCATCCATTTGCTTCCGCTTCGTCCTACAGAAACAATACACTGCTTGCATGTATATGTATCGTTTTTAGTATGAATGCAGTAACCTTCTTCTCCACCACCAAGCACTTCTACCGATTCTACCGGCGTATCAAAATAGAAGGTGACTTTATCTTTCAGATATTCATAAAGGTTTTCCAATACAACATAGTTGATATCTGTTCCCAAATGACGCACCGATGCATTCAGCAAATGCAAATCATTTTGCATACACTGCTTTTTGAAACGGCTGCCAGCTGTAGAATACAATTTGGTTCCTTCTCCACCATATGCAAGATTGATTTCGTCTACATAACGCATCAGATTGATAGCTTCTTTTTTGCCAATATATTCATATAAAGTTCCGCCAAAGTCATTGGTGATATTATATTTTCCATCAGAAAATGCACCCGCTCCTCCAAAACCACTCATAATAGAACAGGTTGGGCAGCCAATACAGCTTTTGATTTTATCTCCATCTATCGGGCATTTTCTTCCAGCGAGTGCATGGCCTGCTTCAAATACAGCCACGCGCAGTTCTGCGTTCTGCTTCATTAATTCATAGGCAGAAAAAATCCCTCCCGGACCTGCTCCAATAATCAACACATCGTAATCCATACTTTCTCCCATCCGCCGTTTTCCAATCAACGGCCGCTTTTTTTCATTTATATCATAACATAGATTCTTCTATCCCGCTACAAAATGACATAAGAAAAAGGAGATGTCCTTGCCTGACATCTCCCTTAAGTCTTTTCCATTTATATTTTATTCTTCGTCTTCCTCTTCCTGACGAGCCCAGCCGAACGCATATTTTACAGCCTTATTCCAGCCTTTACGTTTTGCTTCTCTTTCTTCCGGCTCAATCGATGGAATAAATACGCGGTCATACTGCACATTCTTCATAACTTCTTCCTTGCTCTCCCAGTATCCTACAGCAAGTCCGGCAAGATAAGCCGCACCAAGAGCTGTTGATTCTACGCAAGCAGGACGATTTACCGGTTTATCCAGCATATCTGCCTGGAACTGCATCAAGAAATCGTTTGCACTGGCACCACCATCGACATTTAATGTACGAAGATCTGTCTTCGCATCTGCCTTCATAGCATCGATGACATCGCATACCTGATATGCGATAGACTCCAAAGTGGCACGGATGATATGGTTTTTATTTGTTCCTCTCGTAATACCAACAATGGTTCCTCTGGCATACTGATCCCAGTGTGGTGCTCCCAAACCGGTAAATGCCGGAACTACATAAGTACCATGTGTACCCTTTGCTTTCTTTGCCATGTATTCAGAATCTTCAGCAGAATCGATCAGTTTCATACCATCTCGCAACCACTGAATAGCGGCTCCTGCTACGAAGATAGAACCTTCTAAGGCATAATTTACTTTGCCGTCTAAGCCCCATGCAATTGTTGTAACCAATCCATTTTGGGAAAATACAGGCTTTTCTCCTGTATTCATAAGTAAGAAGCATCCTGTACCATATGTATTCTTTGCTTCTCCTTCTGTAAAACAGGTCTGTCCAAACAGTGCTGCCTGCTGATCTCCGGCTGCTCCGGCAATCGGAATCTCTGCACCAAAGAAGCTTGGATCTGCCATACCGTATATACAGCTGGAAGGCTTTGCTTCCGGTAACATACTGCGTGGAATGTCTAATTCCTTTAAGATGTCCTCATCCCACTCTAATGTGTTGATATTAAAAAGCATCGTTCTGGAAGCATTGGAGTAGTCTGTTACATGCACTTCTCCCTTTGTCAGCTTCCAAATCAGCCATGTCTCAACGGTTCCAAACAAAAGATCCCCAGCTTCTGCTTTTTCCCTCGCACCATCTACGTTCTCCAAAATCCAGCGAATCTTTGTTGCTGAAAAATATGCATCAATCATCAGACCTGTCTTGGAACGAATCATATCTTCCAGACCTCTTGCTTTTAATTCGTCTGCATACTCAGAAGTACGACGACACTGCCATACGATGGCATGGTAAATCGGTTCTCCCGTATTTTTGTCCCAGACAATAACAGTCTCTCTCTGGTTTGTAATACCGATACCGGCAATATCATCTGCGGTTGCACCGATTTTTGACATTGCTTCTACGGCTACACCAAGCTGTGTAGACCAGATTTCATTGGCGTCGTGTTCCACCCATCCCGGATTCGGGAAGATCTGACGAAACTCCTTCTGCGCCATACTACAAATGTTCCCCTCATGATCAAATAGAATACAGCGATTGCTTGTTGTCCCTGCATCCAATGCCATAATGTATTTTGGCATAATAAAAACCCCCTTATACTTTAAAAAAATCGAAACCAATAATGATTCTGACACTATTATAAAAAATCCCCCATGATTTTTCAATAAAGTTTCCGCGATTTCTTATTCTTCCACGGATGGTCAGAATGTGTCCATTTTTGTATTATACCAGACGAATCATCTGGCGGATTCCACCAAGCGCTGCCGCTTTCGTCGCATATTCTGATTCCTTCATTTCCTCTGTTACAAAACCAATCTCATCATCAAGACCAATTTCGATAAATTCTACTTTACCAAAGACAGTTTCAATCTCTGCTTCCGTTGCAGTAGAACGCACAAAGAAACGATTCTTCTGTTCCATCGGATCTGCCAAAACAAGCTTTTCCTTTTCCCACTCCAGATAGATATTTTTGTCAATGTGCTTTGCAATTGCTACCATATCGCCCACAACAGCACTTGCTGTCGGTAATTTTCCAGCTCCGCTTCCGTAAAACATACCATCGCCAAGCATATTGCCATGTACAAAAATAGCATTAAATACATCATGTACATTATAAAGCGGATGTTCCGGTGAAAGCAAAAATGGTGCTACTCTTGCCACATAGCTGTCTCCCTGTGCCTTACTGGTTGCAAGCAATTTGATGGCTCTTCCCATCTTTTGCGCATATTTCATATCTGTTGATGTAATATGTGTAATACCCTCTGTTGGGATATCTTTATAGTCTACCTGTCTGCCACAAATCAAGGATGTCAAAATAGCAATTTTACGACAGGCATCATAACCTTCGATATCAGCAGTTGGATCTTTTTCAGCATAACCCTTATCCTGTGCGTCTTTTAACACATCATCAAAGTCTAGACCTTCCTGCGTCATCTTCGTCATCATATAGTTTGTGGTTCCATTGACAATACCTGTGATTTCTTCAATCACATCCCCTGTCAGACAAGAAGTCAACGGACGGATAATCGGAATACCACCGCCTACGGATGCTTCAAACAGGAAATTCACTTTATGGTTGCGCGCAATTTCAATCAATTCTGCACCCTTGTCAGCAACCAATGCTTTGTTGGATGTCGTAACGTGTTTACCGGCTTCTAACATTGCCTTAACAAACGTATAGGCAGGTTCCACGCCACCCATAGTCTCTACTACGATAGAGACTTCCGGATCTTCCACAATCGTCATATAATCATGCACAATCTTGTCCGCAATCGGATCTCCTTCAAAGTCTCGCAAGTCAAGCACATACTTCAGTTCTAACGGTTCCCCGCAGCGCTTTGCAATAACCTCTTTGTTTACATCTAAAATCTCCGCAACACCAGAACCGATTGTTCCGTATCCCATAATTGCTACTTTCATCTGATCACTCCCTAGCTAATATTTTTACGTATTGAATTCCCGGTGTATGTTCCATGACTTCAACCATGTCAGAAACATCCCCCGTCTCTGGCAACACATCAACCGAAAGCGTCAACGACGCAATGCCATTGACCGGTATACTCTGATGGATCGTCAGAATATTGGCGTGATATCGTGCCACCGTCTGTAAGATCTCGGATAAAATACCCGGTTCATCTTCCATTTGTATCACCATGGTAATGGTTTTTCCTCGGACATTATCATGAAATGGGAAAATGTCGTCTTTATACTTGTAAAATGAGCTCCGGCTGATTCCCACACGATCCGTCGCCTCCTGTACAGAAATGCAACGTCCTGATTCAATCAGTCTTTTTGCTTCTACCACTTTGCGGAGCACTTCCGGCACCGCCTTTTCCTTTAAAACAAAATAAGTAGTCTTCTCTGACATGTTTCCTCCCCTGAGTGTCTTTGATACAAACACAATTGTTCTCACTCGAAAGATAATACCATAAGAAGACTACTTAAATCAAGCTTTTTATGAATCCTGCGCATGACGATCCGGACATCCGAGAGAACACCATTTTAAATAAGCGTTCATAAATGGCGTAATTTCGCCATCTAGCACGGCATCCACATTACCGGTTTCCTCCCCGGTACGCAAATCTTTTACCATAGTATACGGTTGTAATACATAAGAGCGGATCTGATTGCCCCAGCCGATATCTGTAACTTCGCCACGAATTCCCTGTGCCTCGCGCTCCTGCTCTTCTTTTTGCAGCAAATACAGCTTTGCTTTCAACATCTGCATTGCTTTGTCTTTGTTCATATGCTGTGAACGTTCATTCTGGCATTGCACCACAATACCTGTCGGATAGTGCGTGATACGGATTGCTGAGGATGTTTTATTAATATGCTGTCCGCCGGCACCGCTGGATCGATAGGTATCAATCCGGATATCATCATCGTTGATTTCAACTTCAACATTATCATCCAATTCCGGCATAACATCACAAGACGCAAACGATGTCTGTCGTTTGCCTGCTGCATTAAATGGCGAAATTCGAACAAGGCGATGCACGCCCTTTTCTGACTTCAGATAACCATAGGCATTGGAACCGTTCACCTGAAATGTTACGGATTTGATTCCCGCCTCATCGCCATCCAGATAATCAAGCACTTCTACCTCATACCCACGGCTTGCTGCCCATCTGGTGTACATACGATAGAGCATCGATACCCAGTCACAACTTTCGGTTCCGCCTGCGCCCGCATGCAAGGAAACAATGGCATTTCTGTCATCATACTCATCCGATAACAGTGTTTTCATGCGCAAATCTTCCAATGCTCCATCAAATTCCTGTAATAAAGATTCAATTTCCGGTAATAACTCCGGATCATTTTCCTCATATCCCAGCGTAATGTAGGTTTCTATTTCTTCTTTCAATTCCTGTAAATGAGAAAAAACACTTACATCATCTTTTAAACTCTTTAATTCTTTCATTTTGGCAGTGGACTGTGCTGCATCATTCCAAAAGTCCGCTGCTTCCATTTCTCTTTCTAATTCTTCGATACGCTTTGACTTGTTAGCCAGGTCAAAGTGAATCCCTCACTTCCTGTAGTGGAGATTCGTACGCTTGCAGCTGCTGTTTATAAGCGTCAAGTTCTACCACAGTATTCACCTCTTTCATTTTTATATTAAATCAACGCATGTGATAAACACATGTGCTTTTTCCTGCTTCCCTTGTGTAAAAGCAGATTCTAATTAGATAACGATTTGTGAAGAACTTCCATTCCTTTTTGTACCTGGTTATCCAGAAGTTCGTCATACGTATCGTCATCACCGCCGAGGAACTGATACTCCAATTCAACATCCGGTGTGATACCTGTCTTATGAATGCATTCCCCACTTGGCGTATAATATGTCGCCATGGTCACCTTGATGGCACTGCCATCCGAAAGCGGAACCGTCGTCTGTACAATACCTTTACCAAATGTCTTTGTTCCAATCAACGTACCATAATCAAAATCGCGAATCGCGCCTGCAAATATTTCTGCTGCACTCGCCGTATTTCCGGATGTCAAAACCGCCATTGGCATATCGATCTGCTTTTCGTCATCCGATGTATAAGTGGTACGTTTTCCATTCTTGTCTTCCATATAAACGGTTGTACCTTTTGGTAAAATATCATCTAAAATACCAACAACAGAATCTACCAGACCGCCGCCATTAAAACGCAAATCATAAATAACGGCCTTCATGCCCTGTGATTGCAAATCCTTCATTGCGTCCTCAAATTGCTTCTGTGTATTCTCTGAAAACTCAGACATATAAATATAGCCGATTTCATCGTCCAGCATCTTGTATCGTACACTCGGAACAGCCACCTGTGCCCGCGTCACTTCCACAACATTGGTCACACCATCGCGCTCATATTGTACCGTCAGCTTGGTACCTTCTTCCCCGCGTATACGATGTACAAACTGATCCAAATCTTCTGACTCTGCCTGATGGCCATCTACTGAAATCAGAATATCATCTGCCTGCAAACCGGCTTTTTCTGCAGGAGAATCTTCATACACATTGACGATGCGCACTTGCTTCGTCTGTGTATCTTTTGTAAGGACAGCGCCAATACCAGCATAATTTCCTGTGGTATCAATCATCATATCTTCGTATTCCTGTGCTGTATAGTAAACAGAATACGGATCGTTCAGACCTTCCATATAGCCTTTGTATATTCCCTCTGTCAGCGCCTCATCATCAATATCTTCATAGTAATAATGCTGTACTAACGATGCAATGTACTGAAGCTTTGAAAAATTGAATCCTTTTAATGAGCTTAAGGTACCACGCAGTGCAAATGCCACAACGCCAAGAACCAGCACAACCACAAGCAGACAACTTAAAACGCCTGTGACAACACCTCTGCGAAATGACTTTACTTTCTTTTTCTTACTCGTAATCTCCGCCTCTGATTGTTCTTTTATTTCTTCCATTTTTCCATCCTCTCAGAACGCTTTCATTCCCAATATATTGCATCAGGGTAATCCCTATGCAATAGGATTACACCTGTAAATGCTTATGAAGGGTCATACGGCTTCCGATATAACCGATACCAACACCTAGTACCAATGACACCGGCACCAAAATAGTAAACACGGTAGTCACCGGAATAAAGGAGAACATATCTCCTACAAATTGGAAGCGTTCCGATACATAAGTCACAATTCCCTGATAAAGGAAGAACAAAAGTGCCAACGGAATCACAGAGCCAATCAAACCAATAAATACACCTTCCACGACAAATGGTGCACGCACAAATTTGTCCTTTGCTCCAATCAATTTCATGATCGCGATTTCTTCTTTTCGCACGGAAATTCCCACGGTAACCGTATTATTAATCAAAAATACCGCAACGGCCACTAAGATAATAATAACGCCGACAAAAATATATCCTATCAGGCTGTTAAAATCAGATAACGTCTGCGCTGCTACTTCTGAATGGCTGACTTTTCGCACGCCATCCAGACCGGATAAATAATCAACCAGTGTCTGCTGCATAGAAACGTCATTTAAATAAATTTCATATCGCTCTGAATTTGCCAGTGGATTATCGTCTGCAAACCCTTCTGCTGCCGCTTCGTTTCCTTCAAAATAGGAATCCTTAAAAGAAGCCCATGCTTCATCTGCAGAGACAAAGTCATACTTTGCAACTTCTGCTCGCTTACCGATTTCTTCGCCCACCTTGTCAATCTGTTCCTGACTTATACCCGGCTCAAAATAAACGATAACGGCAACGCCTTCCTCTGCTGAGTGTACCATTGATGTAAAATTGACACCAATGGAATAAAATACGCCAAACAAAAAGATACATGCTGACATCGTTGCAATCGATGCCAAAGAAAACAATTTATTTCGCCAGATATTTTTTAGCCCTTGTCCAACGTTATACAAAAACGTACTAAACTTCATGTGTATCACCCCATTTCCCGTCACTCACGACGACGCCTTTTTTGATTGTGATGACACGTTTATTCATCTTTCGAACGATTTCACTGTTGTGTGTGACAACAACAACGGTCGTTCCCCGTTCATTAATCTCTTCCAACAGATGCATGATTTCCCATGCATTTGTGTTATCCAGATTACCCGTCGGCTCATCTGCTAAAAGAATCTTCGGTTCGTTGACAAGAGCTCGCGCAATTGCAACACGCTGCTGCTCACCACCGGAAAGCTGGCGTGGCAGAGACTTGTATTTTGCTGCCAGACCAACAAGCGAAAGCATAAGCGGTACTTTTCGTTTGATTTCACGCGTTGAAGATTCTACAACCTTCATTGCAAAAGCTACATTTTCATAAACATTACGATCCTGTAATAAGCGGAAATTCTGGAATACAACACCGATATTTCTACGGAAATATGGTATCTTTTTATGTGTCACAGACGACAATTTCTGGTTATTGATATAGATTTCACCCTTTGTAGGTTCCAGTTCCTTAAGTAAAAGCTTAATCAAAGTAGATTTACCGGATCCACTTTTACCCATAATAAAAACGAACTCCCCCTGCTCAATATTGATACTGACATCATTGAGCGCCGGCACACCTTGCTGGTATGTCTTACTAACGTGTTCTAATCGAATCATTGCTTATTCTATCTCCTAAATGATGTAAAATTAAAAGTCCTGACTTTCCATATATTTCATGTATTTTACAACCATCAGCGCAATTTTAAACGTAATGGCATCTTCAAATACACGCAAATCCAGTCCTGTGCTCTTTTGTAATTTATCCAAACGATACACAAGCGTATTTCTATGTATATAGAGTTGTCTTGATGTCTCAGAAACATTCAAGCTGTTTTCAAAGAATTTGTTGATGGTAGATAAAGTCTCTTCATCAAAATCATCCAAATCCTTTCCATCAAAAATTTCCTTGATGAACATCTTGCAAAGTGGAATCGGCAGCTGGTAAATCAAACGCCCTATGCCAAGTGCTGAGTATGCGATAATGCGCTTATCTGCAAAGAAAATCTTACCGACATCCAAAGCCATACCCGCTTCTTTATAAGAACGTGACACTTCTTTGATTTCTCCAACAATGGTACCATAGGATACGCGGATTCTATCATCGCGATCTTTGAGTGCATCGATAATCACTGCAGCAGTCTTACGGATATCCTCATAGGTTTCCTGATCCAAAAGCTCTTTTACCACAATGATATTGTGTTCGTCTACTGCTGTAACAAAATCTTTTGTCTTGCCGCTAAACAAACTACGCACACGGTCAATCGCGTCTCCATCCTTGTGTTCGCCTGTCTCTACAATCATAACGACTCTTCTGGCATTGATATCTACATGCAATTTTTTGGAACGATTGTAAATATCTACCAGCAACAAATTATCCAGTAATAGGTTTTTGATAAAGTTGTCCTTATCAAAACGCTCCTTGTAAGCCACCATCAATTCCTGAATCTGGAATGTCGCAATCTTTCCGACAAGCAAAGCCTCTTCCTCATCATTTCCTTTGGCTAACACAATAAACTCTAACTGCTGTTCATCATATACCTTGAAGAACTGACAGCCAGATACCACCTGACTCTCCGCCTCAGATAATGCAAACGTAACCGCCGACTCGCGGTACTGTCCCGGATTCATGATTGTAGATGCCAAAACACCGCCTTCACTGTCTACAACAGCAAAGTCTACTTTCGTAATCTGATGCAGACCGTCAATCGTATTCTGTAGCGTCTGATTCGAAATCATTTCCTTTCCTCCCTTATCTATACAATTTCCACAATTTGTCCATATACTTTTTTGATGTTTTTCACATACTTAATTGTTATTTTAATATAATCTGCCAAAAAAATAAAGAGGGAGACGTCACTTTTTTATGCAAAATCCCTTTTACCGTAAATATTCTGTCAATAGACCCAAATTTTGACATTTTTCCACATTTCAAAAGTCAATCCCTTTTTCTTTTTTCGACATTTTTTATCACAAAATCACAAAACAGATGTTCTTTTCGTTGTTTACAAATTCCATGTTTTTATCCCCAAAATTGTGGATAAAGTTGACAAATCCGTGTATAAGTACATTTTTCCCACTTTTTCGCCCCCAAAATTGTGGATAAGTTTTTTCGCCAACTCACGTGAGCGGCAGCATTTTCTCGCAATTTTACCTTTTTTGTGCAGTTCTCCCAAAAAACACTTTTTGCCTTGACAATATTATTGTCTGAATACTTTTTAACAAGCAAGTTTTTAGAATTTCTTATAAGTGTAGCCCTGAATATCTGTCGCAGGCGGACACATCCTGACGGCAGTCGAAGCTGTGCAAAAGACAGCTTTTATCTGCCATGTGGTCTCTAAGAAATTTGCCTAACCTGTTCTAAAGTAATCTTTCTGGTGCTACTGACCCGTGCCGCGCTGTCTTACAGAACTACAGAAAAAAGCCTCAGGCATTGCCTGAGGCTTATCACTTTGCTTTTATTAGTAGATTCGACGAACTGCTAAAATCGGGCTGTAGTTTACGTTGGTATAAGTAATACCAGAGTTTGAGTTAAGCGCATTCACAATCGTTCCATTACCAGTATAGATACCTACGTGTCCACTGTAACATACGATATCACCTGCCTGCATAGAATTCACATCTACACCATAACCTACGCTACGCATTGCACTTGAAGAATGTGGAAGTCCCACACCAAATGCAGAATATACACCCATAACAAATCCAGAACAGTCTGTTCCGTTTGTTAAGCTAGATCCACCATATACGTATGGATTACCAACAAACTGAGATGCATAACTTACAACTGCCGATCCGCCAGCACCACTTGGAGCTGCATAAGATGAAGATCCACCGCTGTAATATGATCCAGAAGATGCTTTTCTTTGTGACGCTGCCGCTGCTGCAGCTGCTGCCTTACGTTCTGCCTCTTCTTTTGCAAGTCTTGCTGCTTCTTCTTCTTTTGATTCCGCTGTTACATAGTCTGTTGATAACGTAACAAACTCTAACGATACATATCCTTCATACTCAAGTAAAGATACCTTTACCCAACCAGTATCTGCCATAGATTCATCTGTTACAACAAGGTCATCACCTTCTGGAACCATTCCTTCTACAGAAGATTCTGTCGTCGGCTGTTCTCTTACATATAAAGTCTGCGTGGTAACAGTAGCAAGTCTTGTCGAAACAGACTTTGCTAATTCCTCATCACCAACAACTACAAATTCACATTTGACATAACCGGTACAGTTACCAGATGTAATCTGATACCAATCACCCTCAGTTGCAAGTACTGTTGCTGCTGACTTATTGTATAACTTACCAACAACATCCCCGTCCTCGCTTGGGGTACTACGGATATTAACGTAATTGTCAACCTGAGCAATTGCTACATTTGCATATTCAGACTCTGGTGCCTGCTGCTCAACCGTTGTTGTATTGTTGTCTGCTACATCACTTGTGTTATTTGCCGCTGCAGAAGCATCTGATAAGATATTCGCCAGCGTCAAAGATACACCAGATAATGTAGAATATGAATTCGATGCGACTGTTGCACTATCTGTAGATGCCATACCTACAACACCTGCAACCGGAGAAGCAAGGGATGTCATGGAAACACTGCCCAAAAGCACACCTGCTGCAATCGCATATGAAATATTCTTCTTTCCATTTTTTCTCATGTTATCGTAAACCTCCATGTGAAACATTTGTTACGAAATTGTTACATCACTTGTGTCATTATAGCAAAGGGTTTGTAGCATGTCAACCCTGATTCGTTACCAAAATGTGACATTAATGTGTTTCGTATAAATAACGTTCCACAGATGTAATTGCGTTCGCTCCATCGGCTGTCGCGGTAATGACCTGGCGTAGTTGTTTCGTACGACAATCTCCTGCAACAAAAATTCCCGGAATATCTGTCACACCATCTTCTGCTGCAATAATATAGCCTGCATCATCCCGCTTTGGCAATCCCTGGATATCTTTCGTATTTGGCGAAATACCTACTGCGATAAAAATTCCCTGCACAGATAATTCCGATGACTGCTGTGTCTTTTTATTCGAGACGCGTACTTTTTCCACCATATCTTCGCCAACAATCTCATCCACCACGGAATCCATCACACACACAATATTTTCTTTTTCTTCCACCTGCTTTTGTAATACTTTTGCTCCACGAAAAGCATCGCGTCTATGAATCAAATATACTTTATTGCATCCCCTGGCTAAAAATAATGCATCTTCCAGTGCAACATCACCGCCACCTACAACGGCAACATCACGTCCTTTGAAAAAAGCTCCATCACAGGTTGCACAATAGGAAACACCCATGCCACAAAGTTCGTTTTCGCCCGGAACCCCTAACTGCCGGTGTGACGCTCCCATGGCAAGCACAACGGTTCTTGTCTCAAAATCCCCATCGCTTGTACATACCAGTTTATAATCCCCGTGATCTATAATCTCTTTTACAGTGGCCGTCTTTACTTCAGCCTGCTGCGCATCTACATGACCACGCATTTTCTGTCCTAATTCCATGCCACTGATTCCCGGTAGTCCCGGATAATTATCCACCTCATACGTATTGATAATCTGACCACCACTGATTGGTGTCTTTTCCAGCACCAGTGTCTCTAATGCAGCTCTCTTCGCATAGATTGCTGCTGCAAGTCCCGCCGGACCACTTCCTATTATAATAACATCATACATCTCTTTTTCTGCCACTCCTATCTTCTCTTGTTTTTTTCCTTCTGATGTGCCATACTACAATTAAGTATGACAATAAATTCCAAAGTTATACCTTATATCCTAACCTCAGGAAGGAGGAATCGTCATGAACCTTACACCTATATCTAACAGTATGATTGCCGACTCCGGCGCATTACAGCAGATTGGCATTGCCATGTTGAGCAAGCAATTAGATACCGCCACATCTTCCGGTGATCTTCTTGCCGCTTCCCTCGCATCTATGCCTGCTCCTGTCTCAGAGGCTTCTGTAAATGGAATCGGCCAGAACATTGATCTGCGCGTCTGATTTGATTCATACAATTCTATAACAAGTGCAAGAAAAGAACCGCTACGGGTTCTTTTCTTTTTGCCTTCTACCATGATAAACTTCTCTTATTTCAAAGCAATTGCTTCAATCTCAAGCATAACATCCTTTGGAAGTCTTGCAACTTCTACACAGCTACGGCTTGGATATGGTTCTGTAAAGTATTTTGCATAAACTTCATTGATTGCTCCAAAATCATTCATTTCCTTAATAAAAACGGTTGTCTTAACGACCTGACTGATATCTGTTCCTGCGGCTTCCAATAAGTTCTTTAAATTGGTAAATGCCTGTTCTGCCTGTGCCACTGAACCTTCCGGAATATTACCTGTTGCAGGATCTACCGGGATGATACCGGATGTATAAACCATACCGTTTACTTCGATTGCCTGTGAATATGGTCCGATTGCTGCTGGTGCCTTATCCGTTGCGATTACTTTTTTCATGTTTTTATACTTCCTTTCTTCTGCTATCTAAAGCTTCTTACATTTATTTCTATTTTTACTGTTTGTTATTATATCACACCCCTGGTAACACGGACATAAAATATGATATGGTTTATGCTTCGTTTTTACGGATTTTTCCATCCACAATCTGAATTCGTCTTTCCTTATACAATCGTCCTACCGCACGCTTGAAAGCCGCCTTACTAAGCCCAGTCTCACGGAAAATGATTTCCGGTGTCGCTTTTTCTGTAAATGGCAGTACGCCCGCATATGATTCAATCAAATCCATGATTTTTTCTGCATCATCATCCATCTGCATATATGCTTTCTTACGCATAGAAACATCGAGCTTACCATCTTCTTTGATGCCTGTCACTTCCACCGTGATGACATCTCCCAATTGTAAATGTGATGTATCCTCGTGTTTTGGAAGCATTGCTGAATATTTATCCTCAATGGCAATGAAGGTACCAAAGTCATGACCAAATTCATAAACTCTTCCCTCAACCTCATCTCCGATATGATATGGCGGGTTTGTGGAAAGCAAATCATAAATACCTTTTGTACTAGCGCAAAGACGATTACTCTTATCAATATACAAACGTACCAGGATCTCGTCTCCTTCGTGCACCTTTCTCGTCTGCTCTTTATACGGAAGGAACAAATCTTTTTCCAATCCCCAATCCAAAAAGGCTCCTATTTTTCCTACTTCTTTGACAGACAGTACCGCAATCTGTCCTAATGTAATCCGTGGTGTCGTCGTTGTAGCAATCATACGATCCTTAGAATCCCGATACAAAAACACCTCAATCTCATCACCTATGCGTGTCTGCTCCGGTACTTGCTTCTTTGGAAGTAAAACGCGTTCTTCCGCTTTTGGCTGATCTATATCCGATAAATATACACCAAAATCTACTTTCTTTATAACCCGTAAGGTCTGCATACATCCTAATTTCATATCATATCCTTTCTCTATCTAGTTGTTGATAGTAAATTCAACAACAGCATATATCTCTTGTTCATCATTTTCCAACGTTATCAGCTTCCCGTTTTCGTTTTGCACACAGCGGCAAATCACATGATCCTCCAACACCGCTGACTTACGAAACTCCACATAAATTTCAGACAAAGTATCGCCTTCCGGCAAACATGCCCGCGCTGCTTCCACATAATGTGCGTTATTCATGTGGCGATTCGTATCCAGATGCAATCTGGATACCACAAAGTCATACGACACCGCACGTTCGTCCGGCAAGGTACGTTTTCGTAAATTCCATGTTCCTTGCAGTTGTGGATCTATCGTATAGGCTTCCAGCATCTCTTTTGGCAGACGAACAGGTGCTAGCTTGTCCAAATCCATCAAAATCCAAAGCGAATCTGCTTCTATATAGATATTACCTTTCTCATCCTCAATCGTAAAATTACGATATCCTAGCATTCCCCGGAAACGATACGGCCAGGTCTTAACAATAATAGCTTCTCCTACCATCGGCAATTCTTTACAAATCTTTATCTGATAGGAAGTAACAAACCATCCAATATGATGCTTTGCTAAATATGACAATCCTACCCCTAAATCTTCTGCCTGCATTGTGCAGCAGTCCTGTAAGTAATTCATAATGCCACTCACAGACAGTCTGCCTTTTTGATCTGCTTCGCTGTATCTCACGCGACTATGTAGTTCATACATTTGATATACCTCTGATTTCTTGTATTTCCCCATTATACTCTATCCGAAAAAAAAAGGAAACCTAAAGAAAGGTTCCCTTTTCCTTCTATTTATGGTGTCTGGGTACTTGGCGTATTCGTACCGGTTCCACTCGTGTTTCCCGATGTTCCTCCGGATGTGCCGCCTGACGAACCACCTGACGAGCCGCCTGTGCTGCCGCCTGTACTACTTTCTCCGCCACCGTTTTCCGTCTGTGGTTTGTTTTCGGTAATGGTACCTTCCACGCTTGGCTTTACTGTTCCTTCGGTAGCGCCACTCTCTGATGAACTGCTGCTGGAAGTATGCACGCTACATACCGTATTCAAAGCTTCTTCTGTAATCAGATATGGTCCATCCTCTGTCTCAGCTGTTCCTCCGATAATATAAACCGTTGGTACACGATTTTCCACCGGACAATATTCTCCTGCAATTTGTCCGGATGCAGAACAGATATCCACTTTCACATGATGATCACAGGTTTCTGTTGGCACAGAATCTTTATCAAAGTATTCCGTGTAAACCATGGAGCCTCTTGGATCGGCATCACAAACACCTTCTATCGCCAGTTTTCCGGATTTTTTACATACCGTTGCTGTTACAATGCCCGATGGCTGTGTAAACTCTTTTCGTGGCAGATTTTCATGGATACGCTGCATTACAGAATGCCATATCAATTTTGAATATGCTGTATATGTCTGCTCCGTATTGTCATCATAGCCGCCCCAGACTGCTGCTGTGTAATATGGTGTATAGCCGGCAAATACCGTATCACGGTTCTTTGTTGTTGTACCTGTCTTACCTGCTGTCGGCATATTGGAAAGCCCTGCTCCTGATCCGGTACCGGATGTGATGACATCCTGCATAGCATTGGTCAGTAACCATGCTGTTGTCTCTTTTAATACTTCTTTGGATGTATTTTGTGTATTATCCAAAAGAACATTACCATTGTGATCAAGCACCTGTGTATACAATACTGGCTTGTTATAATCTCCGCCATTGGCAATGGTCGCATAAGAAGCTGTCAATTCCAGATCGGTAACACCATGGGTCAGACCACCAAGACAAAGTGTCTGGTTATTATCGCCCGGCTCAAGTGTAGATATGCCAAGTGCTTCGGCATATTCAAATCCCAAGCCCGTTCCGATTTGTGTCAGATTCTTAACCGTGACAACATTCATAGAACTAATAATCGCATCACGAATCGTTGTGAAACCGCGATATTTATTATCGTAGTTATGCAGCGGTGTTCCGTTTGCATAACTTGTCGGTGAATCATCCTGTACAGTGGCAAGTGTTAGTCCACCGGCATCGAGTGCCGCTGCATAACAGCCAATAATCTTAAAGCAGGATCCCGGCTGACGTGTAATATTGGTTGCACGGTTCAGTGTCTTGCTTGCCGTTTTGTCACCACGTCCACCAACCAATGCCACAACATGTCCTGTCGCCTGGTCAATGACAGAAATCGCTGCCTGCGGCTGTAATGTATACGTGATTTTCTCACCACCCTCTGCGATGGTGTCGCCCTCTTCCATAATCTCAGACTTATACTTTTCGATTGCTTCCTTACATTCTTCTTCGGATGAGAAATTGATATCATAGTTTGGATTCTGTGCCTGGTAATAGGTCAGCATCGTCTGTTCACTATAATTCTGATAACTTCCATCTTTTTTCGTCACTGTCAAGCGGTAAGAGAATGAATGTAACACATGATCTGAATAATTGGCATTGTTATTAACTTCTTCTTCACAGATTGTCTGAATTGCAGAGTCCTGTGTAGAATTGATCGTCAATCCGCCACTATACAGCATCTGATATGCCTGTGCCTCTGTATAACCTTTTTGGTCTACCAGATCCTTTGCCACTTCATCCGTGAGCGCATCGACAAAATAAGATGTACTTGCACTCGATTCTGTCTGCGCATTGACAATCTGGATACGATCATACAGATTATCTTCTAACGCTTCATCGTACTCCGCCTGCTTGATATAACCAAGCTCTAACATCTTTTTTAGAACCTTTTTACGTCTTGTAGCATTGTCCTTTGGATTGGTAATCGGGTTGTACTTAGATGGGTTCTGTGTGATTGCCGCAATTGCTGCATCCTCCGAAAGGGTAAGCTCTGAAACGGATTTGTTGAAATAGCGTTCCGATGCCGCCTCAACGCCCAATGTATTCTGTCCTAAGTTGATGGTATTCAGATAATTCTCTAAAATAGTATCTTTATCTTCTACCTTTTCTAACTGTACCGCCAGATACTGTTCCTGCACTTTTCGGTTGATACTGTCCTTCAATGTATGTTCTGATGTCCATGTCGTAAAATAATTGTTCTTTAACAACTGCTGCGTGATGGTACTAGCGCCCTGCATCTTCTCGCCACCACTGATGATTCCTGTAAATCCGGCACGAATAATACCACGCAAATCGATACCATTGTGCTTATAAAATCGCTCATCTTCGATTGCTACGAAGGCTTTTTGCAAATCCTCCGGGATCTCGTCAATGGTCACATACGTACGGTTGGATCCAGATGCTGCCAGCGTCTCAATCTCATTCCCTGCGGAATCGTATACTGTTGTTGAAAAGCCATTCGGTGAGATGTTGACTTCTGAAATATCCGGGCATTGCTTAATCAGCTTGACTGCATATAAGCCGCCACCGACCACACCAACAGCAATCAGACAAAGAATACATACCAGTACTGTCTTGATAAATGTAATACCAAACCTCTTTTTATTTTTGGCACGTTTTCCCGAAAGCTTCTCGCTTTGCTTCTGTGCACTTTTTTTACCGTAATTCATATCGTTCTCCTTTACTTACCACGTTCGTCATAGAAAAACATTCCCGTGGGTATTGGTCAGAATTTAAACAAATCTACTTTATTATACCAAATACTTCATATATAATAAAGGAAAATGTGTGGGAGAGACGGACATGGCAGAATTAAAGCAGATATTATACGAAGGCGGCAGCGGTGAAATCGTCGAAAAGAAATCACGTTTTATCGCCAGCGTTGCCCCTGTAACAACCGAACAGGAAGCACTTGACTTCATTGCAGCAAAGAAAAAAGAATATTGGGATGCAAGGCACAACTGTTATGCATATATCATTGGCAGTAATCAGGAAATTATGCGTTGTTCCGATGATGGTGAACCGGCGCAGACGGCAGGCCGTCCTATGTTAGACGTTTTGCTCTCAACTTCTGTCTATAATATTGTTGTCGTCGTAACACGATATTTTGGCGGTGTCTTACTCGGCACCGGTGGACTGGTTCGCGCATATCAGGGCGCTGTAAAGGAAGGATTATCCCATTGTGTTCTGTTAGAGCAGTGCCATGGCAGGCTGCTTTCCATCACAACGGACTACAATGGCTATGGTAAAATTGATTATTTATTGCGAGAGCAGCAGATTCCTATCCAAAAGACAGATTTTGGTGCTGAAGTCCGGCTTGATGTTATCATCAACGATGCTTTTCTTGACTCCATTCCGACAGAAATCGCCAATGTCACCAACGGAACAGCGCTTCTAAATTGGGGAGATTTTGTCAAATATGGAAACAATTCGGAAAAAATAATAATTTTTGAAAAAAACACTTGATTTTTTTTCTGACCTTCTATATAATATCCATTGTTGAGTCGCTGATACAGACGCAACGCAATTGGATAATGGCCCATCGCCAAATGGTAAGGCAACGGACTCTGACTCCGTCATTTCAAGGTTCGAATCCTTGTGGGCCAGCTAAAGAACTTCGATTACGAAGTTCTTTTTTTATACCCATAACAAAAACCGGCAGCAGCGAAACAATTTCCACTACTACCGGTTTTCTTTTATTCCTTATACCTCAAAAATAAGATCACCATAAGAAGGCATTGGCCATGCTTCCTTATCTACTAACATTTCTAATCGGTCTACCGGTGCACGCAACTCTTCCATTGCTTTGAACACTTCGTCATGATAGAACTTTGCTCTCGCTTCGTTTTCTGTCATGGTAAGACCTTCTGCCACTACATCCTGTAACTTTGCAAGTGCCACCTTCGTACTTGTAAGCAGATCAGATACTTCCACAAGCATTTCTGTCTGGACACTGACATCCGCATCGCAGGCACTCTTAATCGTATTGATTGATGTTCCCAATTCCGTTGCATACTTAATGACTGCCGGAATAATCTGCTTTCTGGCAATATCAATCATAGTCTTTGCCTCGATATTAATTTCCTTTGCGTAAAGTTCATACTCTACTTCTGCACGAGACTCAAGCTCTGCTTTCGTAAATACTCCAAAACGCTCAAATAACGCAATTGCTTTATCTGTTGTAAGCGCCGGAATTGCCTCTACCATAGACTTAATATTTGGCAAGCCTCGTTTTTCAGCTTCCTCTACCCAGTCATCAGAATAACCATTGCCGTTGAATACAATACGCTGATGGTCTGTAACAAGCTGCTTGATCAAATCATGTACCGCCAAATCAAAATCATCTGCCTGTTCCAAAATATCACACACATCCGCAAATGCCTCTGCAACAATCGTATTTAGTACGATGTTTGGTTCACCGACAGAATCCTGTGAACCTACCATACGGAATTCGAACTTATTTCCAGTAAATGCAAATGGTGATGTACGGTTACGATCGGTTGCATCTTTCATGAAATCAGGCAATGTCTTTACACCGGTTTCTAATTTTGCACCAGCAATCGAATGCGTAGCTGCACCTGTATCAATCAACTGTGTCAATACATCCTGAAGCTGTTCTCCCAGATAAACGGAAATAATCGCAGGTGGTGCCTCATTTGCACCAAGTCTATGGTCATTACCGACATCCGCTGCTGATTCACGCAAAAGATCTGCATGCTCATCTACCGCACGTAATATACAAGCAAGCACAAGAAGGAACTGTATATTATCGTGTGGTGTTTTACCAGGCTCTAACAGATTAATGCCATCGTCTGTAACAAGTGACCAGTTGTTATGTTTACCAGATCCATTCACCCCTGCAAATGGTTTTTCATGAAGTAAGCACTGCAATCCCTGACGTCCGGCAACCTTTTTCAAGGTTTCCATAATCAGTTGGTTATGATCTACCGCAACATTAGCTTCTGCATAAATAGGAGCCAATTCATGCTGTGCCGGTGCCACTTCATTGTGCTGTGTCTTAGAAGAAACGCCCAGTTTCCACAATTCAATATTAACATCGCGCATATAAGCTGCAATTCTCTCACGGATTGCACCAAAATAATGATCGTCCATTTCCTGTCCCTTTGGCGGCATCGCTCCAAATAACGTACGGCCGGTATACACAAGATCTTTACGCTGCAGATACTTTTCACGATCTACAATAAAGTATTCCTGTTCCGCACCAACCGAAGGCATCACATTCTTTGATGTCTGATTGCCAAACAAACGAAGTAAACGGATAGACTGTGCCCCCACTGCTTCCATCGAACGAAGAAGTGGTGTTTTTTGATCCAGGGCCTCTCCTGTATAAGAACAAAAAGCCGTAGGAATACAAAGTGTTGCACCTGCTGCGTCTTGTCGTACAAATGCTGGTGATGTACAATCCCATGCCGTATATCCTCGCGCTTCAAAAGTAGCACGCAAACCACCGGATGGGAATGAAGAAGCATCCGGCTCACCCTTGATCAGCTCTTTTCCGGAAAAGCTCATCAATACCTTGCCATTTGGCATAGGTGCAGTAATAAAAGAATCATGTTTTTCAGCTGTTACACCTGTCAGTGGTTGGAACCAGTGTGTATAATGTGTTGCGCCTTTTTCAATGGCCCATTCTTTCATTTCATGTGCAACAACATCGGCTGTCTCTGGGTCAAGTTCTCTCCCTTGGCTGATGACTTCTTTCATTTTCTGATATGTTTTCTTTGGCAGACGCTCGCGCATCACAGTATCATTAAATACATTTTCTCCAAAAATATCAGCAACATTGAAATATTCCTGTTCTTTCATTTTTTAACTTTTTTCCTTCCTTGATTCTATACTTGTGGAACAATATTATCTTTTCATAAGAAAATTCTGACAAATCGTCCGATTTATATGTAAAAAGGTGCCCCGAATATGAAAACATATACGGAACACCTTTGTACCATCAATATATTAAGCTCTATTCACAGAACCAAACAGTTCCATCTTTTCTTTAACAGTTGCCTTGATTGCTTCTGTTCCAGGTAAGAGAAGCTTTCTAGGGTCAAATCCTTTGCCTTCTAAGTCTTTGCCAGCTTCGATGTATTCTCTTGTTGCTGCTGCAAAAGATAACTGACATTCTGTATTTACATTGATCTTAGCAACACCAAGGGAGATTGCTTTCTTGATCATGTCTTCCGGAATACCTGTACCACCATGAAGAACTAATGGCATATCACCTGTCTTCTGCTGTACAGCATCCAATGTCTCAAAGCTAAGTCCAGCCCAGTTTGCCGGATATTTACCATGAATGTTACCGATACCAGCTGCAAGCATATCAACGCCAAGATCTGCGATTGCCTTGCATTCGTCCGGATCTGCACATTCACCAGCACCAACAACGCCATCTTCCTCGCCACCGATAGAACCTACTTCAGCTTCAATTGACATTCCCTTACTATGTGCAAGAGCAACCAACTCTGTTGTCTTTGCAACGTTCTCATCGATTGGATAATGAGATCCATCAAACATGATTGATGAAAATCCTGCCTCAACACACTTCAAACATCCTTCATAACTACCATGATCCAAATGCAATGCAACAGGAACAGTAATTCCTAATTCCTCCATCATTGCCTTTACCATTGCTGCGACTGTCTTATAACCTGTCATATACTTACCAGCACCTTCAGATACACCCAAAATAACTGGTGAGTTTAATTCCTGAGCAGTCAACAATATAGCCTTTGTCCATTCCAAGTTATTGATGTTGAACTGACCTACTGCGTAATGTCCAGCTTTAGCCTTATCCAACATTTCTTTTGCAGATACCAACATAGCGGTTCCTCCATTCTTTTCTTTCTTTAATTTCACTTCATGCGTCATTATAACGCAATTTTTGTTTCTATTCAACAATAATTTCCATTCCCTGTTTGCAGTCAAGAATATTGACCTGCGTATGTTCTCCACCAAATTCACCGTCTAACGTCCAAGCAACCGTCTCGCTGCTTGTCAGCTTCAGATAATTGGTCTGGAACGAATATACCTGGTTGGAATCCTTTGAAATTCCTGTCAGAAAACGGATAATATCATTCAACTCGATTGGATTCTTTGGGGTTTTTACCAAAGTAACTTCAAAGACACCATCATTTAAGCCAATATTGCCCGGAATGATTCCCTTAAATCCACCTACAGACATAGAATTGGTAACCATACCAAAGATGAACTCATCATAAAGTACATTACCATCATATTCTACCTGCATACGATACGATGGGATATCCCAGATCTGCTTTGCTCCTTCTAATATGTAAGCCGCATGGCCCAACATATTCTTAAGATCCTGACTCGTCTGATAAGATACTTCTGTAAAAATACCAAAGGCAGCTACATAGACAAAATAATCTTCATTAAATTTGCCTACATCGCAAGAAAACGGATTACCGTTTGCAGCAATACCAGCTGCATGAATCATATCATTATCAATGCCAAGGGAATTTCCAAAATCATTGGTACTTCCCGCTGGAATATAACCAATTGGTACAGATATACCGGAATTCATCACACCGGTAACCACTTCATCTAAAGTTCCATCTCCACCGCTACAAATGATTCGATCGTAATTTCCTGCTTCCATACGGGCTTTTTCGATCGCATCACCAGCACACTGTGTCGTATAGACTGTCACCTCATATCCAGCCTTGACCATCACATCAATAATGTCCGCGAGATTCTCTTTTATCTTGCCTTTGCCGGAACGCGGGTTAAATAAAAATAAGACTCGTTTATTCATTCTAACATCCTACTTTGTTAAAAACTTTTCAATTTCTTCTACTGCTTTTGTGTCATCAGCACCTTCTGCATCGATGGTTACCACATCACCGGAAGTAAGTACCAGACTCATCATTCCCATAATGCTCTTTGCATTTACCTTTTTTGTATCCATTTCAAAATAGATTTTGCTGGAAAACTGATTTGCCAGCTGCACCAAATGAGCGATTGGTGTTGATTCCATACTATCTGTCATACTAATTGTTACGTCTTTTCTCACGATTGTTCCTCCTATCCCCTATGCCTGTCTGCAATCTCGCTGATACGGCGCAGACGATGATTTACACCCGACTTTCCAAGTGGTGGATCTAACAACTGACCCAGATCCTTCAATGGCATATCCGGATGCTCTAATCGCACCTCAGCGATTTCTCTAAGACTATCCGGTAAAGATCCCAGACCTCTTGTCTGCTCAATCCATTGAATATCTTCCACTTGCCTGACAGCCGCACTGACTGTCTTTGTGATGTTCGCCGTCTCGCAATTCACCTTACGATTAACAGAATTTCTCATTTCTTTGAGAATCCGGACATTTTCCAGATTCATCAGAGCCACATGAGCTCCCATGACATTTAACATGTCAACAATCTGAGCGCCTTCTTTCAAGTATACTACATAATGCTTCTTTCGCTCTACGATTTTTGCATCCACTGCAAATCCCTTCATGATTTCCTGTAATTGGACAGCCTGCGGCTGCGTCTTACATACAATCTCAAAGTGATAATTTTTTTGAGGGTCACTCATTGAGCCGGACGCCAAAAAAGCTCCTCTGATAAAAGCTCGACGGCAACAGGTCTGTTGTAACAGCAAACCATCCACAACATCCATACGTATGGTAGGTCCCGCAGATGTTTCTTTATACATTTTGACCATCACCAAAACGTCTTTTGCGTCCTGTTCTTCTAAACAAGCCCCACTCTCAGATATATTAGTAGTTTTACCTAGTAAAGTAAAGTACTTTTTTTGAACCACAGGATTTTCCGACTCCATCCATAAAACGGTCTTTTTGTCCTGTGTCGAAAGTTTTCCCTCATGACAGATAATTGCCGCCAATTCTGCCAATTCACAATGTCTGCCGCCGTCGATATGTTCTGCCAATTCCTGCTTTACTTCTGACGAAAAAGACATACGAACCTCCTACTTCCCGCGCAGTGCATCTTTTCCTATATCGCGATGCTCAATTTTAACACCAATGGCATCCTCGTCTAACAAACGTTCATGCAATTTGTTTGCCAAAGTCACAGAACGGTGTTTTCCACCAGTACATCCAATGGCAATCACCAACTGATTTTTTCCTTCTTTTATGTAATTTGGTATGAGGAATTCGATCATATCCTCTAGCTTGTCCAGGAAAATATGTGATTCTTCAAACCCCATCACATATTTTTGGATTTCGATATCATTGCCTGTCTTTGGTCTGAGTTCCGCAATATAATACGGATTCGGTAAAAATCGTACATCAAAAACAAGGTCTGCATCTGCAGGTATGCCATATTTAAAACCAAAGGACATGACTGTGACAAACAGACTGCGAAAATCTTCTTCCTGCACAAAGATTTTTTGCAGCTCTTCTTTTAACTCACGTGTCAAAAGATGAGATGTATCAATAATATAGTCTGCCTCTTCCTTTAGGAAGCCAATGGCAGCCCTCTCTTTGATGATGCCTGCCTGAATACGTTCTGTACCAGACAATGGGTGATTTCGTCTTGTTTCTTTGTATCGTTTGATCAAAACTTCATCTTCTGCATCCAAAAACAGTATGCTATATTTTTTTCCGTCCTGTCTGAGTTCTGACAATACCGATTGTAATAAATGGAGCGATTCTCCACTACGGATATCAATCCCCACAACCAGCTTTTGTTCTTTCGCCGATGGCTGCTCCGACAAATCAATAAAGCTCTTAAGCAGTGGAATCGGCAAGTTATCTACACAATAATACCCAAGGTCTTCCAGCATTTTAAATGCGGTTGTTTTTCCTGCTCCAGACATTCCTGTTAATATTAATAATTTCATAGCAATTGCCTCCTACACAGCAACATCTATCATATTAAAAGCGACCCACAAAACGGACTTCCGGTTCCAATGTAACGCCAAACTTATCATACACACGATCTGACACATCCTGCATCAGTTGTCTGATTTCGGCGGCTGTTGCCTGCCCCAGATTTACCACAAAGCCACAGTGTTTTTCAGATACTGCTGCATCTCCCACACGATAGCCGGCAAGTCCGGCATCCATAATCAGTTTGCCCGCAAAATAGCCTTCCGGTCGCTTAAATGTGCTTCCTGCACTTGGATATTCCAATGGCTGTTTCTCCTGGCGCCTCGCACGATAATCATCCATTTCTGCTTTGATTTCTTTTGCGTCCTGCGGATGTAATTTTAACATGGTACGTAAAACAATTGCCTGTTCTTCCATCATGCGACTATGGCGATACGATAAATCCAGATCCTCTGCTGCCCATCTTTCTATCGTTCCATCTTCTAACAAAACATCTACCCATTGTATAACGTCCTTCATCTCTCCGCCATACGCACCGGCATTCATATATACCGCGCCACCAATGGTTCCGGGAATTCCTGCCGCAAAAGCCAGTCCTCCCAGCCCCTGTTCTAACGCTGCCTTTGCCACTTGTGAAAGCAAAGCACCTGCCTCTACTGTGATACACTCACCCTCAACTTGAATAGCAGAAGCTTCTTTTCCAAGAGAAATGACTAATCCATCAATCCCGGCATCCGCAACCAACACATTGCTCCCATTTCCAAGAATCGTCACCGGTATTTCCTGTTCTTTACAGTATGTCATCAGCTGCGAAATGTCTTCTATGGCTACAGACGCAAAAAGCCCTGCTGGGCCGCCAACACGAAATGTGGTATGGCGGCTCATAGGCTCATTTTCTAAAAAATTAATATGTGGAAATTCTTTTTTGATTTCCATATGTTTCTTTTCCTCCATGGTCAATCTGCTCTTAGTTGTGCAAAAATGCCACATAACCCTTGTATGCTTCATACAAATCTACTTTACTGATAATCTCCCATGGTGCATGCATGTTTAATACAGCCACACCACTGTCAATTACCTGCATATCCAGATTTCCAAGAATATATGCAATTGTTCCGCCGCCGCCTGCATCTACTTTACCAAGTTCTGCTGTCTGGAAGCAAACATCTGCATCATCCATCACCTTACGCATCTCTGCCACGTATTCTGCACTTGCATCATTAGAGCCGGATTTGCCGCGTGCGCCTGTATATTTGTTAAATACAATACCTCTGCCAAAATACGCTGCATTCTTTTTCTCCATAACCGATGGATAGTTTGGATCATATGCTGCACTAACATCTGAAGACAGTGCCTTAGAATTGCGAAGCGCACGACGCAATAACAATGCAGATGCCTCTCCGGTCAATGCCATCACTTCTGCTACGGTATTTTCAAAGAAACGGGATTCCATACCGGTTGCTCCAACAGATCCGATTTCTTCTTTATCTACCAAGAGACAAACGCTTGTATATTCCACATCTGAAACTTCTGCAATCGCTGCCAAGGAAGGATATGCACAAACACGATCATCATGTCCATAACCCATAATCATAGAGCGGTCAAAGCCATAATCTCTCGCTTTTCCAGCCGGCACTACCTCAATCTCTGCAGATAAGAAATCTTCTTCCTCAATATCATACTGCTCGCACAGAATACGAAGAACATTTGCCTTTACGCATTCTTTCTCATCTTCACTCTCTAATGGAATACTTCCTACCAGGACATTTAAGTCCTCTCCTTCGATGACCTTAGATGCCTTTTTATCTAATTGTTCTGACGACAAATGGATCAAAAGATCACTCACACCAAAAACAGGATCGTCTTCTTTTTCACCGACACAAACATCAATAACGCTTCCGTCTTTTTTGGCAATCACACCATGCAGTGCCAATGGCAATGTTACCCACTGGTATTTTTTCACGCCACCATAATAATGGGTGTCGAGAAGTGCCATGTCGGTGTCCTCATATAACGGATTCTGTTTCAAATCCAATCTTGGCGAATCAATATGAGCACCTAAGATACGCATTCCTTCAGAAACCGGACGTTTTCCAATAACAAAGGCTGCCACCATTTTCTTTTTATTCATCGCATACACTTTATCGCCAACTTTTAACGTCTTTCCGGCTGCAATGACTTCATCCAAATTCTCAAATCCTGCGCGCTTTACTTCCTCTACAAAAAAGGCTGCACATTCTCTCTCTGTTTTGTTCTCTGACAAAAAGATACGATAGCCCTCCGCAAAATCATACACAGCTTTTCGCTTGTCCTCATCCTGATACTTTTTCCATGCGTTTGTTCTTTCCAAAATAAAACACTCCTTACTTTATATAATATATTCTAAACGTCAGATATCATGTCTTTATTCTGACTGTCCATGGCTGATATTGTCCTGCACACGACGATATAACTCCTGTGCTGCATTATATCCCATCTTCTTCTGACGATAATTTACCGCTGCTGTCTCACAGATTACAGCAAGGTTACGTCCTGGTCGGATTGGCAGAGAATGACAAGTAACATCAATTCCTAAAATGTTCATATACTCATCTTCTAAGCCCAGGCGGTCATAGTCATTTTCTTTCTTCCAATCCTCTAACTTGATAACAAAGTCAATTCTTTGACGTTCTTTGATGCTCTCGACACCAAACAGGCTCTTAACATCAATGATACCAATACCACGAAGCTCGATAAAATGCTTGGTAATCGTCGGGGCACATCCCATCAATGTATGCGCATTTGTCTTGCGGATTTCGACCACATCATCTGCAACCAGACGATGACCTCTGCGGACGAGTTCGAGAGCCGCTTCACTTTTACCGATACCACTCTCACCGGTGATCAAAAGTCCTTCACCGTAAACATCTACAAGTACTCCATGAATGGTAGCACATGGAGCCAACAATATATTTAACTCGAATATCAATTCTGACATAAACTCAGATGTTCCGCGATCTGTACCAAGAATTGGGATCTTGCGTTCGTGAGCCACATCCATCAGTGACTGTTCCGGCACAAATCCACGGCAGAAGATCAGACATGGTATATCATAACTGAGCAGTTTCCGATAAATCTTTGCTCGTTCCTCTACAGGCTTATTATTCATATAAGCATATTCCACCATACCAATCATCTGGATACGATTTTCTTCAAAATGTTCATAGAAGCCATTCAGCTGCAATGCCGGACGATTCACATCCGCCATACTCACAAAATGTTCCTCCAGGTTCAACTCTTCCGTAAAGTTTTTTAGATGCAGCTTTTCTGCAACAACCGATAATTTTGCCTGTATTGGTCCCATAGCACTTCTCCTTTTATTGTAAAATTACTGTATTTATGCTTCTGTTATTGTACCCAACTTTTGCATTTTTGTACAGTATCCTTATGCATCCGCACCATGAAAATAGCGGTATAAATTCTCTGCGGCACGCAAATCCATGGATGGCGTTTCCGCCAATTCTTCCACACTCGCCTCACGCATCTGCTCTGCGCTATCATAACGCTTCATCAGTGCCTTTCGTCTTGTCGGTCCAATACCCTCCACATCATCTAAAAAACTATGCACCTGTGATTTACTTCGCAAGGAGCGATGGTATTCAATCGCAAACCGGTGTGCCTCATCCTGCAAGCGCGTGATCAGATGAAATCCTTCCGATGTCCGTTCAATTGGGATCAACGCATTGTGAAAATACAGACCACGTGTCCTATGATGATCATCCTTCACCATGCCACACACCGGAATCTGTAAACCAAGTTCTGCCAATACCTCTTCACAAATATTAACCTGTCCTCGTCCACCATCCATCATGATCACATCCGGAAATCTAGTAAAACTTCCCAGTGTCTCATCCGCCCCTTTTTCACGCAGGGATTCCAATTCTTGTAAACCATGCGAAAAACGGCGTGTCAGGACTTCCCGCATCGCACCATAATCATCCGGTCCGCTGATTGTTTTTAACTTAAACTTGCGGTAGTCACTGCGCAAAGGTTTTCCTTTTTCAAAAACCACCATCGATCCTACCGTTTGAAATCCATTGATATTTGAAATATCATATGCCTCCATACGATTCAAATGGGCAATACCAAGCAGTCCGGCAATCTCTTTTAAAGCGCCAATGGTACGCCCTTCTTCTTTTTTGATGCGTTCCCGATCCTGCTCTAATACCATCGCAGCATTTTTTGCCGCCAATTCCACCATCTTATTTTTCATGCCTTTTTGTGGTGTGCGAAGATACACGCGTTGCCCTTTTCTTGTACTAAGCCACTGCTCGATCACTTCTTTATCCGCAATCTGCTCCTGTAAAAAAATCTCACGTGGAATCACCGGTGTTCCTGCATAAAACTGTTGTATGAAGCGCGCTACAACTTCTTCATCAGCTTCATCCACACGCACATTCATAAAGAAATGTTCCCGTCCGATCAACTTGCCGGAGCGCACGAAAAAGACCTGTACTACCGCATCTTCTCCCTGCTTTGCCATAGCTACAATGTCTTTGTCATCCATTTCCGATGCATTCGTCATCTTTTGCTTTTGTACACAGGCACGTACACTGCCCAAAAGATCCCGATACTCCGCTGCCTTTTCAAAATCCATCGCCTCCGCTGCTTTTTGCATCTTCTGCGTCAGCATCTTCTCCACTTCACCATAAGAGCCATTCAAAAAATCAATAGCTCCCTGCACGCTTTTTCGATATTCTTCCTCAGAAACCTGACCGGTACACACTCCCGGGCACTGCTTCATATGATAATTCAGACATGGTCTGCGTTTGCCAAATTGCTCTGGAAACCTCTGATTGCAGGTGCGCAAGTGATAAATCTTTTGAATCAGATCAATGGTATCCTTGACTGCTGCGGCACTTGTAAATGGCCCAAAATACTTTGCCTTGTCTTTTTTCAATTCACGCGAAAAAAGTACACGAGGATATGCCTCCTGTACTGTTACCTTAATGTACGGATACGTCTTGTCATCACGAAGCATGGTATTATACTTCGGGCGATGTTCTTTAATGAGATTGCACTCTAACACCAATGCCTCCAATTCGGAATCCGTAACGATATATTCAAAGTAGGCAATCTGCTGTACCATGCGCTGTTTTTTGATTCCTTCATCATGACTTGGCTGAAAATACTGGTGCACGCGATGGCGCAGTGATTTTGCTTTACCAATGTAGATAATCGTATCCTTTACATCATGCATAATATAAACTCCCGGAGAATCCGGGAGTTTTGTTAATTCTTCTTCGATTGAAAAATTCATATGTTTTACTCTTCTACAAATAAATCCTTGTTATCGGCTGCATCCGTCTGCTCCGGCTCATCTAATCCCTTGAGCTGACGGAAAATTTTCATAAATTCCTTACCGGTGATTGTCTCATGTTCATACAGATAATCCGATATATGATCTAAGACTTCACGGTTTTCTTTTAATAATGCTGTCGCCTTATCATAACATTCTGTGACGATACGAAGAACTTCCTGGTCGACAAGTGCCGCCGTCTGCTCTCCACAGGTCATAGAAGCTCTTCCCTCCAGATACTGGTTCTCAACAGTGGCAAGTCCCATCATGCCAAATTTGTCTGACATACCAAAACGTGTTACCATGTTGCGCGCAATACTTGTCGCATTTTCAATATCATTCGAAGCTCCACTCGTTGGCGATTCAAAAACAAGCTGTTCTGCCGCACGTCCGCCCATAAATGTGGTAATCTTTGCAAGCAGTTCGTCTTTTGTCTCCAAAAACTTTTCTTCTTCCGGTGTCTGTAACGTATAGCCAAGTGCTCCCATGGTACGAGGCACAATGGTAATCTTTTGTACCGGCTCCGTATTTTTTTGTAAAGCAGATACAAGCGCGTGTCCCACCTCATGGTAAGAGACAATTTTACGTTCCTTGTCGCTCATGACGCGGTCTTTTTTCTCTTTGCCACCAACGGCAACTAATTCAAATGCCTCAAATAAATCTTTCTGATTTACAAATTTACGATCGTGTTTTACCGCAATAATCGCGGCTTCGTTGATAATATTGGCAAGATCTGATCCCACGAGACCGGCAGAAGCTAGTGCAAGTGCATCCAAATCTACCGTCTCATCCATAGAAACATCCTTTGCATGGACTTTCAATGTCTCAAGACGTCCCTTTTGATCCGGACGGTCTACAATGATACGACGGTCAAATCGGCCCGGGCGAAGCAATGCTTTATCCAATACTTCCGGTCGGTTTGTCGCAGCGAGAATCAACAATCCCTTTGATGTATCAAAGCCATCCATTTCTGCCAATAACTGGTTCAATGTCTGTTCACGCTCGTCATTTCCGCCACCATAGCGGGAATCACGGCTTTTACCAATCGCATCAATTTCGTCAATAAAAATGATACATGGTGCTGCTTTTTGCGCCTCTTTAAACAGATCACGTACACGGGATGCTCCTACGCCGACAAACATCTCTACGAAATCAGAACCTGCTAATGAGAAGAATGGTACGCCGGCTTCACCGGCAACTGCTTTTGCCAAAAGTGTTTTACCTGTTCCCGGAGGGCCTACTAAAAGTGCACCCTTTGGCAATTTTGCTCCAATGGCTGTATATTTCTGTGGATTATGCAAAAAGTCAACCACTTCCTGCAAAGATTCCTTTGCTTCGTCCTGTCCTGCCACATCCTTAAAGGTCACGCCGGTACTCTTTTCCACATATACCTTTGCGTTGGATTTACCAACGCCCATAGCGCCGCCACCCATACGTTTCATAAGGAATGACATCAAAATCCAAAGCAATACAATCGGTATGACAAAACTCAGAACATTGTAGATGATTACGGCTGTTGAATCCGCTATCTCTCCATCAATTTCGACATTATGTGCCTTTAACAGCGGTAAAAGATCCTCATCCGCAATGTATGCCGTATAGTACGTCATGGTCAGATCCTGACCGGTACTTTCTTTGTATAATTGTGCCTGCAGCTGACTTTTCTGTGACTTCGACTTATAAGATGCATCCTTTGTCAATTTGATGTTGATCTGATCCCCATCAAAAACAACTGATTTGACCTGGTCTTCTTCCACCAGTTTTAAGAACTTGGTGTACGTGATTGCCTCTGTTGTACTAGAACCTGCACTGCTGTATAAAAGACTCGTGATAAACATCGCGATCAATGCAAACAGCACAAAAAGCATAATCGGCTGTCTTGGCTTCTTATTATTGTCATTGTTATTCGATCCACCCTGTTGTGAACCATTGTTGTTTTCGTTCATTTTATCCTCCACTCGCGTAGGTATTACCTCATATATTATATTTTACCTAAATGGCAAAAGCAATACTACCCAGGTGTGTTTTATGGTAATTTTCGAATTGGTTTATACTTTTTTAACTTTTTCTACAAAACCTTTGCCAAAAAGTTCTGCAGACGTTCACTCTGTGGATGTTCAAAAATCTGCTCCGGCGTGTTTTCTTCCACAATAGTCCCCGCATCCATAAAGACTACACGGCTTGCCACTTCTCTGGCAAATCCCATCTCATGGGTAACAACTGCCATCGTCATACCTTCTTTTGCCAGATTCTTCATAACATCCAACACTTCCCCTACCATCTCTGGATCAAGCGCCGATGTTGGCTCATCAAAAAGCAAAATCTCCGGTTCCATGCAAAGCGCACGCACAATGGCAATACGCTGTTTCTGACCACCGGACAGCTGACTTGGATACGCATTGGCACGATCTTCAAGTCCTACCATGCGAAGCAGTTCCATTGCCTTTTTTTCCACTTCTTCCTTTGGCTTATGAAGCAGTTTCATTGGTGCTATCGTCATGTTACGAAGAACTGTCATATTTGGAAACAGATTAAAGTGCTGAAATACCATTCCCATTTTTTGTCTATGTACATTGATATCAACCTTTGGATCTGTGATATCCACACCATCCACTAAAATCTGTCCGCTTGTCGGTTCCTCCAAAAGATTCAGGGAACGAAGCAAGGTAGATTTTCCGCTTCCACTCGGGCCGATGATAACAACCACTTCCCCCTGGTCAATCTCCAATGACACACCATCGAGTGCCTTGATTTTTCCTTTATCGAAATGTCTCTTTAAATCTGTTACCTGAATTAATACTTCTTTTTTATCGCTCATTCTTACGCAAACTCCTTTCCAGACATCCTACCAGTGTTGTCAGAATGACAACCATTGCAAGATAAATCACTGCCACACCAAGCAGTGGTAAAAATGCAGAGTATGTTCTTCCGCGAATGATATCGCCTGCCTTTGTCAAATCCATGATACCGACATAGCCGGCAACAGATGTTTCCTTTAATAACACAATAAACTCATTACATAGTGTTGGCAGCACAACCTTAAACACCTGTGGAATGATGATATAAATCATCGTCTGCGCATAGTTAAAGCCCAAAGAACGACCTGCTTCAAACTGACCTTCATCAATCGACATGATACCACCACGTACGATTTCTGCCACATACGCCCCTGAATTGATACCAAAAGCAAAAATGGCTACTGCCGTTGAATTGTTGGATGTTGCGAAAATAATAAAATACGCTATCATCAGCTGCACAACAACCGGTGTTCCACGGATTACCGTCAAATATATTTTACAGATCACATTGGCAATGCCAAGCACATAAAACCCTACCGGATTTCTCTTTTTCATATCACTATGGTTCTTATCATATGTTGTACGAACCGTTGCCACAACAGATCCTAATACAATACCGATCATAACCGCAAAGAACGTAATGATCAGCGTGTTCCCCAGTCCCTGAAACAATGATTTCCAACGATCATCTTCCATAAAAACAAATTGGAAATCTGTTACAAAATTATTCCATCCATCACTCATTTGTATGTTCCTTTCTTATTTACCATAACACTGAAAAAAAAGGGTCAAACGCTGAGGTCTGACCCTTCCTCCATCTGGCTTTTATTCTGCCGAAATATATTTATTTACGATCTCATCAATTGTACCATTGCTCTTCAACTTGTCAAGTGCCTCGTTGATCTGGTTCAACAGTTCATCATTATCTTTTGCCACACAGATTGCATATTCTTCCTCTACATATTCGGTATCTAAGATTTTCAATCCATCGTTGGCTTCTACGAATTCCTTTGCAGGCTCACTGTCAATAACAACACAATCTACCTTGCCAGACATAAGTGCCTGCACAGCATCTGCACCCTTGTTGTAACGGGTAACAGCACTATCGCCATAATCTTCTGTGGTATAGATATCACCTGTGGTATCCTGCTGCACACCAATCTTTGTATCAGAACTCAAATCATCAACTGTCTTAATGTCGCTTCCTTCTTTTACAATAACCACCTGCTTTGCTTTTGCATATGGATTGCTAAAGTTAACACTCTTCTTTCTGTCTTCCGTCACGGTAATACCTGCCATACCAATGTCAAACTTTCCACTCTGCACACCGCTGACAATCGAACCAAACTCTACGTCTTCTATCTTCAGTTCCATACCAAGTTCTTTTGCAATCGCCTGTGCAACTTCTACATCAATACCGACGTATTCATTTCCTTCTACATACTCATATGGTGGGAAGGTAGCATTGGTTGCCATAATCAATGTATCCTTCTTATCACTTGCTTCATTATTATTCTTGCTTCCGCAGCCTGCCAGCAAACCTGCTGTAAGCGTCAAAGCCATAGCTGCTGCAACAATCTTTTTCAATTTCATATCTGTGTTCTCCTCTCTCGAAAACTAATAATTATTCATTTATGTTGTATAATATATCATTTTGTTTTTATAATGTCAATCTACCAATAGTTCTTTTTTCGAAACAAAAACATCGAAAATGCCACAATCCCTACACTTATAATAATAACACCCACATAGCCATATCTCCAATGCAGCTCGGGCATATATTCAAAATTCATTCCATACCAGCCTGCCAGCAGACTTAAGGGTAAAAAAACGGTTGTCACTATCGTCAAGATTTTCATGATATCGTTTTGACGAATGGATATCTGGGATTGATAAATCTCCCAAATCTCCATCGCATACTCCCGCATAATTTCCATATCATCGGCTAATCGCTTCGTTCTTGTCGAAAAGCGCAAAAAACATTCCATCTGCTCTGAATCTAAAAATCCACCTTCCCACTCCATCAAATCATCTGCCAATTCCGTCAGTTGATGGTAATAACGAAACGACTGGTAAATACTGTGTTTCATGGTATACATTTTCTGCAGGAAAAAACGTGCGTTGTCTTTTGGAATTTCTTCTTCCAGTAATGTCAGCTGCTTATAAACCAAATCCAACACATGAATATCGTTTTCCACCAGCATCTGAAACAGATGATACAGCATAACCTCCGGTGTTTTTTTCCCATTTTCCACCATCAGACGCTCCATCAATGGCATCAAGTAACCATCGTAGTCCGCAAACCAGATACCATCTTCTCTTATCACAAAAGAGAACCTTGAAAAGGCATAGCCTTGTCCAAGCAAGGGTACTGTCTGCTTCTTTCCAATCGAATCTCCGTCCTGAAATGGCACCTGTATCATCACACGCAATGTATTTTCCTGCTTTTTGACCATACATCCACGAATTTCCTCCGGCGAAAAAAAATGAATGTCCGCCTCTTTTTCTTCACATGTGCGAAGAAAGGCAACCTCTTTTTGTTTTTCTAACAAAAAATACATACCAACCAGTATCTCCCATCAAGTCTTCTACCGATTAGTATGTATCTGTTTGTTTGTATTTTATACAGGCTATGACAGGTTACTCTGTACTTTTTTGTCTTTTCTTCCTGCTTTTTCTTCTTCGGTCTCTTCCGCCTCCGGCTCTGACGCCTGTACCAATGCTTCTGTAATTTCATTGATATCGTGATAACCTTCTACGACATTGCCAATGTTATTATGTAAATTATTGATACTTGCAGAAATCTCCTCCATAGCTGCCGATGTAGATTCTACATTTTCATTGATGCTGTTTACATTCTCAAGTGTTGTGTTCATAAGATGTTCCAGATTCTGCGCCTGCCCTTCAATCACACTAGCTCGATGCAATACCTGGGATGTATTCTCTGCAATCTCCTGGAAGGAGCAATTCACATCATTTGCATTCTGTGTGCAGGTCTCTACGGATTTTTGTCCAAGCAAAATTTCCTGCTGCACATGCGCTGTCTGTAACTCAACCCCCTTTAAAATCCCATGAATTTGCTCTGTAAATCTGGCAGAGTCATCGGATAGCTGACGAATTTCTGTTGCCACAACTGCAAAGCCCTTTCCATGTTCTCCTGCTCTTGCAGCCTCAATGGAGGCATTCAACGACAACAGATTCGTCTGCGATGTGATTTGATCCAACGTTGCTAAAATATCAATAATCTTGGCACTTTCTTCCGAAAGCATCTCAATTGCCTTGGCCACTTCTTCCATGCGCCCATTTAAGTCCTGCATCTGTGAAGACAACTCACCTACCAGCTGGCCTCCAGCCTGCACCTGTGTATTGGTCTGTTCAGAAACCTCCGCCATCTTTGTACTGCTTTCCGCCACTTCTTTCATCTGTGATACGCCATTTTGTACCATGTTTTTTATCTGCTCCACGTCACCGACTTCAACAACCGTACGTCTTGCGATATCTTCCGTGGCATCTGCAATCTGGTCTGAAATGGTTCCCGTCATCGTGATATTATCATTTAATTTACCGCTCGTCGTACCTAATACACCAACAGATTTTCCAATCTCTTCCAATAGCTGTTCTGCTTTTTTACGTTCTTTCTCGCTTTTTTTATGTGTCTTTTGAAGTTTTGTGAACTGCTCTTTTGTCAGACGACAAAGAGAAATATAAACCAACATACCGCTGACAATATAAACAACGCACATAGCCATTGCATCAAGTGACCAGGATTCCTGCAACTCCTTTGTATAGCGAAAGTAAAAATATACCATCGCAATTGCACTAACGGACGATTGCAACACGATTGGACGAATATCTTCATATATAACAACAAAGAAGATTGCCAGAAAAAACATCAGATAATTCGTCGTACATGGAAATGCAATCATCAAAGCGACACTGATTGCCGACATCAGCACAACCATCGCATACATCATTGCAACCGGATGAATCCTATTATTTAAAAAAAGTAATAACGCTGTAAACACCAGTCCACCAATCCCCATTGGTATCACTTGCGCAACCTCCAAAAAAAATGCATTTACAATACAGCGAAGTACAATACAGATCAAAAGTGTGATTGCTAAAATTTTGTTTTTGTTACGAATGACGTCATTATACTCCATGATTTTTCCCCTCTTTTCTTCTAGTTATCCTTCATCCAACTGCGAATCTGCGCAATTTCTGCTGCATATCCGGCATCATCATTTGGCGTTTCTAAGATAAATGGTTTGCCCTGTAACAGCGGATGTGTCACAACACCACGTAAACCTTCTGCGCCAATGCATCCTTCCCCTATCTTCTGGTGACGGTCTTTATGGCTGCCACGCTCGTTCATACTATCATTTAAATGAATGGCGCGCAGGCGTTCCAATCCAATCACCGCATCAAACTCTGCCAATACTTCATCCAAATGCTCCACAACATCATATCCACCATCCCAGATATGACAAGTATCCAGACATACACCAACTTTTTCATCCAATTCCACGCCATCAATGATTCGGCGGATTTCCGCGAAGTCTCTGCCAATCTCACTTCCCTTACCTGCCATCGTCTCCAGTAGTACAGTTGTGGTCATATCCTGCCACAACGTATCATTCAGCACCGCTATAATCATCTCACTTCCGGCATCCACGCCTTGTCCCACATGAGATCCCGGATGGAAATTGTAATAATTTCCGGGTGTGTACTCCATACGTTTCAAATCATCCGCAAACATATCACGCGCAAATATGCGGATATTTTCCTTATCGGAGCAAAGGTTCATCGTATATGGCGCATGTGCCACAAGTGGTCCAAAATGATGTTCCTTCGCAAACGTCAAAAATGCTTCTACATCAGCTGGATCAATATCCTTTGCCTTACCACCTCTTGGATTGCGTGTAAAAAAAGCAAATGTATCACCGCCAAGTGCAACGGCTGCTTTTCCCATCGCCAGATATCCTTTTGACGCTGACAAATGATTTCCTATATAAATCATACAAAATCTCCTTATTTTCTACACAATTTTATGAATTTTTTTATTATTCCTATGTTGTACGCATTTAAATACATTATACAATAACAAGTTTTGTTTAGAAAGTATTGTCATAATTTTTTTTCGTGCTATTATAACTAAGATATTTTTTTATTTATTAAATGAAAGGGAAAAATTTATGGCAAAAGATACTACGAAAAAATTAACCACCGGAAAACCTATGTCACTTATCCTCGGCTTTACGCTACCGCTTTTAGTGGGTATGTTGTTTCAACAGTTTTACAGTCTTGTTGACACCATCATTGTAGGAAAATGCCTCGGCGTGGAAGCACTTGCAGCTGTTGGTTCCACCGGTGCGATCAACTTTCTTATCATTGGTTTTTGCATGGGTGTATGTAGCGGTTTTGCCATCCCCGTAGCGCAGCGCTTTGGCGCCGGAGATTACGAAAGTCTGCGTAAATATGTTGCCAACAGTGTATGGCTATGTCTGCTTTTTTCTGCTGTGATGACTGTACTGGTCTGCGTGTTCTGCCGCCAGATACTCGTGCTGATGCAGACACCGGATAACATCATAGACCAGGCATACGCCTACATTTTCGTCATTTTTTTAGGTATTCCCGTTACTTATTTATATAACATCACATCAGGTATCATGCGTTCCTTAGGAGATTCTAAGACACCGGTATATTTTCTTTTACTGGCATCTGGTATCAACATTGTACTAGATTTGATTTTTATCGCCAAATTGGGTATGGGTGTAGAAGGCGCTGGTTATGCCACGGTAATCTCACAGTTTATTTCCGGACTTTCCTGTCTGTTATATATGAAAGCGAAATTTCCAATCATCAAGATGCAGCCGGGAGACTGGGCATGGAATAATCGTTGCATTGCTACACTCTGCCACATGGGCGTACCTATGGGATTACAGTATTCCATCACTGCTATTGGCTCCGTAATCTTACAAGCTGCAGTCAACAACCTTGGTTCCAATGCAGTAGCTGCCATCACCGCTGCAAGCCGTCTGTCCATGTTTATGGTCTGCCCGTTTGATGCTCTCGGTTCTACAATGGCAACCTATGGTGGGCAAAATGTTGGTGCAAAGGAACTCGGTCGTGTCAAAGAAGGCGCAAAAGCTGCCACCATCCTCGGTCTTTCCTATGCTGTGATTGCACTCATCATCCTTCTGTTTACCGGCAAATATCTCCTTCTGCTGTTTTTGTCAGCCAGTGAAACTGCTATTATTGCAGATGCCAAACTGTTTCTTATTATACAAAGCTGTTTTTATTTTCCACTGGCACTGGTCAACATTTTCCGCTTCCTCATTCAAGGCATGGGCTTTTCGCTCTTTGCCATCATTGCAGGTGTCATGGAAATGATTGCACGAAGTGTTGTTGCATTTGCACTGGTTCCAAGCATTGGATTCCTTGGTGCATGTTTTGCCAGTCCATTTGCGTGGATTATGGCGGATCTCTTTCTCGTTCCCGCCTTCTTCCATGTTCATAAAAAACTGCAAAAAAAATTTAATACAGGGGCGTTCCTTCTTTCTTAAGGAACGCCCCTGTCATTTACTCTGCTTCTTTTGATTTGTAGTAATCCTCAAATAACTTGTTTGCAGCCTCCAATGTCTTTTGGCTGATTTCCGGGAGTGACTTACCCCACGCAGCTGTTGCCTGCTTAAATCCTTTTTCCATTGCCTGCTGCATCTTCTGCATCTTTTCTACATCATCTCCTGCAAGTGCACTTGCGAAGTCAAACAGACGCTGTGAAGTCTGTGTAATTCCCCAGTAACCATCCTCAGCAATATCTGCTTGTGCCTGTGCTTTCGTTGCAGCATCTACCGTAAAATCTCCACTCGCCAAAAATCTCCAAATGGAATCATCTCCGGTTGCAAGGCTATAGGATTTTGCCTGTCCATTCATCATATCATGAACCAGTGAAATCAGGCTCTGTTGTCTGTTCTCCTGATCCTGCTTTAACTGCTGCACGAGCGCTGCCCGATCCGATGCACTCATCTTGTTAATCGAATATGTTGCTTTGCTCTCTGCTTGTGACTTCTCATAAACAGCTTCTTTTTCTTCTGTCTTTGCTGTCTCTTCTGCCTTGGTAGAAGTCTTTGCAGAAGATGTTTTTCCATAGCGATTGTAAACGCTATCTGTTACGTTTCCTACTGGATTCAAACTCATAATCTTTGTCCTCCTTGATCTGTTTTTTACCGGCGAACTCCTTTTCAGCCCTTCTTATTATCTATATCGGTTCTTTTTCGCTAAATTGAACCTTTTTCCGACTTTTTTGCATCCTTTTTTCCCATCCAGACAAGGCCAAGTGCGAGCAACACTGCTTTTAATATATTATTGCAAATCATCATCATCCACGCTGCCGTAATTCCCAGTCCCAGAATACGAATGCAGACAAACGTACCTACCACACGTACGCCCCACATACTGATGAGTTCCACCACAAGCGGATACCGGGTGCGACCCATACCATTGTAAATACCTTCCATGACCGCTGATGTGCCAAATACAGGCTCCGTAAATGCAATCATCCGAAGTAAAGTTGTACCAATAGCAATGACCTCTTCATCCTGTGTAAAAATGCTCATCATCCCGTGCGCGCCTATAAATAAAAGCAAACCGCTGACACACATAAGTCCAAAAATAAGACCGATGGAAACCTTTTTTACCGCACGTTCTTTTTGGCGGTTTTTCTCACCTATGGCATGTCCAATCAGTGTTGATGTTGCTGCCATCATACCATACCCAGGAATATAAAAGACTTCCTCCGCCGTGATTGCGATGGCATGTGCCGCATAGGTAATGGTATCCATAGAAGATACAAAACTTGTAAACACCACATGGCCGGAGCAGGATGCCAGACGAGTAATGACTACGGGTACACTGATTGCAAGAATTACCGTCAACACATGTTTTACAGGCGTTTTTATTTGCTTTTTTCGTCCTGATATCACACCTAAAGTCTGATTGCGCAAAAAAACAACGGTCATGCAAATACCGCCAATCGTATACGAAATCATGGTTGCCATACCGGCGCCTACTGCACCATATCCTAAGGTGTATATAAAAATATAATTTAATGCAATATTTGCAGCATTCACCCAGACATTGACAACCATCGGTGTCTTCGTATCACCGGTTGCCCGAATGGCGGAGCCAAAAATAATGGTTGCTGCACGAAATACCATTGGTAAATTGATGAAAATAAAATAGCGTGATGCATCCGCATGAATAGCTGGGTCTGCCCCCATCCACACAGGCATTCGCGGTGCCATCCACATCGTAATGCCCATAAGAACCATGCCGACAATCACTGCAAACCATATTGCCAGGCGCGATGCGATTTGAATTTTTTCCTGATTTTTCTCTCCTACGGCTCTTGCAATATAGGATAAGAAGCCAATTCCCACTGCTGTGATCACACTTTGGATCAGCCAGGTATACGTTGCCGTCAAAGAAACGGTCGCTGTCGCCTGTGCACCCAGACGCCCAACCATTGCCGTATCCACATATTGTAAAATTGTCTCCAATAAACTTTCTAAAATGGTTGGCCACGCCAAAGAAAAAAGCATCCCTAAAACGGCACGCTCCATTTTTTGTTCCGCCTTTGGGCGGCTTTTGTTCCATTTCTCTTTCATCGTCTCTATCCCCTGCAAACCTACACGTTTTGCGCCTTTCTCTCCTATAATTGAAAACTATGGCTGACGATCATGTGTGTCTAAAAGCACAACATCACACACATGTGCCACCTGCCCTTCTACTGTAAAATGAATATCCCACTGGTCAAAAGCAATCTTATACACCTGCTTCGCATGATTATGATAAGGTGGTCTCGGATCCTGTTTTAAAAAGGCAATCGCCGCCTTTTGCTTTTCTAAGGGTAATTTCTTTCGCAATGCTTCTGGAAATTCCACTTGCAGCTCGTGTGAAAATACCTCATCTGCAAACCCGCCTTTTGCCTCTGCATGCGCATCCGCATACGCAAGATATGGTTTTATATCATAAATAGGCGTCCCATCTACCATATCTACACCTGCGACATAAAGAAGCGGCGCATTTTTGCTCTCATAATCCACATGCAGCAATTTCACACAGGACAATCCAATTGGATTTGGTCGATACGGAGACCTTGTTGCAAAAACACCCATACGTTTTTTCCCACCAAGACGCGGTGGTTTTACGGTTGCCGACCACGTTTCTTTTTGGCTCAGTGAAAACTGCCACAAAAGCCACAGATGGGAAAATTCCTCAATACCACGAAAAGCTTCTGCACGTCGGAACTCCGGTTCTAACACAATACATCCCACCAGTTCTTCAACAAGACCGCTCTGTCTCGGCAGACCAAATTTCGTTGGAAAATCGGTATGAATATGTCCTATGATTTGCATCATTGTCTGTTCCATCGTTCTACGTTCTCCACACTTCTATATCTTTTCTTTTTAGCACTGCTCATTCAGTAGTGCCTCAAACTCTTCTTCCGACAAAGGCTTAGAAAAATAATACCCTTGAATATAATCACATTTCATATCTCTAAGAGCATCCACCTGCTCCTTTGTCTCTGCGCCTTCTGCAACCACCTTTGAACCAATTGCATGCGCCATATTAATAATTGCCTGAATAACTGCATTGGCCTTCGCTGTTGTTCCAATCTTTTGTACAAATCCCATATCCAATTTAACAACATCAAAATCGTAGTCACGTATCGTACTAAAAGATGAATAGCCGCTGCCAAAATCATCCAGATAAAATTTCACACCAATATTTTTCATATTTAACAGTGCATTGCGGTTGTTAAGAGCTACCATCGAATATGCTGTCTCTGTAACTTCAATTCTGGTATAGTCCACCGGCAAATCTGTATTGGAAACATCAACAAATACAGATGCCATCATATCTTTATCAAAGAAATCCATCTGGGACATATTCACGGAAATCGGCACAATAAACTGTCCCCTATTATACCTTTCTTCCAGAAAAGAAAGTGCACTGCGCTCAACAAAAAGGTCCATCTGGGAAATGCGACCGCTATCTTCTAATGCAGGAACAAATACACCCGGTGAAACCATCGTTCCATCTTCTCTGATCCAACGCACCAGTGCTTCTGCAGATGCAATCTCTCCGGAAAAAGCATCGTACACCGGTTGATAATATACATGAAATTCATTCTTTTCCAATGCATGGCTCAAATCCCGCAGTGCATCATTCCGTTCCATATAAGAACTACTCATAGATTCATCAAAAACCGCATAAGGCTGAACATATTCATCTTCAATATAATCCTTCGCTATGCGCGCCCGGTCACACATGTTGCTAACACTCTCCATGCGCTCGTGCTCCGATATCATGTAAATTCCACACACGGCATAGACATCCATGGATCTATGCTGAATCGTTAACACCTGATGCAGTTTTTCTTTCAAATGCTCATAATTGATATTGGCTGCATCTACGAGACAGACAAAATGATCTGCCTCCACGCGGCCGATCGCATATGGATGTAATTTGGAATGGTGTATGGTGCGTACCACCTCACGCAGTGCCAAATCGCCACCCTCTGTACCAAACAATTCATTGATTGCCTTAAATCCCTTGATATTAAAATACATAAGCGCAAATTGGCATTGCAGCTGCTTATCCTGAATGATTTGACGTGCCTTGCGAATAAATCCATAGCGATTCCATTCCCCCGTCAGATGATCCTGTTCCAATAAAATCGTCACATCTTTTAATGTGGTGAGAATCAGCCCCTCTTCCCGACGAAGATATGAAAATTTCCATTGTTTTTTATGACGTCGCTGACCCGGAACATCAAAATGAAACATAAAGCTGTATTCTTCCTGCTCCTCTAAACGTTCTACAATATATGGAATATCAGAGCAGTGCCTATAGTCCCTGCTGTCATTGTCATCCAAAAATGCTTCAATCAAAAGGTCACGCGCATCGTAATAATTGAGTTCTTTTCCCGCCCAGTTCCATTCTGCGCCCAAAACATCCACATCCACATATACGGTCTGTCTTTTTGCGTCGATAACACAAACATAGTCAAACTCTCTCTGTACTAACTGTTCGAGAATTTCTTTATGTAAATCTTCTCTATATATAGCAGATACATCCTTCTTTGCAATATTTTCTTCTGTTCTTTGCTCTTTCATACCATATCTCCCATAAGCTTTTTTAACGCTTATTTATCGTTTTAACCATTTCCTTCATATTTTAAATCACCGTCTCACACAGGTATTGTAATACTCTGCGCCAAGTAAAACAACCCTATTTAACATTGCAAATTCTCTTTATTTATGCTAAACTTTCCCCCATACGTGTGCGTTGACACATAATACATAAGAAATGATTCTAGGGGGATTTCATCATGCATGAATCGAATAAAAAACGCAGTTCCTTTTCCGGAAAAATCGGCTTTGTACTATCCGCAGCCGGTGCATCGGTCGGTTTGGGAAATATCTGGCGTTTTCCATATCTTGCTGCCAAATATGGCGGTGGTATTTTTTTACTGATTTACATTATTCTGGCATTAACCTTCGGCTACACCATGATTATGGCTGAGACATCGCTTGGACGTATGACGAAAAAAAGTCCTGTTGGTGCTTACAAAACCTTTGGTAAATCCAAATGGTTATCTGCCGGTGGCTGGCTCAATGCCATCATTCCGGTACTGATTGTTCCATATTATTCCGTTATCGGTGGCTGGGTGATCAAATACCTGATTGGTTACATCACCGGCAATGGTTCTGCGCTTGCTGCTGACGGATATTTTAGTAACTTTATTTCCGATGGTGCATCCACAGAGCTGTGCTTTTTGATTTTTGCCATGCTTACCCTTGGCATCATTTTTGCCGGCGTACGTAACGGTATCGAGCGTGTCTCAAAAATTATGATGCCGATTCTTGTGCTACTTTCTTTTTTAATTACAGCATACTCTGTTACCAGACCTGGGGCTCTTGCCGGCGTGAAGTATTTCCTGATTCCAAACCCGGAAAACTTCTCCTGGATGACTGTTGTGACGGCTATGGGACAGATGTTTTACTCCCTTTCCATTGCAATGGGTATTCTTGTTACCTTTGGTTCTTATATGAAAAAAGATGTATCGATTGAAGATTCTACCAAAAACGTGGAAATCTTTGATACTGCCATTGCTATTATGGCTGGTCTGATGATCATTCCTGCAGTCTTTGCCTTTTCCGGTGGAGATCCTGATACACTGCAGGCGGGACCATCCCTTATGTTTATCACCATCCCAAAAGTCTTTGACAGCATGGGACTCGGCACCGTCATCGGCATTCTCTTCTTTGTCCTTGTACTTTTTGCTGCGATGACAAGTTCCATTGCCTTGACCGAAAGTGCTGTATCTACCTTTGAAGACGAACTTGGTTGGGGAAGAAGAAAAGCTACTGTAATTGTGGGTATCATCATGGTTTTACTGGGTAGCCTGTCATCTCTTGGATATGGACCGCTTGCAGGCATTACCATTATCGGCATGCAGTTTTTGGATTTCTTTGATTTCCTTACAAACTCTGTCATGATGCCTCTCGCAGCACTAGCCACCTGCCTGCTCGTATCCCGTGTTGTTGGTATCAATAAAATAGAGGATGAAGTGACAGAAGACGGAAAACCTTTCCGTCGCAAAAAGATCTTCGCTTTTATGATCAAATATCTTTGCCCGATCTTTGCCATCATCATCCTCTTATCATCCATTGCTAACGCTTTTGGATGGATTTCTATGTAGTTTCTATTTTCTTTTTCTCATTGCTTGTCTCCGCCAGATGGCGAATACAGGCAATGGGATGCACAAAAAGCATCCGCGGTCCGCTATAGCGCATCACTTCCTTGATGCGTTGGCGCATCTCGGGCTTGTAACAATGTACCTTGCAGTTGGAGCAAAACGTTTTTGTCTCCATAAAAGGACATTTTTCACTGCGCATTCTCGCATAATCATCCAATGCCTGACACTCTTTGCAAAGTCTTTTATTTTTCTTGTCATAAGCCACATGGTTTCCTTTACAGTAGACACGGATCATATCCGAAACCATGGCTTTTTCCCGCTCTCTTTTTTCTACGAGTTCCTGACTCGTCAGTTTTTTTTTCATCATTTTCTCCTAACTGACACGTCCTTCTTTCATTTGATATACCTGATCAGCAATGCGCATGGTAGATTCCCGGTGTGAGACCAAAAGGATCAGTTTATCTCCTCGTTCCTCGCGCAGAGACCGCAAGATGACACTCTCATTCAAAGAATCCAGATTGCTGGTTGGTTCATCCAGAAGCATCATTGGTGCATCATGCAAAAAGGCTCGCGCCAATCCGATTCGCTGACGTTCTCCGCCGGATAAGGTATCGCCCAACTCGCCCACAGGTGTGTCATAGCCCTGCGGTAAGGACAGGATAAAATCATGGATAGAGGCTTTTTTGCAGGCTTCTTCGATCTCTTCTCTGGTCGCATCCAGTTTTGCGATGCGGATATTCTCTACGATAGAGTCGCAGAACAAATGGGTCTCCTGGGTCATATAGCCCTGCATCCGGCGCAGATCATCTGTATTAATCTCCTTAATCTCACGTCCCGCGATTGCAAGTTTACCTGCATCAATATCCCAAAAACGCATCAAAAGTTTTAAGAGGGTTGATTTGCCACTGCCGCTCTTTCCGACAATGCCAAGAACGCCCTGCTTTGGCACATCCAAAGACACCCCATCTAAGATTGTCTCCTTTTCATAGGCAAAGGTCACTTCCTCGATCTCCACCTGTCCGTAGGTCGTCTGCTCCGCTCCTGCAATCTCAGCAACCTGTGGTTCTTCCTCTAATATGTCTAAGACACGGTTTCCTGATGCGAACGTATTTTGTAAAGTAGTTCCCAGATTGGCAAGTGCCACTACCGGTCCAAAGGAGGACATAAGTGCTAAGGTTGCAATCACGATTCCGTCAAAATTGATTGCCTGCCCCTTATATAAATAAGATGCTCCCAACAGCATGAGGAAGTCAAAGACCAGGATTATCGTATTAGTTACCGCCATATTAAGCCCAGTCACACGCTTCATTTTTTCCTGACAGTCATTCATCTTGTCCGTACGCTCATTCATCTGCTGCATACGCTTTTTACCATTGCCGTATTGCATGGTCTCCGGAAGTCCGCGCAGAGAATCCAACACAAAGGCACTCAGATCACCTGACTGATTGCGAAATTCCAAGCCCAGATTACCACTTGTTTTGGACGCAATGACAGGCACGATGATACCCACGGTCACATATGACGCCATTGCTAAAAGTCCCAACTCCCAGTGGATATGACCGATAAAGATACTCATAATAAACGAATAAAGGGTAGCGATGGCAATCGGCGAAATTGTATGCGCGTAAAACACTTCCAGGAGTTCAATATCTGCGGTAATAACAGAAATCAAATCCCCCTTGTCCCTTCCCTCAAGTTTTGCAGGGCAAAGTCTGCGCAGGGCTGCAAATACCTTTGCGCGAATCAGTGCCAGGAGTTTGAATGCAATATAATGATTGCAAGACTGCTCCGTATAACGGGCAAATCCTCTGGTGATAGCAAAAACTACCATACAGGCAAAGAAGAATGCAAAGGAATGGGCGACCGGGAATCCCCAGACCTTCAAAGCCGCATAACCGGCAAAAATGGTGATAAAGGATGCCAGTAAATGTCCGATCAGCCCTAATGTAATGGCAAGGATCATATATCCCAGAAGCGGACGCACCATGCCGATCAATTTTGCCATAATTTCTAAATTCGATCTCTTTTTCATGCCGGTGCTCCTCCTTTCTCAACTTTTCCGTAATTTTCCAATTCCTGCTGCGCCTGCCAGAGTGACGCATATGTTTTTTGCTCTTGCAAAAGATCTCCGTGTTTTCCTACTTCTACGATCCGTCCCTTTTCCAGTACATAGATCTGATCTGCCCCGGTGACATTTGCCAGACGATGAGAGATCAGCAACACGGTCTTTTTCTCTGCCAAAGCAATGATCTGTTCCATGATGTCATTTTCGCTCTCGACATCAATATTGGAAGTCGCCTCATCAAAAATATAGATCGGGCTGTCATGTAAAAGAGCTCGCGCCAATGCCAGACGCTGCCGCTGTCCGCCGGACAAGTTCGACGCTTGTTCCAGTAATTTGCTATCCAGCCCATCCTCCTGCCGCAGGAAGTCTGCAAGTTTGGTCTGCTCTAAAACCTGCCACATTTCTTCTTCCGTGGCATCTTCCTTTGCCATCAAAAGATTGTCGCGCACGCTTCCCTTAAAGAGGTAGGCATCGTGGCTGACATAGGTGATTTTTTGCATCCGTACCTCTTCTGGGATGGCTGCCAGCGGAAGTCCGCCTAGGGTGTTCTGCCCCTCACTGGCAATATTTCTTCCCATAAATAAAGAAGCAATCGTTGATTTGCCGCAGCCGCTGGCTCCAACCAAGGCAACGAACTGCCCGGATCCCACGGACAGGTTGATATGGTCTAAGATCTGTCGGCTCTCATCATACGCAAAAGACAGATCTTTCATGCAAAGATCGTTTGTTTCCAGCAGATCTTCTGTCAAAGACGCTGTCTCTTCTTTTTTAGCATCCAAAAGAGCAAAGATTTTGTCGCTGGCTGCCATACCATTCATGGCAACATGGAAGAAACTTCCCAGTTGGCGCATCGGGATAAAGAAGTCAGCCGAAAGCAGGATGATAAAAAGGGCGCCTGTCAGATCAATATGACCAGCACGATACTGGAGTATGGCAACGATCATGCCAAGCGCCGCACCACCATAAGCCACGATATCCATAATGGTAATGGAATTTAACTGCATGGTCAGAACTTTCATGGTGATCTTGCGGAACTTTTCGGCTTCTTCATCCATCTTTTCGCTCTTATAGCCGTCCGCCTGATAGATCTTTAAAGTCGTAAGTCCTTGCAGGTCTTCCAGAAAAGTGTCGCCCAACGCCGTATATTGTCCCCAGTATTTGGACAAAAGTTTCTTTGCCCACTTCTGGACAAAGACAATTGCCATCGGAATCATTGGCACGCAGATAAGAAGGACGATTGCTGCCGGAACGTTGACAAAGCAAAGGACGATAAATAAGGTCAAGGGTGCTAACATGGCATAAAAGAATTGTGGCAGATAAGCCCCAAAATATGTCTCCAACTGATCTACGCCCTCCACGGCGATCTGTACAACCTCGGAACTGGCAACATACTTTTGATAAGAAGATCCCAATGCCAGTAGTTTTTCATAGATTTTTTGACGCAGGGTCTTTTTGACGGTCTTTGCCGAGAGAAAACTCATGCGGTTGGAAAGAACTGTGCAAAGAAAACGCGCCAAGATACAAAAGATCACAACAAAGATCAGTCTCCTGACATTATCGTAGAAGTCTCCTCCCCTGCCGCTATCTAGCAATAATGTTCCTAAAAATTCGGTAATGCTATACATCATCAGAATGTTGGCAAGCATGCCAAGCCACTGAAAGATAACATTGCCGGCTATGTATTTTTTGCTCTCATCCACCATGGCAATGAGCCTTTTGTTCATCATCATAAATATATGCTCTCCTTACTTTTATTTTCTTCTTTTGCCATAACAAGTTTTCCCTTTCTCATTTTTATTAGTGTATCTTTACTCTCGTTGTTCTTTTGCAACCATTGTTTGTTTAGACTTACCACATTCTAGCACACTTTTAGGCAGATGTCTTATGTTTTTTTTCCTTTTGTGATACTATAAAGAAAATACAAAGGACAGGTGGGGAAGGCATGTTACAGATAGCCGTCATTGAAGATGAGGTGGTAGACCAGAAAATTCTGACCTCTCAACTCGATCGATTTTTTACAGAAGAAGATCCTACGACATATCAGATCAGTTACTATGAGCGCGGAAGCCAATTTCTGCAATCCTATCAGGGACAATTTGATCTGCTCTTTTTTGATATTCAGATGCCAGGTGAAAATGGAATGGATATCGCAGAGAAGCTGCGTAAGATAGACGAGGGTGTTCCTATCATCTTTGTGACCAGCATGGCGCAATATGCCGTGCGTGGTTACTGTGTCAGTGCCATCGGCTTTCTGGTCAAACCGGTGAAATATTATGATTTCTACCTGCAAATGCAGCGTGCCATCAAAGTAATACAAAATAAGAAAGATCACTACCTGACCCTTTCCACAAAGTCCGGTCTCCACCGGCTGTCAGTTGCCGATCTCTATTATATAGAAAGTCAGGGGCACAATCTGATCTACCATACGGCAAATGACATCTATCAGATCCGTGGCAGGATCTCGGATGCCCAGACCACCCTTGCCGACTGGCATTTCATCCGTTGCAATAATGGCTATCTGGTCAATCCCAAAGCCATCCGCACGGTAAAAGGCTATGACATTACCCTGATCAACGATCAGATTATCCCTATCAGCCATCCACGGCGCAAAGAAGTCTTAGAACAGTTAAACCTTTGGTTAGGAGGAGGAAACACATGACAATCCCGCAAGAATTATTTGGTCTTTTTCTCTTGCATGAATTCTGGATCGAATTACTGCTTTTCTCTCTCCTATTCATCCGCACACTGAAAAAACGTTCTCATTTTTCCATGCGCTTTGCCGGTATGCTGCTCCTTGGCTTTGCCATATCTTCCTATTGGAACTATCCGCTTTCCCGCATTTTATGGTTAAATTTTATCCGCTACGGCCTGCTTTTCTTCCTGCTTTTTCTCCTCATCTGGGTCTGTTACCAGTGCACGGTGGGAACGGCACTCTTTTGTGCTATGGCAAGTTATGCAGCGCAGCACTTTTTTTACAAATGCTACAGCATTACCCACTCCTTTTTCCCAGCAAGCGACACGACTTCCATTTTGGAATGGTTCCTACACTATCTTCTGGTTCTCTCTGTCATACTGGCACTTTTACATCTTATGCTCAAGCGCCAGATGCCCCAGAATATATCCGACCACTTCCATAGCAACCGACATATTCCCCTGTGTGTCGCCCTGCTCTTATCCTGTGTCATCTTTAGCAGTCTTGTGATCCACTATGCCCAGAACACACCACAGATCATCCTAAACCTCAGCTATCTATATGATGCGCTCTCTTGTCTTTTAATCCTCTATCTCCTGTTTGGACAGTTCCAGTTAGACCAGACCATACAGGAAAAAGAAGTGATCACACAACTAATGCAGCAGGAGCATTCCAAATTTACGCAGAACCAGGAAACCATTGATCTGATCAACTTGAAATGTCACGATATGCGCCACCTGCTGCGCAGATTAGAAAGTGAAAATCGAAACGCAACCCCGGAGGAAATCGCCTCGCTGCAAAATCTCATCTCCCTATATGACTTTAATGTCGATACCGGAAATGCTGTACTCAACCTCATTCTTGCCGATAAGAACCCAATCTGTCAGGCAGCCCAGATCCGTCTGCATTGTATCGCAGATGCCTCTGCCCTGTCCTTTATGAACGAAAATGACCTTTACTCTCTCTTTTCCAATGCGATCGAAAATGCCATTACCGCGGTTACACAGATCAAAGAACCGGAAAAACGGACCATATCCTTAAATATCCATCAGGCGATGGGCTTTGTATCTATTTGCATGGAAAACTACTACACGGGAGAGATTCGTCTTTCCCATGGACTTCCTCAGACTTCTACACATGATGAAGCCTACCATGGATATGGAGTCAAGAGTATGCAATACATTGTAGAAAAATATCACGGCACCCTGCAGATCAAAACAGATCAAAATATCTTTACCCTGAATATCCTTCTGCCAATCTAGGTCGTTATCCCCTAAGTTTATGCCACTTGCCTTGTGACCTCCTCTTTCCTTTTATATGGTAAAAGAAAAAAGAGGAGGTATGATAGGTATGTTGACTATCAACATGGAAGACGTATACAATGTGCTCGATCTGTGCAAGCCATATCTTATCGCTATGGCGGTATTTCTTGTGACAGCCATCCTATGCTGCATCTGTGTACGCAAATTAGCAAAGCCCAAACGGGCGCTGATACGAAAGGAAAGTTGGCTGGTGGTTCTGGCTTCCTTCGTTGTTATTTTAAATATGATCTATTACGGACCACTGTCTAATATGCTCTCTCTGGTAAGTACAAAATATGAGATCAGCCAGGAAACCGCCGAAAATGCAACACAGTTGTGTGAAGATGTATCCGCAGAGGGCATCGTTTTATTAAAGAACGATGATGGGGGTCTGCCATTATCCGCCAAGACGAAACTGAATGTATTTGGCTGGGCATCTACCAACCCGTGCTATGGTGGTACAGGCTCCGGTTCCCTTTCCGATACCTACGAAAAGGTTTCCCTTTTGGATGGACTGAAAAATGCCGGTTTTGACACCAACGATGAACTTTCATCTTTTTATACGTCATATTGTGACAAGCGACCGGACATGAATACGCTCATCCAGGATTGGACACTCCCGGAACCGCCGCTTGCGGACTATAGCGACGAACTTCTTGCAGATGCCAAGACCTATTCCGACACGGCACTGGTCGTTCTTACCCGTATCGGTGGCGAGGGTGCCGATATTCCGGTAAACTTAAACAGCGATAATATTACTTTTGAAAACAACTCCGAAGATTATCTGGATTTTCCGGACGGCAGCCATTACCTGGAACTCAGCCAGACAGAAAAAGATATGTTAGATTATGTCTGTGACAATTTTTCCAATGTCCTTGTCGTCTATAACGGTGCAAATACCATGGAACTGGACTTTGTCAACCAGTATCCATCCATCAAGTCTTGTATCTGGTGTCCGGGTGCCGGACAATCCGGCTTTAATGCCTTAGGACAGATCCTTTCCGGTAAGATCAATCCTTCCGGCAAGACAAGCGATATTTTTGTCAAAGATCTGATGAACACACCAACGGCAAACAATTACGGCACCGGGGATTTTGCCTATGATAATATGGATGACTATGGCAACAAATCAGGTGACACTGTGACCCCTGTGCATTTTACCAATTATGTAGAAGGTATTTATGTCGGTTATCGCTTCTGGGAAACAGCAGCAAATGAGGGACTGGTCGATTACGATGCCAATGTCTTATATCCGTTTGGCTACGGGCTTTCTTATACCAGTTTTTCACAGACTTTGGATCAGTTGGAAGCCAAGGACGGCACGATCACCGCAACTGTGACCGTGACCAATACCGGCGACGTTGCCGGAAAAGATGTCGTACAGTTGTATGTCAATCCGCCATACACCAACGGCGGTATTGAAAAAGCCAGTGCAAATCTGGTCGCCTTTGACAAGACAGACCTCTTGGAGCCGGGAAAATCGCAGACTCTGACCCTGACCCTGTCCGAGGAAGATCTGGCATCCTATGACTCCGTGCAGGCAAAAGCCTATGTTTTGGAGGCGGGCGATTATATTTTCTCTATCAACAGTGACTCACACCACATACTCGCCAGCCAGACCTACGCTGTACCGGAAACCATTACTTATGATGAACAAAACCCACGTTCTACAGATCTGACAGTAGCCACAAACCAGTTTGATGATGCCGCCGGTAATGTTACCTATCTGTCACGTGCAGACCATTTTGCAAATTATGATGCAGCGACGACTGCTCCATCCACCACGATGGAAGATGCAGAAAAGGCTTTGTTCGTAAATAAGGAAATGTATCTGAGTCAGGATCATACCAATGCCGACGACCAGATGCCAACAACGGGCAAAGACAACGGCATTGACTTAGCAGAAATGCGAGGTGTAGATTATGATGATGCCAAGTGGGATGATTTTCTGGATCAACTGACTGCAAAAGAAATGAACAATCTCATTGGTCTCTGCGGCTTCCAGACACCGGCAGTGGACAGTGTCGGCAAGATCATGACAACCGATTGTGATGGACCTTCCGCGATCAATAATAACTTTACCGGTATCGGATCCATCGGACTTCCTTCTGCCATTGTCCTTGCCTGCACATGGAACGAAGATCTGGCACACGCCTTTGGTGACTGCATTGGTGCTATGGCTGATGAAATGAATGTCACCGGCTGGTATGCACCGGGTCTGAATACACACAGAAATGCTTTTTGCGGAAGAAACTTTGAATACTATTCTGAGGATCCGCTGCTTTCAGGTTCTATGGCATCACAGGAGATCCTGGGAGCCGCAGATCACGGCGTATATGCCTATGTCAAGCATTTTGCTCTCAACGAGCAGGAAAATCATCGTCAGGAAATGCTCTGCACCTGGGCAAATGAACAATCCATCCGTGAAATTTACTTAAAACCGTTTGAACAGGCGGTAAAAGAAGGACATACCATGGGTATCATGACAGCCTTCAACTACATCGGTGGTAAGTGGGCCGGTGCCAGCAGTGAACTGCTTGTCAATGTCCTGCGAAATGAATGGGGATTTTCAGGGATGGTCATTACGGACTACTTTACCCAGACCGGCTACATGAATGCCGATCAGATGCTTGCCAACGGCGGCGATGCTATCCTGATTTCCTATGAATGTGACAACAATCTTGCCAAAGATTACAAGAGCGCTACTGCCGTAACCAATTTACGCAGAGCGACCAAAAACATCATGTACACCGTTGTAAACAGCCGTGCTTATGCAACTGACAATACCACAAGCGAATTGACAAAGTACGACAAGTTAGTGATCGGGGCGGATATCTTCTTCGCCGCACTCATCCTTCTTTTGGAATTACTTGCTATTCGTAAATACAAAAAGTCTACAAAATAAGGACATAAGGAAAGCGCCACGAGTAATCGTGGCGCTTTTGTTATGGCATAACTTCTCTCTTATATTTTCTTGATCTTGCGGTCATAGGTATAGATACCATTGACTTCGTCCTCGATATCAGACACCTGCGTATACACACTTGCACACAGACCATCCGCGATCAGCGCCATCGCCTCACGCCGACGCTTCTGATAAGCCTCGCGCAGACTTTTCGTATCCTTATAGGTTCCGTAACCATAGATATCTTCTGTCGTCGCGTGCTCTTTTATGCCATAGGAATAGCCGCCATATTCTGACAACACTGCGACACGCCCCGCCTTTTTCTTATCACGCGGGATGACCAGCGGAAAGAAATAATTATGGAAGGAATTCATATCACCACTTCCCTGATCGTACCAGCCGCTTGCCGCATCGATCAGGCGCGTTGGATCCGCCTCTCTTGCCAGTGCCACCATTTCATTGGTTGCAAACTGTCCCCAACCCTCGTTGAAAAGAACCCACGTACTGATACAAGGATGTTTCTTTAAAAGCTCTATGGTTGCAAGCATTTCCTGCTTCCATTCCATGCAGCCAGCTTCCTCATCACGCGACAATAACTTCTTATGGCTATCCTTACTCCGTATCTGCAAAAAAGATAATGCGGTAGCAAGGTACGTTACATACCAGTCTTTATACGGCGTTCCTCCGTTTACCATATCCTGCCAGACAATCATGCCAAGACGATCACAATGAAAATAGAAGCGTTCCGCCTCCAGTTTGATATGTTTACGCATCATATGAAAACCGGTTTCTTTCATTTCCAGAATATCAAAAATGTATGCTTCATCCGCAGGCGGCGTCATAAGCCCATCTGGCCAGTATCCCTGATCCAGTACGCCCTCCATAAAAATCGGTTCATGATTGAGACAGATGCGAAGCACACCATCATGATCCATTTCTTTCGTAAAAGAGCGCATTGCAAAATATCCATAAATAACATCTGTATTCTCTTCTTGCGCACCAACGCAGATTTCGTAGTCATATAAATATGGTGCTTCCACATCCCATAGTTCTACACAGTCTTTTGGTATCTGCAATGTGATATCCGAAAGTGTAGCATAAGAAATATCTGTATTATCAGATTTCTTCGACATCTCTTGTATTTCCGCCATGTTTTCGTGTGATATAATCACGGCACGCGCCTCAACTTCCTGAATTTTTGCCTGCGGGGTACAAATATCCGGTTGTGCATGAGATGCTGCAAATATTTTTATCTTCACAGGAAGTGATGCATTTTTCTTATAATTTTCTTTATTGTCAGACTTATCCATCTTTTTTGCATGGGTAACTTTATTTCCTGTCCCACATGCCAGTTCTATCGAAAAAGTAACTTTTCCTGTATCCACATCTGCTGCAACATGAACAGCATTTACCGATACTTCCGGAACATATTCCCACCAGACGGTCTGCCAGATGCCGCTTTGGGCGGTATAATACATTCCCCCGCGCTGCAATTTCTGTTTTCCTCTTGCATGATACGATGTATCACTCACATCTATGACTCTGACAAAAAGCTCCAACTCCTCTATGTCGTTTTCGCACGCCCTCTTTGCAAAAGAAGTCAGATCCACCGTAAACGGCAGATATCCTCCATGATGTGTCATAACCTGACTGCCATTCACATAAACCGTGGCTGTCTGATCTACTGCACCAAAATGTAAAAGAAGACGTTTTCCTTTTTTGATTTGTACGGCATCAAGCTTCATTTTTGTGTGATACCAAAGTACCTCATCCGGCTGCAATTGGCGCTGCACACCAGATAATTCTGCCTCCGGCGAAAATGGAACAAATATCTTTCCGTCATATGCACTCGGTATCCCATCTTCTGCTATCTGCTTTCTAATCGCATAGTCCCACCAGCCATTCAGATTTCCGTAAGAAGAACGAATCATAGACGGTCTTGGATACTCGGTATGCGCAACACACGAAGCATCTTCCCGCATCTGTTTTTTTAGTTCTTCTCCCCACTTGGTATATAGTTGCTTCATTGATACACCTTCTTATTCTTTTGCAAATTTCATCAAATCTATTTTCAGTATAACGCATTTACAAAAAAGCGTATAGAAAAAGCGCCACAAATATGTGACGCTTCTGTAAAATCGAAAGTTATTATAATTTTATTTTCAATGCTCTTGTCGCATTTAATACAGCAAGTACCATAACACCCACATCTGCAAAAATGGCAACCCACATATTTGCAATACCAACGGCTCCTAAAATCAGACAGACGGCTTTGATAGCCAATGCAAAAATAATGTTCTGATGTACAATCCGAAGTGTACGAACGGAAATCTTCATTGCAAGTGCGATTTTGTTTGGATCATCATCCATAAGAACCACATCTGCTGCCTCAATAGCTGCATCAGATCCCATCGCGCCCATCGCAATTCCTATGTCTGCACGTGATAGCACCGGTGCATCGTTGATTCCATCACCGACAAATGCTAAATTCTCTTTTTCGCCCTTCTCATCCAAAAGACGCTCCACCTGTGCCACCTTATCCGCCGGGAGCAACTCACTGTGTACTTCATCCATACCAATTTCGTTAGCAACACGCAGCGCCGTCTCCTTTGCATCTCCTGTCAGCATAATCGTTTTCTTGATTCCACTCGCTTTCAGACCACGGATGGCTTCTTTTGCGTTTGACTTAATCACATCAGAAATCACGATGCATCCACCATAGACACCGTCTATTGCCACATAGCAGACGGTTCCTTCTTTGTGTTCTGTCAAAACCTGCACCTGTTCCCGCTGCATCAAACGCATATTGCCAACAAACACTTTTTTACCATCTACCTGTGCACAGACACCATGACCGGCAATTTCTTCAATGGAAGAAATCTTTTCCAGATCCAACTCTTTTCCATAAGCTTTTTTCAGACTCACACTGATTGGATGAGAGGAACTGCTCTCTGCATATGCTGCAAAACGAAGCAGATCTTCTCTGGTAAATCCATTTTCCGGATACACTGCACTCACTTCAAAAACACCCTTGGTAAGCGTACCTGTTTTATCAAAGACAATATATTTCGTTGCCGAAAGAGCTTCCAAATAGTTGGAACCTTTCACCAAAATGCCATTGCTGGATGCACAACCGATACCACCGAAGAAAGACAGTGGAATGGAAATAACCAAAGCACACGGACAAGAGATAACAAGGAAGGTCAATGCTCTGATGATCCACTCGCCCCACATTGGACTCATCCCCATAAGCAGGCGCACGATCGGCGGTAAAATAGCAAGTGCCAGGGCACTGTAGCAGACCGCCGGTGTGTAATACTTGGCAAACTTTGTGATAAAGTTCTCAGATCTGGATTTCTTCATGGCTGAATTTTCCACCAGGTCTAAGATCTTGGATACGGTAGAATCGCCAAATTCCTTGGTCGTCTTTACCTTAATCATGCCACTCATATTGATGCATCCACTGATGATCTCATCGCCGCAGGATGCGTCTCTCGGCACACTTTCTCCCGTAAGTGCACTGGTATTCAAGGTCGTATTGCCCTCTGTGATCACTCCATCGATCGGCACTTTTTCGCCCGGATTGATGATGATCTCAGAACCGATCTCCACATCATCCGGATCCACTTTTTCCAATTTGCCATCCACCATCTGATTGGCATAATCCGGACGAATATCCATCAACGCTGCAATATTTTTACGGCTCTTACCTACAGCAACGCTCTGGAAAAGTTCTCCAATCTGATAAAACAGCATAACCGCTGCCCCTTCTTTGTACTCTCCCAGACAGACAGCACCAATGGTCGCCACTGCCATCAGAAAATTCTCATCAAAAACCTGGCGATTTAAAATACCCTTGCCCGCCTTTTTCAAAATATCGTATCCAATGACCAGATATGGAACCATATACAAGGCTAACTGCACGATCCAAGGCAAATCCACCAAAGCATCCAGAATGGACACTGCCACCAATAAGATCAAGGAAACGATAATGCGACAAAGCACGTTTTTTTGCTTTTTACTCATATGTTTTCTCCTTTACGACTCACACCGCCTCCGTGGCACAGCTCCGAAATGCGGTTCTTCTTATAAAAAGATCTCACAATCATCTTCTACGACTTTGCAGTTCTTGTACGCCTGCTGCATAACAGTGTCCACGTCTGCGCCCTCTTCAAATTCCACCTTTAACTTCAAGGTCATAAAACTCAAAGTTGCATTCTTGACGCCCTCTGTATTCTTTACGGCTTCCTCCATCTTTGCTGCACAGTTTGCGCAATCAACCTCTACATCATATGTCTTTTTCATAATTATGTTCTCCTTTTTTTTATTCTTTATCATACAAGATGGTCATCCAACTGTATCTACTCCTCTACATGATCCATACCCATGGATAGGATCGTGCGCACATGGTCATCATCCAGCGAATAGAAAATACTCTTGCCGCTCCGTTTGAACTTGACCAACTTGGCATCTTTTAAAATGCGGAGTTGGTGACTGACCGCGGATTGGTTCAGATTTAAGATCTGTGCAATATCGCTGACACAAAGTTCACTTTCAAACAAGGCATATAAGATCTTGATCCTTGTCGAATCGCCAAAGACCTTAAAAAGTTCTGCCAGGTCATACAGGTATTCATCTTCCGGCTGATTTTGAAGTACCTGTTCTACCAGTTCTTCGTGTGCTGCCAAAAATTCTGACTTCTGTTCTGCCACCTGAAATCCTCCCTTCTGTTTCTTTATCTTTTGTACCTTTTCTATTTATCATCTGTTCATATGTAATTATATTCATATGTTCATGCATTGTCAATATTTCCAAAGAATTTTTTGTACCTTTTTTTTCATACCACATAGAATAATAAAAAAAGAAAGAATATCAACTATGGCAACTTTTTATAACCAGGCGACCTTGTCCTACAACGGCAATACGACCACATCCAATATCACTACCGGTGAACTGGTCGAAGTGCTCTCTGCTACAAAGACCGCCGTACAGACCGAGTATCAGCAGGATGATACCCTGACCTATGTCGTCAACATTTTAAACTCAGGCAACACCACCATGACCGGAGTGACGATCTCCGATAATCTGGGTGCCTATACCTTAAACGCCTTAACACTGGTGCCTATGGACTATGTGGTAGGTACCGTCCGCTATTATGTTGGCGGTGTCTTACAGCCGACACCAACGGTGACCGCCGGTCCTCCACTGACCATTTCCGGTCTGTCGGTCCCAGCAACAGGCAATGTGACCGTCATCTACCAGGCTAAGACCAACGATTATGCTCCACTGGCACAGGAGTCCAGTATCACCAACACAGCGACCATCAATGCCAACAATATTGCCAATCCGATCACGGCAAGTGCTACAGTCAATGCTTACAGCGAGCCGGTGCTCCGCATCAGCAAATCCTTAACACCGACGACCGTCTCTGAAAACGGACAACTGACTTACACCTTTATCATCCAGAACTACGGCAACACCGCAGCGGATGAAGCCGATGCCCTGATCGTCTCCGACCGTTTTGACCCAATCTTAAATCCGATCACGGTTGCCGTTGGTGGTACTGCCTGGACGGAAGGTACCGAGTACACCTACGATGCCACCACCGGACAGTTTGTATCAACCGCCGGCGCCATCACCGTACCTGCCGCTTCCTACACACAAGATTCTGCGACCGGTGCCATCTCCATTGTTCCGGGTTCTGCAACCCTGACCATCACAGGAACTGTCTGATCCCATAAGCATCCTTGGCACGTTAGTGCCTTTTATATGATAAGGAAATCAGCAGAATTTCCTATCATACAAAAAAGCCCCCGCGCGTATCCTTGCGCACGAGGGCTTTCTATTTGACCTTACTCCTCGGCAAGCGGGGAGAGATAAGACTGGCGCAGAGAAAAGCGTCTAGGGCTGCTCTATAAAATTTTTAAGACTCCCAACACGAGCAGGTGCAGGGGATAAAATACATAAAAGAACCACTTGTGTACGGGCTTCTTACTGCCCGCCTTTCCATTATAAATATAATGCAGGAGAAGCGGAACCAAAAAGACTCCCAGTTGATAAATGCCCCAGATACCAAATCCCCCAAAGACAAAACTACAGACAGAGATCAGGGTATAAGTCGACCACTTCTTCTTTTCATCATCCCGATAACAAAAGAAACACATGGCATACAGGATATCAAAGATGGGCCAGTCTCCCCAAATGGACAGGATACAAAGAAAAGCAATGATGGCCTTTTTCTGGGGCTCCATCATCGTTCCCTTATCCCATACCCAGATGGCAAGCAGGGCTAGAAAGAGGGTATATATGACGCCCGGCGAAAAATCAAGTGTATAATTTCCATTTAATTTATAAACAGGTAGGTGCCCATACTCAAAAAAGGTAAATGGAATCCATGAAATGACTGCAAAAATGGCAAGTCTCCTGGCATACTTCTTTACGCTTCGTGTATACACATAGCCTTCGGCAATAAAATATGCCATGGTCGGACCTGTCAGCCGACCGATCATATGCATGATCTGACCCTGCCAGGAGGCCAGTGGCACAAAAGCCCAAGCAATGTGATCGATGAGCATGGCTAGGATCACAATGTATTTGATCTGATTACGGTTTAAAGAAAGCATGGCTTGTTCTCCTTCCGGTGCCAGAACCTGACACCAGAATATCATAACAAGCCACTTCCTTTCTGTAAAGATTTATTGACCAAAGAAGACCCTCATATCATCCTCCACACTGCCAATGCCGGCGATTCCAAAGTTGTCTACCAGAACCTTTGTCACATTCGGTGATAAGAATGCCGGCAGGGTCGGTCCCAGGTGGATGTTTTTCACACCAAGGGCTAAGAGTGCCAGAAGGACAATAACTGCTTTCTGCTCATACCAGGAAATGTTATAGACGATCGGCAGTTCATTGATATCATCCAGTCCAAAGATCTCCTGTAATTTCATAGCGATGACCGCCAGCGAATAAGAATCGTTACACTGCCCTGCATCCAGGACACGCGGGATATCTCCTATAGAACCCAGATTTAATTTATTGTACTTATATTTGGCACAACCGGCTGTCAGGATGACTGTATCCTGTGGCAATGCCTTTGCAAAATCCGCATAGTAAGAGCGGGACTTGGCTCTGCCGTCGCATCCTGCCATGACAACAAATTTCTTGATCGCACCACTCTTTACGGCCTCTACAATCTGATCTGCCAGCGCAAATACCTGTGCATGTGCAAAACCGCCGATGATCTGCCCCTGTTCGATCTCCTCCGGTGGCTGACAGGTCTTGGCTAGGGCGATGATCTGACTAAAGTCCTTTTCCTGCCCGATTTCCCCTTCAATATGTTTGCAGCCCGGATAGCCGGATGCTCCCGTGGTAAAGAGACGGTCCTTATAGGAATCCTTTGGCGGTACGATACAGTTGGTCGTCATCAGGATCGGTCCATGGAAGGACGCAAATTCTTCCGTCTGTTTCCACCATGCATTTCCGTAATTGCCGACAAAATGCTGATACTTTTTAAACGCCGGATAATAATGGGCCGGCAACATTTCCGAATGGGTATATACATCCACGCCGCTGTCCTTTGTCTGCTCCAGAAGCATTTCCAGATCCCGCAGATCGTGTCCGGATACCAGAATGCCCGGGCGCTTGCCCACACCGATATTGACCTTTGTAATCTCCGGATTACCATAGGCTTTCGTGTTGGCTCCATCCAAAAGTGCCATGCCCTTCACGCCATACTGTCCTGTCTCCAGTGCCAGCGCCACCAGATCATCCACGGATAAGGTATCATCCAGGGTTGCTGCCAGTGCCCTCTGTAAAAAAGCATCCAGTTCTGCGTCATCTGCCAACAGTACATTGGCATGTTTGGAATAAGCAGACAGACCTTTAAGTCCATAGGTGATCAACTCACGCAAAGATCGGATATCCTCATCCTTAGTCGCCAGAACGCCGACACTTCTTGCTTTTTCCAGATAAGCCGATGGATCCGCGTTCCAAAGGGCTGCTTCCGGCAATCCCTTTTTATCCTCTAACTGCTGTAAAAGTTCTTCCTTGCAGACTAAGGTATCTGCGATCCTCTTTTCAATCTGTGCCCCATCAAAATTGGCATTGGTGATGGTGGTAAAAAGATTTAAGGTAATACGGTGGTTGACCTCATAAGAAACCTCTTTGTTCTCCCTGCGCAGCGCCGTTGTAAGAGCAGCACATCCCTTGGTCACATATATCAAAAGATCCTGCAATGCAGCCACTTCCGGTGTCTTACCACAGACACCGCGCACACTACATCCCTTGCATCCTGCTGTTTCCTGACATTGATAGCAAAACATCTTATTCTCCATTTTTCTTCTCCTTTATCTTGCTTATTTGTCTTGTTTTTCACTGACAGGCTCATTATAATATGGTTATTAAAACAATTATGTTGTTATAACAACAAAAGGAGTTAAAATGAATTACCAATTTTTATCAAATACAAGGTTATTCCGTGGCATATCCATGGATGAACTGGAAAAGATGCTGACCTGTTTCTCCGTGCAGACCAAACAATACGAAAAAGGTAGTCTGATCCTGCGCGCCGGTCAGACTGTCTCTGCCATCGGTCTAGTCCTCTCCGGCAATATCACCATCGAAAACAATGATCTCTGGGGCAATCGCACCGTGATGGATCGTCTGGGCGCAGGTGCAATCTTTGCAGAATCTTATGCCCTGACACCAGAGGAGATCCTCATGGTCGATATCGTTGCAAATGAGCCGACAGAAGTCCTTTTCTTACAGACCCGAACCATCCTAAATCCCTGTCAGAAGTCCTGTTACAGCCACCGTGCCCTCTTAGGCAACCTGCTTGCCATTTCCTCACAAAAGAACCTACATATGTCCCGCCATATCCTCCATACCTCGCCCAAGACCATCCGCGGCAGGCTCTTATCCTATCTGTCCTTTTATGCACAAAAAAAGGGCAACTACGAGTTCGACATCCCCTTTGACCGCCAACAACTGGCAGATTATCTTGGGGTCGACCGCAGTGCCCTCTCCAACGAACTCAGCAAGATGCAGCGCGAAGGCATCCTAAGTTCCAAAAAAAATCATTTTAAACTTACACCTGATTGCCTGTAGGGATCTCTCCCTTTTCATAGCCCAGTGCATTCTCTAAGGTCGTGTGACCGATGGCTTCCATGGACTCCTCGGTAAAAAATGCCAGATTGCCCAGCATAGTGACCCGATAGCAAGCCAAGCCATTTGCCGCCAACTGCTTCATGAGCGGTGCGTAAGAGATCTCCTATCTATACCCCTCTTTACAGGATGGCGGTCACAAGATTGTTTTCGATCTGTACGCCCGGCACGCTGCTGACATACTTTGAAAGTCTGGCATAACCGTAATCCTTGTATTTAAAATCCGGGTATTCTGTCGCGATCATCCTGCCAAGTGTTCCGAGTTCTACAGTGCAGGATGCCGCCTTCTGTACAAACTTTTCTACTTCTTTTTCGATATCCTTGCCATGGTCACTGCTGCGCAGGATGTAGATGGCAGTGCCTTTTTGCATGGTCTCGAACTTGGTTGCTTCCTCAATAAAGGTGCGCATGGAACTGTAGCCGTAATTTCGCTCATCAAAATCCGGGAAGAGTCTTTGCAGATTGCTCTTGGTGGATCCCAGATTGGCATGCTCACCATTATTCTCACTCTGCTGGATCAATTCGTTAATTGCTGATTTAATTTCTCCGATCGGCGTGATAGAATCTCCCTTGCTGTCATGGCTACTTTCCTTGTGGCTCTTTGCCTTGGAAGTCTCCTTGACTTCTTCATCCACGATCTTGTCCAAAAACTTGTATTCATTACATGCTGCAATAAAGGTCTTAGAAGCGTCACTTTTTCCCATGCCAATCACAAACATGCCTTCCTCACGCAAACGATTTACCAATCTCGTAAAATCACTGTCTGATGTCACGATACAAAAACCATCTGTTTTATCCTGATATAAGATATCCATCGCATCAATCACAAGCATGATATCGGATGCATTCTTTCCTGAAGAATATCTTGGCTGTTGAATCGGTACAATCGCGTATTTCAGTGCCTTTTTATGCCAGTCAGACAGATTCGAACTGGTAAAGTCACCATACATACGCTGGTAAGTAATAACCCCATATTTTTTTAACTCACTGATGATGGCATCAATATACTTCGAGCTTGCATTCTCTGCATCAATCAGAAGCGCCAGTCTTTTTTCTTCCATTTTTACTCCACCCTTGTCATTTACTGCAGATCTTTGAGACTCTCCATCAATTCTAAATCCGATTGCAGCACCTTAAAGTTTGTTGTAATCGGTTCTTCTCCCGGCTTCGTTACTGTAATCTCAAAAACCGTTCCTTCTTCTACTCGGGAAGAAAAGACCACCTGTAAGAACTTGACGAACTTTGGATGATTCTTCGTAAATGTATTTTTTGCATTCATTAATTTCATCATTGTGCCAGGATTAAACATTTTATACCTCTACTTCCCCTGCAAGTACACGCTTGTAGTCTTCATAATTTTTCTTCAGTAATGCCGGTGTGTCCAGTTCATATGGGCACTTCTTTTTGCATGCGCCACATTCTAAACAACCCTCGATTTTTTTCATTTCTTCCTGCATCTCTTCCGTCAGCCATGTCGCAGATGGTGCACGACGCAGCATCAGAGACATACGCGCACACTGGTTGATCATAATGCCTGCCGGACATGGCATGCAATATCCACATCCACGACAAAAATCACCTGTCAATTCCTGACATTCTTTTGCAATAAAGGCACGAATCTCATCTGTCATCTGCGGTGTTTCGTCCATAAATGCAAGCCACTCATCCAGCTCGCTTTCCTTCTGGATGCCCCAGATTGGAAGAACATTATCAAACTGTGTCATATATGCCATAGCAGCTGCTGAATGATTGATCAGACCACCTGCTAAACCTTTCATCGCAATAAATCCCATATTGTGCTTGCGGCAATTTTCAACAAGCGCTAATTCTCTTTCTGCAGACAAGTAGCTAAATGGGAATTGCAATGTCTCATACAGACCGGATTCCACAGCCTCCTCAGCAACACCAATCTTGTGTGCCGTAATACCAATATGGCGTATCTTTCCTTGCTTCTTTGCTTCGAGCATCGCTTCATACATGCCACTGCCATCTCCCGGTGCAAATACACGGTCTGCACAATGGAACTGATAAATATCCAGATAATCTGTTTTTAAATTTGTCAGAGTCGTCTCTAAATCTTTCCAAAATCCTTCCGGTGTCTTTGCCGCCGTCTTTGAAGCAATGTAAATCTGTTCTCTTACGTCAGCAAGCCCCAAGCCCATCTTTTCTTCACTATCACTATATGCTCTTGCAGTATCAAAAAAACGCATTCCACCTTCGTATGCTTTTTTCAGTAATCCTGCTGCATCTTGTGCACTGATACGTTGGATTGGCAATGCTCCAAACGCGTTCTGTGGCACGGTAATTCCTGTACTTCCTAATGTTATGTTTTTCATGCTTCTACCTCTCATAAATACCATTGATTTTCACAGTAAATACAGCCTCTGCCCCATTAAAACTTTTTGTTTCTCCTTTATCATCAGTATAACTTCGACCATAGTTTTCTGGGAAAGTTACATTTACTTCTACTGTTTCGCCAATTTTATGACCAATCAACTGTTCCTCAAAATCATCAATAAATGTGTGTGATCCAATCGTAAGATTCTGGTTTTGCGCCGTTCCTCCCTGGAACACAAAACCATCGATACTTCCTGAATAATCAATATTCACCGTATCGCCATCTTTCACTTCCTGACTGCTATCGGTGATCAGTGATGGGCTCGTACTGCTGTTATCTGTTGTATCACTTGTCTGTTCTGTCTGCTGTGCTTCGCTTGCTTCCTTTTCTTTTTGTTTACGGCTATCTGCCACACCATACACAATCATCCCTACAAAAAATGCTACGATTAACGCAACAATGATTGCATTTCTTACCAACTGCATTGTTGCCTGTTTTTTTCTTTCTGCAGCTCTTTTTTCCTGAGCCATTCTCTTATTTTCCTTTTTCATCGATCTGGTTTCCTCCTTAGATGATAACTCTTATATTATAATGAATCTTCCGCATTCTGGCAACGGATAAGTCTTTCCTCCGTCACCGCAATCCATTCATCCAGACTGAGTGGCTGGTAATCCGAATACTTGCAAAAACAATTCAGCATATGAGAAGAAAGCATCTGGGCTTCTCCGTTTCTTCCTGTAATCTGCGTCTTAGAGACCATGTTCTGATACTGTTCAAGCAAACGCTCATCATGCGTATCATGCACATGACCATATAGCATATATGTTCTGGACTCTCCCTTTTTATTTTTTTGATACTGTCCGTTATAACATGCAATCGGATAATGCGAAAGGACGACCTTCCGCCCGTCATCATGCAATTCTGCATAGGGATAAATCCAGCCAAATCGTTCCTTGTGAAAAGACTTATTCCGCAAATAGCGGTTGTCATGATTTCCCACAATCAAATACAATTGTCCCTGCAGTTGTTCTAAAAGAGCATTCGTCTGATCAGCATCCCCCATGGAAAAATCTCCTAAGATAACGACCTCATCGCGCTTTTTCACTTTTTTATTCCATTGCTTTATCATGTAATCATTCATATCTTCCACGGAAGAAAAACCTCTGCAGTCCATAGCATCATTTAATGCTGCGTGGAAAAAATGACAATCTGAGATATAATAACGCATCTTTTTCTCCTTAAGCCAATAAAATATCATTCAACATCTGCCGACACTTCCTGTAGGCCGGGTAATATGTCTCTACTTCCTCCCAAAAAGCTGCTGAATGATCCATATGCCGCCTGTGTGCCAGTTCATGCACAACAACATAATCTAATAATTCTTCCGGCAGATATGCCAGACGATAATTAAAATTCAGATTTCCTTTGCTGCTGCAGCTTCCCCAGCGACTCTTTTGATTGCGCATAGAAATAGAGCCGTAATCTATCTCCATGCGATTTGCATAATAGTCTACATGCTCCATAATCTTTTGTTTCGCTATTTTTTTGTCCGCAGCAGACAGACTTTCCCACGCAGGAATATCATACGGATTGTCTGCCAGCTTTTTTCGTCGCTCAAACATTTCTTGGCGATTGTCTGCAATCCATCTTGCATGCGCCGAAACAAATCGTTTGACTGCCCGGTCAGAAGCACGCATAGGAACACGCACCACTACCGAGCCATCTGTTCTGATCTGAATCGCCATACTCCGTCGTTTGGAACGGATAACTTCTACTTCAATCTCTTCCTCATCCAGGGAAATCCATAATTCTTCCAACATATCTCTTCCATTATTTGATCGCCATTATGACATCTGGTCTAATATTTCCTCTAAAACATCTTCTACACGCTCACAGCGGGCAGCTTTCACATCTTCCATGGTTGGATTACAATTTTGCATCAGATACGGCTGACCTACAAATTCTAACATCGAACGGTCATTTTCGTTATCACCAAAAGCTACCATTTCTTCCGGCGCAATTCCTAATTTCTCGCTGATTGCCTTCATTATGACACCTTTATTTACGCCAAGCGGTGTGAAATCTGCCCACTCTGTCCCGGAAACCATAAGCTGGCATCTTCCGGCAATCTTTTTCTTAAACATCTCGGTGATTTCTTCCTGATGGTCTTCCGGCGTAAAATAAGAAACCTTAATAATCGGCTCCGTAATATCTTCCGGTTTGGAAATAACGGTAACGTCATTTTTTATATAGTTGCGCAAATGCGATACATAATCGATATTTTTAGGCACAATATAACAGGTACGTTCTCCCGACATCAGCACCTCACTCTGTGGATCTTCCATAACCATGTGGCTGATTTCAAGTGCAAGTTCTCTCTCGAACTGATGCTTCAAAAACACTTCATCATGATACATAACAAGAGAACCATTTTCGCAGAGATACATCAAATCTCCCTGCACTTCTTTAAACATATTGTATAAATTAAAATATTGTCTTCCGCTTGCCGGCACAAAAAGAATGCCTCTATTCGTCACTTCCTGAATCATACGGATTGCTTTTTTGGAACAACTTTGCATATGATTCTGTAAAAGTGTACCGTCTAAATCGGATGCAATTAATTTTATCTTTTGTTTCATCGTAACCTTCCTATCCTTCCACTCGTTTTCGATTACCTATCTTAGCAGAAACTTTGCAGCATTTCTACCTTGTTTCGAGCAGACTCCCAGGAAAGTTCTCTTAAGTCCTGCTGCAGACTCTTCACGACTTCCTCCTCTTTTTCGTTCCAGCTACATGCTGCCAGCTGCTGGTAAATATAATCCAACGGCTGCAAATCTTCGTTATCCAATGCACTCTGCAACATTTCTAACAGATTCTGTTTTGTTTCTGTCACCGGCTCTGGATGATTTTCTTCCTGAAAATAGTCCTGCAAATATTGTCTATGTGCCTTGATCTGCGCCATTAAAATGGTGTGCAGCATCTGTATTTGTTCTCGGTTATTGACACATAGCGCCATTTCCTGCAAACGGGCTGTCTTTGACAAAAGCAGTGCGCCTACGGTCGCCGATGCTCCCTTTAACGTATGAATATAACGACGATATGCTTCCTGATTCTCATCCGTCCATTCCTCTGCAAATAATGTCGTCAACTTTTGCTGCATATGGGTCAGCTCACGGGCAAATTCCTGCAAGCCGTTAAAAAGCCTTTCCTTGTTTTTCCATACAAGCATTGCATAATCCAGATCAAACTCTTCGATCTGCGGTAAATTCGCCACCGCATACATGGTTTCATCTTTTTTTACATTTTCCCGCTGCTCGATATATTCCCCTGGCAAATGCGCCAGAAGCATTTTTTCAAGAGCATCGTATAAAATAGGTTTTGGCAAAAAGTCGCAAAATCCTGCAGCAAGATAACGTTCCTTCGCCCCAGCTGTCACATTTGCTGTCAGCATGATGACCGGCGTATCCTGGCATAAATGCTGATGATCCTTACGCATCAGCTCATATGTCTGTATACCATCCAGTTCCGGCATCATATGATCCAGGAAAATCAAATCATAATGTTCCTGTTTTATCTTTTCCAGACATTCCTTACCACTAGATGCCTGCACAACCTGAATTTTGCTTTCTTTTACAAGTTCCACAAAAACGCGACGATTCATGTCATTATCGTCTACGAGTAATACTTTTGCCTGTGGTGCCACAAATCCGCTGTTAAACGTATCATACGTTCCATTTTGCGCAATCATTTTTTCAAAATCACCCACCGGCGTCTTATCCGCAATTGGTTGATACAGAATAAATGAAAAATTACTTCCCACACCTTCCTGACTCCAGACATCCAGCTTACTTCCCATGAGTTGTAATAAAGAAGTCGAAATATTAAGTCCAAGTCCAGCGCCCTCTATGTGACGAACGGCAGCTTCCTCCACACGGTCAAAGCGTTCATAAATCTGCGGGATTTTTTCCGGATTGATACCATTTCCCGTATCTTTTACAGAAAAACGTACACCAAATTCTGCTTCTGGTGATGTTTTAACCCCCTCCACATAAAATGTCACGCTTCCCTGCTCTGTATATTTGATGGCATTGGTCAATAAATTGATCAGCACCTGACGAATACGTATATCATCACCAATGTAACCACGCGGCAATGTCGGGTCTACGATTACCTGAAATGCCAGATTCTTTTTCTTTGCATGTGGCATCATCATTTGATACAAATCATACAGCATATCTCCCAACTGATAATGCACCGGCAATATATTCAGCTTCCCAAGAGAAATTTTTGATGTATCCAAAATATCATTTACAAGGCTTAAAAGCATATCGGCTGCACTATCCACATCTGTTGCATATTTCAAAATCTGCGGATCTGTCGCTTCACGTAAAACCATTTCATTCATTCCCATAATGGAATTGATCGGGGTGCGCAACTCATGTGACATACTGGCAATAAAATCACTTTTCGCCTGATTGGCTTCATTTGCTGAAGCCATCAATGTCTGGATACGTTTCATCTGCCGTTCTTCATCTGTCAAATCAGTCAGAAGAACGGAATAGCCCATGCGTACGCCTTCCTCATAGATTTGATCGATATGCACATCATATACCCTGTCTTGCAAATACAATTTATTGACAATCCCTGTGCGCAAATAGGATAGAAGTTTTGTTTCTTTCAACAGCTCGCCCTGCTTTTGCCATTGTAATGACGGAAACAGTTCTTTTGCTTTTGCATTCGCTTCTACATAACCATAATTACCATTGACAATGACAATCGGTTCACGCATATTTTCAAAAATATTATTATGCGCCACACGTGATATATCAAACATATCCTGCACAATAGCAGAAGAGAAAAACAGAATCATTCCCATAGCAGTCAGCGATGGCATCAGTTCGTATCCACGATCTACTCCATACCGACGAAGCGGTACCACAACAAGTGGTAACAACGTACAGGCGAATAACATTTTACAGCTATGACGGTATTTATCATTTGTCGCCTCGTACCATCCCCGCGCCGCATAGATAGCACAGCCAAAAATCTGTATGGCATCATAAATCGAATTCAAATAGATGACCGGTCCATAGTCGCGATATAAATACGCAGTTGTCCCCTGTTTTACATAATAAATAGCCTGATAAAAAAATGTATGATACTGGCATGTCCAGGCAAATAACATCACAAGAATGTCCAATAACAGCATTATGCCAACAATGTTTTTATGCAATTTCCGATGCGTATAATGTACGCAAAAAAGGAAGAAAAAGGTATTCACAAACGCCACACCAATATAGCGCAATTTCATAATCAGAAGAATGGCATCCACCGACTTTGCCTGCAATTCCATAAAATATGCCGCATTTTCAATCAGACATAAAAATGCCACAATCAACATCAATTTTGACAACCGGTTGGACTCCTGAACACCTGCTGCAAGAACAAAGGCGATACATCCAATCGTTATGATTGCTTGAAAAACTAATATTCCCTGACTCATATTTTCCTATCTTATACTCCTCTTTCTGTAACTCAGTCCCCTATAAAAGTGGTGCCAGCAATCGTAAAAACATCTGTAACAGACGTTTCCAAGGTTTCCGTCCCGTATTATACTGTTCTGTCACCTCGCAGCTAACACGCATCATCGCTTCCATATCCTGTTTTGTTTCTGCCACAGCCACACCATAGGCATACATACAGCCATTTTCAAAATGATGATACAAACTGCGATAATCAAAATTGATGGTTCCGCAGGTTGCCACCACATCATCCACCACACACATCTTTGCATGGCAAAAACCCGGGGTATATTCATAAATCCGTACACCATACTTTGTCAAACAATGGTAATAGGATCTCGTCACTTCATAAACCATACGCTTGTCCGGAATCCCCGGTGTAATAATGCGCACATCCACGCCACGCTTTTTTGCCAGACGGATAGCATGTACCATTTCGTCTGTCAAAATCAAATATGGCGATACCAGCCAGCAATAGTTGATTGCTTTGTTAATCAAACTAATGTAGACCTCTTCTCCCACTTGTTCACCGTCCATCGGCCGGTCTGCATAAGGCTGTACAAACGCTTTCGGCTCGTCTTCCAAAGCGGCTGGAATCTCTGTTTCATAAGGTGCATCCAAATATCTGGATACATCCATATCATCTACATCATTCCCTTTTACAGCATTCCAATTTTCCAAAAAAGTCGCTGTGAGACTCCGCACTGCCATACCACAAATCCGTATCCCTGTATCCTTCCAATAACCATAGGGATGCGTCATATTAAAATATTCGTTCGCCATATTGTAACCACCGGTAAATCCAATAACACCGTCTACAATTGTGATTTTACGGTGATCCCGATTATTTAGGAAGAAATTCAAACCCGGCATACATGGATTAAAAATTCGACAGGAAATACCGAGAGCATTTAATTTTTTTGCGAAATCTTCGTTGATAAAAGCGATACTGCCAATATCATCATAAAACACGCGCACTTCCACGCCGGCAGCCACGCGCTCCACTAAAATTTCTTGTATTTCATTCCATGCCTCTGCCTGCTCAATGGCAAAATACTCCATAAATATGAAATGTTTTGCATTCCTTAGAGCTTCCTTTTGCGCCTCAAACCCTTTGTATGCTTCATCATAATACGTAATCGGGCAATCTGCATAAAGTGGATATCCACTCTTTGTGTGTAAATAATAGGAAATGCTTGCCAGTTGCGTATTCTGCCCCTTTAGCTTAGCCATGGCATTATTAATTTCCGGCTGCGCTTTTTTCCCAGACAACATAGGCAGAAGCACCTCATCCACTGCCTCGTACCGCTGCCGCATTTTGTGGGTATATCCATTCAAACCTACAAGCAGATACATCACAATACCAAAAACCGGGAAAGCTAAAATCAGCATAATCCACGGTGTTTTCATATTATTAGAGCGATCCTGTGCATACAAAAAAATCACCAGTATAATGGCCAAAATGCGCGTTGCAATATTGATCCCCTCCGCATAGGCATTGAGCTTTGTAAAAATAACAACAATAAACGCAAGTTGTAATGCAATCGCAAGTGCAGAGAAAAAGAGCCTTGCAATACCGTTTTTCACATGTGCTTTTTTTTCGTAAGTCCGTTTTTTCATGCTTTTGCCACTCCTCTATCAGACCGTTACGCTCCCCAAAATATCTATGATTTTCTTATTTTACCAAATCTTTGACGACTTCTCCTGCCGCAATGAGTCCGGCAACTGACGGCACAAATGCCACACTGCCCGGAATCGCCCGCCGCTTCGCGCAATTCTCTTCTGCCTTGATCTCCGTACTATCCTTTTGCATTGGCGTTATTGGCTTTTCCTCTGAATAAACTACCTTTAGCCTCTTCACACCACGCTTCTTTAACTCACGGCGCATCACCTTAGCTAATGGACACATGCTTGTCTTATAAATATCGGTCACCCGAAAATCACTGGCATCTAGTTTGTTTCCCGCTCCCATGCTGCTAATTATCGGTATTCCCATTTCCTGGCATTTCATGACAAGCGCTATTTTTGCAGTAACTGTGTCAATGGCATCTACCACATAATCATATTCTGCAAAAGGAAAGTCATCTGCATTCTCCGGCAAAAAGAAACATTTATAAGTCTGCACTTTTACATCCGAATTGATGTCTAACATACGTTCTTTCATCACATCAACTTTGTATTTACCAACGGAACTATGTGTTGCAATAATCTGACGATTAAGATTACTCAGGCAAACCGTATCATTATCAATCAAATCAAAAGCACCAACACCACTACGCACGAGTGCTTCGCAAACGTATCCTCCTACGCCTCCTATACCAAACACTGCTACTCTGGCTTTTTGTAAACGTTCTATGGCCTCTGTACCAAGCAATAATTCCGTTCTTGAAAACTGTGTTAACATCGCACTTTTTTCCTCTTTTCCCACCAACTTTGTTGGAGATAATTCTACCACGAATCATGCCTCCGCACAAGTTTTCGCAGGGACGTTCCTTTTGCCGCATGGAGTGTCCCCTCTGGCTTGGAGCACTGGCGCAGGGGATACGGACAGGCAAGGCGCAGAATGCAGGGAGAAAACTTTGGAGCAGGTTAGGTGAGTCTCTTTGTGAGATCTTTTCTTTTCATAAAATGTCTCTTGCGCAGCTTCGACTGACGTCAGGATGTGTCCACATCTGACAGATATTCAGGGCGTCACTTATAAGAGATGCTAAGGACTTGGACAATGTTTTAAACGACTAGTGGCAACCGGCGCAAACGAACATCCATGTGCGGTTGCGCCTCTCGGGTACATCCTTGTACCCGAGTTGCCTCAGTATTTACAAGTCCTAAGCATCTCTAATTCGTTCTGCATTCATATCTGTCAGAGGTGAACATCATCCAAGACGTTTGTCGAACTTTGCAGAGACATTTTTAATCTCAAAAAGAAAAAGTTTCACAAAGAGAGACTCCCTGTTCTGCGACAGTTTTCCCCCTGCATCCTGCGCCTCGCCTGTCCGTATCCTCTGCGCCAACTCATCCTTATGCCAATGGGGACACTCCATGCGGCAAAAGGAACGTCCCTGACGCAAAAATCCCGGGAGCAGGGTGCTCCCGGGATTTACTACTATCATATTTATTCAGCTGCTGCTTCTTCGGCATCCTCATCACTTGGAATGTCCGCATTGTTCGGTGCAAGTACCGTAACAACAACACTATCCAGATGTGTTACGACATCAACATCTTTGTTCTTAGCAATTGCAAGATCACCGACGGTAATCGTATCTCCCAAATGCAATGTAGAACAGTCTACATCAATCTTATCAACCAGATGCTCCGGTGTTGCCTTGTATGCTACTTCCTCAAGAAGCTGCTCGAGTGCTCCCTCAATCACCTTATCCTTGTTGTGCAGGATAATCTCGGCTACAGAATGTACTTTCTCGCCTTTTACAAGCTCCTGAAAATCCATTTCCAAAATGCTACGTGTCATTGCATCGTAATCCATCTCTTTGATCAGGACATCATACTCCTTGCCCTCAACCTCAAGCATAATCTGGCTACCCTTCATGCACTGACGCATGATTCTCTCAGCTTCCTTCTTCTCAATCTTCAGAAGAATCGAACCTTCGATCTGTCTGCCAAAGAGATTACCTGTCACATAGCCTTCTCTTCTGAGCTTCTTTGCTTTCTCCGTTGTTTCTCTTCTTTGTGCTTTTAAAGTATTCATTTGTCTTTTCCTCCATGCTACAAATCTAAGAACATAGGGAAGTTTGCGGAATGTCATTAAAACAAATGGCGTTTCGTTTCTCTTCGTTCCAAAAACTGTTATAGTCCTTTTATTTGCAGAATGCAAGAGGAAATTTCATCTTCTACACCTGTGTATTTTTCTAACCGAGAACCCCCTGCAAAGATACTGCATCCAGAAAGAGTTCACGGAACGTCATCGTACCTCCCGCTCTCTCTTCTGTCTGTTTTGCTGCAAGTTCTCCCATTTGACCAAGAAAATGACAACATGCATTTGCACTCTCGATGGAAGGTTCCACTGCCAAAAATGTTGCCAGCGCAACCGATGACATACATCCACTGCCCGTAATATGCGACATCATGCGATGTCCTCGTTCACATACATACAAGCTTTTTCCATCTGTAATATAATCTTTTTCTCCTGAAGCCACTACGATTCCATGCACTTCATCTGCAAATTGCTGCAATGCGTCCAAGTCCATGTCTGTATCAGCCGCATCAACACCTACCGCCGTATTACGCTGTCGCATCAATGCTAATATTTCCGAATAGTTACCCCGAATACAGGTTGGGTGCACGCGCTCCATCAATGCCATACATTTGTTTCGCCTGAAAGTTGATCCGGCTACTCCCACAGGATCCAACACAATCGGATGCCCTAATGCAGCTGCTTTTTTTGCAGCAAGTTCCATGGCATCTAAGCATTCTGTTGCGCCAAGATTACAGACGAGCGCGTTCGTTCCTGCTGTGATCTCTTCTACTTCCAATGTATGATGTGCCATGGTCGGCGATGCGCCCAATGCCAGCACCATATTCGCGCAATCATTTACGGTAATTGTATTCGTGATGCAATGCACAATCGGATGTACCTGTTTTATTTTGTTCAAATATTCCCGTAACAACGGTTCCATATCTTTTTCCATCGAAGAACTCCTATGGTTATGACGTATGTTATTCTTCCAGACTTGCCTGCATGCGTCCCAAGACACCTGTCTTTTTCAAAGAAGCAGTAATGACAATCGCAATCAAGGTTCCACCACATGTACTAATCAAAAATGGAACTACGAAGGTGAAGAGTGCTGCTGCCTTATTTCCCATAACGAGATACGCGATTGGGTAGGAGAGCATGCCGCCCAAAATACCCGTTCCTACTACTTCGCCAATATAGGCAAATGGTAACTTCTTTCCATATTTATACAGAAGGCCACCCAAAAGTGCACCACACATACTGCCCGGAAATGCCAATGGGCTTCCCAAACCGATTAAATTGCGGATCAGGGATGCAATAAATGCCTGTGCCAATGTCCACCAAGGTCCTACTGTAACGACACATAAAATATTAACAAGGTGCTGTACCGGTGCACATTTCGACCCAAAGACCGGGAAGGAAAATAAACTTCCAACCACGGCAACTGCCGCCATAAGTGCTGTGATAGTTAATTTCTTCAGATTTACTTTTTTCATGATACTCTCTCTTTCTTTCCGGAGACATCATGAAAAACATGTGTCCCCTAGTTTTCTTTTCCCCTACTTGCAATTTTTCCTACAATCAGGCAGAGAACGATTGTAATTGCCATATCTGGCAGCGTATTTCCCACCGGTGTATCCACATGCATCAGCAGACGATACACAATAAAGCCAATGAGCCAGATCAACAGATTGATCCACTGAAATTCTTTTTCTGCTGCATCCGCCTTTTTCAAGATGAAATAATCTGCAATTTGAACAGCAATCATCGGCGCAAATACAGAACCGATCAAATACAAAAAGTTTGTAATATTGTCCATCGGATAAAGCATCGCTGCAACCGTTCCAATGATCGTTACAACCACAGCTGCCCATTTTTCCTTGATTTTAGAAGAAATAGATACGGATGAAACACCTGCAGAATACGCATCCAAAAAGGTCGTTGTCACGGTTGAGAATACGATAATCAAAAGTCCAACAACGCCAAGTCCTGTTTTTAACATAATCTGGGCAATATCATATTCTCCTGTAAAAATTGCTGCTCCCATACCGATCATATACATAAAAATACTGACAACACTGTAGGTAAGTACACTGACGAGTGTTGCTGCAAATGGCTTTTCTGCTTCTCTTGTATAATCACTGATGAGTGGCAGCCAGGATAATGGCATAGCTACAGCAAGTTCTACTGCTGCACCAAAGGTCAGGCTTCCATCATCCACGATCGGTTCTGCTACTGCTGTACCAAAGAAAATCACCTTAAACAGAATCAGTGACAAAATGAAAAGTGCTGTCATCGCAATCGTATTGAGCTTACCTAAATTCGTAAGGCCGATTACAATCCAAAGAATAATCAATGCACCAATTACCAAAGCCCATATCCAGAGCCCTGTATGCAACAAACCATCCGCTGCGAGCGCACCATCATAAATCATAATGGCTGTCCAGCCAATCAACTGTAAAACGTTAAGAATGGCAAACAACAGGCTTCCTTTTTCGCCAAAACTCATTTTTACTGTTTCCATGGCACTACGTCTTTCTTTTGCGCCAATCATACCAGCAGCAAACATCATAATGCCACCGATTAAATGACCTAATAAAATGGCTGCCATTGCTTTGCCAAAACCTAATGGTGCAAAATAAGTACCTGTCAAAATTTCAGCCAGTGATACTCCTGCGCCAAACCATATCAATCCATTTGAAAAAACGGAAGTTCTATTTTCATTCATCTATGTATTCTCCTTTGATTGCAAATGCGTGATTCATTGGGCCGCTTCCCTTTCCAAGATTCAAGCCGGCAGCAAGCGCTCCGGAAATATAATTCTTGGCATATTTTACGGATGTCTTTAGATCATATCCCTTCGCCAAATTGCTGGCAATCGCAGATGACAATGTACATCCTGTTCCATGGGTATTCGGATTATCAATTCGCTTTCCCATAAACCAGGTTGCTTGCTCACCTTTTTGCCATAAAAGGTCATTGGCATCATTTAACTGATGACCACCTTTTAAAAGAACACTACATCCCAAACGGTTGCAGATGATTTCTGCAGCTTTTTCCATATCTGCTTCACTTTTAATCTGCATTTCAGATAATACTTCCGCCTCTGGAATATTCGGTGTGATAACCTTTGCAAGAGGTAATAATTTACTTTTCAATGTGCTAATCGCATCCTCACTGATCAAGCGTGCTCCGCTTGTCGCTACCATCACAGGATCTACAACGATATTTTTGGCTTCATAAGCGGTTAATTTGTCCGCAATCACCTCAATCAGATCCGTTGATGCTACCATCCCTGTTTTAATAGCGTCTGGATAAATATCTGTGAAAATACAATCCAGCTCCTCTGCCAAAAACTGTGGAGTTGCCTCCATAATACTTGTTACGCCGGTTGTATTCTGGGCAGTCAAAGCCGTGATGGCACTCATGGCATATACGCCATTTGCTGTCATCGTCTTAATATCTGCCTGGATGCCGGCGCCTCCACTGGAATCACTTCCAGCGATTGTTAATGCTGTGTACATAATCTTTCCTCCTCGTACTCTTTCTGCATTAATTTTGTATAGCGACCTAAGGTGGTGCCCCCAATCTGCCGCTGTAAATATATCTATAATCTCTATAACTACTGGTTACAAAGATTATGATCTGTCACAAGCTGGTTTGCTTTTTGAAGCAGTAACTTTGTCTGTGCTTCAATATCATCACTTGCAAAAATACCACTAATGATAGCAAAACCAGTCATTTTTCTACCCGCGAGTTCTTCTATGTTATGTTCCTGAATTCCACCAATTGCAACCACTGGAATAGAAACACTCTCACAGATTTCCTGAAACAAATCGAGCGTCATCGCTTTGGCATCTGTCTTGGTACTCGTACCAAACACAGCTCCACTGCCCAGATACGTTGCTCCACCTGCTTCCGCAGCCTTTGCCTGCGCGACTGTCTTCGCCGTCACACCAATGATGGCTTCCTCGCCCAGAATTTCTCTCGCCCTCGCAAGCTGCATATCAGACTGCCCCACATGAACGCCATCTGCGCCCACTTTTTTAGCGACTTCAACGCGATCATTGATAATCAACGGCACCTGATAACGATGACAGAGTTCTAACATGGCTTCGGCCTCTTGCAAAAAAGCTGCTTCATCCAAATGTTTTTCACGCAACTGGATCATGGTTGCGCCTCCTTTGAGTGCCTTTTCCACCTGTTCCATCAATGTTTCGCCAGCAAGCCAGCTACGGTCTGTAATTGCATATAATTTTAACTGTTCGTTTGCAAATTTCATGTTATGCTTCCTTTTTCCCACGCACTCTCGCGCGTAATCCTGTCTTTTATAATCCTTAAATAATCTATCATATTATGTCAAAAAATGGTAGATGCTTTTCTTTATGAACAAAAAAAAGCCGGGCAGCTCTACCGCGTACCCGACTTTCTATCACATCAACCACCAATCTGACAATGTAGTGATGTATTTTTTTCAATCATTTCCTGGAATGCTTTCATCTGCTCATTGGAAGGTTTTTCGGTATTTCCCATAGGATAATCTCTGTTTAATCCCTCGTATTTACCCTCGCCAAAATTATGATATGGCAGAATATGAATCTGTCTCACACCTGGCAAAGTCTCTGCAAATTTTGCAATCGCAAGCAGTTCTTCATCCGTAGCATTAAACCCTGGAATCACAGGAACTCGAATAATGAGTTCTGTCTGTCCACTATGCGCTACACGAACTGCATTTTCCAACATTCTGATGTTATCATGTCCTGTAAATTCTTTATGCTTCTGCGGATCCATATGCTTGATGTCCATCAAATACAAATCCAGATATGGAAGTAATGTCTCGATCACTTCATATTTTGCATAAGCCATACTTTCAATCGCTGTTGATATTCCCAAATCTTTTGCCGCTTTTAAAAGACCTACGGAAAACTCTGGCTGCAGTGTACACTCACCACCCGAAAGGGTAAGTCCACCATTTGACTGTAAATAGTAAGGCATATCCTTCTCAACTGTTTCCATAACCTCTGCCACAGTCACATCCTTACCCATTACTTTTGGTTTTCCATTGATTACCATCGTTTCCACATCAAACGATTGCGATTCCGGATTACAACACCACTTGCATCTTAATGCACATCCTTTTAAGAAAACTATGGTTCTAATTCCAGGACCATCATGTATGGAATATCTCTGAATATCAAAAATCCTACCGGATGTATTCAAATATTCTTTCATAAGATACGTTTCCTTCCTATCGATTATCAGCCTGCTCTGTTCTTCTAATGATATCATCCTGTAATGATTTGGATAATGTCGTAAATAAAGCAGAATATCCAGCTACTCTTACAATCAATCCACTGTATTTTTCAGGATGTGCCTGTGCATCTAAAAGTGTCGCCCTATCAACAACATTAAACTGCATGTGCATACCCTGCTGATCGAAGTAACCACGAATCAGGGAAATAAAGCTTTCCAATCCCTTTTCACCAGCCATAGCCGTTGGGTGCATCTTCATGTTGAAGAGCGTACCATTACTTGCAATCATATGATCTAATTTTGCAACGGAATTACAAGAAGCTGTAGGGCCACTGATATCAAAGCCAGATGTAGGTCCTACACCATCTGCTACTGGTGTGTGTGCCAGTCTTCCATCTGGAGTAGCTCCTGTCTGTGCTCCCAATGGAACATTTGCTGATACCGGATAAAGTCCAGCCTGATACATACCGCCTCTCGGATTCTTATATGTTTCTAACGGTTTCGTGTAGAAATATGCTGCCTCTCTGGCAATCTCATCTACCTCGTCAATATCATTTCCATACTTTGGAAGTTCCAGAATCATCTCATGAATTTCTTCATAACGTTTCTTGACATCTTCTGGCAATTCCATTTCTAATACCTGTTTAATGGTATTCGCTATCACATCTTCGCCCACTTCCTGACCGGCATCCTGCAAACCTTTTGCAACACGCACTGCAATATCGCCAGCCGTAATGGCATCCAAACCTTTACCATAGTTCATTTCAAGCGCTTTTTTCAGCTCACCCATGGTAATACGTTTTTCTTCAAATACTAATTTTTTGATGGTATATAACGAATCTGCAACATTGGCTATACCAAATCCCTGTGGACCGGTAAAGTTGTAGATTGCTCCACCTTCCTGTGCACTCTTACCTCTCTTAATACAATCATCCACCAGGCATGACTCAAACGGTAATGGTGCAAGCTGCGCATGTGCATAGTCTATGGCATTATCCGCATTTACAAGCAATTCGATGTTGTATAACATCTGTTTTCTATATGCTTCCATAAATTCTTCAAATGATTGGAAGCTCTCCACATCCCCTGTCTGGATACTTGCAAGTTCTCCATTGTCATAACCATTTGAAAATACCATTTCCAATGGACGACACATGTTAAAGAATGCTGCATCATGCCAGCCATCTGTCTTGCCCGGAACCTGTGGTTCTACACAACCAATAATATTATAATTTCTAGCCTCCTCCATCGTTGCTCCACGATGTACAAGTGCAGGAATAATCACTTCATCATTGTAGTATGCAGGTAAACCAATACCTGTTCTCGTCAATTCTGCCGCACGCATCAAAAGTGCTTTCGACGAACCATGCCATACACGAATGGATAATGATGGCATTGGTAAAAATACATGTTCGCTGGCAGTAATACACATGAAAGAAAGATCATTTGTAGCATCTCTGCCCTCGACGGTCTGTCCACCAACAATCAAGTTCTGGAATAAAGAATATCCGGCAAATCCTTCCGCACTTGCTGCATCACGACATTTATTCAGATCGTTTAATTTTACCCAGATACAGTCGATCAATTCCTGTGCATACTCGCGTGTGATCTTGCCTGTATGAATGTCCTTCTCGTAGAAGGGATACATATACTGGTCAAAACGTCCAGGTGAAATAGAATGTCCACTGGACTCAATCTGCAATACCTGCTGAATAAACCAGAACGATTGGCATGCTTCCTGGAAGCTTTCTGCCGGAAATTCCGGTACTTTTCTACAGATTTCAGAGATTTCTAACAGTTCTTGTCTTCTCTTTGCATCTGTTTCTTTTGCTGCCATTTCTTCTGCTAATACAGCATAACGGTTTGCATAAGTAATGACCGCATCACATGAAATAATGATGGATTCTAAGAAACGCATCTTGGTAGAATAATCAGCATCCCCAAAATGACATGTCTCCATTTCTTTTCTAACCTTTTCTTTCACACCATTTAAACCAATCGTCAAAACCGTATCGTATTGAACGGTCACGTGACCAACACCATTATAAAAATAGTTACCCGGCGTAAAGAAATTATGTTTCATTGCACGAAGTGTTTCCGGTGCCATATAAGAAGTGGCAAGTTCACTCGTCGTTTTTCCTTTCCAATAAGCATCTGCCGCCAATAATCTTTTTTTCGTCTCATCAGAAATATAGAATGGATCGGCACTTCGTGTTTCTACTGTCTCAAATTCTGCCTCTAACCACTCATATGAGAATTCAGGATATGTCTGACATCCTCTAGGCGCAATTGTTGTGCTTCCGACAATCAGTTCCTCTGGTCGGATGATAATCGGAAGATGCTTTAATATATGATAAAATGCATGAGCCTTACGCATAACTACAGGCTGACCTTCTGTTGCTTTATATGATTCTGTAATCAGCTCTGCTCTGGAAGCCTCAATTTCAGGCATCTTTGCATACAGATGATCTACTAGTCTTTTTATACGATCTGCCTTTGCAATCGGTGTACTATCATATCTACCCATCCCGTCACATTCCTTTCTCGCTAGTTATCAATTAACTCTAGTTGTTTTCATTCGTTTCCTCTGGATATATACATTGAACCCCATTTTTTTCAAATGCATCCATCCATCGTTGCTCTGGCTTTTGATCCGTCACTACCACATCTAACCTGGAAAGCGGACAAGTTTTAGAAAAAGCAACGCGATCAAACTTTGAAGAATCTACTGTCAGGTATACCTTTTTTGCAGACTGTATCATGCTTTGTTTGATACTGCTCGCTTCATCATTGCCTTCCGTAACGCCCTTTTCAATATCCAATCCCTTACATGATAAAAACACTTTATCTGCATTGTACATTTGAATACTTTCCGCAGCTCTTATGCCAAGGAATGACATCGAACCTGCTTTCAAAGAGCCCCCTGTCGAGATAATGTCCCACTCGGTAATATCGGATAACTCTAATAAATTCTCTATGGAATTGGTAATCACTGTAAGATGCTGCTTATTTTTGATATTCTTAGCAATAAATACTGCGGTTGTCGATGCATCCAAAAATATGTGATCTCCATCCTGTATCTCATGGCTGATCAAATCTGCAATTTTTTGCTTCCCTACAGAATTTGACTTCCATCTGACATTAAACGGTAAATCGATGCTGCCAATCTCATTGATAACAGCGCCACCGTAACTTTTGATTACATGACCCTCATCTGCCAGTTTTTCCAAATCTCTACGAATTGTTTCTTCCGAAACATGAAACTGCTTGCTTAATTCACTTACTATAACTTTTTTATCTTTGTGAACTTGTTCCAGAATCTGTTTTCGTCTTTCTACTGCAAGCATATATTACCCTCTTTTATATTTGTTGTATTACATGATGTATTTCATAAGTTTATCAGAAGGACGCGCAATGACAGAACTATCAAGGAACATTCCTCTGTCACCTGCTTCTGCCTTTGCATGATCGATGGCAGCCTGTACAGCGGATACGCTTCCTGTAATCGTCATATAACTCTTTCCACACATTCCTTTTGCCAAGCGCAGCTCAATCAAATCAACAATTGCTGTTTTTGCTGCTAAGTCTGCAGCTACAATCAATGCAGCCACATCATAGGTCTCTAAGATACCCAAAGCATCTATTTTCTCTGGCTGTGCTGTACCATAAATTGCTGGGAAAATAGACTCATGAGGATTTCCCAATACAAAGGTATCCATCACTTTTTCAGCATATTTACTTGCAGCCACATCAACAGATGCCCGCACTGTACTTAACTCACCCGTTACAAGGATAACGAATTTTCCCGGACAAGTTACTTCTGCCTGTAAAATTTCCACATCAGCTGCCTTTGCCATCTCATCAGCTGCTTTAAAACCGGTAGATACCGTTGTGCATTCTACCATACCAATTGCTTTGGCCATAATTATTTTCCTCTCTTTTTACGGAATATCTTACTTACCTTTTACTACCACTTCTTTGTCACTGACTTTCTGAACCACACCATCAATGGAACAATGAATTGCTACACTCAGTCCATCTTTTGGTTCTCCGATCAGCTGACCTTTCTTCACCGTAGCACCTACACTTACGATTGGTGTTGCCGGTGCTCCGATGTGCTGGCTCATTGGAATCTTAACCAGCTTTGTTGTCGGCGTTGTATCCTCAAATGGTGCTGGCTTATCGTATTTTGTCAAATCCAATCTTGCTGCCAATCTATGTACCGGTAACTTTCTCAGTTCCCGATCTTCTAACACTGGAGCCGGATCTACTTTTTCTACTTTGATGCCAGCAGCTCTTAAGCCACCTTTGAATGCCTGAATAATGGATTTTGGTGATAATCCCTGCGGACATGCATATTTTTCACATATTCCGCATCCACTACAGTAGGCTGTATTCACAAATACACTCATGTCACTTGTATCATGGTTTGCAACTGCTCTCATCACCTTATGTGGTTCGATTGGATGTCCAAGTGCGTGTCTTGAACACATATCTGTACATGTTCTGCACTGACAGCAGGAAGAAGATGCCCTCTTCTTTTCAATTTCCAGATTTTTATCCATTCTCACAACAACATGATGATCTTTTGGCAAAATAATAATTGCGTTTGTTGTCTTGGTGATGACTGTGTTTTCTGTTCCAAGACGTCCCATCATTGGACCACCCATAACATATACCGGGTCTTCTACTGTCACTTTACCGGCAAGCGAAATTGCCTCTTTTACTGTTGTTCCCAGTGGAACACGTACCGTAAGTGGATGATCAATTTCTCCAACAATGGATACTAATTTATTTGTCACTGGTATATCAAGATGTACTGCTCTGTACAAGTTGTACATGGTCTCTACATTATATACCACAACATTCTCATCTATCGGAAGTCCACCCGGCTGAATGACACGCCCTGTGGCTTCATAAATCAAAACTACTTCATCCCCCATTGGATATGCCGGCTTAAGCGCACAAATCCTTACCTTAGGGAAATCTCCAAGCACTTCTTCTACTGCTTTGATTGTAGTTACATATTCACTTTTAATTCCTATAACTGCTTCTTTTGCTCCAAAGCTTTCTCGTACTTCATCCAACATCTGGATGATTTCTTCCGTATGAGTAGCCAGCAACTGTCTATGAAGTTTTAATAATGGCTCGCATTCTACGCAGTTTAGAATGACTGTGTCCGCCTTGTCTGTCATTTTAGCATAAGCTGGGAAGCCAGCACCGCCGGCTCCCACTATGCCATTATTTCTTGCAATATTTTTCAGTTCATCGATCAGCATACTTATTTACTCCAATCCTGTCCTTCATCAATGATTCCAACAATAGCTGCATCTATTGGCGCATCTGCCATATCGCAACCGATTCTAGCTGCGCTGCCCTGTGCAACCAACACATACTCGCCTATTCCAGCACCAATGACATCTATTGCAACCAGGCGACTGCCAGTACTTCTCATATCTTCTACTGGTTCAACAATCATAAACTTGTTGCCAACTAGTTTTTCATTTTTTCTCGTAGAAAATAAACTTCCTACAACTTTTCCAATTATCATAATAACTCTCCATCGAATTTATAACCGCATTCTGAGCTTTTTTAATATATGATTGTCGCTAAATCGTCCTGTTTTACCTGTGAAGCATTTGCTTCATCCGTATCAATATGCATCTCCGTTGTAAATGATTCATCTACACGAATCTTTACTTGATCTAAAACTACACCTCTCTCATTGCCCACGCGTACAGAAACAAAATCATTATCTTTTAATCCTGCTGCCGCTGCATCTTCCGGACACATATGAATGTGTCTTGCTGCTACGATACAACCTTCATCAAGATAAATAACTCCCTTCGGACCTACCAAAGCGATAGGAGCAGATCCAGCTGTGTCACCAGACTGTCTCACTGGAGCTTTGATTCCTAATGTACGAGCATCGGTTGCAGAAATTTCTACCTGGGATTTACTTCTTACAGGTCCTAAGATACGAACATTTTCAATTGCTCTTAGTTTTAAACCAACAATTGTACACTGTTCGTTGGATGCAAACTGTCCACCCATCAACTCTTTTTTCTTTGTAAGATGATAACCTTTTCCAAATAGCTTTTCTACATCTTCCTGGGTCAAATGGATGTGTCTTGCAGATATTCCTACTGGTACTTTGACAGCAGGCTTATTTGAATTGGCATTGTCCATTGCTTGCAATACCATTCTCGTAATTTCTTCTACATTATTATAAGAATTCAAGATTCACACCCTCCCTTATGTAACAGTCACACAGCCGGGATTTTCTCCCACTGTGTGACGTTCAGATATTACTATTTAACTGCTGGCAAAATCATTTCTACATCGCCGTGTGGTCTTGGGATTACGTGTGTAGCTACTAATTCACCTAATGTTCCTGCACTGCTTGCACCAGCTTCTACAGCTGATTTAACAGCTCCTACGTCTCCACGTACCATAACTGTTACTAATCCAGAACCGATCTTTTCCGTTCCAACTAAAGTTACGTTTGCAGCCTTGCACATTGCGTCTGCTGCTTCGATTGCTGCTACTAAACCTCTGGTTTCAACCATTCCTAATGCTTCTAATGCCATAATTGTTTCCTCCTGTTTTTGAAATTTATTTGTCTTCTGGAACAAAATCCGGTGGGTCCTGTCCGAGCATTTTTGAATCGGACGAAGGCTCCGGTTTACCTTTAAAACGACTGGCTGATAACTCAACCATCTTGACGATTTCAGGATGTGGATTTGGAAGTACGCCTACCGATACAGGCTTTTTGATTGCATTTGCACTTGCTGCCTCGATCGACTGTCTTACAGCCTCCACTTCTCCCTCTATTACCAATGTAACTAATCTTCCGCCTAGTTTACGTTCCCAAGTGGCTAGTGATACATCTGCCGCTTTACACATGATGTCCAGTGCATCCATTGCTGCTACAACACCTGTGATTTCCATGAATCCATATGCATTACCCATGCCGCTTCTCCTTTAAACTATTTCGATTAGCCCTTGAATTTTGGAAGGATCTTCTCTACGTCGTTATGAGGTCTTGGAATTACGTGTGTAGCTACTAATTCACCAAGCTTGCTAGCTGCTGAAGTTCCAGCTTCTACTGCTGCCTTAACAGCTCCTACGTCTCCACGTACCATAACGGTTACTAATCCAGAACCAATCTTTTCTGTACCAACTAATGCTACCTCAGCTGCCTTTGTCATTGCATCAGCTGCCTCGATTGCTGCTGTAAGTCCTCTTGTTTCAACCATTCCTAATGCTTCCTGTGCCATTATTGTAATCCTCCTTAAGATTTATCTCTTATTAATATAATTTAATTGTTTCACTAATTTTTATCAAGTGCGCTGACCGTCAACATTTTTTCTGTGTCCGTTGTAGGTCTTGGAATAATATGCTTCGATACAATACCGGTGTGCGCTGCTGCCACTTCTTCTGCTGCACGCATGGCTTCTTCCACATCGGCGATACTGCCTCTAAATTTAACAGTGACCAAAAGTGGTACCGGTAAAGCATCTGCATTTCCTGGCTTGTTCTTATCAAACACCTGAAGGTGTACATTAGCTGCTTTACAGCCGGCATCCGCCGCAAGGAAAGCACACACAAGCCCAAATACCTCTAACAAACCTACCGCTTCTTGATTGTCACGTGTTGTCAGATTTTCCATGATCTATCCTTTCCGAATACCTTATTTGTTGACAACCGCAATTTTAAGTCCAGTCATTTCCAGGTTCTTCTTTAATGCTTCGTTAATTTCTTCTAACGGATATTTATCAGTAATTAAGTCTGCCATCGGAAGTCCAATTCCTTTTGCTCTCTTTAAGAAATCAAATGTAGTAGCATAATCTCTTAAGGTATATACCCATGAACCTACTAATGTAATTTCCTTAGAGCATAAGTCGAAGTGTGGATTGATCTGTGCATCTCCACCATTGATGAAGAAACCTAACTCACAAAGTCCACCACCATTGCGGATGAATTTGTAAATATTAGCGTGAGCCTTTGGATTACCTGTACACTGGAAAGCAAAATCTGCCAAGTGTCCATCAAATGAATCCTCTACAGCCTTTGTCAACTCTTCGATTCCCTTATGGTCCATAAAGTTTACAGTCTTTGTAGCTCCCATTCTCAATGCAAAATCAAGTCTTCCCTGGTTACCATCTACAGCTGTAATATTTTCAATACCCATTGTACGCAGAACTGCAATACAAATCAAACCGATTGGTCCACATCCCTGAACAACTACGCGGCTATTGAAGCGAAGAATTCCTGTTGTCTTTGCTCTTTCTACTGCATGTACTAATACAGCACAAGGCTCAATCAAAATTCTTGAATCTAAATCCAGGTCACTAACGTTAAATACGGTAGAACCGCCACGTACTAAAATGTAATCAGAGAACCAGCCATTTAAATGAATATCATCATCAGGAAGTAAGCCATATACATCAGCGCCTCCTACGTTCTGCTTATTCAAATCATACATTGTAATATCAGGGTTATCCTTGAAGATCATACAAGTAACAACCTTATCGCCAAGCTTAAGATCTTTTCCTGCAGAATCCTTCTTAACATTCTTACCCATTTTAACAATTTCACCTGTTCCTTCATGTCCTAAAGCAACTGGGATTAAGCTAAATGGATCTCTCTTAAATTCGTGTGCGTCTGTACCACAAACACCACAACCTTCTACTCTTACAAGGATATCATCATCCCCAACTTCTGGCATTGGGAATTCTTTGATTTCGAATTTCTCCAACTCAGTAAGCATAGCAACATGTGCTGTAGAAGGAATTCCGGTTCCGGATGCCTTAGCTGTTGAAGGTGCGCCTGTAGCGCTGCCAGACATCTGGTCCAGGATCTGTCTTACAATTAATTCAACATCCTGTTCTTTTACTGCCATTTCTTTCTTCTCCTTCTCTTATCTAATGCAAAGGCTATCAGACATTGTACAACGTCTGCTCTTTGTAAAGCTGTGTGCAGCCGTTAAACCTTCTCCGGTTCTTGAAGCAATTGTAAATGTACAATATCCTTCTCCGCCGAATCCAAGTGCTGCGTAGCTTGGACCATTCTTTACAAGAATAGCTGTATCGATTGCTCTTGCATAAGTTGTGATATGATCTACATTCTTAGAATGGATATGTGCTGAGTGGCGATTGCCATGCTCCAGCCAAACTGCTGTCTCAACACCTTCTTCAAATGATTTCACACGAACCATACCTAAGATTGGCATCATCAACTCTGTAGAGATCAATGGATGTTCCTTTTCGCCTTCAAATACGATACAACGAATTTCTGGTCCTACATTGACACCAACCATAGCAAGCAATGCCTGTGCGCTTCTACCAACACATTTTCTGTTCAATGCTCCCTTTGGTGTAAGTACTGTCTGTACTAACTTGTCCTGAATCTCTTTGCTTGCTAAATAGCAGCCATTTTCAGAAATCATGTAGTTCATCAACTCATCTGCAATACAATCTACTGCAACGATTTCCTTTTCAGCAATACAAGGAAGGTTGTTATCAAAGGTACATCCGTTTACGATATCCTGTGCTGCCTTTCTTACATCTGCTGTCTCATCCACTAATACAGGCGGATTTCCTGCACCAGCTCCGATTGCTCTCTTACCAGAAGAAAGTACTGCTGTTACTACTCCAGGTCCACCTGTTGCTACCAATAAGTGAATTGCTGGATGTTTCATCATGATTGCACTTGTATCAAGTGTTGGAGCCTCAACCGTTACTGCAATGTTGTCTGGTCCACCTGCTTCAATAGAAGCCTCATTAATCATGTTAATTGTATAAATTGTTGTTTTCTTTGCGTTTGGATGTGGGTTAAATACTACGGTATTTCCACCTGCAAGCATACCAATGCAGTTACAGATTACTGTCTCTGATGGGTTTGTTGCCGGTGTAATAGCACCGATTACTCCAAATGGTCCCATCTCTACCAATGTAAGACCTCTGTCACCAGACCATGCTACTGTGCTGATATCTTCTGTACCAGGCACCTTATCAGCGGTAAGGTGATGTTTGAGAATCTTATCTCCCACATTACCCATTCCTGTCTCGTTCACACCCATGTTTGCTAAAATCTCAGCATTCTCATGTGTTTTCTTACGAATATTAGAAATGATTTGTTCTCTTTGGTCTAAGGTCATGCAGCAAACCTTTTTCTGTGCTTCGATAGAAGCATTGATTGCCTCATTCATGTCCTTAAACACACCATGCATACCAGATACACTTCCGCTAATCTGCATATTTGCCATGACTTGTTGTACGATGTCATGTACCATGCGTTCATCTACAGACACTTTATTACCTCCTTCAATGCGGATGCCCCATAAGCAGCCAGATCCGTATCTTCCTGGGCACTGCCCCCGGATACCCCCAAGGCTCCAATCATGGTTTTCCCAACCATCAACGGCTCTCCGCCTCCTAATATCATCACCTTGCCATCATTGCTAAACTGCAATCCGTACAAATCCTGTCCCGGCTGGCAAAGTCTTGATAGTTTTGCTGTCGACATCTGAAACGCTGTAGAAGTATATGTCTTATTCACTGCCACATCAAAGCTCCCATGATAGGCGCCATCCATGCAATGCACAGCCATCGGTCTCCCTGCTGCATCTGATACTGCAACTACAACAGCAAGTCCCATTTCTGCCGCCTTCTCTTCTACTGCTTCTATTAACTTCACTGCCAGTTTTAAAGACATCACTTCTTTTACGATAGCGTCGCCGACAATATTGTTAACAATTGTTTCCAGATTATTTTCTTTCATATGATTATTTGCCTAATGACTCTAATACTTTCTTTGTAATAGCTGTTACCAATTCCTGGCTGTCATCTGTCTGGGTTGAAGAGCTGCATCCGCCGCCACAATTATGGCAGTTTTCCTTGCCCTTATTCTGGCAAAGGTTTGCAGGATGACGTCCTGGAAGTCCCATGTTTCTTCTGATCTCGTATAACTTAGCAATCTGCTCTTTGTCGAATTCCTTTGGTCCACCAAGCTGTTTTGCCTTGTACAATAACTCAGCATAGAATTCTACAGATTCCATCTTCATGTATGCTGCCATAAGATCTGTAGACCATGTCAATGCTCCATGGCTCTCTAACAATACAGCATCGAAATGCTCTAAGTATGGCTCAACTGCATCTGGGATTTCCATTGTAGAAGGTGTTCCGTAAGGAGCGATTGGAACGCATCCTAATGCGATAACTGCCTCTGGCATGATTGGCTGTGTCAAAGGAATACCTGCGATTGCAAAGCTTGTTGCAAATGTAGGATGTGCATGAACTACAGCTCCTACGTCAGGTCTCTTTGCATACACTCTCATATGCATCTTAATCTCTGAAGATGGCTTAAATCCCTTGTTTGCCTGGATTACATTTCCCTGTGCATCTACTTTACAGATGTACTCTGGTGTCATAAATCCTTTTGAAACACCTGTTGGTGTGCATAAGAATTCATTGTCGTTAAGTTTTACAGAAATGTTTCCATCATTTGCTGCTACCATGTTACGATCATAGATTCTTTTACCTACGTCGCAGATCATTTTTTTGATTTCGTATTCATTCAGTGCCATTTTTTATTCTCCTTTTTCTTTTATATATTTGATTATTCTATAATAAATATAGAATAACAGTTCCCAACTTACTCGCCCTGTGTTTCCCAAGGCATCACGTCTCCCGGTTCCCGAAGATATTCTAAAATATCAGATACCCCTTCCCCAGTTTTAGAATTCACATAGAAAATTCTTTTGCAACCGGCATTTTGCAGCCAGCTGGTAGCCAGCGTCACATCGCCATCGCCCTGATCTATCTTGGTTACAATTCCAATAACGTCGCGATTTACCATGCAGGTAATATTCGGCGGATATAATGAAAACGGTTCTGTTGACGATGCCAACAATCCAACTACATCCGCTTCATAAGAATACAATGCCAGTGCCCTTCCGAGTGTCCCAGTCTGAAGGTACTCGCCCGGTGTATCGATAATCACATCATAATGATTGATGTACTGGGTTTTCTTATATGTAATCTTTTCACCCTGAAGTGCCTGCGTCAGTGTTGTTTTACCAGCACCACTACGTCCCATTAAAATGATTTTCTTCATATTGTTAACTACGTGCGCGTTACCGGTGTAACCGCATATCCCAATGTACTTTCCACATATTGTAGAATCGCCTGAATTGACGCTTCCACCTCAGACACCGTACCTGTCACAATGACAGATCCCGAAAACCGGTCTACAAATCCGAGTTCCACACCAGCTGATTTGATCGCTATGTCCGCCATGATGATAGCGGTCTCTGCTGGGCTTACTGTCAAAACTCCAATTGCAGATTTGGCATATCCAACAGCTGGATCAAGTCCTAACTTCTGGTAAAGTATCGGATCCGGGTTGGCAATGATATGTGCCAAAGTAATCTGTTTTCCAGGAACTAATTCCTGTATGATTCTTTGCTTATTTTCCATGCGTCTTCCTCGTCTATCCTAGTATCGAATCACCTTCTAATCCGATATCATGATTATATTATGATTCATCTATAAAGTCAACACAAAACAACACTTTTATTTAATTTTTCTTGCCCGTTTTTTCCTTTGGATTGAGTTTTGTGTGGCTTTCAGCTTAATATTTGGTGGTTTTTGTTGTTTTTCTCTTGTTTTTTTCAAAACCATATTGGAAATTCCACATTTTTAGGTTATAATCATGGTAAACATTTTATCATTTTTCCTGTATCACGGCAGATTACACAACGCATTCATGCGATGTTTTTACTTTTCCGTGATATTGCACAATGCTTTTGCGTACATTTGTCAAAGGAGTTCTTTTATGTTAGACAATATTATATTTTCAAATTCTACAAATAGATATCCCATTTACGCTGATTTGCACACGCACAGCATCAGTAGCGGACATGGTTCATGCGATACCATAACCGATATGCTCAAAGCTGCATCTAATCGCGGGCTTTCCCTTTTAGGAATATCTGAGCATGGTCCTGCCAGCATTGGTTCCGCTAAGACTTCCTATTTTCAAAGTCTGAAATTAGCCAGTCGCAACCGCTTCGGCATCCATATTCTTTATGGATGTGAATTAAACATTATAAGTTCAGCAGGTGATGTGGATCTGGATGACGACACCTTATCCACACTTGACTATGCGATCATCAGCATTCACCCACCTATATTAAAGCCTTATTCTTTACCTGATTTTACGCAATGCTATATCAGCGCCCTAAAGCATCCCAATGTACGTTTTTTAGGACACATTGACGATGCACGTTTTCCGGTTGATTTCGAATATCTTCTGGAAATAGCAAAAAAGAACCATGTTTATCCTGAAATCAACAATGGTTCTCTTATGCCAGACGCTTATCGGGTAAATGGGCCTACAAACTGCAGACAAATTTTAAAGATATGCAAAAAATTAGAACTACCAATCCTTCTTTCCAGCGATAGTCACGGAGCAAAAAACATTGGCAACATGCAATATGCCATTCCCCTGCTAAACGAAATTGACTTTCCATCCCATCTGGTTCTAAACACAGACATATCTTCGATCGAAAATATTTTGCATTAATTTGTGACACAGCGATTGTCAAATACACTTGAACGAGTCCAACGTATTTTGCTCATCGCCATAGCAAAAAGAGGCTATGCTTTTACGATTTTTTCGTAATAGCATAACCTCTTCTTTTTGTCTTATATTAGTAGAAATAAATCGGCATTGACTCGCCTACCCCAAAGGTCTCGTTCATTTCCGGTTCACGATCTAAAACCTGACTGGATTTCTGATATTCAATGGCCTGCATAACCTGTTCTGACGTTCCCGTAACCACCGAACTCGTAACTTTCGTTGTTGCTTTTTTCGCTGTTGTCTTTCTTGTGGTTGTCTTCTTCGTCTTGGATGCCGTTGTTTTTGCTGTTGTCGTTTTCGTTGCAGCTGCCTTTTTTGTCGGTTCTGCCACTACTGCCGCTTCAACTTTTACCTCTTCTGCCGCCTTCGTTTCCTTCGGTGTCGTTGTTCGAACAGCTGCCTTTGATGCTCTTGCCATACTTCCTTTACCTACTGCCATAGTTTATTACCTCCTTCGCTAAGTCCTGAAATTCCTTCGCACTTCTTGTACTTTTTTTATATACTGTCACCGGTACCGAGTTGTCCTGTGCCCATTCAATCGAAGAATCCACATGTATAAATGATTCAAATACATTAATATTATCATAACTTTCCAGGATTTCTCTGGTCTGCTTATAATAATTTTTTCTTTCATCGACCTTGGTAATCAGAACCCCCATAATCTTTGCATCCGTCATTTCAGACATTCCATTTAAAAAGTCAAACATGTTTGCCAATCCAAATAATCCCCACGGAGATGCCTCTACCGGAACCACAACATAATCTGCTGTACACAGAATATTGATCACCCATGTTCCCAAGGTAGGAGGCGCATCAATCAGAATATAATCATAGATTTCTTTTTCATAGATTCCACGCAAACATTTCTTTAATACATATTCTCTTTGCATCATTGTAAAGAGTTCGTATTCAATCTGACTCATTAAAGTCGAGGATGGAATTAAATCTAAATTTTCATATGGTGTATGTATAATGTACTCGCTCAAATCGTGCTTTCCCTTAATGGCATAATATAAATTCTTCTCACATTCTGCCATACCAAGCACTTGTTCTTCATCAAAAAAGGATAACGAAAGATTCAACTGCATATCCCCATCAACCATAAGAACTTTCTTGCCAGCGGCCGCCAACTCATATGCTAAGTTTGCACATGTTGTTGATTTTCCGCTTCCACCCTTATTGTTTGTAAAACAGATTGTTTTCGTCTTACAGCCTGCCATTCGTTTTACCATGCCTTCCTTACTTTTACAAAGTTACCTTTAATATACCTTAATCTCAAAGGATTTTGCAACACAATTTCTTGCTTCTTTCAAATCAGCAAATGTTCCTTCTTCCAGCATCTGAGATAAAATATTTCCGATAGCCGTTGCTTCACCAGGACCAGCATGAACGCCGATGCCAGTGTATTTTGCTGTCAACTCATTTAAATATGCTGCGTTAGAACCGCCACCGATAATATTGATCTTATCGTATTTCACGCCTGTAATCTTCTGGATTTCTTCTAATTTTTCAGCATAGCATTTTGCCAAAGAATTATAAATTACACTCGCTAATGCAGGTAATGTCTCAGGAACTTCCTGGTTTGTCTTTCTACAGTAATCTTTTACTGCTTCCACCATATCATCAGGGGAAAGGAAGCTTGCATCCTGGCAGTCAACCACTGTCTTTATCGTCTCATGCGATGCCTGTTCACACAAATCGCCATAAGACATATCCGGCGCCAGCTGATTACGCACAGACTGAATCATCCAAAGTCCCATAATATTTGCAAGATATGTAATCTTTCCACCATATCCGCCCTCGTTGGTAAAGTTTGCTTCTTTACTCTTTGGAGAGCAATTAGCTTCTGCCATTTCCACGCCCATCAAAGACCATGTTCCAGAACTGATGTAGCATGTATCCTCAGCATTTGTAGGAATCGCCATTACTGCAGATGCCGTATCATGTGTAGGAGGCAGTACCACCTGACAATCATATCCTACTAATTCTTTGACCTCATCCGTCAAATTGCCAATTGCCGTTCCCGGCATTTCAATTTTCTGGAAGATTCTTCTAGGAAATCCCAACTGTTCAATCAACTCATAATCCCAGTCTTTGGTTGTTGGATTTACCAGCTGCGCTGTTGTTGCTTCTGAATATTCCTGCACTTTTTTGCCACTCAGTTTAAAATGGAAATAATCTGGAATCATTAACATAGCATCTGCTTTTTCCAAATGCTCCGGATGAAGCTTTTTCACAGCCATCAACTGATAAATTGTGTTGTAAATAGCCTTCTGAATACCCGTTCTTGCATACAAATCATCTTCTGAAATGATTTTATATACTTCTTCATCCATTCCTTCTGTTCTGTGGTCACGATATCCAACAGTTGGACCTACAATATTGTCATCTTTATCTAACAAAACATAGTCCACACCCCATGTATCGATACCAACACTCACTGGAACCTTGCCAATTTCTTTACATTTTTTCATTCCGGCAATAATTTCATTGAATAATCTGTCGACATCCCAGCAGAGAGTTCCATCCACATGATCCATTCCGTTCCAGAAACGGTAAACCTCTTCCAATACAATCTTGCCATCTTCAAGGCTGCCTAACATGTGTCTTCCGCTGGAAGCGCCTATATCAATCGCCAAAAAATATTTGCTCATATTTCACCCCGCACTTAAAAAATTCCGAATATTTTTTCTCTAAATGATTTATACAGTGAATCATAATCTGTATAACCAATCTTACTGTCTTTGAAGCTGCTGCCCCATGTCTCACACAAAGTATCCGCAAGCAACTTTGCATGTTCATGGTCTCTTTTTAGAATGGTCGGGAACACATAATAAATCATAAATAAGTTAAGATCTGCTTGTACGTATCCTTTGATCTTTCCCTTAACTTCATAACGTTCCTTTACAGCGTCTACAAACACCTGCGAAATCTCTTTTGCTGCTGTTTGTGGATCATTTTCACTCATATAAGTTTCCATTTCCAAAAAGTAAGCTTCGTAAGCCGTCATGAAGTTTTCCATGTTCTCTTCATATTGTTTCTTTTTTAATTTTTTAATCATTTTTTCCATATCATCAAACATGGTTTCCACTTGATTTAACATAAAATCTGTCCCTCGCCTTCTGTCATTTTGGTTGCTTCTTAATCTACTACAACGCCCTTCTGTAACATTACATTTGCATACAATGCAGATTCGCCTGTTGCAATGATTGCATATGCTGTCTTCGCCTGATCATAGAATGCAAAGCGCTCAATATTGCCAACTGCGTCAGCGCCTCTATCATCATACTTGGAAATAATTTCTTTATATGTATCCCAAATTGGTGTTTCTACCGTATCTCCCGGCATAACTTCCATAAGATTTACCGGTTTCTCAACATAAGAATCCAGTGGGAACACCTGTAAAATAGCATCCAGAATTTCAGGAACGCCATGTCCGTCACAACGAATAACGATAGCATCTTTTCCCATAGATTCTGCCGGGAAATTTCCATCTGAAATAACCAGTCGATCACTATGTCCCATCTCTGCCAACACTTTTAATAATTCCGGTGAAAGAATTTTAGGAATACCTTTTAACATTTTATCTACCTCCATTTCCATCTGCGATGGTCTTATTATAATACAAATTGTTTTAAAAAAGGGATCGAATAGAAATCCGATCCCTAATTTTTACCTATTCACTTTAAGTTAATCAAAGATACAGATTAATCGTAAAGGTTTGGAGCGATGTCGTCATCGTTCATGTTTTCCTTGGTGTACCAGTAACCATCCATTGGGATGTCCTTAACTTCCTTGCCATTGCAGATGTCTACTAATGTGTAGATTGTCTTATAACCCATCATCAATGGTGACTGTGTTACAGAACCGATTAACTGATCGTTTTCAATAGCCTTCTTCTGTGGTGTACCAGCATCAAATCCAGCTCCGATGATTCCCTTTGTAGGATCTGTAGATAACTTGTTCAAAGAATCGTTAGCTGTGATTACACCTTCAGCTGTTGTCTGGTTAGAACCAAAGATAGCAATTGTGTCTTTCTTAGACATAATCTTGTTAGCTTCTGTAGCTGCTAAGTCTACTGTTGTCTGAGCAGGAACACCTACTTCGATAATAACTTCTGCTGTAGCTTCGTCGCCCTTATCAGCACAGTTATTTACATAGAACTCATTACCAACTACTGCAACTTTCTTTCCATCAGCCTTGCAAAGCTCAACCATCTTGTCGATGAATCCAAGACCACGCTGCTGAATGTTAAGAGCTGTAGCATCCTGGTTAACTTCACCAATTCTTACTGGAGATGCTGCTGTAGCGTCTTTAACGATATCTTTGATTACTGGATACATATTTTCTGCTGCTAAAGCACCAGCTGCAACGTTGTCTGTTGCTACTGTAGCTGCTATAGCGCCTTCTGGAGCTTCATCAACACCTGTATCGAAGCATACTACAGGGATACCAGCTTCCATAGCTTTTGAAAGTGAGTCAAGAACTGACTTTGTATCACATGCTGCTAAACCAATTCCATCTGGCTGTTTCTGGATAGCATCATCAAGCATCTGTACCTGATCAGCGATATCAGATTCGTTTGCTGGTCCGTTAGAATTAGCCTTTACACCTAACTCTTCACAAGCCTGCTTGATACCTGTAACAGCAGCCTGCCAGTATGTAGACTGGAAGCTCTTTACGATGATCTCGAATTCATAATCGTTGTCTCCGCCACCTTTGTTTGCATCTGTCTTGGCATCATCGCCACCCTTAGCTCCACATCCTACCATAGAAAGTGTCATTGCCGCACCAAGAACAAGTGCTAAAATTCTCTTTTTCATTTTTTGTTTCCTCCTTCTCCTTTGGGGTTAAAAAATAATGTATATATGAAGTCTCCCGACACCATATCTTAATAATGTTACGTTACGGTTTAGTTTTTCTTCTTTTTCACAACGTCAACCAATACGGCTGCAATCAAAACCAAACCTGTAAAAATCTGCTGCCAGTTCGCCTGTAATCCAATGAACGGCAAGCCAACCTTCATAAGTGTAATAACAAGTACACCGAGGAACGCTCCTGTGATGCTTCCTACACCACCTGTTGCAGATACACCACCGACGATTGCACCACCAATGGCATCCAACTCAAATCCTGCACCAGATCCCGGATAAATTGTTACATAGGTTCCTGAGTATGCAATTGCTGCAAGTCCTGCAAATAAACCAGAAATCACATAAGCAAATACATGATAGAATTTTACGTTTACACCAGCTAATTTTGTAGCTTCTTTGTTACTTCCGATTGCAATTGTGTAACGGCCAATCTTTGTATGGTTCAATACAAAATTCATAAGAAGAACAAGTATAACAACTACGATAATACCAACCGGTATATTCTGTCCGTCGACAGTAACACGGAATATCTTTCTAAACCATCCTTCTGTTTCCAATGAAGATGGCCATGAAACACCAAACCCACCACTAAGCAAAGAACCAAGTCCTCTTGTAATCATGCAAGTACAAAGTGTTGCAAGGAATGGTGGCAGATCCATGAATGCTACCAAAACACCATTTAACAAACCAATCAGAATACTAAGTATCAAGCAAGCAATCAAAGCAACGATTACCGGCACATCCTTATGTACAACCAGATATCCTCCGAAAAGAGAATAACAAATCAATCCGGTACCAATAGAGAGGTCTACACCTCCAGTAATCAGTGGGAATGTAACACCAATTGCCATAAGTGCGATATAGTAAGACATATCAAGTACACTTGTGAATGTTGTGTAAGTTCTAAATGTAGGACTAAGAATACTGAAGAGTGCAATCATCGCTATGATGATACCAACCACCACGGCTTCACGTCCATTAATTTTACCAAAGCTTTTTTTCTTTGACATCTTCTTTCTCCTCCTAATCAATCTCTCTAGTTGCAAGATTCATAATCATTTCCTGAGATGCTTCCGAAATATCAACTTCACCAGTCTTCTTTCCTTCGCACATAACTATGATACGATCACTCATACGTAAAATCTCTGTCATTTCAGATGAAATCATGATGATTGACTTGCCTTCTGCTGCCAATTTGTTCATCAACTTATAAATCTCATTCTTTGCACCTACGTCAATACCTCTTGTAGGCTCATCAAAAATCAAGATATCACTATCACGGGTCAACCATTTTGCAATAACTACTTTCTGCTGGTTACCACCGGATAAGTTTACAACTAACTGATCTACACCAGGAGTTTTTGTTGCCAACGCATCCACATATTCCTGTGCCACTCTTGCTTCTTTCTTCTTATCAATGAAGATTCCCTTCATGAAGTTCTGCATAGCAGCCATGGTTGTATTTTCAGCAACTGTTTTTTGAACTGCAATACCGAATCGTTTTCTATCTTCTGAAAGATAACCAATACCGCAATTAACAGCATCCTGTGGACTGTTGATTGTTACTTTCTCACCATTGATATAAATATCTCCGCTTTCTTTTGGATCTGCTCCAAACAAAGCTCTTGCTGTCTCTGTACGTCCAGCACCCATCAAACCTGAGAAACCAAGAATTTCGCCTTTGCGAAGCTCGAAGCTGACATCCTGTACCATCTTGCCTGCATTCAGGTGTTCTACCTTTAATACTACCGGCGCATCTTTAGGAACAGCGCTCTGTGTCTTTGGCTCCTCGTAGATAACACGACCTACCATCATGTTGATGATATCTTCTTTTGTACAATCCTTTGTAATCAAAGTACCTACATATGTACCATCTCTCATGACTGTAACACGGTCTGTAATAACCTTAATCTCATCCATACGATGTGAAATATATACCATCGCAATGTCTTTTTTCTTCAGATCTCTGATGATCTTGAACATTTCTTCGATTTCTGCCTCTGTCAAAGCTGCTGAAGGTTCATCAAAGATAATAACTTTTGCATCAAAGGAAACCGCCTTTGCAATTTCACACATCTGCTGTTTACCAACAGTCAGGTTTGCCATCTTTTCTGTTGGATCAATGTCTACATTCAATCGGTCGAACAATTTCTTTGCTTCTTCGTTCATCTTCTTATCGTCGATTGTAATGCCTTTTTTGAATTCTCTACCAATAAACAAGTTCTGCGCTACTGTCAGATGACCAAGCATGTTCAGCTCCTGGTGTACGATAACAACACCTGCATCCTGTGCTTCTCTTGTATTCTTGAATTCAACTTCTTTTCCTTCATATGTAATCGTACCAGAATCTTTTTTATAGATACCGGTCAACACTTTCATCAGTGTAGATTTACCAGCACCATTTTCACCCATCAATGCAAGAACTTCACCTTTTCTTACTTCAAGATCAACGTGATCCAATGCATGAACACCAGGGAAAGATTTATCGATACCCTTCATTGTTAAAATAATATCACCCATTATTCTTACCTATCCTTTCTTCACACTATCATTAATTCTTTCTACGTCTTGCAGATACATCTGCATAAACAGCTACGATAACAATAATTCCAGTAATAATGAACTGATAGTCTTTTGAAAAGCCTAGTGCAAGGATACCCTGCTGTAACAGAGAGATGATAAGTACACCAATTACGGTACCACCGATTGATGCTAAACCACCAGCCATGGATGTACCACCCATTACACATCCAGCAATTGCTTCGTTGTTGTACTGATCGCCGTAACCAGGCTGTACTGTTGTGTATGCTCCAACATAGAAGATAGCAGCGATACCAACCAAAACGCCGCAAAGAACATATGCAAGCATTTCCCATTTCTTTACATCTACACCGGAAAGTCTTACAGCTTCGCGGTTACTTCCAAGGCAAAGGATATAACGTCCTGCTTTTGTCTTATTTAAGATAATGCCACAAATAAGTGCCACGCCAAGGAAGATAAACAATCCTGTAGGAATATCTCCCATTTTTACCAAATTACGATACCATCCATCAGCAGTTGTAGACTGTGGCCAGCTGACTGACTGTGTCTTTGTAAATACAGCCGCTATACCTTTGGCAATATTCATGCTCGCCATAGATACGATAAATGGTGGTACGTTCCAATATGCTACCAGGTATCCGTTGAAGATACCGAACAGAAGTCCAATCAGTATGCTCATCACCAATGCCGTTCCCATTGGTATGCCGTAGGATGTGAAGCTGTATCCTGACACCAACGCGCAGCAGAACATAACTGGTCCAATTGAGAAATCAATACCGCCTGTCGCAATAACAAATGTTACTCCCAAAGAAAGGAATCCAAGGAAACAAGCATAGTTCATTGTGTTCATGAGACGGGATGTTCCAAAGAACTTTCCACCTGTCAGTAATCCGAATGCTAAGTACATCAATAGCATTACGAGAATTAAGATAATTCTGTTAAACCCAACTTTTTTTACAAATGCGTTTTGTTTAATTTTTTCCACTTACTTTTACCTCCATAGTTGATTACATTACAAAAGTCTTGCTTCTCAACTCGCTTTTATTGTTAATATTATATAATTAACACTGTATCTCGTCAAGGAAATACCTGTCATTTTTCACACGTTTTTGACTAAAAAATGAATATTTTTTGATTTTTTTGCACAAAAGTTACATTTTGAATTTTTTCGCATATTTTCTTGTTTTCACATCGCCCATATTGTACAATAACCAAGAATAAAAACTAAATAAATGTATTTACGGAGGTTATGTATGAAACGATTACAAAAATCCATCGTTCTGCTTTTTGTCATCATGGCTAATCTTTTTGTTTTATGCAGCTGTGGACAAACTCAAAAAGTAGAATGTCCTTTCACGGAAATCACCTGGGAGAATTCTCTCGATGATGTATTAGCATTGGAAGGAGATCCAGTGGAGTCCTACGATTCTATTTATTCCGGAACTACCTACAGCTTCAACAAAGAGTTTAACGGTATGCAAGGAACAATCAAGTACATGTTCGATGATCATGACAAATTAATGAGCATGGCCTGGGTATACATCCCACAATCAAAAGATGATTTGGAAAATGTTTACCAATCCCTCTACGATGAAACCTGCCAGTTATATGGCGAAAGTGGTTTCGATTCCGATACAGGAACCGCAAAGGGTAATGTATGGTACTTAAAAGATGGAAACATCCTCATCGGCGTAATGTCAACAGGTGTTAACGAAGCCGTTCAGTACCAATTCTTCCATCCAGATGTTTCAAGCAAAAAGCCAAACAAGTAAAAGGGAACAAAAAAGTCGGGAATCGGTTTTCAGATTCCCGACTTTTTTCATTTAAAATGATTGCTTTTGACTATTTGTACATTGGTCCATATGTTTCGCAAGCTCTGTAGTCAGCACCTTCTTTGTCCATTCCAAATGCATCCCATGCCTTTGGTCTGAAGATATCCTCGTCAGCAACGTTATGCATTGCTACAGGAATTCTCAAGATAGAACAAAGTGTAATTAAGTCAGCACCGATATGTCCGTAAGAAATTGCGCCGTGGTTTGCGCCCCAGTTATTCATTACTTCATATGCTGTCTTAAATGCAGATCCATCTTTACCATCGCATCTTGGAGCGAACCATGTAGATGGCCATGTGTAGTCTGTTCTCTTCCAAAGAGTATCAGAAACATCTGCAGGAAGTCCTACTGTCCATCCTTCTGCAATCTGCATAACAGGTCCAAGTCCCTTAACAAGATTCAGACGAACCATTGTTGCAGGCATAGTAGCTGTTGTCTCAAATCTAGAAGAGAATCCGCCTCCACGGAAGTATCCGTTATCAGCTGCGCACCATGTGGTAGCTGCCATAATAGCATCCTGATCTTCTTTTGTAACTTCATACCAAGGTTTCATTGTCTGATTTCCATCAGCATCTCTTGCCTCAGCATTTGCATCCAAGCAGCATGCTCCAGAGTTGATCAAATGAATTACACCATCTGCTTCTTTTGCAACACCTTCAATATCATATCCGGTTACTCTCTTAATAGCATCTCCGCTCCAGTATGTACGAACATCTGCGAACATCTGTGCTCTGTTTGTTAACAGTTTCATGAACAACATTCCCAAACCGTTGAGAACATCATTTTCAGTAGCAAGAACATATGGCTCTCTTGCTCCGTTCCAGTCGAATGAAGTATTCAGAACTGCTTCTGCAAAATCTCCGTTTGGATAGAAGTCTGTCCACTGTCTCTGTCCCTGGAAACCAGCAGCAAGGGCATTGTGTCCAACTGCTTCTTCTTCGCATCCTTCTGGAAGGTTCTTGTTACCATTCATAAGGTCTTTGATGATAACTGCCATCTTAACAGCAAATTCAAACTGCTCTTCCTTAACTTCATCACTCTTTCTTACGAAGTCAGGGTTCTTATCATAACCGATGATACATTTTTCCTTTGCCCATGCAAGAGCTTTCTGGAACTCTGCCTCATCGTAGATACCTTCTGTCATACGACGGATGATTTCTACCTCATCCACAGACTCTACTCTCATACCAAGGTATGATTCCATAAAGTCAGAATCGATAATAGATCCGCCAATACCCATACAGATAGAACCAATCTGTAAGTATGATTTTCCTCTCATAGTTGCTGCTGCAACTGCTGCACGACCAAATCTTAATAATTTTTCTTTGATGTCATCTCCGATTGTAGAATCATCAGCTTCTACTACATCGTGTCCATAAATACCAAATGCTGGAAGTCCTTTCTGTGCATGTGTTGCAAGAACACTAGCCAGGTAAACAGCACCAGGTCTCTCTGTAGCGTTAAGTCCCCAAACGCCCTTGATTGTTGTAGGATCCATGTCCATTGTTTCAGAACCGTAACACCAGCAAGGTGTTACTGTAAGAGTAATTGCAACTCCTTCTCTTCTGAATTTTTCTTCGCATGCTGCTGCTTCTGCAACACGTCCAATCGTTGTATCCGCAATGACAACTTTTACAGGCTCACCATTTGAATATTTGATATTTTCTTCAAATAATTTAGCGGCTGCTTTAGCCATGCCCATTGTCTGATCTTCAAGACCCTGACGAACCTTGATTGGTCCTCTACGTCCATCAATTGTTGGTCTGATACCAATGACTGGATACTCGCCGATTAATCTGCTCTCTGCCATGTTTCAATTCCCCCTTGTCCTATTTTCGCCCGTAGGCACATTCGTATATTAAGGATTATAGTATTTGCGTAAGCAAAACAAAAGTGTTATACTGTAAAAAATCTGTACAATATTCACTTTTTTAGAGAAATGAGGATTATTTATGAAATACATAGAATACCGCGAACGCGCCGAACAGGGAACTTTTAATTTCCCTATTGCTTTTTATCATCAGACACCATACAGTCCGCGCTACGAAATGCAATATCATTGGCATACCCAATATGAAATCATTCGCATTATCTCAGGATCTTTTCAATTAAAACTTGAGAAGTCAACAAAGCTTTATCATGCCGGCGATGTCATTTTCATCACTGGAGGAACGCTTCATGGCGGTACTCCACACGACTGCATTTACGAATGTATCGTATTTGATTTACAGATTTTATTAAAGGATAACCACGCCTGTTCTAGAATCATTCGAGATATTATTGATCAAAAAATCACGATCAACACCTATCTTTCCGAGAATTCTGCCACAGTTCTTCCTATTGCAAAGAACCTGTGTCACGCCTTGTCTAGTCGTAAAACAGGCTACGAATTTATGGTACAGGGATATTTGTATCACTTGATAGGGACGATTATTAACGAACATTTATATGAGCAAGCGCATCAGAATCTCGTCTCTGCTGAGCGCATTTCTTCCGTAAAGAATGTACTGACTTACATATCGGATAATTATAATAGTAATATTTCCTTAGAGAACCTTTCTCATATTGCGGGTATGAATCCCAAATATTTCTGCCGGTATTTTCGTAATGTAACCGGTCGTACCCCGATCGATTACTTAAATTATTATCGAATCGAGTGTGCCTGCGAAATGTTATCAACAAAAGATATCCCCATTCGGGAAGTTGCTATTTCCTGCGGTTTTAACGACGAAAGTTACTTTATCAAAACATTTCATAAATATAAGGGCACCACACCAAAGCAATTCATGAAATCACCATTTTAATATGGTATTGCGCTTTTATTTATTTAACAAAAATACCGACCTCCCATCGTCAGATTTCTAAATCTCACTTTTGGGGGTCGGTATTTTATATCAAGGAATCACTGGTCGTATTTTTATATTTCTTTTGCCAACTGATTTGCCGCCTGAATGGCATCCTTTAAGTTTCCAACCTGATTACAATCACCGATAAAATGTATTCTATCTTCGACTGTTTCATTGTCCACCTTGTTTGGTGCATATCCTACTGCAAATACTAATGTGTCAGCGTCTGTAATCTGATGTTCCTTACCATCTTTTACATATGTAATGGTTGTCTCATCCACTTTTGTCACTTGCGCATTCAATTCAATCTTCACGCCCTTGCGCATCAGTCTTTGTGTCAGCTGGCTCTTCGCAGCCCCACCTTCTCCCGGCATAAGAGATGGTGTCATTTCAATTACCGTAATGTCGCGGTTTACTGGGAACAAATCATTAATCAATGGAGCTAAATAGTCTGCTGTCTCGCATCCCACAGAACCACCACCAAGGATTACTATCTTTCTACCCGGATATTCTTTTCCAGAAAGAACATCGTCCGCAGTCATTGTCTGCTTAAACACCTTAAATGGAGCTATTTCTTTTGGAACTGCTCCCGTAGAGCAAATCACTTCATAATCCTTGAATTCATTCGCAAGCATCTCTGGTGTCACTTCACAATTCATACGCACTTCAATTCCCTCATGCTCCAGACGACGTGCCATAAATTTGATTACTTTACAAAGTTCCTGTTTTGCAATTGGAACAGCAGCTAATCTAAGAAGTCCACCAAGTTCTCCACTCTTCTCACAAAGGACTACTTCATGACCACGCTTCTTTGCTACAAATGCAGCCTCCATTCCAGCTGGACCACCACCAATAACGAGGATCTTCTTCTTTTCCTCTGCTTCTTTGATTTCATCCGACTCTACCGATGGATTTACGGTACAGCTGATTACTTTACCCATCATAATCCCAGTCAGGCATCGTCCGCATCCAATACATGGGCGAATATCATCTGTCTTACCTGCTGCAGCTTTGTTTGCAAATTCACTATCACATAAATTTGGACGTCCAATCATACAGATATCTGTCTTACCATTTGCAATCAACTCTTCTGCTATCCACGGCTCATTGATTCTTGCCACAGTAGATACCGGAATATTCACATGCTTACGAATCTCCTTGCTTGCGTGTGCATGTGGTGCTGGCGATGTACCAGGTGCTGGCATCGAACTTCCTCTCTTGATGGTATTTCCACCAGAAACATGAATAAAGTCAACACCGGCTTTTTCCAACTGCTTTGACACATAAATCATGTCATTCAATGTCAATCCGCCTTCGCTGTATTCGTCACCAGAAATACGTACGTCAATAATAAAGTCGTCTCCACAAAGTTCACGGATTTTTGCAATCACTTCCAATGTCAAACGAAGTCGTCCATTGATATCTCCGCCATACTCATCTGTTCTCTTATTATAAAGAGGTGTTAAGAATCCTCCCAGCAATCCATGCGCATGTGCACATTGAATTTCAACACCATCTCCTCCTGCGATCTGAACACGGCGTGCAGCCTCTCCAAACTGTTGTACAATCACATGCAATTCTTCTACTGTCACTGCTCTTGGTGCTGATTTTGCATAATATGGTCCTACATTTGAAGGTGCTATCAGCTGTGGTGTCCCTGGAATTGGAAATGCCATGTATGCAGGGTGAAACAGCTGTGATAGAATTTTTGCATCATACTGATGTACTGCATCTACCAACTTTTTCCATCCCGGAATAAAAGAATCATCATATATGGACATATCTCCCGGTAAATAGGTATACACAGGTTCTACCGTCGTAACTTCTGTCACAATCAGACCAACACCACCTTTTGCTCTGTTCGAATAGTGTTCAACCAAAGCATCCGTAACATATCCTTTATCTGCTAAATTTGTGGAAAGTGGTGGCATAAAAAGTCTATTTTTTACCGTTGTCTTTCCGATTTTAATTGGTTCAAATAAATGTGGAAAATTTTCATTCATCTTTTGTATCCTCCTGTTTTCATAACTGTTTGCTTTTTATCATTTCCATTTTATAGCAAAATGAATAACCCATTAATACTCACATTATAACACAAATTATACTTCCTGCCATCTTCTTATATGTATATGGTCAGCTATTCTATTTATACATACCGTATAGATGGAAGCGACCACATTGATACCGATACGAAGTGCTACCGCCATTGGCATACCGAATAGCGATGACGCAATTGCAAGTGCGCCAAATGTGTTAAACGCCGTTTGCCATTTATAACCCGCAGAATAGCCAACGCCAATTCCCCCGATCATACCGATCATACTATACATAGATTCCGGCAAAACCAGATATAGCACGATAAACAGAGCACATCCAACAACATTAAACAAACCTCTGTCAATGGCTCTTGGTCTGCAATCTTGTGTGAACGGTAAACAGACTGACATGCAGGCAATTCCCGCCCACATAGCTCGTGGCAATCCAAGCAATGTTACAACCAACATGGCGCTCGATACAATCAATGTCAATTTGATATACCACAGATTTCTAGCTGAACGTATGTCAAACTCACGGAACAAATCTAAAAAGGTTCTTCGATAGGGACGATTCTTCTGATTTTTATAAAACACTGCCATGCAAAGGAGCATACCAACCAGTAGTCCTATCACACGCATGCGATAAACTCCCCCACACACATCGTATCCATATAATAATAGGTAACCAAGCACAAATGTAGAATGATTATACATAATTACATTATGACACCCTAAAATCATAAGTAAAAAGATACTCACAGCATTTACAGCAAATGATCCAAATGCCGGCAAAACGTTTGCCAGACGAGGACCTGCCATAAGAATGATAAAAATCCCTGCGATAGAGATCAGACCATGTTTTGTCTGAATACCAAAATCCGCCTGCCGCAGCACAAGAAGTGCAAGTAGTACAGTCACCCCCACAACACTGTTTTCATTTCCTGTTAATTTGCTATATAACGTTACTACAGCAACGCAGAACGCCATAACCAAATATACTTTAAAGTTGTATATAAGGATATGGCGTCGTTTTTCATTTTTATCCGTCGTGCTTCGAATCAACTGTTTCGAACCGACAGAGCTAAGTTGTAATTCCTGATAAAATGTCATTTTGCATTCTCCCTTCTAAATAGTAAAGCGAAGAGAAGTGTACTTCAAAACGAAAAAGAAAGCAAGCCCTTTTCCTGCATTATGACATTTCCGTATTTTATTTATTCTGTTTTGTTGTATGATCTGGCTTTTTCATTATCTTGCGGACAGCCTTGCAAACCAGCCAGATTAGAACAATGAGGATAAAAAGCACAATCACAAGCACAGCCACAATCAATACTGAAAATTTATTAGGCTGCGTCACCAGGCTACTGATATGTTTATTGTCATCCACCACTTTACGGTCATGCATCGTTGCATAATATTGCGGCACATTTGCTATGCCATCGCCATCAGTATCCTCAAAAGATTGCATGTATCTTGCAATAGCATCCCATGCTTTTAATTCCCGATCTCCTTCCATAATAGCCTGTTCTTCCAAGTTTTCAATTGGATTTCCATCTTTATCCTTTGGTTGAAGTGATAACACGCCGTATGACATCTGCATGACGGAGCCAAGCATCTGACCAGTATATAAGTCTGTAACCACATGGTATAATTTATCATCTTCAATCTCTACTCTTTCACCGTCTGCCCCAGTGAGATAACAATCCGTCACTTTATTGAGAATCATACGATGCGGATTATATGTAAAGTTTAAGCCACTACAATATAGTCTTGCTGTTGTCATAAAATCCGATACCGAGGCATCCACCTCAGCTGCTAACTTTAGTTCTTTTCCTGTAAGATAAGAGCTAATCAAAGGATAACCAGATACACCATCTTTTCCTATGCCCAGAGAAAAAGAATTAAACACATCTCCTACGGTAATATCACCTTTTGTATAGGTATCACGCACCGTTCCACTCGGAACAACCGCAACGTCCACCGGGTCTCCATTATAACCTTCTGCATTTTCTACAGCATAGATATAAGCATCTGAAATAATATCTCCCAGATTCATTTCCTCATGCTTCATATACATTTCTTCTAAATTGCTAAATGTAATATCATTTTGCGCCAGCACCTGATTGCTTGTATACCCAAAATCTGCAAGATAGCTCTTATCCACCGTCTCCTTCAGTGCATCTACGCGCTCCTGGGTGGTCTGATCCGGTACAATATCTTCCGATACCGGGATCAACTTGTAGTCATCCATCTTCCAGCGCCCATCCTGTCGCTGTGTCAGGGAAAGCGAGCCCACATTTTTCCCATATTCTCCACAGGAAACCACATAGGTATTCCCATGCTGAATCGCCTGATCTAACTGTGTGTGAGAGTGCCCGCTGACAATAACATCAAGTTCCGGAACTTCTTTTGCTAATATCTCATCTTCTGACTTATCTGCCGCTTCCCATGTTCCACCATGAGATACGCAGGCAATCATATCTACTTTTTCGTTTTTTTGAATATCGGCTACGGTTTCTTTTACCGCCTCGACCGGATCCTTAAAAAGCAGTTCACATGTCGGTGCGCATTTTAATGCATCTTTTCCAAACACACCAACCACTGCAATTTTCACATCTCCCTTTTGAAGAACCACATAATCCTTCACGCCATACGTATCAAATGCAGATTGAATCAGTTTCTGTCCTTCATTCATGCCGACTTTTTCCATGCCTTCCCAGTCCACATTACATACTACGAGCTCAGGCACCCTTTCGCCTGCGTTTTTGGCAGATTTTAACATGTTTGCCAACCCTTTTGAACGATAGTCGAACTCATGATTTCCAAGTGTTGTGACATCGTAGCCAAGATACCCCAACATACGAAGCTCAGCCGCCTCTGTTTCATAAACTGTCTGAATCAGCGTCCCCATCGAAAAATCGCCACCGTCCAACACAAGTGTATCCGGATTCTCTTTCTTTTTTTCATCAATCAGTGTTTTGATTCTTGCATAGCCGCCAACTTCTTTTTGTTTTCCATCCACAATCGTTGGAAAACTGTCCGAATGGGAATGCGTGTCATGTGTAAATAGAATGTCGATTTGTTTCGGTTGCGTTGCTGCTGTCACCGGAATCCCCATTATCATTGGCAAAAGCATAGCAAACGTCAGCATGATTGCTAAAATTTTCTTTTGTGATTTCATATACCCCCTCCTTTGGTTAACCCCTTTCATCACTATTTTTATTCTCTTAATATAAGAGATCTCACATAAACTGAGTATAACCTAGTTACACCATACTTGTCCATAAAACAAAAAAATCCCGAAGCCCCTGTTTTTACAGAGTTTCGGGATTTGATTGCTTTATTCGAATTCAATAATTATAATATCAAACTCCTGTTTCTGCAATCATTTTGAGTTACTCGAGCTCGTCCAACTTATTTATCTTCCTTCTGATAACAATGTATCCTAAAAATACAGTGCTGAATACTGCAAGAAGCGCAAAGCTCCATTCCTCACTGTCATCTTTTGTTGTTTGTGGCGAAGTTATTTCTGTACTTTTCGTCGTCTGCTCATTCTGTGATGTCGTTGTAGAATCTTGTTGTTCTGTAAAATCTGCATACACCCTTAGCTCTGGCACTACCAAAATGATTCCTGTCACCATTATGCATAACAATATGATGGAACGTATTTTTTTCATTCCTATGGACATTCTCATTTTTCTTACCATATATCTTCTCCTCTTACAGGCATTTTTTCTTCTTAGGTTTATCTGCCTTTATTTTATCACGGCAAATACCCCAAAAACGCATTTCGGCGCGAGATGTAAATATATGGCGCGAATGGTTATTTTTTCTGTTTATCTGAAAATCGTCACACTTTTATTGTCTCAAAAAATTCTAGGAGTTTATCCCACTGACCTTCATTGTATTCCGCAAAATCCAAATAATATGTTGGCATGTGGGTCGCTTGCACATCTTTTTTATACAGCCATTGCCTCGTTTTCGCTTCCGGTACAAAAATAACCGCCTGATTATCTTCGGCAAAAATTTCATCATATGTACATGCAGAACGGTCTAAAATACATTTCCAGTCCATTTTTTTACTTTGAAAATATTGATTTAATTTTTCTGAAAATTCCTTTGCTTTCCGTACATAGATAGCATACGTAATTGGATTATAATGCTCTCCCTCTATCGTAGAAATCTCCCATACCAAACAACACTGATTCATTTGCCATTCCTCCTAATTATCCGGATATTTTTTTCTTCTCCATATACACTTTCTTTATATCCGCATCGTTTGCAAAGTTATCTAACACACTTTTTCTTATATGGAATTATAGCACACGACAAGGTAATAATTTAAGAAACCATTCCATCCTATTTTTTCAGCTCTATTTTTTTCAGTTCACTGACTGCATTATTAACTGCTCTTTTCAAATCACTTTTTATTGGATCTGTGACTTCATCTTTATCAGGAAAGCACACGACATTACTGAAATATACGTGATACTTATTCTTTACATTTATATAATTTTGTAATTCAGAAGCAGATATAACACCTTCCTGCCCTAAAGTATATATAATTGAGTCTTGTTCAAATGGAGCTTCTCTCAAATTATGGTAAGCTGAATTATTTTCCATTGTCTGATCTCCTGGAAATCGTTTTGGGCATACCTCTTTGAATAGTTTACTATCTATTAATTCTATATAATCTTGGCATTCTTTATAGGTCGTCTCTAATATCTTTTTTGCAATTTCCTCTTGATTCTTCTTTCGTTTATTGTCTCTTTTATCGACAATTACGTACGTTAAAGCATATAAGACAACAACTACCACAATATTCCAAAATTCCAAATTAACATTATTTATTGGAATGTTTATTATATTTGAAATATTTATGACATCTAAAATAAGGATACATAATAAAACTATGACTACAACTATTCTACGTATACTATGTTTCATGAATTTCCCTTCCCACTGTAAGTCATGATATTTTATTAACACAAATCAATTTCCAGACCCAAATGGCATCCTCCATTACACAAATAATTTTTTTCACAACTAATACATTTCTGTTTTTTCTCTTTCCGAAAGTTTTCAAATATATCGCTGTCCCATGCGTCTTGGATAGATGTTGGCTTTAATTTGATTTTATATTGTCCTGTTTGATTATCAAACGAACAAGGATATGCCACAAGTTCACTATCAATGTACATAGAAAATCTTGCTGCTTCACATGGATCTATAGATTGAGCACTTATGTTTTTCTCATAATTACATAATACCGGAGTAAAACATGTATCAAATCCAATATCAAATGAATATTTTCTGCCTAACACGAGTTCAACAAATCTATTTAATCGTTTATCACATTTCACTTTTTTCTGTTTACACCCCAATCCAACTGGTTTATATAGAATAAATATAATTGCACTTATTCCGGCAGGCCAAACATTATTTTCCAATCTATAAATTGCCTCGTCAATGGTTTTATCTGAAACAACAAAATGAATATTTGTTATACAGCCAGCCTTCACAAATTTTTCAATAGCATCACCTGTAACACAATTACTTTCTTCATTGTTTATTAGCCTTGAATAATATGAAACTGCAACTGCTCCACAATTTTTTTTAATTAAATCAACCTCTTCAAATGATAAAAGATATCCACTAGTTGTTAAATTAGGAACTATTCCTGCAGATTTCGTAATCTCCAAAATTTGCCCGAAATGTTTATGTTTATTGGGATCACCAGCTCCGCCTAATGCAACCTGAAATGTTTTTCCCATGCACTGATTAATAATCCATCTATAGTCTTCTAATGACATATCCAATTTATACGATGATAATGCATTTTGATAGCAATCAATTCCTGCATTTTTGCATATACCTTTTCTTCCCGATATACAACTCCCCATAACGCCAATATCAATCAATTCTGGAAATGACCTGTATTTTGCATCTTCATGAGTTTCATATATGTCACTTCTTATTAGGGTTCCATTTTTTTCATTAAACAACTCATAAAAACGATATTTTTTGTCCACATATACTTTCATAAATATTTACCACACACAGTTTCTGCCATTAATATATAATCCATTCTCCTCTAGTTCAAAAGAATCCGTAGTAAAAAAACTAGTCAACGTATCTTCGTCGCTGCTTGTATATCCTATATATGAATAAAAGCCCTTTTCCTTATATTTTTGAAATTTTTTTGCAACTTCTTCCCCAAACACTTCCTTTACGTTTTCATAATTCATTTCATCAAAGTCAAAATATCTTAAGCCCCTAGAAGTTCCATCAATAATATTTTCACATAACTCCCAAGCATATTGCTCTATAACTGTTCCTTTTTTAAACCCAAGTTTCCTAAACAAATATTCTGGTGTTAATTGTTTTTTCGATAATATAAGAAAATTTGTTGAAGAGCTATTTGTAACATATCCTACTCTAATCTTCATTTCTAACTCCCCCCACATAAGTCTTGAATATTTCTACCAAATCATCATCATACTCAAATGAATATGAAATTTGATCTCTTTTAATTTTCATATTTGTACAATATAAATCTTTGCCAACAATCTCCTCAGCTAAATTTTGATTCAAATTAAACCTACATATCAAATAATCTTTACAAGATGGAAATTCTTTACGATAATACTTTCTATAAAGTTTGCTAACACTATGTGCATTTGCAAAATATTGATCATAAATACGTCCAACTGTTTTTCCGGCATATGTTTTGCTTTTTACCCCATAATATTTCTGCATTTTTCTTTTATTTCCAATACAATTTCTGTCAAAGAAACAATAACCATTCGCTTTAATTATCATCACCAATCTCCTCTCTGTCAAAATAGTATTGATTTGTTATCTCTCGCTTAATTATTTCAATATCACACTCTCTGTTAATTTGATCTATTAATTGTTTCTTTCCTTCCCAATTAAAAAACATTGAAAATATAATTTCAAAATGTCTAAACCTTCTCAGCGCTTCTTGGGAAACCATATGCAATTCTTTATCAATTTCATTAAAATCACTACACTTAATACTGTCTCTTCCAAAAGCATTCACACAATTTTCTATTACTTTGAAAAATAATTTTTGGCTGCGAATATTTCTCAATAATTGAAATAATATTTCCAGTGTGTATGGACCTTGTTCTATTTCTTGCGACACTAGAAAGCTAAAAAGAGAAGATAATAGGTCTCCCGGATTCTCATATGCAATATATTTCAAATATTCTTGTTCACATAATAACAGCTTTTGATTATTCTGAAATATTAGCCTTAACCCCCATCCTTTAAGCGGCTCATTCGACATATAATTTCTTCCTTCTGACATGATATCAGAGGGTTTTATAAATCGTTCAATTAACGCACCACACAACTGTTCCTCTTTTCTGTGCTTATAATCTTTATATATATAATTTACTATACCTTCAAAACAAACAGCCTTTTCTTGATATAAGTCTTCCAGAAATTGCATAACCTGTTCTTCTTCTGGAAAAGTATCTTGGCTTTTACACATTTTTATCAAGTTATATCGCGCCAAACAATAATCTCTTACTTCATCAAACACAAAATATATTACACTTTCCTCATTTTCTAGAATTGAATTTTCATGATGTTTTAATGTTTTTGACATTAGAATCATTCCATCCACTTTTTCATATATTTTTTTACTTTTTTCACTAATTAACTTTTCCGATACAAACCCGTAATCATGATTAGCAGTCATAATGCTAGTCACTTCATCTAATAATGTTTCTATATCGATTTGCTTCTGTGCCCCTATTTGATTTATGTAGGTTTCATAAAGTTTATAATAATCCAAGTCATTAAATACTTGTTTTGATCCCACATGTGTTTCAAAAAACATTCTCATAAGTAATAGCTGTTGACTCAATTTATTTCTCACAGGTATAGATAATTTGCCATTGAATTCAAATCTATTTGAATAAATATCAAATATTCTATCTATGGCATTCCTTGAATACTTTTGATCTTGTATATTATCATATAACGCTGCATGTTTCACATTTTCTTGTAGAATCTTCTTGTATCTTGCCTCAAAGTATTCGCTCCTACAAGATACTAGTACACGAATGTTTTTTTTATCTAATATTTTATCCAAAAAAGTTGGCAGTTTTTCCAGAAAGTCTTGCTTACTATTTTCATTGATAGCATCAATTATAACATATGTAGGTCTAAACTTTAATCGACTTAGCCCCTCAACTCCCAGCATACATTTCTTGTTATTTCGTATGATTTCAAAAAAATTTAACTGTTCCTCATAATATTTTTCAATGTCATTCTCTATATCTTTCGCATTCATAAATACACATGAGTAATGTAATCTAAAAAGTAATTCTGAAAAATTACAAAGAAGATTTGTTTTGCCATTTCCCGCACTGCCCGATAAAATAACATAATTATTCTTTATATACTCTGCTCTTTTTCGTAATTGTAATAAAATATCATCATATTTATTAGAATATATATGAAATAAAATCATCGAATCCTTATACTTAGACGGATATTCAACTTTATCTTCATATATATCATTCAAAAAAAGTCTGGTTCGTTCAATTGTATTGATAATCTTATTAATGTCACTATGTTTTTCCAACGAAAAACATAACTCATCGTTCTCAGGAAAAACTTCTCTTAACAAATGACCATATTCATCATTAAACATATGATTAAAATCCTGTATAATTCTTTTTTTCCACTTATTCCTATATAAAAAATATCGTAAATTTTCTTTTGAATCATTCAGTTCAACAAACAACCCCCGTATATATTTTCCATCTTTTTCTAATCTATCAATTTTTTCTTTACTTTTAACATTTATACGTTTTGTATATTGAGTAATAGTTATAAAAACTGCTATACATAATATAATAATTACTAATATAGATATCCATGTGAATGTATTGCTGAAAAATTCCGCCCAAATACCATATTGCCCATCATTGAACTTTTCAATAATATTCTTTTCTTGTTCTTGGATTTGCGCTATTGCTAACACATTTTTCACATGCATCCCCCCCTCTCCTATCCATATTATTTCAATTTATCCATCAATTCACCCGCTATCTCTTTGCTCATGACTCTCATAATACTGTCATCAATCTTATCCTTGGCCAGCAGATTAATATTTCCATACCATACTACTTCCTGGTCAATAACAGCAAATCGGTCGCAGTATTCTTCTACTGTTTTAATATAAAAACCAGCTTTACGCATATCTTCATGTAACTGTAACCAGTATGCTGCATCACCAAATCCGTAGGAATCCGAATTCCAAGTAACTATTGTGACCTGAACTCCTGCTATCTGTTTTTCCTTTAGCATTTTTATTAATTCATACACTTTTTGTCCACTGATAGTTGGGCTTGAAATAATTATATTCTTATTAGCATCAAGCAGATCCTTATGGAAAACCTCTCTATAATTATCTCTATAATTATCTCCATCATATATTGCATTAACCATCTGCTTATCAGCCTTCAACCCACAAGAAATCTCGTAACCAATCTGTTTATATGCTTTTAGACGCTTCACATACATATTATCAAACATTGGAATATGATTATCCACATAATCATATATTATCACATTTTCTTTACCTGCATAATCACGATTCAGTCGTCCCGCATACTGTTCAACTACACCACGAAATGATACAGGTGTTGCCATAAAAAGTGTATCCAGTCTTGGGAAATCAAACCCTTCTCCTACTAGGGAACCTGTTGCTACTAGTATCATAGACTCATCATTATTAACCTAACGCATCTGCTCAAGAATTTTCCTATGTTCTTTTTTAGAATTATTACCGGTCATAAGAAATACGTAATCAGCGTGGCTTTTTAAACACTCATACAATTTTTCTGAATAATCCTTGTACCGTGACAAAACAACCGGCGTACGACCTGCTGATATGCAATTTTTCACATCATCAATAATCTGCTCATCCCTTAAATCATTATTGTGGATAATCTCATATGCTTCATTAGGATGCATCTTCCCTGTAATCATCCCTCTTGGCGGAACAGCCCTGGTAATGCGTGGGTAAACAAGATGCTGTATTCCCTGCTCTTTCACTTTTTCCTTTGCAGTATAACTATATCTTATAGGCCCAATAAGCATATAATTGATTTTTCCCAGTCCATCGCCTCTTTTTGGAGTTGCTGTTACACCATATACATACTTTGTTTTCACTTCTTTTAAAACTTTTGAGATTGTTTCAGAGGCAGAGTGATGACATTCGTCAACTAGTACAAGTCCATATTCATTCAACAGCTTGTGATACTTCCCCTTTTTGCACAATGAACCTGCCATTGCAATATCTATGATTCCTGTCATTGAATCATGTGCTCCCTGCAATGTTCCAATCAGACTTTTTCTTTTCCGTACCCTTCCTGTCTTAGTTTCATAGGTTGGAAATTTTTCATCAATATCCAAGAATTTTTCCAATGCCTCTTTCCACTGCTCTATCAATGCTGATGATTCCAGTATAATCAATGTATTCCCTTTCTTTTGTGCAATTATTGCACTGCTGACCACAGTCTTACCAAATGCAGTTGCAGCATGAAGCATTCCATTATCGTACTTCGTCAGCTCTTTTAATGCCTTATCCTGTTCTAGACGCAATTCACCTTTAAAATCTACATTAACATTTCTTCCCTGCTGACGCACATCTTCGGTTTCATAGTCAATATCTGCCTGCCTTACCCTTTCTAGAAGTTCATCCCGCAATCCTCTTGGTATCTGTATGTATCCGCTCAGATGATCTTTTCCTAGATAAATCCATCTTGGTGTATCATAATTTGATGTTCCTATTGCCTGATTTTTATAGAAAATCGGATTACTGATTGCTACCATTTTGCGAGTTTTATTCTGCATAGAAGCTTTTAAATTTATATTGTCCACATATATTCCATTTGATAATGTAATATGCATCTTCCCGTCTACATCATTTTTATTAAAACATTGCCTTCTGTTCCATGGTTGTTCCCTGTCACTTTCGTCAGCAATTGTAACAATATCCTCAATGGGATTTGACCATTCTTTTATTTTTCCCTCCAAAAATCCCTGTGATAATCTTGGTTTATTAAATAAAATCTTCCACTGATTGGCATATGCATTCCAATTACCATCAACAAACGCACTATTTCCATCCTGCAAAGCTTCTCCCTGCAATGGCAATGCAATCAGATTACCAAACGAACTATTCTTCGATAACGAATCCTGTGCTGGCAACATTCTGTCATAGTGTTTAAAAGATTTTAAATTAACCTGTTCTGCGCCTATATCAAGCAAAGCAAATCCAAACTTTCTTACCAATGAAGCAGCTATTGGCTTATCAAAGAATATCCATATATGTGCTCCTTTGCCAGACCTTGAACGTTCTACTAACGGATCTATTCCATTTATCACACAGATTTCTCTCATTGCCTCAACTTCTTCAATCCATGTATCGTCAGCATTTGCAAAATCTTTTTCTTCTGCTCCTCTATCATGATTATCAAAGTCAAACACCATAAACCTGCATGTTCCATTACTAAGAAGAGGATAAATACCTATTACATCTGATGCGTTATAATCATTTCCCATCAAATGATTTAAGATATCATACTTTGTTATTGACTTATAAGAATGATTCTTGCAATCCTTACAGTTAACACCATCTTTCATCTTCTTGTGATACACACTTGTCCAAAAATTATTACACTGAGGATAATACGCCACCTTACCATTTCTTTTATTAACACCACGCTTTGCATATATGTCCTGTCTTCCCCAAAACATGTAAAAGAACTTATTTGCCATATTTTCTGTTATTATCTGCAGATGAATAATTCTTTGACCCTGCTCTGAATCATAAGCCTCTTTTGTATCACCTTGTCTAAATGTCAACAATTCCTTGTGGTATGACAATTCTGCTTTGTCCATTATCTTTTTCAATATCTGATTTTCTAGCTGTAGGTCATTCAACTGTTTCTGAAGTTGTGATATGTTTTCTATGGAATCACGCATATTGGCATACCTCCATAACTTTTTAGTTTTTCACCTAAGAGACCTACATGTTTTTCTATGGTTTTAGTTGCTTTCTAGTAACGTTTGTAATATTTGTACATTTTTTCTATATTTATCAACCTCCTCAGATGCTTTTACCATTGTTTCTTTATCAACGTTAACTGGATTCATAGCCTTGTAAACTTTTAATTTTCTAATAAGTTGTTCGAAAAGCTTTTCTGTTGATTCTCCTTCTTCCAAACAACTATTTACGCAATTTAATTCGTAAACTCCTCTACCAACACTTTTTACCCTTATATCTTTTTTTAGTTGAAATAACGTATTACTTACAGCGGTATTATTTTTTTCTCCTATAATGCCGTTTTCAACTGCCAATCTATGAACATCTTTTGTTGTGAAAACATCTCCCTCTTCATATTTTGAAAATATCATTTTTCCTATTTTTTCTACTTGTGACATATTCCTTCCCTTTCGTATGATCATTTTATTATTTTTAATACTATTTAAATCTTTTAAAATTGTCAATGTATATTTTATTTGGTGTTTAATTTTTATTTTCCCTTAAATTTTTTAACTTTATAGATATCACAGTATAAAAGAGACCGTAAGATGAGGAATACTTGGACTCATCTTATGGTCTCTGATATTTTTTATTTTATTGTTGACGATACAGTTTTTTGCCCTAAAGACGATAAACCATATTGCCCTTTAACAAGTGGCTCTCACTCAAACTCTTCCCAATGGAAGTATCATCAAATCAAAAATGCTGATTTTATGCGGCATTCCACCTCACCTGTTTCATCTTATGTTACTCTTTTCATATCGTTTTCAAAAACTTTAGTAGCAAATTAGTTGCAATTATTCAATCATGCATCTACGAAATTCATGGCAGATATAATCTACTTTTACTACTAAAAACGAATAATCAAATGTGGCTTGCGGGTGCTTAACTATGCCTGCTACCACACCCACTATGAAAGGAGCTTTTCTATGAGCAATCAACACAAACATCCAACTATAAGTTTTAGAATCAGCGATGCTGAACGCAAGCAAATCGAAGCCCGTATCCTTGCCAGCGGCATGATGAAGAAAGATTACTTTGTACGTTCCTGCATATATAACCGAATCTGCGTTGTAGGCAAGAAAGAAACTATATATCCTCTTGTACAGACTGTTAATGCTCTGTATCTGCAACTGCTTGAAATGCAGAAAGCATTTATTGAATGTTGTGAACCCTCAGCTTTAAACAATCTTCCTACAAGTGATGAAATCAAAGAACTACAGACCGACTATAACAATATGCTTACAGCCATCATTGATCTGCTTGATGGTGCCAAATATCTGCGGGAAGGAGAACTCCATGAAACAAATTAATCCTTGTTATCTGTTTGGAATGTATGAATCTGATACAGATTCCGTTATTGTTAATGCAATCAATGATACATATACCGGCATGCCTCTTACTATCAGTTGTGAAAAATGCAATTCAGCTGTCTTATTTGATACACCTGATGATATTGCGTATCTATATCGGCTGGCACAGGAAAATCCTCTGCTGTATGCAGAATTAGCTTGTAAGCTCAATGGATTACAGGATTATGTGGACACTATGAATCAATTTAATTAAACCATCTTATGAAGTTGCACAAATGATTAAATTGTGCAACTTCAACATTAGATTCATTTAATTTACCCAAAGAATCTTTTTGTCGTCTATACCAATCATGTCATCATTTTCAAATCTATATATCTCCCTATCTTCATTTACATACGCTACCTTTAAAAATTTTGTGCTATCTCTTTCATCTATTCTACAATAAGAAAATCCTATTCTACAAAAACCATATTCTGTTCCTTTTGACAAATTGACCTTTATGTCTATACTATACTCTTTATTCCAACTTATCCAACTTTCACCATTCTTAGGATAATAAACCCTTATTATATCTTTAGCAATTGGATCATTATACAACAAGAAATATTCACGATATAATCGTTCTCTATTATTGACAATATCGGAAATTTTATTTCCTATTATTTGATTCCTTATATCTATATCTTGGCAATTCACTCCATTCATTTCAAACCAATTATCTAAAATTGCCATTCCTAATGATACTGCATATCTTTTTTCAACATTAAACGTACACAATTCAACTGCTATAGTAATAATAAAACTATAATATATATTATCCAATGACTTATTGCTTATAATCCATAAAAAATGCCTTTGTATAGTAGGCAATTTTATAATATAATCAGCAAATGAATCATCTACTCCTTCTGTTGCTTTGCATGCTTTCCTAACAGATTTTTCCCATAAATTATCCTTTTTTGACTCTTTAACCAGACTTAATATATACTCTGTTAACCATTTTATGGCTTTTTCACTTATTTTATCAACTATTTCCATATTGCATTACCTCTCTATTGTCACAAGTGCATAAATGAAATCATATCTGCAAAACCTTTATCAATATGTTCTGATAATGAAATTCCCTTATTATCTCTTATAAATTCTAAAAATTCCGGCAGGTCTATCAGTATTTTTTGTACTATTTGCTTCTCTTTAATTTGCAAAATTGCATGCATAGGATTTCCTATTTCTTGTATTTCATTTTCTAATGCTCTATCAACAGAACTCCAATATTTACTGTATTTAGCCTGTCCAATTGCAGAATAAACATCTGCTCCTATACTTTCAACTGGAGTATTTTTATAATATTTAACATCCTCATTCTGTAGCACAATGAATAGTAATTTTTTCGAAAAATCACTATCTTGTACTACTTCTAGCATTTCAAACATGCAATTTCTAGATTTCAAGTAGTTGTCGCTTATTATTGTTATTACATAATCATGTTTTTCAATGGACTGCATAAAACGTTTAAAGCTCTCATGATACTCAACATCTCTAATGTCTCTTGAAATCTTTGCTTTATTATAAATACAAGGTGCCATACTATTTTCTAAACAGTCCGCAACATCTGCATCTTTTTGACAATATGACAAAAATATTGTCACCATTTTATTTTTTGTATTTTCGATTACATCTTCGCAATCTATAAATTCAAGTTCTATGTAAGTTCTAATTGCTACAACAAAAGGTTCTATTGATTTTCGCATAAATGCTTCAATATTATCTGAGAACTTATTACTCCCTGTATATCCCATACATAATGCAATAAGATTTTTAGGTCCATCAAGTATATATTGCAACAATTGATATCCATAACTAATCAAATCTTCTTGTTTCTCAGGAAGAATTAGTACATCTCTCCATCCTTTATCCGAAAAAATTTGTTCAAAATCATACACTTTCTTGTTGCATTCATTTATGTAGTGCATAATTAATTCTGTTTTAGTTATAAAAGCAAAGTACTGTTGAATACAATATATTTCTTCTTGTGAATTCATTTTTAGCATTTGAGAAGACAAAGTTCTATACTGTAAAGAAATCTTCTGTATTTCTTTTCTATTTATCATTCCATTCTCCCACATACAGGACAATATGTTCCTGTCTCTTTATCTATATCCATAACTTTTATTTCAATGTTGCAACATACTTTTGTACACTTTATATAGTCCACTGTTGGTGTATATAATTCTTTTTCAGCTTCTTTTTTAGAACTTTTCATAGATATTTTGATAAACCCGCTTTTATTAATCTTTTTAATGCTCTTACCTAATGTTTGTTCTAATTCTTCAAGCATATAATTCATTGCCTTCTGTTGCACCTTTTTCAAAACCTCTGGGACAAAAAAAGTATTAATCTTATTAGGCAATCCACATATAGGGCAAAAGAAATTTATATTATCTTCTTTTTCATATACATCTTTATGCAACATAAATCTGTTTTTGCAAAAATCACATTCCATCTCTATAAAGCAATCCTTATCTAACGGAACTGATATTTCCATCAATATATTTCCCATATGCACCATTCTCCCTATAAATCAATATTCAATATACAAATAAGTTTCTTTTTATTGCAAACTTCTCCTGTCATTTTTTTTAATATTAATTTTGTTTTCATTTATATATCACTTTACTATCAATTATTTTCAAAAGCTTGATTAATATAACTATTTATCCCATAATTGTCTATTAACCATAAAGCGAAATAATAAAAACATTAAAAATAAATTTGCTGCCAATGTACTAATTCCGATTGCAGAAACAATATAATAAACTGTGTTTTTATTAACAATCTCAATCATTTTATCTTTCAAAATTAGCGATATACATGAAACTACTATATTAATAATCCCTATTCCAACCGCAGCATTCAAATAACCTTTTAATACACCTAATTGAGATTTTCCATTAATTATTTTATCTTCCTTTCTCTGCATTTTTTTTGCTAAATCAGAAGACACCAAACCGGAAAAAGAAGTCATATATATTGCCAAAACAATTGAAACAACTGTTATTCCATCAGATGCTATAACTGAATACCCTACCTTAAACACATAAGATAAAATCCCACAACATATAACAATTATTCCCAACATAATTTTATGCTTTTTATACATCTTTCAATCACCTTATTTTCTCAAAAAAATTTCGTTCAACTTCATTTTCATCATATCTATCATCTTCATTTTTTTTAACTGCTACTTCAATATTTTTTATTATAGACGTAAAATCAAAACTTTGCTCTATGCCAAAGTCATCCTCGCCAATCAATATAATATCACTAAAATATCCCTGATCTTTCTTTTTCTTGAGAATTTGAATTCCGTTTTTCAAATTACCAACAAATGTATTTGGATACTCTATTTGCATCATTATTTTTTCTGGCATATCTAATCCAAGTTCATTTGCTTGTTGCATAAAAATAGATTCTTTATCTAACGTATTGGATATATTTCTGTACTGTGTAAACTTTAATTTCTTTAATATCTTTACTGACTTTTGAAATTCATCTAAAGAGGAATATAAATTTTTTATTATTATATCCGCTTGTAATTCCTCAGTAAAATACGCTTTTATAGCACCTTTTTTTGTAATATCACTTAAATATAATAATTGAGATTCTGTATCTAAAATTAAAAACAATTGTTTTCTTAATTCTATTTCATTCTTTTTTCTTGTATTCTTATGTTGTTTTTCTTTCTCCGTATCCAGAACAATTTCACCATACAATTTAGAATTTTCATATTGACAATACATCCATAAATATCTATTATCAACAATCTTCTTTTCTATCAGGAACACCTCATTATTATATTCATACTTATTTTTTCCAAATGATATAATCTTCTCAACATCATCATATATTGAATTATGCCCCTCAATTATTATATGTAGTGCTTTGAACTTCAACTTCATCCCTTCTTTCGACTCAAGAATCGGTATTATTTTATCCGACACAACAGATTTCCCACATATTCCCCAGTATACTTACTTAGTTTCGTTACTTATTAAATCTATTTTTCAGCATCTTCCAGACAATGGAATGTTATATCCCTCATCAAAATCAATCAAATAATCCGGATGCCTTCTTTGAACAATATTTCTTATAACGCTTGGATTTGGAGCATTAAAAAATTCGAATCCATACTCATTAATAATTCTCTCTATAAATTTACCTCGTGAGATACAATTTTTATAAAATGCGCCCCCACCACTAGTCAATGCTTCTTCTAACTCTTGAGGACATTGTCCGTTATAATTTAAAATTATTCTAAATTGAAAACTCTGTTTATCTGATGTTATTTTCATATTATCATAGTCAGCACCTGGATAAGCATTCATAAATTTCTGCTCTTTCCCATATGGTACTTGTGCCTCAATATATTTTATTCTACCCGGTCTTGCCAAATATCCCAATATGTAACAAAGCCCTTGTTCTGATGTAAAAATATCCATTGCTCTTCCAGTTAAAACATATCCCATACTTTAATTCTCCTTTTTTATATAATGTGTTTATTTCTCGCATATTCAGCAACTTTGTCATCGTCATTATATACCAAATCATATTGACTCTTTATCTTTCTTATATCAGCATCATCTTTAATATCACCAATAAATTGATCAAAATCTGGATTTTCTGCAAGTCGATCTATTGTATCCCAGTCAAGATTTTCGTTCTGCCTTGAATTAAACATTACTACACTTTGACTCACATTTTCTGCATTCAGTTTAATAACCCCAATACCAAATGCATTATTCAGTCTTTTTAACTCTGCTAAAAAACTTTCATCTTCATCTATATCCAATGCGACAATATATCCTTCATTTGCCCAGCTTGAATTTGACACTGCCTGAAAATAATACTCTCTTAAATTTGTAAAATTTAAATTTTTCTTCATCTCAAACGAGTAAATTTTATATGGACAATCGCCTACCAATCGCTGTAATTCCAAAGTTCTGTCTGAATAATCTTCAAAAGGGAAATGTACACCTACAATATCTGGATGCAACCACTGGTTGTATCCTTTTTTTGTTTTACCTGTTCTTTCATGGAAAATTGTTTTTGTTACACAGCGAAATTCAGGACTAGCATAAACATATGAAGATAATAATAAATGCAAATCTCTCTCATTATATCCTGTTGGCTCAATTTCAACTATTTCGCCATCTGTACCATCCTCACATTCTAAATTTTTGAGATAAAATTTAGAAGGTCTCTTAGATGTTTGCGTGAATATACTATTTTCATTATCACGGATATCTATGTAAAGACGTGCCTGCAATGTATTTAGTGGTGTTTTACCCTTACTTCCAATTTTATCTGTCAAGTTATTTATTTCACCATATTTCCAAATTTGAGCTACTGTCAATGGTTTTTTCTCCATCTCCATCACTTCCTTTGTCATATCCAAAAATGTGTATCCACTGCTCTTCTTTCTCATACAGGCACCTCTTCTATATCTTCGGCAAAAACGAACTTAAATCCGGTCTATCCTTACTTACTTCCCATCTACCAATTTTCATTTTCTTTATTATTTTCCCATTACCAAAATCTAGTAAATCTTCTCTTTTAAATCCAGCAATAAGTTTTCTTAAACTTCCTAAATCCGCTGATGTAAGTAAAAAAGCTTCTTCCGGATCCACTAGTTTGCAATAAGCCCATAGTTGCCCTAAATCTCTTAATGTTAATTTGGTCTTCTTGGCTTCTATAAAAACAAGTTTGACCTTTCCCTGTTTTCTTGCAATTCCAAGAACATCTATCTGTATATCTACTCCGTTCGCCTGTTCCTTTACAATGTCATATTTTGCAAGCACCCTATCAAGTCTTTCACTATGACAGTCCGTTGTAATAATTTCGTATCCCTTGTAATTATCTATCATGTACTGTTCAAGCCACATTCGCATTGGCTCATATAGTTCTTCTTCTAACATTTGCTATCCTTACCATATCCTAAATCATGAGCTATTTCCTTCCATGAATCATAATGATGTCCCCTAATTTCTTCTGGTATAAATTCATCACTTTCACTTGGATGAGCTGGTTTGACTTTTTTCTTTCCAGTTAATTCCCAATAATATCTGTGTGTTACATCAGAAACTCTTTTATTTTGCTGTTCAATAAACATAATCTGTTCATTAGCAAACGTGTCTAAAGCCTCATTTTTATGAATAACAGCAAATCCTATTGGCTCATATTCATTTGCCCATACCTTAACCTGATGTTCTTTTTTCCAAAAGTCTGGCTTTCCTTCATTATATTTTTTCAGATTTCCATCTCTCATATTAGGATGTCCCCAATCAATGTTTTGCACCGGAATATCTACACTTTTTAAAAGATTACAAAAATCTGTTACTAATTCCCAGTTTTGAGGTATTTCAAAATACACTCTATGCATCTCTTTTTCAAAAAAATAATTTGATTTTCTTATATATCCTGTCACATCAGCAAAACCTTTGATAAACTGTCTTCTTTCATCTTCTGTAAATGAAAACAATTCTGGCGAAATTCTTATATTTTCATGTGATGTAGCCCTACCTATGTATCGTAAAATTTCTCTCATTAAATAATCTTCATTGGATTTACTAAATGAAAGATATGAAACATTTGCACTTTGATTAAACATTAAAGAAGTTCCAAGCAATGGTTCAAGTACTTGCCTTATATCTGTAATACTGGCTTTTACATATATGGCAACATCCTTTTGAAATTCCGTTTCTAATTTTTTATGTGGAATTTCAATTACAACTGTAGTTTCATTAACCCCTCTTTGTATTTCTCCATTACCAGTTACCATTCCTAGTAAATATGCCATTTCATTATTCATTACTTTCACCTTCTATTCTAAATGTAGCTTCTTTCATTTTTTCTGGTTTAAAAAACTTAATATACGGTGATTCAAATACATATACATCAGGACTTTCATTGTTTATTATTTTCTCAAGCCAATTAATTTTTATAATATAATAATCATCACCCTTATCACGCATTTTCTGCATTTCATTTGATGTCATAGTAAACAAGCCATTTTTTCTTTTACTTGCTTTAACTTCAATATATAAATGCCTACCATTCAACTTAAGTTCTATGTCACATCCCTTACCAATAGATTTATCATCCCATTTTTCATTTTCTATTGCTCCTTCATTATGCCATATAATTTCAGTTAAATCCGCTTTTTGAATTCGTAATGCCTTTAACAGTCTATTATCCCTGTTAATAAGTAATTTATATACATATTGTTCACCTAACCATCCTAAGCGAAATAATTGCTCCGTAGTAAATGATGTTTTCATCATTTCTGATTTTTTGGTATTTCTATGCGTGGGCTTATTTACAGATGATGTTATATGTACAATATTCGGTTGTATTATTGCTTTCCCATCAAGTAGTTTACTTGATAATGTCCGCAAAAAATTTGTATACACATTAAAACCTTTATAATAATCTTTTTCAAACTGAACTGCTTTTTCAATTACACATTTATGAATATATTCACTATTCTGCTGAGTCTTTGTGAATTTAAATCCATATTCTTTTACAAGTTCTGCAATAAAATGATTATCATTTATTCTGTTTCCATATTTGTTATCCAAATAATCAACTAAACAGCTAGGACAGCCATCCGTGTCGCTCAAATATATCCTAAACTGATATCCATATTTACTTTTTGGTTTTGTCACATATGGAAACTCTTCCGAATATTTCCCTTTATATTCTTCTTTAAACTTATCTAGCTTATCTTCTGGTACAGTAGCTTCTATTGTTTCTATAACGTCAGGTTTTGCTAAATATCCTATTGCTTCATACTTGTCTTCAATAGATTTCCATTCAATTCTGCTCACCAAATACTCCTCCTATGCTCTGTTTGATGACTACGCTGTACATGTTGTCTTTCCATACCACTTACTTGCACTTATTTTTTTCATTTCTTTCTCTATATAATTTTTATCATTAACATTAAGTTCATATATTTTATAGACAATATCATTAAGCTGTTCATTAAGCTTATACCATTCATCATCCATATATGTTACTGTTTCCATTTTATTAACAATTGATACTACTTTTTCAAATGCATCATCATCAATAACAATAGGAATTCCTTTCAAATATTGAGCATCTGTATGGATTGTAAGTCTGGAATTATTAAATCCAAATCGTATTAAAAAATAATTACATACTCTTGAATGAAGTAATCCCAAAACATATTTACACATTTTCGTATTTTTAAGTTTTATCGTTGTTACCGTCTCCGATGGTTTCAAATTTCCACCAAAGCTTGCTGTAATTCCTGCTTCAGCACTAAAAATATTCTGAATAAATATTTGATTACCATCGTCTGGCACATCTTGATCTTTGAATCCAAATTTTCTTATTTGCTTTCCTCTTATTGCTTTTTCTGATTTATCGCGTCCACGTTTAATAGTATCAGTACAAACATCTCCCAATTGTTCATATGAATCTTTTAACTTATCATATATTGGAACTTCCTCATTATCTGTAAATACTATTATTTCATCTTCATAATAATCTTGTGCCACCTCTGACATAAATGTAATTTCACCATGATTATATGAATAAAATTTTATCTTATTATTCTCTTCATAATTATTTTTAACAGTCAAAACCACCTGTTCACCTCGAACAGTTTTAAAATGTATTCCAAGTTCAATTATAGAGATTATTGTCTTTTCTTTAAGTAGAATTTCTCGTATATTCTTATATGATGAGATGTGCAGAAGATTCTTAGGTATAATAAATGATATAATACCATCCGTTTTTGCCAATTCAAATGCTCTATATATAGCTGCTACAAATAAATTAGAGCCTGCACTTTTAACTTTTGCTACAAAATGTGCATCTCCTTCAATGCTCACATTTTTTCCTAATGGAGCATATGGTGGATTTCCAATAATATAATCGAACTTACTATGTCTCATCTTTTTCAATACTATGTCACCACTTTGCCCAATTGTATCCATTGTTTTAATCTTTTTAGATTCCGTTAATTCACGGCATTTTTTAACTGTCATTAAATCAAAATCGCATCCATAGACTTTACTATATCCTTTTTGTTGCAATGCATATATAAAGCTTCCTGTTCCACAACATGGATCTAATATACTTGCTTTTTCTGGAATTTCAAGAAATTTTACAATACTAGATGCCAACTCAGTATCTGTATAAAATATCCCATTATTCTTTTTAAAATCTCCATCCAAAGACTTTTCATAATCTATACTTTTCTCTTCAAAGGTAATGTTGTTACTCATTTCTATACATCTCCCATATTCTATCTGCAATTGCTTCTGCTAATAATGGCGGAACTGCATTTCCTATCTGACTTCTTATATAAAATTTACTTCCATAAAACACAAAATTGTCATCAAAGCTCTGAATCCTAGCTGCCTCCCTAGGCGTAATAGCTCTATTTAATTCAGGATGAGAATTAGTTCCGTTAGAAGGAGTGTCAAATCTAGTATCTATTGTTGGTGAAACCTCATCCCATACAAGTCTTCCCCAAGTTGTATTAAATTTTTGTTTTCCCCATAGTTCTTCTGGTAAACACTCTTTTCCTTTTTCTGCTGGTATCATTGCCAATTTTTCTAAAGCCTTCTCTGAATGTGCTGATGCCTTATGATTATATAAATGCTTGCTGCCTTTTCTCATAAATTTTTGATACTCAGTCTTTGGAGCTGTAATATATTCTTGTTCAAATTCACCTTCTGCCGATTGTAAATATGCCAAATCTGATATAGCATCTCTAACTGTAACTATACATTCATTTCCCTTAGGTAAGGTAATATCCTTATGCTTTGAACATATAAATATAGCTCTCTCTCTTGCCTGCGGCACTCCAAATTTTTTTGCATTAAGTACTCCATATTGCACCTTGTATCCTAATTTATGGATATAATTAAGAATCTCATTCTTAAACCATCCACCTGCCGTATTCAATAAACTTTTTACATTTTCTATAACAAACACTTCTGGTTGTATTTCTTGAACCAGATTCAGATATTCCATAAAAAGAAAATTTCTCGGATCATTTAATCCTAATTTTTTTCCTTTCATTGAAAATCCTTGGCAAGGTGGTCCACCTATAATCATATTTACGCCCTTTAATTTAGACTCTGTAATTATCCTATCCTTAGTCTTATCATATGTAATATCTCCAACAATCACCTCTGTATTTGGCATATTCTTCTTAAATGTATCTGCTGCTTTTTCATTAAAATCTATTGCAACAACTGTTTTAAAATGTGAATTTTTATGCATTCCATACGAAAATCCGCCAGCTCCACAAAATAAATCTAATATATTAAACTCTTTTATTTGACTCATAATTCTTTCTCCTACTAAAAGTAAAAGATCTCCTATATTTTAGTATCATACTACATTCTATGTACAATAAAACGGACACATGTAAAATCAATTAATCATTACAATGCTGCGTTTCCACTTTTTACCCACTCATCCACTTCAGAAAATTTAAACTTCCAAAGTCGTCCTATCTTATGTGCCGGTATATCCGTTTTTTTTATCCAATTTCTTATAGTGTCTTTTGTTACACCTAAATATTCTGCTGTTTCTTCTAAATTTGACCATTTTTCAGTAGTCTCAGACATAGTCTTCCTCCGATTCTGAAATGTATAAAATAGCAAATAAATCATAACACGAACAGCTGTTTTCCTCAACTGCTATTTCACTGTTTAAATATGATTTATTAGTATTTAATACATATTTAATATTCAATTATATATCTCGTCTAATTTAATATTTGGCAGAGGAATCACCTTTCTCTGCCCCTACTCCACATCTTATCTTTCTCCCTTTCTTTATCAACATCTCTGCTAACTGCTTCATCATAAATCCTCTGGAACTCCTCATAAAGCTCATCCCCATCCAGCTTTATTCCCAGTTTTTTCATCACAGCCGAGAACAACCTTATGCTTCCACTCACATCAGCAATATCAAATTCGAATACATCTGCCTTAGCAGAATCACTGACATTCCCATAACCGCCAAGCTCTGATATTCTCCTTACAATCCAGCCAACTTTGTCCATCGGCTCTTTTTCTTTAGGTTCCACAAATTCACTTTTACCTTTTACATCAGTTATACTTTCGCCAACTCTTGCCATATTCACATCAGACGAATTATGAATCTCTGGTATTCCTATGCCATCTAAATCAGTCTGTTGTTTTCTCGCACTATCAGCTTGCTCTTTCAGTCTGATTATTTCATTCTGATTATTGTCAAGATTCATTACCTCAACATTTGCATCAGTCTCAACGACTGTTGCCGTTGCTTTCTCAACCTCAGTATCCTCTTCCATCCCCGGTATCTTAACATCCCTGTCAGCAACAATCTTCTCCTTCCCCGACACCGCATAATAAGCCGTATACAAATCTTCTTTTATAATGTCATCAGCAAGCTGTATCTGCCTCTTAATTCCCCTTTTCTCCTGCTTAAGCTCATCCAGTTGTTCCTGCACTTCCATATGCCATATCTGATATTCTCGGTACTGCTCTTCATTCTTTATACTGCGTTTCCGGCTAGAGCTTTCTCTGTATATCTCCTTCTGTCTGTCCTCAATCTGCTGAATCTTATCTTCTTTCTCACTTATGAAATCCACAAGCTCCACAACACTTTTGATGTCATTATTTACAAGCAGCAGATATTCGTCCTGTAACCGATGAAACCTCTTCAAATCCTCTGTATACTTTGCTCCACCGACTACAAAACGCTTCTGCTCTACAATCCTTAATCTGTATAGCTTTGCATAAAACTTCTTCTGGAATGATGACAGCTTCGCCCTGTGCAATCCCCTGATATCCGACGAATAAAAGTAAGGCTTTACCATCCAGGGCATATCCACATGATGCCTTAGCATATCTTCTGAAAACATCTCGTCCAGCTTTGCCAGTTTATGATAATACCGAAATCCCGGGGCCTGCACTTCCATCCACGCATCTTTCTTGAATACATATCCAAGTCTTTTCATCAGATATTTAAAATGCTCCACATTTCCGGTTGCATACGCACACATTTTTGCATCCCTGAGAATTATCTCTTCCATTGACATTTCTCTTTCCCACTTGTCCCTGCTGATATTTTTCGGATTCCTGCTGTACTCTGCCGGCATGATAGCAAGCCCCAGTTCATCACAATATTTATTTGTAATAGGCTGGAGATGGTTCTTCCAGTTGTTTTTAGGTGAATTGTATTTCTTGCCGATTGTCATGCTGACACTGTTCCAGATCAGATGCCCATGCATATGTTCCCTGTCAATATGGACTGCATACACAGCTTCATAATCATCACCAAGCACATCCTTCGCAAAGTGTTCCAGAACATACATTGTCTGCTCTGCCGTTACTTTTTCTTCCGGCGAAAACGATATGATCACATGATAGACCTGCCTTTTACCTGTCTTATGAAATATATTCTTTGTCTCGTCCATCTGCTCAAATGCCGTATCCGGCAGGCAGTTGATACCGCCCACCAGTACACATTCTTCTGTCTTATCTGGATTCTAGATATATTCCAAAGCATTCTTCAGGTGTGTTGCCGGATTTCTGCCCTCTGATTCCTGTATATTTGGGATCTTTGTAATCGCCATACTTCCAACACCTCCCCATATGTTTTCTTTATATCATCCAGGCTATTCTGCAATTTATCAATATCGCTGTAATACCTCTTATATAGGCACTTACTGTTAGCCCGGTTCGTTTAAGTGCCGCTTTCAGAATATCCACATCTTTTTCTGACAGTTTCACAGATATCTTATGATCTTTCCTGTCAGATTTGTATCTTTGCTTTCCATCTGCCATGTGTTTCTCCCCTTCCGTAGTTTTCTAATGCTGTATCAAACCAAACTCTTTTTATCTGTATGACAATTGATGAAAGAATAAAGAAAATATGGGTATTCCGTAAAATGACAATGGATGAGCTTGGCGGTGCACTTGGATTTGAGGGCAAAAATATGTCGGTCCGCATATCCCAGTATGAAACCGGTGCCCGCATTCCCAGTGAAGATATGGTTCTAAAGCTTGCCGATGCTTTGCACTGCAATTACAGGGCAATCTCTGATTACAGCCTTGGTGCTGCTGAAGATATCATCAAAACACTTTTCTGGCTTGAAGAAAGTGCAGCTTCACTTCCAGCAAGAGGAAAAGTCACCAGATTTCCTGAGTACACTGCTCCTGGCAACCTGATTCACTTAACTGCAATGACTCCGGCAAAGCCATCTGAAACAGCCAGAGCAACTTATAACGAAGATGATTATGACTGTGCAGGTGCGCCTGTTGCATTAACTTTTGAATATGGATTGGTAAATGATTTCCTTTCGGAATGGTGTGAAATGAAAACGAAATTAAATAATGGAGAGATTTCTCCAAATGAATATTTTGAGTGGAAAATAACATGACCTCAAGCGTAAATAAAACTATTCCTGCACAGCTCACTGTAGTACCAAAATAGTACCACAAGGCAAAAAACAAGCTCGCAAATGCCCATTTTACTAGGCTTTGCGAGCTTTTGAAAATTATTCAAACTCCAGATTGACAGTACGGAGTATTAACGCATATAGACGATTTTAAAGGCTTTTTAACCAGTTAAGAGC